>NZ_JBFAIF010000002.1:0-1070003 GCF_040654555.1 Nonomuraea sp. NPDC050680 | reverse complement strand
ATTTTTGTTTTTCGCCCGCCCGCCGGCCCGCCCGCGCCCGCCCCGCCCGCCCCCACGGCTCGTCGTCCCACCCGCCCGGTCTGTACGGCACGCAGCCCGTACAGACCGGGGCGGCCACGCAGGCCGCCGATCCCCACGGCTCCAGTATCGGGTATCCCCGCCCGTCACGCCTGTTACCGCGCTGCCCTTTTGTGGCGCTTGCTACCGGATCGGTGACCGATGTGCCCGGTTGCCGCTGAGGGCGGTCAGGTGCGGCCGCGGTGGGCGGCGACGCGTTCGCGGGTGGCGCAGCGGGTGCTGCAGCAGCGCCGCGGGCTGCCGCCCCCCAGGTCCAGGTACGGCCGGCGGCAGGTGATGGAGGCGCACAGCCCGCCCGGCACGCGCTGGTGATCGGCCAGCAGGACGGCCAGCGCCAGGGCCGACGAGGCCAGGAACCACTCCCCCCACGGCGCGTAGTCGTCGCCGTCCACGTGCAGGTGCCACGGAGTCGTGGCCCCGTGGTTCGTCAGGCGGGGCGCCCACGCGGCCGTCGCCAGAAGATCGTTCAGCCGGGCGGCCGCCACGTCGGGGCCGGCCGCGGCGAAGACGGTGACCAGCCGCTCCGCCGCCGCCCGCATCGCCGCCAGGTCGGCCTCGCCCAGGTCCAGGTCGCCGGTTTCGCCGTGGTCGCGCAGCACGCGCGCGACCGACTCCGCCGACGGCTCCTCGTGCAGCAGCGCGACGCACAGGTCCACGGCTCGAGCCGCCATCGCTTTGGTCGAGTGAACCGCCACGCCAGCAGCGTATGCCCGAAGACACGGAAACGGCGGGGCTCCCCCAGCCCCGCCGTACCGCGTCGAACCTGACGAGAGCTCAGCCGCCGCAGGCCGCGAAGACGTAGCTGTCCTTCAGGAGCGAGTAGTGATCCCGGACCTTGACGGCCCCGGAGTCGGTGTCGATCTGGACGATCGTCATCTTGTTCGCCTTGCCGTCGGGGTACTGCACGAGGTGCAGCGTGACCTGCCGCTCGCCGGTCCAGTCGATCATGTGGAGGTCGCCGGCCGGCAGCTTGACCTTCCGCTTGGCGATGACCTGGTCGTTCTGCATGTCGTACAGGACGAGCCGGGACTTGGCGCCGCCCATGACGACGTTCGCGGTCGTCCGGCCGTCGGCCGCCAGGGCCGACGGGGAGTTCGAGGCGACGATCTGCGGCGGCGTGACCCGGTACAGCTGCTCGCCGGACTCGCCGTAGGCGATCAGGTCCGTGACGGACTCGTCGGCGGAGACCTCGGTCAGCAGTTCGCCGCCGTCGGCGCTGAAGCCGAGCAGCGTCTGGTGGCCGGGCGTCGAGCCGAGCAGGGCGCCGGTGGCCGTGTCGAAGATCCGCGTCTTCACCGCCTTGTTGGTGGCGAAGACGGCCGCGAGCCGGCCGCCGTCGTCGGAGAGCTGGAACGTCACGTCGTACTGGGCCACGCGTGGCAGCGCGTCCTTGGCGAAGAGCTTCACCCCGCCCCCCATGGTCCGTACGGCCAGCCGCCCGGACTTGGTGAAGTACGCGACGCGCCGGCCATTACCGCTGACGGCGATGGGCGCGACCTGGGTGTGCGAGGACTTGCCGTTCGCTTCGCGGGCGATGGTCTCGGCGTCGGGCAGGGAGCCCTTCTCCCCGCTGTGCATCATCAGCCGCCACTCGCCGCACGGCCGCTGCTCGCCCTTGACCGTGCAGCCCTTGACCGAGGCGTAGCGGATGCCGTCGTGGTGGTCGTGTGGCATGGCCTGGGCGGCCTGAGGTGCGGTCACCAGGGCGGCCAGCCCTGCCGCGATCGCCACGGCGATCCTGATCTTCATGGTCGTCACTCCCCTGCCACTCTGAAGGCGTACCTGGTCTTGCTGATCGAGTACTTGTCCGTCTGCGTGGCGGCGCCGCTCTTCGTGTCGACGGTGAACTCCCGTACCACCGCCGTCGAGCCTTCGTCACCTGTCTGCACGAGCACCGTGAGCCGCCCGTCCGCGCTCCACCGGGCGAGGTACGGCGTCTGCGCCGGCTTCAGCGCCAGATCCACGCCCGCGGAGAGGTCCCCGGTCTCCAGGTCGTAGATCCGCAGCCGAGGGGCCTTCTTGGCCTCCTCGTCACCGGCGATGATCACCGCGACGGTCTTGCCGTCCGCGGCCAGCGCGGTGATGGCGGAGTTCGCCACGACCTGCGACGGCGTGCGCTTGATCGAGGTGCCGTCGGCCCGGTACGCGATCAGCGCGGAGGTGTTGTCGCTCCTGAAGCGCTGGGCCAGTACCTCGCCCCCGTCGCCGCTGAAGCCGCTCATCGAGTCCTTGGCGGGCAGCTCGACGATCTTGCCGGTAGCGATCGTGACCACCTTGGCGGGGACGCGCTCCTTGTCGTCGGTGGAGTCGACCAGCAGCTTTTCCCCCTGGGGCGACAGGTACAGGCTGAGCGGGCTCGTCCCGTACCGCTTGGGCACCAAGGACGCCGCCAGCACCTTGACCGGTCCGCCCGCCGCCTGCCGTACGACGATGCGGTGGTCGCGGGCCCGCTCGTAGGCGATCACGCGGCCGTCGCCGCTGATGGCGAACAGGCCGGGGTCGTCGAGCTTCCTGCCCTTGCCGTCGATCTCGGTGGCGGCTGCGTCCTTGACGGTGAGTTTCCCGCCGTCACGCGTGATCAGCTGCCAGTGGCCGCAGGGGTAGGTGGTGTCGTTCTTCTTGTCGGTGCAGGTCTTGATCCAGGCCGCCCGGACCTGGGAAGGGCCTGCTTGGGCGTGCGCGGCGGGGGGAGTGATCCCCAGCCCGCCGATGACCGCCGTCGCGAGGAGGGCGGCGGTCGCTGAGGTGTGCCTCATGGTGGTGTTCCCTTCACTCGTCCGGTTAGATACCGGCCGAGCGAAACGGGTTGATCACAGGTGAGACACATTCCTGTGCCCGCCCGGACAGGTGTTCAGCTCAGCGGGCGGCGGCCCGCGAAGCCCAGATCCGTGCGGTGATACCAGGCCAGTTCGCTCTCGCCCTCGATCCAGCACAGGCGTACGGACACCCCGTCGAGCACGGCGGGAAAGTCGACGAGGACCGGCGCGATCCCCTTCACCTCGATGCCCTGCCCGGTCCAGGTGCTCAGGATCTCCTCGATGCGCGCCTCGATCGCCTTCATCTCGGGGAGGCCGCCCAGCGCGGACACGCCGGCGCTCTCGCGGTCGAAGGCGATCTCGGCCAGGTCGGCGCGGGCGGCGATCAGCTCGCCGGCGGTGTCGATGACCGACGGCATGAGCGAGCGCGCCTCGTCGAGGGTGAAAGTCCTGGCCATGCCCGAACGCTATCGGGTGGGCCAGGGATCCGGCGAACGCCACCGGATGGGCGCGTAGGCGCTCGGCGCCCTCACCGGTTGGGCGCGTAGGCGCGCACGAGCAGCTGCTCGGCGTCGTCGAGGTAGGCGTCGAGGAAGGCGGCGGCCTCGTCCGGCCGGTCGGCTTCGAGGAGCTCGAGGAGCTTGCGGTTGCGGGTGACGAACGGCTCGTGGAACGCGCGCGGATTCTTCATGACGTGGAAGACGAGCCGCAGCTCGGCCAGGAGCTGGCGCATGGTCTCGTCGAGCCGGGGGCTCTGGTTGAGCGTCACCAGCGCCTGGTGGAAGCGGATGTTGGCGGTGCCCACGCCGCGCCAGTCGTCGTCGGCCGCGGCCCGCTCGGCGTCGGCCACGGCCTGCCTGATCACGGCCAGTTCCTGGCCGCTCGGGCGGCGCCGGACGGCCGCGCCCTCGATCACCCGGCGTACGCGATAAAGGTCCGCGACGTCCTGGGCCGACAGGATCCGCACGAACACGCCCCTGTTGAGCCGGTGGTCCAGCAGCCCCTCGTGGCCGAGCAGCCGGAACGCCTCGCGCAGCGTGTTGCGCGACACGCCGAGCGCGTCCGCGATGGCCTCCTCGGACAGGCGCTGACCCGGCTCGAAGAAGCCCTCGGTGACCCGGTCGCGCAGGATGTCGGCCACCCGCTCGGCAGTGCTGGTGCGGCCCAGCCTGGACCGGTCATGTTCGAGATCCGCAAGGGGGCTGTCCGCCGCGTCGTCCACAGTCAACAGGAAATCATCCAACAAACCTCTTGTCGAATTGTTCAACGATCCTTATGTTGATAAGAACTCCCTGATCGAAGGAGCGATGATGACGGGCTCCACGCGGCAGACCCGGCGGGTGATCCTCGCCAGCCTGATCGGCACCTCTCTGGAGTGGTACGACTTCTTCCTCTACACGACCGCGGCGACGCTGGTCTTCGGCAAGCTGTTCTTCCCCACCTTCGACCCGCTCAACGCGACCCTGCTGGCCCTGACGACCAACGCCGTCGCGTTCGTGGCCAGGCCGCTCGGCGGAATCGTGTTCGGCCACTTCGGCGACCGTGCCGGCCGTAAGACCGTGCTGGTCGTGACGCTGCTGGTGATGGGCGTCTCGACGTTCCTCATCGGCGTGCTGCCCGGCTACGAGAGCATCGGCGCGCTCGCGCCGGTCCTGCTGGCCGCACTCAGGTTCGTACAGGGGCTGGGCCTGGGCGGCGAGTGGGGCGGCGCGGTCATCATGTCGCTGGAGCACGGCGACGACCGCCGTCGCGGCTTCAACGCCAGCTGGCCGCAGGTGGGCGTACCCGCCGGATACGTGCTGGCCACCGGGACGCTGGCGATCCTGTCGTTCACGCTGTCGGACGCGGCGTTCCTGTCGTGGGGCTGGCGGGTGCCGTTCCTGCTGTCGGGCGTGCTCGTGCTCGTCGGGCTCTGGGTCCGGCTGAAGGTCACGGAGTCGCCGCTGTTCACGGAGCTGGCCCAGCAGGGCGCCAAGGCGAAGATGCCGCTACTGGAGGTGCTGCGTACGCACCCGCGCGCCCTGCTGTCGGCGTTCACCGCGCGCATCGGCGTGGACGTGGCCTTCTACACCTTCACCGCCTACATCCTGGTCTACCTCACCGGCCCGCTGAAGCTGGAGCGCTCGGTGGGGCTCAACGCGGTGTTGATCGGGTCCGCGCTGCAACTGGCGCTGATCCCGCTGTTCGGCGCGCTGTCGGACCGGGTCGGCAGGCGGCCCGTCTACTTCGCGGGCGTGCTCGGCGCCGCGGTCTGGGTGTTCGTCTTCTTCCCGCTGCTCGACACCAAGTCCTTCCCGCTGATCGCCCTGGCCGCGATCGTCGCGCTCGTCACCCACGCGGCGATGTACGGCCCGCAGGCCGCCTTCATCGCCGAGCTGTTCAGCACCAGGCTCCGCTACAGCGGCGCGTCCATGGGATACCAGGTCGCCGGGATCGTCGGGGGCGCGCTGGCCCCGATCATCGCGCTGAAGCTGTTCGCCACGTACGGCACCACGACGGCGGTCTCCCTCTACGTGGTGGCCGCGCTGGCCGTCACGGCCGTCGGCCTGGCCATCGCGCCGGAGACCCGCGACCGGGACATCGCCGCCGACCCCACCGACGTCCCGCAACGAGCCTGAGCGTCCTACCTTCGGCCGGAAGCCCCGGCCGTACCTCCGCAAGTCCTGCCGCGAAAGGCGCGGGCGGCGGCTGCCACCGCCGCCCGCGCGGGAGGTCTCCGTGCGCATCACCCTGTCGATCATCTTTGTACTCGCCGCGCTGCTCGCGATCCCCACCGTCATCGGGGCGATCGGCGGTCTGGAGAGCACCGAAGGCGGCGAGATCGCCGTCGTCCGCGACGGCGGCTGGTTCGACGACAACCAGGTACGCCAGGTCATCGACCCGGGCTCCGGCCTGACCTGGACGGGCATGTGGTCCTCCGTCCACCCCTATCCCGCCCAGCAGCGCTTCTACACGATCACCGCCGACGCCAAGCGGGCCACCACGCTCGGCGTGGACGTGGTGACGGTGCCGAGCAGCGACGGCGTGAACCTGGGCATCGAGGGCACCCTGTACTTCACGCTCAACCTCGACCACGACACGCTGAAGAGATTCGACGACAAGTACGGCACGCGCACGTACCGCGCCCAGAACGACGAATCGCGGGCCGCGTGGGAGGGCGACGACGGCTGGGCGGCGTTCTTCGGCCAGGCCGTCCGGCCCGTGGTGGACAACGCGCTGCGCGGGCAGCTGGGCACCATGCGCTGCGCCGAGCTCGTCCCCTCGTGCTCGCTGCTGGCGAGCACCGCGCTCAAGGACCAGAGCGGCGACGCCAAGACCCCGCCCCAGGACAGCAACACGAACATCACCAGGGTCCAGAACGCCGTCAACGCCACCCTGGCCAGGGACCTGCCCCAGACTCTGGGCGGCGAGTTCTTCACCGGCCTGCGCTTCACCCTGGCCAAGGTGACGCTGCCGGCCGAGGTGCAACAGGCCGTGGACAGGTCGCTGGCCGCCAACGCCGCCGTCTCCGAAGCCCAGGCCCGGGTCGCCCAGGCCAAGGCCGAGTCGGCCGCGAACCAGGCCCGGCAGGAAGGTTACGACAAGTGCCCGGCCTGCGCCGAGATCGACAAGCTCAAGTCGCTCCCCCAGGGCATCACCGTCTACGCCCCGGGGAACCCGCAGTCCATCGTGGTCCCGACCCGCTGAGGCGGCACGTGTCCTGTTCGCGTTGCCGGTGCCGTACCTGTGGCTGGTGGCGTCAGGCCGCGACCTTCGGTGACTCGTCGGCGCGGGGGCGGCGCCAGGAGCCCTTGAAGGCGGCGAGGGAGAGCAGGAAGACCACCTGGCCGGCCAGCGCCACCCACAGCCAGGCCCCCCATCCGCCGGCCGTCACCACCATCGGCGAGATCACCAGCAGCGCCACGATCATGACCCGGACGACCATGCCCCACAGGCCCAGCGCCGCGCCCTGGAGCCGGGGGTCGACGTCCTCGGCGTCTTCGGAGAAGTTCGCCATCCAGGGGACGTAGGCGACGCCCAGGACCAGGAACAGGACCGCGTAGACCAGCGTGACATCGCCGATCGTGGCGCCCGTGCCGATGAGGCCGATGAAGTAGGCGAGCGCCGCGATCGTCAGCACGATGCCCACGGCCGTGAACGGCTTGCGCAGGTGCAACCGGTCGGAGATCCGGCCGACCACGATGACGGCCAGCGCGTTGAGCAGGATGCCCAGGGCGACGACGCGGTTGGCCTCAGCGGTCTCCATCCCGAACGAATGGGACAGGATCGTCTGACCGAAGATCGCGAAGGTCCAGTAGAGCACCTGCCAGCCGGTGTTGCCGAGCACGTGGGCCCAGAGGTGAGGGTGCCGGAACAACTCCCGTACCTTGCCCGGATCGATCTTCTCCTCGGCGGCCACCGCCTCCTCGTGCCGCATGACCTGGGCGCGCAGGGCCGCCGACGGCTCGGCGATCTGCCAGATGACGACCGCGCACAGGATCAGCGAGACGACGCCCATGATGATCGCCTGCGACTGCCAGGCGTTCCCGAACATCGGCAGCGTGAAGCCCGCGATGAACGAGGCCAGGAACGAGGCGCCGACCGGCCCCCAGGTCCAGAACGCGAACGCCTGCGCCCGGCCCAGGCGCGGCGAGAAGTCACGGACGAGCGACGCGGTGATCGTGATCCCGGCACCCTCGATGAACAGCATCAGGCAGCGGACCACGAACAGCCCGCTGACCGAGTCGACGGTGGCGAGCAGGAAGTTGCAGGCGGCGGTGACGGTCAGCGTGGGCACCAGGATCGTGACCCGGCCCCACCGGTCGGACAGGATGCCGCCGAACGCCGCCGACAAGCCGCCCACCAGTACGGACGCGGCCGCGATCAGCCCGTAGACCTCAAGTGACATGTGCAGGTCGCGCTGCAGCAACGGCAAGATGGTGGCGATCGTCGTCTCGAAGTTGGCGATCAGACTCGCCAGCACGGCTATCGCCAGGAGCCAGACACGGCGGCGGCCGACGGGGTACACGCTCAACTCGCGGACATAGAACGGCTTCATACCCAGTCCTTAGGGGGACGGTGCGTGACTGTCGCTCTAGAACGCGTTTCTAGTTGCTGTTGAGTTTGCCGTTTTATCCGTATAAGTCAAGATTTGTGGCTATCACGATGTGATCTCGGTCACACGGCCGGCGTTGTGATTGAATCGCGGCCATTTCGCAGAACACAGGTCCCTTTATAGGCATAAACTGCGCGCCTGTGAGCCTCCCTGTACGTGAACGTTCCCCCCGGCCGGGAGGCGGTCGACACCGCCGTCCCGTGCCCACGTCCCTGCCGCCGGACGCCCCTGTCCTCGTCCTCGCGGTGCCGGGCAGCACCTCGGGCGTGGCAGCGGAGATCGCGGCCGTGGTACGCGTCGACAACCCGCAGATCGAGGTACGCCTCACCAGCGTTACCGATCTCGCCGACTCGCTCCCCTCGGGGCGCGAATCGATCGTGGTGCCGCTGCTGACCTGGGACGATCCGATCGTCTACGCCGAGATCGGCAAGGCCGTCGCGGCGGCCGGGTCGAACGCGGTCGTGACGGAGGCGCTCGGCCCGCACCCGCTGCTGGCCGAGGCGCTGCACATCAGGCTGGCCGAGCGCGGCCTGGCCAGGGCCGACCGGGTCCGGCTGCTGAACGTCTCCAGCCCCGTCGACGCCATCATCCTGGGCACGGTCGGCGGCGAGCGGGCCGTGCACGCCGTCCAGGCGACCGCGGTGCTGCTCGCCTCGCGGCTCACGCTCCCCGTGGTCGCCGCCTCTCTCGACAGCGATCCGGGCGTGCCGGTGGCGGCCGAACGGCTGCGGGCCGCCGGCGCCACGCGCCTGGCCCTCGCGCCCTGCCTGATCGGCCACGAGGCTCCGGCGGAGGTGGTCGAGCAGGCCGCCACGGCGGTCCGCGCGGGACACTCCGAGGCACTCGGCGCGCACAGCGCGATGGCCGAGCTCGTCGCGCGGGCCTACGGCAGCCAGCTCGCGACCTGACAACGCTGTCCGGGCCGCCGCGGACCAACCACGGCGGCCTGGACGTACAGCAGTGGCGCGGCCCGCTGCCGGCACGTGCTGGGGCCGCGCGACCTGAGCCGACCGGCGTGGTCGGCTCTCAAGCCTCGCGCTTGACCAGCGCCGCCGTGCTCTCGCGGACGATGAGATCCGTGGCCAGCTCCACCCGCCGGCTCTCCGGGGCCTCCCCGCGCTTCATCGCCAGGACCGTGCGCGTCGCCAGGGCGGCCATCTCCTGCAGCGGCTGGCGGACCGTGGTGAGCGGGGGCCAGGCCGACTTCGACAGGGGCAGGTCGTCGAAGCCGACGACGCTCAGATCTTCGGGTACGCGCAGGCCGCGCTGGCGGGCCGCCTCGAAGACGCCGAAGGCCATGAGGTCGCTGCCCGCGAAGATCGCCGTCGGCGGGTCGGGCAGGGAGAGCAGGGCATGGCCCTGGTCATGGCCGGACTCGACCAGGAAGGTGCCTCTGCGGATCAGTGTGGGGTCCACCTCGACGCCCGCGGTCTCCAGCGCCGCCCGGTAGCCGTCGATACGCGCCTGGCTGCACAGCATGTCGCCCGGCCCACTGATCACGCCGACTCTGCGGTGGCCAAGCTCCAGGAGGTGACGGGTGGCCGCCAGGCCGCCGTGCCAGTTGGTGGCGCCCACCGAGACCACGCCCGGCGCCGGCTCGCCCTCCGGATCGACCACCACGAACGGCAGTGAACGGGCGCTCAGCTGCGCCTGGACCCCGGTCGAGAGCTTGGAGGCCACGACGACCACGCCGTCCGTCCGCCGCGAGGCCAGCCGGTCCAGCCAGTCTCTCCCTGGACCCGCGTGGGTGTGCAGGACCGACATGACGACGCTCGCTCCCGCGTCGCGGGCCGCGGACTCGGCGCCGCGGACGATCTCCATCGCCCACGGCGACTCGATCTCGGCGAACACCAGGTCCACCAGACCTGAGGGCGTGTCGTCCTGGCTGGTGCGCCGCTGGTAGCCGTGCTCGTGCAGCAGCCGTTCGATGCGGTGGCGAGTCTCCGGGGCCACTTCGGGACGGCCGTTGATGACCTTGGACACCGTGGGGATCGAGACCCCGGCCTCCTCGGCTATCAGGGCGATCGTCACCCGCCTCTTCGCTGGCATGAGCCGGAGTCTAACCGAAACTTTCGGTCCTGAGTCGGGATCGCCTCCACGATGGCTATTGACGCATTACAGACAGGCTACTTATGCTCCGGGCAAAGAAAATATCGGGGGTTTTACGAAACTTTCAGCAGTGGAGAAGGGAACCCTATGAGGCGCAGTCTCGTACTGGTCGCCACGGCCTTACTCCTCGCCGGCTGCGGCGGTGGCGGGACCCCGGAGCCCGCGGGGAGCGGCAAGCCGGCCTCGGCCGCGAAGGTGACGCTCGAGTGGTGGCATTTGTCGACCACCGAGCCGATGAAGACACTCTGGGCGACCAGGGCCAAGGAGTTCGAGGCCGCGCATCCCAACGTCACCATGAAGCTCACCGTCCTGGAGAACGACGCCTACAAGGCCAAGATCACCACACTCACGCAGTCGGGCAAGGCGCCTGACCTGTTCGCCACGTGGGGCGGCGGCGTCCTGAAGCAACAGATCGACGCGGGTCTGGTCAAGGACATCACCGCCGACGTCGCTCCCGTCGTGGGTAACTTCACCAAGGCGTCGCTGGCGGCCTACCAGTTCGACGGCAAGACGTACGCGCTGCCGACCGACATCGGGATGGTCGGTTTCTGGTACAACAAGCAGCTCTTCGCCAAGGCGGGCATCACCGCGCCGCCCGCCACGTGGACGCAGTTCCTGGACGCCGTCAAGAAGCTGAAGGCCTCGGGGACCACCCCGATCGCGCTGGCCGGCAAGGAGAAGTGGCCCGGCCACTACTACTGGGCCTACCTGGCCATGCGCATCGGCGGGCTGCCCGCCCTGCAACAGGCCGGGGTGGACCACGACTTCACCAAGCCCGACTTCGTCGCCGCCGGCCAGCAGCTCAAGGCGCTGGCCGACCTGCAGCCGTTCCAGAAGGGCTTCCTCGGGGCCGGCTACGGCACCCCTGACGGCCAGGCGGCGACCATGTCCAACGGCAAGGCCGCGATGGAGCTGATGGGCCAATGGGCGCCGAGCGTCCAGGCGTCGTCGGGCAAGGGGCTCGGCGACAACCTGGGCTTCTTCCCCTTCCCCATGGTCGAGGGCGGCAAGGGCGCGATCACCGAGGCGTTCGGCGGCGGCGGTGGCATCGCGGTGGGCGCCGACGCGCCCGCGGAGGCGGTGGAGTTCGTGAAGTTCATGACCGAGAAGGGCAATCACACCAAGGCCGTCGAGTCCGGCGGGGTGCTTCCCGTACTGAAGGGTGAGGAGAGCGCGGTCAAGGACGCCAACCTGAAGGTGGTGGCCCAGTCGCTGGCCTCCGCCACCGGCTTCCAGCTCTTCCTCGACCAGGCCTACCCGCCCGCGGTCGGCCAGGAGGTCAACGACAGCGTGGCGCAGCTCATCGGCGGCACCAAGACGCCTCAGCAGGTCGTCGACGCCATCACGGAAGTGGCCAAGAGCGAATGACGACGCTGACCCGGGGGCCGGAGGCGCCCGCGCGCCCGGCCCCCGCCTCCCCCTCCCGGGGGCGGCGGCGCGGCTGGGTGACGATCGCGCTGTTCGTCCTGCCCGCGCTGGTGCTGTTCCTCCTGCTCGTCGTGGCGCCGATCCTCATCGCCTTCTACGCCAGCGCCTTCAAGTGGAACGGCTTCGGCGGGCTGCCGACCACCTTCATCGGGCTGGACAACTTCACCCGGTTGTTCGGCACAGAGGTCTTCCGGGACGACGTCTGGCACCTGGTGGTCCTCGTCGTCCTGACCGTCGCGGTGCAGCTGCCCATCGCGCTGGGCATCGCCATGCTGCTCAACCAGCGCATCCGCGGTCGTGCCCTGTACAGGCTGGTGTTCTTCGCGCCGTACGTGCTCTCCGAAGTGATCACCGGCGTGCTGTTCTCGCTGATCCTGTCGCCGGACGCGGGGGTGGCGAACCGGATCCTGGGGCTGGTCGGGCTGAACTCGGACTGGCTCGCCGACCCTGACACGGTCATGTTGTCGCTCTTCCTGGTCATGACGTGGAAGTACTTCGGCTTCCACATGATGATCTATCTGGCCGGACGGCAGAACATCCCCGAGGAGCTGATCGAGGCCGCCCAGATCGACGGCGGCACTCCGTGGCGGGTCTTCCGGCACGTCACGCTGCCGTTGCTGGGGCCGACGATCAGGATCAGCGTGTTCCTGTCGGTCATCTACACGATCCAGCTGTTCGACCTGGTCTGGATCCTCACCCAGGGCGGGCCCTCGCACTCCTCGGAGACGATGGCCGTCACCATGTTCGAGTTCGGGTTCAAGCGTGCCCAGGTCGGCTACGCCAGCGCGATCAGCGTGGTGATGTTCGCCCTCAGCCTCGTCTTCGCCCTCGCCTACCAGCGCTTCGTGATGCGCCGCGACCTCGAGGGCGCGACCACCAGGATGGGAGACCGCCGATGAGACGGCAGACGCTGCCCCTGCACGTGATCGCGTGGATCGTCGGCGCGTTCATCCTCATCCCGGTCGTCTACGCGCTGCTCGGCGGCTTCAAGAGCACCGCCCAGCTGTCCGTCAACCCGTTCGGCCTGCCCGACCCGTGGGTCCCGTCGAACTACACCGACGTGCTCACCGGGGGCTCGTTCTGGCGGCAGCTGTGGAACAGCACGTTCATCGCCCTGGCCTCGACCGTGCTCGTCGTCGCGCTGTCGGCGCTGGCCGCCTTCGTCTTCGCCAGGTTCGCCTTCCGCGGCAGGGAGGTGCTGTTCACGCTGTTCACGATGGGGCTGATGTTCCCGTTCGCGGTGGCGATCCTGCCGATCTTCGTGCTGCTGCGTACGTTCGGCCTGCTCGACAGCCCGCTCGGCGTGATCCTCACACAGGCCGCCTTCGGGCTGCCGCTGACGATCCTCATCCTGCGCGGCTTCTTCAGGAGCATCCCCGGCGAGATCGAGGAGGCGGCCACCATCGACGGCTGCTCGGCCTTCGGCTTCTTCTGGCGCATCCTGCTGCCGATGGCCCGGCCCGCGCTGGCCACCGTCTCCGTCCTGGCGATCGTCGGGAGCTGGAACAACTTCATGCTGCCGCTGGTCGTCTTCAGCGACGAGTCCGGATGGACGCTGCCGCTCGGCATCCAGCAGTTCCAGGGCCAGTACAGCACCGACACCGCCCGGATCCTCGCCTACCTCGTCCTGGCCATGGTGCCCGCGCTCGGGTTCTACGCCATCGCCGAACGCCACCTGATCGGTGGCCTCACCGCTGGTGCCACGAAAGGGTGAACATGCTGCAGGTGTCCGGAAGCCGGCTCGTCACCGCCGACTCCACTCCGGTACGGCTACGCGGAGTGGGACTCGGGGGCTGGCTGAACATGGAGAACTTCATCACCGGCTATCCCGCCAACGAGACGGCGATGCGCGAGGCCGTACAGGGGGTGCTGGGCGAGGATCGGGCGGAGCTGTTCTTCGAGCGGCTGCTGACCTCGTTCTTCACCGAACAGGACGCGGCGCTGCTGGCCGGCCTGGGGGTGAACTGCGTGCGCATCCCGGTCAACTACCGCCGTCTGGAGTCCGACCAGCGGCCCTTCGAGATCATCGAGCACGGCTTCCGCCACCTCGACCGGGTGGTCGACCTGCTCGGCTCGTACGGCGTGTACAGCGTCATCGGCCTGCACGCCCTGCCCGGCGCGCAGAACCAGCACTGGCACTCCGACAATCCCACCCACGTCGCCGCGTTCTGGAACCATCGCCACTTCCAGGATCGGGCCATCCACCTGTGGGAGGCCATCGCCGACCGCTACCGTGAGCATCCGTGGGTGGCCGGGTACAACCCGGTCAACGAGCCCGGCGATCCGAGCGGCAAGGTGGTCGGCCCGTTCTACGACCGGCTGGTCAAGGCGATGCGCGCCGCCGATCCGCGGCATGTGCTGTTCCTCGACGGCAACACCTACGCCACGGACTTCTCGATCTTCCGGGAGGTGTACGGGAACACGGTCTTCGTCTGCCACGACTACGCCCTGGCCGGGTTCGCGCACGGCGGGCCGTACCCCGGCTACACCCGCGGCGAGTGGTGCGACCGGAGCGAGTTGGAGCGGACCTTCCAGGAGCGGTCCCGGTTCCAGCGCGAGACGGGGACGCCGCTGTGGGTGGGTGAGTTCGGGCCCGTCTACACCGGTCGTCCCGAGATCGACGAGCAGCGCTACCGGATCCTGCGCGACCAGCTCGACATCTACGACGAGCAGGGGGCCGGCTGGTCGCTGTGGACGTACAAGGACGTGGGGCTGCAGGGGCTGGTCCACGCGGCGGGGCCGTACCTCGACAGGTTCGGGGCGTTCATCGGCAAGAAGCGGCGGCTCGGCGCGGACCGGTGGGGCTCCACCATGGAGGAGTCGGCCGACGTCCTGGCGCCGCTGCACACGCTGCTCGACACCGAGGCCCCCGGCTGGGCTCCTTATCCGTGGGGGGCGCGTTACCAGGCCGACGACCTGATCAGGCACATCCTCATCGCGCAGGCGATGCTGCCCGAGTACGCCGAGCTGTTCAGGGGGCTGTCCGACGACGACGTGGTGGAGCTGGCCGACTCCTTCGCGCTGGAGCGGTGCGTACGGCGGCAGCCACTGCTCGACCTGCTGGCCGCGAACCTGGGGGAGTAACTCGCGACGCTGTGTTCCGGCGCGGCCGTCCGGCGTGGCGTTCCGGCGCGGCCGTCCGGCGTGGCGTTCCGGCGCGGTCGTCCGGCGTGGCGTTCCGGCGCGCTGTCTTCTTCTGGCGACACGGCTGTGGCGTCACGCGGGATTGTCGGTGGCGCACCCTACGATGAGGCTCCTCACGGAGGGATACCCACATGCTGGACTCGCTGATCGTGCCCCTGTTCGTCACCACGGACCTGCCGCCGCAGGCGGACCTGGCCGAGTTCGGGGAGTTGCTGGCAGAGACGGCGCGGACGCTCGACCATGACGACGTGAGCTACGCCGCGTTCCTGGCGGGCAAGGTGTTCTGGCTCGACCGCCCGGTGCTGCCCCGGCAGCGGCCCGCGGCCGAGGGCGAGCCCAGGTTCGCGGCGCTGCTCGGCTACCTGGCCGCCTCCGGGACCGGGCACACCTCGCGCGATGTGGTGGCCGACGCGCGCCGGGCGATCGACGCCGCCGTCGCCTCCCGCTACGGCGACGTGGGGGCGGCGCCCGCCGTGTTCGCGATCCGCGACCGCGACGTGCGGGAGCGCACCCCCGATGCGGCCGTCTACGTCGGCACTCGCGACGCCGCCGCCGACCTGGTCTCCGTCACGCGCCCCTACCTCTGACCCCGTCCGACGGCAGCGGCAGCGGCCAGAGGCACGGGCACCACACGTACGGGCGCCAGACGTGCAGGCCAGACGTGCAGGCCTCAGACGTGCAGGCCTCAGACGTACGGGCGTCAGCGCGGGGTCAGTTCGACGAACGACACGCCCGGCATCGGCAGGTTGAAGTCCACCGTCACCCCACCGCCCTCGGCCGTGACCACGGCCGCCGGGGTCAGCTCGTCCAGGGTGTTGTCCGAGCGCAGCTTGTCCCACTGATGCTCCAGGGGCCAGTCGCCACCGCCCATCGCCCGCCAGACCGCCCCGATGTTGGAGTGCCACTCGTCGACGCGGTGGTGGGTGAGCGTGTAGTCCCCGTCGAGGCCCGCGACCGTTAAAGAGACCGCGCGCGACAGCTCGGGGGCCCCGTCGGCCTGCGCCTGGTTGAGGGTGCCGTTCCAGGCCAGCACCCCGACGCGCCCGTCCGCGTGCCGCGCCGCCCAGACCTCGACCCCGCCGGCGTCACCTTCGACCACGGTCGCCAGCTCGGCGTCGCCCAGGCGGGTGGCCAGGGTGAGCGCGTGGAAGCGGGGCTTGCGCAGGTTGCCGACCGTCAGCAGGCCGAAACCGCCGTGGAAGAGCCGTGGCGGCCGCCCCAGCTCCTCGAAGTGGTCCGAGGCCACCCAGTGCGACACGGCGGCCAGCCGGCCCGCCGCCGACTTCATGCCGTGCAGCAGGAACGTGGCCCCGAACGGCCCGTCCCCGATGCCGTGGAAGTGGGTCGGGGTGGGGCCCCACTCGGTCCACCAGACGGGCGTGTCCGGCCTGCCGTACCTGGCCAGGGCCGGGCGCCAGTCGAGCGGGGCGTTGCCGTAGGTGTGGGTGGAGATGAAGTCGAGCTCCGCGCCCGATTCGGCGACGTGCGCCAGCAGCTCCTCCACCCAGCCGTTGGCCGCCGAGGCGGGACCGCCGACCCGCAGCGACGGGTGCACGTTCTTCACGGCGGCGGCGCTGACGTCGTAGAGCAGGAAGTACTCCTCGGGCGTGCCGGTCCAGAAGACGGCGAGGTTGGCCTCGTTCCACACCTCGAAGGCCCAGTTCTCGATCAGCTCCTGGATCCCGTACCTGTCGACCAGGTGCTCGACCAGCGCTCTGACCAGGTCGCTCCACGCCTCGAAGTCCTTGGGCGGGGAGACGATCGCCTCGTAGCCGAACACCGTCCTGGACGGGTCGGCGGCCAGGTCGCGCGGCATGTAGCCGAGCTCGACGATCGGCCGCAGGCCGAGCGCCATGATCGTGTCGTAGACCTCGTCGACCTTGCCGAAGTCGTAGACCGCCTGGCCGTCGACCTCCTTGTAGACCCCGAGGTCGTCGCCGAAAATGGCGTGGGCGCGGACCGTCTCGACCCCGAACTCCGCGCGCACGACGCGCAGCGCCTCGGTGAGCTCCTCGCCGATGGGCCGGCCGCCCGTCTCGTCCTTGCTCAGCAGGTACGACAGGTGCTCGGAGCCGATCATGTACCGCCACGGCCGGGGCAGGTCACGGGTCACGGCGGCGGCGTCGACCCGGACGCTGACCGCCGCCGGTCCGCCCGCCAGCGGAGCCGCCGGGACCGCCTCCGAGACGGGCCCGACGGTCTCCATGGAGGCGATCGCCGCGACCGTGTACGACGCCGGGCCGTGCCCCGTGTCGACATAGCGGCACGCGGGCACGGCGGCCACGTCCACGTCGGGCTGCGACACCGCGACGCCATCCCTGCGCACCAGGTAGCCGATCGCCTCCGGCACGGGTTCCCACGTCAGCGTCACATGGCCCGCGCCGGGGACGGCGCGCAGCCCGGCCGGCGCCTGAAGGCTCAGCTCGGCGGCCGGAACCGCCTGCCCTGAGGCCTGGTGGACGCGTTCCCGCCAGTCACGGCGGGCGGCATCAGCCGTACTCATCTGGGATTCCCCGATCTGTTGGAGGGTTCAGTTGCTGGGAGGGACCTCCTGAACGGCCCACTCCTCGATTTCCATCACCGGCCGGAGTTTCGCCTCGACGCCCGCGCCGCCGAAATAACGGTGCAGGCTGCCGCCGGTGAGCACGTTGCCCAGGGCGGCCATGACCATGCCCTGGTCGAGCGCGAGGTACCACTTCGACACGACGCCCGAGCGGACCGCGACGGAGTCGTAGAAACCGCCGGGCCCGTAGGCGTCGAAGTTCTTGCGGATCTTGGCCAGGTTATCCATCGCCTGGGCCCGTGCGTACGGCAGAGCCAGGAAACTGGCGTGCGGGGTGACGACTCCCTCGCCGTAGGAGGCGGGTTCCGGCTGGGCCGGGCGGCAGCCCTCGTAGCCGGGATCGGTGCTGGTGCGCTCCTCGTCGGAGGTGTAGCCCGGGGTGTCCATGCCGAGCGGGTCCACGCCGTACTCGCGGTAGCCGCCGCGCGGGTCGTTGGACGGCGAGAAGCCCCAGTAGCCGTACTTCGCCTCGCGCAGGCCGTGCTCGATCTGCGCCTTGACGAACACCGGGTGGTTGCGGCCCCAGCTCCGGGGCGCCCACGCCGCCTCGGGCACGACCAGGTCCGGCATCAGCGCCTCGAACATCGAGCCGCCCCAGTTCGGGACGAACCGCATGCCGCGGTAGCCGTACGTGCCCTCCCAGACGTTGACCCCCAGGTACCTCTTCCACGCCCCGACCGGCTTCTGGTCCTGCCAGCCGAAGTCGCAGCCGTTGTCGGGGAAGGTCCGGTAGGGGCCGAAGTAGCTCTGGGCCGGGATCTGGCCGAGCGCGATGCCCACGTACTGGCCGATGCGGGTCTCGGCGGGCGCGCCGTAGTGGTGGCAGGTGGACCAGACCGTGGTGCCGGTGCCGGCGTAGTCGCTCTCGACCGAGCAGCCCTCCGGCTTCTCCGGCCAGAAGCCGCCGCGCAGCAGTCCGGTGCCCGCGTCGGGGCGGGCGGCCGGGTCGTAGTACGACGTGAAGTTCATGGACGTGACCAGCTTCGAGGCCCGCGCCGAGTAGCGGGGCACGGCGTTGCGGACCATCATCAGGGCCGTGGCCAGCCAGCCGTTGTCCACGCTGGAGGCGAACAGCCGCACCGGGTCGCCGTTGTCGGGCCAGGTGTGGACGAGCTGGAGGGTCGCCGGGTCGTACCAGTTGTAGTACTGGCCCGTCGGGGTGTCGCGGTCCATCCGCTCCAGCGCGTCGAGCACCTTGCCGACGCGGGCCGTGGCCTCGCCGGAGCCGATGACGCGCAGGTCGCGGGCGGCGAGCGTGCTCCACAGATAGGTGCCGATGTTGGTGGGCGAGGTGACCTTGGCCCTGGTCTTCAGGTCGCCGGTGACCTTGTCGGACGGGATGCCGGTGGCGGGGTCGACCATGGCGGCCATCGACCGCCACGTGTCCTTCGCGTACTGATATAACGTGCTGTTTCCTGTCGAAGCGCTGGCCGGGCTGGGCACGGCGGCGGCCAGCACCAGCAGGCCGGCGATCACGGCGGTCTTACGCATGGGGGTGCTCCTCAACTCGAGCTACTTGAGTCCGGACGTGGCGATGCCCTGGATGAAGAAGCGCTGCAGGAAGACGAACAGGACGAGGATCGGCGCGACCACGATCATCGCCCCGGCGATGAGCAGGTTGTAGTGAGTGCCCTCGTGGCTGTTGAGGATGTTCAGGGCCACGGGCAGCGTGTAGACGTCCTCCGACTGCGCCACCACGGCCGGCCAGAGGAAGTTGTTCCATGATCCGAGAAAGGTGATCAGGCCCAGGGTGGCCATCGCGGGCTTGCAGAGCGGCAGCACGATCCTGAAGAAGATCCGAAACTCCCCCGCCCCGTCCACCCGCGCCGCGTGGATGAGCTCGTCGGGCAGCTCCGCGATGAACTGCCGCATCATGAACACGCCCAGCGGCGTGATCAGCCCCGGCAGGATGATGCCGAGAAAGGTGTTGACCATGCCGAGCTTCGCGATCAGCACGAACTGCGGGATCATCAGCACGATCGCCGGCACCGCCATCTGCACCAGCACCAGCCCGAAGACGGCGTTCCTGCCACGAAAGCGCATCTTGGCGAACCCGTAGCCGACCATCGAGGAGAAGAGCAGGTTGCCGGCGACGATCACCAGCGCGACGAACACGCTGTTCGCGAAGGCCTGCCCGAGATGCACCCGCTGCAGCAGTTCGGTGTAGTTGTCCAGCGTGAACGTCTCGGGCCAGAACGTCGGCGGGTCGCGCCGGATCTCCGCCTCCGGCTTGAGCGAGCTGAGCCCCGCCCACAAGAACGGCCCGACGACCAGCAGCAGCCCGACGCTCAGCCCGAGGTAGGTGATCAGATTCTGCCTGCGGGTCCGCCTCACCGCGCCCTCCCGATCCTCAGCTGGAGTACGGCCAGCGCGATGATCACCGTGAACAGCACGGTCGCGGCGGCCCCCGCGTAGCCGTAGTTGCCCACGCCGAACTGCTTGAAGATGGCCAACGAGGCCGACAGCGTGGAGTTCAGCGGCCCGCCACCGGTCATGATCAGCGGCTCCTCCAGGAACTGCAGGAACCCGGTCGAGCTGTAGACGGTGCAGAACAGGATCACCGGCCGCAACTGCGGCAGCGTGACCGACCTGAACCGCTTCCACCGCCCGGCCCCGTCCACCTCCGCCGCCTCGTACAGCTCCCGAGGGATCCCCTGCAGCGCCGCGAGGAAGACCACCATGTCGAACCCGAAGCTCCGCCAGGCCGTCATCACGATGATCGACGGCAGCGCGGTGGCCTGATCCTGCAGCCAGGCGGCCCCAGGAAGGCCGGCCAGCCCCAGCAGCCGGTTGACCAGGCCCGCCTCCGGCTCCAGCAGGAACTTCCAGGCGACCGCGACACCGATGATGCTGGTGATGTGCGGCAGGTAGTAGCCGAGCCGGAAGAAGGCGGCGGGCAGCCGGGCGATGCCGGAGTTCAGCGCGACGGCGGCGGCCAGGCCGAGCCCGATGGTCAGCGGCAGCCCGGTGACCACGAAGATCGCGGTGTTCAGCGCCGCCTTGCGCATCGCCTCGTCGCCGGCCAGCCTGAGGTAGTTCTCGACGCCCACCGGGTCTACGGCCAGCGGGTCGGCGACGTCTGTGCTGCGCATGTCGGTGAAGCTCATGCCCAGCCCGGCCAGCAGCGGCCCGAGATAGAACACCACGAACATGAGCACGAACGGCAGCACGAACACCCAGCCGAGCCCGCCCCTGCGAAGCAGCGCCATCACTACAGGCCGGTGCCGACCGTGTCGGCCTGCGCCTGGATGGCCTTGGCCGTCTGCTGCGGCGTCTGCTTACCGAGCGCCAGTTTCTCCAGCTCGGTCTCGAACACCTTCGCCACCTGCTCCCAGGTCGGATACGGCGGCGGTGTCTTGGCGTCCTTGAGCTGCTCGCCGAAGACCGCGAGCTGCTTGTCCGAGGCCAGCTCCGGCTCCTGCCAGGCCGACTGGACGCTGGGCAGGGCCTTCACCGTGGTGTACCACCTGGCCTGCACCTTGGGGTCGGTGAGCCACTGGATGAACTTCCAGGAGGCGTCGCGGTTCTTGGCCTGCTTGAAGACGACCAGATCGGAGCCGCCGACGAAGCTGGTGGCCGAGACCGGGCCCTTCGGATAGGGCGCTACGTCGAACTTGTCCTTGAAGTCCGCGCCGCCGTCGTTGTTCAGCACGCCGACCATCCAGGGGCCCGAGAAGAAGCCGCCGACCTCGCCCTTGATGAAGTTCTGCGGGAAGGCGCCCTTGGCGGTGTCGTTCGGGGCCAGCTTCTCCTGGAAGAGCGAGGCGTACTGCTTGAGCGCGGTCACCGCCTCGGGGGTGTCGAAGGTGTACCTGCCGTCCTTGACGATCTCGCCGCCGGCCTGCCAGATCAGCGGCACCAGCTCCTGCCAGGAGCCCTCGGTGTAGCCCTGGTTGAAGCCCTTCTTGGCGCCGCCCTTCTCCTTCAGCGCCTTGGCGAAGGTCTTGAGCTCGGCCCACGTGGACGGCGGCTTGACGCCCGCCTTCTCGGCCTGGTCCGTGCGGTAGTACAGGACGCGGGTCTCGACGTACCACGGCACCCCGTACGCGGTGCCGTTCACGTCCACGGTCTGCCACGCTCCGGGGAAGAACGCGGCCTTGTCGATGAGGTTGCCGGGCGTGGGGTCCAGCACGCCGGTCTTGGACAGCTCACCCGCCCAGGTGGAGCCGATCATGCTGATGTCGGGGGTGGCGCTGCCCGCGATGGCCGAGGTGATCTTGTCGTGGGCGACGTCCCAGCCCATCGCCGTCACGTTCACCTTGACGCCCGGGTTGGCGGTCTCGAAGTCCTTGGCGAACGCGCCGAGCGCCTTGCCCTCCTCACCGATCCCCCAGACCGTGATCTCGCCGGCGGCCGCGCCGGTCTTGACGTCCTGCGCCTTCTCGGGCGCCTTGTCGGCACCGCGCCCGCAGCCGGTGATCAGTATCGCGAGAGTGAGCAGACCGGCGGCGGAGCGCCGGGTCGAGGGGTTCACTTGGTTTCCTCCTGGGGGTGGTGACCGCAGCTGGCGCGCAGCATCAGCTCGGTGGGCAGGACGAGATGCTTCGGGGTGTCGCGGGCGCCGGTGATCAGCTCGTCGAGCGCCCGCGCGGCGCGCGCGCCCAGCTCGCGCGTCGGCTGGCGGATGGTGGTCAGCGCCGGGCGGGCGTGGCGGGCGGCCATGATGTCGTCCCACCCGGTCACGGCCAGCTCATCGGGTACGGCCAGCCCGAGCTCCTCCGCCGCGAGCAGGGCGCCCAGCGCCACCTCGTCGTCGGAGCAGACGATCGCCTCGGGCCGTGCCGGGGCGCGCAGCAGGGCCTTGGCGGCCTGGTAGCCGCACTCGACGGTGTAGTGCTCTGTGGGCACCGCCTCGATCGCGGCGCCGAGGACGGACCTGACCCCCTGCCAGCGCTCGTCCACGTCGTCACCCGTCGCGATCGGCGCGCCGAGGAAGGCGAACCGCCGGTAGCCGTGCCCCAGCAGGTGCTCGGCCAGCGCGCGGGCGGAGGCGGTGTTTTCGCTGCGCAGCGTGTCGGCCCCGGCGAGCGGCTCGCGGGAGACGAACACGAGCGGCATCCGCATCCGGACCAGCTCGGCGACCAAGTCGTCCGGAACCGTGTGGCCGAACACCATCAGTCCGTCCACCCGCCCCGCCAGATCCTTGACGAGGTCGTGCACGCGGCTACGCCCCTTGGTGGACAGGATCACCACCGACCGGCCCAGCTCGGAGGCCACCTCCTCATAGCCGAGAAGCACCTCGGTGTAGTACGGGCCCGCGAGGTTGGGGAAGACGATGCCGTTGGCGGCGTGGCGGCCCTCGGCCAGGCTGACGCCGAGACGGCTGGGCGTGAAGCGGAGCTCCTCGACCGCCTTCAGCACCTTCTCGCGCGTCTTGGGCGCGACCGGCCCGGTGCCCCGCAGCGTACGCGACACGGTCGCGATCGACACGCCCGCGCGCCGCGCCACCTCGTAGATCGTCACGTCCATCCAGGCTGCTCCTCTTCCTGTAAGCGCTTCCACAATCAGCTGTGTAAGCGCTTACAGAAAGGCAGTCTGTCAGGCGTGTCAACATCTCGTACAGACCCCGTCCGGTAACGGTGCGGTTACGCCGATATGGGGTAGGCGGAAGGCATGCTCTATGGCAAGGAACACGTCCAGCGCTATCAGGAGACCGACGGCGCCGAGGGACACGACTGGAACAACACCACGACCCTCCTTCTCACCACCAAGGGCCGTAAGTCCGGCAAGTCGTACACGACGCCGCTCATTTACCAGAAGCACGGAGGCGTCTGCGTCGTCGTCGCCTCCAAGGGCGGCGACCCGGACCATCCGGAGTGGTACAAGAACCTGGAGGCCAATCCCGAGGTCGGGGTGCAGGTGAAGGCCGAGAAGTTCAAGGCACGTGCCCGCACGGCCACCGACGAGGAACGGCCCGAACTGTGGCGGCTGATGGCCGCCACCTGGCCCGACTACGACAACTACCAGCAGAAGACCGACCGGAAGATCCCGATCGTCGTCCTCGACCCCATCACCGGCTGACCGCTGAGACCGCCCCGGCCGGACGTCGTACGGCGGGGCGGGCGGTCCGCCTGGGACATGAGTGACAGATGATGTACCCATGAGCAGCGAACACCACTACAGCGTCACCGTCACCTGGACCGGCAATCTCGGTGAGGGCACCTCCGGCTACCGGTCCTACAGCCGCGAGCACGAGGTGGCGGCCGAGGGCAAACCCGCCGTGCCCGGCTCGGCCGACCCCGGGTTCCGCGGCGACCCGGCCCGCTGGAACCCGGAGGAGCTGCTGGTGGCGTCGCTGTCGCAGTGCCACATGCTGTGGTACCTCCACCTGTGCTCGGTCAACGGCATCGTCGTGACCTCCTACGTCGACGAGCCGGAGGGCACCATGGTCGTGGACGCCGGCAGCGGCGGCGGCCGCTTCTCCGAGGTCACCCTGCGCCCCACGGTCATGATCACCACGCCGAGCCTGCACGCCAAGGCCCTGGAGTTGCACGCCGAGGCCAACAAGCTCTGCTTCATCGCCAACTCCACGAACTTCCCGATCCACCACAAGCCGACGATCCTCGACTGCCTGAAGGGATAGTCGACCTGATGGCGAGCCGCCTGGGCGACTTACTCCGAGTGGATGCGAGATGTCAGGCCTCCTGTGCGTTCAGGGTGACCCCGAACCCCAGCGGCTAAAAGACCCAATTGGCGCCCGCGGAACGCTGTCGCTTGCCTTTTCGTTGCCCAGACATGGCTGACATCCCCTATGACAGGAAAGAACAGCTCAAGCAGATCGAGAGCGGGCTGATGCCGGGCGAGCAGATCATCGCGGTGTACGACGCCATCGGCGCCGGGACCGGGTTCCTCGGGCTGACCGATCGGCGGGTCATCGTGCAGGACAAGTCGTTCGTCGGCAAGCGCGTCGCGATCACCAGCATCCCCTACAGCAAGATCTCCGCGGTGAGCGTGGTGAGCAACAAGTCGTTCGCCGGCGGGTTCTTCTCCTCGGGCGCGATCGCCATTCACGTCGGGACGCACACCTACGAAGTCGACTTCCGCGGCGACAACAAGGCGCACCACGTACATAACGTGATCTTGCATCACATATCGCGAACCTAACCGATTCCGTAAGGGGCGCGGCGGCCCGGACTGGCCTATCCTGCGGAAATCACGGGGTCACGCGAAGGGGGCGGGCTGGGTGAGCCGAGTCGCACGCGTCTGTACGGCGGGCTGGGCGGGCCGAGTCGCACGCGTCTGTACGGCGGGCCTGACGGTGCTGGTGGTCGCCGCCTGCACCTCGACCCCACCGACGGCGACCCAGGTCCCGGGCACGGGCGCCGCCACCACCACACGTCCCGGCACGGCGACCCCGGGCACCCCTGGCACGGCGACCCCCGGCACGTCGCTCTCGCCGGTGCCGGTGCCGGTGCAAGGGGGTGGGCGGCCCGCGCTCCCCGCCACGCCCGCCGCCTGCGCCCAGCCCCCGGCGGACACCGACGACATCCGCGCCACGAAGGCCACCTCCGGCTGGCGCGTCGTGTCCACCGACGAGGGGTACGGCCAGCTGCGCGACCTCGCCGTGGGCCGCGACGGCGCCGTATGGGCCACCCACCTCACCCAGCGTTTGACGGCCGAGTCCGTGGAGACGGCCTTCGCGGGCCTGCGGCGGTGGGACGGCAAGGGGTGGAAGTCGTACCCGCTGCCGAGCGTTCAGGTGACCGCGCTCAGCGCGACCTCGGCCGCCAGCGCGTGGGTGTTCGGCCTGGCGGACGGCAGAACCGGGCTCGTCGGCGCGTTCCAGAACGACACGTGGGCGGCGCGGCGGCTCACCGGCCGGCTCGGCGACACCTTCGGCGCGGGCGGCACCGCGGCGCGCGGCGCGTGGGCGGTCAGCGGCACGTCGGCGCTGTGGTGGACCGGCTCCACCTGGCAGCACCACGACCTCCCGGCCCCGGCCGGCGCGGTGGGCGGCGGCAGCGGGAGCGGCGGCGGTTCGGGGAACAGCGGCGGCGGCAAGCGCGGCGGCGACGTGTGGACGGTCAGCGGTCCGCTGATCGACCAGGGACCGGCGGCCCGCTGGGACGGCGAGGCGTGGCAACGGGTCGGCGTGCCCGCGCTCGGCCCGCCGGCCAAGGCGGAGTCCCCGCGCGGCCGGCTCAACGACGTCGTGGTGCTCGGCCCGGCCGACGTGTGGGTGGTCGGCGGGGTGTCGTGGCTGGTGCCCGGCGAGTTCACCAAGGACAACGAGCCGCTGGAGCGCTCCCGCCCGGTCGCCCTGCACTGGGACGGCGGCCAGTGGCAGTGCCGGTGGGGCGCGCTCGGGTCGACGTTCACCCAGGCCGAGCCGGACGGCCAGGACGGGATGTGGGTGCTCGACTCGATGGGGTCGCGACTGCTGCACCTCAGCCGCGGACGCTGGACGTCGCAGGCTCTCGACGGCGTGATCGACGCCCTCGCCCAGCGCCCCGGCACGAGCCAGGTCTACGCGGCCGGCTCCTCCAACCCCGAGAAGGGCCTGACCCGCGCCGTACTTTGGCGCACCCGCTGACCTCGCCCGCTCACGGGCACCCACCCAGGCGCCCCGCTGAGCCCACTCGCCTCAAGTCAGGTCAGCGAGGTGTAGAGCTCCATGGTCCGGTGCGCGATGCGTTCCCACGAGAAGTGCTCGACGGCCCTGGCCCGCCCGGCCACCCCCATCGCCGCGGCCCGCGCCGGATCCCCCAGCAGCACGTTGACCCGCTCGGCGAAGTCGGCGGCGAACCGCTCCGGATCGTGCGGCGTCCCGTCGATCCCCTGGTCGATCGGCACCAGTAGCCCGGTCTCCCCACCGGCCACCACCTCGGGAATGCCGCCGGTCGCCGTCGCCACCACGGCCGTCTCGCAGGCCATGGCCTCCAGGTTCACGATCCCCATCGGCTCGTACACCGACGGGCACACGAACACCGACGCGTGCGTCAGCAGCTGGATCACCTCCGGCTTGGGCAGCATCTCGGAGATCCAGATCACCCCGTCGCGTTCCCGGCCGAGCTCCCGCACCAGGCTGGTCACCTCGGCCTCGATCTCCGGCGTGTCGGGCGCGCCCGCGCAGAGCACGATCTGCGCGCCGGCGTCGAAGGACCGCGCCGCGTGCAGGAGGTGGACCAGCCCCTTCTGCCGGGTGATGCGCCCGACGAAGATGACGTACGGCCGGGCCGGGTCCACACCGTGCTTCTTCAGTACGTCGTCGTTACGGTCGGGCGCGTATTGGGCGGTGTCGATGCCGTTGTGGATGACACTCACCCGCTCGTGCGGGATCTCGGGATAGGCGAGGAGTACGTCGCGCCGCATCCCCTCCGAGACCGCGATGACCGCGTCGGCGCCGGCCAGGGCGGTCCGCTCCGCCCAGGAGGAGACGGTGTAGCCGCCGCCCAGTTGCTCGGCCTTCCACGGCCGGAGCGGTTCGAGGCTGTGAGTGGTGACGACGTGCGGGATGCCGTGCAGCATCTTGGCGACGTGCCCGGCGAAGTTCGCGTACCAGGTGTGTGAGTGGACCACCCCGGCGCCTTCGCACGCGGCGGCCATCTCCAGATCCACCCCGAGCACCTGCAGGGCCGCGTTGGCTTCGGCGAGCCCGGCGGGCACCTGGTAGGCGGAGACACCCGGCTCGTCCCGCGCGGCCCCGAAGCACCGCACCCGGACCTCGGCCAGCCGCCGCAGCTGTCTGGCCAGATATTCCATGTGCACCCCGGCACCGCCGTACACATCCGGCGGGTACTCCCGGGTGAGCAGATCAACGCGCATGACACGACCTTACGATCCCCCGGGCCGTCGGGCACAGCCAGACAAGCCGTGGCGGGGGCCGGTCGGACGTCATCTTCCGGGAGTCCCAGGCACGAATCACGTTCGGCGGGCGTTTCGTCGATAGATCGGCATTTTGAGGGTAGCGTCACGGATATGAGGTCCAGGAGGGTTCTTGCGGTCGTACTGGCAGGTGGAGAGGGAAAGCGGCTCATGCCGCTCACGGCGGATCGGGCCAAACCGGCCGTGCCGTTCGGCGGGATGTATCGGCTCATCGACTTCGTGCTGTCCAACCTCGCCAACGGCGGATACCTGCAGATCGTCGTACTGACCCAGTACAAGAATCACAGTCTCGACCGCCACATCTCGCGCACGTGGCGGCTGACGGCGATGCTCGGCAACTACGTGACCCCGGTGCCCGCCCAGCAGCGGCTCGGCCCGCGGTGGTTCTCCGGCTCGGCGGACGCGCTGTTCCAGAACCTGAACCTGATCTACGACGAGATGCCCGAGCACGTGATCGTGTTCGGCGCCGACCACATCTACCGTATGGACCCGCGGCAGATGGTCGAGCAGCACGAGGACTCCGGCGCGGACGTGACGGTGGCGGCGATCCGGCAGCCGATATCGCTGGCCGACCAGTTCGGCGTCATCGAGACCGACCCTCAGGGGCGGCGGATCGTCGCCTTCCGGGAGAAGCCGAAGGACGCGGTGGGGCTCGCCGACTCCCCCGACGAGGTGTACGCCTCGATGGGCAACTACGTGTTCAAGACCCAGGCGATGATCGACGCGCTGCGGGAGGACGCCCTCGACCCCACGAGCAAGCACGACCTGGGCGGGAACATCATCCCGATGCTCGTCAAGTCCGGCGGGGCGGACGTCTACGACTTCGCGAACAACGTGGTGCCCGGTTCGAGCGAGCGCGACCGCGGCTACTGGCGCGACGTGGGCACGCTCGACGCCTACTACGAGGCGCACATGGACCTCATCTCGGCGCACCCGATCTTCAACCTCTACAACGACAAGTGGCCGATCCACACCGGCCACGACCCGCTGCCGCCGGCCAAGTTCGTGCACAACGACGGCGACCGGGTGGGCCGGGCACTCGACTCGCTCGTGTCACCGGGCGTGATCGTGTCCGGCGGCACGGCGAACAGGTCGATCCTGTCGCCCAGGGTCGTGCTGCACTCGCACTCGCTGGTCGAGGACTCGGTGCTGATGGACAACGTCAAGGTCGGCAGGGGCGCGATCGTCCGCAAGGCGATCATCGACAAGAACGTGGTCATCCCCGACGGGGCGCGGATCGGCTTCGACCTGGACTACGACCGCACCCGCTTCGCCCTGACCAGGGGTGGGATCGTGGTCATCGGCAAGAACGAGATCGTCGACCGCTGACCCTCACCTGGGCAGGCTGAGCAACCGGTCGACCAGCGTCCTGGCGTGCTCGGCCCCGCCACGCCCATCACGACGGAATTGATCAACGCTCGGGCACGCATAGTAAACAACTATTAACGTTCCGTGGCATGCCATCCTCGTCGCCGAGTGGGCGGCGAAACCGATCGTCACCAACCTGCCCGGCTACGTCCTGCGGCCCAGCGTCGTCGGCCCGGACCGGATTCCTGTGATCACCGATCCGTCCGAAGCCGTGGACTGCCTTGAACTGGCCGCGATGTCGGTCATGATGCACGGCGAGCAGAGAGCCGTGACGGAGGCCTTCATCACAGCCCTGAACAAGCTCCCCGATAATCACTCTCCGCAGTATTATGAATACGGATACCGACTAGCTTCACTCGCCGCTCGGCGCATCATGGAGGAGATCATGTCGTCTACCGCATGGCCGGTATACAGCCCCTTCGCCAAAGAGCACTTCGGCAAAGGAAAGGCCGAGGGCGAGGCCATCGCTGTGCTCAAGATACTCAAAGCGCGCGGCATCAGCGTCCCCCAAGACACCCACGACCGCATCATCCGATGCACCGACCTCGACCAAATAGAAGAGTGGATCGACCGAGCCGCCACCGCGACGACCCTCGACGAGGTCTTCGCCGCTAATACTGCTTGACGCTGTAGTCATACCGGCAGGGCAGTGGATGCTCCGACCGCACCCGCGCCCGCCCCGTCGGATTGAGCCGTTCGTGATAGTCCCACCAGAGCTCGTCCAGCGTGTCCTCCCCCTCTCGCAGGTCGTCCACCACCAGTCCCGTCTCCAGCACCCGCCCGGCCCGCCCGACATCACCCGCGTCCAGGGCCGCGCGGCACTCCAGCAGGCGGATCCGGCCGTGCCAGCGATCCTTGGGGCCGAGCTTGTCGATCAGTACCAGCGCTCCGTCCGGGCGGTCGGCGGCGAGCAGGGCGACCAGGGTCTCGATGGTGAGGGGGCGCAGCCGCGGCGACAGCGCGTGGGCCCGCTCATACAGGTCCGCGGCGCGCGACGGGGCGAGGACGGCCAGGTTGCGCAGGGCCCACGCGTTCTCGGCGCAGGCCAGCGAGCGTTCCCAGGCGGCCCGGGCGCCGTCGTGGTCGCCGTCGTGGTAGAGGTTCACGCCCAGGTGGAGCAGGGTGAACCAGGTGCCGCCCGACTCCTCGACCGACTTCTCCAGCAGCGCCCGCCACTCGGGACCGACGGTGTAGGAGGACGGCGGCAGGGCCGGGGCGGGCGTGGGGATCGAGCCCTTGCGCACCAGGGCGAGCCACGACTGCTGGTCGCGCCCGATCGTCCAGTCGGCGAACGGTGTGCCCGGCAGGTTGAGCGCCCGGCTGCGCCGCTTGGCCAGGGCCCGGCGCTCCAGCGCGCCCCAGCCGCTGCCGACGTGCAGGACCTCCACGGGCACCGCCGAGGCCAGCCCTGCGGCCCGCTCGTGCGCCGCCTGGAGCCGGTCACGGGAGATCAGCCGGTCCACGGCCGGGCCCACGTGGTCGAGCGCGTCGTGCCACGCACCGTGAGCCCGCGCGGGGTCGGCCTGGAGCAGACCGTACGCCTCGGTCCAGGACAGGGCCGAGCGCGCGGGCAGACGTACGTGCTCCAGCTGGGTGCGGGTGAGGCCCGCCTGGATCTCCAGGTACGGCCGGTCGGGGCCGGACAGCCAGTCCTGCCAGTTGCGGCCCGCCGCGCCGGTGCCCCAGCGGAAGTGCTTGCGGCCGCGCAGCAGGTCGGTGGAGACCTGCGCGAGCCCGTCGCCGTCCGCGTCGAGGGCGGCGATCCAGCGGCGTTCGCCGCGCAGCAGTTCGTAGAAGAAGTCGGCGGCCTGCTCGTTGCGGGCCGGATAGGACTGGTCGGCCTCGCGCCAGCGCGGCACCGGCACCCGGCGCAGCATCCCGTCGTAGGAGAAGTGGTACGCCTGGCGCGCGGGCGCCAGCACCCGGCTGCCCGGCGTCTGCGGCACCGCCGCGTTCGACCACCAGTAGACCGGAGCATCCACCCCCGAAGGGTTATAGATCCGGACGTGTACCAGGAGCACCGGGGACCCGGGCGGCAGGTGGACATCGAGCTGGTAGACCAGCCGCCGCATCCGTTCCCACTCGTACATCCGCAGCACCGGCACCCCGTCGGGCCCCGCCACCCGTACGGCGTGGATGGGCGCGCAGGCAAGAGCGGTGTGCCCGAACGTGCCGAGGTTCCACTCCACGCCCCCCGCGAACCACGCGTTGCGCAGCCCGAGGTTGGCCAGCTGCAGGTGGGGCGGCTTGTGCAGGAGCTCGCGCCCGGTCGGCAGGTGCACCAGCGAGCGCAGCCGCCCGCCGTACTCCAGCAGGAACTCCGCGCGCAGCAGCTCGTTCTCCAGCACCGCCGTCTTCAGCTCCCGCTCCTCCCGCTCGCGGCCGTAACCGTCCTGGAAGGTGTACGGCAGGAGCGAGTCGGCGTGCCCGTAAGCCAGTTGGGCCGCCATCTCGGCGTCGGCGGCGGCCGTCCTCAGCCCGCCACGTGGATCGGGGAGCGTGCGCAGCGGCGGCAGCGGGTTCTCCGGGCCCAGCGGGGACACGGGGAGCACGACTGTAGATGTCCGTAGCATTTGGCGAGTATTTTTCCATAAAACCGTCTGATAAGAGCTTCCGCCGGGTTTCGGGCATGATTGGACGGTGAACCGGTACGAACGCTGGAACATGCTGTTAGAGCTCGTCGCCGAGGCCGGCCGCCTGAACGTGTCGGAGACGGCGCGCAAACTCGGCGTGTCCGCGGCCACGATCAGGCGCGACTTCGACGAACTCGCCGACCAGCAGTTGCTGACCAGGACCAGGGGCGGCGTCATCGCGCACAGCGTCTCCTACGACCTGCCGCAGCGCTACAAGGTCGCCCAGCACGCGCCGGACAACCAGCGCATCGCCGCCGCGGCGGCGGCCCTGGTGCCGGTGGGGGCGACGGTCGGGCTCAACGGCGGCACCACGACGACGGAGGTGGCCAGGGTGCTGGCCAACCGCCCCGACCCGCCCTCCGGGCGCCGCGGCCCGGCGTTCACCGTGGTGACCAATGCCCTGAACATCGCCCACGAGCTGGCCGTGCGGCCGCATCTGCACGTGGTCACCACGGGCGGCTCCGCCCGCGCCGAGTCGTACGAGCTGGTGGGCCCGGTGGCGACGGGCATGCTGGCCGACGTCGCGCTCGACGTGGTGGTGCTGGGCGTCGACGCGCTCGACGTGAAGCACGGCGCCAGCGCGCATGGCGAGGGTGAGGCGGCCGTCAACCGGCTGATGGCCACGAAGGCCCGCCAGGTGATCGCGGTGGCCGACAGCTCGAAGCTGGGCCGCCGGGCGTTCGCCCTGGTCTGCCCGCTGAGCAGGATCAACGTCCTGGTGACGGACTCGGCCGCCGCGCCGGAGCTGACCGCCGGGTTCGCGGAGGCGGGCATCCGGGTCATCCGGGTCTAGGACCTGCATTTGATCGTTTCCGGTGCTCTGGCGGACCCTCACCGCTAGGCTTCCCGCTCTGCGCTTGACGCCAGGAAACGGGAAAAGTCAGGAAATGGGGGATTTGGATGTTAATCGCGCTCGGGGTGCTCGTCGCGCTGATCGTCGGCGTCGCGCTGTGGTGGAAGTTCCGCGACCCGCTCAGAGGTGAGGACTTCTACAAGTTCCACGTCGAGCGTACGTGGGCCTGGGAGCTCGTCCTCACCGAGGAGCAGGAGCGGGCGTTCATGGCGGGGCTGGAGGCCTATGACGAGGAGCGGACCGTCTTCCCGCACCGGGAGGCGGGGGCGCTGCACGTCTACAACCCGCAGATGATGGTCTCACTGTTCCTCCTCACCGAGCAGTTCGCCGCGATGGGCCCGGGGGCGCTCGCGGATCCGGCGGGCGCCGTACGGCACCTGATCGGCCGCGCCGCGGAGGCGGAGATCGACGGTGTGCTCTACCTCGACGACGAGTGGATCCAGGAGCCCGTCGACGGCCTGGACAAGTACGACTTCACCCGCGAGATGAGCATGGCCACGCACGCACAGGGCGTCGACGGGGGTGTCGGCGGCTATGGCGACGAGGACTCCGGCTACGGCATGCTCACGGTCCTCACCGAGGTGCCGGCGCATGTGCGGAGAATGTACGACGAAGCGCACAGCCACACCTCGCCCGGCGAGATCCGCAACCGCCTGGACGTCTACAAGGCGGTCATCGAGGAGCCGGAGCCCGAGTTCGTCGCGGGGCTCGAGCGCGCCGACGGCGAGCAGAGCCGCTTCACCAACACGCTGATGTACGACTACGGCCGAGTGCTCGCCGACTACCGGGAGCTTCGTCCGCGCATGCCGCACGCCCAGCCCGTGGACGTCATGTCCGCCGCCCTGGCCCGGATGCTCACCGAGCGACGCCCCGGCATCACGTGGACCCGTCCGCCGTCACAGCAGCAGCACGACCTCGCCCTGCGGCTGATCTCCACCCGGGGCTGACGCTCGGCGGGTGCGCGGCGGGTCTCAGCGCCGCCGCCGGGGGAAGCGGCCCGCGAAGACGCGTACGTCCGCCGCCTCGCCGGCCAGGTCGCTCGCCCACCTGACCGCCGTCTTCAGTGACGGTTCGCGGGCGTGGTAGGCCCGGTCGACCGACCACCACCAGGTCTTCTCCCGGCGCGGCTCGGCGGCCAGCCCGGCGGCCGCCAGCCCCGCCGGGTGACCGCCCCGCTCCCACAGCTCCGCCCACTGCCCCCGGCGCAGGTTGAGGTAGAGCAGGCTCTTCAGCTCGCGCACCACGCCGATGTCGCCTATGGCGGCGCGGGACAGGTCCAGCGCGTACAACCGCGGGCATGACAGCAGCGGCGTCAGGTCCACGGGCCGCTCTGTGCGCAGGGTCAGCGACCGCAGCGTGGCGTGGCCCGCCAACGGCGCCAGGTCGATCCCGTCCATGGCCAGGTCGAGCAGTTCCACCGGAGTGTCGCGCAGCGGGGTCAGGTCCGCGCCGGGGCAGTTGTCCACCATCACCTGCCACAGCGCCGGCGCTCCGCGCACGGGCCCGAAGTCGACCCAGGGGGCGTTGATCACCGACAGGCGCTGGATGCGCGGCTCCCAGCCCCGGATGGAGGCCGCGTCGGGACCGGCGACCGTCAGCGAGCGGGTCTTCTCGTGGGCGTGCCGGCTCGGCTCCTTCATGTCGCCGAGGTCGATCCACAACTCGCCGTGCTCGACCGCGTAGGCACCGGCCTCCAGAGCGGTGACATGCCGCCGCAGCAGGCTGGTCACGGAGTCGGCGACATAGACAGGGCCTTCGTCGTGGTGGGTGCCCATCCGGATGACCTGACCCGGCCGCCCGTCCGGGCCGGGCGCCAGGTCCACCGCCAGGAAGTCGCCGCCGGTGCTGGTGGCGAACGGGATCCAGCACGGGTGGTCCGACGCCCGTCGCATCGCCAGCGAGGGGCCCACGCCGGTGATGAGCGGCTGGTGGCTCCAGCTACGGCCGGCCGCCCACCAGCGGTTCTCCGGGCGGCTCTGTTCTTCCAGCAGTTCGAGGCCGAACCAGGGGTGCCGGTCCAGGAGGCCCTCGCCGCCGTCGCCGTCGACCAGCGAGTAGAGGGCGCGCAGGTCCTCGGGGAGCGTCACGCCGTACCGGACCCGGAGCTGGGCCTCCAGCCAGGCGCGGCGGGCTTCGGGGAGCGCGGGGGGCGGGGCGTACTTGTCCGTGCCGGGACCGCCCAGGACCCGGTCACGCTCGCGTAAGTACGCGCCGAGCAGCGCGACGGCCTCCTTCGGATCTCCCGCCGGGGCGGCATCCGGCCGGCCCCTCTGGAACTCCGCGGGCTCGGGCGGCAGCACCCCCCGATCCAGGACGTACAGGAAGCCGTGCTCGCTGTGATCCATGCGGTCCAGCGACTCGCTGACCACCGCCTCGAACCGGCCCTTGGCCTCGACCACCAACTCGATGGCGAGGTGGTCGCCACTCGCCCCGGCCAGGGCATAGATCTCGCACATCTCCGCGTGCAGGTCGATGTCATCCGCCTCGCCCGGCTCGATGCTCAGCCCGCGGTAGCCGGACCCGTCCGGACCAGTCGCGAACCCCTGCAGCTCGGCCCGCCGCCACCCCGCGGGCGCTCCGGCCGCGATCTTCTCGGCCATCGTACGGAGCACATCGGCGATCTCGGAATCACGATCATGGGTCACAGGACACACCTAACCATCGCGACGCGCCCGTTTTGTACCACGCACGATGATTACCGAGCGTATCCACTGGACACGTAGCGTCGTACAGGCTGTACAGGCTTCGGTGCTGTGGGAGGAAGGGCTCCATGCAGGGCATTGCCGGATCGCCGGCGAAGGCGTTGCGGACGCCGCGCGCCGCGGGAGCCGCCGGGATCCTCGCCGCCCTGCCGCTGGGCGGCGCCATGATCCTGGTGCGCAGCGCGGTGCCCGACCAGCCGATCGACGCGGCCGCCTATCTCGCCGACACCACCGGCCAGCACGCGCTGCGGGTGGCGCTGGTCCTGCTGCCGTTCGGAGGGATCTTCTTCCTGTGGTTCATGGGCGCCGTACGCGACTCCATCGGGGCGCGGGAGGACCGGTTCTTCGCGACCGTCTTCCTCGGCGCCGGCCTGCTGTTCGTGGCCACGCTCTTCGTCTTCGGCGCGGCGGCGGACGCCTTTCTGACCACGATCGGCACGATGCGGGACCTGTCCCAGCCCATGGCCTTCTGGCACTACGGGCGCAACCTCGCCCTGTCCCTGCTGACCGAGTACGCGCCGCGCATGGCCGCGGTGTTCACCCTGACGGCCACGACCATCATGACGCGCCTCGGCATCTTCCCCCGGTGGCTGTCGTGGCTCGGCTACCTCGTCGGGCTGGTGCTCCTCCTGGTCGTCAGCCACATCGCCTGGTCGGAGATCATCTTCCCGGTCTGGGTCCTGATCGTGGGCTGCTTCCTGATCACCGCCCATTCCCGGATGATCTCCGCAGCCCTGCCCAACAAATGACTCTTGGCGTCATGTCAGCTATGTGGCGTCGGGTAGGTCGTGGAGAGGGCGACTCGGCGGCAGGTGGCCGCCCAGCCCGACGGGGAAGTGTCGGCGAGGGAAGTGTCACTGTGCGAGTTGTCGTTGATCTCACGCGCTGTCAGGGCTACGGGCAGTGTGTCTTCCTGGCGCCGGACGTGTTCTCGATGCCCGGCCAGGAAGCGCTCATGTACGACACCGGCCCGGACGACGACCAGCGCGAGCGGGTGCTCCAGGCGGCGGCGGCCTGCCCGGTGCAGGCCATTCACCTCGACCGGATGACCACCCAGCACAGAACCATGCGGCCGGAGCTGGGCCCCTCCCCCACGGGCGACGGCGAGGCGTTCAAGCGCGACGGCCGCATCGTCATCGTCGGCGCCTCCCTGGCCGGCGGGCGGGCCGCCGGAGTGCTGCGCAGAGACGGCTTCACCGGCTCGCTGACCCTGATCGGGGACGAGCCGCACCAGCCGTACGACCGGCCACCGCTGTCCAAGCAGGTCCTGACCGGCAAGGTACCCGCCGAACGTACCCTGCTCCCCCAGCTTCGCGAGGTCGATGTCACCTGGCTGCCGGAGACCCGGGCGACCGGGCTGGACCTGTCCGCCCAGAAGGTACGGCTCGCCGACGGCGGGGAGATCGGCTTCGACAAGGTCCTGATCGCCACCGGCGCGCGGGCCCGGCCGTGGCCGAAGGAGCCGGAGGCCGCGCTCGACGGCGTGTACGTCCTGCGCACGCTCGACGAGGCCAGGCGCCTGCGGCAGCGACTGGCGGCCGGCGTCAGCAGGGTGCTGGTCATCGGGGGCGGATTCACCGGGTCGGAGGTGGCCTCGGTCTGCCACGATATGGGCCTGCCGGTGACCCTCGTCGAACACGGGCCCGTTCCGCTGCGCGGCGCGCTGGGCAACGTGATCGGCGCGGTCGCGGCGGACCTGCAGCGCGCGGCCGGTGTGGACCTGCGCTGCGAGGTCACGGTGACAGCGCTGGAAGGGGACGCGGAGGGACGGCTGCGCGGCGCCCGGCTGTCCGACGGCAGCACCGTGGAGGCCGACGTGGCGGTGGTCGCGCTCGGCGCGGTCCGCAACATCGAATGGCTGGAGGGCTCCGGGCTGGCGGCCGGGGTGTGGGGGATCGCCACCGACGCGGGCTGCCGGGCCTTCGACGTCAACGGCCTGGTCACCGACAACGTGTTCGTCGCCGGTGACGTGGCCCGCTTCCCGCATCCGGTCTACCACTACCAGTTCCTCGCGCTGGAGCATTGGGGCAACGCCGTCGCCCAAGCCGAGGTCGCGGCCCACAACATGATCAGCGACCAGGCGCATCGCTGGCCGCATCTGTCACTGCCGGTCTTCTGGTCCAACCAGTTCGGCGTCAACATCAAGTCGGTCGGCGTGCCGAGCTTCGCCGACGAGCTCGTGATCGCGCAGGGCTCGCTGGCCGAGCGCCGGTTCGTCGCCGTCTACGGCTACCGGGGCAGGATCACCGCCGCGGTCACCTTCGACCACGCGATGTGGCTGGACTTCTACCGGAACCTGATCGAGCAGGCCGCGCCGTTCCCACCTGACTTCCGCATGGTCGACCGGCGCGACGGATCACGGCCCGTGCCGGCCGAGGTGCCGGAGCGGATCAAGCCCGCCGAAGGAGCGACCGTGGTGGTGACCGGCCACGATCCGGGCGAACGCCGCGTCACGCTCGTACGACCTCAGCGGTAAGACCAACTCGAACCACGCGTCAAGGGAGGCACTTCGTGGAGCCGGCAAGCAGCTACCAGCAGATTCTCCAGTTCTCCAACCGGGCCGACCCGTATCCGCTGTACGCCGAGCTGCGCAAGACGCCTGTCGCGCGGCAGGAGGACGGCAGCTACGTCGTCAGCACCTACGAGGAGATCGTGGCGCTGCTGCACGACCCGCGGGTCAGCTCCGATCGCCGTAACCTCGCTGATCCGTCCCTCGGCGGGGGGCAGCTGCCCTCCTTCATCTCCACCGATCCGCCCGAGCACGACCGGCTCCGGCGGCTGACGATGCGTCATTTCGGGCCGCCGCATTCACCGCGCAAAGTCGACAGCCTGCGCGGCGAGCTGCTCCAGATCGTGACGGAGCTGATCGACGGCCTCGCGGACCGGACACAGGCCGACATCGTCGACGACTTCGCCTACCCGTTCCCGGTCACGGTGATCTGCCGCCTGCTCGGCGTGCCGCTGGAGGACGAACCCCGCTTCCACCAATGGGCGGACGAGCTCGTGGAGAACCTCGGCCCCGGTGAGGGCGACATGGCGGAGCGGATCAAGCGACGCCAGGCCACGCTGCTCACACTGGGCGAGTACCTGTCCGAGCTGACCGAGGCCCACCGCGCGAACCCGGGCGACGACATCCTGTCCGGGTTGATCACCGACGAGGGCCCCGACGGGACGATGTCGCAGCACGAGGTGATCGGGACCGGCGCGCTGCTGCTGATCGCCGGCCACGAGACCACGGTCAACCTCATCAGCAACGGCATGCTCACCATGCTGCGCAACCCGTGGCTGCTCGAACGGCTGCGCAAGGAGCCGGACCTGGCCATCCACACCATCGAGGAGCTGCTGCGCTACGAGCCGCCGGTGCACTTCCTGCCCAACCGGGTCGCCCTCGACGACATCCCCATCGCGGGTGTCACCATCCCCAAGGGCTCCCCCATCATCCTCGCGCTCGCCTCGGGCAGCCGCGACCCCGCGCACCTGCGCGATCCCGACCACTTCGACCCCGACCGTCCCTACATCCAGCACCTGGGCTTCGGCGGTGGCGTCCACCACTGCTTCGGCGCTCCGCTGGCGCGGCTGGAAGCCCAGACCGCGCTGCGCGAGCTCGCGCGGCGGCTGGTGAACCCGCGCCTCGTCACCGACCCGCCGCCCTACCGCCCCAGTTCCACCCTGCGGGGGCCGCGCCACCTGGAGATCCAGTACGACGGCGTCAACCCGTACAGCGAACTGCCGGCCACATAGCCCGGTCAGGAGAGCCAGGTTTCGATGGCGTGCGCCATGGACGGAGCCTGGTCCTCCAGCATCGTGAAGTGATCGCCCTTCACCTCCCGCTCGGTGTGCTCGGTGTGCCACGTGGCGCGCCAGTCCCCCGAGGGGGACGGCGACAGCGGCGTGTCCGGATGGAGGAAGAGGATGGGCGCCGCGACCTCGCCCAGCTCGCATTCGCGGAACAGCTTGTAGTAGCGGCCCATCGCCGACAGGCGCGCGTTGGTGAAGGGCCCGAACGCGTCTTCCCTGTCGAACATGCCCTCGACCATCTGCGTCCCGAGGTCGTCGATCACCTTGTCCTCGGGCATGAAGGTGTCGAGCAGGATCAGCCCGGCCGGGCGGACGCCGATGCCCTCCAGATAGGTGGCCGCGGCGTGCGCGAAGATGCCGCCGGCGCAGTAGCCGAGCAGGGCGAAGGGTCTCCCGTCCGCCGCGTTGAGAACGCTGTGCGCCCACATGCGCACCGCGGCGTCGGCCGTACCGGGGAGACTCTCCTCGGGGGCGAAGCCGAGGACGGGCAGGGCGAGCAGGTCGCGCACCCCCTGGAAGTTCGCCGCGAGGCGGGCGAACTGGGCCGCTCCCCCCAGTGCCATGGGCGTGCTGAAGCAGAACAGCGCGGGCTCGGCGGGGCCGGTCGCCAGCTTGAGCGGCGGCGGGATCTCATCGAGCTCGTCGGGCGAGTCGAAGGAGGGGCGCAGGTCGGCCACGGCCCGCAGCACGGCCAGGCCCTGGTGCGTCTTGCCGGTGCGGGCCGCCTCGCCGAACAGCGCGCTGAGGCTGTCGCCCGCGTGCGGGTCGCCGGTCCCCGTGCCGCCGAACTCCGCCGACAGGTGCCGGGCCAGGGCGGCGGGGCTGGGGTGGTCGAAGACCACGGTGGCGGGCATGCGCAGTCCGGTGGCCGCGGCGAGGCTGTTGCGCAGCTCGACCGAGGTCAGCGAGTCGAAGCCGGCTTCCAGGAAGTTCTGGTCGGGGGCGATCGAGTCGGGCCCGGAGTGACCCAGCGCCCGCGCGGCGTGCGCCCGCACCAGCTCGCGCAGCCGCTCGACCCGCTGTTCGGCCGGCAGCCCGGCCAGCTCCGCCGCCAGTGACGGGTCGTGCGCGTCCTGACCGGCCGCCGCGCCGTCGGCGGCCAGGATCTCCTGTACCTCGGGCAGCGCGCGAAGCAGCGGCCGCGGCCTGGCGAGGGTGAAGACGGAGGCGAACCGGGACCAGTCGATGTCGGCCACCACGCGGTGCGACTCGTCGTGGTCGAGGACCAGCTCCAGGGCGCTCACCGCCGCGTCGGGCTCCATGACGCGGACGCCGAGCCGGCGCAGCCGCGCGCCGACCGCCTCGTCCACCATGCCGCCGCCGCCCCAGGCGCCCCAGGCGACCGAGGTGGCCGGGAGCCCGCGGGCGCGCCGCGCGTGGGCCAGCGCGTCCAGGAAGGCGTTGGCTCCCGCGTACGCGGCCTGTCCCGCCTGGCCCCACACCGCCGAACCTGAGGAGAACAGCACGAACCGCTCCACCGGGTGGCCGAGCGACAGCTCGTCGAGAAGCACCGCGCCCGCGATCTTGCCTTCGACCGTCTCCGCGAACTCCGCGATCGTGCTCTCGGCGAGCGGCACGTCGTCACGCACGACCCCGGCCGCGTGCACGATCGCGGTCAGTGGCTGCCCGCCGGGCAGGGAGTCGAGCACGCGGCGCAGCCCGTCGCGGTCGCCGACGTCGCAGGCGGTCACGGTGACCTTGGCGCCGAGCGCCGTCAGCTCGGCCTCCAGCTCGGCGACGCCTTCTGCGGCCGGGCCGCGGCGGCTGATCAGCGCGAGGTGCTCGGCGCCGCGGGCCGCCAGCCTACGGGCGAGGTTCGCGCCGACGCCGCCGGTGCCGCCGGTGATGAGCACGGTGCCGTGCGGCCGCCAGGGGGTCTCGGGGGCCGCCTCGCCGAGCGGCGCGCGCTCCATCCGCCGGGCGAAGACGCCCGCCGCCCGTACCGCCAATTGGTCTTCGCCGTCGAGTCCGGACAGCGCGCCGCAGAGGCGGGCGACGCCACGCTCGTCCAGCACGGCGGGCACGTCGATCAGCCCGCCCCAGGTGTCGGGATGATCCAGCGCGAGGACGGTGCCGATGCCCCACACCACCGCCTGGGAGGGGGACAGGACTTCGGCCGCGCGCTCCACGGCCACCGCGCCCGAGGTGAGCGCCCACAGCGGCGCGGAGATCTCCGTGTCCGCGAGCGCCTGCACCAGCGTGACGGTCATGACCGCGCCGCGGGACAGGACCGGGTGGGCCGGGTGCGGCCGGTCGTCGAGTGCCAGCAGGGACAGCACGCCGGTGACCTGCTCGTCGGGGAGCGCGTCGCGGAGGGTACGCCCGAGCGTGGCCCGGTCGTGGTCGCGCACCTGGATCGGCACCACCTGGGCGCCCGCCTTGGCCAGCCCGTTGAGGATCGAAGCGGCCGTGGTGTCGACGCCGTCGGTGTCCGGGAGGGCGATGATCCAGGCTCCGGTCAGCGTCGCGTCGGCCGCCTCCCGTACCGGCCGCCAGGCGACCTGGTAGCGCCAGGAGTCCAGGGTCGCCGTCTGCCGCATCTGGCGTCGCCACGCCGACAACGCGGGCAGCACCTCCTCCAGGGCGGCCGGGTCCACCTCGGCGAACCGCGGTACCTCCCCTCGGTCCACCGCCTCCCAGAACCGTCCGTCGAGCGGGTCGGCGGGCGTGGTGACCGCGGGCGCGGATTCCAGCCAGTAGCGCTCCCGCTGGAAGGCGTAGGTGGGCAGGTCCACCCGGCGGGCGCCGGGGTAGAGCGCGGGCCAGTCCACGCCGACGCCGCGTACGTGCAGCTCGGCGAGCGAGGTGAGCATGCGGGCCTGCCCGCCCTGCTCACGGCGGAGCGTGCCGCTGACCACGGCGTCCCGGCCGAGGGCGTGGAGGGTCTCCTGGATGCCCATGGTGAGCACCGGGTGCGGGCTGGACTCGACGAAGACCGCGTGACCCCGCTCGACCAGCGCGTGGACGGCCGCGTCGAACCGTACGGTCTGACGCAGGTTGGCGTGCCAGTACGCGGCGTCGAGCCCGGCGGTGTCGATCCAGTCACCGGTCACCGTCGAGATCATCGGCACCTCGCCCGGCCGGGGCGTGATCGGCGCGAGGTCACGCAGCAGGCGCTCGCGCAGCTCGTCGACCTGGGCCGAGTGTGAGGCGTAGTCGACCGGTATCAGCTTGGCCCGGATCCCCTCGGCGGTGAGTTCCGCGACCAGGTCGCCGAGCGCGCCGGGCGCCCCGGAGACCACGGCCGAGCGTGCTCCGTTGATCGCGGCCAGGGAGTACTCACCCGGTCGCCGGGCAAGGCGCTCGGTCAGTTCTTCGACCGGCAGCCCGACGGAGGCCATGCCGCCGCGGCCGGCGAGCACGGCGCCGATGGCCTGGCTGCGCAGGGCGACCACGCGGGCGCCGTCCTCCAGCGACAGGCCGCCCGCCACCGTGGCGGCGGCGATCTCGCCTTGGGAGTGCCCGATCACCGCGTCGGGGCGCACGCCGTAGGAGCGCCACAGTCCGGCCAGCGCCACCATGACCGCCCAGAGCAGCGGCTGGACCACGTCCACCCGCTCCAGCGGCGGCGTGCCCGGCTCGCCGCGCAGCACCTGGGCCGGCGACCAGTCCACGAACGGCTTGAGCGCCCGCTCGCAGGCGGCGAAGTGCTCGGCGAAGGCCGGCGACTCGTCGAGCAGTTCGGTGGCCATGCCCGTCCACTGCGAGCCCTGGCCGGGGAAGACGAACACCGTCTTGCCCGGCGCTCCGGCCACCCCGCCGACCCCGGCGGGCACCTGTTCGCCCGCGGCGAGAGCGCGGACGGCCGCCAGCAGCTCCGCACGGTCCCGGCCCACTGCCACAGCGCGATGACGGTAGGCGGTACGGGTGGTGGCCAGGGAGAAGCCGATGTCGGCGGCGGACTGGCCGGGGTGGCGCTCCACGTGTGAGCCGAGCCGTTCGAGCTGGGCGCGCAGGGCGGCCGCGCTCTTGGCCGACACCGTCCACGCGACCGCACCCGCAGCCGCAGCCGCCGTCGGAGATGCGAGCTGGGCCCGGGCGGCGTCGGTCGAGGTGGGCTCAGTCGGCGCGGCATCGGTCGGAGTGGTGTCGTCTGTCAGGGCCTGTTCGAGGATCACGTGCGCGTTCGTACCGCTGACGCCGAAGGCGGACACCCCGGCGCGCCGGGGCCCGCCGCTGTCCGGCCAGTCGACGGCTTCGGTCAGCAGTCGGACGTTCCCCGCGGACCAGTCCACGTGCGACGAGGGCTCGGACACGTGCAACGTCTTGGGCAGCAGGCCCGCCCGCATGGCCAGCACCGCCTTGATCACACCGGCGACCCCGGCGGCGGACTGGGTGTGGCCGATGTTGGACTTGATCGACCCCAGCCACAGCGGCCGGTCGGCCGGGCGGTCGGCGCCGTAGGTGGCCAGCAACGCCTGCGCCTCGATCGGATCGCCCAGCGTGGTGCCGGTGCCGTGCGCCTCGACGAGGTCCACGTCGGCGGCCGCGACTCCGGCGTCGGCCAGCGCGCGGCGGATGACCCGCTGCTGGGACACCCCGTTCGGGGCGGACAGGCCGTTGCTGGCGCCGTCCTGGTTGATCGCGGAGCCGCGGACGACCGCGAGCACCGGATGACCGTTGCGGCGCGCGTCGGACAACCGCTCGAGCAGCAGCAGGCCGGCGCCCTCGCCCCATCCGGTGCCGTCGGCGTCGTCGGAGAAGGCCTTGCACCGCCCGTCGGGCGCCAGGCCACGCTGGCGGCTGAACTCCACGAAGATGTCGGGGGTGGGCATGACGGTCACCCCGCCGGCCAGCGCGAGCGTGCTCTCTCCGCTACGCAGCGACTCGCACGCCCAGTGCAGCGCCACCAGCGACGAGGAGCAGGCCGTGTCGATGGTGGCCGCGGGGCCCTTGAGCCCGAACACGTACGAGATCCGGCCCGAGATCACCGCGGTGGAGTTGCCCGTCAGCAGATGGCCCTCCGCGCCTTCCGCGGGTGCGCCGAGGCTGCCTCCGTACCCGTCGGCGAAGGCGCCGACGAAGACGCCCACCTGGCTGCCCTTCAGCGAGCGCGGGTCGATGCCGCCGCGCTCGAACGCCTCCAGCGCCACCTCCAGCATCAGGCGCTGCTGCGGGTCGGCGGCCAGCGCCTCCCGGGGCGAGATGCCGAAGAACCCGGCGTCGAAGTCGGCGGCGTCGTGCAGGAACCCGCCCTCGCGCGTGTACGTGGTGCCCGGACGGGTCAGGTCCGGATCGTACAGGGTGGACAGCTGCCAGCCCCGGTCGTCGGGGAACAGCGACACACCGTCGCGGCCGTCCGCCACGAGCTGCCAGAGCGCCTCGGGGTCGTGCACGTCCCCGGGGAACCGGCAGCTCATGGCGACCACCGCGATCGGCTCGTGTTCGCGGGCCTCGGCCTCGCGGAGCCGTTCCCTGGCCTGCTGGAGATCGGCGGTCACCCGCCGGAGGTAGTCGAGGAGCTTCTGCTCGTCCGCCACGTCACGTCACCTTCCGGAAGTTTCAGAGCCCCTTGTCGATCAACGCGAACAGCTCGTCGGCGCTCGCCGACTCCACGGTCTGGCCGGTGTCCGCCTGTTCGCCGCGCCATTGCGCCAGCAGTCCGCGCAGCCGGGCGGTGACCGTCGACCGTGTCTCCTCGTCGGGCGTGAGCGCGCCGAGCAGGCGGCCCAGCCGGTCGAGTTCCTCCAGCGCCCGCTCGCCCGTGGGCCGGTCGTCGGGCGCTACCTCCGTGAGCAGGTACTCGGCCAGCGCGATCGGCGAGGCGTGGTCGAACGCCAGCGTCGTCGGCAGCCGCCGATCGACGGCGGCGTTCAGCCGGTTGCGCAGCTCCACCGCGGTCAGCGAGTCGAACCCCAGCTCGTCGAATGGCCGGTGCGGATCCACCTCTTCGGCGGAGGCGTGTCCGAGCACGGCGGTGACCTGGTCGAGCACCAGGTCGAGCAGGATCCGCCGCCGCTCCGGTTCTGGAAGCCCGGCCAGTCTGGCCTGCAGACCGGCGCCGGAGCCACGATCCGCGGAGGCGGCGCGGCGCGGGCGGGCTCGTACCAGCTCGCTGAGCATCGGCGGCAGGGCGTCGCCGCGCGCGCCCAGCGCCTTGAGGTCGAGGCGAATCGGCACCAGGGCCGGCTCGGGCCGGAGCAGTGCGGTGTCGAACAGCGCCAGGCCCGTCTCCGGGGTGAACGGGACGATGCCCTCGCGGGCCATCCGGGCGACCTCCGCCTCGGCGAGGGTGTCGAGCATGCCCCCACTGCCCGTCCACGGACCCCAGGCCAGCGAGGTCGCCGGAAGCCCCTGCGCCCGCCGCCAATGGGCCAGCGCGTCCAGGAACGCGTTGGCCGCCGCGTAGTTGCCCTGTCCCGCGCTGCCCATCGTCCCGGCGGCCGAGGAGAACAGGACGAAGGCCGACAGGTCGAGGTCGTGCGTCAGCTCGTGCAGGTTCAGCGCCGCGTCCGCCTTGGGCCGCAGCACACCGTCCATCCGTTCGGGGGACAGCGCGGTGATCGGGCCGTCGTCCAGGACGCCCGCCGCGTGCACCACGGCCGTGAGCGGCCGGCCCGCGAGCAGTTCCGCGAGCGCGTCGCGGTCGGCGACGTCGCAGGCCGCGATCTCGACCCGCGCGCCGAGCTCCGCGAGCTCGGCGCGGAGCTTCTCGGCGCCTTCGACCGCGGCGCCGCGACGGCTGGTCAGCAGCAGATCGCGTACGCCGTGCCGGGCGACGAGATGGCGGGCGACGAGCCTGCCGAGGGCGCCGGTGCCGCCGGTCACCAGCACGGTCCCCTCAGGGTCGAGGGGTGCCGGGATCGTCAGCACGACCTTCCCGACATGCCGGGCCTGCGACATGAACCGGAACGCCTCGGGGGCCCGCCGGAGGTCCCAGGCCCTCATGGGGAGCGGCTGGATCTCGCCCTGCTCGAACAGGCGCAGAATCTCGCGCAGCATGTGACCGATCCGCTCGGGACCGGCCTCGACGAGGTCGAAGGGCGTGTAGCCGACCCCGGGGGCGATCGTCTCCGCGTCTCGGATGTCGGTCTTACCCATCTCCACGAACCGGCCACCCGCGGACAACAACCCCAGAGAGGCGTCCACGAACTCCCCGGCCAGCGAGTTGAGCACCACATCGACCTGGCCGAACTTCTCCGCGAACGCCAGCGTCCGTGACGAGGCCACATGGTCGTCGTCCAGGGGCAGCGCGGCCCATTTGCCGGGGCTCGCCGTACCGAACACCTCCGCGCCCAGCCGGCGTGCGAGCTGCACCGCCGCCATGCCGACCCCACCGGCGGCCGCGTGCACCAGCACCCGGTCCCCTGCTTGAAGGTCGGCCAGATCGACCAGCCCGTAGTAGGCGGTCAGGAACGCCACCGGCACCGACGCCGCCTGCGCGAACGACCAGCCGACGGGTATCGGAGCCACCTGCCGGTGATCCGTGACCATCAGCGGGCCGAACGCGCCGCCGTCGAACAGCCCCATCACGCGATCGCCGGGGGCGAACCCGGTGACGCCGGAGCCGACCTCGACGACCACGCCGGCGCCCTCCAGCCCCATCGCGCCGCTCTCGCCCGGGTACATGCCGAGGGCGTTGAGCACGTCGCGGAAGTTCATGCCGGCCGCGCGTACGGCGATCCTGATCTCTCCCGGCCGCAGGGGCGCGACGGCCTCGGGCGCGTCGACGAAGGTCAGGCCGTCCAGGGTGCCCTTGGCGCGGCTGTCCAGCCGCCAGGTGGCGCCGTCCGCCGGCGGTGTGAGGCCGGTGTCGGGCGCGGGGGTGAGCCGGGCCGCGAGCAGGGTGCCCTCTCTCAGGACGAGCTGCGGCTCACCGCTGAGGGCGGCGGCGGCGATCAGGCCGGTGGCGGCGGCGTGGTCGTCACGGCCGTCGCGGTTGTCACGATCGTTGTGGCTGTCGCGATCGTGGCCGTCGCGATCGTTGTGGCCGTCGCGATCGTTGTGGCCGTCGCGATCATCGAGGTCCAGGAGGACGAACTGGCCGGGGTTCTCGGCCTGCGCGGACCGGAGCAGGCCCCACACCGCGGCGCCCGCGAGGTCGCGCCCGCTGTCGGGGGCGACCGCCTTCCTGGTCACGAAGAGGAGCCGCGATTCGGCGAGGCGCGGGTCGGCGATCCAGGTCCGCACCAGGTCGAGCGCACGGTGAACCGCCGAGCGGACGGCTTCGGCCGTGGCGTCGGCGGTCGCGGCGGCGTCGGCGGTGATGTCAGCGGTGATGTCGGCGGTGGCCTCGGACCGGTTCAGGACGGCTGGGCTCACGATGACGAGCTCGGGCGGGTCCTCTCCCGAGTCGACGGCCCGGAGCAGCGCGGACAGGTCGTCGTACGGCTGCGCGCCGGCGATCTCGCCGCCGATGGCCCAGCACCGGCCCAGGGACACCGGCTCGGCCGGGATCGGCGTCCAGCCCAGTCGGAACAGCGCGCGTTCCGCGCCGGGCCGTGGACCGGAGAGTGTGTCGAGGGTGATCTGGCGCAGGACCAGCGAGCCGATCGACACCACCGGCTGACCGAGTGGGTCGGCCGCCTCCAGCCGGAAGGAGTCCTCTCCCATCGGAGTCACCCGTACGCGCAGGCTGGACGCCCCGGCGGCGTGCAGTTCCACGTCGGCCCACGTGAACGGCAACGCGGTGTGTTCGGCCGAGGCGGGACTGAACCCGAAGGCGTGCAGCGCGGCGTCGAGGAGGGCGGGATGGAGACCGAAGCGGGCCGCGTCCGCCGCCGCCTGCTCGGGCAGCTCGATCTCGGCGAAGACCTCCTCACCACGGGTCCAGGCGGCCCGCAGCCCACGGAAGGCCGGGCCGTAGAGAAGTCCCAGATCGGCGAGCCGCTCGTAGAGTCCGTCCACCTCGACCTGTTGAGCATCGGGCGGCGGCCACGAGGCCGCCTCAAACGCGCTGACCGGGGAGTGCGAAGAGTCCGAGGAGGCCGGGGCGAGGGCGCCGGTGGCGTGTCTGTCCCAGGGGGCGTCATCGGTCTGCGAATACATCGTGATCGTTCGGGTGCCGGAGTCGTCCGGATCACTCACCACGATCTGCAGCCGGACGCCGCCGTGTCCGGGGACAAGCAGCGGCCGCTCCAGGGTCAGCTCCTCGACCTTCCCGCAACCGACCTGGTCGGCCGCCCTGATGGCGAGTTCCACCAGGCCGGTGCCGGGGAAGACCGCCGCCTCGCCCACCACGTGATCGGCGAGCCATGGGTGCGAGGAGAGGGAGAGCCGGGCGGTGAACAGGAATCCGCCCGAGTCGGGCAGCTCGACCCCGGCGCCCAGCAGCGGATGGTCCGGGGCGTCCAGCCCGATGAACGAGGGATCGCCGCTCGACTGCGCGGGGTTCAGCCAGTAGCGCCGATGCTGGAAGGCGTAAGTAGGCAGGTCCACCCGGCGGGCGCCGGTCCCGGCGAAGAACCGCTGCCAGTCCACCACCGCGCCACCTGCGTGCGCCTGCCCGACCGCCGTCACCACCTGCTCGGCCTCGCCCCGGCCACGACGCAGCGCCGGTACGAACACCGGGCCGCGCCCGTCCTGGGGCTCGGGCACGCACTCCTGCCCCATCCCCGACAGCACCCCGTCGGGGCCGAGCTCGACGAAGGTCCGTACGTCCTGGGCATGGAGGAAGGCGACGCCGTCGGCGAACCGCACCGCTTCGCGGACATGGCGCACCCAGTACTCGGCCGTGAACTCCCGCACCGGCGCACCGGTCAGGTTGGACACGACCGGGACCGACGCGCTCCCGTACGACAGGCCCTCGGCCACCTCGCGGAAGGCGGCCAGCATCGGCTCCATCCGGGGCGAGTGGAAGGCGTGACTGACCGGCAACCGGCGGAACTTGGCGAACCGGCCCGCGACCCGCAGCACCGCCTCCTCATCCCCGGACAGGACCACCGAGGCCGGCCCGTTGACCGCCGCGATCACCACTCCACCGGCGCCCGCGAGGTCCCTCTCGGTCTCCTCTTCCGAGACGCCCGCGCGAACCCGCCCGGTGTCCTCTTCCCCAGCGTCCTCTTCTGCGGCGTGCTCTTCTGCGGCCTCCGCGAGGACTCGCCTGGTCTCTTCTTCTCCGGCCTGGACCGCGACCATCGCCCCGCCGGTCGGCAACGCCTGCATCAGCCGGCCCCGGGCCGCCACGAGCGCGCACGCGTCATCCAGCGACAGCACCCCGGCCGCGTGCGCGGCCGCCACCTCCCCGATCGAGTGCCCGAGCACGAAGTCGGGAACCACGCCCCACGACTCCACCAGCCGATAGAGCGCCACCTCCACCGCGAACAAGGCGGCCTGGGTGTACCCCGTCTGGTCCAGCAACTCCGGCCGCTCCCACATCACCTCCGTCAGCGGATGCTCCAGCAGCGGATCCAGCCGCGCGCACACCGCCGCCAGATGCTCGGCGAACACCGGATAGGCCGCCACGAGCTCCCGGCCCATCCCCACGCGCTGGCTGCCCTGCCCGGTGAACAGGAACGCCAGTTTCCCGCCGCTCACCACACCGTCGGCCACCTGCGACAGACCCGCCAGCAGCCCGGCGCGATCCGACGCGGTCACCACGGCACGATGCTCCAGAGCCGCCCGCGCCGTCGCCAGCGAGTAGGCCACGTCCGGTAGGGAAGCGTCTTCCCCCTCCTCCAGGTCCCGCCCCTCCAGGTAGGACCTCAGCCGCTCCGCCTGAGCGCGCAACGCCGCCGCGCTCCTCCCGGAGACCGGCATCGGCAGGGCCGGCGGAGCCGCCAGGGCCGTCGGCTCTTCGTGTTCGGCTTCGACCGCTTCCAGGACGACATGGGCGTTGGTCCCGCTGATGCCGAACGACGACACCCCGGCCCGGCGCGGGCGCTCGCCGCCCGGCCAGGGGATCGGCTCGGTCAGCAGCCGGACGTTCCCGGCCGACCAGTCCACGTGCGAGGACGGGGTGTCGACGTGCAGCGTCCTGGGCAGTACGCCGTGCCGCATCGCCATGACCATCTTGATCACACCGGCGACGCCGGCGGCGGCCTGGGTGTGCCCGATGTTGGACTTGACCGTGCCCAGCCACAACGGCCGATCCGGCGAACGGTCCCTGCCGTACGTGGCCAGCAGCGCCTGCGCCTCGATCGGATCGCCCAGGGTCGTGCCGGTGCCATGGGCTTCCACGACGTCCACGTCGGCGGGGGACAGCTCGGCGTCGACCAGTGCCTGGCGGATCACCCGCTGCTGGGAGGGCCCGTTCGGCGCCGTGAGCCCGTTGCTCGCGCCGTCCTGATTAACCGCGCTCCCCCGCACGACCGCCAGCACCTGGTGGCCGTTACGGCGCGCGTCCGACAACCGCTCCAGCAACAGCAGACCCACACCCTCGGCGAAGGCCGTACCGTCCGCCGCCTCCGCGAACGCCTTACAGCGCCCGTCCCGCGCCAGACCCCGCTGCCGGCTGAACTCCACGAAGATCTCCGGGGTGAAGATGATGGTGGCGCCGCCGCTGATGGCCAGGGCGCACTCGCCCCTGCGCAGCGACTCGCAGGCCAGATGGAGCGCGACCAGGGACGACGAGCACGCCGTGTCCAAGGTCACGGCCGGACCCTCCAGGCCGAGGACGTAGGCGATGCGGCCGGACATCACGGCCGTGGAGCCGCCGGTCAGCAGATGGCCCTCGACCCCGTCGGGGAATCCGGCCGGGCCGACGCCGTAGCCGGTGGAGGCGGCGCCGACGAAGACGCCCGTCTGGCTGCCCCGCAGCGCGGCGGGGTCGAGGCCGGCCTGTTCGAGCAGTTCCCAGGAGGTCTCCAGGAGCAGCCGCTGCTGCGGGTCCGTGGCCAGCGCCTCTCGCGGGCTCATTCCGAAGAAGCCCGCGTCGAAGTCCCCCGCGTCCGTCAGGAAGCCGCCTGTGCGGACGTAACACGTGCCGGCGCGCTCGGGGTCGGGGTCGTAGAGCCGCTCCAGGTCCCAGCTCCGGTCGGCGGGGAACTCCGACATCGCGTCCCGGCCTTCGGCGACCAGGCGCCAGAGCTGTTCGGGATCGTTCACTCCGCCGGGCAGGCGGCAGCTCATGGCCACGATCGCGATGGGCTCGTGCCGCCGGGCCTCCATCTCGTCCATCCGGCGATGGACCGACTGGAGCTCGGCGGTCGCCAGCCTCAGGTATTCGCGGAGCTTGCCGTCATTCGCCATCAGACTCAGACCTCCGTCGCGAGGAGCCAATCGCGTTGTCGAGAATGGTGAAGAGCTCGTCGTCCGTGGCCGACTCGTACTGCTCGGACTCGTCCTGCTCGGTCTCGGGCGCCTCGCCCCGCAGGTCGTTCCATTTGCGGACCAGTGACCGCAACCGGGCGGTGATCGCGGGCCGGTCGTCGGTCGCCGTCACCGTGGCGAGTGCGGCTTCCAGCCGGTCGACCTCGGCGAGTACGGCGGCGGCGGAGTCCTGGGCGGCCGGGCGGAACGCCTCCCCCACGCGGTCCGCGAGGGCGTTCGGTGTGGGGTGGTCGAAGACCAGGGTGCTGGGCAGGCGCAGGCCGGTGGCGGCGCTGAGCCGGTTACGCAGCTCGACGCCGGTCAGCGAGTCGAAGCCCAGCTCCTTGAAGGCCCGGTCGGGTAGCACCGAGTCGGGACTCGGGTGCCCGAGCACGCCGGCCGCCTCGGCGCGGACGAGCCGCACGAGCTCGGCCCTGCGTTCGTCCTCCGGCAGGCCGTCGAGCCGGTGTTTCAGTGTCGAGACGCCGGGCTGGGCGGCCCGCCGTACATGAGTGCGGGTCGGGTCGCGGACCAGGCCGCGCAGCAGCGCCGGCGGCGGGGTGCCGCTCGACCGCAGCGCGGCGAGGTCCAGCCGGATCGGCAGCAGCACGGGCTCGTCCACCGTCCGCGCCGCGTCGAACAACGCCAGTCCGTCGGCGGAGGAGAGCTGGACGAAGCCGGACCGGGCCATGCCGCTCATGGCGGTGTCGTCGAGGTGCGCGGTCATGCCGCTGCGTTGCTCCCAGAAGCCCCAGGCCAGCGACATCGCGGCGAGGCCGTGCGCCCGCCGGTGCGCCGCCAGCGCGTCCAGGAAGGCGTTCGCCGCCGCGTAGTTGCCCTGCCCGGCCTCGCCCAGTACGCCCGCCGCCGAGGAGAACAGCACGAACGCCGACAGATCCAGGCCCTCGGTCAGCTGGTGCAGCTGCCAGGCCGCCTCCGCCTTGGCGCCCACCACCGCGTCGACCTGCTCAGCCGTGAGCGACTCCACCAAGCCGTCGTCCAGCGCCCCGGCCGCGTGCACCACGGCGGACAGCCGGTGTTCCGCGCGCAGGCGGTCCAGGAGCCCGGCCAGCGCCGTACGGTCGGCGACGTCGCACGCCACGATCTCGGCCCGCGCCCCCGAGCCCGCGAGCTCGGCGCGCAGTTCCTCCGCGCCGGGGGTCTCGATGCCCCTGCGTCCCACCAGCACCAGATCGCGTACGCCGTGCTCGGCCACCAGATGCCGGGCCACGAGGCCGCCGAGCGTCCCGGTGCCTCCGGTCACCAGCACGGTGCCGTCCCGGTCGAACGCGACCGGCAGCGTCAGTACGACCTTCCCGACATGCCGGGCCTGCGACATGAACCGGAACGCCTCCCGCGCCCGCCGAATGTCCCACACCTGGATGGGCGACCGCTGGAACACGCCCTCCTCGAACAGGCCCAGGACCTCGGCCAGCATCTCGCCCAGCCGGTCCGGCCCCGTGTCGATCAGGTCGAAGGCGGTGTAGCTCACCCCGGGGGCGATCGTCTCCACTTGCCGGATGTCGGTCTTGCCCATCTCCACGAACCGGCCACCGGCCGGCAACATGTCCAGCGAGGCGTCCACGAACTCCCCGGCCAGCGAGTTGAGCACCACATCGACCTGGCCGAACTTCTCCGCGAACTCCAGCGTCCGCGAGGAGGCCACATGGTCGTCGTCCAGAGGCAGCGACGCCCACTTGCCGGGACTCGCCGTACCGAACACCTCCGCGCCCAGCCAGCGAGCCACCTGTACCGCGGCCATCCCCACTCCACCGGCGGCCGCGTGCACCAGCACCCGATCCCCTGACCGCACACCGGCCACGTCGACCAGGCCGTAGAACGCCGTCAGGAACGCCGCCGGCACCGACGCCGCCTCCGCGAACGACCAACCGGCGGGGATCGGCGCCAGCAACCGCCGGTCCGTCACACCCACCGGACCGAACGCGCCATCGAGCAGCCCCAGCACCCGATCACCGGGCACCAGATCGGCCACGGCCGAGCCGACCTCCAGCACCACGCCGGCGACCTCGCCGCCGATCGGGACGTCGCGCTCCGGGACCATCCCCAGCGCCACGACGACGTCGCGGAAGTTCATCCCGGCCGCCCGTATCGACAGCCGTACCTCGCCCGGTTCCAGCGGGCGGGCCGCCGCGGGGCATGGGACCAGCGCCAGGCCGTCCAGCGTGCCCTCGCCGGTGGCTTCGAGCCGCCACGGCTCGCCGCCCCAGGGCGGCAGCAGCGCTTGGCCGGTCGTGGCCCGCGCCAGCCTGGGCACCCATACCGCTCCGCCGCGTACGGCCAGCTGCGGCTCGGCGAGCGCCGCCAGCACGGCGGGCACCGGCACCGCGGAGTCGTCGAGATCCAGCAGCACGAACCGGCCGGGGTGCTCCGACTGCGCGGACCGCATCAGGCCGAGCACCGCGGCGGCGGCCAGGTCGGTCACGTCCTCGCCGTCCAGAGCGACCGCTCCCCTGGTGACCAGGGCGAACGTGGACTCTTCGAACCGGTCGTCGGCCAGCCAGGACCGTACGACGGCCAGGGCCCGATGGATCGCGCCCCGCACGTCTTCGCCGCCCGAGAAGGTGACGAACACCAGCTCGGGAGCCGACGGCAAGGAGGCCAGATCGGGATAAACGGTGGCGCCCAGTCCGGCGCCGAGCCCGCTCTCCTTCGCTTCCAACCCGGCGGCGAGCCCGGTCTCGTCCGTGCCCACCACGGCCCAGCTGCTCGGCGCCGGCGTCGTCTCGTCGGTGTACGGCGAGGCGATCCAGCCGACGCGGAACAGCGACTCGCGGCGCGGATCCGGCGCCGACGACACGAGCGGCCGGGACAGCAGCGACTCCACCGCGGCCACCGGGGCGCCCGAGGGGTCCGCCAGCCGCAGCGAGATCTCGTCCGGACCCGACGGGGTCAGGCGGACCCGCAACGTGGACGCGCCTTCCGCGTACAGCGACAAGCCGGACCAGGTGAAGGGCAGGCTCACCCCGTGGGCGGCGGTGTCCAGCAGGGACTCCGCGTGCAGCGCGGCGTCGAGCAGGGCGGGATGCAGACCGAAGCCCCCCGCCTCCCGCTGCGGCAGGGTGACCTCGGCGAACACCTCGTCCCCGAGCCGCCACGCGGCCTGGAGCCCGCGGAACGGTCCGTCGTACTCCAGACCCCGTTCGGCGAGGCGGTCGTAGACATCGGTCACGTCGACGGCCTCGGCGCCCGGCGGTGGCCAGGCGGACAGGTCGAAGTCCGCGGCGGGACGCGCGGCCGACACGACGCCGGTCGCGTGCCGGGTCCAGTCCGCGTCGTCCTCGGGGCGCGCGTGCAGCGACAGTGGCCGTCGCCCGCTCTCGTCCGGCGCGTCGATCCGCACCTGCGCCACCACGGAGCCCTGCGCGGGCAGCGCCAGCGGCGCCTCCAGGACCAGTTCCTCCAGCAGGGCGCAGCCGACCTGGCGGCCCGCGCTGAGGGCCAGCTCGGCGAAGGCCGCTCCGGGGAACAGGATCGTGCCGGACACCGTGTGACCGGCCAGCCAGGGGTGCGAGCGCAGCGACAGCCGGCCGGTGAGGACGATCTCGTCGGAGTCGGCCAGGGACAGTACCCCGCTGAGGAAGGGGTGGTCGGCCGCGACCAGGCCCGCGTGCACGACGTCGGCCGAGTCGCCGGCCTCCAGCCAGTAGCGTTCGCGTTGGAAGGCGTACGTGGGCAGGTCCACCTTGCGGGCGTCGGCCGAGGCGAACAGGGACGTCCAGTCGACCGGCGCGCCGTGGGCGCAGGACTCCGCGACCGAGGTGACGAATCTGGCCGCCGCGTCTTCGTCGCGGCGAAGCGAGCCGATGGCCACCACGCTGGTGCCCACGGCCTCGGCCGTCTCCTGAACCGCCGCGCTCAGCGTCGGATGCGGACTGACCTCGACGAACATTCCGTAGCCCTGCTGGACCAGGCTCTGGACCGCCTGCTCGAAGCGCACCGGCCGGCGCAGGTTGGTGTACCAGTAGGCGGCGTCGAGCTCCGCGGTGTCGAGCGGCTCGCCGGTCACCGTGGAGCAGAACGTCACCTCGGCCGTCCAGGGCACGATCCCGGCCAGGTCGGCCAGCAGCCGGTCGTGCAGCGGCTCGGCGTAGGCCGTGTGCGAGGGATAGTCGACCGGGATCATCTTGGCTCTGACGTCCTCGGCCTTCAGGCGATCGAGCAGTTCGTTCAGTGCCGTCGAGTCGCCGGCGACCACGACCGCGGTCGGGCTGTTCACCGCCGCTATCGACAGGCGCTCCGCCCAGGGGGCGAGCCGGTCGAGCGCCTCGCCGGGCGGCAGCGAGACGGCCAGCATGCCGCCACGGCCGGACAGGTTCTCGGTGATGGCCCGGCTGCGGAGGGCCACGACCTTGGCCGCGTCTTCGAGGGACAGCGCGCCGGCCACGCAGGCGGCGGCGATCTCGCCCTGCGAATGTCCCACGACGGCCTCGGGCTCGACGCCGTAGGAGCGCCACAGGTGGGCCAGCGAGACCATGACCGCCCACGCCGCGGGCTGGATCACGTCCATCCGGTCGAGTGGCCACGCGGGCGACTCGCCGCGCAGCACGTCCATCAGCTTCCAGTCGACGAACTTCTCGAGCGCGTCCGCGCACTCCGCCATGCGGGCGGCGAACGGCGGCGCGGCGTCGAGCAGCCCGAGGATCATGTCCTTCGACAGGACGGCCTGGCCGGGGAAGACGAAGGCCACTCGGGGCGAGGCGGTCGCCGTGCCGTACACGACGTTCGGGGCGGGGACCGCCTCCGCGACGGCGCGCAGGCCCGGCAGGAGGGCATCACGGTGGGCGCCGATCACCGCCGCGCGGTACGGGAGGGCGGCGCGCGAACTGACCAGGGAATGGCCGACGTCGACCGGCGACAATTCGGGGTCCTGCTCGACGCGGGCGGCCAGTCGCCCGGCCTGGGCCCGTAGCGCCTGCTCGCTCTTGGCCGTGACCACCCAGGGCACCACCGGGCAGGCCGTCTCGTCGCGGGGGGTCTCGGCGCGCGGGTGTTCCTCGATGATGACGTGCGCGTTGGTGCCGCTGACCCCGAAGGAGGAGACGGCCGCGCGGCGTGGGGTGTCCGCCGGTGTGTCCCAGGAGAGGTTCTCGGTCAGCAGGGCGATGCTGCCGGACGACCAGTCCACGTTCGGGGAGGGTTCGTCGGCGTACAGGGTCTTGGGCAGGGTGCCGTGCCGCATCGCGAGCACCATCTTGATCACCCCGGCCACGCCGGCGGCGGCCTGGGTGTGGCCGATGTTCGACTTGATCGACCCCAGGTAGAGGGGCCTGTCCTCCGGGCGCCCCTGACCGTAGGCGGCGAACAGGGCGCGCGCCTCGATGGGGTCGCCCAGCGTCGTGCCGGTGCCGTGCGCCTCGACCACGTCGACCTCGGCGGGCGTCAGACCGGCGGCGGCCAGCGCCTGGGCGATCACCCGCTGCTGGGACGGACCGTTGGGCACGGTCAGCCCGCTGCTGGCGCCGTCCTGGTTGATCGCGCTGCCGCGGATCACGGCCAGCACCTGGTGGCCGTTGCGGGTGGCGTCCGAGAGCCGCTCCAGCAGGAGCATGCCCGCGCCCTCACCCCAGCCCGTCCCGTCGGCGGCCGCCGAGAACGCCTTGCACCGGCCGTCCGGCGACAGCCCGCGCTGCCTGCTGAACTCGACGAACGTGCTCGGGGTCGACATCACCGTGACCCCGCCCGCCAGCGCCATGGCGCACTCGTCCTGGCGCAGGGCCTGGGCCGCGAGGTGCAGCGCCACCAGGGAGGACGAGCACGCCGTGTCAACCGTGATCGCCGGGCCTTCCAGGCCCATCAGGTAGGAGACCCGGCCGGAGGCGATGCTGCCGTCGCTGCCGTTGCCGATGTAGCCGCCGAGGTCCGCGGGCACGGCGCGGACCCTGGAGCCGTAGTCGTGGTAGATGACTCCGGCGAAGACGCCCGTGGAGCTGCCCCGGGCGGCGGCCGGATCGATGCCCGCGCCTTCGAAGGCCTCCCACGCGGTCTCCAGCAGCAGCCGCTGCTGCGGATCCATCGCCAGGGCCTCCCGCGGGCTGATCCCGAAGAAGTGCGGGTCGAACTGCGCCGCGTCGTGGAGGAATCCGCCGGAATTCGTCAAGCTCTTGCCGGGACTGTCCGGATCCGGGTCATAGAGGTCGACGTCCCAGCCACGGTCCGAGGGGAACGGCGAGATCGCGTCGGTCCCGGCGACCAGCAGCCGCCACAGCTCCTCGGGCGTGCCGGCGTCACCGGGGAACCGGCAGCTCATCCCGATGATCGCGATGGGCTCGGCGTCCTTGTCCTCGGCCTGCCGCAGCCGGCGGCGGGTCTCCCGCAGGTCGGCGGTGGCCCGCCTGAGGTATTCGAGCAGCCTGGTCTCGTTGTCCACGGCTCATCTCCGGGTCGGGGAAGCCGCCTGGTGACGGGCGACCAGCTCTTCTAGATCACGTACGCCGTCGGCCGGCGTCGGCGTCTTCGCCATGTCCTGCTGGATCCGGACCGCGTTCCGCCGGAACGGCTCTTCCTCCAGCAGCCGCAGCAGCCCGTCGCGCAGCGTCCGCGCCGAGAGCTGGTCGGGCTCGATGACCAGGCCCGCTCCCTGATGGGCCACCTGATGGGCCATGCCCGTCTCGTCGTAGAGCTGGGCGGGGACGATGAGCTGGGGCACGCCATGGGTGATGGCCGTGCAGGTGGTCCCCGTGCCGCCGTGGTGGACGATGGCCGAGCAGCCGGGCAGCAGGGAGTTGAGCGGGACGAAGTCCACGATGCGGACGTTCGCCGGCACCTTCGCGCCGTCCAGCTGGTTCTCCTTCAGGGTCGCGACCACCTCGACGTCCAGGTCGGCCACGGCCTCGAACAGCTCGGCGGCCCTGACGCTGCCGCGCCCGCCCCAGACCTCCCTGCCGGACACCCCTAGGGTGAAGCAGATCCGCCGCCGGGACGGCGGCTCCCTGAGCCAGGCCGGGATGGTCGAGGGGCCGTTGTAGGGGATGAAACGGACGCGCAGGTGGTCGTCCTCACCGGGGAAGCGCAGCCAGGCCGGCATGGAGTCGATCGTGGCCTGGCCGAGGATCACCTCCTCGTCGAAGTCGCAGCCGTACGCCGCCAGCTTCGCCGTGATCCACTCGACCACGGGATCCTCACGCGGTTCATCCGGCTGCTCCGCGCGCAGCCGGAGGAACAGCGAGCGCATCCGCGCCCAGTGATCGCGGCCGAAGGTCGACCGGACCTGCGCCGCGCCGCACGCCCGGGCGGCCACGGGGCCCGGGAAGGTGATGGAGTCCCAGACCACCAGGTCGGGCTGCCAGCTCCGGCAGAAGGCGACCAGGTCGGCGTACATGGACTCGTCGGTGATGAAGTCCAGGGCCATCGGGGAGCAGAAGGCGTCCAGGCAGTCGCGGACGTACTCGTAGGTGAGCACCTCGGGGCGCTCTTCCGCGATGTCGTATCCGGAGCCGTAGATCTGCCGGTCGAGCGGGGTTTCCGCCAGCCGCTCGGCCACGTCGGACTTTCCGCCGACCGATAAAGCGGTCAAGCCGGTGCTGGTAATGGCGTCGACGATGTCCGGCTGGCCGGCGACGATTACTTCGTGGCCCGCGGCTTTCATCGCCCAGGCGATGGGGACCATGAGAAAGAGGTGCGCGTTTGCCGCGTGTTGAGTGAACAGAACACGCATGAACAATTCCTCCAGATTATTTATCGCGTCGAATGGGACGCTACCTATGCGCGGATGACGGCCCGACCCCTAGGGGACCCCTCACGCTCCCCTGTGCGCGGCCGGATGATCGCCCACACGGGGGACAGCGTCGCCAGGAGGGCGGAGAGGGTCGCGGAGCAGATCACGGCGAGATAGACCCACGCCGGCCCCGGGGGCATCGGTGAGCCGTTGACCGCCATGGCGAACGGAATCAGGATGGGGGCGACCGCCGCCGTGCCGAGCACGACGCCGACCATGGCGACCACCACGGCCTCGATCCCCACCATCCGCAGGATCTGGCCACGGGTGAACCCGATCAGGCGTTGAAGACGGAATTCTCTGCGCCGCGATCCGGCTCCCATCGCCTGGGCGCTGATCACCGAGATGCCGGCGAAGATGATGATCACTCCGGTGAACAGGTAGTTGATCCAGGCCCGGGTCCGCCCCTGCTCGGCCGCGGTCATGGACGTTCCGGTGCCGTCGCCGACCCGCAGCGTGGGCAGGCGGCCCGTCGCCTCGACGAGGTCGGCGCGTAATTTCCGCGGGTCACCGCCGGGCGCCGCCCGGACCAGGATCTGGGTCGGCGAGCCGGCGGTCGTGTGGGCGGCGAGCAGGGTGGCGGGCAGCAGGATCATCTCGCCGCCGGGCCGGTCCGCGAGCAGCGCGACCACTCTCAGGTCCACCTTGGCGCCGTCGCCCAGCCGCAGGGTGATCGGGTCGCCGATCCCCCTGCCGAGCTCCTGGGCGTGCTGCCGGGTGAGGGCGACGGAATCGCCACGCAGTCCGGTGAGCGTGCCCGCCGTGAGGGAGATGTCCGTGACGCCCGCCGCCCCGTCCGCCGTGAGGCCCAGGAGCGGCCAGCCGTGCTCGCTCTGCCAGGGGTCGTACGGGCCCTCGACGAACCCGCTGCTGGTCGCCAGCTCCGACGCCGCCATGACCCCTGGGACGGACCGGACCCGGCCCAGCAGACCGGGACCGAAGCCGCCGGTGATCACGTGATCGGCCCGCAGGTCCTCCATGCGGACCTGCCGGACCTGGTCGGCCTGCGTCATCTGCAGATAGATGTTCGCCGTGCTGATCCCGGTCGCGAGCATGATGGGCAGGACCGCGGTGGCCATACCGAACGGCCGGGCGCAGCTGTTGAGCAGGGCGAGGCGGCCGATGGTCCTGGGCCGGGCGCGTACGGCCCGGCCGACCAGCCCGCTCATCGCCTTGGTCATCCTGGAGGCCACCACGGCCACGCCGAGGATCACCACGATCGCGGCGAGGCAGGCGACGCTCACCGCGGCCGACCGGATCATCACCATGGCCGAGCAGATCGTCGTGCCCACCACGCCGAGGCAGATCAGGGCGAGCGCCGCACGCGCCCGGTCGAGGCCGTGGTCCTGCGGCACCGAACTGAGCGCCGTGGCGGGGCGAGGCCGCGCGGCCCGCCAGATCGGGAAGAAGGCGGCCGCCAGTCCGGTGCACAGGCACACGGCGGCCGCGAGCGCGGCCGGGAGCCAGCCCGGGTCGAACCGCAGGGCCGCCGGTACGACCCCGTCGCGCACCAGGTGCCCGAACAACTGGCCGCCGAGGTGGCCGCCGAGCACCGTGCCCGCCGCTGTGGCGACGACCGAGATCGTCGCCACCTCGCCGAGCATCATCAGGCGGACGCGGCGGGGCGGCGTGCCCATCGCGTGCAGCAGCGTCAGCTCCGACGCCCGGTGCTCGACCAGGAGTCTCATGGTGCTGACCAGGACGAGCATGCCGACCAGGAGTGTCGTGCCGCCGATCAGGCCGGCGATGGTGACCAGGTTCTCGCGGCCGGCGCGCGCCTGCGCGAACTCGGCGAGCCCGCGGTCGTCCCCGGTGAGCGTCACCGCGGACTGGCCGCGCAGGGCGGCGCGCACCCGGCCCGCGAGCGCCTGCTCGCCCATCCCGGGCACGGGGATCACGGCTATCGCGTCCACCGAGTCCGGATGGCCGGACAGCCACCGCGCGTCGTAGGGCGTCAAGAACATCGCGGCCGCGGTGGCCGTACGTCCCGCCGCCGGGGCGGCCACACCGCTCACCCGGAAGGTCGCGACGGCACCACGGACCACGACCTGTATCCGGTCGCCCACGTGGCTGCCCGATCGCGTGGCGAGCGCCGCGTCCAGCACGACGTCTCCGGCCGTCGCGGGCGCGGTGCCGGCCCGCAGCTCGTACGGCAGCAGCCCCGCCGAGGTCCATTCGTGCCCCGTGGCCCGGGGCGCGTCCCCGCCGAGCATGGTGACGGGGATGGAGACGTCACCGATGGCGTCGGCGACCCCGGGCACCGCCCGCACGGTCTCCAGCAGGGACCGGCTCAGGCGTACGGTCTCGGACAGGCTCGCCCATTCGGCCTCGTCGTCGCCGGGGTCGTCGTCCGGCAACCGGTAGGACGGGTCACCCGCGACCACCACCGCGGCGCCGGCCAGGCGCTCGGGCGGGAACGCGGCCTGGATCCCCGCCGCCATCAGCCCCGCGCACGCCGCCACGATGGCGGCGGCGGCGAAGATCGTGGCGAGCACCGCCGAGAACGCGCCCCTGCGGTGGGACAGCGTACGCAGGGCCAGACGCCACATCAGGACGGCTCTCCCCGGTCCCACATCGCCAGATGGGCCATCCGCTCCGCCGCCGCCTTGGTGGGCGGGAGCGCCAGCTCGTCCACGACCCGGCCGCCGGCCATGAAGTAGACGTGGTCCGCGTAGGCCGCGATCCGCGAGTCGTGCGTGGCCACCACCACCGTCTGTCCCGCCCGCGCCGATTCGCGCAGCAGGCCGAGCACCTGGTCGAGGCCGTCGTTGTCCTGCGCGCAGGTGGGCTCGTCGGCGAAGATCACCGGCGCCCGGCTGACCAGGGCCCGCGCGACCGCCACCCGCTGCTGCTCGGCGAAGGACAGCCGGTGCGGCAGGTCGTGCAGGTGGTCGGTCAGGCCGATCTGCGCGATCACCCGGTCCAGCAGCACGGTGTCGACGCTGCGGCCCGCCAGATAGCCGGGCAGCGCGATGTTCTCCGCCACGTTGAGCGCGGGCAGCAGGTTGGACCCTTGGAAGACGAAGCCGAGCCGGTCACGCCGCAGCCTGGTCAGCGACGCGTCGTCGAGGTCGGTCAGCTCCTCGCCGTCGAGGACCACCGACCCCGACGCCGGTCGCTCCAGTCCCGACGCGCAGCGCAGCAGCGTGCTCTTGCCGGACCGCGACGGCCCGATGACCGCGGTGAGCGCGCGTTTCCGGCAGCCGATCGTGACGCCGCTCAGCGCCACGAAGCTGCCCTTCCCGGTGGTGTAGGTCTGTCGTACGCAATTCAACCGTACGATGTCGCCTTCTTCGCTCCTCGGATTGTCCGCAGCTCTGCTCATAGAACGGATGCTAATCACCGATTCATATTCCGCACATCGGCCTGAAGGGCCATCCGTCTCCTCCTCTTCAGGGATGGTTCGGTGGCATGAACGGTGCTCGGGCCGGAAAATCGGACTCTTTGTCGGAGGCCATGACATGGCATTAGAATTCTCTGTCGAGAATGGTGAAAAGTTCTTCCGCGCTGGCCGATTCGAGCGTCGGCTCCGCCGGGTCCGCCGGCCGGCCGTGCGCCTCGGCCCACTTCGCCGTGAGCGCCTTGAGCCGCGCGGTGATCCGCGCGTGGCCGTCGGGATCCGGTACGAGCCTGTCCAGCGCCTGTTCGAGCTCGGCCAGCTCGGCCTCCAGCGGCTCGGCGGCCGTATCGTCGTCGCCGAGCAGTTCGGTCTTGATGAAGGCGGCCACGGCTTCTGGTGTCGGGTAGTCGAAGACGAGCGTGGCGGGCAGGCGTATGTCCGCCGCCGCGCTCAGCCGGTTGCGCAGCTCGACCGCGGTCAGCGAGTCGAAGCCCAGCTCCTTGAACCCCCGCACCGGATCGACCGGGTCCTCGCCGGCATGGCCGAGCACGGCGGCGACGTGGGTGCGTACCAGGCTCAGCAGCAGGCGGTCGCGGGCCGCCCTGGACAGCGGCGTCAGCCGATCCGTCAACGAGACGGGCGCGGCGGCGGCCGTGACCGAGGGCGTGGCGGGCGCCCGCCCGACGGGGGCGGTGACCAGGCCACGGAGCATCGCCGGCGGCCCTTCCTCCCGCGACCGCACGGCCGCGAGATCCAGCCGGATCGGCACCAGCGCGGGCTCGTCGAGCGCGAGCGACTCGTCGAACAGCGCCAGCCCCGCCTCGGCCGACAGCGGCAGCAGGCCCGAGTGACGCAGCCGGCGCAGATCGGCCTCGCCGAGCTGGGCGGTCATACCGCCCACCTCCGGCGCCCACATGCCCCAGGCCAGCGAGAGCCCCGGCAGACCGGCCGCCCTGCGGTGCGCGGCCAGCGCGTCGAGGAAGGCGTTGGCCGCCGCGTAGTTGCCCTGCCCGGCGGCATCGAGCGTGCCGGCAGAGGAGGAGAAGAGCACGAACGCCGACAGGTCAAGATTTTTCGTGAGTTGGTGAAGATGCCAGGCGGCGTGGGCTTTGGGCTGCCAGACCGTGTCCAGCTGCTCGGCCGTGAGCGAGCCGATGACGCCGTCGGCCACGACGCCCGCCGTGTGCACGACCGCGGTCAGCGGACGGCCCGCGAGCAGTTCCGCGAGCGCGTCGCGGTCGGCGACGTCGCACGCCGCGACCTCGACGCGGGCCCCCTGCTCGGTGAGCTCCGCGCGCAGCCGGTCGGTGCCCGGGGCGTCGAGCCCTCTGCGGCCGACCAGCAGCAGGTCGCGCACGCCGTGCGCGGCCACCAGATGCCGGGCCACCAGGGCGCCGAGCCCGCCCGTGCCGCCGGTGACGAGCACGGTGCCGGCTCCGCCGATCGGGGTGGGCAGGGTCAGCACGATCTTGCCGGTGTGCCGGGCCTGCGCCATGTACCGGAACGCCTCGGGCGCGCGCCGCATGTCCCAGACGCGGGTCGGCAGGGGTGCGAAGGTGCCTTCCTCGAACAGCTTCACCAGCTCGGTCAGGATCTCCTGGGTCCGGTCCGGTCCTGCGTCGGAGAGGTCGAAGGGCGCGTAGCGAACGCCGGGCGCGATCGTCTCCACGTCCCGGATGTCCGTCTTGCCCATCTCCACGAACCGGCCACCCGCGGCCAGCATGCCCAGGGAGGCGTCGGTGAACTCACCCGCCAGCGAGTTGAGCACCACATCCACCTGGCCGAACTTCTCCGCGAACTCCAGCGTCCGCGACGAGGCCACATGCGCATCGTCCAGAGGCAGCGACGCCCACTTGCCGGGACTCGCCGTACCGAACACCTCCGCGCCCAGCCACCGCGCGAGCTGCACCGCCGCCATGCCGACCCCACCGGCGGCCGCGTGCACCAGCACCCGGTCCCCCGCCCGCAGGTCGGCCAGATCGACCAGCCCGTAGTAGGCGGTCGCGAACACGGCCGGCACGGCGGCCGCGTCCACGAAGGACCAGCCGTCCGGCATGTGCGCCACCATCCGGTGATCGGTCACCGTATAGGGCCCGAAACCACCCTCGAACAGCCCGAACACCCTGTCTCCCGGAGCGAACCGGGTGACGCCGGAGCCGACCTCGACGACCACGCCGGCGCCCTCGCCGCCGATGGACGCCTCGCCCGGGTACATGCCGAGGGCCATCAGGACGTCACGGAAGTTGAGTCCGCAGGCCCGCATGGACACGCGTACCTCGAACTCCTCCAAGGGCCGCCGGGCCGCGTCGCAGGCGGTCGCCGCCAGGGCGTCGATCGTCCCTGGCTCGGTGATCTCCAGATGCCAGGACTCGGCATCGGCCGGCGGCTTCAGCAGGCCGTCCTCGCCGGTCCTGGTCAGGCGTGGCGCGAGGGCGTCGCCTTCGCGAAGAGCCAGCTCAGGCTCCTGACCAGTCAGTACGGTGGGCAGCGCCCGATAGGAGGCCGCCGTGCCGTCCACGTCGACGAGGAGGAACCGGCCGGGATTCTCGGCCTGCGCGGCGCGTACCAGACCCCGGACGGGGGCGTGGGCCAGGTCGGGCGTGTCGTCGTCGGCACCGGTCCGCACCGAATCATCGGTCACCAGCACCAGCCGGACGGTGCCGAAGCGCTCATCGGCCAGCCAGCCCTGAAGCAGGCCGAGCGTCCGGCCGGTCAGCTCACGCGCATCCGCCGACGGGTCCGCCGACGCGGCCTCGTGCCCGGCCGAGACCGGCCCCGCCGACGCGGGCTCGTGTCCTGCGGCGACCAGCCCCCCAGGCTCGTACCCGGCGCGCACCAGCACCGCCGACGGCGGCGGGCTCAGCGCGGCCAGTGCGTCCAGGTCCGGGACGGCGCGCACGGAGAGTCCCGCGGCGCGCAGGCCCATGGGCAACTCGCCGTCGTCGGCGCCGAGCACCGCCCAGTCGTCGCGCGCGCCTCCGATGGCCACGCGTGTCCAGCTCACCTGGTACGGCGAGGCGCCCGCCCCGCTCCGGCCGGCGCCGAGCCCGGCCCCGGAGACCGGCCGCATGGCCAGCGAGCCCACGCTGGCCAGCGGCGCGCCCGTCGCGTCCGCCACGCTCAGCAAGGGCGCGCCCGTGCCGTCGGCGGACACCTGGACGCGGGCGGCGGTGGCGCCGGTCGCGTACAGGCTGACGTCGCTCCAGCTGAAGGGCAGCTCGACCCGAGGATCCCCGGGCGCCATCGCCCTGCCGTCCCGGGGATCCCCGGTCGCCAGCCCGATGGCATGCAGCACGGCGTCGAACAGCGCCGGATGCAGGCCGAAGCGGCCGGCGTCGGCCACCACGCCGTCGGGCAGCTCTATGTCGGCGAACACCTGGCCGTCACGCCGCCAGGCCGCGCGCAGTCCCCGGAAGGCGGGTCCGTATTCCGTGCCTTCGACGGCCAGCCGCGCGTAGAGGTCGTCGACGTCGATGGGCGTGGCGCCGGGCGGCGGCCATTCGGCCAGGTCGAAGGTGGGGCGTTGGTCCGCGACGGCTAGCGTCCCGGTCGCGTGCCGGGTCCAGGGCCGCTCGCCCGTGGTGGCCCGCGAGTAGACGGTCACCGTACGGCGGCCCGAGTCGTCCGCCCCGGAGACGATCACCTCGATCGTGACGGCGTCCCGCTCCCCCAGCACGAGGGGCGCCTCCAGGGTCAGCTCTTCGACGAGATCGCATCCGGCCTGGTGACCGGCCGCGACGGCGAGCTCGACGAAGGCCGTGCCAGGAACCAGCACGGTGCCGAGGATCCGGTGATCGGCCAGCCAGGGGTGGCCGGCCAGCGAGAGCCTGCCAGTGTACAGCGACCCACCGGTGTCGGGCAGCTCGACCGCGGCGCCCAGCAGCGGGTGACCCGCGGCCTCGAGCCCTAGCGAGGCGGGATCGCCGGCGTGGTGGGCGGGCCGCAGCCAGTAGTGCCGGCGCTGGAAGGCGTAGGTGGGAAGCTCCACCTGCCGGGCTCCGGCGAAGAAGGTGTCCCAATCCACCTCCGCGCCGCGCGCGTACGCCCGGCCGACGGCCGCGACCAGTTGCCCGGCCTCGTCCCGGTCCCGCCGCAGCACCGGCACCGCCACCGGCGCGGAGTCCCGCTCCGGTACGCCTTCCTGTACCAGCCCCGACAGCACCGCGTCGGGACCCAGCTCCAGGAGGGTCCGCACGCCCCGCTCGCGCAGGAAGGCGACGCCGTCGGCGAACCGTACAGGCTCCCGCACATGCCGCACCCAGTACTCGGCCGAGAACCGCGACACCGGCTCACCGGTCAGGTTCGACACCACCGGGATCGCCGCGTCCTGGTACTCCAGTCCGGCGGCCACCTCACCGAAGGCGCTGAGGATCGGCTCCATGCGATGGGAGTGGAACGCGTCGCTGACCCGCAGCCGCCGGCACCTCAACCCGCGCCGGCCGAACTCCGCCGCCACCCGCTCCACCGCGGGCTCGTCACCCGAGACCACGATCGAGGCCGGTCCGTTCACCGAGGCGACCTCCACCTTGCCCGCCACGTCGGAGAGCTCGGCCAGCAGCTTGGCGACCGTTCCCTCTCCCGCCGCGACCGCGAGCATCGCGCCGCCCGGCGGGAGGCTCTGCATCAGCCGGCCCCGCGCCGCCACGAGCGCGCACGCGTCCTCCAGCGACAGCACGCCCGCCACGTGCGCCGCCGCGAGCTCGCCCACCGAATGGCCCATCAGGTAGTCCGGCACCGTCCCCCACGACTCCAGGAGCCGATAGAGGGCCACTTCCAGGGCGAACAGCCCCGTCTGGGCGTACAGCGTCTGGTCCAGGAGGTCCGGCCTGCCCCACATCACCTCGGTCAGGGGCACATCCAGGTGGCGGTCCAAGCCCGCCGCGACCGCCTCCAGTTGTTCCTTGAACGTGGGGAACGTCCTGGTCAGCTCCAGGCCCATCCCCACCCGCTGGCTCCCCTGGCCGGTGAACATGAAGCCCAGCCCGGCGCTCTCCGTGTCCCCGGGACCGCTCACGACGTCGACCGGCTCGGCCCCTTCGGCGACCCGCGCCAGACCCGCGATCAACTGCGCCCGATCGGCCGCCACCACGACGGCGCGATGGCTCAGCAGCGACCGCGTTCTGACCAGCGAGTAACCCACCTGCGCGGGGCCCACGTCCTCGGCGGCCGCCACGAAGTCCCGCAGCCGCTCCGCCTGCGCCCGCACCGCGTCCGCGCCACGCGCGGAGACCACCACCGGCACCGGCGCGTCACCAACCGGCGTGTCGTCCGGAGCCGGCTCCTCGGCCGGCACGCCCTCGATCACCACGTGCGCGTTGGTCCCGCTGATACCGAACGACGACACTCCCGCCCGGCGTGGCCGCCCGTCGCGGTCCTGCCAGGGGGTCGCCTCGGTCACCAGCGACACCGCGCCCGCCGACCAGTCCACGTGCGAGGAGGGGGCGTCGACGTGCAGTGTCTTCGGCAGTACGCCGTGCCGCATCGCCAGGACCATCTTGATCACACCGGCGACGCCGGCCGCGCACTGGGTGTGCCCGATGTTGGACTTGACCGTGCCCAGCCACAGTGGCCGATCCTCTGGACGGTCCTGTCCGTACGTGGCCAGCAGCGCCTGCGCCTCGATCGGGTCCCCGAGCGTGGTGCCGGTGCCGTGGGCCTCGACCGCGTCGATGTCGGCCAGGCCGAGACCGGCGTTGGCCACCGCCTGGCGGATCACCCGCTGCTGGGACGGCCCGTTCGGCGCCGTGAGCCCGTTGCTCGCGCCGTCCTGATTGACCGCGCTCCCCCGCACGACCGCCAGCACCTGGTGGCCGTTGCGGCACGCGTCCGACAGCCGCTCCAGCAACAGCAGACCCACACCCTCGGCGAAGGCCGTACCGTCCGCCGCCTCCGCGAACGCCTTACAGCGCCCGTCCCGCGCCAGACCCCGCTGTCGGCTGAACTCCACGAAGATCTCCGGGGTGGACAGCACGGTCACACCACCGGCCAGCGCGAGCGTGCTCTCGCCGCGGCGCAGCGACTCGCAGGCCAGGTGGAGCGCGACCAGGGACGACGAGCACGCCGTGTCCAGGGTGACGGCCGGACCCTCCAGGCCGAGCGCGTAGGAGACGCGGCCGGACATCACCGAGCTGGAGTTGCCGGTGATCAGGTATCCCTCCACCTCCTCGGGCAGGGGGGCGGGCCCGGTGCCGTAGCCGGTGGCGGAGGCGCCGACGAACACGCCCGTCGAGCTGCCTCTGAGGTCGCCCGGGTCGATGCCCGCGCGTTCGAGGGTCTCCCAGGCGGCTTCGAGCAGCAGCCGCTGCTGCGGGTCGGTGGCCAGGGCCTCACGCGGCGAGATCCCGAAGAAGGCCGCGTCGAAGTCGCCGGCCTCGTACACGAAGCCGCCCACCCGCACATAGCTGCTGCCGGCGCTCTCGGTGTCGGGGTCGTAGAGCCGCTCCAGGTCCCAGCCGCGGTCGGCGGGGAACTCCGACATCGCGTCCCGGCCTTCGGCGAGCATGCGCCACAACGCCTCCGGCGAGTCGACGCCGCCGGGATAGCGGCAGCCCATCCCGACGATGACGATCGGATCGTCGTCGAGCGGGGCGGCGGGGGTGGCGACCGGCGCGACGGGGGCCGCCGCACCGAGCAACCTGCCCTTGATGTGCTGGGCGAGCGCGGCGGGCGTCGGATAGTCGAAGACCAGCGTGGCGGGCAGTCGCAACCCGGTGGCGGCATTGAGCCGGTTACGCAGCTCGATGGCGGTCAGGGAGTCGAAGCCGAGCTCCTTGAACGCCCGGCCGGCGTCCACCGAGCCGGCGTCGGCATGGCCGAGCACGGTGGCGGCCTGCGCCCGGATCAGGGAGACCAGCACCTGGTCGCGGTCGTTCTCGGGCAGCCCGGCCAGCTGCCGCTCCAGCGCGGAGGCGACACCGCCGGGCACGGCGCCCGCCGCGACGCTCCGCTGCGCGGGCGCGTGGACCAGGCCGCGCAGCAACGGCTGGACCCCGGCGGGGTCGCGGCGCATCGCGGCCAGGTCGAGGCGGATCGGCGCCAGCAGGGCCTCGTCCACCGTCAGAGCGGCGTCGAAGAGCGCCAGCCCGTCCTCGGAGGACAGGCCGCGGGCGCCCGACCGCTCCATGCGCGCTATGTCGGTGTCGCGCAGATGGGCGCTCATGTTGCTGCGTTGTTCCCAGAAGCCCCAGGCCAGCGACACCGCGGCGAGTCCGTGTGCCCGCCGGTGGGCGGCCAGCGCGTCCATGAACACGTTCGCCGCCGCGTAGTTGCCCTGCCCGGCATCGCCCAGGACACCGGCCGCGGAGGAGAACAGCACGAACGCCGACACGTCCAGCTCCCGCGTCAGCTCGTGCAGATTCCACGCCCCGGAGACCTTGGGCCGCAGCACCGCGTCCAGGCGCTCCGGCGTCAGCGCGGCCACCACGCCGTCGTCCAGCGCCCCGGCGACGTGCACCACCCCGCGCAGCGGGGTCTGTACCTCGGCCAGTACCTCGGCCAGAGCCGCCCGGTCCGCGACGTCGCAGGCCACGACCCGCACCCGCGCGCCCGCCCCGGACAGCTCTTCCAGCAGTTCCGGCGCGCCGGCGGCCGAGATCCCGGACCGGCTCACGAGCAGCAGGTCCCGTACGCCGTGCACCGTCACCAGGTGGCGGGCCACCAGCGCGCCCAGACCGCCCGTGCCACCGGTGACGAGCACCGTCCCGCCGCCGCCGAACGTGGGCGGCATCGACAGCACGATCTTCCCGGTGTGCCGGGCGAGCGACATGAACCGCAGCGCCTCGCCGGCCCGCCGCACGTCCCAGACCCGGACCGGCGGCAGCTCCAGCGCGCCCCGCCCGAACAGGGCCATCACCTCGGCCAGCAGCTCGCCCAGGCGCTCGGGACCGGCCTCCATCAGGGAGTAGGGGAGGTAACGCACGCCGGGGTGCGCGTCGGCGACCTGGCCGGGTTCGCGCAGGTCGGTCTTGCCGATCTCCAGGAACCGGCCGCCCCCGGACAGCATGTCCAGCGAGGCGTCGGTGAACTCCCCGGCCAGCGAGTTGAGCACCACATCCATCTGACCGAACTTGGCCGCGAACTCCAGCGTCCGCGAGGAGGCCACATGCTCGTCGTCCAGGGTCGTCGACGCCCACTTGCCGGGGCTCGCCGTACCGAACACCTCCGCGCCGAAGGAGCGGGCGAGCTGTACCGCCGCCATGCCGACTCCACCGGCGGCCGCGTGCACCAGCACCCGATCACCGGCCTGGACACCGGCCAGATCGGCCAGCCCGTAGTAGGCGGTCAGGAACGCCACCGGCACCGACGCCGCCTGCGCGAACGACCAACCGGCGGGCATCGGCGCCAGCAACCGCCGATCCGTCACTCCCACGGGACCGAAGGCCCCGTCCAGCAGCCCCAGCACCCGATCACCGGGCACCAGATCGGCCACGGCCGAGCCCACCTCCAGCACCACACCCGCGACCTCGCCGCCGATGGGCTCGCCGTGTTCGGGCACCATGCCGAGGGTGACGACCAGGTCGCGGAAGTTGAGACCGGCCGCCCGCACCGACACCCGCACCTCGTCCGGCCCCAGCGGCCGGGCCGCCTCCGGGCACGGAACCAGGGACAGGCCGTCCAGGCTGCCCTTGACCGCCGCGTCCAGGCGCCATTCCGCGACACCCACAGGCAGGGCCAGCGTGTCCTTGGTGGCCGCGCGGGCCAGCCTGGGCACCAGCACCTCGCCGGATCGCACGGCCAGCTGCGGCTCGGCGAGCGCCGCCAGCACGGCGGGCACCGGCACCGCGGAGTCGTCGAGATCCAGCAGGACGAACCGGCCGGGGTGCTCCGACTGCGCGGACCGCAGCAGGCCCCACACCGGCGCGCTCGCCAGGTCCCGTACCTCCGCGTCGGAGCCAGCCGCCACCGCGCCGCAGGTCACCACGACGAGCCGCACCGAGGTCAGCCGCTCATCGGCCAGCCAGGCCTGTACGAGCCCCAGCGCCCGATGCGTGGCCGACCGCGCGCCATCCGGAACGCCGCCATCCGCCGCTTCGTCCGGCGCGGAGCTGTCCGGCGAGAGCTTCACGAACGGTTCGGAGCCGTCCGGCCAGAAGCTCGCGAACGGTTCGGAGCCGTCCGACCGGAAGCTCGCGAACACGGTGTCGGGGAGCGGATCCGACGAGGTCAGCGCCGCCAGGTCCGCGTACTCGGCACTCGCGACGCCCGCCCGGCGCAGGCCGTACGGGTCCGGCCCGAGCACCGCGGCGCCCCCGGCCGGCGTCGGCTGAGCGGCGGGCGCCGCCGTCCACTCGACGCGGAACAGCGAATCGCCATGGGCCACCGAGGCGGCGGAGAGCTGCTGCGCCGAGGCCGGCCGCGAGACCAGCGAGCGCACTGTGGCGACGGGCGCGCCCGAGGCGTCGGCCAGCCACAGCGACAGGGTGTCGGGGCCCGATGGCGACAGCCGGACCCGTACGGCCGCCGCGCCCGTGGCGCGCAGGGACACGCCGGTCCAGGCGAAGGGCAGGCTCAAGCGATCGTCGGCGGGGTCCAGCAGCGACCCCGCGTGCAGCGCCGCGTCGAGCAGCGCCGGGTGCAGGCCGTACAGCTCGGCGTCGCGGGTCGCCTGCTCGGGCAGCCTGACCTCGGCGAAGACCTCGTCACCGCGCAGCCACGCCGCCTTCAGCCCTTGGAACAGCGGGCCGTAGCCGTAGCCGGCGTCGGCGAGCCGTTCGTACAGACCGTCGAGGTCCGCGGCGGTCGCTCCCTCCGGCGGCCACTGGGCCAGGTCGAAGACCTCGGGGGTGTCATCAGCGGCGACGTACCCGCTCGCGTGGCGGATCCACGGCGCGTCGGCCGGGGCGTCCTCCGCCCGTGAGTGCACGGTGATGCCGCGTCGTCCCGCGTCCTCGGGCGCTCCGACGGACACCTGCAGCCACACACCGCCGCGCTCGGGTACGACCAGCGGGGCCTCCAGCGTCAGCTCCTCCAGCAGGCCGCAGCCGACCTGATCGCCCGCCCGGATGGCGAGCTCGACGAAGGCGGTGCCGGGCAGCAGCGGCGTGCCCGCGGCGGCGTGGTCGGCCAGCCAGGGGTGCAGCTGGACGGAGAGCCGTCCGGTCAGGAGGGCGCCACCGGATTCGGCGAGCGTCACGGCCGCGCCCAGCAGCGGATGGCCGGCGTCGCTCAGCCCCGCCGAGGCGACGTCACCGGCCGAGCCGCGGGTCTCCAGCCAGTAGTGCTGGTGCTGGAAGGCGTACGTGGGCAGATCGACCAGGCTCGTGCCGGGGAGGAGGGCGTCCCAGTCGACGGCCACGCCGCGCACGTACGCCTCCGCGACCGAGGTCAGCACGCGCCGCAGATCGCCTTCCCCGCGGCGCAGGGTGCCGCCGGCGAACGCGTCGGCCCCGGCCTCCTCGATCGTGTCCTGCACGCTCATCACGAGCACCGGATGGGCGCTCATCTCGAGGAACGCGTCGTGTCCCGCCGCGAGCAGCTCCTCGATCACGGCCTGGAACTCGATCGGCTGGCGGGCGTTGTGGAACCAGTAGTCGGCGGTCAGCTCGCCGGTGTCCAGGGCCTGGCCCGTGACGGTGGAGTGGAACGGCACCTCTCCCGGGATCGGGGACACGGTTTCGAGCAGCCGGGTCAGCTCCTCGCGCAGCGGGTCCACCTGGTCGCAGTGGGAGGCGACGGTGCTGGCCAGGAGGCGGGCGCGGACGCCGTCCGCCTCGTATTCGGCGACGAGTTCGGCGAGCGCCTGCTCGTCGCCCACCGCGGTGCACGACGAGGGGCCGTTCTTCGCCCCGATGGACAGCCGTCCCTCCCAGCGGGCCAGCCGCTCCTCCACCTCACCGGCCGCCGCGGCGATGGCCGCGATCGCCCCCTTGCCCACCAGACGCTCGGCGAACAGGCGGCTGCGCAGCACGATCACGCGTACGGCATCGGCCAGGGACAGTCCACCGGCCACGTACGCGGCGGCGACCTCGCCCTGGGAGTGACCCACGACGGCGGCGGGCCGCACGCCCAGCGACTTCCAGAGGGCGGCCACCGACACCATCACCGCGAACAGCGCCGGCTGGACGACCTCGAGCCGATCGAGCGAGGGCGCGCCCGGCTCGCCGCGCAGCACGTCGAGCAGCCGCCAGTCGACGTGGGTCTCGATCTCGGCCGCGCACTCCGCCATGCTCCGGGCGAAGACCGGGGAGGTGTCCAGGAGGTCCACCGCCATGCCGGCCCACTGCGAGCCCTGGCCGGGGAAGATGAAGACGACGCGGCGCTCCGCGGCGGCCTCGCCCTCGGTCACCTCGGCGGCGGGCTCGCCTTCGGACAGAGCGGTCAGCCCGGCGAGCAGCTCGGTCCGGTCACCGGCGGCGACCACCGCGCGGTGCTGCCAGGTCGAGCGTGAGGTCACCAGCGAGTGGGCGACGTCGGCCGGGCGTAGGTGCTCGTGTTCCGTCAGATGGGCCGCCAGCCGGGCGGCCTGGGCGCGCAGCGCCTCGGGCGCCTTGGCCGACAACACCAGGGGGACGACGGCCGGGGGCGGACCGCCGTCCCCATCCGGGGTGGCTGCTACGGGCGGCTCCTCCAGGATCACGTGCGCGTTGGTGCCGCTCACGCCGAAGGAGGAGACGCCGGCTCGCCGCGGGGCACCGCCCGCGGGCCAGGGCCGGCTCTCGGTGAGCAGTTCGACCGCGCCGAGCGACCAGTTGACGTACGGCGACGGCTCGTCCACGTGCAGGGTGCGGGGCAGCATCCCATGGCGCATGGCCATGGCCATCTTGATCACCCCGGCGACGCCGGCCGCCGCCTGGGTGTGCCCGATGTTCGACTTGAGGGAGCCGATGCGCAGCGGCCCGCGTTCGCCCCGGTCGCGGCCGTACGTGGCCATCAGGGCGTGCGCCTCGATCGGGTCGCCCAGCTTGGTGCCGGTGCCGTGCGCCTCGACCACGTCGACGTCGGCCGGAGACAGGCCCGCGTTGCCCAGCGCCCGCCGGATCACGCGTTCCTGGGAAGGACCGTTCGGCGCGGTCAGGCCGCTGCTCGCGCCGTCCTGGTTGATCGCCGAGCCCCGGATGACCGCGAGCACGGGGTGGCCCCGGCGGCGCGCGTCCGACAGCCGCTCGACCGCGAGGATCCCGACGCCCTCGGAGAAGCCGGTGCCGTCGGCGGAGGCGGCGAACGCCTTGCACCGGCCGTCCGCGGCGAGCACCCGCTGCCGGCTGAAGGCGGTGTAGGTGCCGGGGGTGGACATCACGGTCACGCCACCGGCCAGCGCCAGGTCGGTCTCGCCGTTGCGCAGCGCCTGACAGGCCAGGTGCAGGGCGACCAGGGAGGCGGAGCAGGCGGTGTCGACGGTGAGCGTGGGCCCTTCGAGACCGAGGGCGTAGGCGATCCGGCCGGACACCACGCTCGGCGCGTTGCCCGTCACGAGATAGCCCTCGACCTCTTCCGGCGCCTTGTCCAGCCGGGGGCCGTAGTCCTGCGGCTCGGCGCCGATGAACACGCCGGCCTGGCTGCCGCGCAGCGTGCGCGGGTCGATGCCCGCCCGCTCGAACGCCTCCCAGGAGGCTTCGAGCACCAGCCGCTGCTGGGGGTCCATGGCGACGGCCTCACGCGGGTTGATGCCGAAGAAGTCGGCGTCGAACTCACCGGCGTCGTGCAGGAAGTGGCCCGAGCGCACATAGGTGGAGTTGGGCGCGTCCGGGTCGTCGTCGAACAGCCGGTCGAGGTCCCAGCCCCGGTCGGCGGGGAACCCGGTGAGGGTCTCCCCGCTCTCGGCGACCAGCCGCCACAGCTCTTCGGGAGTGGTGATCCCGCCCGGATAGCGGCACCCTACGCCGATGATGGCGAGGGGCTCGTCCACGCGCGCCCCGGCGGTGACCGGATCGACTTCACCTGTCTCCGTGTCGGTCAGCCTGAGCACCTCGGTGAACAGGTAGTCGACGACCGCCTCGGGGGTGGGGTGGTCGAAGGCGATCGTGACCGGCAGTTCGGCGCCGACCGCCTGGGCCAGGCGGTCGTGCAGTTCGACGGCGGCCAGCGAGTCGAGTCCCAGTTCCCTGAAGCCGCGCTGGGGATCCACCGCGTCAGGGGCGTCTGGGAGTACGGTCCGCAGGACCTCGACCGTCAGGTCGTGCACCAGGTCGGCGAGGAAGCGACGCTGCTCGCTCAAGACACACACTCCGCTCACTCGTGTCATTTCGTACTTGCGGTTGACGTCAATCCAGGGGGTGTCATTCGTATTTGCGGTGGAATTCGATCCGCGAGACGGACACCACCTGGTGACCGTGCGTGACGACCTCGATGGGCGCGGGGTGGCCCAGGAACATCACGAGGCTCGCGGTCATGCCGTAGGCGCCCGCGTTGGGGATGGTCACGACGTCGCCGGGGGCCAGCGGGGGCAGCGAGACGTTCCTGGCGAGGATGTCGCCGGGGGTGCAGAGCGGGCCGACCAGGGTCGCGGGCGACCGTTCGCCGTCGGGGGTGGCGCCGTTGAGCCCCACCGAGACCGGCAGGAGCCTCCCCAAGCCGGACATACCGCCGAGGGTGTTGATGCCGGCGTCCAGGATGACGAATCTGCGGCCGCGGCTCTCCTTGATGTTGACCACGGTGCAGACCAGCGTGCCGCAGTCGCCGGCCAGGTAACGGCCGGACTCGCAGGCGATCTCGGGCGTGCCCGCCCGCCAGCCGGAGAACTCCGCGTCGAGCACCGTCTCCAGCCCGGCGCGCAGGCCGCCGTACACGGGCCGCTCTCCCCCGGTGAGGTACGGCGCGGCGAATCCGCCGCCGATGTCCAGCAGGCGGATCGGCAGGCCCGTCTCCCGCTGCAGGCGCGCGGCCACCGAGATGGTGTGGCCGAACTCGGCGACGAGACTCTCCTCGTCCTTGGAGTTGCTCAGCGAGAACAGGTGCGCCCCGGCCAGCCGGGTGCCGGGCACCGCCCGGAGCTCCGGCATCAGGGCGGGGATCATCTCCTCGTCGAAGCCGAACTGGGAGGGCGCGCCGGTCATCCGGATGCTGGTGGCGGCGCCGGGCTCGGCGCTGTTGACGCGCAGCAGGCAGTCCGCGATCACGCCACGCCGGGCCGCGACCTGCCCGACGTGCCACAGGTCGGTGGGCGACTCGACGGAGAACAGGCGGACGCCGCCGTCGACGGCGACCTCCAGTTCCTCGGTGGTCTTGCCCGGTCCGGTGAGGAGCACCTCGGAGCCGTCGAAGCCCGCGGCGAACGCCGCGTTCAGCTCGCCGGTCGAGCTGATCTCGGCGAGCGCGCCGCCGTCGCGCAGTGCTCGCGCGATCTCCGGGTGCGGGTTGGCCTTGAAGGAGTAGAACAGCGAGAACCCGCCGGGCAGCGCCTGGCGCAGGTCCTTCTGCGCGGCGGCGACGCGCTCCAGGTCGTAGACGTACAGCGGGGAGCCGTAGCGGGCGGCGAGCTCGGCGTACCAGTTCACGCGTGACCTCCGTCGAGCAGCAGGGCCAGCTGTTTGCGCTCGTTCTTGCCGTTGAGCGTCAGCGGGAAGCGGGGCAGGACATGACAGGCCGCCGGCACCTTGGCGGGTTCGAGCCGCAGTTTCAGCGCGTTCAGCACGCTGCTGGGCGTCAGATCGGCCTCGACGAAGACCACGAGGTCACGGCCGTCGGCCGGGGGCAGCACCACGGCCGCGCGGACACCGGGGACGTCCATGGCGGCCGCCTCGATCTCGGTCGTGCTCATCCGGGTGCCCCGGCGTTTGAACATGTCGTCTCTGCGGCCTTCGAAGTACAGGTAGCCGTCCTGGTCGAGCCGGCCGTAGTCGCCGGTGTGCAGGCGGACCTCGCCGGTGACCGGGTCGCGGCGGTAGGCGCGCGCGGTGAGCTCGGGGTCGCGCCAGTAGCCGGCCATCACGTTGGGACCGGCGACCACGATCTCCCCGGTCTCCCCGGCCGGCAGCGGCCGGCCCGCGCTGTCGAGGATCTCCACCCGGGTGCCGGGCAGCGGACGGCCGACCGCGCCGGGCCGGTCCCGGTCGAGCTCCGGCTCCATGATCGTGACGCGCTTGCACTCGGTGATGCCGTACATGCGCACCACCCGAGCGCCGGGAGCGCAGGCGCGCAGGCTTCGGATGGTCGCCTCCGGCAGCGCGGCCCCGGTGTTGGTGAACATCCGCACCTTCGACACCGAACCGGTCGCCCGCCGGGCCAGGGTCGCGATCATGCCGCCCAGAGAGGGGACGACGGGCACGACGGTCGCGCCGGCGTCGCTGATCTGGCCCAGCAGGGTCAGGTCGGATCCCTCCTCGGCCAGGACCAGCTCGGCGCCGCCGAGCGCGGCGAGGAAGATCTGGTAGAGGCCGTAGTCGAAGGACATGGGAAGCCGGCAGAAGACCACGTCGTCCGGCTCGTACCCGAGCACCGCGTTGATCGCCGAGGCGGCGAAGGTGACCTGCGCGTGCGGGCAGATCACCCCCTTGGGCGCGGCGGTGCTGCCCGAGGTGTAGATCAGGATGGCGACGTCCGAGGGCAGAACCTTGACCGGCTCACGCGGGGCCGGCTCATGCGCGGCCGGCTCATGCGCGACCGGCTCATGCGCGACCGGCTCATGCGTCGACTGCCCCACCAGCTCCTCGACCTCGGGCCAGAAGTCGTCGAGGTCGCGCACCAGAACAGTGGCGACGTCGCGCATGGCCTCGCCGCCCCCGATGACCAGCGTGGGCTCCGCGTCCTGCAGGACGGAGCGGAGATGGAAGGCCTTCATCTCGGGGTGCAGCGGCACGAAGACGGCGCCGAGCCGCGAGATGCCGTAGACGATGGGCACCGTTTCCCGCCGGTTGGGCAGCTGAACGATGACCCGATCCCCCGGGCCCACGCCACTGGCCGCCAGCCGGCGGGCGACGGCGTGGCTGAGCTCGCCGACCCGCTGATAACTCCACGCACCGTGCGCGTCGCGGACCGCGTCGCCCTCGGGTCTCGCGTCCATGGCCTCGTCGAGCAGATCGTGGATGAGGCCCGATCGAAGAAACCGCGTCCCGTCCATTATCGTCCTCCCGCCCGTGTGGGAAAAGGAATTTCCAGGAATGTCGATCAATGAAAAAGCAAATCACTGAAAATTTATCCCGAACCCTGATTTCCAATAGACCCCTACCGACCCCCTAAAGCGCCCCTCCCCTCTTCCGCGACCCGCTCACGTTTACCCACCAGACCCGCGGCCAGCTCCCGCAGACCCGCTCTGTCGACTTTTCTGTTGGGATTCAGCGGCAGCTCGTCGAGATAGCGATAGTGCCGCGGAATGAGACCGGCCGGCAGCGTCTCGACAAGCCGGGTGGTGAAATCGGTGGGCGGCAGCCGAATGCCGGTGTAGAACACGACGGGCACGGCGGTGCCATGGTGTTCGGCACTCACGGTGACCGCGTCCGCCACTCCGGCGACGCCGCGTACGGCGTGATCGATCTCGGCCAGCTCGACCCGCCAGCCGTGCACCTGCACCTGGGCGTCGGCTCTGCCGAGGTAGACGAGTTCGCCATTGTCCGCGACCCGGACGCGGTCGCCGGTGTTGTACCAGGTGCGGCCGTCCCTCTCGACGAATCGGCCCTTGTCGTCGGCCGGATCGAGATACCCCGGCGTCAGCTGCGGCCCGGTGATCCACAGCTCCCCCTCGTCGTGGACGGTCCGGCCGTCCTCGTCCACCAGGAGGTGGCCGTGGCCGGGATGCACCGCGCCGATCGGGGACAGGCCGTTGACGCAGCGGCCGGGCGAGGTCTCCCCCGACCAGCGGTGACCGGTGATCGTGATCGTCAGCTCGGTGGGGCCGTAGAGGTTCTCCAGGATGGACGCGCTCGCGGCCCGCTGCCAGTCGGTCGCGTCCGCGCACTTCAGCGCCTCGCCGGCGAAGAAGCTCCAGCGCAGGGTGGGCATCGCCCCCGCGCCGAGCCCGCCCGTCCTGCGCACCAGGGAGATCGCGCTGGGGGTGGAGAACCACACGGTGATCCCCTGCTCGGCCAGGTAGCGGGGCAGGTCGCCGTACGCGTGCGGCGGCACGGCCACCGCGGTCCCGCCGGCGGCCCAGGCGCAGAACAGGTCGAACATCGCGCAGTCGAAGGTCAGGTCGAAGGTCTGCGAGAACACGTCGTCAGGGGTGAAGTCGTAGCGTCCGGCCAGCAGTTGGAAGTAGTGCGCCGTGTTCCCGTGGGTGATGGGCACCCCCTTGGGACGGCCCGTCGACCCCGAGGTGAACAGCACGTACGCGGTGTCGGCGGGGTCGACCGGCCGCGGCGCGGCCAGCGCCCGCCCGCCGCCGAGCGCGTCGGGGGTGAGGACTAGTACGTCCACTCCCTGGGCACGGAGCTCCGCCGCCCGCTTCTGGCCGCGGTCGTCGACGATCAGCGCCGACACCCCGGCGGCCTCGATCATCTGGCGCGTCCTGGCGGCCGGGAAGTCGGGCTGGAGCGGCACCACCGCCGCGCCCGCGTAGAGGCCGGCGAGGAGGCCGGCGTAGGCCGTGCCCCCCTTGTCCGCCAGAACCCCTACGGCGCCGAGCGGGCGGGGCGAGGCCCGCAGCAGCGCGCCGGCCCAGCGCAGAGCCGACCGGTGGAGCTCGGCGTAACTCGCCGTGTCCGGCCCGGCCCGGAAGGCCGGCCGCTCGGGCGCCATGCCCAGACCGCGCAGAAAATGCGCGTAGAGGGGTCGTGAATAATCTGCGCTCATCTGAACCACCCATGATGGACATTCGCCTTGCCGCCGGATAGCGTCGGCGCCGTGGGCTCTTTCGCGATAACCCGAGATTCGCGATAAGGAGAAAGGAAATCAGCTGTCATGTGGGATGCCCGTTTCGAAGAACTGCTGCGGCCGCTTCTGCCATTTCTGCCGCCTGATGACAAGCTCCCCGAAAATGCGGATCTCCCCGGCCTCGGCCTCGATTCGCTCGGCATCGTCGAGCTGCTGGCCGCGCTCGAGGAGACGTACGGCGTGCGATTCAGGGACGAGGCGCTGACGAAGGAGACGTTCGCGACTCCGGGCACACTCTGGAAAGTCCTGTCGGGGATTCCCGCGACCTGACCGACCGCCGCCCGACCGGCCGCCCGCCTGATCGACCGGCGCCTGACGAGGTCCACGGGGCCTCGTCAGGCCGAGGGGACCGAGGGGACCGAGGGTCGCGGCAGCACCGCCATCCTCGGGTTCACCGGGACCACGGTGAAGCTGCGCGTGGTGATCGGCACCCGGCCGAACATGGCGTCCTGACCGCTGACGACGACCTTCGTGACGTTGAGCCGCCGCATCGTGGCCACCACCTCGGGCCAGCGCAGCGGCCGGACGAAGCCGTCGAGCACCATGGCCCGCACGCCCGCCGCGCCGGTCAGCAGGCTCCCGTCGTGATCGTCGACGACCGGCAGCCGCGGGTCGGTGAAGCGCAGAGCGCCGAACACCTCCTCCTCGGCCCTCTTGCGCAGCGGCTGCAGCACGCCCGCGTGCATGGGCGGCCGCATCCTGTACAGCGGCAGCCCGCCGAGCGCCCGGATCCTGCCTTCCAGCCGCGCCGCCTGCCGCTCCCGCACCGTGACCATGTAGAAGTCGTGGTCGATGTAGCAGGAGACGTCGTGCCATTCCCCCAGCTCGCGCAGTTCGGCCAGCAGCTCGCGCAGCTTCTCCTCCGGAACGCGGACGAAGGAGCAGGTGACCAGGTCACGGTGCTCGTGCGTGAAGTAGTCCGCCGTACAGCGGGCCAGCTCCGCGGTCATGCGCACGGCGTCGGGGAACGACAGCGCGCCCGAGTAGGCGGCGGCCGCCTTGCCGCCGAAGCTCGGGCCCGCGCACACGTGCGGGGCGATGTCCAGCGTCCGCTCGGCCCACTCGGCCAGGGCCAGGCTGTTCACCAGGAACGCCACCTGGGCCGCCTCCGAGTAGTCGTCCTCGGAGTCGCGGAAACGATCGGCCAGCGAGTAGCCGAGCACCTCGTCGGCGCGCGCGACCAGCCGCCGCGCGACGGGGTCGCCGAGCATGAACGCCTCGACGTCGGTGAACCGGGTGGGTCCCATCCCGGGGAAGACGATCGCGGTGCGCATGTCCACTTCACTCACCCAGGCCCTTCAGGAAGTCGATCAGCACCTGGGTGAACCGTTCGGGCTCCTCCAGGTGCGGCGTGTGGCTGGACTCCTCGAAGACCTCCCATCGCACGTCGGGGATGAGGTCGAAGTACGGTCGCACGGTGGCGGGCGTGGCCTCGTCGTGCCGCCCGGAGATGAGCAGCGTGGGCACCTGGATGTCCGCGACGCGGTCCTCCACGCCCCAGTCACGCAGCGAGCCGATCACGTGGAACTCGCTGGGGCCGTTCATCGCGTAGTAGACCGTCGGGTCGTTGTAGATCTCCATGAACGTGGCGACGAACTCGCGCGGCCAGGGGTCCAGGGTGCAGACGTGCCGGTTGTAGAAGACCATCATCGCGTCGAAGTACTCCTGGGAGTCGGTCGTGCCCGCGGCCTCGTGCCGGCGCAGCGTCTCGTCGACGCCGTCGGGCAGCCGGTCACGCAGTACCCGCATCTCACTCAGCCAGAGCCGGTAGGAGGCGGGGGCGTCGGCGATCACCAGGCCGCGCAGGCCGTCCGGTCGCGCCGAGGCGTGCAGGGCGGCCAGCATGCCGCCCCACGACTGGCCGACCAGCACGTAGTCGTCACGCAGGTCGAGCCGGCGCAGCAGGTTGTCCAGCTCGTCGAGGAACAGCCGCGGCGTCCAGAACTCGGCCCCCTTGTCGGGCAGATGGGTGGAGCCGCCGTTGCCGAGCTGGTCGTAGTGCACGACGGGCCAGCCGTGCTGGGCGAGGACGGCCAGGCCGACCAGATAGTCGTGCGTGCTGCCGGGGCCGCCGTGCAGGACGACGACGGCCGGACGGCCCGCGCCGCCCGGCTCGCCGGTGATCCGGTACCAGGTCCGGTGCTCGCCGAACGGCACCGTGCCCTTCGTATGGACGGCGGCGGGCGCGCTCACCAGCCCCGCCTGACGGTGTCCGCGATGTGCGCGCGCTGCTCCTCGGTGACCCACCAGCCGACGGGCACGCACACGACGCGCGGGGCCACGTGGTCGAGGCCGGGCAGCAGCGACGCGTACGGGCGCATGACCGTGTGCAGGTCGTTGCGCTCGTGCACGTTGCTGACCATGATCCCGGCCTCGTCCATGCGCTTCATGAAGCCCTCGCGGTCCTCCACCTTCATCGGATAGATCCAGAAGGAGGACTGGCGGTCGGCGGCCCGTTCGGTCAGCTCGACGCCGGGGACGCCGGCCAGCTCCCGGTCGTAGAAGGCGGCGTTGGCACGGTGCCGGGCCACCACCTCCTCCGCCCACGCCAGATTGGCCAGGCCGATCGAGGCGTTGATGTCGTTCATGTGGAACTTGAAGCCCCACTCCGTGACGTCCGGCGGGTTGCGCAGCCGGTCGGCCGTACGGTCGATGCCGAACCAGCGCAGCCGCTCGGCGCGCCGGCGCAACTCCTCGCTCGGCAGGACGAGAGCGCCCCCGTCGCCGCAGGTCAGGTGTTTGATGGCCTGGAAGCTGAACACGCACAGGTTGCCGTGGCTGCCGACGGGCGCGCCGCGGTAGGTCGCGCCCCACGCGTGCGCGCAGTCCTCGATCACCGGCGGGCGGAACCCGAATCTGGCCTCGGCCAGGTCGAGGATCGCGCTGAGACGGTCGAGGTCGAGGGGGTAGCCGCCGAAGTGCACGATCATGATCGCCCGTGTCTTCGGCGAGATCTTGCGGGCCAGGTCGTCCAGATCGACGTTGAGGGTGGCCGGGTCGATGTCCACCCACTTGACGCGCAGCCGGTTGGCCATGATCGCCCAGTTGGTGGCCTCCATGGTCAACGGCGTGGACAGTACCTCGCCGCCGTCGTCGTCATCCTCGCGGGCGACCATGTGCAGGGCGAGGTGCAGGCCCGCCGTGGCGCTGTTGACCGTGACCACCTCGTCCCGGCCGATCCGCCCGGCGAGCGCCCGCTCGAACTCCTGGACCTTGGCTCCCTGGCCGATGCTGCCGCTGCCGATGACCTGGGCGGCCATGGCCGGCGCCTCGGGAGACATCGCCACCCGGAACAGTGGGATCATGAGCCGTCACCTCGTCAGCGTGAGATCGTCGAGTTCGGCGTACAACGCCCGGCACTCGGCGAGGGTGGGCAACAGTCCGAGTTCCTGGGCCTCGCGCAGGGAAGGCGCCGCCGCGTCCTTGTCGGAGCGCACGGGCGCGGGCTCGGTGGGCCAGGGCAGGCCGAGCTCCGGGTCGAGCGAGTTGATGATGACCTCCGAGCCCGGCGACCACGTGCTCGAGCACATGTACACGACAGTGGCCTCGTCGGTCAGCGGCGCGAACCCGTGCGCCAGCCCTTCCGCCAAGTACAGGGCGTGCCGGTTCTCGGCGGTCAGTTCGACCGCGACGTGTTCACCGTAGGTGGGCGAGCCGACGCGGATGTCGAGCACGATGTCGACGATGCCGCCCTGCGCACAGCTGACATAGCGGGCCTGGCCCGGCAGCGCGATGGCATGCATGCCGCGGATGGTCCCGCGCCGGGACAGCGAGCAGTTGAGCTGCGCGACCGACAGCCGATGGCCCACCGCCCGTTCGAACACCGGCTGGCTGAACACTTCGAGGAAAACTCCCCGATGATCGGAGTGGACGTCCGGAGTGATCAGGAAGGCTTTCTCCACGCCAAGCTCGGCTATCTCCATGCGCATGCCTTTCAGACATAGGAAATCTGGCCGTACGTCGAAATGACGGCACCATGATTGGCCGCTGGAGACGCGCGAAACAACCCCTACCGGCCCCCCTAGCGACAACTATGGGCGCAATATGCGATAAAGCCATTATTTTTCGGAACGTTCCCGCTCCGCAGGGCCGGCGTCGTCGGCCGGACGACCCGGATGCGCATGGATACCGGGCCTGACGTGCGGACGTGATCGCGTCGGTGGCGGCTTCGCCCGCGCGGCCGCGCTGCGGAACAGCCCCGAGACGACGCCGTTCACCCTCGCTCAGCAACGCTACAGGGCGCTTAGGGGGACTGGTAAGGGTTGTGTGGAGTTAGCGCGTAGATAAGCCTATTTTCAGCAGTCTGCTGGAATCCATCGGAAAAGTCCTCAGCGTTGGCGCTGGAGGTAGGAAACATGCGGGAAACAATAAATTCAACCCTGCATGAGAACGGGAGACGGCGTTGACCGCCACACCGATCACGCAGGAACACTTCCCGCTCGATCAGCGCGCGCCGGCCGTACGGCTGGCCCGGCTGCTCGACGCCGACTCGGTGGTGCCCCTGCACGACCCGGACGCCAGCGGCGTGTCCGCGGCCAGTGGCCGCATCGCGGGCCACAAGGTGATCACCTTCTGCACCGACCCGGCCAACATGGGCGGCGCGCTCGGCGCCGCGGGCTGCGACAAGATCGTGTCGGCCATCGACGCGGCGCTGCTCGAAGGCTGCCCGGTGATCGGCCTGTGGCACTCCGGCGGCGCCCGGCTGGCGGACGGCGTGGAGTCGATGGACGGTGTCGGGCGGATGTTCGCCGCGATGACCCGCGCCTCCGGGCGCGTGCCGCAGATCTCCGTCATCCTGGGCCCGGCGGCGGGAGCCGCCGCCTACGGTCCCGCGCTCACCGACATGGTGATCATGTCCAGGGCCGGCCGGATGTTCGTGACCGGCCCCGACGTCGTGCGGTCCGTCACCGGTGAGCAGATCGACATGGAGTCACTGGGCGGGGCCGAGACGCACAGCCGCAAGTCGGGCGTGGCGCACATCGTGGTCGACTCCGAGAGCGACGCGTACGAGGCCACGCGCCAGGTGACCCTGCTGCTGGCCCATCGCGCCCGCATCGAACCCCGCCTCGCCACGGCCGGCAAGGACCTGCGCTCACTGCTGCCGGAGCGGGCGCGGCGGGCCTACGACGTGCGCCCGCTGGTACGCGAGATCCTCGACGAGGACACCCCCTTCATGGAGCTCCAGCCGCGCTGGGCCCCTAACGTCGTCGTCGGCCTCGGCCGCCTGACCGGTGGCAGCGTCGGCATGATCGCCAACAATCCGCTGCGCATGGGCGGCTGCCTCGACTCGCTGAGCGCCGAGAAGGCCTCGCGGTTCGTCCGCATGTGCAACGCGTTCGGCATTCCGCTGATCGTGCTCGTCGACGTTCCCGGTTACCTGCCCGGCGTCACCCAGGAATGGGGTGGCGTGATCCGGCGGGGCGCCAAGCTGCTGCACGCCTTCGCCGAGGCGGCGGTCCCCCGCGTCACGCTGGTCACGCGCCAGTCGTACGGCGGGGCCTACATCGCCATGAACTCCCGCTCGCTCGGCGCGTCCGCGGTGTTCGCCTGGCCGGAGGCGAAGATCGCGGTGATGAGCGCGGAGGCCGCGGTGGGCATCCTGCACCGCAAGCGCCTAGCCGCCGCGCACGACGACGACGAGCGCGCGGAGCTGCGGCAGCGGCTCATCGCCGAGCACACCCTCGTCGCGGGAGGTGTCGCCCGCGCCGTGGCGCTGGGCGTCGTCGACGAAGTGATCGACCCCGCGCAGACCCGGCCCAAGCTCGCCATGGCGCTCGCGGCGGCCTCGGCGACACGAGGACGTCACGGCAACATCCCGCTGTGACCGGCTGACCACCACATCAAGAGGAGTGACATGGATCCCATGGCCGAGGCCCTGCTGGGCGGAGCCGCGCCCGGCGACCTGGCGAAGATCGCGTTGCCGAAGGAGTATCCGGCTTCTTACCTCCGGGTCGAGGACACCGAGATGTTCGCCGGCATGGAGGACAAGGACGTGCGCAAATCGCTGCGCGTCGGCCTGGTGCCCATGCCGGAGCTCGCGCCGGACGAGGTCGTGGTGGCAGTGATGGCCAGCTCGATCAACTACAACACCGTCTGGTCGGCCACCTTCGAGCCGCTGCCGACCTTCGGCTTCCTCAAGCGCTTCGGCAGGACGGGCTCGTTCGCGGCGCGGCACGACCAGCCGTACCACGTGCTGGGTTCCGACGGAGCCGGGGTCATCGTCGCGGTCGGCGCGGGCGTGCGACGCTGGCAGGTCGGCGACCACGTCGTGATCAGTCCGATCCAGGCCGATGACCAGGAAGCGGCGACGCACGACGACGGCATGCTCGGCGCCGAGCAGCGGGTCTGGGGATTCGAGACCAACTTCGGCGGGCTGGCGCACTACACCCTGGCGCGGGCCAGTCAGCTGGCGCCCAAGCCGGCGCACCTGACCTGGGAAGAGGCAGCCTGCGTCACGCTGTGCGCGGGCACGGTCTACCGCATGCTGGTCAGCCCCCGGGGCGCCCGGATGAAACAGGGCGACATCGTCCTCATCTGGGGCGCGGCCGGCGGCCTCGGCGCGTACGCCGTGCAGATGGTGAAGAACGGCGGCGGCATCCCAGTGGGAGTCGTCGGCTCGGACTCGAAGGCCGAGATCCTGCGCAGCCTCGGCTGCGACGTCATCATCAACCGCAACGAGATCGGGATGACCGACGACATCGACAGCACGCCCGAACAGGCGATCGCGCTGGGCAAGCGCCTGGGAGCGGCCATCCGCGCGGCGGTCGGCGAGGATCCGCACATCGTCATGGACTACGTGGGCAGGGCGACGTTCGCCACCTCGGTGTTCGTGGTGCGCCGGGGCGGCGCGGTCGTCACCTGCGGCTCCAGCACCGGATTCCAGCACCACTACGACAACCGGTATCTCTGGATGCACCTCAAGCGCATCATCGGCAGCCATGCGGCGAACCTGCAGGAGGTGCGGGAGTGCGTGCGGCTGTTCGACCTCGGGATGGTGATGCCGACCCTGTCGACGGTCTATCCGCTGGACGAGGTCGCGGAGGCCACCCGGCTGGTGCAGACCAACGGCCACATCGGCAAGGTCGGCGTGCTGTGCATGGCGCCCGAGTCCGGACTGGGCGTCACCGACCCCGCGCGGCGCGCCGAGATCGGCGAGCAGCGGCTCAATCCGCTACGCGGCCTGGCGGACGCCGCCCCCGCGGCGCTGGCGTAGGCGTGGCTTCCAGGAGAAAGCGGAGCTGACAGTGGCCGGACACACTACGGGGATCCTGGCGACCGGTTCGTACCTCCCCGGGGAGGAGATCGCCAATGAGGATCTGGCGGAGCGGGCGGGCGTCGACGCGGAGTGGATCCTACGCAAGACGCAGATCGGGTTCCGCCGTCGCGCCGCGGCGCACGAGGCGACCTCGGACCTCGCCGTACAGGCCAGCCTGGACGCGTTGCGGCGCGCCGACATCGACGTGGCCCGCATCGGCTACATCATCGTGGCGACCTCCACCGGCGACTTCCCCCAGCCTCCGACGTCCTACCTCGTGCAGGACGCGCTGGGCGCGCGGTCCGCCGCCTGTTTCGACATCAACATCGTCTGCAGCGGGTTCGTGTACGGGCTCGCCATCGCCGACAGTCTCATCGCGCGCCGCCCGGACACCTACGCCCTGGTCATCGGCGCCGACCTGTACAGCAGGCAGCTCGACTTCACCGACCGCCGCACCTCCGTGCTGTTCGGCGACGGGTCCGGCGTCGCCATCGTCGGCGCGGTGCCCGAGCCCTCGGGGTTCATCGACTTCGAGCTGTCCAGCCACGGTGCCGACCATCGGCTCATCGGCATCAAGGCGGGCGGCAGCCGGCATCCGGCTTCCCCCCAGACCGTCGCGGACGGCGAGCACTACTTCAGGATGGACGGTCGCGGAGTGACGGAGTTCGTGCTGGAGCACGTGCCGCCCGCGATGAAGAGCCTGGTGGACCGCGCCGGGTTCGGGCTGGACGAGATCGACACGTTCGTCCCTCATCAAGCGAACGGCCGCCTGCTGACGGAGCTGGTCGAGCGCTGCGGCCTCACCGGCTCGCACACCCCGCGCACACTCGAGAGGTACGGCAACTTGGGCAGCGCCTCCGTGGCCGTCGCGCTCGATGAGGCGAATCGGTCAGGAATCCTCAAACAGGACGATCTCGTCTTGCTCGCCGGCTTCGGCGGCGGGATGTCGGTGGGGGCCTGCCTGCTCCGCTGGACGACCAGAGCTTGAGGACCAGAGCTTTAAGGACCAGAGCTTTGACGACCAGAGCTTTGACGACCAGAGCTGGACGACCAGAACATGACGGCCAGAGCAGCACGGGAGGCGAGATGACCCAGTTCGACAGGATCGGCATCGTGGGATGCGGGGTGATGGGCTCCGGCCTCGCCGACGTGTGCGCCCGCGCGGGCCTCGACGTGCGGGTGGCGGTCTCCACGGAGGCGTCCGTGGCCCACGGGCGGCGGCGCCTGGTCAGGTCACTCGACCGCGGCCTGCGCAAGGGGACGATCACCGAGGAGGAACGGGACGCGGCGGTCGGCCGCGTCGTCTTCACCGCGGATCTCAACGATCTCGGCGATCGGCAGATCGTCTTCGAGGCCGTCCCCGAGACGGAGTCGACCAAGCTCGACCTGTTCGGCGCGCTGGACAAGATCGTGGAATCTCCGGACGCCATCCTGGCGTCGAACACGTCGTCCATTCCGATCATCAGGCTCGCGCGCGCGACCGGCCGGCCCGGCCAGGTCATCGGCGTGCACTTCTTCAACCCCGTTCCCGTACTGGCGCTGGTGGAGCTGACCGGGTCGCTCCTCACGACGGATCAGACCAAGGCGCGGGCCGAGGCGTTCGTCACCGGAACGCTCGGCAAGCAGGTGATCCACTCAGCGGATCGTGCGGGATTCGTGGTGAACGCCCTGCTGATCCCCTATCTCCTGGCGGCCATGAGGATGGTGGAGTCCGGGTTCGCCACCGCGGAGGTCGTCGACCGGGGCATGGTGCTGGGGTGCTCCCATCCGATGGGCCCGCTGAGCCTGGCCGACCTGATCGGGCTCGACACGGTGGCCTCCATCGCGGACGCGCTGTACACCGAGTTCAAGGAGCCGAGCTACTCACCGCCGCCGGTCCTGTTGCGCATGGTGGAGGGCGGTCTGCTGGGCAGGAAGTCCGGTCGCGGCTTCCACCACTATTCGTAGACTCTTCTCGCACGTAGGGCTTATGGGCCCGCAGCGGCCCGCGCGGGCCTCGTTCAGCATCCCGCCCGGGCCGTGGGCCGCGTTCAGCGCGTCGCTCCGGCCGCGTTCAGGGCGCCGTTCAGCGCGTCGCTCGGGCCGCGTTCAGGGCGCCGTTCATCCGGTCGACGATGAGGGCGATGACCTCCGCCGCGTGCTCCCCGAGATAGAAGTGATCACCGGGGAACGTTCGCAGCTCGAATCCGGCCGTGGTGTGGTCGCCCCATGCCCGGGCCTCATCGTGGTCGACCTTGGGATCGTCCTCGCCTCTGAGAGCGAAGACAGGACAGGACAGCCTCGGCCCGGGCAGGTAGCGATAGGTGTCCACCGCCCGGTAGTCGCCTCTGAGCGCCGGCAAGATCGCCCGCACGAACTCGTCGTCGCCGAGCACCTGCGCGTCGGTGCCGCCGAGACCGCGCAGCTCGGCCAGGAGCCATTCGTCCGAGCGCCGCCCGGCGAAGCCGGGGCGCAGCGCCGACGGTGCCGGCCGCCCTGACGCGAACAGCGCCAGCGGATACGTACCCTCCCGTTCGAGCCTGCGGGCCACCTCGAAGGCGACGGTCGCGCCCATGCTGTGCCCGAACAGCCCCACGGGCATACCGGTCCACGGCCGCAGCATCTCCACGACGCGATCGGCCAGCTCCCCGATGCTCTCGACGCACGGCTCACCGCGCCGGTCCTGCCTGCCGGGGAACTGGACCGCCAGGACCTCCATCGAGGCCGGCGTCATCCGAGAGACCGGGAGATAGAAGCTGGCCGAGCCGCCGGCGTGCGGCAGGCAGACGAGCACGGACGACGCCTCGGGCGATGGGTGGTAACGCCGGATCCAGGCTTCACCGGTGTTTACCGCGTCACTCACAGCAATCCCTTTCTCGGCTTGTTTTTCGGGCCGGCGCAAATCAAGAAAAGCAGGTGACTTTATCTACGGAACTTCACCTCGCACTGCACCGCGCGGTGAAATCTCTCGGTAGCCGCCCACATTCGGCCGACCCTCTTTGCGGTGAACAGGAGAATAACTCATTCAGCCTTGCCGTGCGCACAAGGACACCCCTAGATTCATCCGCCGAGTAAGGGCCATTGAGGGGTTTCGATAGTCCACATCGGGTAGGCGACCTCGGCGTCCCAGCCCGAAACCGCAGGCCACCGTGACGAAATGATGAAATAGCCGAGACGCAATGTGATGAAATCTACCGCCACTCCCCAGGGTTGTCCAAATGTATTGACAAGTGCCGTGGCGGCCGTAGGAGAATGTTTCTCAAGGGTCTGTGCAAGGATCGGGCTGGAGCACGATCCCTCATACCGCGTTAGGGGACGAACGGGAATCACGATGACCCTCATCGAGCGTGACCACGAAATCACGGATCTGGACAACCTGCTCACCGATTGCCTACAAGGCAAGGGACGGGTCATGGTGATCACCGGACCCACCGGAGTCGGCAAGACCGAACTCGCCTACACCTTCAGCCAGCGCGCCGCCGCGGGCGGCGTCACCTGGTTGAGCGCGACCTGCTCACGAGCCGATCGCAACCTGCCGCTCGGGATGGCCAGCCAGAGCTTTCACAGCGCGGCGCTGCCGATCGAGCACGCCTCGGAGGCGGCCCGGCTGATCGAGGAGGCCGCCTTCAGCGCGAAATCCATCGAAACCTCGGCGCACAATCCCGACTGGCTGCACACCATCCAGGGACTGTGGTCGATAGTCCTGGAACTCTCCACGAGTGCGCCGGTGCTCATCACCGTCGACGACGTCGAATATTCCGATGCATTGTCGTGGCAACTCCTGCTCAATTTCGTACAGCGACTCAACAATGCGAACGTATTCGTCGTCGTGACCGCGACCGAGAATCCGCAGGGCATGGATCCGCTCATCGAAGTGGACCTCATGCGCCATCCGCACTGCCAGCACATGAGATTGGGCACGCTTTCCCAGGAAGGCGTCACGAAGATGCTCTGCAAATCCATGGACCAGGATACGGCGGAAAAACTCGGTCCTGATTTCCATGCGGCCGGCGGCGGCAACCCCCTACTAGTCGAGGCGTTGGTGGAGGACTATTTACACGAGTCCGGCGAATCTCATTCGCTGGTCATCGGCGATGCCTTCTCCAGGTCGGTGCGCGCCCTTCTCCATCGCACCGACCCGACCTCGCTGCGCACCGCTCGCGGTCTTGCCGTGCTCGGCGACCTCGCCTTTCCGAACCTCCTTGCCGAATTAATCGAACTTCCGCCGGCGACCGTGCAACAGACCCTCAACCATCTCGCCGCCGTCGGAATCACCGATGGACAGCACTTCTGCCATCCTGAGACCCGCTCCGCCGTGCTCGACGACCTCGACGCCGAAGAGCGCAAGGAGATGCACCGGCGCGCCGCCCGGCTGCTCCACGCGGAGGGGGCGGCGAGCACCGCGGTCGCCGAGCACCTCATCCACGCCTCCGACTGCCCGGAGCCATGGGCGACAGTGGAGCTGCGGGAAGCCGCCGACCAGACGCTGCTCAACGACGAGCACGAGTTCGCGATCCAGTGCCTGAAACTGGCGATCGCCTTCTGTCACGACGACGCGCGCCGCGCGTCCCTGCGGGCCTCGCTCGCGCGGGCGGAGTGGCTGATCAACCCCGCGGGCACCACCCAGCATCTCGACCACCTGATGTCGATCGCGCGACAGGGCGGACTCGGGTTCGACGACCTTCGCATGCTGCTGAGGTTCTTCCTATGGCACGGACGACTTGAAGAAGCCGGGGAGGTGCTTCGGCGGCTGAACGCCGTGGCCGCCGAATCGGGCGAGAAAGACACGCGGATGCGGCTGGAAGTCACTCATCAGTGGTTGTCCACCGCCTTTCCCTCGCTTCTCCCCGAGGTCGCGGACGCCCCTTCCGGCACCCCCAAGCCGGGAGCCCCCGGCGTATCTCCCCTTCAGGGGGCCGCCCTATTGTCACGCTTCCTGCGAACGCAGGAGAATGAGCAAAAGATCGATACCGCGGAACGCGTCCTCCAGTCCACCACACTGGACGACTCGAACCTTGAAGCCGTAGAATCCTCACTTTTCACATTGCTCTACTCCGATCAGGCGGATCGGGCGGCACCACTCTGTGATGTCTTGTTCGAAGAAGCCGTCCAACGGCGCTCCCCCACCTGGCGCGCCGTGCTGGCCGGCGTCCGGGCGCACATCGCCATTCGCCACGGAGATCTAGCCATTGCCGTTAAATATGCCTCGATAGCGTTGGACGTACTACCGCGCCGGAGCCTGGGGATTCATATCGCCCTGCCGCTGGCCGCCTTGATTCGGGTCAACACCGAAATGGGGAAGTTCGACGTCGCGGCGCGCCTTCTGCGGCATCCCGTACCCACGGCGATCTATCAGACCCGGTTCGGGCTGCACTATCTCCAGGCACGGGCCCATTTCCACCTGGCGACGGGCCTTTCGCACGCGGCGCTCAGCGACTTCTTGAGCTGCGGGAGGCTGATGCGGGCCTGGAACCTCGACACTCCCGTGCTGGTGCCCTGGCGGCAGGGCGCGGCCGCCGCGCACCTGCAGATGGGCCAGCCGAACCAGGCGAGAGGCTTCCTCCAGGAGCCCTATGATCTGCCCGGCGGCGACTCACTCAGGGCGAGAGGGGCCACGCTGCGACTGCTGGCCGCCATCGGCGACCTCAAGAAGCGACCGGCCCTGCTCAGGGAGGCCGTGGACATGCTCCAGGACGCGGGGGACCGCCTGGAGATGGCGTACGCGCTCGTCGATCTGACCCATGCCTTCAACGAGATCGGCGAACTCCACAAGGCCAGGATGATCGGATACTGGGCCGACAGGGTGGCCGACGAGTGCCAGGCCGAGCCGCTGCGCTGGGCCGTACGGCAGGACGATCCGGCCGAGCAGGAGGCGGAGACCCCGGAGAGCATGGGCCTGCTGAGCGACGCCGAGCAGCGGGTCGCCTCCCTCGCCGCGCTGGGCTACACCAACCGGGAGATCTCCCGGAAGATCTACATCACGATCAGCACCGTCGAGCAGCATCTGACCCGGATCTACCGCAAGCTCAACGTGCGTGGCAGAAGAGACCTGCCCTCGCAGTTCTCCTATGTCGAACTCCGCTGATCCCGCATCGCCTGATCGGGGCTCTTCTCCTCGATGGACACCCGCCGGAGCTGGATGGTGGCCAGGATCGCCGTGGCCACCAGGACGGCGGTGCCCGACAGCGCGGCCACCCGCATGCCCTCGGTGAAGGCCGTACGCGCCGCCTGGAGAAGGGCCCCCTGCGCGGGGCCCGACAGCTGGGCCGCCACCTCGACCGCCCCGCCGAGCGTTTCACGCGTCGTCTGGGCGGCCTCACCGGGCAGGTCGGCGGGCACCTCGAACGTCGAGCGGTAGATCAGGAGCCCCAGACTGCCCAGGACAGCGACGCCGAGCGCGGCGCCGAGCTCGGTGCCGGCCTCCAGCACCGCCGACGCCGAGCCGGCCCGCTCCGGCGGCGCCACCGCGATCACCAGGTCCGAGGCCACCGCCTGTACGGCACCGAGGCCCACGCCCAGCAGGCCCAGTCCGATCACGAGTGTCCGCACGCCCGGCTCGCCTTCGAGTTGCGAGAGCACCGCGAACCCCAGACCGGCGACGAACATGCCGCCGCCGATGACGAATCCGGGACGGATCCAGCGCACCACCACCACGGCCAGCATCGACCCGACGAGGGCCATCCCCGCGGCGGGCAGCGTCAGTATCCCCGCGACGAACGGGCGCAGCCCCAGCACCAGCTGCAGGTACTGGGCGATGAAGTAGAACAGTCCCATGAGGGCGAAGATCGCGAGCGTGCTCGTGATCAGCGAGACGCCGAATGCCCGCTCCGCGAACAGGCGCAGGTCGAGCATCGGGTCGGCCAGCGCGCGCTGCCGCCAGATGAACGAGGCGCCGGCGGCCAGGCCCACGGCCATGGCCAGCGCGGCCGTCGGGGTCAGACCCTGCTCGGCGATGTCCTTGACCCCGTAGACGATCGGGAGCACGGCCACCAGCGACAGCGCGGTACTCAACACGTCGAGCCGGCCCGCCCGCGGATCGCGATACTCCGGCAGCAGGATGGGACCGAGCACCAGCAGCAGGACCATGATCGGCACGTTGATCAGGAACACCGAGCCCCACCAGAATCTCTCCAGCATCCACCCGCCCACGATCGGGCCGAGCACACTCCCTCCGGAGAACCCGGCCGCCCAGATCGCTATGGCCAGCCGGCGCTGCCGCGACTGGTGGAACATGTTGCGGATCAACGCCAGGGTGGACGGCATGAGCGTGGCGGCCGCCGCCCCTTGCAGGGCGCGCAGGACGATGAGCATCTCGGCGCTGGGAGCGTAGGCGGCCGCGGCGGAGGTGATGCCGAAGACGGCGGCGCCGAGGAGCAGCAGGCGCCGGCGGCCGATCCTGTCGCCGAGCGTGCCCATGACGAGCAGCAGCCCCGCCAGCCAGAAAGCGTAGATGTCGACGATCCAGAGCAGTTCGGACCCGCTCGGCTTGAGATCCGCGCTGAGGAAGGGCAGCGCGAAGTAGAGGACCGTGACGGTGATGGAGATCAGCAGGACGGGGAGGACCAGAACGGCCAGTCCCACCCACTCCCGTCGTCCAGCGGTCGTCGAAGCCGTTTCCATCCCACACTCCTCGGATAGCGTGTACGCGTGCATACGACGTACTCAGACCTGCCTTCGACCGGCTTCAAGATCTTTGTCGAGGAATAAATTCCGACAAAGCGACACCAGCGGGTATATATCACGCAATTTTGGTGGCGGTCGGAGGCATTTCATCACACTTGTTGATCAGTTTCATCACGACTTCGTGTGATATAATTTCACTACATATCAATATGCGCGTGACAAAATCTGTGAGGCCAGATGCTCACCTGCGCACAATGCGGCAGACCGTTGTATGCCGCACCTCGGGGGCGACGTCCGCGATACTGTTCGCGGTCGTGCCAGGCTCGGGCGTACAGAGCGCGTGTGGCGGCACGTGCCCTGCCCTGTTCCGAAGGGCCACTCTCTGAAGAGCTCCCCGCGGAGCCGGTCATGGAAGTCGACAAGCCCACCAAGCCCGAGGCGATCCCGCGGGAGCCTCGCGAAGGGCTCACTCTCGAACGCATCGTGGGCACAGGCATCGAGATCGCCGACACCGAAGGTCTGGAGACGCTGTCCATGCGCCGGGTGGCGGCGGATCTGGGCGTCGGCACGATGTCTCTCTACCGATACGTGTCGAGCAAGGACGCCTTGATCGAATTGATGGTCGATCGCGTACACGGCGAAGACAAGAACCTGACGCCCGTTCCGGACGACTGGCGCGCCCGGCTCGAACTGTCCGCGCTGCGCGAGTGGAGACTCTATTCGCGGCACCCATGGGTGCTGCAGGTCATCGCGACCCCGCAGCCGCCGCTCGGGCCGAACATTCTGGCCGACCTCGAGCGGGCCATGGGCGCCTTGGACGGTCTCGGCCTCGATCCGGTGATGATGCACTGGGTGACCATCGCCGTAAGCGCTCAGGTACAAGGTGCCGCCCTGCTTCGCGTCAGCGAATGGGAGGCGGAGCGGCGCACCGGCGTCACGACGCGGCAGTGGCGCGCGGCCAAGATGCCGATGCTGTCGGAGATTCTCGAATCCGGGCAGTTCCCCATGCTGTCGAGCCTGCTGGAAAGACAGGAGGAAGTGGCCCACATCGACGAATGGCTCTGGTTCAGTCTCCGCCGCCTGCTCGACGGGGTGGCCGTCTTCGTCGAGGAGCGGGAGAATTCCGGCTCGGCCGACATCGGACCGGGTCTGCGAAAGGCGCTGTGAGACCCGAGACTCGGAAAGGCGTTGTGCGCCCCGGGTCGTGGTAAGGCGCTGTGAGCGCTGGGCCGGCTCATTCGGCGACTTTGGTCCGCGTGGTCCACCGAAAGAGCGGCGGGCCGCCGGACTCCGGCGACGCGCCGACCCGTTCGAAATGCTCGTACCCGCCATTGCGTGGAATCTTTATCTTTCCATCCGAGACCACGTCGTGCATGACGCGGAGAGTGCGCGGAACATCGGCGGGGCCGCCTTCGAGCGCGACCTCCACGGGTCCACGGCCGGGCAGCGGTGAGGCGGCGGACGAGGGACCGTCGAAGGGGGGGCTGTCAAAGGAGGGACTGTTAAAGGAGGGAACGGTCATGTCAGGTACCTCCGGTGATCGTGGCCGGGGGTGGCCGGCCGTCGGCGATCTCTAGGGGTTCTACGAGAAGGAGCCGGCCGGTTGACGGGCATGGCGGAACTCGGTGGCGAGGGCGCAGACGTACCGGCCGTAGCTGGAGGGCAGGAGCTCCGCGCCGAGGCGGTGGCACTGCTCGGCGTCGATGTAACCCATCCGCAGCGCGATCTCCTCGATGCAGGCGATGCGTACGCCCTGCCGGGCCTCGAGCATGTGAACGTACTGGCTGGCCTGCAGGATGGAGTCGGGCGTGCCCGCGTCGAGCCACGCGAACCCGCGGCCGAGTTCGACGAACTTCGCCTTGCCCCGGTCGAGATACACCCGGTTGACATCGGTGATCTCGAGCTCCCCGCGGGCGGACGGCTGGACGTTCTTGGCGATGTCGATGACGTCGTTGTCGTAGAGATAAAGGCCGACGACGGCGCAGTTGGAACGCGGGTGCGCGGGTTTCTCCTCGATGGAGACGAGCCCGCCGAGCGCGTCCCTCTCGGCGATGGCGTAGCGCTCGGGATCGCTGACCGGATGGCCGAACAACACGCAGCCGTCCACGTCCGCGGTGTTCTCCTGGAGGATGTCGTAGAACGAATTTCCGTGGAAGATGTTGTCGCCGAGCACGAGCGCCACGGAATCGTCGCCGATATGGTCGGCGCCGAGAACGAAGGCGTCGGCCAGGCCGACGGGCTCGTCCTGGCGGGCGTAGCTGATGTCGAGCCCGAGGTGGGAGCCGTCTCGCAGCAGGCGTGCCAGATTCGGCAGATCCTCCGGGGTAGAGATCACCAGGATCTCTCTGATATTCGCCAGCATGAGCACGGACAAGGGATAATAGATCATCGGCTTGTCGTTCACCGGCAGCAGCTGTTTCGAGACCGCGAGCGTAATAGGATACAACCGGGTCCCGTGCCCGCCGGCCAGAATTATGCCTTTCACGAAATACCCTTCGTCAGGGAAAACCGGTAGCCGGAGTCGATATTCGTGCACCGAGCATCACACCGCGGCACATCGGAATGGACTCCAAGACGACCCTCGTTCACCCCCTAGCCATCCCCCCGCGCCCCCCTATGTCGGCCACTAAACGGTTGCGCCCGGTTTACCGGCGATATGATTTCCACGGCGAAAGACAGATCGTGACCGCACCACACGGGGGAAGCGGCGTCCGGTTCTGGACGCGTTCTGGAGGCCGGGCATGACCGAGGAGGAGATCACCCGATGAGGATCCTGGTGACGGGCGGCGCCGGCTTCATCGGCTCCCACTACGTGCGCACCCTGCTCGAGGAGGCCGACGGGGACGCGGAGATCACCGTTCTCGACAAGCTCACCTACGCGGGCAATCTCGCGAATCTGGAGCAGGTCCGTACGAACGAGAGATTCACCTTCGTCCAGGGCGACATATGTGACACCGGGCTCGTCGATCCGCTCGTCGCCCGCCACGACCAGGTGGTCCACTTCGCGGCCGAGTCCCATGTCGACCGGTCCATCACGGGCGCCACCGAGTTCGTGCGCACCAATGTGACCGGCACCCAGACCCTGCTCGACGCGGCGGTACGCAGCGGGCTGGGGACCTTCGTGCACGTCTCCACCGACGAGGTCTACGGCTCGGTCGCGGAGGGCTCCTCGCTCGAGACCGACGCCCTGCGGCCCAGCTCCCCGTACTCCGCCTCGAAGGCGGCCTCCGACCTGCTCGCCCTGGCCTATCACCGCACCCACGGTCTCGACGTACGGGTGACTCGTTGCTCCAACAACTACGGTCACCATCACTTCCCAGAGAAGATCATCCCCCTGTTCATCACCAACCTGCTCGACGGCCGGCGGGTTCCGCTGTACGGCGATGGGGGCAACACCCGCGACTGGCTGCACATCGACGACCATGTGCGGGGCATCGAACTGGTCCGTACCGGAGGCCGTCCCGGCGAGATCTACAACATCGGCGGCGGCACCGAGCTCACCAACAGGGAGCTCACCGGCCTGCTCCTCAAAGCCTGTGACGCCGACTGGGACCAGGTCGCCTACGTCGAGGACCGCAAGGGCCACGATCTCCGCTACTCGGTCGACTGCACCAAGGCCCGCACCGAGCTGGGCTATCGGCCGCGCAAGGATTTCGACACCGGCCTGGCGGAGACCGTCGCCTGGTATCGGGGCAATCGCACCTGGTGGGAGCCACTCCTGCCCGGCCGCACGCCAGGCACCTGACGACGAGCCACGGCCGCTCGCGGCGGCCGGTCCAGCCTTCGAGTACGTCGGTCTCCGGCAGCGGCCGGTCCAGCGTTGGAGTACGTCGGTCTCCGACAGCGGCCGGTCCAGCGCGTCGTTCGCTCCCGGCGGACGCGTCCCGGGCCTCAGCCGCTCGCGGTGACCGCCGGTTCGGCGTTCGGATGCGTCGGGCGGCGTTCCGGTGCGTCGTCCTCAGGAGTGTCGTGATGCGGCCAAGGAGAGGCGGCCACCACGATCCCGTACAGCACGTGGTCGGCGAGTAGCGTCAGGCGTTCGGTGACGGTGGTCTTACCCTTGTGCGGCAGGCCGAGGGCGGGCGCGATGACGGCTTGGAAGCCCGCCCAGACCAGCAGGCCGTAGGCGGGCCCGGCCCACGGGTGCCGGCGCACGGACTCCGGCAGGGCCCCGAAGAGCGCCCCGCCGAACGCCCCGTACGACCAGTGCGCGAGCTCGATGACCGCGGGCCGGCGAGCGGCCGGGACCCGGCGGAAGAACCGGGGCGTGGTGTGCTCCAGCACGGCCTCCGGCGGCACCTTCTCCACCAGGCCGATCGACGTGGAGAACTGCCTGAGGCCGGACATCGCCATGGCGGCGATCGCGCCCCTGGCCCCGGAGCGCAGGATCGGTGTCGGCTGCTTCTGTCGCATGGCGTCGGCCCCCCGTTCGTCACAGGGTGGACTACCGAAGGGCGGGAAGGCTATACCGGCAACAGCGCCCTGGGGTGAATCCGTGCTTTTCGTGGTCAGTGACCGCGGTCGGTGGCGCAGCTCACGGAAGGTGGCGCGGGCAAAGAGATCGGCTGCTGCTGCCGGTACTGTTCCAGGTCGATGAGGTTGCCGTTGATCGCGTTGCGCCTTTGGAGTTCCGCCCAGTACACCGGGTCGAGGAAGATCGCGGGGTTCCACAGCGGCTGCGTCAGGTCTGTCAGTTGCCCCAGGTACAGCACGGCGTCGGCCAGCTTTCCCAAAGGGACGCCACACAGCCGCGGCGCGTCCATGAACTGTCCCGCATCGGTGGATTCCAGCCAACTGCCTGAGCACGGGATCACGGTGCGCCGTGGACAGGTCACCAAGCGGGGATGGCTACCGGCCACGATCACGTAGACGTGCTGGCCGGTCTGTTCCTCGATCAGCGGGACTCCGTGGTCGGCGTTCTGTCCTGGCTCCGGCGAGTGCATCACGTGCCCGCTGCCGTAGCAGATCAGTGCGCGGCGTTTCTTGGCGAGCACTTCCCGCTTCACCACTGACGCCATGTGGGCGTCTCGTTGGGCGAGAAAGACATCCACTTGGTCTTGGGTGGTGATGTGGGACCAGTCGATCGGCGGATCCCCGAGCAGCACCCGGATCCTTCGCTCCGCAGGAAGAGTCCAGTTGACGGCGCGGACCGTCCGGAAGAACTGTTCACGGATGGGCTGGTCGCCGGTGGCCCCAGGCGACTGGGTGGTGTTCCGCCAGACCTGCCGCAACACTTGGTCGTCGACAGCCGCACCGGCGACGAACCGGTCAACGATCGGCTGATAAAGCGCGTTGCCGAACTCAACGACGATGGCGTCGACCACCTGCGGCAACCGCGGGTCCGCAAGCAGCATCTGCTGCGCGTCACCGTGTTCCTGCTGCCCGTGTGACTCACCGATCGCAACGAGCCGGTGGCGCTCGAAGGCCGCGAGCACCGCCTGGGTGAGGTCCCGTGTGGCCGCGCCGACGCTGCCCGTGGAGCGGGTCGTCACCTGCCCGCCGCCGCTGCCCAGCGAGCTGTTCGTCAGCAGTCCGCCGGCTGCCGTACCCGCACCGGTGACGGCGAGGAACCTACGCCGCGTCAACCGTGGATCTCTCACGTCAGGTCCTTTCTGAAGGGAATTTCGCTCGTGTGACAGACGCCGCGCTCAGGGGTCGTGCCTGTCGTGGACACCTTTCCGGGATAGTCGTACGGCACGGCCGGTGTCGGCCGGGTGTCAGCCGCTGACACCCAGCCGACACCGGATCCCTGGCATCGTGAGCAGTGCGGTCGCGCCTACCGAACGCGGTGGACGGAACGGCCACCATCACCGGGTGAGAGGGAGGACGGTCGTGCGAGTTCTGGTCGTCGAAGACTTCGAGGTTCTGGCGACGACGATCGGGACCGGGTTGCGCCGCGAGGGCATGGCGGTGGACGTCGTTCTCGACGGCGACGACGCTCTGGCCCACCTGGCCGGCACCCGGTACGACGTGGTGGTGCTGGACCGCGACGTGCCCGGCACACACGGCGACGACGTGTGCCGTGACATCGCCGCCGGTGGCGGCGCAGGGCCGCGGGTGCTGATGCTCACCGCCGCGGGCACCGTGCGGGACAGGGTCGAGGGCCTGGGGCTGGGCGCCGACGACTACCTGCCCAAACCGTTCGACTTCACCGAACTCGTGGCCCGCGTGCGCGCGCTGGGGCGCCGCTCGGCGCCCGCCGTGCCTCCGATCCTCCAGGCCGAAGATCTGGCCCTGAACCCGAGCCGGCGGGTGGCCTTTCGTGGCGGACGGCGCTTGGAGCTCACCCCGAAGGAGTTCGCCTTGCTGGAATGCCTGCTCGCTTCCGGTGACCGGGTTGTGTCCACGGAGGAGTTACTGGAACGGGTCTGGGACGAGGCCGCTGACCCGTTCACCACGGCCGTCAAAACGACGGTGCGCCGGTTGCGGATCAAACTCGGCGAACCGCCAGTGATCGAAACCGTCCGTGAGGGCGGCTACCGGATCGCAGGCCCGCGATGAATCCCGCGCAGGACCCGACGATGACCGGCCGCGCCCGGCACCACCTGCGCCGGCCGTCCCTGCGCGTGCAGCTCACGACGCTGTACGCCGGCCTGGTTCTGGCCGTCGTCGTCCCGATGCTGCTGATCGCCGGCTTCCTCTTCGGGAGAGACCGGGTCCGCGTCCGGGCCGGGGACGCCGTCCCTCCGCCCGACACGGCCGCCCAGCAGGTCGATGCCGCGCTCGCGATCACCGCGATCATCGTCATGGTCCTCACCGTGCTGACCGCGTGGTGGCTGGCCGGGCGCTTTCTCCGCCCGCTGCGCGCCATGACCGTGACCGCCCAGGAGATCTCAGCCACCAATCTCAGCCGGCGGCTCGGCCTGCGCGGCCCTGACGACGAGCTGACCAAGCTGGGGCGCACCCTCGACGACTTGTTCGAGCGGTTGGATCTCTCGTTCGCGGCGCAGCGCCACTTCGTGGCCAACGCCTCGCATGAGCTGCGCACCCCGCTGGCCGCTCAGCGCGCCGTCCTCCAGGTCGCGCTCGCCGACCCCGAGGCGAGCGAGGCCAGCCTGCGAGCCGCGTGCGAGGAAGCACTCGGTCTCGGAGAACGGCAGGAACGTTTGATCGCCGCCCTGCTTACGCTGGCGCGAGGGCAGAAGGGCATCGAGCACCGGGAAGTGGTCGACCTGGCTGATGTCACCAAGGGAGTGATGCTGTCGTGCCGTGCGGAGGCCACCCGGCGAACCATCACGATCCGGGCATCGCTGGAGTCGGCACCGATCAGCGGTGACCCCGACCTGATCGCCAGCATGATCGGCAATCTGGTCGGCAACGCGCTCCACCACAACGTTCCCGACGGACACGTCACCATCGCCACCGAACTCACGAATGGTCGCGCCCGCCTGTCGGTCGGCAACACCGGCCCAACCATCCGATCGCAGGACCTACGACGGCTTTTCCAACCGTTCCAGCGACTCGGTCCCCAACGAACCCACACCGCCGACGGCCACGGACTAGGGCTGGTCATCGTGCAGGCCGTCGCCGAAGCACACGGCGCGCAGCTGACGGCCCACCCACGCACCGGGGGCGGCTTGGACGTGACCATACTGTTCGACTGATTCCACCCGGCATGGTGACCTCGAGGCCCATGCCACGCGCGGTGGCGGCGATCTCGGCGCCGAGCACGCCCTCCCCCAACTGAACCTGGAAGGCCAGGTCAGCCCTCAACGCCAAGAGCCGCCCGGTGCTCGAACACGGGCGGCGGACGGCGGCAGGACGACCCTGGTCAACCCTTGATGGCGCCCTGGGTGATGCCGTTGACGAAGCTGCGCTGGAAGATGAGGTACACGATCACGATCGGCGCGACGACGATCAGGCAGGCCGCCGCCAGCAGCGGGATGTCCGTGGTGTACTGGCCGACGAAGAGCCCCAGGCCGCCGGGCGCGGTGCGCCGGTCCGGGTCCTGCATCATGACCAGGACCAGCATGAACTGGTTCCACGACCACATGAAGTACAGAACCGACAGCGTGGTGATCTGTGGCCACGAGATGGGCAGCAGCACCCGCGCCAGTACGACGAAGTCTCGGGCGCCGTCGATGCGGGCCGCCTCGACGAGTTCGTCGGGGATGTTGGAGAAGTGCGTCTGCATCCAGTACACGCCGAAGGGCATGAACAGCGCCACCTCGGCCAGGATGATGCCGACGTAGGAGTTGGTGAGGCCGACCTCGCGCAGGTTGAAGTAGAGCGCCACCACGATGACCTCGATCGGCAGCGTGAGCCCCAGCACGAAACCGAACGACAGCGCCCGGTTGCCCCACACCTTCAGGACCGTCAGCCCGTAGCCGGCGAGCGTGGCCAGTGTCACCGCGATCGGCACCACGAAGACCGCGATCAGCAGGCTGGAGCGCATGAGGGCGGTGAAGTTGCCCCGTTCCCAGGCCAGGGCGAAGTTCTCCCACGACCACCGGTCCGGGATGCTCAGCCCGCTGAGCTGCGATCCCGGGGGATGCAGGGCGGCCAGGACGATGCCGATGAACGGCACCAGGATCATGGCCGCCATCAGGACGAGCACTCCGTACCGGGCAACGACACCGCCGCGCATGCTCAACTCTCATCCCTGGTGAAGTATCGGACGGCACCGACGACGGCGATCACGATCACGGTCAGCACGACGGCCAGCGCGCTGGCGCCACCGATGTCGCCCTCGTTGAAGGCCAGCCGGTAGACCAGCAGGCCGGGCACGTTGGTCTGCCCCGCCGGGCCGCCGTTCGTCGTGGTGAAGACGAGGTCGAAGCTGGCCAGCGCGGCGATCGTGGTGATGACGCCGGCGATCGTGATCTCCTTGCGCACCCCGGGCAGGGTGACGTGCAGGAACTGCCGGTAGGCGCCCGCGCCGTCGAGCGTGGCCGCCTCGTACAGGGACGGGTCGATCTTCTGCGCGCCGGCCAGGAAGAGCATCATGCACAGCCCGCTCATCACCCAGGTCCCGATGAGCCCGAGCGCGACCAGCGCCAGGCCGTAGTCGCCCAGCCAGGCGCGGGTGATCGCCCCCAGCCCAACCAGGTCGAGGACCTGGTTGACGACGCCGGACTCGCTGTAGAGCCACCGCCAGGTGATGCCGACGGCCACCAGCGGCAGCACCTGGGGAAGGAAGAACACGGTCCGGAAGAACGTCATCCCCCGGCGCACCTTGCCCATCAGCAGGGCCGTCATGAACAGCCCGACGGCGATGGGGATGAACGAGAAGAAGACGATCAGTATGAGGCTGTGCAGGATGGCCTCGTACAGTGCCGAATCACGAAAAATCTTGATGTAGTTGTCCAGGCCGGCGAAGGTCGCGGGCAGGATGCCGTCCCAGTTCAGCAGCGACAGGCGCACCGTGTTCAGCGCCGGCCAGATGGCGAACCCCAGGTAGGCGGCGAGCGCGGGCAGCACGTACAGCCAGCCGCGCGCCCGTCCGCCGCGCCGGGGCGGGCGGGCCCGCCCGCTGTCGGCCACCATCTCCCCGCCGCGGGCCGAGGCGGCCCGCGGCGGGGAGATGGACGTGGTCACGTCACGAGCCATGGTGTCCGTCCCACGACTCCTGCAGGGAGCTCAGGAAGTCGTCCACGGTCATCTTGCCGCTGATGATCCCCTGGATACCGGGGGTCAGCTTGTCGATCATGCCGGGCGAGGCGTAGTCGGGGAAGGGGACGATCCCGTTGGCCTGCGCCACCGGCGTGAAGGCGGTCGCGATCTCGCCGCGCAGCCCCTGGGCGCCGAGCTCGGTCTTGGTGTCGACCGGCATGAACCCGCCGTCGAACTCGATCTTCGCCGCTTCCGGCGAGCTCAGGTAGTCGAGGAACGCCGCGGCGACGTTCGGGTGCTTCGTCTTGGCCGAGATGGCGTAGGCGACGCTCGCCCCCGAGGCGACCTTGGCCGGCTCGCCCGATGCCGTGGGCATGAGGAAGAAGCCGGCGTCGTCGCCCAGCTCCTTCTCCACGGCGGTGGCGCCCCAGTTGCCGGTCACCAGGAACGCGCTCTTGCCCTTGGAGAAGTTCGCCAGCGCGTCGGGGTCGGCCGTGGCGCTCGCCCCGGCGGGGAAGAAGCCCTTCTTCGACCAGTCGATCAGCGTCTGGGTGGCCTTCTTCGCGGCGTCGGTCTTGATCGTCCCGCCCGGCTTGCCGTAGACCCAGCTCCGATAGGCGTCGACGTCACCGGTGACGTTGAGCACCGCGTTCCACAGGTGGAAGCCGCCGACCTGGAGCGCGCCGAGGCTCAGCGGGGTCTGGCCGGCGTCCTTCACCTTCTGCATCGCGGCCTCGAACTCGGCCAGCGTCTTCGGCGCTTCCTTGACCATCTTCTTGTTGTAGTAGACGCCGACCACCGACAGGCCGCCCGGCACGGCGTACAGGCCGCCGGTCCCGAACTGCTTGGCCGCCTTGTCGGAGCTGAGGACCTCCAGGCTGGAGGGCGGGAACTTGCCGGTCCACCCGTACGCCTTGTTCCACGGGCCCAGGTCCAGGATGAGGCCGGCCGGGACCAGGGAGTTCATCGCACCCGGGTTGTACTGCGCGAGGTCCGGCGCCGCGTCGCCCGACATCGACAGCTTGATCGACTTGACGTAGTCGTTGAACGGCGTCATCTGGGGCTTGATGGTGACGTTCGGGTGCTTCTTCCTGAAGCCGTCGATGAGGGTCTGGGTGGGGGGATCGTTGCTGTAGGCCAGGGTCAGCGTGACCGGGTCGTTGGGGATGGTCGTCGATACGTCGATCTTCTTCGCCGCGTCCCCACCCGAGGCGCCGGTGCCGCCGGTGCCCGCGCAGGCCGTCAGGGTGAGTGTGGCCGCGGTGCCGAGCGCCACGAGCGCCTGCCACCGACCTGGTGCTGTCATGTGCATGACCTTTCGCCTATCTCCGAGTCGCCTATCTCCGAGTCGCCAAACTCCAAGCGGGTTTTCAACGGACCTCCTGGCGGCCGCTTCTCACCAGGTCGAACCTGGTTCGCTCGATCTCCTCCAGCGAGTGACGCAGGGCCCCGTGGACGACGGCGTCGTCCTGGAGGGTCGAGACCTCCAGTGCCGGCTGGTCCAGGGGCTGCTCGGACAGGTGCCGACGGACCGCGGCGAGCAGTGTCTCGCCGCATCTGGCCAGCGGCCCGCCGATGACCACGAGCCGCGGGTCGAGGATCGCCCGGATCGCCGCGACGCCTTTGGCGAAGCGGCGGGCGACCACGTCGAGCGCGTCCAGAGCCGAGGGTGTGCCCTCGACGACGGCCTCCAGCACCGCGTCGAACGCCCGCTCCCCCGCGTCGTCGAGCCGGGCCCGGAAGGCTTCGTCGCCGTCGCGGTCGGCCGCCGCCTTCGCCAGCCGGACGATCTCCTCGCCGCCCACCCAATCCTCGAACGGGCCGAGGCCGTGCGGATGGCGCGGCTCGGGAGGGGTGGCCGCGAACAGGTCGAGAAAGCCGACATCACCGGCGTCGTTGGAGGCACCGCGGTAGAGCTCGCCATTCAGCACGATGCCGGCGCCGACGCGTTCACCCCAGTGGACCATCACCAGCGAGTCCTCGCGGCGTTCGGAATCCCGCCACCGTTCGCCCTGGGTGGCCAGCTTGACGTCGTTGTCCAGGTAGACCGGGCAGCCGAGGGCCTCCTTCATCCGGCGATGGAGGAGGTCGCCGGTCAGGCCGGGCATGCTGGGGATGAGCCGGATGATCCCGGTCGCCGGGTCGACTATGCCGGGCGTGCCCATCGAGGCGAACCACAGGTCGCCGGTCGTGATGCCCGCCGCCTCCAGCGTGCGGGCCACCGCGGGCAGGAGTGTCTCCACCACCTGCTCACCGCTCTGCACATCACCCGAGCCGGTCGAGCCACCCGAGCCGGTCGAGCCGGTCGAACCGCCGCCGAGTTGCACCGCGTCGGCCGCCGCGACCGTACCGGCCAGGTCCGACACCGCGACCCGCAGCTCCTGCGGGCTGATCGAGATGCCGAGCACGTAGCCCGCCTCCGCCCGGAAGCGCACGAGCTGCGCGGGCCGTCCGGCCCTGCTGGAGTCCCGATCGAGGGAGCCGAACTCGACAAGCCCCTCCGCCGCCAGCGCGTTGAGCGAACGGGTGACCGCCTGCCGGGAGAGCCCGACCGCCTTGGCCAGCGCGGACACGCTCATGCTGGTCTCGGCCCGCAGCCGCCGCAGGATGGCACCGGCGTTGACCTCACGCATGAACTGCGTGCCAACGGCGACGACCTGCTCCATGACCGCTCCCTGGTCTCGACTTGCGGGTACGCTAGCATAATAATTATGGACCGTACGGAACTAATTCGTCGAGGGGTGTGACCTGCGATGTCATCCGGTGACGCCGATCAGCCCCCGCCGTGGGCGGAGACCGTCAGGGGTCTCGCCCACCGCGTTCTCGGACCGGTGGCCGAGTCGATCCGTTTCGTCACGCGCGAAGGTGCGGGGCGTGGCTATGAGTACGAGGCGAGAGACGGAGCACTCACCGTCGCCGCGACGGACGGCGTGAGCGCCTCGGTGGCGCTCCATCACTATCTGCGGGAATGTTGCGAGCTGTCCGTGGGCTGGGACACCGTGCTGCCGTTGCGGCTGACGTCCCTCGCGGACAGCCCACCCCGGCAGGGCTCGGCGCGGGTCCAGGACGGCTACTACTTCAACTTCTGCACCTTCAGCTACACCATGCCCTACTGGGACTGGGCGGACTGGGAGCGCGAGATCGACTGGATGGCGCTGCACGGCATCACCATGCCGCTCGCCATCACCGGCCATGAGGCCGCGCTGCACGACGCCTATTCCCTCCTCGGTCTCGACGATCACACCATCCGTGGCTTCCTTGGCGGGCCAGGCTACCTTCCGTTCCAGTTCATGGGGTGTCTGGACGGCTTCGCCGGCCCGCTCCCCGCCTCCTGGATCGAGAGCCATCGCGCGCTCGGGGCGCGCATCCTCGACCGCGAGCGCGCCTTCGGCATGACGCCCGTCCTTCCGGCCTTCACCGGACACGTCCCTCACCAGATCGCCTCGTCGTCGCGGGCCGCGCGCCGCGACTGGCAGGGGTTCGAGACCTGGGTCCTCGACCCGGCCGACCCGCTCTACGAGCGGCTGAGCACCGAGATCGCCCGCGCCCAGATCAAGCTCTTCGGCACCGATCACCTGTACGCCGCCGATCCGTTCATCGAGATGATCCCGGTCGACGCCGACCCGTCCTTCCCCGGGGCCGTGGCGACGGCGACGCTGGCCGGGCTGCGCGCCGCCGATCCGGACGCCGTCTGGCTCATGCAGGCCTGGCCCTTCTCCTACCAACGGGAGTTCTGGACCGAGGACCGCGTCACCGCCTTCCTCGACGCGATCCCGAACGACCGGATGCTCGTCGCGGACCTGTGGGCGGAGTACGACCCGCTGTGGGAGCGCTTCGAGGAGTTCTCCGGAAAGCCCTGGCTCTGGTGCGCGCTGCTCAACTTCGGCGGCCGCACCGATCCGGTCGCCGACCTGCGAGCGGTGCCGGCCGCGATCGACGCCGCCCTGGCGGCGCCGAACCCGCCCACCGGCCTGGGCCTGTCCATGGAGGCCACCCGCAACAACCCCGTCTTCTTCGAGCTCGTGACGGACCAGATCTGGAACCGGGTCACCGATCTCGACGCCTGGCTCGACGCCTTCGTGGCCCAGCGCTACGACAGGAGCGCGGCCCCGCTGCGGACCGCCTGGCGCGGCCTCCTGAACACCGTCTACGACACCCGGGGCCTGCGGATCTATCCCGCGCAGTTCAACGGCATCCTCACCGCCAAGCCCTCCTACGCGGGGATGGCCGAGGCGCGCGCCAACGTCACCGGCACCCTGTGGTACGAGCCGGCGGAGCTGGCCGCGGCCTGGGAACGGATGATCGAGGTGGCCGAGCACGATCACGACCTGGTGACCGGTCCGCTGGGGCACGACCTCGTCGAGGTGGGCATCGCGTTCATGGTCAGGGTCGCCGACCGCTACTACCTCGACGCCGTGGAGCGGTCGGCCGCGCTCGGTACGGCCAGCCTGCCCCATGTCGACCGGTTCCTGCGCGTCTTCGATGATCTGGACCGCATGCTGGCCGCTCGGCCCGAGTACACCTTCCAGCACTGGGAGTCGAAGGCCCTGTCGTGGGCCGGCGACCAGGCCGGCCGCGACGTCCTGCGGGACAACGCCCGCCGCATCATCACGGTCTGGGGCACCACCTCCAGCCCCCTGCTCGACGACTACGCGGGGCGGCACTGGAGCGGGCTCGTCGGCGGCTACTACCGCGACCGCTGGGAGCTGTGGGCGCGTGGCCTCGACGGCGCGCTCGCCACACCCGGCGTCGGCCCCGAGGCGAACCTGGAAGAGCGGCTCCGCGACCGGGCCGAGCTCTTCCTGCGGGAGGGCCCGGCGACGCCGCCGCAGGACCTGGGCGACCTCGCCACGGAGTCACGCCGGCTGTTCACCGCCTACGCGGACCAGGCCGGCTCACTTGCCCGGACGTACGAACAGGCCGACTGGCTTGCCCAGCCCCACGAACAGGCCGGCTCACCTGGCCAGCCGCACGAACACGACCGATGAGGAGAACGATGCCCCAGGTGGTACCGCCGACCGAGCGCCGGAACCCACGCACCGTCGACATCGACACCTTGGAGTCCCGCGAGATCCTCCGGCTGCTGCGGGAGGAGGAAGCCCGGGCGGTCGAGGCCGTCGGCGCGGCCGGCGACCAGCTCGCCCGCGCGGTGGACGAGGCACATCTCCGGCTGAACCGGGGCGGAACGGTGCACTACTTCGGCGCCGGCGCCTCGGGACGGCTGGCGGTGCTGGACGCCACGGAGATCACGCCGACCTTCGGGGCGGCGCGCGGCCTGTTCACCGCCCACTTCGCCGGTGGGCTCGCCGCCGTCACCGACTCCTCCGTCGACCAGGAGGACGCCGAGGCGCTGGGCGCCGCCGACGCCGCCGTCCTCGACGAGGCCGGCGTGGCGATCGGGATCACGGCGTCCGGGTCGACCCCGTACGTGGCCGGTGCGCTGCGCGCGGCCCGCTCCGCCGGCGCCCTCACGGTGCTGGTCACCTGCGACCCGGACGCTCCGCTCCGCGAACTGGCCGAGATCAGCGTCGTCGCCGCCACCGGGCCGGAGGCGCTGACCGGCTCCACCCGGCTCAAGGCCGGCACGGCGACGAAGGTGATACTCAACTCGTTCTCGACGGCTCTCATGATCAAGGCGGGCCGGACGTACGGCAACCTCATGGTCGGGCTGGTCGCCACCAACGCCAAGCTCGGCGAGCGCGCGGTGAGCCTGCTCGTCGAGGCGACTGGTGAGGACGAGGCGAGCTGCCGCGCGGTCCTGGCCGATGCGGGTGGCAACATCCCGGAGGCGCTCGTGCGGCTGCTCACCGGCTGCTCCCCCGAACGAGCGCGGGCCGCGTTGGAGCAGCACCCGGGCGTCCGTGCGGCGGTCGCCGCGCTGGCGGACGCCGGATGAGCCTGGCGAACGTGGACGGCGTCGGTGGCGGGCCGGCGAGCGTGAACGCCGTCGGTGGCGGGCTGGCGGGTGTGGACGTCGGCGGTGGCGGGATCAGGGTACGGATCGAGGCGGGCGGTTCGGTCGTGTCCGGGGACGACGCGTCTCCGGTGCCGCGCGTGCAGGGCAGGGTCGACCTCGATCGGCTCGCCGCGCGGATCATCCGGGTCATCCAGAACGCCGTGGGCGGCCTGGAGATCGACCGGTTCACCGGCATGGCGATCGGCACGACCGGGCTGCCGGGCCTGGTTCCGGACCCGAGCACGCTCTGGCATGCCCTGCGCGATCGGTTCGGCCTGGGCGCGCTCGTGGTCACCGGCGACATGGTGACCACGCACGTCGGCGCACTCGGATTCCAGCCCGGAGTCGTCGTCGCCGCGGGCACCGGCGTCATCACCCTTGGCACCGACCTGGCCGACGTCTGGAACCAGTCCGACGGGTGGGGATACCTGCTCGGCGACCACGGCGGCGGCGCCTGGATCGGGATGCAGGGCCTGCACGCCGCACTGCGCGCGCATGACGGCCGGGCCGGCGGGTCGGCCGCTCTTCTCGACCACCTGACGGCCCGCTTCGGCCCCCCCTCGGAGCTGGTGGCGCTGGTCTACGCGGCGGGATCGGCGGCCCACCACTTCGCCTCGTTCGCGCCGTACGTCGGCGAGGCGGCCCGCGACGGGGACCCGGTGGCCCGGCAGATCTGGGCCGCGGCCGGCCGGCAACTGGGCCAGACCGCGCTGGCCGCCGCGTCCGGGCTCGAACCGGTCTTCTCCTGGGGCGGCCGCCTCTTCGACGCCGCGGACCTGCTGATGGAGCCCTTTCAGAACACGGTCCGGACACTGCTTCCCGACGCTCGCTTCAGGCCACCACGTGGGACCTCCGCCGATGGCGCACTCGCCCTGGCCCGCGCCGCCGCCGACGGGTCGGTACGGCCGTACCACCCCTACGTCTACGTCTTCACCGAGGCGGAGACAGGGAGTGCTCAGCCGATCGGTGGATCGGCTGAGCCATCCGGCCGATCGGGCGGTTCAGCCGTCGACTCATGAGATCGGCCGATGCGCGCGCGGGCGCGGCGTTGCGACGCTGAAGGCATGCCGCATCCCATGAACTCCCCGAGTCCGCACGCGATAGCCGATGAGGACCTGAACCATCCGCGTTGCCTGAGGGCCTTCCGCGGCATGAAGGTCCTCGTCGGCTGCTACTTCGTCATCAGCGTGCTCACCCTCGTGGCCGCCTACGTGCTGCGCGACGACCCCGGGATGGTGACCGACACGGTCTGGGTGCGCGGCGCGATCGTCGCCGTCGCCTCGGCGCTGATGTTCACCTTCGTGGCCGGCACGGCCCGCGGCCGGCGCCGGGCCTACCTCCGCCTGCGAATCGCCTCAGCCGTCATGGTGGTGGCCATCGCGGTCCTCATCTCACTCCCCGGCTTCCTGCCGGTGTGGATGAAGATCGAACAGGGGCTCTGCGGACTCCTTCTGCTCGGCGTCGTCTTGATCGTCAACGGCAGGCGCCTGCGCTCGTTGTTCGGGGCCACGCGCGGCTAGATTGTGTCGCGGGAGCAAGATGTCACCGGGAGGACTTCGACCCAGGCGGCCTCGCACGGCAAAACTGTCAGTGCCCGAGCGCACACTGAGCGTATGTCTGATGAGCCTCTCGAACTCGGCGAGATCTCCATCTCCGACTGGTATGCCCACACTGACAAGATGGCGGAAGTCAGCTTCCTGACCATCGCCCGCCGGCTCCCCTCCCTCGTGCGCCAGGCGCTGCGCATGGCCTGGGGAGCCAGCCCCCGCGACACCCTGGCCACCGTCACGCTCAACCTGCTCGGCGGGGTGTTCACCGCGTTCGGGCTGCTGGCCACGACCGGCGTGCTCGCCGCCCTGTTCAGCCAGGGTCCCACTCCCGACCGCGTGATGGCCGCGCTGCCCAGTCTCGCCCTGGTCGCCACGGCCGCCGCCCTGCGCACCGCCATGCAGGCGGGCGCAGGCTGGGCGGAGTCCCGCCTCACTCCCCAGATCTCCCGGCACACCGAGGAGCGGCTCTACGGCCTGACCAGCCGCGTCGACCTGATCGCCTACGACGACCCCGACTTCCACGACTCCCTCGAACGCGCCAACATGCGAGGCGTGGCGGTGGCCGACTCGGTGGTGTCCTCGGCCATCGATGTGGTGACGGCCGTGGTCGGCATCGCGGCCGTGGCCGGCGTGCTCGGCGTGCTCCACCCGGTGCTGCTGCCGCTGCTCCTGTTGGCGGTGCTGCCCGACGCCTGGGCGGCGGTCCGCAGCGCGCGGATGCGCTACACGACCATGTACTCCCTCATCCCGGCCCGCCGCCGCAAGTGGATCATCGCCGAGCTGCTGGCCGATCGCGAGTCCGCCGCCGAGGTCCGCTCGTTCACCATGCGCGGCTTCCTGCTGCGCATGTACGACGCGGTGGCCAAGGCCGAGCAGGAGGTGCTCCTGCTGCTGGCCAGACGGCAGACGGTGGCCCGGCTCGTGGGCGAGGCCTTCGGCGGCCTGGGCGCCGGCCTGGTCTACGTCGCGCTCGGCCTCCTGCTGGCCCTCGCCGCGATCCCGCTCGCCGTGGCGGGCACCGCCGTCCTGGCGATCAGGTCCGGTCAGCAGTCCCTGAGCAGCCTCATGTACGCCACCAACCGCCTCTACGAACAGGGCCTCTACTTCACCGACTTCCTGGAGTTCTGCGCCGACGCCGAACGCCGGCTGCCCGGCCGCCGCCCGCTCCCGGCGCCCGAGTCCTTCCAGTGCATCGTCGCCGACAAGGTGTCCTTCACCTATCCGGGCGCCGACGAGCCCTCGCTCAGCGAGGTGTCCATCGAGATCAAGCGCGGCGAGATCGTCGCCTTCGTCGGCGAGAACGGCTCGGGCAAGACCACGCTCGCCAAGATCCTGTCCGGTCTCTACGAACCCGACTGCGGCACCGTCTCCTGGGACGAGACCGATCTCAAAGACATCAACCCCGAAGACCTCCGGCTGCGCACCGCGGTCATCGCGCAGGACCACACCCGCTGGCCGCTCACGGCTCGCTACAACATCACCATGGGCACCGACAAGGGCGAGCCGGCCCTGCGCTCGGCCGCCGAGGTGGCCGGGGCCGACGAGGTCATCGGCGGTCTCCCCCACGGCTACCGGACGCTGCTCGACCGGCGCTTCAAGGACGGCCACGAGCTGTCCGGCGGCCAGTGGCAGCGCATCGCGGTGGCCCGGGGCTTCCACCGTGACGCGGCGCTGCTCATCTGCGACGAGCCGACCGCCGCCCTCGACGCCCGCGCCGAGCACGCCCTGTTCGAACGCATCCGCAGCCACTCCGACGGCCGCACCGTCCTGCTCATCACCCACCGGCTGGCCAGCGTCCGCTACGCCGACCGCATCTACGTCCTGGAGCACGGCAGGGTGACAGAGCAGGGCAACCACGACACCCTCATGTCCTTGGACGGCCTGTACGCCGACCTCTACACCCTCCAAGCCAGCGCCTACCGATAACCGCAGAGCAACGGCGGCGACGGCGAACCCCACGCCGTCGTCGCCTGGTGACGGCGACCGGACACGACACAGAATTTGCTGTGGCGCTTGGCAGGCAATCAGCCAATTCTGTTGTGGACCACACCGTCCATGTCGCCGCCCCAGACGTCGTCGTCCTCGTGAAGCCAAGTGGCGGATTCGCGCTCTTTCTCCTCCTGGCCGCTCGCACCGCCCATCCCGCTCATCGGCATGAAGGGGGAGCCCGTCCCGTTCGTGGCGGTGGCCCGAATACCGTTGATCGTCGCTGGGGCTCCCGATCCACTGCCCATGCTGGCGCCGAGATTGCCGGGGTCGGTGGCCGCGGGGTGGTTCGGACTCTTGGGGGTGAAGTGAATCGGGCTGCTGTCCGAGTCGATTGGGCGCTGGAAGTCTGCCAGCTTGGTATGCAGGTTGGTGGGCCGATCCAAGGCGCTCGTGGGATCGTTCGAGCCGCGGGTGGGGTCGCCAGGCGATGCCTCGTTGCCGTTCGCGTCGAGAATGGCCGGCCAACGGGGTGCGTTCGTGCCGCCCGGGGCGGCGTCGGACGATGAGCTGTCCGGCCCTTGGCTGAGGTCCGCCCTGTCCCGGTCCTCGGGATCACCAGGGAAATGTGCGCGCTCGCCATGCGGTGCGGAAGAGTCCGCGCCGGCAGGTAATGCAGGGCCGCCACCTGAGCGGTCAGTGTCAGTGGGGCTTATGTGGGAGGGGGAGCGGTCGGAGGCTCCGGCGGACGGCCTCTCGCCAAATCTGTAGTCGACCGTTTCGGGCTTCTCATGCGGTGCCACCGGATAGGCGATGGCGGGCAGTTCCATCTCCACCGTCTTGGGAAGGGTGCTGTAGATCGCCTCGAGGTCCTTGCTGAACGCCTCCAGCTGCAGCCCTGCCAGCTTTCCCAGGAGATTGTGGAAGTCCAACTTCACGCCATGCTTGCCCGACTGCAGAACTCCGTTGAAAACGATGTGGTCGTGACCATCGCCCCCGAGGCCGAAACTCGAGTTTTCGCGCTTCTCCTCCGAAAGTTTGCCGTCGATGAACTCCTGGTGTTGGCGCACCACCTCGGCCAGGGTCTCGAGCGGACGGCCCATCGCCAGCAGCTTGTCAGAGAGTTCGCCGAGCGCTACGTAAATAGTTCTCAGGGCCTTCTGTGCCGTTACGGAGGCCTTGCCCTCCCAGACCTTGGCGAGAGCCTCGGCTTCCTGCCCGAGCACCCATTGGGCGTTGGCGACGACCGAACACGCGTCCACGTAGGAGGCTCCGGCATCCTGAATCTCCTTGACGCTGATGCCCTTGATGAACTCCTTGACCTCCGTCGCGCTGCGGTCGTCGTTATCGATCGTCCAATCCGCACCGCGGGAGGGCTTGAGCCAGCGTGTCTTCTTGTCGGTCTTCTCGACCATGGGCGGCTAGGCTCCGTCCGTGTTCGCGTCGCTGACGTCCTTGTATTTGCCCGCGCCGGCGTCGAGCAGCGCAATCGCGATATCGAAGTTCTTCTGGACCTCTCGATAGATCGTGGTGAACTCCTGGTGGCAGGTCTCCAGCATCTCGGCGAACGTGCGACCGCCCTCCCACCGGGCAACGCTCTGCAACTGGGTCCTCAGTTCCTCGAGCGCGGCGTACTTGGTCAGATCATCGATGGAGCCCTGGCCGGCGGCCAGGCTGCTCCCCTTGGCGCTGCGCCCTTCGCCGGTGAAGCGCCCCAGCGCCTCTCTCAGCGCTTTGGCGCTTTCCCTGATCACCTTTTCGTTGTAGGTGACGCCATCTCGTTCCGCCTCCAGACCCGGCCAGCTGTCTTCCAGGGCCTTGGGTGGTATCGATTCTGGCGCCATGCTCACGCTCCTAAATCGCGCTTGAGTCGTCGATTGCGAATATCCCATTGGTCCATGACGCAACTGGCGCAAAACTGACGAGCGAGTGGTTCGACCAGCACACCCGTACGTAATGGCTCATGTGCCTGACGCCATACGCTGAACGATCAAGAGTCGTGGGGGAAGCGATCTATCTGCCCTTCTTCTTCGCGCTGCTCAACTCCACTCGTGAACATCCCCTTGAGGAGATCATCAACCGCAGTGTGACCAGCCGGAAGTCCAGCCCTGGTAGGAACCGAAGGCGAAACCGCTCCACTTGACGCACGTTCCCGAGGCGGACAGCTTCACCGGACCGGCGTAGTACTTGTAATAGCCGGTGTCGGTGACGGTCTTTCCGTCGCTTGCCCGTTGGATGGAGGCCTTCATGTAGGCGCTGGTGCCGACGGACGCGCCGGTCAGCCAGGTGACCACGCAATTGGTGGTGCCGTTGTACAGCAGGTAGAGCATGGCGCTGCCGTTGCCGGGGTGGCCGGTCAGGTCGTAGCTGTCGACGATGTGATAGCTGCCGCCGCCGCACGCGGCGATCGGTGACGATGCGGCGTTCGCCGGGGCGCTGACGGCTACGGAGCAGGCGAGCATAGCCGCGGTGGTGAGGGCGAGTGCCGCCTTGTGCTTGAGCTTGCGCACTGGTCTTCCTGTTCGTTCGGATGTGCGGGAATTGTCGCAGCCGGAACTTCCGGAACTCTTCTCTTCTCCTTCCGGCGGCCTGTCTCACGGAGCGAGGAGGACCTTGAGCACGTCCAAGAGCAGAGTGTCGGGCCGCTCGCCGGCGTCGAGGTGAGGGAGGCTCATCGTGCGTCGCGCCACGCGTCTGTGACGCAGGCGGGCGGAGGAGGCCTCGGCGTACGCAGTCCAGGTCGCCGCTCAACTCGGGCTGCATTGCTACGACCCTCAAGAGGATCGGCTTCCAACCTCCTGGCCGACGTCAGGCATGCTGTTTGCGACGCGCCGCCCACCAGCCCGGGAAACGATCACCCCATTCCAGGGAAGCGATCTTCTAGACCTCCGCTGCACCCGGGCGCCGGTGCGGGGGTTCCGTTGGGCCAAGGGAGATGTTATTGCGAGCACGCTCCGCCCTCGGGTTCATGATCTCGATCGGTTGCCGAACGCCGCCGAACGGCTGATGGCCGAGGGTCGGCTCGCCACCAAGCCGAGGCGGATGAGGCTGTCGGCGATGGCGGTCTCCGGGGCGCGCGGCTGCCAGCCGAGGACCTCACGGGCCTTGTCCGCGTGGACGACCGGGATACGGCCCAGCTGGTCGACCATCGCCCGTAACTCGAGATTCGTCCGCGCCGCGGCCCTGACCTGCTCGTCGGGGAGCTCCAGCTTCGGCACCTTGGCCGCGTCTCGCCCAGATGGTCGCTCAGGATCCGGGCGGTCTGCAGGAAGCTGATCATCTCGCCGCTGCCGGTCAGGAACCGCTGGCCGGCCGCCGCGGGATAGGTCATGGCCCGCACGTGCAGGTCCGCGACGTCGCGCACGTCCACCACACCGAAGAAGTCGCGGGGCGCGACCGGCACGTTCCCGTCGAGCATCGTCTTGACGAGCGTACGTCATCACCACCCGCGCCACCCCGGCGTCGCGGGCGGCACGCAGGACGCGCAGCGCTCCGTCCCTGGCCGGGACGATCAGCTCGTCGTCCTCCTTCGGCTGATGGGCAGGCAGCGGCGATGCGACGTGGTGGACATAAGCGCAGCCCACCGTGGCCGCGGCCCAACCGTCGTCCGCGGACAGATCGGCGTGGCAGACGTCGAGCCGGTCCCCTGGATCGGCGCCGGCCGCGGCCACCGCCTCGCGGAGGCTGGTTTCGCGGGCGGGTGAGCGGACCGTGGCGCGCACGCGGTGACCGTGGAGGAGCAGCCGGCTGACCAGATGCGAGCCGACGTGGCCGCTGCCACCGGTGATGAGAATGGGGTCATTGAGCCGGCGACTGTCCGTCCTTGATGACGATCTCGTGGTCGGCATGTCGTCCCTCGTTGGCGGAAGGGGTGGAGCGAGGTGGTGGCGTCAACCGTGCTGTCTTCGGTCCCAGTGTCGCCTAATTCACCCGCATCGTCGGAAGATCCCCGGAGCGGCTGTCAAAGTCTCGCCGCGTACGAACTTCACTCCCCATTCGAGCATCCAACCGTGCATGACGACACACACGATGACCCGTACCGTATTGGGCACGACCCTAGCCGCAGGGCTGGTGCTGGGCGGCCTCGCACCAGCGGCGCACGCCGCGACGGCGCCCGCCGTCTTCGGCCCTTCCGGATATGGGGGCATCACGCTGGGGATGAGCGCCAAGGCGGCCAAGGCCAGCGGCAAGATCGTGCACGTTGACGGAGCCGCCTCCCCCAGCTGCACCAGTTGGAGCCTGAAGGCTCGCCCGGTCGGCCCCGACTCCGTCGGCCTCTACATCTCCAAGAAGCATGGCGTCGCGGTGATCTTCGCGCCCAAGGGCGCCAAGACCCCCGAGGGCATCGGGCTGGGCTCCACGTACCGGCAGCTCAAGAAGGCCTATCCCAAGCTGAAGACGGCCGCCAGCGGCTACCCGTACGTCGACATCGCCGGCAATGCGAAGGCCTACTACTCCTTCCTTCTCAACAAGGGCAAGGTGTACGAGATGGCGCTGGGGCTCCACAAGCAGGACTGCGTCAACTAACCCGTTGCGGGGCCTCGCCTGACCGCTCTCCATGTTTCCAGTCGCTCTGTTCGGAAAGTTGGAGTTTCCGGGAACCGACGAGAAAGGCATGGACATGGGCGCCGACGACAAGATCCGTAACAAGGCGGAAGAGCTCAAGGGCCGGGCGAAGGAGAACATCGGAAAGGCCACCGACGACGAGGACCTGCGGGCCGAAGGGCGTACCGAACAGGCCGAGGGGGGCCTCAGACAGGCCGGCGAGAAAGTCAAGGACGCCGGCAAGAAGGTCAAGGACGCCTTCAAGAAGTAACGGCCACGACGAAACGGGTGGGCCACCGGGTATCCGGTGGCCCACCCGTTTGGGCGGGTTACAGGACGGCCGCCAGCTTCTTGAGGATGGCGGCCTGGGCCGGAGTCAGGGAGCGGCTGATGACAGCGGCGTTCACCTGCGTGACGTAGGCGTGCCGTACACGCTGACCTCGGTGAGGTGGAAGGACAGGTTGGCGGTGTTGTGGGTGCCGATCACCCGGACGTAGCGGGCCTTCGCCTCAGTGGTGATCGTGTCTCCAGCGTCGGTCGCGGCCCGGGGGCCACGACGGCCACCGAGGGTGTACCAGGTGACGCCGTCGAGGCTGCCCTCCAGCCGGTACTCGTAGTAGCGCCCGCCTCCGACATAGTTGCGCACGTTGACGCGTGAGATGTCGTTGACCCCTTCCAGATCGACCTTCCACCAGGTGGTGTCCCAGGTCATCTGGCTGGCGAAGTACGGGGAGTTGGCCCGGTTGCCGTCGTTCGCGTACTCGGGGCCCCGGCCCGACTCCCAGCTCAGCGCTGTGACCGGTTTGCGGAGGCTCTGCAGCGTGTCCTGCGCGCCGTCGCGTGCGGTCGACGGGGTCGACGCGGGATCGGTCAGCACGGCGATCGCCTGCTGGCCGGTGTCCCGGTCGGCCGCGCTGACGAACAGGCCGACGTCGAGCGCGGCGCCGCTGCCCGGGACGCGGGCCGACCCGATCACCGACCAGTTCTTGCCGTCGCTGCCGCACGAGCCGGTGAGCCGGTCGCCGGACCTTCCGATGCGCACGCGTACGGGCGGGGTGAATCCACCCACTTCGGCGTACGAGTCGAGCTGCCCATTGCCGTCGGAATCCCAGCTGAACACGCAGCCGTGACCGGGAGTGACCGCGATGTTCGCGTAGCCGGTGGACCCGGAAGTGGCCAGATCGTCGCTCACCACCAGCCCGGACCGGGTCCACTCCGACGAACCGTCCTGCCGCAGCACCGTGCTGGCGAGCTGCTGCCCGTCGGCCAAGGCGTCCGCGCGGTAGGCGGTGGCCAGCTCGTTGGTCTCCTTCCAAAGGTCCGCGCCGCTCGCCGCGATCGCGATCCCGTCGCCGGTGGGAGCGAACTCGGCCAGCGTGTTGCTCATCGTCTTGTACGACGCGGGCGCGGCTCCGGCGATCAGCAGGCGGGTCGAGGCCATGTCCTGCTGGGCGAGGTCGTCGGATCGCCAGGAGGCGGTGACGTCCAGCGCCGGGGTACCGCCCGGAGCCTCGCCGGCGGGAACGGTCACCGTCCACGTCACGGTGAGCTTGTCGCGCGGGGCGACATGCTCGGCGCGGACCGGGGAGGTCGCCCGCACCTGGTATCCGTGCGGGGCATCGAGCCGGAGCGTCACCCTGTCGGTGGGCCGCAGCGCGTTGTCGTTGGTGAACACGGCGGTCACCTGTACGACCCCACCCGGCTTGACGCCCTTGCGGTCGACTCCGACGGTCACCGCGCCGTCCGGCTGTGCGGCCACCTTGCTCGCTTCGACGTAGGCGTTTCCACGTGGCTCAGACGCCAGCTTGGTGCCGGCCTTGGCCCAGTCCTGGGCGACGGCCATCCAGTCGATCGGCTCGGGGTAATCCTTGCCCGAGCGCAGCGCGGTCTTCAGGCCGTCGAAGAACAGCTGCCAGCGCTTCGCGTAGTACTGCCCGACGAGGCCGTTCATCTCCCTGCGGGCGTAGTCCTGCAGACGGGCGCCGCCGGCCCAGAGCGTGACCAGCGACTTGAGGTTGTAGTCCAGGGTCGCCGCCTCAGCCGGAGTGGCGGCCTGCCGGCGGGCTTCCTTCTGCCATGTCCCGAGCAGGAAGTTCTCGTCGGTGCCGAGCAGCTGGTCCATCTGGCGCAGCTGGTCCATCCACTGGCCGGTGAGGCGCTCGAAGCGGGCGAGATCCTTGGCACGGTAGGCGGCACGGATCTTGGGGAGCCGCAGCCGGCTGTGGTTGGCCAGCACCTGCCGCGCGACGTCGACCAGGTCGTAGCGGTAAGCGCCGGAACCGCGCAGGCGCCGGTCGATCTGGAGCAGCTCGTCGAGCGCCTTGTCGAAGGCGGCGATGTCGTACTGCAGCGGGTAGCCGGTGTTCGCCAGGCCGGGCTCGTCGTCGTACAGGCCGGTGACGTGCCGTGAGTCGGCGCCGGCGGGCCAGCTGTAGACGGTGTCGAGGAGGATCTGCCAGGCCGCCTTGGCGTGCGGATCCTCAGCGCCGTACCGGGCGGTGGCGTAGTCGGCGAACCACTGCCGCATGTCGACCGGGCTGTCCTGCCACGCCAGGTCGGTGAAGAACGCGACCGCGGCCGGGTTGTTGTCGATGGCCTCCGGCATCAGCGCGATGCCGTTCATGGCCGTACCGGGCTTGTCGCGCCAGGCGTGGAACTTCTCGTTCCACAGCGTCAGCCGGGCGCCGAGGTTGAAGTGACCGCCGAAGTTCCAGATGGTGCCGAACGCGTACCCGGTGCCGAGGAAGTCCTTGTCCCGGTCGGTGATGCCGGGTTCCTCGCTGATGCCGTCGACGATGAACATCTTGCTCCGGTCGATGGCCTGAAGCGTCGCCGGCAGCGGGTTGCTCTGCCATCCCAGGATCGTCCACAGTGCATCTGGATGGGCGGTGTTCAAGGCCCGCTGTACGGCTTGCGAGGCCTGTGCGACGTTGACCTTTCCGGCCGTGCCGCCCTCGTGGAGCAGGTCCATCTTGTACATCGTGCTGGAACCGAACAGTTCGCTCTGCACCCGGTAGAACGTGGCCGCGACGCGCGTGAAGATCGAACCTGTCGGGTCGAGCCAGTGGGGGCGTTCGAGCTGGTTCCAGGTGCCCTGCGGGACGGTGTTGGCTTCCGGATTGCGGACCTTGAAGTCGGTCGGCACGGTGCCGAAATAGCCGGGCAGCACAGGGACCATGCCCAGCGAACGCAGGCGGTCAGCCATCTTGCGGCCGAGTTGGACCCGCTGATCGATGAGCTGCTGAGAGATGGGGCTGTCGGTGCAGCACATGTTCTGCAGCAGCCACCAGGATTGGTGGCCCGGCTGCGGGATCCACTGGCGCATCTGCTCGTCGGAGTAGCCGAACTCCATGAAAGTACGCTGGTAGACCGCTTCCTGTCCCTCGTAGACGAGCACTTCGTTGATGCCGTGCAGGGCGAGGACATCGATTCGCCGCTGCCACTCCGCCCAGCTCAGATACGCCCCCGCATAGCCCTGGTTGGTGTCGTTGAGGGCGAAGCGGTGATCCACTGAGGAGTCTCTGGCGATGGGCGCCGCGGGCAACGGGAGACGCTGGGGCAGGTCGACCTGGGAGCCGTTGATCGCGATGTCGGCGTGGGCCACCTGACGCAGGTAGTAGCCGAAGCCGGTCAGCTGAACCGCGGGCGTCGTGCCGGCGACGACGAGGCGGCCGTTGGCACCGTACACCTGGAACCGGTCTCGGCCCGTGCCCTTGTCGATCGTGCGCAGGGTGACCTGCTTGGCGCGCGATGTCCCGATCAACCGGTCCAGGGCCTGCGCCGCTGGGCTGTCGAACCGGGCGGGCGTGTCGGCCGCCGCCTTGGGCGGGGAGAGGAACGGGGCGGTGAGCATCGTGAGCAGGACGGCGGCGAGTGCCGTCAAGTGCGTTCGCCATCGACGCGGTAAGGGGCTGTGGGGTTCGCCGGAACGGGTCATCGGGCGGCCACCTCCGAGGGGGGCGACTAAGGGGCCTACTGGAGAAGAAGTTATGTAAAGACTTTTCGTAACGTCTTTGCGAAATATACTCAGCCGCAGGTGACCAGAGGTCAAGATCTCCCGACAGATATTCATGAACCGGACAGCAGGGGGCGCGGATGATGGAGGAGCGGCCAGCGGGTACCCCGGTGCTGCGGAGGATGAACCGGGCCGCGGTGCTCGACGCGGTCCGACGGCGCGCGCCCGAGCCCGTGCGGCTGGCCGAACTCAGCCAGTTGACCGAACTCACCCGCCCGACGGTCGCCCAAGCCGTGGAGGATCTGCTGGCCGCCGGCTGGCTCCGGCAGCACGCACCCCGGCCGGCCACTGTGGGCAGACCGGCGACGCGCTTCTCATTGAACGGCCGGGCGGCACCCGTACTCGGCCTGGACGTCGGCCCGCACACCGTGACGGCGGGGATCGCCGACCTGGCCGGTGAGCGCCTCGCGGTGATTCGCCGGACGGTCCGTCATCGCAGCGCCCGGCACCTGCTCGAGGCGGTCGATGAGGTGACGGACGAGGCTCTGGCGACGGCCGGCCTGGCCGCCGAGCAGATCACGGCGGTCACCGCGGCGACCCCGGGCATCGTCGAGGAGACCACCGGCCGCGTGCTGTTCGTCCCGAGTGTGCCGGGCTGGTCGGAGATCGACCTCGCCGGCCGCCTGCGCGCTCATTTCAGGTGCGCGGTCACGGTGGAGAACGACGCGAACCTGGCCGCGCTGGCGGCCGCCCACCAACGCACCGGCGCGGGCACCCTGCTCGCGGTTCAGTGGGGCGAACGGCTCGGCGCCGGTGTCGTCATCGACGGGCGGCTGCATCGGGGCGCGGGCCAGGCCGGTGAGATCGGCTTCATCCGTCCTGCCGGTAACCTCCCCAACACAGGTTCCAACACAGACCTTCCCAACACAGACCTTCCCAACACAGACCTTCCCAACACAGACCTTCCCAACACAGACCTTCCCAACACAGACCTTCCCGACGCAGACCTTCCCGACGCGGCTGGGGACGGTCGTGGGCCGCTGGAGCGCGCGATCGGCGCCGAGGCGATCGTCAATCTCGCCCGCCACCGCGCCGCCGGGCATCCGGAGTCGGGGCTCGCCCGTGCGACGGACGCGGCCGCCGTCTTCGCGGCCGCCGCCGGGGGCGACCCGATCGCCGCCGAGGTCGTCGACCGGGTCGCCGCCGTCTTCGCCGAGGCGATCGCGCCCGTCGTCCTCGTGCTGTCCCCGCATGTGATCGTGATCGGTGGCGGCATCGCCCGGGCCGGCGCGGTCTTGCTGGACGCGATCGCCCGGCACCTCGAAGACCTGACCCTCACCCCGCCCAGCGTGGAACTGTCGGAGCTGGCCGAGGGCACTGTGCTCACCGGCGCGATCCAGATGGCCCTGGACGGGGTATGGCGCGACACCCTGGCCGTCTGCTGACCGATACATGCGCGGCCACACCGTCGATCAGCGCGGGGCACTGCCATTCCAAGGACGGCGGATCAGGGGTCGCGGACGCGTCATTCGAAGAACTTGAGGCTGTACCCGACGTCGGTGTTGGCGCCGGGCACGTTCGCCCGCCGGTAGGTGGTCTTGCCCCACCAGACGGCCGTGCCGGTGTACCAGTAGCGGTTGGACCACTCGTACGGCGTGCCCTTGGCGACAGCGTGGTACATGGTCGGGAACCGGTTGCCGGACGGCGGGCTGGTGGCGATGTCCCCGCGCTCCAGCACGAACGTGTGGTGGCCCGGGCCGTCCACCTGCAGCGTCGGGGTCCAGCCAGCCATCATGTACGCCGCGTACGAGCCGAACAGGCAACCATTGCTCTTGTACCAGTCCCACACGTTCGTCGGGTCACCACCGGCGCGCAGCCGCAGATCGGCGAGGCAGTACTTGCTGCTCCAGCTGCCGTTCGCGGAGTACACGATGTGCAACTGCCCGTTCGGGTCGAGGATCGGCTGGGGAGCCTCGTTGATGAACGGGTTGCCGACGACCCGCTCCCACGGTTCCCGCGGCTGGGAGATGATGTAACGGCCGCCGGTGGCCGTGGTCGGGCCGCTCATCCGGGCGACGTAGAGGTTCTGCTCGACGTTGGTGTCGCCCGCCCAGCCGGACCACACGAACCAGCGCTGGCCGTTGAAGGTGAACGGCGCGCCGTCGATGGCCCACTTGTCGCCGGGCAGGGCGACCTTCGTCGCGGCGGAATAGCCGGAGTCGGCGGTGGCGGAGCTGATGTGGTACATCCGATGGGCGGCGCTGCGGCCCGCCGAGAAGTAGATGTGGTATTCGCCGTTGTGGTGCACGATCTCGGGCGCCCACACCTCACCGAGGTTGCCGGTGTCCTTCCACACCTGGCGCGGGGGCGCGCCGGCGATGCCCTCGAGAGTGGTCGCCGTCCGTACGGCCACGCCGCCGTTCACCGACTTGGCTGCGACGTAGAGGTTGCCGACCCGGATGACACTCGGGTCGGCACCGCCCAGGGTGGTGCGGGCGAAGGTCACGGGCTGCTCCGCGGCTGGTGCGGCGTTGGCGGGAGAAGCGGCGGTGCCGCCGATGGCGGTCAGGGCGAGGGCGGCGATCATCGGTCGAAGTGCACGTCTTTTCATGAGGCTCCTTCTACCTGCGGGTCCGCAGGAAATCTTTAAGTAAATTTACTAAAAGATTCGGCGCTCATTCAAGGACTCGCCCGGAGAAGTGATCGACGTCCAGGACTTTGCCGGAGTGGCGGGACTTGAGGCGGTAGTAGCCGGCACGTGCCACGCGCTGGTGTCGATGCCACCGGCAGTCTGGGTCACGCCGTCACGTAGGTCGTCACGCTTCGAGCGGGAAGCGTGACGGTGAAGGAGCCGTTCGATACCCCGGTCGTGCCCTGGGGCGCGACGTTCCTGCTCGCGTCGGTCAGCCAGGACGAGACACGGGAGGCGGTGCCGTTCGCCAGGGTGAACTGCTGGCTCACCGCGGCGGTCCCCTTGTTGATGGCGACGATGGCGACCGTGGAGTTGCCACCCAGGTACGCCGACACGTAGACGTTCGACGCCGGGTTTTTCGTCGCCTCGATCCGCACGTATCCGGGGCGGACGAACCTGGCGAAGTGCGCCATGTTGGCGCCGCGCTTGCTGATCTGGCCGTCCTCCCGCATGGGCCCGTAGCTGCGCCGGATGTACCACCAGATGTAGGCCTGGAACTCGGCGTCCACCATGGCGCGGTGGATGTGCTCCCCCACGTCGAGCGCCTGGGGCCAGAGGTCCGCCGAATCGGTGCTGTTGGGGTAGTAGACCTCGGTCATCCAGAGTTCTTTGCCCGCGCCCTTCTGCTTGAAGAGGGGATAGGGGAAGTTCGCGAACGAGGTGCCGTAGAGGTGCGCCCCGATGATGTCCACGTTGGCGAGCGCCGTGGGGTCGTTGAGGATCGGGTCCGACATGTTCTTCAGGTACTGGAAGGACTCGGGCGCGATGACCCTGGTGCTGATCGAGCCGGCGTTCTCCCGTAAGAACCGCACCATTTCAGTGGGAGTCCACCACGTCCAATCATGCGCGTAGTCGGGCTCGTTCTGCACGGAGATGCCGTACAGGTTCACCCCGTTGTTCCGCATGAATGCGGTGAAGTCGTTCAGGTGCTGGGCATAGGCGCCGTACATGTCGTATCTGAGGCGTCTGGCGTTGTTCTGACTGCCACGGACGAAGGTCTCGACCATGCGGGCGGGGGGATTCCAGGGGGACGCGATGACGGTCGCCCCGAGCTCGATCGCGCGCTTCGCCGTCGCCACGTCACGGCTCCAGTCCGCCTGGTTCTCGGGGACGGGGATCCTCAGCACGGAGAATCCCAGCCGACCCTCGCCGGTGCCGAACGCCGTGTCCCGCTGGGCAGCCGTGAGGTCGCCGATCCAGGCCGTGTGGGTCATACCGCCGAAGCCTCGTATCGTCTGCCGCCGTGCCGACGGATCGATGATCACCGCGGCGGCGGCCGTCACGGCCGAGGCCGCCGAGGCCGCCGAGGCCTCTGTGGCCGACGCCGCGACGGTGAGGACCGGCAGAGCCCCCATCGTCGCCAGTACGCTTCTCCGGCTCAGCGATCCTCGCTCGCTGCTGACAGACTCATTCCGACCGTGCGTCATATCTCCTCCTCTTGGCTATTGGTGCTGAGTCCGTGCATTTTTCCGGCCCCGTTGGCCCGGTCGTTCTGCCGTCCTATGGGAGCGCTCCCAGCGGAGAAGGAACACGCGCTTGGGTTACGTGTCACCAAGTCACTTCGATGAAGCTCACATGGGTCAGGTCATGGCCGACAACCTTCCCGGAGAGCGCCGATTGTTCGCGCTAACATCTCTTGCAGGAAGGTAAGGCCCTGACTGCGGCTCGTCAACCGTTCACACGGAAGAAACTTAACTAAGATCAAATAGTCGCGGGGCAGAGGGCGTTGCGTGACGGTGGAGCCCAGCGCCATTTCGGCATATCGCCGCTGACGATGCGGGCTGACCTCACCGAAGAGCGGGAATGCGGGCCCGCCGACCACCGCGATGCGCTGGTAACGCAGCTGGGGCAAGCATGTGCCGGCGTAGCCACGCCTGGAGACAGCAAGTTAACTCCGAAAGCGTCGCAAGTTACCCGTTGCCAACGGGTTACTTCTGTGAAACTTTCACATGCACAGGCAGCGCGGCTCGAGCTTCCCGAAGGCGAAGCTCCAGGCCGGGAAGATGTTCCGTGCCCACGCCCGAGTCGGCGAGGTCCGCCCCTCGTTGACGCGGGCCGGACTGTCGGATGTACTCCGCGACAACGCACTCACCGAAGGTAGGCGCAGCTGAGCAAGATTCGATGTTAGCGCTAACAAATCTATGGCCGCCATCCTCACCGCTGACATCCAAGGAGCTTCTCATGCCCTTGAGCCGTCGCCGGCTCTTTCAAGCTGCGGGCGCGACCGTCGCGCTCTCGGCTGCCGGCCAGGTAATCGGCACGTCCCCCGCTCTGGCCGCACTCCCCTGGGCCAGATCCGACATCGGCGTCTCGGCCTACGAGTTCGATCTCGGCCAGGTCCGGCTGACCTCCGGCCGCTGGCTGGACAATCAGAACCGCACGCTGAACTACCTGCGCTTCGTCGATGTCGACCGGCTGCTGTACGTCTTCCGGGCCAACCACCGCCTGTCCACCAACGGCGCGGCGGCCAACGGAGGCTGGGACGCGCCCAGCTTCCCGTTCCGCTCCCACACGCAGGGCCATTTCCTGACGGCGTGGGCGCAGGCCTACGCTGTGCTCGGCGACACCACCTGCCGGGACAAGGCCGACCGCATGGTCGCCGAACTGGCCAAATGCCAGGCCAACAACGGCGCCGCCGGGTTCACCAGCGGCTATCTGTCCGGCTTCCCCGAGTCCGACATCACCGCCGTGGAGAACCGCACGCTCACCAACGGCAACGTGCCCTACTACTGCATCCACAAGACCCTGGCGGGGCTGCTGGACGTGTGGCGGCTGATCGGCAACACCCAGGCCCGGACCGTCTTGCTGGCACTGGCCGGATGGGTCGACACCCGCACGTCGCGGCTCACCGCAAGCCAGACGCAGGCCATGCTCGGCACCGAGTTCGGCGGCATGAACGCCGTGCTCACGGACCTGTACCAGATGACCGGCGACTCCCGCTGGCTGACCACGGCCCAGCGGTTCGACCACGCGGCCGTGTTCAACCCGCTGGCCGCGAACCAGGACCAGCTCAACGGGTTGCACGCCAACACCCAGGTGCCCAAGTGGATCGGGGCGGCCCGCGAGTACAAGGCGACGGGCACCACCCGCTACCGCGACATCGCCGCCAACGCCTGGTCCATCACCGTCGGAGCGCACACGTACGCGAACGGCTCCAACAGCCGGGCCGAGCACTTCCGCGCCCCGAACGCGATCGCCGCCCATCTGACCAGGGACACCGGCGAGGCGTGCAACACCTACAACATGCTCAAGCTGACCCGGGAGCTGTGGCTGCTGTCGCCGGCCCGGGCCGCCTACTTCGACTACTACGAGAACGCCCTGCTCAATCATCTGATCGGGCAGCAGAATCCGGCTGACGCACGCGGGCACGTCACCTATTTCACCCCGCTCAACCCGGGCGGGCGCCGGGGCGTCGGCCCGGCCTGGGGCGGCGGCACGTGGAGCACGGACTACAACTCCTTCTGGTGTTGCCAGGGCAGCGGGATCGAGACCAACACCAAGCTGATGGACTCGATCTACTTCCACAACGGCACCACGCTGTTCGTGAACCTGTTCGTGCCTTCCACGCTCAACTGGAGCCAACGCGGCATCACGGTCACCCAGACAACCTCGTATCCGGTCAGCGACACCACGTCCATACAGGTCACCGGCAATGTGAGCGGATCGTGGACGATGCGCGTCCGCATCCCGGCCTGGACCCAGGGCGCGACGATCAGCGTCAACGGGCTCCAGCAGGCCGTCGCCACGGCTCCGGGCACCTACGCCGACCTCACCCGCTCGTGGACGTCGGGCGACACCGTGACCGTGCGACTGCCCATGCGGGTGGTCATGAAGGCCGCCAATGACAACCCCAACGTGCAAGCCGTCACCTACGGCCCGGTCGTGTTGTCGGGCGTCTACGGCAACACCAGCCTGTCGTCGGCCCCGACGCTGGCCCTCTCATCGATCACCCGGACCAGCACCTCGTCCCTGGCCTTCACGGCCACCGCCAACGGGGCATCGGTGCGACTGGAGCCGTTCTACGACGCCCACGGCCACAACTACGTCGTCTACTGGAACACCAGTGGTCAGGGGAGGTAGCGGCGCGGCCAGCGGGCCGGCCCTCGGCATCCAGAACATCTCCACCGCCGACGGCGGCCTGGCCGGCACCTCTCAGGGCGCGCAGCTCGTGCTCGCCGACGACAACGGCTCGAACAACAACCTTGGGAGGTTCCTGTGAGGCGCCTGCTCGCGGTGCTCTCGTCCCTGCTGCTCATGGGCGTGTTCCTCACGGCCCAGGCGTCAGCGGCGACGGTCGATCCCAACGCCTGGTACGTCCTGGTCAACCGCAACAGCGGCAAAGCCCTGGACGTCTACAACCAGTCCACCGCCGACGGCGGCCGCATCACCCAGTGGACCCGCAACAACGGCAACCAGCAGCAATGGCAGTTCATCGACTCCGGCGGCGGCTACTATCGCCTCAAATCCCGCCACTCCGGCAAAGTCCTGGACGTCTACAACTTCTCCACCACCAACGGCGGCGCCATCGTCCAATGGGCCGACGGCAACGGCACCAACCAGCAATGGAAACTCACCGACAGCCCCGACGGCTACGTACGCCTGATCAACCGCAACAGCAACAAAGCCCTCGAAGTCCAAGGCGCCGCCACCACCGACGGCGCCAACATCGTCCAATACGACGACTGGGGCGGCACCAACCAACAATGGCAACTCGTCCCCGTCGACGGCGGCAACCCGAATCCGGGCGGCAACTACACCAACCCGGTCGTCTGGCAGGACTTCGCCGACGGCGACATCATCCGGGTCGGCGACGCCTACTACTACTCGGCCTCGACGATGCACTACTCGCCGGGCGCGCCAATCCTGCGCTCCTACAACCTGGTCGACTGGGAGTACGCCGGCCATTCGGTCCCGAGGCTCGACTTCGACTCGGGCGCCTACGACCTCAACGGCGGCCGGGCGTACGTGAAGGGCATCTGGGCCTCGGCCCTGAACTACCGGCCCAGCAACAGCACCTACTACTGGATCGGCTGCGTCGAGTTCAACCGGACCTACGTCTACACCGCCTCCGCCGTCGACGGCACGTGGACCAAGCGCTCGCGGATCAACAACTGCTACTACGACGCCGGCCTGCTGATCGACACCAACGACACCATGTACGTCGCCTACGGCAACGGCACCATCAGCGTCGCCCAGCTCTCGGCCGACGGGCTCAGCCAGGTGCGTAGCCAGCAGGTGTTCCAGACCCCGAGCAGCATCGGCACTCTGGAGGGCTCCCGCTTCTACAAGCGGAACGGCTACTACTACATCTGGCTGACCCGCCCGGCCAACGGCCAGTACGTGCTGCGCTCCACATCGCCGTGGGGCCCGTACGAGATGCGGCAGGTCCTGCTCAACATGCCCGGCCCCATCTCCGGCGGCGGCGTCCCCCACCAAGGCGGGCTCGTCCAGACCCAGAACGGCGCCTGGTACTACATGTCGTTCGTCGACGCCTACCCCGGCGGCCGGGTCCCGGCGCTCGCGCCGATCACCTGGACCGATGACTGGCCGATCGTGCAGACCGTCAACGGCGGCTGGGGCGTCAACTACCCGAAGCCGGATATTCAGCCCAGCCGGACCGTGGCATCCATGATCGGTCCCGACACCTTCACCTCGGACACCCTCGGCCACCGCTGGGAGTGGAACCACAACCCCGACACCAGCCGCTTCTCCACCGGCAACGGTCTGCGTCTGCAGACCGCGACCGTCACAGGCGATCTCTACAACGCCCGTAACACGCTGACCCACCGCATCCAGGGCCCGTCGTCCACGGCGACGATCGAGCTCGACTACTCACAGATGGCCAACGGCGACCGCTCCGGGCTGGCCATGCTGCGCGACCAGTCGGCCTGGATCGGCGTCAAACGCGACAACGGCGTCAACCGGGTCGTGATGACGAACGGGCTGACCATGAACAGTTCGTGGCAGACCACCGGCACCGGTACCGAGGCGGCGAGTGCCAACATCTCGGGCGGCCGGCTCTGGTTGCGGGTCAACGCGGACATCCGGCCAGGTTCCGGCAGGCAGGCCCACTTCTCCTACAGCACCGACGGCAGCACCTTCGTGAACCTGGGCCCGGCCTTCACCTTGAACAACGCCTGGCAGTTCTTCATGGGTTACCGCTTCGGGATCTTCAACTACGCCACCCAGGCCCTCGGCGGCGCGGTGACCGTGCGCCGCTTCGATCTCACCACCCCCTGACTCCTCAACGGCGGCTCTCCCAACCCGGGGCCGACCGACACCAACGCCTGGTACGTGCAACCGTCCGAGTCCGATAAATCGGAGCACATCGTGAAATTGAGATTCTTGACCGTCCTCGCGACGGTGGCCACCTTACTGGCGGGCCTGTTCGTCGCCAGTCAGTCCGCCAACGCGGCCACCGTCGACCCCAACGCCTGGTACGTCCTGGTCAACCGCAACAGCGGCAAAGCCCTGGACGTCTACAACCAGTCCACCGCCGACGGCGGCCGCATCACCCAGTGGACCCGCAACAACGGCAACCAGCAGCAATGGCAGTTCATCGACTCCGGCGGCGGCTACTACCGCCTCAAATCCCGCCACTCCGGCAAAGTCCTGGACGTCTACAACTTCTCCACCACCAACGGCGGCGCCATCGTCCAATGGGCCGACGGCAACGGCACCAACCAACAATGGAAACTCACCGACAGCCCCGACGGCTACGTACGCCTGATCAACCGCAACAGCAACAAAGCCCTCGAAGTCCAAGGCGCCGCCACCACCGACGGCGCCAACATCGTCCAATACGACGACTGGGGCGGCACCAACCAACAATGGCAACTCGTCCCCGTCGACGGCGGCAACCCGGGTACGTGCGATCTTCCGTCGACGTATCGCTGGACATCGACGGGCCAGCTGGCCAGCCCGAAGTCGGGGTGGGTCTCGCTCAAGGACTTCACCGTCGCCCCTTACAACGGCAGGCATCTCGTCTACGCGACGACGCACGACACGGGGACGAAGTGGGGTTCGATGAACTTCGGCCTCTTCACCAACTGGTCCGACATGGCCTCGGCCGGCCAGAACACGATGTCTTCTTCGACTGTCGCGCCCACGCTTCTCTACTTCGCCCCGAGGAACCTCTGGGTGCTCGCCTACCAGTGGGGTGGGACCGCTTTCTCCTACAGGACCTCCAGCGACCCCACCAATCCGAATGGCTGGTCATCGCAGCAGGTGCTCTTCTCCGGCAGCATCTCCGGCTCCGGAACAGGACCCATCGACCAGACACTCATCGGTGACAGCACGAACATGTACCTGTTCTTCGCCGGGGACAACGGCAAGATCTACCGGGCAAGTATGCCGATCGGGAACTTCCCGGGCAGTTTCGGCAGCACATCGACGGTGGTCATGAGCGACACGACGAACAACCTGTTCGAAGCCGTTCAGGTCTACAAGCTCCAGGGCCAGAACCGATACCTCATGATCGTCGAGGCGATCGGCTCGCAGGGCCGCTACTTCCGCTCGTTCACCGCCACCAGTCTGAACGGCTCGTGGACACCGCAGGCCGCGACCGAGAGCAATCCCTTCGCCGGCAAGGCCAACAGCGGCGCCACCTGGACCAACGACATCAGCCACGGCGAACTGATCCGCACCAGCGCCGATCAGACCATGACCGTCGATCCCTGCAATCTGCAATTGCTCTACCAGGGACGCAGCCCCAGCTCCGGCGGCGACTACGGCCTCCTGCCCTACCGGCCGGGTCTGCTGACACTGCAGCGCTGATGACGTGACACCGGTCCGGCTTGGATGTTCCTGACGTTCACCGCAAAGGCGTATGCCGATCGGGTGAGCGCTATCACCGCACGCGGCCGGCGTGGCGGGCTCGGGCAAGGCCGAGCCCGCCCGGGTCGTGCGGAGCCGCCTGTCGGCCCTCCGTAGCTAGACTGCCGCCATGACCACGGAGTCGTCTCCCCTCACCATCGCCCAGCTCGCCGAGCTGGCCGGAGTTTCCACCGCGACGGTCTCCAAGGTAGTGAACGGCCGATCCGCGGTGTCGTCCGAAACCCGCGCCGCCGTGGAGAACCTCATCCGCCAGTACGGCTACCGGCGGCAGCGACGCCGATCCACCTCGATGGCCGTGGTGGAGCTGGTCTTCCATGCGTTGGAGGGCGACTATCCCGTCGAGATCACCAACGGTGTGGCGGAGGTGGCTCGTGAGCACGAGCTCATGGTGGGAATATCGGACCTCCGCCGCGACCACACCGCTGCAGACGCCTGGGTGGAGGGTGTGCTGCGACGCCGTCCGAGCGGAGTGATCGCCGTGTTCTCCGGTCTGACGGAAGTCCAGCACGAACAGCTCACCCGCCGCGAGATCCCGCTGGTCCTGCTGGATCCGGCCGACGCTCCCGGCAAGAACATCCCGTCGATCGGTGCGGGCAACTGGAACGGCGGGCTTTCGGCCACCCGCCATCTCTTGGAGCTCGGGCATCGCCGCATCGCCATCATCACCGGGCCGGACTCCGCACTGTCCAGCCGGGCCCGGCTCGACGGCTACCGCACCGCCCTGGACATGGCCGGCGTGCCCGTTGACCCGCGGTTGGTCACCCGTGGGGACTTTTTCATCGAGGGCGGTCTGGCAGCAGCGCAACACCTGTTGCGCCTGCCCGACCGGCCGACCGCGATCTTCGCCACGAACGACGGTCAGGCCATCGGCGTCTACCATGCGGCTCATCAGCTCGGCCTGCGCGTTCCGGACGATCTCAGCGTGATCGGCTTCGACGACATGCCTTCGGTACGGTGGGCCATCCCGCCGCTGACCACCATCCGCCAGCCCCTCAGACAGATGGCCTCCGCGGCCACCTCGATGGTGCTGAAGCTCGCCCATGGCGAGCCGCTGTCACAGAGCCGCATCGAACTCGCCACTGAACTCGTCGTCCGCGACAGCACTGGCCCTCCCGCGCGCCTGAGCTGAAGCCTGCCCTCCGAGGACAGCGGGGCGGCCGGGTGAGCGTCAGGCCGGCGATGGGCCGCTGCTCTCCCGCGCGATGAGCTCCGGCTCGCTCCAGGTCGGAAGGGACAGGGCGGCCTCCGGCTGCAGCCTGCGGAGCAGCAGGCCGAAGCACGCGCGGCCGAGACCCTCGAAGTCGAGCCGTACGGTGGTGAGCGAGGGGTGGAGGTAGGCCGACGCCGGGGTGTCGTCGAAGCCGACCACGCTGAGGTCGCCGGGGATATCCCGTCCGGCCTCGCGCGCGGCCCGCATGACGCCCAGGGCGAGGTCGTCGTTGCCGCACAGGATGGCGGTCACCGAGCGGTCCGCCAGCAGGGAGCGCACCGCGAGGTACCCGGAGCGGGGAGTCCAGCCGGCCTGCAGGGGCTCGGGCAGGGGTCGTCCGGTCGCCCGCAGCGCGTCCTGCCAGCCACGGGTCCGTTGCGAAAGCGCACTGGTAGGGGACGGGATGGACACGTAGTGGACGCTCTTGTGCCCCAGGCTCAGCAGGTGGCGCGTCGCGTGCGCCGCCGCGGCCCGGTCGTCCAACCAGACCTGCCATGAGTCGTCGCCCGAGCCGTTGTCGGGCCGTTCAACCGCGGCTGTCACCAGCACGTCCGGCGGCAGCGCACGTAACGCGCGCACGCCGGGGCCGTCGTAGGCGATCACCATGACGGGCTCCTGGGGCCGGTTGAGGCGCAGGGCGATGTCCGTTTCGCGCGCGCCCGGCTCCAGCACGCTGATGCCCACCGAGAAGCCGGCCGCCCTGGCCGCCTCCTCTACGCCGCGCAGCGTGGCGGCGGCGCCGAACAGGGCGGTGTCCGAGGTCAGCACGGTGACCCAGCTCACCGGGCCGCCGGCCAGCGTCCGGGCGAACCGGTTGGGCCGGTAGCCGAGCTCGGCGATGACCCGCATCACCTTGGCCCGGGTTGACTCGCTCACGCGGGTCTTGTCGTTGATGACGCGGGAGACGGTCTGATGGGAGACGCCGGCCACCCGGGCGACGTCCCAGATGCTCGCGGACCGGCCTGGAGGAGTGTCGTTCGGTGGCATGTGACCGGTAACCCCCAAAGATGTCGAGGGCCTTCACGCTGTAGGTGTCGGCCGCCTCCGTCAAGGGGTGACTGAGGGACCGGCTCTCAGAAGGTTGGCGAGCTACGGGTCCCACCTCAGCGAGAGCATGCCGCCGACACCGCGCGTTCGCGGTGGCCCCGCCACCGGCAGCAGCAATGAACGTTTCACCGACGCCGGCCTCGTGTACGGCGACTGATCCCCGACCGGCGAAGGGAGTTATGTCCCAGCACCCAGCACCGTTGCGGCTTGATGAGCGGCAGTCTTTTCGCGCGGCTCCATCAGCGACCGGTACGGCTGGTCCTTGACATGCTCCGGGAAACCTCTAGAGCTTGTGTTACCGATAACGCAAGCCGGTCATCCCCTCCGGTGAACACTCCGCCAGATCACCTTCGCCGACTGGCATGACGCCGCCTTCGCTATCACCCCGTACTCCCGCGCGTACCGACCGGCCGACGCCCGCACCCTCGCGACTGTTCCTCCCATCGACGTACGCCGACATCGGATCGGCAGAGAGAGTGTCACGATGTCAAGACGTAGATCCTTAGTGACCGCCTTAGCGGTCGTGGTACTCGCCGTCCTGGTGGCCGCAGGTGGCCCGGCGCTGAGCGCCAGCCTCAGCACGACCACCACAGACGCAGTCAGCGCCCTGGCGCCCTCGACGGGATGTGGCAAGGCACCAGGGCTGGCGAGTGGTACGCGTTCGATTCAGACCAGCGGCAAGAATCGCAGCTACATTCTGAAGATCCCCGACAACTACGACATGAACCACCCCTACCGGCTGGTCTTCGGGTTCCACTGGCTGGGTGGCACCGCCACCGATGTCGCAACGGGTCAGACCGTGCAACGGGACGTCTGGGCCTACTACGGGCTCCTGCGCCTGGCGAACAACACCACGATCTTCGTCGCGCCCCAGGGCTTCAACAACGGCTGGGGCAATGCCGGCGGTGAAGACCTGACCTTCGTCGACGACATGGTCAGGCAGATCGAGGGAGCTCTCTGCGTCGACACCACGCAGCTGTTCGCCACGGGTTTCAGCTACGGCGGCGCCATGTCGTACGCGATCGCGTGCGCCCGGGCGAACGTCTTCCGTGCGGTCGCGGTCCAGTCCGGCGGCCAGCTCAGCGGCTGCGACGGCGGCACCCAGCCCATCGCCTACATGGGGATCCACGGCATCAGGGACAACGTACTCAACATCTCCGGCGGACGATCTCTTCGTGACCGGTTCGTCAGGAACAACGGCTGCACCGCCCAGAACCCGCCCGAGCCGGCACAAGGCAGCCTGACGCACAGAGTCACGACCTACTCGGGTTGCTCGGCCGGGCATCCGGTCGAATGGGCCGCGTTCGACGAAGGTCACATCGCCGCGCCACAGGACGGGGCCGGCGGCGACAGCGGCTCCAGGACCTGGGTCCCGGCAGAGGTGTGGAAGTTCTTCACCCAGTTCCAGAGCGGCCCGACACCGACACCGACACCGACACCGACTCCCACGCCGACTCCCACGCCGACCCCCGTACCGGGGGCGTGTTCGGCCACGATCGAGACGGTCAACGGCTGGGAGGGCGGCTTCCAGTCGACGGTGACGGTCCGGGCGGGCAGCGCACCGGTCGAGGGCTGGACCGTGAAGTGGACCTGGCCCGGTGGGCAGAGCATCAGCAGCCTGTGGAACGGCACGCAGAGCGTCTCCGGCTCCGCCGTGACGGTCCGCAACGCCTCCTACAACGGCTCCATCGCCGCGGGCGCGTCCACCACCTTCGGCTTCACCGCCAACGGCACCGCGGCCACTCCCACCGCCACCTGCACCAGCCCCTGACCCTGACCCTGACTCTGACCCTGCGAGCGTCCGGGGCGGCCGACGGCGGGTTCGCGAGCGGAAAGCCCTGCCCGCAGAGAGACGTCACATCTCACGGAAGGTAAGCAACCATGCGACAGGCCAGCTCTTTACGCCGGCGAGTGGCGATCTCGGCTGCCGCCGTCGTCGCGCTGTCGACAGCCGGTGCCGGTATGGCCGCGGCGCGCGTCGCATCAGCGGCCACGGCAGGGTGCCAGGTCGCCTACACGGTGACCAACCAGTGGTCCGGAGGCTTCGGCGCGAACGTCAGCGTCACCAACCTCGGTGACCCCGTCAACGGCTGGAAACTGACCTGGTCGTTCCCCGCCGGGCAAGCCATCACCCAGTTGTGGAACGGCTCCTACACCCAGTCCGGCGCACAGGTCACCGTTGCCAACGTGGACTACAACGGCACCATCGCCAGTGGCGGCAGCACCGGCTTCGGGTTCAACGGCAGCTGGAACGGCTCCAACCCGGTGCCGTCGAGCTTCGCCCTGAACGGCGTCACCTGCACCGGCGACGTCTCCACCCCCACTCCCCCGGTCACACCGCCGCCGTCGTCGAATCAGTCGTGTGACATCTACGCCGCAGGCGGCACGCCGTGCGTGGCGGCGCACAGCACGACCCGTGCCCTGTACGCCTCCTACAACGGCCCGCTCTACCAGGTGCGCCGCTCCTCCGACAACACCACCCGGGACATCGGAGTGCTGAGCGCGGGCGGCGGCGCCAACGCCGCGGCACAGGATTCGTTCTGCGCGGGTACGACCTGCCTCATCACCATCATTTACGACCAGTCTGGTCGTAACAACCGCCTCACCCAGGCGCCGCCCGGCGGTTTCCCCGGCCCGGCCCCGGGCGGGTACGACAACCTCGCGAACGCCACCAAGGCACCGACCACGGTCTACGGCGGCAAAGCGTACGGTGTCTACGTGGATCCCGGCGTCGGATACCGCAACAACAACACCAACGGCATCGCCAAGGGAGATCAGCCCGAGGGGATGTACGCCATCTTCGACGGCACGCACTACAACGGCGGCTGCTGCTTCGACTACGGCAACGCCGAGACCAACAGCCGTGACAACGGCAACGGCACCATGGAGGCCATCTACTTCGGGAACATCAAGGTCTGGGGCTACGGCGCCGGCAACGGCCCCTGGATCATGGCCGACCTCGAGAACGGCCTGTTCTCCGGGGTGAACCAGAAGTACAACGCCAACGACCCGAGCATCAGCCACCGGTACCTGACGGCCATCATCAAGGGCGAGCCGAACCACTGGTCGATCCGGGGCGGCAATGGGCAGTCGGGCAGCCTGTCGACCTTCTACAACGGGCCACGGCCCAATGTCGCGGGTTACAACCCAATGAAGAAGGAGGGGGCCATCATCCTCGGCATCGGCGGCGACAACAGCCACGGCTCCGCCGGCACCTTCTACGAGGGCGTGATGACCTCCGGCTATCCGTCGGACGCCACCGAGAACGCCGTCCAGGCCAACATCGTCGCCGCCGGCTACCGGTGAATCGTCCTCGGTAGAAGGGCATTTGCGTGCCGCTCCAGGGATTCGAACCCTGAACCTCCGCCTCCTGAAGGCGGCGCCTCTGCCAGTTGGGCCAGAGCGGCTTGTTAGCTCCGGGCTCGGCTGGCGTGGGCCGAGCCCGGAGCTGGGGCTGTATCCGGCCGGGGGGCGCCATTCCCGTCGGCCAGACCGAGGCCCGCGGCCCCTTGTTCCATGGGCCGTCGTCCGTGAGATGAGAAAAGCCGCCTCGGAAGGCTTCCGGGCGGCGTCGTCTCTTTGCGAGGGATCACCCGGAATCCGGACCCAGGAGCTCAGGAAGCAGTTCGAGGGACTTCGCGTAGGTCACTGCACTGCCTTCCTGTCGTGGTGGACGCTGTCCACGTTAGCCGGATGATCGCGACGGGTGCCACGTATTTTCCGCCGGGGATGTCGAGGCCGCGCGGGCGGCTTCGACATATTGGGTACCGACACGGACGCGACCGCATGGAGGCCACCGGTGAAGTACCTCATCCTCATCTACAGCAACCCGACGAGCAGGGCGGTCTGGGAGACGCTGAACGACGAGCAGCGCATGGACTTCGGGCGCGGCCATATGTCCTTCACCGAGGAGCTGGCCGCGTCCGGCGAGCTGATCGTTTCGGAAGGGCTGGCCGATGTGTCGACGGCCAAGCGGGTCGCGGTACGCGAGGGCAGGACGATGACGAGCGATGGGCCGTTCGCCGAGGTCAAGGAGCATTTGGCCGGGTTCTACCTGATCGAGTGCGACAGCGAGGAGCGGGCGGTGGAGCTGGCCGCGAAGGTGCCCGACGCGGCCTTCAACGAGGTGGAGGTACGGCCGATCTTCGACATGAAGGGGCTTGAGCTGTAGGAGGAACCAGCGGTGTGGGCGGCGGCGGGCTGGGATGATGATGAAGGTGACCAAGGAATCCCCGGCCCCGCGCCACCGGGTGCTGCTCGGCTCGCTGGCCGGTGCCGCCGTGGTGGCCGTGCTGGCGGTCGCCGCGCTGGCGAACCAGGACGAGCCCGCCGGACGAGCCACAGCCACTCCGGCGGCCGGGAGCTCGCGTGATTCCGCCAACGCGAGCGCGCCCGCGAGCACGAGCACGGACCCGAGCACGGACCCGAGCACGAGCGCGCACCCGAGCACGAGCGCGGCCGGTTCACCCACTGCGGCGGCTCCCACCGGCGGACCCGGAGCGACCGCCCAGCCCACTCCGACGAGTTCGGTGCAGGTCTGGGAAGGGCCGACCCCGCCACCCGTCGACCCGAACCTGTCCAAGGGCTCGGCGCAGGCGCCGGTCACGATCGTCGAGTTCGGCGACTTCAAGTGTCCCAACTGCCGCCGCTTCGCCCAGCGGATAGAGCCCGCGCTGAAGAGCCGCTACCTCGACACCGGCATCGTGCGGATGTTCTGGCGCGACTACCCGATCAGGGGACGCGACTCCGTACGGGCCGCCGTGGCCGCTCGCGCCGCGTCCCGGCAGGGCCGGTTCTGGGAGTTCCACGACTCCCTGTACGCGGGTGAGCGGCCCCGCCTCACCGACGCCGACCTGCGCTCCGTGGCCGCCAAGATCGGGCTCGACCTGGGCAGGTTCGACGCCGACCGCCGTGACGAGTCCGTACGCCAGGTCGTCGACGGCGACCTCGACTTCGCACTGGAGCTCGGCCTGCCCGGCACGCCCGCGTTCCTGATCAACGGTGAGGTGCTGTTCGGCGCCCAGCCGGTGGCCGCGTTCGAGAAGGCGATCGAGAAGGCCCGCCGCGGCGGATGAGCGGCATCGGCTATGCCGCCGCGTTCCTGGGCGGCCTGTTCTCGCTGGTCAGCCCGTGTGGGGCGCTGCTGATCCCGGCGTTCTTCGCCTACGCCTTCCCGGGCCGCCGCCGGTTGGCCGGCCGCACCCTGCTGTTCTACGTGGGACTGTGCGCTGTGCTGGTGCCCCTGGGGATGGGGTCGGCGCAGGTCAGCCGCCTGTTCTACGGCCATCAGGAGCTCCTGGTCGCGGTCGCGGGATGGGCGCTGATCGGGCTGGGCGTGCTGCAGGTGGCTGGTCAGGGCTGGACGATCGGACCCCTGGAGCGACTGAAGGGGCATGTTCGAGGTGATTCGGCCGGGGCCGTGCTGGTGCTGGGAGCGGTGTCCGGGCTTGCGGGGTTCTGCGCGGGACCGGTGCTGGGGGCGGTGCTCACGGTCGCGGCGGCCTCCGGTGACGGGCTGCGCGGAGCGGTGCTGCTGGCGGTCTACGCGGCGGGCATGGCGGCCCCGCTGTTCCTGCTCGCGGGCCTCTGGCAGCGCTACGACCTCGGCGGCCGGAGCTGGCTGCGCGGTCGCGGACTGCGGCTGGGACGGCTGCGACCGCACACCACCTCGCTGCTTTCCGGGCTGGTCTTCGGCGGGCTCGGGGTGCTGTTCCTGCTCTCCGACGGCACCCGCGGGCTGGCCCTGCCGATCCCCGACTCCTGGGAAACCCGGCTGGAGGACCTCGCGGCGGCCGCCCAGGACGTAGTGCCGGACCTGCTCGTCGTCGGGATCGCGGCACTCACGGTGGCCGCCGTCACCGCGTGGCGTCTCAGACGCCGCTGACGGTCACGCTCGCCTGCCGGTCGGGCGACGGTCGGCAATGGATCACTTGCCGCGCATCACCGCCGGCTCATGGCGGCGCAGCATGCGGGCGACCAGGAAAGCGCAGACGACCGCGAGGATGGCCAGGACGCTCATGTCCAGGAACCAGGTGCCGAAGTCCTGGCTCCATAGGGGGTCCGGCGGATCCTGGACGTGCGGGATGAGCTGCCCCACGTCGAGCGTGCCCGCCAGCGCGGCCAGCGCCCAGCGAGCCGGTACGAGCCAGGAGATCTGCTCCATCACCGGCTTGCCGTCCAGGTGCACCAGCGCCCCGCAGAAGACCAGCTGGATCAGGGTGACGAGCACGAGCAGCGGCATGGTCATCTCGCTGGTCTTGGCCAGCGCGGAGATGAGCAGGCCCACGGTCATCGCGGTGAACGACAACAGCGCGACGGCGAGCGAGAGCTCGATCATCGGCGCGGTGAACACTCCCTTGTCGTACGTCGCGACGTTCAGCATCGCCACGTAGGTCAACACGACGCCCTGTGCCACAGTGATCAGACCGAGCACGAGCAGCTTGGAGCAGAGGTAGGCCGATCTGGACAGCCCGACCGCCCGTTCTCGTTGATAGATGGCGCGTTCCTTGACCAGTTCGCGCACCGAGTTCGCGGCGCCGGTGAGACAGCCGCCGATGCACAGGATCAGCAGCAGGTTCGCCGCGTTGCCGTTGCTGTTCGGCCGGCCCATCAGGTCACCGGTCGGAACGACGCGGGCCAGCAGGCCCATCACGATCGGCAGGGCGACGGTGATGCCGAGGAACAGCCGGTCCGCCACGATGCCACGGCAGTAGCGGCGCACCAGCGTACTGAGCTGCTCGGGCCAGCTCTGCGGTTTCGGCGGGATCTCTCGCTGTACGGGACGTCCCGTCGAAACCGGCTCGATCATGTCGGCCGCGATGTACGTCTGGTGCGGCGACGACCGCGCGTACTCGCCGGCCCAGTCCCTGGTCGCGTCGTCGAAGGCCAGGAAGACGTCCGCCCAGTCGGTGAAGCCGAGGAACGGCAGCGCCTCCTCGGGCGGACCGAAGTAGGCGATCTTCCCGCCCGGCGCCATCACCAGTAGCCGGTCACAGATATCCAGATTGGCGACGCTGTGGGTGACGACGGCGACAGTACGGCCGTCGTCGGCCAGACCCCGCAGCATCTGCATCACCGACTTGTCCAGCCCCGGGTCCAGACCGGAGGTCGGCTCGTCGAGGAACAGCAAAGACGGCTTGGTCAGCAACTCCAGGGCGACGCTGACACGCTTGCGCTGGCCGCCGGACAGCGAGGAGATGCGGTTGTTCTTACGATTTTCGAGCCCGAGCTGCTGGAGGACCTCGTCGACACGCGCCTTCCGCTCGTGCTGCCTGGTGTCGTCGGGGAAGCGTAATTCCGCGGCGTAGATGAGAGCGCGGCGCACAGTGAGCTGGCTGTGCAGGATGTCGTCCTGCGGCACGAGGCCGATCCGTGAGCGCAGCTCGGCGTAGTCGCGGTAGAGATCGCGTCCGTCGTACGTGACCATGCCCTGGTCGGCGGGGCGCAGCCCGGTGAGCGCGCGCAGCAGGGTGGACTTGCCCGAGCCGCTCGGGCCGATGATCGCCAGCAGGCACTTCTCGCCGACCGGAAACGACACATGGTCCAGGAGCACCTTGCCGCCCCCGACGGTGACGGTGAGTTCGTGCGCCTGGAGGCAGACCTCGCCGGTGTCGGCGTACTCCATGAGCGTGTCACCCACGAGCTGGAACGTCGACGTCCCGATGCCGATGAGATCGTCCGGGGAGACGCGGGCCCGCTGAACGTGCCGGCCGTTGACGTACGTGCCGAAACGGCTCCCCACGTCGACGATCTCGTGGACGCCGCCGGCGATCCGGAGCTCGGCGTGCTGACGCGATACCCGCAGATCGTCAACCACCACATCGTTCTCGGGAGCCCGGCCGATGCGGACGACCTGCGCGCCGTCGAGACTCCTGACGGCGGCCGGCGCACGCCACTGCCCGGAGTGCGGGAAGCGGACCGTAGGTGTCAGCTGGATCTCGGGTGCGCCGCCTCCGTCTACGGATACGGTACGGAAACTGACGAGCCCGCCCTCCGACGGGTGCCCGAGGCCGATCCTGGTTCCCGGACCGACGATGACTCGCTGGACGCGGTGGCCGCTCACGTACGTGCCGTTGCTGCTGCCCGAGTCCTCCAGGATCCACTGACCGCCCTCGAACCGCAGCATGGCATGCGTACGCGAGACATGATCGGCGTCGATGACCACATCCGACCCCGGATCACGGCCTAACCGGTACGAACGCCCCGGATCGAGGGTCACCGATATGTCATGGCCTTCGACGACAAGCTGCGTCACGAGACCGCCTTTCCCACAGGAGCGAGAGGTGACGTGAGTGACTCTCCGTCGAGCCTCAAATGGTTGACCGTAGACAGGATCCCCGAAAAGCGGACCGGGCCGCGAGCCTGCGGCCTTTCAGCGCGAGGTGCTTTCAGCCCGAGGTGAAGGTGCATCCGCCCAGGTCACACCCGCCGGCGGGCGCGGAAGCCCGCCGCCTTGGCGCGGTTGCCGCACTCGTGCATGTCGCACCAGCGTCGCGACGACCCGCGAGAGGTGTCGACGTACAGGCGGGTGCACACCTCTCCCCCGCATTCCTTGATCTGTACGGCCCGCGGCCCGCCGAGCAGCCGGACCGCCTCCCTGGCGACCGTGGAGAGGGCGGCGGCGAGATCCCCCGAACGCTCGACCCGCCCGGCGTCGTTCAACAGCACGGACGCCGGCGACTCGGCGGCGACCCGGTTGACCAGTCGCCGATCGTCCGCCGCCGACCCGGCCCCGCCCACCGCGAGCCGGTCAATGGCCTCCCCGATCGCGAGCCGGTAGATGGCCTCCCGCAACGTCTTCCCCGCCGCGAGATCGGTGTCGCCGACCGCGGGCGGCGCGTCGAGAATGCCTGCCTCGACCGTCCACCGCGCCAGGTCGGGCGGCTCGCGCAGCAGGTCACGCCGGTCCGCCCGGCGGTGTTGCACGGTGCCCGCCAGGTCGAGCCCCAGATTGCCGCTGATGAAGGTGAAGCTGGTCACATCACCATAGTAACCATATTGACAGGTTATGCGAGAGCACGGAACAGTGACATAACCGGATTAAGAGGTTATGGAGGGCGCGCCGTGGCGGTCAGCGTTTTGGAGGCCAGGAGCAAGGTGCCGGCCCTCATGCCGTCCCTGTTCGTGGTGATGTGGAGCAGTGCCTTCATCGCGGGTGTGATCGGTATCGGGGCGGCGCCGCCGTTACTGCTGACGTTCGCCAGGTTCGCGCTGGCGGGGCTGTTGCTGGGCGGGTTCGCGCTGGCCGTACGGGCGCCATGGCCGCGCGGCCGACGGCTGGCGCACGTGGTGGTGTCCGGGATCCTGGTCCAGGCGGTGCAGTTCGGCGCGTTCTACTCCGCGATCGGCCTGCACGTGCCCGCCGCCGTCGTGGCGCTGGTGCAGGGCCTCAACCCGGTGGTGATCGCGCTGCTGGCGGGGCGGCTGCTGGGCGAGCGGGTGAGCCCGCGCCAGTGGGTGGGCTTCGGGCTCGGCGCGGCCGGGGTGGGGCTGGCGGTGGCGGACCGGTTGAGCTTCTCTCTGGCCGGGGTGGCGTTCTGCGTGGTCGGGCTGCTGGGGTTGAGCCTGGGCACGGTCTACCAGAAGCGGTTCGCCGCGGACATGGACGTGCGGACGGGCACCGCGACGCAGTTCCTGGTCGGCGCGCCGCTGATGGGGCTGGCCTCGCTGGTGTTCGAGACGCCGCGGGTGACGGACTGGGGCGCCTTCTCCGGCGCCGTGGGCTGGCTGGTGCTGGTCAACTCGATCGGCGCGTTCCTGCTGCTCAACACCATGCTCAAGAACGCGCCCGCGAGCCGGGTGAGCACGATGTTCTTCCTCACCCCGTCGGTCACCGCGGTGATGGCGTGGCTCCTCGTCGGGCAGTCGCTGCATCCGCTGGCCGTCGCGGGCCTGCTGGTCGGCGGCACCGGCGTGCTGCTGGCCAACCGGCGCTGAGCCTCAGCCCGGCATAGAACAGCCGGGCATAGAACCGGGCACGCTGAGCCTCAGCCCGGCATGGAGCTGGTCCACGGCACCCCCGCGCGGGTCTCCGGGGTCTCGATGCGGAAGCGGGGCAGGGACTCGGGGAAGTTCTCCCTGATGTAGCCCACGAGATGTTCGCGTACGTCGCACTTGAGGTCCCAGGCGGAGGGCGAGTCGGCGGCGCTCATCAGCGCCCGCAGCTCGACCAGCCCGTTCGGCAGCACGTCGGTGACCTGGAGCGTCCAGTCCTTCTGATCCCACAGCGGGCTCTCCTGGATGAACCGGTAGAGCTCTTCGCGCAGCTTGCCGATCGGTATCGACCAGTCGACGCGCAGGAACACCACGGCGAGGACCTGGCTGCCGTGGCGGGTCCAGTTCTCGAACGGGTTCTGGGTGAAGTAGGACACGGGCAGGACCAGGCGCCGCTCGTCCCACAGGCGTACCACGACGTAGGTGAGCGTGAGCTCCTCGATCCTGCCCCACTCGTCGTTGACCACGACCACGTCGTCGAGGCGGAGCGCGTCGCTGAAGGCGAGCTGGAGCCCGGCCAGCATGTTGCCGATGGTCGGCTGGGCGGCGATGCCGACGATGGCGCCAGCGATGCCCGCCGAGGCGAGCAGCCCGGCGCCCAGGGCGCGGACCTGCGGGAAGGAGAAGAGCATGGTGCCGATCGCCAGCACGATGATGGTCACGGCGGCGACGCGGCGGACCAGCCCGATCTGGGTCATGATTCGCCGTGCCCGGCGATTGCGTTCGCCCTTGACGAGGACCAGCCGGTCCAGGACGACGTCCGTGAGGGCATAGCTGGCCTGGACGATCAGCCAGGTGACGCAGGCGATGGTGACCAGGCCGAGCACCCGGTCGATCGTGCCGCCGAGCTCGCGTTGGCGGACGCTCTCGCCGATCATCCTCGGCGAGAACACCAGGTTGGTCGCCACCACGACCCCCACCGAGAACGCCGCCCAGGTGCAGTGCTCCACCAGGTGCCGGGCGAGCGCCCACTTGCGGCCCGCCCTGACCAGCAGCCTCCTGACCACCTCCACCACGAGAATGGCGCCCGCCACCGAGATGGCGAGAATGAGCCAGTCGGTCGGCGACTGCACGTCATGCCCCCTATGTCTTAAAAGGTCTCGTCAAATGTCACATTGCCCTCAACAGCCACTTGGTATGCGGAGACACGCCGTTCGAAGAAGTTGGCCAGCTCCTGGACATCCTGCAGCTCCATGAACCCGAACGGGTTGGCCGTGCCGTATCTCTGGGGCAGCCCGAGCCGGGCCAGCCGCTGGTCGGCGACATATTGAAGGTAGTCGCGCATCTGCTCGACGCTCATGCCGGGCATGCCGTCGCCGCACAGATCGCGGGCGAAGGCCAACTCGGCGGCGACGGCCTCCTCGATCATGCGGGTGACCTGCTCCCCCAGCTTGTCGTCGAACAGCTCGGGCTCCTCGGCCCGCACGGTGTCGACGACGCTGAAGGCGAACTCCATGTGCATGGACTCGTCGCGGAACACCCAGTTGGTGCCGGTGGCCAGCCCGCCGAGCAATCCCCTCGACCGGAACCAGTATACGTAGGCGAACGCTCCGTAGAAGAAGAGCCCTTCGATGCAGGCGGCGAAGCAGATCAGGTTGAGCAGGAACTGCCGCCGCTCGTCCGCGGTCTCCAGCCGCCGCAGGCCGTTGATCGAGTCGATCCACCGGAAGCAGAACTCCGCCTTGTCCCTGATGGACGGTATGTGCTCCACAGCGGCGAACGCCTTGACCCGTTCCTCCAGGTCAGGCAGGTACGTGTCGAGCAGCGTCAGGTAGAACTGCACGTGTACGGCCTCCTCGAACAGCTGCCTGCTGAGGTACAGGCGCGCTTCGGGGGCGTTGACGTGCTGGTAGAGGTTGAGCACGAGGTTGTTGGCCACGATGGAGTCGCCGGTGGCGAAGAAGGCGACCAGCCGGTTGATCAGGTGGCGCTCCTGCGGCGTCATCCTGGCCAGGTCGGCGAGGTCGGAGTGCAGCTCCACCTCCTCGACGGTCCAGGTGTTGCGGATCGCGGCGCGATAACGCTCGTAGAAGTCCGGATAGCGCATGGGGCGAAGGGTCAGATCCATGCCGGGGTCGAGCAGCATTGCAGGGGTCTCCGTTCGAGGGGGCTACTACTGGCAGGCTTCGCAGGTTTCCGGGTTCTCCAAGGAGCAGGCGACGGCGTCGAGCGCGATCGTCGTCTGGGCGATCCGGGTGGCCGGGCGCGAGCGCAGGTAGTAGGTGGTCTTCAGGCCCTGCTTCCAGGCATAGGCGTACATCGAGGACAGCTTCCCGATCGTCGGGCTGGCCATGAACAGGTTGAGCGACTGCGACTGGTCGATGTACGGCTGACGGGCCGCGGCCAGGTCGATGAGCGCCTTCTGCGGCAGCTCCCAGGCCGTGCGGTACAAGGTCTTGAGGTCGTCGGGGAGGCCGGCGATGTCCTGGACCGAGCCGTCCGCCCGCTTGAGGTCGTCGCGCATCCGCTGCGTCCACAGCCCGCGGGCCTGTAGGTCGGCCACCAGGTAGCGGTTGACCTGGAGGAACTCCCCCGACAGCGTCTCGCGCTTGAACACGTTGGACACCTGCGGCTCGATGCACTCATAGCACCCGGCGATGGAGGCGATGGTCGCGGTCGGGGCGATGGCGACCATCAGCGAGTTGCGCAGCCCGGTCGCGGCGATCTTCGCACGCAGCTCGTCCCACCGAGTCGACGCGGCGGCGCCGTAGTGGTCGGGGTGCAGGACGCCGCCCGCCGCCCTGGTCTCCTCGTACGACGGATGCCTGCCGCGCTCGACGGCCAGGTCGGCGGAGGTGTCGTAGGCGGCCAGCGCGATCTCTTCGGCGACGCGCGTCGACAACCTCAGCGCCTCGGGCGAGTCGAACGGCAGCCGGAGCGCGAAGAAGACGTCGGCCAGGCCCATCACGCCGAGCCCGATCGGCCGCCAGCGCTTGTTGGCCGCCTCGGCCTGGGCGGTCGGGTAGAAGCCCAGGTCGATGGTCCGGTCCAGGAATCGCACCGCCGTACGGACGGTCGTGCGCAGCCGGGCCCAGTCGACGCCCTCGGCGGTCAGGTGGGCGGCGAGGTTGATCGAGCCGAGGTTGCACACCGCCGTCTCGCCGTCGCTGGTGACCTCGAGGATCTCGGTGCACAGGTTGGACAGGTGGATGACGTTCTCGGGCCGGGCCGTCTGGTTGGAGGTGCGGTTGGCGGCGTCCTTGAACGTCATCCAGCCGTTGCCGGTCTGGGCGAGGGTGCGCATCATCCGGCCGTAGAGACTCCGGGCGGGCAGCTGCCGGACGTAGCGGCCATCGGCCTCGTAGGCGCGGTAGGCGCGGGTGAACGCCTCGCCGTACAGGTCGGTGAGGTCGGGGACCTCCTTGGGGTCGAACAGCGACCAGACCTCGTCGGCCTCCACCCGCCGCATGAACTCGTCCGGCACCCAGTTGGCCAGGTTGAGGTTGTGCGTACGCCGGGCGTCCTCGCCCGTGTTGTCGCGCAGCTCCAGGAACTCCTCGACGTCGGCGTGCCAGGTCTCCAGGTAGACACAGGCCGCGCCCTTGCGGCGACCGCCCTGGTTGACGGCGGCGACGGAGGAGTCGAGCGTGCGCAGCCAGGGCACGATGCCGTTGGAGTGCCCGTTGGTGCCCCTGATGAGGGATCCGCGCGAGCGCACCCGGGTCCACGAGATGCCGATGCCCCCGGCGTACTTCGACAGCCTGGCCACCTGCCCGTAGCGGTCGTAGATCGACTCCAGTTCGTCGCGCGGCGAGTCGAGCAGGAAGCACGACGACAGCTGCGGCCGGCGCGAACCCGAGTTGAACAGCGTCGGCGAGCTCGGCAGGTACGACAGCGTGGACATCAGGCCGTACAGCTCGGCGGCCTCGGCGACCGTCTCCGACAGCCCGCAGGCCACGCGCAGCAGGAAGTGCTGCGGCCGTTCGAGCACCGTGCGCGACTCCGGGTGGCGCAGCAGGTAGCGGTCATAGACCGTACGCAGCCCGAAGTACTCGAAGCGGTCGTCCGCCTCGCCGCAGACGAGCGCGTCGAGCTCGGCGGCGTGCGCGCCGACGAACGCGGCGAGCGAGTCCTGGATCAGCCCGGCGGCGTGGGTGGCGGCGATGGACTCGGAGAAGGTCCGCACGCCGCGCCCGGCCGCCTCCTCGGCGATCTCCTCGGCCAGGAGCCGGGCGGCGACCCGGGAGTTGGCCGGATCGGTGATCACCCGGGCGGCGGCCTCCTCGATCGCCAGCCGCCGGTCAACGGTTGTGGCGGTGGCCGACTGGTGATCAACCGTGCCCGGTTGCCCGCCGACCGTGCCCGGCTGGTGATCGGCCTCAATGATCTGCGTCACGTGCTCTCTCCTCGCGAGCTCATCCCCGTGAGGGCGCGCGAGAGCACGGCGGCCCTGGACTCCCCGGCCGCGACGCCCCCGGCCCTCCCTCGAGGCCATGGACACTTCGATGGGCGGAGCCGACCGGCTCCCCCAACGTCGCCGGCAGGTCTTCGGGCTCGCGGGCATGCTCGATGCTTCCTACTGGCCGTCGCTTCCCGGAAATCTCCAGTGCTCGTGACGGCGGTCGTTCCCGCTCACCGCTGCGGGGCAGCCCCGGAATCGCACCGGGTTCCCTTTTGCTTCGCCCCGAGAGGCGAACCAGCGACGAGCAGGATCCTACATCTAGTGGCCGTAGTCGCAACTACCCCAGCATGTTGTGTCAGCTGTGTCGAGCATGCCCAGATCGCGGAGCACGGCCCTGGTCCTGCCGATCTCCGAGGCCAGCCACTGTTCGAAGTCATCGCCGCTGAGCGGGATCGAGGTCCATCCCTCCGCCCGGCAGGCCGCCCGCCATGAGTCGGATCCGGTGACCTCGTCGCAGAGTCGGATGGCGACGGCCTTGCCGTCGTCGGACATGCCCTCGGGCCCCACGGCCGCGCACCAGTCGGCGAAGTCGACCCGCACCCCGCACTCCAGCAGGCTCGGCGCCTCGATGCCGTCCACCCGGCGGGCGCTGGAGACGGCGAGCACCCTGACCTGGCCCTTGCCGATGGCGCGGCGCCAGTCCGCGAGCGTGCCGGTCGCCGCGGCGGCCTTGCCGCCGAGGAGCGCGGCCGCGGCCTCGTCGCTGCCCGGAAAGCCGGTGTAGTCGACCTGCCGGGTGTCGGCGCCGAGGCCCTTGGCGATCAGCCCGAACAGCAGGTGGTCGGGCTCGCCCTGCGGTCCGCCCGTCAGCGGCGTGCGGTCGGGGTGAGCGACCAACTGAGCGCCGAAGTGGTCGAAGGTGGCGAACTTGGAATGGGCGGGCACCACCACCACCTCGATCTGGCCGGTGAGCCGAGCCAGCGGCGTGGCGGTGTCGAGCAGCGACAGCCCGTTGTTGAGCTCGGTCGCGGCCAGCGCGGGCAGCCCGGTGACGGTGATCCGGGTGACGGGCGGGATGCCGGAGACCGGGAAACCGGCGTCGCGGGCGGTTTTGACGAGCGCCTTGGCGACGCGGGCCCAGCGTCCGGCGCCGGGGACGATCGCGAACCGTCCCGAGAGGCCGGCCGCGCTGACGGCGCCTCCGCCGAGGCCCCCCTCCGTGCCACATCCTGTCGCGCAGGCCGCCACCGCCAGGCCGAGCGCGAAGAACCCCCGTCGGCGCATGGCGTCCTCCCCTCGCACCCCATAACTACCCCAGGTCACTGACACTTAACGCACTGTTACACATCAGGGTCGTCATTATGTGGGATCACGAAAAGTCGGGAAGAACTATGAAGTTTTCTCGCCCGCACCGACGAGCAGGTACGAGGGCAGCGAGGGCTCACTGACCAGCCTGGGCCGGTCGGGCCGCCAGTCGGGGGCGTGCACCAGGCCCGGCTCGACCAGCTCGAAGTCTCCGAAGAACGCCCGGATCTCCCTCGGGGTCCGGTCGGTGCCGCCCCCGGCCGACGTGCGCCGGTGGAGCGGCGTGGCGCCCTCGTCGAAGCGCCCACGCGAGGTCGCGTGGGTGAGCACCAGGTAGCTGCCGGGCGCCACCGCCTCGCGCAGCCTGGTCACCATCTTGCCCGGGTCGCGGGCGTCCGGGATGAAGTGCAGGATCGAGACCAGCAGTACGCCCACCGGCTCGTGCAGGTCGAGGAAGCGGGACGCCTGCGCCAGCACCTCGTCGGGGTCGAGCAGGTCGGCCTGGACGAAGACGGCCCGGCCCGCCTCCTCCAGCAGCGCCCTGGCGTGCGTGGCGACGACCGGGTCGCGGTCGACGTAGACGACTTTCGCCTCCGGCGCCACCTCGTGCACGTTGCCCTGGGTCGGCAGCCCGCTGCCCAGATCGAGGAACTGACGGATGCCCGCGTCCGCCAGGTGGCGGACCGCGCGCTGGAGGAAGGCCCGGTTGGCACGCGCCAGATGGACGGCTTGCGGGATCAGGGCCGCAAGCCGGTCGATCGCCTCGCGGTCGACGGCGTAGTTGTCCGTGCCGCCGAGCATGTAATCGTACATTCGTGCGAGATTTGGCGTCTGAGCAGGAAACTCGGGCACAGTTTCGATCTTAAGTCCTGCCGGTCCACTTATGACGGGCTATGTGCCTATTGTGGCCGCCGGGTCGTAGCAGTTACTCGACTGTGACGCTCTTAGCCAAATTGCGTGGCTTATCCACATCGCGCTCGAGTGCCACGGCGGCGTGGTAGGCCAGCAGCTGCAGCGGGATCGTGAGCAGGATCGGGTCCAGCTCGATCTCGTTCTTCGGCACCACGATGACGTCGTCGGCCAGCTTGGCGTCGGGTTCGCGGTGGCCCACCATGAGCACCTTGCCGCCGCGGGCGCGGATCTCGCCGAGCGTGGTGAGGTTCTTGTCGAGCAGTTCGTCGTCGGGGACGATCGCCACCGTCGGCATCTCGGGGCCGATGAGCGCGAGCGGGCCGTGCTTGAGCTCGCTGGCCGGATAGGCCTCGGCGTGCACGTACGAGATCTCCTTGAGCTTCTGCGCGCCTTCGCGGGCCACGGGATAACCGCGGACCCGGCCGACGAACATCATGCTCGGATAGTTCGCGTACTTCTTCGCCAGCTCGGCGATCTTGTCGCCCTGCGCCAGGATCTCCTCGATCTGGCCGGGCAGCCTGCGCAGGCCCTCGCAGACGCGGCGGCCGTCGGCGGGCGAGAGGTCGTGCACCCGGCCGAAGTGCAGCGCGAGCAGCGCGAACGCCAGCGACGTCGAGGTGAACGCCTTGGTCGAGGCGACCGAGACCTCGGGCCCGGCGTGCAGGTAGACGCCGCCGTCGACCTCGCGGGCGATGGCGCTGCCGACCGCGTTGACGATGCCGATGACCCGGCCGCCCTTGCGCTTGAGCTCCTGTACGGCCGCGAGCGTGTCATAGGTCTCGCCCGACTGGCTGATCGCGACGTAGAGCGTGTCGGGGTCGACGACCGGGTTGCGGTAGCGGAACTCGCTGGCCGGCTCGGCGTCGGCCGGGATGCGGGCCAGCTCCTCGATGAGCTGCGCGCCGATCTGGCCGGAGTAGTACGCGGAGCCGCAGCCGATGATCTTCACCCGGCGGAACGAGCGGGTCTCACGGGCGTCCATGTTCAGGCCGCCCAGGTGCGCGATGTGGAAGCGCTCGTCGAGGCGGCCGCTCATGGTCCGCGAGACCGTGTCGGGCTGCTCGGAGATCTCCTTGAGCAGGTAGTGCTCGTAGCCGCCGGTGTCGTAGTGCCCGGCGTCCCAGTCGACGGTCAGCGGCTCCTTGGCGGTCTCGCGCGCGTCGCTGGCGAAGGTGTGGAACCCGTCCGCCTTGAGCACGGCCAGCTCGCCGTCCTCCAGGTGCACGACCTGGCGGGTGTAGCGGACCAGCGCGGCCACGTCGGAGGCGGCGAACATCTCCTTCTCGCCGATGCCGAGCACGATCGGGCTGCCGTTGCGGGCCACGACCACCTCGCCGGGCCGCTCACCGTCGACGACCGCGATGCCGTAGGTGCCGACGATGCTCTTGAGCGCCTTGCGTACGGCCTCCTCCAGCGTGTCGGTCTCCTCGACCGTACGGGCGATCAGGTGCGCGAGCACCTCGGTGTCGGTCTCGGAGACGAACTCCGCCCCGTCGGCGGTCAGCTTGGCGCGCAGCTCGTCGGCGTTCTCGATGATGCCGTTGTGCACGACCGCGATCCGCTCGTCGGACGACAGGTGCGGGTGCGCGTTGACGTCACTGGGCACGCCGTGCGTGGCCCACCTCGTGTGACCGATGCCGAGGGCGCCCTTGAACCTGGGGGGTACGACCTTCGCCAGGTCGGCGACCCGGCCTTTGACCTTGCGTACCTTGAGCCCCTTGTTGGACACGACGACGCCGGCCGAGTCATAGCCTCGGTACTCCAGCCGTTGCAGCCCCTCCAGCAGGATGGGCGCCGCATCCTTCGACCCGACATAGGCCACGATTCCGCACATACGACGCTCTCCTCTGCTTTTGGGCTTTTCTACGGTTTTGTCCGCTTTTATCCGTACACGATCCTGCGCAGTTGCCGGAGCGACAGCTCCGGCGGCGCCACCCGGCGCCCGCGCAGTTCCGCGGCGACCCTGGGGAAGATCTCGTCGTTGGTCAGACCGCGAGACTTCAACTCCCCGTGACGCCGCCGTACGAACTCCTCGACCGGCTCGGAGAAGTACGACAGCACGTCGGCCACCACGCGCGCCGCCTCACCGGGACCGAGACCACTGGTCCTGACGAGGTGGGCGACGAGGTCTTCGTAGGGATGCCGTGCCAGGGACACAGACGAGGACACTACGCAGCTGGGATGCGACACGCTAATATTCTGCCCGAAATCGGGCAGGATATGAGTTAAAGCACGGCCGACCGACCCCATCCCTTGCCCAGACGGCGGCAGGCGAAGGCTCCGGCCGCCGTACCGAGGGCGATGAGGACGACCGCGGGACCTACCGTGGCGGACACGTCGCCGCGCACAGCGGCCTGCAGCATGATCGTCGCCCAGTAACCCGGCGAAGCCGGGGCGACGGTCTGCGCCCATGACGGCATCAGCGCGTACGGCACCAGTGCCCCGCCCAGCGCGCTGACCGACAGGGCGCCGATGTTGCAGAGCGTGCTGAGCTCACCATGGCTGCGTACCACCGCGGCGAGCGCCGTACCCACGCCGAGGAGGGCGAAGCACCACGCGGCGACGGCCAGCCCGAGCGGCCAGAGCGGCCCTGTGGGCCGCATGCCCACCGCGAGGACCCCATAGACCAGCAGGACGACCTGCTGGACGGCCAGGATGACGAAGACCGGCAGGGTCTTGCCGATGATCAGCTCGGGCACGCGCGCCCGGGTCGCCCTGATCCGGTCCCAGGTGTGCCAGACACGCTCGGTCAGCACGGCGGTCGCCACGTCGGCCATCGACAGCACCGAGAACATCACCAGCAGCCCGGTCACCACCTGCGCCGGCTGGCCGAGCATCGACTTGAAGACCAGCATGAGCACCATCGGCATCACCAGGTAGCTGACCAGGTGGGCGGGATCGCGCCTGCGTAACAGCACGTTGTGCCCGACCAGCACCGCGATGCGATGGAACGACTCACGCGACATGGGCCGGCTCCTTGTACTCGCAGGTGCGTCGTCACGCGACATCGGACAACTCCCTGTAGAGGTCGTCGAGCGACGGCTGGCGGATGTCGATGCCGCGTACCGGCCGGGTGAGGCCGCGCAGCAGCTCGGCGAGCGTGGCCGTGGGGTCGGCCGTGGTGACGGCGAGCTCCTCGTCGTCGAAGATCACCCGCACCTCGCCCGGCAGGCCCTTGAGCAGCTCCTCGCCGGTGCCTCTGGCGATCACCCTGCCGCTCTTCGCGACCGCGATCGTGGCGGCCAACTCGGTCAGTTCGGGCAGGTAGTGGGTGGCGTACACGACCGTGGCGCCGTTCTCGGCCCGGCGGCGGACGGCCGCGAGAAGGGCGGCTCGCGTCTCGGGGTCGGCGCCGACCGTCGGCTCGTCGAGCAGCAGGACGGCCGGGTCGGCGACCAGCGCGGTGGCGGCCTGGGTGCGGCGCTGCTGGCCGCCGGACAGGACGCTCACCCGCCGGTCCAGCTCGTTCGTCAGCAGCATCTCCTCGGCGATCCGGTCGATGGCCCGCTTGAGCGCCTGGCGGCGCAGCCCGGCCAGTCCACCGAAGAAGCGCAGGGTCTCGCGGACGGTGACGCTCGGGTAGAGCGCGAGCTGCTGCGGCGCGACGCCCACTTGGCCGTCGATCACCACATGTCCCGACTCGGGAGTGATGAGCCCCGAGGCGATCTCGAAGAAGGTCGTCTTGCCGGCGCCGTTGTGCCCGACCAGACCCGCGATCTCCCCCGGCGCCACCTCCAGGCAGAAGCCGTCCAGCGCGGCCACCTCATTGAAGCGCTTGACGAGTCCCGTCGCCTTGAGCATGTCTCCCACCCCTTCCCTGGTCTACGTTGTAGACTCCTCTACACCGTAGACTGAGGCGGTGCGGAAACTCAAGACCGAGCGGCAACCGGAGATCCTCGACGCCGCCCTCGCGATCGCCGACGAACGCGGACTCGACGCGCTGACCATGCGAGCGGTCGCCGAACGCATCGGCCTGACGCCCATGGCCCTTTACGGATATTTCCGCAACAAGGATGAACTGCTGGACGGGCTCGTCGGACGCCTGCTGACCACCCTCCCGATGGGCCCGCCCGCCGAGTCGTGGGACCAGCGGCTGAGCGCGTTCGCGTGGGCCACCAGGAGGCTGGCCCGGGAGCATCCCGGCGTCTTCCCGCTGCTGTTCGCCCGGCCCTCGGTCACGCCCGACGCGGTGCGGGTGGTGGACTGGATCTACCAGGCGCTGATCGACGCGGGGGTGCCCGACGCCGAGGTGCCGCGGATCGAGCGCATGGTCAGCACGTTCGTGCTGGGCTTCGCGACGTCCGAGGCGAACGGGCGGTTCTCGGCGGCCGGCCACGACGTCCGGTCACGCCGGGCCCGGGGGGACTTCCCGGCACATCAGCGACTGATGCCCTACCTCGACTCGCCGACCGACCTGGACGCGGAATTCGCCGCCGACCTCGCGGACCTCGTCCGTATCATCCGCCCCGCCTGACCCATCTCTACCGAGGAATGGTTACGCTCGGTGCTTGTACCGTCGCTCTCTGTTCCGCCGTGTGGGGGTCCTCATGTTGCTGTGGGTCGTCGTCGGTCTCACCGCGTCCACCGTCGCCATGCCCGGCCTCCCCGAACTGCCCGAACTTCCGGGTCTGGGCGGCGTGGGGCATCGGGCTGAGGCGAGCCGCCAGGGCGACTTCGCGGCGGCGGCGCGGGAGTTCGGGGTGCCGGAGAGTGTGCTGCTGGGCGTGTCGTACCTGGAGTCCAGGTGGAACGCGAACAGCGGATCACCCAGCGTGGCCGGCGGATACGGCCCAATGCACCTCGTGGACACACCGGGCGCAACTCGAGGCAGGCACGTCGTGGATCCGCCGGGCGTAACCGAAGGCAGGCACGTCGTGGATCCGCCGGGCGTAACCGGAGGCAGGCACGTCGTCGATCCGCCGGCCGTAACCGGAGGCGCCCGTGACGGGGCGTCCGCGCGGGAGGCGACGCTGCGGCTCGCGGGGCGCCTCGCCGGACTGGCGCCCGCGCGGCTGCGCGCCGATCCCGCCGCCAACATCCGAGGCGGCGCCGCCCTGCTCGCGTCCTACCAGCGCCGGCTCAGCGCGAACCCCGCCGACTGGTACGACGCGGTCGCCCGCTACTCGGGCGCGCCCGACCCGAACGCGGCCCGCGCCTTCGCCGACGAGGTGTTCGCGGTGATCCGCGAGGGAGCCACCCGCCGCACGGACGACGGCCAGCCGGTACGGCTGACAGCCATCCCCACCCTTCGCTCGCCGACCTCACCGAAGACCGCTGGAGGCTCCTCGGCGTCAGCTGAAATCACCGACGCCAACTACCCGCCCCCACTGCCCGTCCCCTTCCCACTCCCGGCCTCACTCCCGGCGCCGGCCGACGTGACACAGCCCCGACCCAACGTGGCACAACCTGTCGCCGACCAGGCACAACCTGCGGCCCCAGAAGACCAGCCGCCGACACCCGGAACCGACACGGGCCATCCGGCACCCCCGGCCCCGCACACGAACACGGCGAACGTCGAATGCCCCGCCTCACTCGCCTGCGAGTGGATGCCCGCCGCCTACAAACGCACCGGCAAGGGCGACTACGGCAACCACGACACCCTGAATGGGCCGAGACGCATCGACTACATCGTGATCCACGACACCGAGGGCACCTACGAAGGCGTCCCGTCGATGGTGAACGACCCGGAGTACGTGAGCTGGCACTACACGATCCGCTCCAGCGACGGACATGTCGCCCAGCACGTACGCACAAAAGATATCGCCTGGCATGCCGGCAACTGGGATATCAACTCCCGCTCCATCGGCATCGAACACGAGGGCTACCTGGCCAGCGGCGGCACCTGGTACACGGAGGCGATGTACCGTTCGTCAGCCAAACTGGTGAAATATCTGGCCGCCAAACACCACATTCCGCTCGACCGCGCCCACATCCTCGGCCACGACAACGTCCCGGGCCCGAACCCCGAAACGCTCCCGTCCATGCACGAGGACCCGGGACCGTACTGGAACTGGGCACACTATTTCAACCTGATGGGCAGCCCACTCAAAAAGGCCAAGAAGGGCACGTCGATCATCATCCGTCCCACCTACGGCACCAATCAACCACATTTCACCGGCTGCACCGCCAGCCCCACCAAATCCGCCGAAGCCGAAGCCACCGACGCCACTGAGCCGGCCGAGCCCGCCGACCCCATCGAGCCTGCCAAGTTCCCCAAGCCCGCCGACCCCACCGAGCTCGCCAAATCCGCCAAGCCCACCAAATCGGCTAAATCCCCCCAACCCTGTCCCCCGCACGGCGCCTCCGCGGTCTTCCTGCGAACAGAACCGCGCGACGACGCGCCCCTCGTGGACGACATCGGCAAACGCGTCGGCAAGCCCAGCACGTACAGCGTCTACGACCACAGCGCCCGCGCCTCGACCGGCCAGCGGTACGCCGTGGCGGGCCGGAAGGGCGACTGGACTGCCATCTGGTATCTGGGCAGCAAGGCCTGGTTCTACAACCCCGCCACCGCCCCCACCGCCATCCCGGCGAGGGGCCCGCTCGTCACCCCCCGCAGAAGACACATCAAGGTGTACGGCCGTGCGTACCCCGAGAAGTCCGCCTACCGCGGCACCGTCGCCTACCAGCCCTCAACACCGCTCGACTACGTCATCCACCCCGGCCAGTACTACTCACTCGGCCTCACGCTGCCCGGCTCCTACCACGCGACGAACTCCTTCGACCCGGCCGACCACGTCACCGTCACGGGCAAGGACCGCTACCACCAGATCCAGTTCGGCCACCGCGTCATGTTCGTCATGGCCAGGGACGTCCGCGTGACCCACCGAACGCCACCCACCCGTCTGACCTACCCACACCCACACCCACGCGACCCACACCCACGCGCCCATGTGACCCACCACCCCCAGCCGCCCATGTGACACACCGAACTCCACCGGCCGCATGACCCGCTGCACCCCATCCGCCGCGTGACCCGCTGAATCTCACCCGCACACCCTCTGGCCGCGCACGCGCACTCCCCGAAGGCGATATGGTTTTCCCGTGGCCGGCACGTCGCCGGAACACGCGGAAGTGGCTCAGTGGTAGAGCATCACCTTGCCAAGGTGAGGGTCGCGGGTTCGAATCCCGTCTTCCGCTCGGAGTTCAATCTCCTGGTGGAGTGGCCGAGAGGCGAGGCAGCGGCCTGCAAAGCCGTCTACACGGGTTCAAATCCCGTCTCCACCTCGGTCGCTGGACAGCGGACCCTCCCAGGTCCGCTAAAGTTAAGTGTGGCACCACGCGGAAGTGGCTCAGTGGTAGAGCATCACCTTGCCAAGGTGAGGGTCGCGGGTTCGAATCCCGTCTTCCGCTCGGAGTTCAAGTAACTCGATAAGGACGATTAGCTCAGCGGGAGAGCGCTTCCCTGACACGGAAGAGGTCACTGGTTCAATCCCAGTATCGTCCACCAGGCATCAACAGGAATTAAAGCCCCAGATCACGGCACATGCCGAGACTCTGGGGCTTCTTGTCGTTCCGTGAACTAATCGGCCTTCCCGACCTCGAGCGCGTCGGCGGCTGTCTCCAGCGCGGCGAGGTGCTCGTCGACCGAGCGGAGCCCCGCCCGCATGGTGTTGATGGCGACATGAGTGGCTCCGGACTCCCGCCACCGCCGGGCCGCCTCGCGCAGTTCCTCCGCGTCGCCCGTCCAGCTGACGCGGCCTTCCATACCCAGCGTGGCGGGGTCGCGGCCCGCCTGCGTGGCGGCCTCCGCGACCATGGCCTTGGCCTCGTCGAGCTTCGGCCCCGGAGACATCTGCGGGAACCACCCGTCGGCCAGGCGTCCGGCGCGGCGGTACGCCGGGGCCGACTGCGCGCCGAACCAGACGGGGATGGGCCGCTGCACGGGCAGCGGCGCCAGCCCCGCGCCGGTCACCCGGTCGAAGGTGCCCTCGAACGTGAGCGACGGCTCGGTCCACAACCGGCGCAGCAACGCGACCTGCTCGTCGATGCGCTTGCCTCGGGTGCTGAAATCCTGGCCGAGGGCTTCGTACTCCACCCGGTTCCAGCCCAGTCCCACGCCCAGCCGGAACCGACCGGCGGTGAGCAGGTCGACCTCCGCCGCCTGCTTGGCCACCAGGGCCGTCTGCCGCTGGGGCAGGATGATGATGCCCGTGACGAGCTCCAGCGAGGTCAGCGCGGCGAGGTAGCCGAACAGGACCATCGGCTCGTGGAAGGTGGTCCGCACGTCGTAGGGGCCGTCCCAGCCCTGGTGGACCGCCGGATCGGCGCCTACGACGTGGTCATAGGCCAGCACATGCCGGAACCCGAGCTCCTCGACCCGCTGTCCGTAGGCCCGTACGGCGCCCACGTCGGCGCCGAGTTCGGTCTGAGGAAAGACGACACCGATCCGCATGCGTGGCTCCCGTCAAGATCCGGTGACTCCTGACCATCATCGTCTACCCGGCGTCGATCAACCAGGTGCGACACTTGCCCAGGAGTCACCGGTGCCGAGCTAGTCCACCTCCGCGACTGCCCGGCCGAACTGGGCCGAGTACAGCCGGGCGTAGGCGCCGTCCGCGGCCAGCAGCGACTCGTGCGTGCCCTGCTCGACGATCCGCCCGTTCTCCATGACCAGGATCAGGCTGGCGTCGCGGATCGTGGACAGCCGGTGGGCGATCACGAAGCTGGTACGCCCCTCGCGCAGCGAGTTCATCGCCCGCTGGATGAGCACCTCGGTCCGGGTGTCGACCGAGCTGGTGGCCTCGTCCAGGATCAGGATCGCCGGCTCGGACAGGAACGCGCGGGCGATCGTGATCAGCTGCGTCTCGCCCGCGCTGACCGTCGCGCCCTCCTCGTCGATCACCGTGTCGTAGCCGTCGGGCAGCGTGTGCGCGATGCGGTCGACGTGGGCGGCCTCAGCGGCGGCCTCGATCTGTTCGCGCGTGGCGCCCTCCGCCCCGTAGCCGATGTTCTCCGCGATCGTGCCGCCGAACAGCCAGGTGTCCTGCAGCACCATGCCCATGTTGGCGCGCAGGTCTTCCCTGGACATCTGCGCGATGTCGACGCCGTCGAGCGTGATACGGCCGCCGGTCACCTCGTAGAAGCGCATGATGAGGTTGACCAGCGTCGTCTTGCCCGCTCCCGTGGGGCCGACGATGGCCACGGTCTGGCCGGGTTCGACGGTCAGCGACAGGTTCTCGATCAGCGGCCGGTCCGGCGCGTAGCGGAAGGAGACGTTCTCGAACGCCACGCGGCCCCTGACCTGCTCGGGCCGCGCGGGCTCGGCGGGCTCGGCGGACTGCTCCGGAGCCTCCAGCAGCTCGAAGACCCGTTCGGCCGAGGCGACGCCCGATTGCACCAGGGTCGCCATGCCGGCCACCTGGGTCAGCGGCTGGCTGAACTGCCTGGAGTATTGGATGAAGGCCTGCACGTTGCCCAGCGAGATCGAGCCCGAGGCCACGTTGAACCCGCCCACCACGGCGACCAGCACGTAGTTGAGGTTGCCGATGAACATCATCGCCGGCTGGATGAGCCCGGAGATGAACTGGGCGCGGAAGCTGGAGGTGAACAGGGCCTGGTTGTGCTCATCGAAGGTCTCGGCGACCTCCTTCTGCCTGCCGAACACCTTGACCAGCGTGTGCCCCCCGAACATCTCCTCGATGTGGCCGTTGAGCTTGCCCGTCGAGGACCACTGCTTGATGAACTGCGGCTGCGACCGCTTTCCGATGACCGTCGTGATGTAGACCGACAGCGGCACCGTGACCAGCGCGATGAGCGCCAGGAGCGGCGAGATCCAGAACATCATCACCAGCACGCCCACGACCGTCAGCACCGACGAGATGAGCTGGCTCATCGTCTGCTGCAGCGTCTGCGCGATGTTGTCGGTGTCGTTGGTGGCGCGGCTGAGGATCTCGCCGCGCGGCTGGTCGTCGAAGTAGCTCAGCGGCAGTCGCGCCAGCTTGGCCTCGATCCGCTCGCGCAGCCGGGAGGCCGCCCGCTGCACGACGATCGTGGTCAGCCGGAACTGCACGATCCCGAGCAGCGCCGCCACCAGGTAGAGCGCCAGCACCCAGCCCAGCACCTGGGCCAGCGCGGTGAAGTCGATGCCCTGGCCGGGCACCACGCTCATCGCCGACACCATGTCGGCGAACGTGCCCTGGCCCTTGGCGCGCAGCCCCGCCACGGCCTGCTCCTTGGTGATCCCGGCGGGCAGCTGGGTGCCGATGATGCCCGAGAAGATCAGGTCCGTGGCGTGGCCGAGGATCTTGGGACCGGTCACGGTCAGCGCGACGCTGACCGTTCCGAGGGCCAGGATGACGGCCAGCAGCGCGCGCTCGGGGTGCAGCAGCCGCAGCAGGCGCCGTAACGAACCGCCGAAGTCGTGCGCTTTCTCGGCCGGTCCGGCCATCATCCGGCCCGGCCCGAAAGCGGGCGTGGGGCGGCGCGCGGGCGTCTGGGTGGTCATGAACCCTCCTTCCTTGATCGCATAACGCTTGATCGCATAACGCTTGATCGCATAACACTTGATCGCATAACACTCGGTCGCATAACACTCGGTCGCATGACCAAGGTGCTGTGCATGGTGATGAGCTCGGTCATGCCGCGGCCTCCTGTTCGGTGAGCTGAGACAGCACGATCTCCCGATAGGTCGGGCAGGTGGCCATGAGCTCGGCGTGGTCGCCGCTGCCGACCACGCGGCCGTCGTCGAGCACGATGATGCGGTCGGCGTCGCGGATCGTGTTCACTCGCTGGGCCACGATGATGATCGTGGCGTCGGTGATCTCCTCGGCCAGCGCGGCCCGCAGCCGGGCGTCGGTGGCGTAGTCGAGGGCGGAGAAGGAGTCGTCGAACAGGTAGATCTCGGGCCGGTGCACCAGTGTCCTGGCGATGGCCAGGCGCTGGCGCTGGCCGCCGGAGACGTTCGTGCCGCCCTGGGCGATCGGCTCGTCCAGGCCCTCGGGCATCGCCTCGACGAACTCGCGGGCCTGCGCCACGTCAAGGGCCTGCCACAGCTCCTCGTCGGTCGCGTCCGGCCTGCCGTAGCGCAGGTTGGAGGCGATCGTGCCGGAGAAGAGGTACGGCGACTGCGGGACCAGGCCGACCGCCCGGGAGAGCATGGCCGGGTCGAGGTCTCGTACGCTGACGCCGTCGACCAGCACCTCGCCGGCGGTCGCGTCGAACAGCCGCGGGATGAGGTTGAGCAGCGTCGTCTTGCCGCTGCCCGTACTGCCGATGATCGCGGTGGTACGGCCCGGCCGCGCGGCGAAGCTCACCTCGCACAGCACCGGCTCGTCGGCGCCCGGATAGCGGAAGTCCACGGACCGCAGCTCCAGCTCACCCAGGTGACTGTCCGGGGCGACGGGGGTGGCCGGCGGGTGGACGGTCGGCTCGGTGTCGAGGACCTCCTCGATGCGCTCGGCGCAGACCTCGGCCCGAGGGATCATCATGAACATGAACATCGCCATCATCACCGACATGAGGATCTGCATCAGGTAGGAGATGACCGCGGTCAGCGCGCCCACCTGCATGCTCCCGTCGGCGATGCGATGGCCGCCGAACCACACGACCGCGACGCTCGACACGTTCACCACCAGCATGACCGTGGGGAACATCAGCGCCATCAGCCGCCCGACCCGCAGCGACACGTCGGTCAGCTGGTCGTTGGCCACCGCGAAGCGCTCACGCTCGTGCCGGTCGCGGACGAAGGCCCTGATGACCCGGATGCCGGTGATCTGCTCGCGCAGCACCTGGTTGATCCGGTCGATGCGCTCCTGCATCATGCGGAAGAGCGGACGCATGCGCATCACGATCACGCCCACGATGACGAGCAGCACGGGCAGTACGACGAGCAGCAGCGACGACAGCGTCGCGTCGTGGCGCAGCGCCAGCACGATGCCGCCGACGCACATGATCGGCGCGGCCACCATCATCGTGAACGTCATCAGCACGAGCAACTGGATCTGCTGCACGTCGTTGGTGGTCCGGGTGATCAGGGACGGCGGGCCGAACCGGTTGACCTCCTGGGTGGAGAAGTCCTGCACCCGGTGGAAGATCGCGGCCCGTAAGTCCCGGCCCAGGGCCATCGAGGTCCGGGCGCCGTAGTAGACGGCCACGACCGAGCAGATGATCTGGATGAGCGTCACACCGAGCATCACCAGCCCGACGCGGGCGATGTATCCGGTGTCACCTTTGACGACGCCGTTGTCGATGATGTCGGCGTTGAGGGAGGGGAGATAGAGCGTGGCCAGTGTCTGCACGAACTGGAAGAGGACGACGAGCGTGATCTCTTTCCCGTACGGCCTGAGCTGTGCCCGCAAGAGACGGAGCAGCATCAAGAAGCGCTTTCTGTCGAAGGAGTGGGGGAAGGCCGCAGCAGCAGCCCGTCGAGCAGGACGGAGACGATCTCCGCGTCGTCCATGTCTCCGAACTCGCCGCCCTGACCGAAACCGCGATGCACACTCACCGCGATCAACATGAGGAGCAGCTGTGCCGTGGCCTCGGGAGAGCGGCGCAACCGGTCGCGATCGGGCTCGAGCAGAGCGGTGACCGCGGCCAGTATCTGACGCCGGCTGTCCAGCATCCGCTCGCGGAACTCGACGTCGTCGACCATCAGCTCCTTGGGCCCGGTGATGAGGTTGGCGTTGGCGTTCATTCCGGCCCGCAGCATCGTGACCGCCTCGCGCAGCCGCGCGCGCAGGTCGATCCGGGTGCCGATGGCGGTCAGCGCGTCCACCGCCGGCTTCGGGTCGAACGCGCTCATCACCGCCGCCCGCACCAGCGAGGCCTTGTCGGGGAAGACTCCGAAGATCGTCCCCTCGGCCACGCCCGCGGCCTCGGCGATCTGGCGAGTGCTCACCGCGGTGCCGTACTCGCGCAGCAGGGGCAGCGTGGCGGCGATGAGTGTGGCCCGACGCTCTTCCGGCGCCATGGCCGGCACCCTTCGCCTCTTCGTCATGCGGACGATCCTAATGAGCGAGTACTCACTCGTTCAAATGGTTTATCCGGAGATGGGTGCGCCGCGGCTGCGGCTTCCAGGAAGGACCCCTGCACGTTTTGTGGAACTTGCTGGGGTAGTGGGTGTTTCAACGAGTTGAGGAAACATGGTGGAGATCGAACGTAAGTACGATGTCAACGGCTCCGCTGAGATCGCGATCGAGGACTTCGTCGGCCCGGACGGCAAGGTCACGGTGGACGAGCCGGAGACATGGCGGCTGGTGGCCGACTACGTCGACACCCCGGCCCTGACGCTCGCCGCCCACGGCATCACCCTGCGCCGCCGCCGAGGCGGCCAGGACGCCGGGTGGCATCTCAAGTTGCCGGTGGCCAAAGGGGCCAAGCGGGAGGTGCACGCGCCGCTGGGCGCCGGTGTGCATCAGGTGCCCGCCCGGCTGACCGACCTCGTCGCGGCCCACCTGCGCGGGCGCGACCTCGTCCCGGTCGCCACCCTTACGACCACCCGCACGACACGCAGGCTGCGCGACCAAGAGGGCCGGGTGCTGGCCGAGGTCAGCGACGACGTGGTGGTGGGCCGCCGCCAGAACGCCGACCGGCCGCCCGTCTCGTGGCGCGAGATCGAGGTCGAGCTGGTCGACGGCCCCATGGACGTACTCGATGCCGTCGAGAGCAGGCTGCGTGACGCCGGAGTCGTGCCGTCGCCGTCCGGCTCCAAGCTGGCCCGCGTGCTGGGCCCCGACCTGCCCCCGGAAAGCGGCCACCAGGACGGGCGGGACGCCGGGGCGGTCCTGATCGCGTACGTGCGGCGTCAGCGCGAGCAACTGCTCGCCAACGACCCGCTGGTAAGGCTGGCCGACCACGACGACGACTCGGTGCACGACATGCGCGTGGCCCTGCGGCGCATCCGCAGCCTCCTGCGCACCCACGGGCGGCTGCTCGACGGCGACCGGATCGGCCCACTCGACGCGGAGCTGAGATGGCTGGCCGCCGAACTGGGCACGGTGCGCGATCTCGAAGTGCTCACCGGCCGATTCGCTCGCCGCCTCGGCGACCAGCCGGCCGTCGGTCCCCCGGGGGCGGAATGGCCTGCCGTGCTGGCCGAGCGCGAGCACAAGGCCAGGCGGGCACTCAAGAAGACGCTGCGGACTCCGCGTTACTTCACCCTCCTGGCCGCCGTCGACGATCTCATCGCCGACCCGCCCTTCCACCACGGGGCGAGCCGCCGGCCCTCGGCCTTGGTGGCCAAGAGCTGGCGCAAGGTCCTGGGCAAATACGCCAAGGCCGAGCATCTGCCGCCGGGCGCGGAGCGCGACCAAGCCCTGCACGCCACCCGCAAGGCGGCCAAGCGCGCCCGCTACACCGCCGAGGCCGCCACCGACGTACTCGGCAAGCCCGCCGCGAAACTCGCCGAGCACGGCGAACGACTGCAGGACGCCTTCGGCCGCCGCCAGGACGCGCTGGTCGCCCAGCAACAGCTCATCCAGCTCGCCACCAGGGCGAACCTGTCGGCGGCCGACGCCTTCACCCTCGGCCTGCTGCTCGCCGAGGAACGCCATGAGGCCGCCGAGGCGTACCGCGCCCTCGCGCCGATCTGGAAGAAGGCCGCCAAACCCAAACTCCTGCGCGCCCTCACGAAATAGTCAGTCACGCGAATCGGGCCGCTCACCGTCCGCTGCCCGGGCCCGGTCGCCGACCCACACGGCGATCTGGGCGCGTGAGTTGAAGCCGAGCTTGTTCAGGATGTGCTCGATATGCCCCTCGGCGGTGCGCGGGGCGATCACCAGCGCGGCGGCGATCTGCTTGTTGGTCATCCCCTGGGCGACCAGCCCGGCGATCTCCGTTTCGCGGCGGGTGAGCCGCGCCGGCTCCCCCTTCGCCGCCTTCTCGTCCTGGGGCGGCTCCTCCTGGAGCGCGTAGCCGAGCGCCTCGTCGTAGGGGAGCCGGGCACCCCGCTTGACCTCGATGTCGAAGGCCGCGTCTCCCAGGGCCGCGCGCGTGCGGCTCTCACATTCGTCGTGGTAGCGGACCAGGTGCCCGTACCCGGACAAGGGCGCGCCGACCGCACTCCAGACCGTCTCCAGGATGCCCAGCAGCCGGGCGGCCCTCGAGTAGTGCTGCTCCGTCTCGGCGATCCAGGCCAGCACCTCGAGATTGACCCCGACGCCCAGCGGATCGTCGAGCGAGCGATTGAAGACCAGGCTCTCCTTCTCGAGTTCGGTCGCGCGGCGGAGGTCTCCCTGCCGCCACACCTCCACGCCGAGCGCCATCATCGTGTACGCCTTGTGCCACTCTTCCCCAAAGGTGTCGCACACGGCCAGGCAGTCGTCGCCCAGGGAGATGGCCTGCGACGAGTCACCCAGGTAGGAGTGCGCGAGGGACAGCCGGATGAGGGCCAGGGCGAGACCCACGGGGTTCTCGGTGCTGCGGTGCCGTGCCGCGGCCTCCTCGTACAGCTTGATGGCCGTCTCGGTTTCGCCGCGGTACATGGCGATCATGCCGGAGTAGAGCGCGACGTACCCGCGGACCAGCTCGTCACCCAGCCGCTCCCCCAGGATCCGGCTCTCCTCCAGCATGGTCGAGGCGGCGGTGATGTCGGCCTGGATGATGGCCAGCCAGCTGTTGGCCCACAGCGCCCTGGCGCGTACCCCGCTCGGCTCGGTGTCCAGGGCCAGCCCACGGTCCAGCCAGCGCCGGCCCTCGCCGAGGTAGTAGCTGGTGATCCAGTGGTAGAGCAGGTCGGTGGCCATGCCCAGGCCGGCCCCGACCTCCGCCGGATCGCCGTAGAAGCTGTCGAGGGCGGTGCGCAGGTTGGCGTGTTCGAGCTGCAGCCGGTCGAACCAGGTCACCTGCGAGGGGCCGAACAACTGCGCGTAGGCCCGCGCCGCCAGTGCCCGGTAGTAGGCGCGGTGCCGCCGTTGCAGCGCCGGCTCCTGGCCCGACGCGGTGAGCCGTTCGCGGCCGTACTGGCGGATGGTGTCGAGGAGGCGGTATCTCACTCCCCGGCCATGCTCCTCCCGCAGGAAGACGGACTTGTCGACCAGGCCCATCACCAGGTCGATGACCTCGTCGCGGCTGATGCCGTCACCGGAGCAGACCGCCTCCGCCGCCTCCAGGTCCAGCGTGTCGGCGAACACCGACGCGCGTTCCCACATCAGCTGTTCCTGCTCCGAACAGAGGCCGAAGCTCCAGTCGATCATCGCGCGCAGCGTCTGATGGCGCGGCAGTGTCGCCCGCGAGCCGGCGGTGAGCAGCCGGAACCGGTCGTCCAGCCGGTCGTGGAGCTGCTGGAGCGACAGCGCCCGCAGCCGTACGGCCGCCAGTTCGATGGCGAGCGGCAGCCCGTCCAACCGGCGGCAGATCCGCAGCACGAGGTCCCGGTTGTCCTCGGTGACGGCGAACGTCGGCAGGACGGCTCGCGCTCGCTCGGTGAACAGCCGCACCCCGTCACACTGCATGAGCGCCTCGGCGGGCATCCGCGGCCTGTCGGAGTCCGGCAGCGGAAGCGTCGGCACAGGCAGCATCTGCTCGCCGCTGATGCCCAGCGTCTGCCTGCTGGTGGCCAGGATCCGCAGCTCAGGGGCGGCCCGCAGGAGCGTGTCGGCCATCACGGCGCACTCGTGGACCAGGTGCTCGCAGTTGTCGAGGATCACCAGCGTCTGCTTGTCGCGCAGGTGGCCGACGAGCACCTGCAGGGGCGGGCAGGCGGTGTGGTCGCGGATTTCCAGGGCCTCAGCCACGACCTGAGCGAGCAGCTCCGGATCCTCCAGCGAGGCGAGCTCGACCAACCACACGCCGTCGCGGAACGCCCGCCGCACCTCAAGCCCAACGCGCAGGGCCAGCCGGGTCTTGCCCACTCCGCCCACGCCGATCAGGGTCACCGTCCGGGACGCGGCCAGCAGCGTTTTGACCTCGGCCACCTCGTGCCGACGTCCCACGAAACTCGTCACCTCGGCCGGCAGCCACCCCACCCGCTGTCGCCGGGAATCCCCTGTTGCCTTCGTTGCCATGACGCCCTCGTGCCGGCTCGGCCAAGCAGGTCACCACACTGCCGAATCCGGTCCCCTAACTACCTAGGTTATGCCCAGCCCGTTTTCCGGTGCACAGCTGGATGAAGTGGACATAGCCTGGTGGTGAGTGATGGCGCGGTTACAGAAGCGCCACAAGGCAGGATGGACGCGGAGGTGACCGGTTCTCCGGAACGTCGACGGGTAGAGGGACCCGGCATCGTCGGGCGCAGGCATGAGATGTCCGCTGTGCGGCGAATGTTGGGTCACACCCGGTTGCTGACTCTGACGGGCACCGGAGGAGTCGGCAAGACCCGGCTGGCCGTGCAGGCGGCCGCGGCCCTGCGCGGGGCGTTCGCGCACGGAGTCGAGCTGGTCGAGCTGGCCACTCTCGAGGATGCCGACCTTCTGGAGTCGGCCGTGGCCACGGCGCTGGGCCTGCGTGAACAGGGCCCCTGCTCCACGACCACACTGGTGGGCCACCTGGCCGACAGGCGGATGCTGCTGGTGCTGGACAACTGCGAGCACCTGCTGGAGGAGTGCGCCCTCCTGGTGGACCGTGTCCTGCGCGGCGCCCCGCGGCTACGGATCCTGGCGACCAGCCGGCAGGCGCTCGGCGTCTACGGCGAGCAGGTACTGTACGTGCCTCCGCTGTCGACACCGGATCCCGGCGAGGCGGTACGCGACATCGCCCGCCACGACGCGGTTCGCCTGTTCGCCGAGCGCGCGGCGCGGGCGCACCCCGGGTTCACCGTCGACGCGGCCAACGCCGCGACGGTGGCCCGGCTGTCCCAGCGCCTGGAGGGGATTCCGCTGGCGATCGAGCTGGCCGCGGTGCGGCTGCGTACGATGCCCCTGGAGCAGTTGCTGCGTGAGCTGGACGAGCGCTTCGAGGCGCCGGCCGAGGGCGCCCGTTCCGCTCTTCCCCGGCACCGGTCACTACGCGCCACCCTGGACTGGAGTTTCGGGCTGTGCTCGGCGGCCGAGCAGCGGCTGTGGAGCCGGCTGTCGATGTTCGCCGGCGGCGTCGCGCTGGAGGCCGCGGAGGCGATCTGCTCGGGAGCGGAGAGCGAGCGAGAGGATATCGAGAAGGAGGATGTCGTCGATCTGATCGCCGGCTTGGTGGACAAGTCCGTGCTCATCACGACAGAGCGCGACGCCGGGGTGTACTACCGCATGCTCGACAGCATCCGCTCGTACGGCCGTGAGGGGTTGGGCGCCGCCGAGGCGCGGGCGCTGGCCCGGCGATACGTCGAGCATTACCGGGGTGAGGTCGAGCGGCACCGGTTGGATCGTCTCTCTCCCCATCAGCTCGAGACGTTCAGGGCCCTGCAGCGTGAGCTGCCCAATGTGCGCGTCGCGCTCGACCTGTGCTTCGGCCGGGCGGGCGAGGCGTCCGCGGGGCTGGAGATCGCCTCGGCGCTGTGGGTCTTCTGGATCATCGCCGGCTCTCTCACCGAAGGCCGGCACTGGCTGGATCGCGGCCTGCGGCTCATGCCGGAGGCGAACTCCGCCCGGGCCCACGCCCTGTGGGTCGACAGCCTGCTCGCCCTCCATCAGGGCGATCTGAAGACTGCCCTGCCGCAGCTCGAGGAATGTCAGACCCTGGCCCGGCGGCTGGGTGACGCGCCGGCTATGGCGTTCGCCACCCAGGTCTCGGGTATCGCCGCCTTCTCGAGAGGGGAGCCCCGGCGAGGTCTCGCACTCCTGGAGGACGCCCGCGCCGGGCACCTGGCCCGCGGAGACATCGACGCCGCCAGCGTCAATTGGTTCTACGCCGCCGCCTATGGCGCGGCCGAGGCCCCGGAGCTCAGTATCACCCTGGGCGACCGGTTCCTCGCGCTGACCGAAACCCATGACGCCCAGCTCTCACGCGGGTACGCGCTGTTCGCCTTGGGCATGGCCGCGTGGAACCAGGGTGACTGGCGCAGGGCCGAGGCCCTGATGAGGGAGGCGGCCGAGCTGAGGAACGCGCTCAACGACCGGTGGGGCCTCACGCAATGCCTGGAGGTGCTGGCCTGGACGGCCTGCGCCCAGGGCCGATACGAGCGGGCGGCCACGATACTCGGCACCGCGCACCCGCTGTGGCGGGCGATGGGCGCCTCACCGACTCTGCTGTTTCCCCACGTACGGGGCCACGAGCAGTGCATGGCCCGCACCCGCGAGGAACTGGGCGGACGGGCGTTCGCGGCGGCCTTCCGCCAAGGGACGCGGCTCGGGCTGAAGCGTTCGATCACGTACGCGATCGAACGGCCCGGCGGCGAGCAGTCCCTCGGAGACGGCGAGTAGTTCCTCGGAGATATGACTGACCCTTGGCGACAAAAGGTGGGACGCCGGGACCGATCTCAGTGGTGACCCGATCGGCTCCGGCGTCCCTGTGTTCAGGGGGTTCCGTAATGATCTTTTATTCAGTAGGGCAACCTCCGTCCTGATGGCGTCCGCAGATCTGGCCGATCATCTCTGGTGCGGATAGGACGTTTGCGGACACGAATCTGGCGCATGGACTCTCTCTCGTAACCTTTCCGGATCGTGGGCGAGTGGGCCCGGTTCTCAGCACTGGCGCGCGCCGACAGGCAGTTCGCACCAGACGACCTTTCCCCGATGGGTGCGGATGCTTCCCCAGCAACACGACAGTGTGTCGACCAGGTGCAGTCCGTGCCCCCTCTCCTCGTCCGGGCGGGGTGTGCACACGTGAGGCAGTTCGGGATTGGCATCCTCGACCTCCAGGCGCAGCAACCCGTCCTCGGCGGAGAGGCTGAGATCGACAGTCCCTTTCACGTATTTCAGCGCGTTGGTGACCAACTCGCTGACCAGCAGTTCGGCGACCTCACCCTGGCCGTCGAAGCCCCATCGGGACAGCAGCGCACGTGTCAGATGGCGTGCCCTGGGCACCGAGCCGAGCTGGTGCGGGAGCCTCCATGAGGCAGCCCGCCGCGCGTCGGCTGGACAGTCGCTCTCGACCCTGGCCGCGAACCTGTGTCGCTCATGTGCACCATCCCCTTGCGACGCAGACCCCATCCCTGCTCCAAGCAGTAGGTGGCGAAAGATTTCGCCTCGCGGTCGGGAACGAAGGGGGGTGGACTTGGGGGGCTGATGCTTGTACATGGCTCGCAGCCTCGATCCTCACTTTCGGCGGATTTGGTACTTTGGCCACCAGCCTTCCTCACACCTCGCGATGACGAGACGTGAGAAATCCCCATACCACTACCTATTTCGCCTACGTAGGTAGTCAACGGGAGATCTACCTCCTCGACCTGGCCGATCATGCACAACTAACCCCGCTCAGCCGGTAGCTTTCTGTAGTCGAACAGTTACGTTAGGTAGTTTTCGCTGCCGGGCATGGTGCAGGGGGTCCACTCCTGATCGGACCCGCGAGGTCCCCACCCCCTCAGAAACCAAGAGCCATTCCCCGCACCACCGAAACCTCCGCGGTCACGCCCGCGGAGGTTTCGGTGTTTACGGGCCCCGCTTCGGACGCGAGACGACGCCCGCCTCCTCCTGATCAAGGGCAGACCCCTCCTCGTTCGGCAGAAACTTGACCATGGTCACGGAAGCGCCTTACGTTCGAGCGGTGAATCACACAGGGAAAGCAGCCGTCGCCACAGGCGCCGGTCGTGGTCGTGCCCGCACCGACTCCTGGCACGAGGGCGCCGTACCGGGCACCTCCGGACGCCCGGCATGAACGTCGAGGAGCTCGTCGCGATCGACGTCCACACGCACGCCGAGGTGTCCAAGGACGGCCACGGCTCGCTGAGTCCGGAGCTGTTCGGCGCGTCGGCGGAGTACTTCAAGGGGCACGCGCGGCCGGCCATCCCCGAGATCGCCGCCTACTACCGCGAGCGGAAGATGGCCGCGGTCGTGTTCACCGTGGACGCCGAGCACGCCACGGGTCACCCGCGCATCTCCAACGAAGAGGTGGCGGAGAGCTGCGCCGAGCACGCCGACGTGCTGATCCCGTTCGGCAGCGTGGACCCGTGGAAGGGACGGGCGGGCGCCCGTGAGGCGCGCAGGCTCGTCGAGGAGTACGGCGTGCGCGGCTTCAAGTTCCACCCCGGCATCCAGGGCTTCGCGCCGAACGACCCGATGGCCTATCCCCTCTATGAGGTCATCGAGGAACTCGGGGTGCCCGCGCTGTTCCACACCGGGCAGACCGGCATCGGCGCGCGGGTGCCGGGCGGGGGCGGCATCCGGCTGAAGTACGGCAACCCGATGCTGGTCGACGACGTCGCCGTGGACTTCCCCGAGCTGCGGATCATCCTGGCCCACCCGTCCTTCCCCTGGCAGGACGAGGCGCTCGCGGTGGCCACGCACAAGCCGTACGTCTACATCGACCTGTCCGGATGGTCGCCGAAGTACTTCCCCCCGCAGCTCGTCCAGTACGCGAACACGCTGCTCAAGGACAAGGTGCTCTTCGGCTCCGACTACCCGGTGATCACCCCCGACCGCTGGCTGGCCGACTTCGCCAAGCTCGACATCAAGCCCGAGGTCCGTCCGATGATCCTCAAGGACAACGCCGTGGGCCTGCTCGGGCTCCGGCCATAACCTCTGACTATGGACGCCCCAAACACCACTAAAAGACGACCATATATACAAAAAGGCGAGATAGTACCTTTTTGGCCTGTTTCCCATCATTGAGACAGAGCCGGTTTCGGACAGGCCGTCTCCCGCCCAGCATAGATCCTAATTTTCCGACCTGCCCATTCGCCGAAAACGCTTCGGACGCTTATATTCCCGCCGGTTTCAGACTAGAAGTCAGGAGGCCCAGAAAATATTGCGGCTGCCGCCCGAAATATGATCGGTTACGATCGTGAGAAATTTTCTCATCGTGGGCGGCGGGGTGGCCGGCGCGAGCGCGGGGTACTTCCTCGCCGAGTCCGGCACCGTCACGCTGCTGGAGATGGAGCGCGTTCCCGGCTACCACGCGACCGGACGGTCCGCCGCTCTCTTCTCGGAGTATTTCGGCAACCCGGCCGTACGAGCGCTCACCACCGCGAGCCGGCCGTTCCTGACCACGCCACCGCCCGGCTTCGCGCACGGTCCGCTGCTCACCCCGCGCGGCGTGCTGACGCTGTGTCCCGTGGGCGCGGCGGAGCGGTTCGCCGAGATGCTGGCCGACGGGCTGTCGGCGCCGACCCCGGTCCGTGAGATCGACCACGATGAGGTACAGCGGCTCTGCCCGATCGTGCGGTCCGGCTGGTACAGCCGCGCCATGCTGAAACCCGCGGCGATGGACATCGACGTGGACGCGCTCCACCAGGGCTTTCTCCGCGGCATCCGGGCGCGCGGCGGCCAGGTGATCACGTCGGCGCGGGTGCGGAGCCTGTCCCGGCGCGGCGGGCTCTGGCGGGCGGCGACCGACGCGGGCGAGTTCGCCGCGCCGATCGTGATCAACGCGGCCGGGGCGTGGGCCGACGAGGTGGCCGCCCTCGCCGGCGTCCGGCCCATCGGCCTGCGGCCGCTACGGCGCACCGCCTTCCTCACCGATCTGCCCGAAGACATCGGCCTGCCCAAAGACGCCGGCCTGCCCAAAGACGTCGAGCTGCCCGAAAACACCGACCTGCCGCAAGGCGTCGGCGCGGCCGGGTGGCCGATGGTCACCGACGTGGCGGACACCTTCTACTTCAAGCCCGAGTCGGGACGCCTGCTCGTCTCGCCGGCCGACGCGACCCCGATGCCGCCCGGTGACGTCCGTCCCGACGACCTTGACGTCGCGATCGGCGTGGAGCGATTACAGCGGGCCACCACATTGGTGATCCGCAGCGTCCGGCACGCGTGGGCCGGCCTGCGCAGCGCGGTGGCGGACGACACGCCCGTGGTCGGCGAGGACCCGGACGCACCGGGCTTCGTCTGGCTGGCCGCGCTCGGCGGTTACGGCGTGCAGAGCGCGCCCGCCGTCGGCCGGATCGCCGCCGCGGCGGCGACGCGCACCTCGCTGGACGTCGCCTACGACCACCTCTCACCGGAACGCACTCATCTGGAACGGCATGGAACGCCGACGAGTAGGGCGGCATTCCTAACGGAGAGGTGGAAATGACCGGACAGCCGACCGGCGACGACCAGGACGGGTCCCAGGGGCCGGAATCAGCCCCTTCCGAACCATCGATCGAATCCCAGAGTTTCGCCGGCCGAGCGGTCGACTTCGGGGCGTTCCGCCCGATCTCGGCGCTGATCGAGGAACAGACCGACCGCCATCCCGAGCGCCCGGCGGTGTCGTTCGAGGGCCGGATGCTCACCTATCGGCGGCTGGACGAGCTGGTGAACGGCCTGGCGGTCACGCTGGCCGGGCATGGTGTGGGCAAGGGCGACGTGGTCGCGGTCCTGCTGGTCAACTCCCTGGAACTGCCGGTCACCTATCTGGCGCTGATGAAGCTGGGCGCGGCCTTCGTACCACTCGACCCCTCGTGGCCGGAGGACCGCATCCGCGGCACGTTCGGGGTGCTGCCGGCCGGGCCGATCCTGTGCGCCACCGCCGATGCGCTGCCGCGCGAGTTACGGCACCGCGCGGTCACCATCGAGGTCGACCGGATCGTCGCCTCGCCCCGACGCCCGGCGGTGCCGGTGGGCCCCGATGACCTGATCTACGGCTATTTCACCTCGGGCACCACGGGCACACCGAAATGCGCGATGAACCGGCACGCGGGGCTGACCAACCGGTTTCGCTTCATGACGCGCTACTTCGCCGCGACGGGCGCGGACGTCGTCCTGCAGAACAGCAGGCACACCTCCGACTCCTCGCTCTGGCAGCTGTTCTGGCCGCTGACCACGGGCGGTCACACCGTGCTGCCCGTACAGGAAGAGTTCCTCAACCTGCGGCACACCATCGACCTGATCGCCGAGCACGGCATCACGACCGCCGACTTCGTCTCGAGCGTCTTCAACGCGCTGGTGGCCATCGTGGACAGCGACGAGCAGGCGCTTAGGAAGCTGTCGTCGCTGCGGCGGCTCGTCGTCGGCAGCGAGGCGGTCAACCCGCGTGCGGTGCACCGGCTGATGGCGCTGCTCCCGGGCCTGCGGGTGACCAATGGCTACGGGCCGACGGAGGCGTCCATCGGGATGGTCTTCCATCCCGTGTCCGCTGCGGATGGGGACACGATTCCGCTGGGCCGTCCGATCGACAACTGCTATGCCGTGGTGGTCGACGACGATCTGCGTCCGGTGCCGCCCGGCACCACCGGTGAGCTGGCCATCGGCGGCGAGTGCCTCGGCGAAGGGTACTTCGGCGACCCCGCGGCCACCGCCAAGGCGTTCATCCCCAACCCGTTCCCGGAGATCATCCCTGGTCCCCGGCTCTACCTCACCGGCGATCTCGGTCATCTGGACCACCAAGGCCGGCTGTTCTTCTCCGGACGCAAGGACTTCCAGGTCAAGATCCACGGTGTCCGGATCGAGCTGGGCGAGATCGAGGTGGCGGCCGAGAGGTGCTCCGGGGTCCGGCAGGCGGAGGTCCTGGTGGCCGAGCAGCGGGGTACGAAGGCGCTGGCGCTGTTCGCCTCCGGCGCCGGTCTCACCGAGGCCGCGCTCGGCGAGCACCTGCGCCGCACCCTGCCCAGGACCAGCATGCCCCGCTACTTCTTCCTGCTGCCGGAGATGCCGCTGAACGACAACGGCAAGGTCGACCGCGGGCGACTCCAGGCGGTACTCGACGGCAGGCTGGCCGAGGACACCGCCCGGCTGGCCGAGAGCGCGCCGACCACGAACCTGGCCGACCAGGTCCTGCGGGCGCTGCGCTCGGCGCTCGGCCGGCCCGGCCTGACGGGCGACGCGCACTTCGCGGAGGCGGGCGGCGACTCCATCCAGGCCCTGTCCGTCGTGCACATGATCACCGCGGAGTGCGGCGTGCGGGTCGACGTCAAGGATCTGTACGACCATCCGACCGCGAACGAGCTGACGCCCCTGATCGAGGCCCGGCGGCGCGACGGCGTGGCCATCGAGGACGAGTCCGTGCTCATGGCCCACGACTCGACGGTGCCGGAGGGCGAGCCCATCCGGCCCGCCGACAGGTCGGGCAGGCTGCGGACCGTGCTGGTCACCGGCGCGACCGGTTTTGTCGGCAGCCGCCTGGTCCATGAGCTGCTGGCCCGTACCGACCTGCGGGTTCGCTGCCTCACGCGGGCCGCCGACGACACCGGCGCGACCGCGCGGGTCGTCGACGCGCTCCTCGAACGGGGTCTGTGGGAGCCGCGATTCGCCGACCGGCTCGAAGGGTACGCGGGCGACCTGGCGTTACCGGGCCTCGGGCTGACCGCCCGGACCTGGGAACACCTGGCACGTACATGTGACCTGGTGCTCCACAACGGCGCGCTGGTGAACTTCCTGTTCGACTATCGCGCCCATCGTCAGGTCAACGTACGCGCCACCATCGAGCTGGTCCGGCTCGCGATGGCCTACCGGCCCGTGCCGGTGCACTATGTCTCGACGCTCGCGGCGCTCCAGGACGAGGCGCTCCGGCACGACGACCGCCTGCCGGAGGACTACGAACCGTCCCTCGCCAGGACGCCCGCCGGCGGGTACGGCCGGTCCAAGTGGATCGCCGAGCGCTACCTCGCCGAGGCCCGGCGCCGGGGCGCGCTGGTCACCGTTCTGCGGCTCGGTGAGGTGATGCCGAGCGCCGACAACGGATACCCGAATCCGGTGGCTTTCACCCATCTGCTGCTGTCGGCCTTCCTGCGGCTGGGCGTGCGGCCCGAGGTCGCCACGCACTCCGACTACACGCCGGTCGACTATGTGGCGGCCCGCGTGGCGGCGGCGGTGTGCGACGACGGCGCCTGGGGCCGTACCCTGCACGTCTTCCGCGCGGAGAGCGTCAGCTTCGACGACGTCCTGCTGCGCGCCGGCGCGGCCATCGCGCCGATCCCGTGCCGGGACTTCGTGACGCTGGTCCGCGAGGCGAGCCGGGTGAGCGCCGATCGCGAGCTGGCCGCGCTCGCGTCCCTCCTGCCCACTCCCGAGGGTACGGGCGAGGACGGGCTGAAGCGGGCCTTCGCCAGCCTGCTGACCGACAACCCCGCGCTGTTCCGCAAGGACGAATGCCGCCGGCTGGAGCAGCGCTGGCAGCTCGACGACGGCAGCCTGGACGGCTCGATCATCGCGTACCACGCCCGGCTGGTGAACGGGAGCGGGGACGGTCGCGCGGTGAAGGGACGCCCGCTGATCAGCACGCGACAGAGAGGCTAGGGATGCGACACCGCAAGATGGGAAACCTCGGCTGGGCGGTCAGCGAGGTCGGATACGGCATGTGGGGCATCGGCGGCGGCCCCGGCAACTTCACCGGCTGGGACTACGACGTCGCCCCGCGCTGCCTCGACGAGGCCGTGGCGCTGGGCTGCGACTTCTTCGACACGGCCTGGGTGTACGGCCGGGGCGTCAGCGAGCAGATGCTCGGCGCGCTGCTGCGCCGCCATCCCGACCGGAAACTGTACGTCGCCACCAAGATCCCCCCGAAGAACCGCGAATGGCCGCCGGGACCGGACGACACCCTCGACGACGCCTACCCCGCGGACCACATCAGGGAGTACACCCATCGCAGCCTGGAGAATCTCGGGGTGCCACGCATCGACCTGATGCAGTTCCACACCTGGGAGGACCGGTGGGCGGCCGACGAACGCTGGCAGGAGGCGATCACCGACCTCAAGCGTGAGGGGGTCATCGACGCGGTCGGCATCAGCGTCAACCGGTGGGAACCGGCCAACTGCTTCGCCGCGCTCGACACCGGGCTCATCGACGTCATCCAGGTGATCTACAACATCTTCGACCAGGCGCCCGAGGACGAGCTGTTCGACCGCGCGCTGCGCGACGGCATCGGGATCATCGCCCGCGTACCGTTCGACGAGGGCACCCTCACCGGCACACTGACCGCGGACAGCACCTGGCCGGAGGAGGACTGGCGCAGCACCTACTTCTGCGCGGAGAACCTCCGGCCGAGCGTCGAACGGGCCGAGCGCCTCAAGGCGGCCCTCCCCGAGGGCACCTCGCTCCCCGAGCTCGCCCTGCGGTTCATCCTCAACCACCCGGCGGTCAGCACGGTGATCCCGGGCATGCGCAAACCCGCCCATGTACGGGCGAACCTCTCGGTCAGCGATGGCCGGCCGCTCGACGACGCGCTGCTCCAGGAGCTCCGCCGGCACCGCTGGGACCGCGTCCCGGCCTGGTGGTCCGGGTGAACCCGCTGATCGTCATGTGGGCGCACTCCCGCTCGGCCTCGACGGCGTTCCTGCGCATGATGATCGAGCGCGGCGACGTGACCGTCCTGCACGAGCCGTTCCTCGCCCTGACCGAGGAGGGCGCGGTGCCGCTCCCGTCACCGTCCCCGGACGGCGGCCGGGCGGTGGCGCGATCGGAGAAGGAGCTCCTCATCGGCCTCAGGGAGCTGGCCCGCGTGCGGCCGGTGTTCGTCAAGGAGGTCCTCGACTACGACTACACCTATCTCTTCGACCACCCCGAGGAGCTCGCCGGGATCGTCCACACCTTCATCGTCCGCGACCCCAGGCCGACCATCAGCTCGCACTACGCGATCAAACCGGCGGTGACCTGCGCGGAGATCGGCTACGAGCGTCTGTACCGGCTGTTCGAGCAGGCCTGGTCGGCGACCGGGCGCAGGCCGCTCGTCATCCGCACGGAGCGGCTGGTCGGGGAGCCGGCGAAGGTGGCCGAGGTCTTCTGCGAGTACGCCGGCCTGCCGTTCCTCGCGCGCGCGCTCACCTGGGACTCCGGCGACCGGCCCGAGTGGCGGCGGACCCGCCGCTGGCATCTCGACGCGATCGGCAGCGCCGGCTTCGAGGACCGCCGCAACACCTACCCGGACACCGTCGACAACCACTCCGCCCTGAGGGCCTTCTACGACCACCACCTGCCCTTCTACCAGCGGCTCATCCAGCACGACTTCTGACCGGGAGGCCCCATGTCAACCGACACCGCCCCAGCCGCCATCGCCGTGAAGCAGTCCCCGGGCCAGGCGTTCGCGCGGGCGTTCGCGGCCGATCCCGGCCGCGCCGAGGTGAGCTTCGACTACACCATCACCGAAGCTCACGAGCCGACCAAGGACAGACCACGGCTGACCGTACGCAACCTGCTCAAGGTCCGCCCCACCGACGACGTCGCCCGATTCTGGACGGAGTCCCGGCCCACCGCGGACGAGCAGAAGGCGGTCCGCGGCTCCGACGTCCGCCGGGAGGCGGCCTTCAGGTTCGGCATGGGCGAAGCGGGGGTGCATCCGATCCGGGCGTGGGTGCAGATTCCCAACGGGCTGGCCGACGACCCGGACGCGCTGGCCACCTTCCTCGACTACCGCTTACTGGTACGGCTCGCCACCGCGGAGAACCTGGCCCTGACCAACGCCCTGCTCGACCACCCGGAGATCGCCCGGCTCCCCTACGACACCGACTACGTCACCGCGGTCCTGACGGCCTGCGACGAGGTCGAGCAGTCGGGCGCCACCCCGCACGCGATGATCATCAATCCGAACGACTACTACCACCGCCTCGTCGGCCGGAACGGCCTGCTGGCCGACCTGGCGGCGGGCAACGGCATGAAGATCAGCCGCAACCGGTGGATCAGTCCGGGGTCCGCCCTCGTCGGCGACATCTCGGTGGCGGCCCGGCTCCTCGACGCCCGTCACTCGGTCATCCGCGTGGCCGAACCGCCGCCGGGCACGTTCGCCCGACCCGGCGTGGCCGTGTGCGCGGAGGTGTACGAGGGCGTGGCGGTCCATCTCCCTGGCCTGTTCTACCTCGTCACCCCTGCCTCGTGAGTCTGGGAGAGCGGAAGAACAGCGGATAAAACCGTAGCGCGATGAATTGCGGTAAATGCCGTACTTTGAATTTCGGGTAGATCACTGGAAGGCGGGCGAGCGTGACGGACATACATGAGGAATATCGGCGCAACGGTTGGTGGCGAAGCGCGACTTTCCTGGATGACCTTCGGCATCATGTGACGGAATTTCCCGACAAGCCTGCAGTTATCAGTCGGCGCGTCGCCGATGGCCATACCGACGTCGTCAGCTACGCCGAGCTGGACCAGCTGACCGACCGGATCGCCCACGGTCTGATCCGGCTGGGAGTACGGCCGGGAGACTACATCGCCGTCCAATTACCCAATCGCCGCGAGATGCTGCCCCTGACGCTGGCCTGCATCAAAGTCGGGGCGCGGATCGCACCGCAGTTCCCCATCTACCGGCATCGCGAGCTCGACTTCATGATCCGGCTGACCGAGGCGCGCGTCTTCATCACCGTGAACCGCCTCGGTGACCTGCCGACCGCGGAGACCGCGATGACGCTCGCAAGCGAGATCCCGACCCTGGAGCACGTCGTCGTCCTCGGCGGCGACGGCCCGGCCGGGTCCCTCGGGTTCGAGGAACACCTCCTCGAACCCGAACCCGGTGACCCCGCGGAGCTGGCCGGGCGCGCGCTGGGTCCGGACGATCCGTTCCTCATCCTGTTCACCTCGGGGACGACCGGAGAGCCCAAAGGCGCGCTGCACAGCCAGAACACCCTGCATGCCGCCATCCGCGGCTACGGGAACGCGTACGGCCTGGACGACAGCCTGGTCATCATGACGGCGCAGACCTCCATGCACTATGTGGGCCTGGTGATGACGTACCTGCAGGCGTTGATGCTGGGCGGCACCGCGGTCACGGCCGACCTCTGGAACCCCGGCGTCTACCTCGACCTCATGGCCGAGCACGGCGTCACGATGTATTACGGCACACCGCCCTTCGCCCGGGAGATCAGCGAGGAGCAGAAGGCCAACCCACGGAAGATCCCCACTCTGCGGATCTTCGTGTCCGGCTCGGCGCCCGTCCCACCGCACCTGGTGGAGCAGGTGAGCGAGATCCTCGGCGTACGCGTGTACGCGCTGTGGGGCATGACCGAGAACGGCGGCGTCACCATGACCCGGCCCGAAGACCCGCCGGAGCGGGCGGGCGAGAGCGACGGCACCGTCGTGGCCGGCATGGAGGCGCGCATCGTCGACGAGGAGAATCAGCCGGTCCCGGCTGGCGAGATCGGCGCGTTGCAGGTACGCGGCGCGGCCCAATGCCTCGGCTACTACCGGCGCGAGGAGATCTACGCCAAGTCGCTCACGCCGGACGGCTGGTTCGACACCGGCGACCTGGCCCGCGACGACGGGTACGGCGGCGTGCGCATCTCCGGCCGGACCAAGGACATCATCATCGCCAACATGTGTCTCAAGCTGCCGGTGAGCGACATCGAGGCGCTGCTGGGCAGGCATCCCGCCGTCCGCGACATCGCGCTCATCGGCATCCCGGACCCGAAGCTGGTCGAGCTGGTGTGCGCCGTCGTGACGCCGTCGGGCGAACCGCCCACACTGGAGGACCTGCGGACGCACCTGGAGGACGCCGGCGTGAACAGCTGGTTCTGGCCCGAACGCCTCGAAGTCGTCGAGGCGATGCCACGGACCGTCACCGGCAAGATCCGAAAGGTCGAGCTCCGCGAGCGGTTCGGCGCGGCGTCCAGCTGAGGTGCGCGGATCCCGGGCGCTCCCCCTGGCGGTGCTGTGCGGGAGCGCCTTTCTCGGTGCGATCGACGTACAGCTGGCAAACATCGCCTTCCCCGACATGCTCCGCAGCTTTCCGAGCAGCGGGCTGCCCGAACTCTCGTGGGTGTTCAACGGCTACGCGATCACGTTCACGGCGGCGCTGCTGCCGGCGGGCGGCCTGGCCGACCGGTTCGGCTATCGGCGGGTCTTCCTCGCCGGGCTGACCGTGTTCGTGGTCGGCGCCGCCCTGTGCGCGGTCGCCCCCTCGGCCGGCATCCTGATCGCCGCCAGGGTGGTGCAGGGCGTGGGCGGTGGTGTGATCACCCCGCTGACGCTCGCGCTGATCCTGCCGTACTACCCGCCGGAACGGCGCGGCACGGCGATCGGGCTGTGGAGCGCGACGCAGTCGGTGGCGACCGCCTCCGGGCCGTCGCTCGGCGGCCTGCTGGTCGGCGTCTGGGACTGGCGTACGGTGTTCTTCCTCCACCTGCCGGTCGGGCTCGTCGTGCTGTTCGGCGCGTGGCGGACCCTGGCACGGACGCCGCCGTCCGCCCCGTCACGGATGCCGGACATCCTCGGCCTGGTCCTGCTGGTGGCGGCCATCGGCCTGCCCTCGCTGGCCATCGTGCAGAGCGACGCGTGGGGCCCGGGCAGCCCGGGTACGATCCTCGCGCTCGTCGCCGGTGTCCTCGTCGGCGTGGCCTTCGTCCGGCGGGCGCGCTCCCACCCCGCTCCCATCGTGGACCTGAGGATCCTGCGGGCACGGGGCACCCAGCGGGCCAACCTCGCGATGTTCCTCCTTGGGCTGGTGATGTTCGCCCTTCCGCTGGCCAACATCCTGTTCCTCACCAAGATCTGGGGATACTCCGAGGCCCAGGCGGGGCTCGCCGTCACGCCCGGCGCGGTCGTGCAGGTCCTCACCGCACCGCTCGCCGGACGGCTGGCGGCGCGGACCGGGCACCGCCGGCTGGCGTTGTGCGGGGTGGTGCTGCTCTCGCTCGCCACCGGCTATCTCGCTGTCGCGGCCGGGGGCGGCCAGGCCTACCTCACGGTGGTCCTGCCCGCGGTCGTCGCCACCGGGATGGGAGTCGCCGTGCTGGTCAACTCGCTCAGCGGTGCCGCCGTCGCCGAGATTCCCCCCGCCCGGCTCGCCACCGGCACCGCCATGTCCGTCACCTCACGCGCCTGTGGGGCGGTCATCGGCGTGTCCGCGCTCGTGCTGGTGCTGTCGGGGGATCGCCTCGGCTCGACCGCCGCCTACCACGGTGTCTGGGCGACCATGCTCGGGCTCTGCGCCCTCATCGCCATCGCCGCCTCGGGGCTGCGCGGCCCCGAGGCACCCGCCACGGCGGACGCCGGCCGGCGCGAACCCGGCTCGAAGACACCGTGACGGGCGCCGTCCCTCAGGCTTCGGCCCTCACGTGCCGGTTCTCAGGCGGGGACGACGTCGAAGCGGCGATTGGTCAGGCTGGGGTTCTTGGCGCGCACGGTCTTCACCCGCTCCGCCTCGATGACGGCGGACGCCACTCCCGGAGCCTCGCCCGCGGAGGCCGCTATCTGGCCCATCGGGTCCACGACGCAGCTGTGCCCGGTGCAGGTCGGGCCGGTCTGCCCGCAGGCGATGACGTAGGCGGTGTTCTCGATCGCGCGGGCGCGGGCCAGCGTGATCCAGTGATCCTCCTTGGCGGGCCCGGCGACCCACGCGGCGGGTACGACGAGCACCTCGGCCCCGGCGTCGACCAGGAAGCGGGCCATCTCGGGGAAGCGGAGGTCGTAGCAGGTCATGACGCCGAAGGTCAGGTCGCCCAGGGTGAAGATCAGCGGCTCGGGCTTGTGCGCCTGGACCCGGTCGGACTCGCGGTAGCCGAAGGCGTCGTAGAGGTGGACCTTGCGGTAGACGCCCACGAGGTCGCCGCCGGAGTTCACGGCGATCACGGTGTTGCTGGGCTTACCGGACCCTCCGGTCTCCCGCTCCGTCACGCCGGACCCACCGGCCGGCGCCTCGGTCATGCCGGCGACGACGGCGATGCCGTGCTTCTTCGCCAGCGCGCCGATCGTGGTCGCGAAGCGGCCGTCAAGGGGCTCGGTCTCCGAGACGATGTCGGCCGTTACGTCCGAGTTGGAGTACATGGCGTTCTCCGGCAGGACGATGAGCTGGGAGCCCTGGGCGGCCGCCTGCTCGATCAGTGCGGTGGCCGCTTCGAGGTTGGCGGACTTGTCGGTGGTGGCGCCGAACTGACCGACGGTGACGAGCATGCTGTGTCTCCTAACGATTGCGGGTGAGTTCGCGGGTCTGGTCGAGTGCGGCCCGGAAACCGGCCATGATGGCGCCGTGCTCCATGGTCAGGACGAGTTGGTCGGCGCCGTTCTCCAGCGCGAACGCCTTCTCCTCCGCCGACCAGGCGGGCAGCACCCAGGGCTTGCCGGCGGCACGGGCCGCGTCCGCCACGATCTTGAGGTCGGCGAAGTCGCCTTCCGACCGGCTGTAGGCGCCGCGCTCCCGGCGCAGGGACAGGTCACTGGGGCCGACGAAGACGCCGTCGACCGCGGGGAGCGCGAGGATGTCGGCGATCTGCTCCAGGGCGCCGGCGTCCTCGATCATGGGATAGACGCGGGTCTCGCGGTCCTGCCGGGCGAGCCACTCGTCGTCGAAGCCGTTGTATCGAGTCGTACGGCCGCCCGCGAAACTCCGGTCGCCCAGCGGCGGGAACTTCCCGAACGCGCAGGTGGCGGCCGCGTGCGCGACCCCCTCGATGTGCGGCACGACGACGGCGGTGGCGCCGAAGTCGAGGGCCTGCTGGATCGGGCCCCGCTCCGGTCCCAGGACCTTGGCCAGCACCTCCAGGTCGAGAGCGCGCAGGAACGGGATGTAGCGTTCCAGGTCGGCCAGATCGAACGAGCCGTGTTCGATGTCGAGGACCACCGCCCCGTAACCCAGGTCCGCCACGATCTCGGCCGCGGCGAAACTCGGACCGGACAGCCAGGCGGCGTATCTCCGGTCTTGCTGGTCCTGCAATGGATACTCCTAACAGAAATTGGTATACGCTGTGTATACACATGCTGTTACACAAGGGACATGGGGGGTGGCATGGACTGGGAACCGGACAGGGTCCCGGCGACGACGGCCGGTGAGCGTGCTTACCGGTGGACGAGGGAGGCGATCCTCGGCGGCCGGTTTCCTGAGGGTTCCTTCCTGGAGGAGAAGCTGGTCTGCGACGAGGCCGGCGTGTCGCGGACTCCCGTCCGGGAGGCGTTCCACCGACTGGCGGCCGAGAAATACATCGACCTGCAGCCCAGGCGCGGCGCCCAGGTGCGGAGCGTGACGGCCGGCGAGCTGTTCGAGACCTACGAGATGCGGCAGGTGCTCGAAATCCACGGTTTCCGGATCCTGTGCGACACGAAGACCGACCTCCCGGCGGGCCTGTCCGCGCACCTGGACCTCATGGAGGAGCCCTCGACGCTGGCGCGGTGCCGGGCCGGCGACCGCGACGCGATCGCCGAGCACGCGAAGATGGATTTCTTCTTCCACTATTCGTTCGTGAAGGCGACGGGCAACACCGTCCTGACCGACCTGTTCACCAGCCTCCAGCCGCGGCACCAGCGGATCGGGGTCAGCGCGATCTCGCTGCGGCCCAACCGGCTGGCGGTCATCGGCCCGGAGCACCGCGCCCTGCTCGCGGCGCTGACCGTGCACGACTTCGAGGCCGCCGAACGTACGCTGCGCAACCACCTGCGCCCCGACGAGTCGGTGGTCTCCCGCCTGAAGTGAGATCACTCGAACAGCTCGATCACTTCGCCATCGCCCGCCACAGCTCGCGGCGCTCGGCCTGCTCGGCGGGATCGGGCACCGGCGCCGCCGCGACGAGACGTCTGGTGTAGTCGGTCCGCGGCTCGTTCAGCACCTCGCGAGCCGGCCCGTGCTCGACCAGCCGCCCGTGTTGCAGGACGGCGACGTCATGCGCGAGCAGTTCGACCACGCCGAGGTCGTGGCTGATGAACAGGCAGGAGAAACCGAGCCGGTCCTGCAACTCCTGGAACAACCGCAGGACGGTGGCCTGCACCGACACATCCAGCGCCGAGGTGGGCTCGTCGGCGATGAGCAACTCGGGCTCCAGCGCCAGCGCGCGGGCGATCCCGACGCGCTGCCGCTGACCGCCCGACAGCTCGTGCGGAAACCTGTCGGCCCAGCTCTTGGGCAGCTCCACCTGCTCCAGCAGGTCCAGTACCCGTTCGAGTACGGCGGCGCGGCCGGCGTACCGATTGATGATCATCGGCGCCGCGATCGAGTCGCCGATCGACCGGCGCGGGTCGAGCGAGGAGCCCGGATCCTGGAAGACCATCGAGTACGTCCGGCGGAAGTCGCGCAGTTGCCCGGCCTTGAGCCCCGTCACCTCGCGTCCGCAGATCTCGATCGCGCCGGCCGAGGCCCGCGCCAGCCCGACGATCGCCCGGCCGATCGTGGACTTGCCCGAGCCGGACTCCCCCACGAGACCGAGGACCTTCCCCTTCTCGATGGCGAAGCTGACGCCGTGCACCGCTTTGAAGCCCTTGCGGCCGAGCCGGCCCGGGTACTCGACCTCGAGATCGGTGACCCGCAGCGTCATGCCATCAGCGGGCTCGGCCCCGGCGCGGGCCGGTTCCGCCTGCCCGCGCCGGGGCACCGCGGCCAGCAGCTTGCGGGTGTACTCGTGGCGGGGGTCGGCGAACAGCCGAGCGACCGGCGCCTCCTCCACGACCTCGCCCTGCTTCATCACCACGACCCGATCGGCCAGGTCGGCGACCACTCCCATGTCGTGGGTGATGACGATGACCGCCGAGCCGAGGTCTTTCTGCAGGCGGCGCAGGAGCTCCAGGATCTCCGCCTGCACGGTGACGTCGAGGGCGGTGGTCGGCTCGTCGGCGATGATGACCTCCGGCGAGCCGGAGATCGCCATGGCGATCATCGCGCGCTGCCGCTGACCGCCGGACAGCTGGTGCGGGTAGCTGTCGATCCGCGACTCCGGCTCCGGGATGCCGACCTTGCGCAGCAGTTCCAGGGTCCGCGACCGGGCCTCGGCGACGGGCAGCCGCTCGTGGCACTGGATCGCCTCGATGATCTGCTCGCCGATGGTGTAGACGGGGTTCAGCGCGGTCATCGGCTCCTGGAAGATCATCGCGATCCGCTTGCCGCGGATGGCGCGCAGCGGCTCCTCGCCGAGGCCGATCAGCTCGGTGTCGCCGAACCGGATGCTGCCGCGGCGCCGCGCGTTCGGTGCCAGCAGCCCGAGCACCGACATCGAGCTGACGGACTTGCCCGAGCCGGACTCCCCGACCAGCGCCACCACCTCGCCCTTGGCGACCGAGAAGCTGACGTCTTTCACGGCGGAGGTCCACTCGCCCGCGATCTGGAAGTCCACCGAGAGCTGCTCGACCGAGAGGATCGTGTCGGTTGTCATGTGTCTCCCCAAATGCTCATGCAGGGCTACTCGGCTTTGGTGTTGCGGTCGTACTCCTGGATGTAGGCGGAGCAGAAGCCGATGACCCGCTCGATCCAGATTTCGCCGATCTTGGCGTCGCCGAGGCTCACGTCGCCGGTGCAGCCGGTCTCGCTCACCTCGGAGAAGTCCCAGAAGACGGTCCCGCGTACGGTCTGACCGGGGATCGCCGTCTCGAGGTAGCTCGTCGGCGTCCAGCCGCTGCCGGACGCCAGGCCACCGGCGACGGCCAGCTCACTGCGCACCTGCTCGGGGAACATCGCGAGCATCGCGGAGTGCTCGGGCTCGGCGCCGTGTCCGTACGCCGTGGCGGGGTCGTCGTACACGTCGCGCATGAGCGCGTAGCCGAGCTGCCACGGGTACAGGTGCCCGATCAGGACGCCGAAGTCGCGGCGCGCGTCGAGGGCGGCGCCCGTGACGGGTCCGACGTTGCCGCCGTTGTTGTCGACGATGATGACGCGCCGGAATCCGGACTGGACCAGCGCCTCGATGATCTCGTACGTGACGTTGCGCAGCGTCGCCTGGCTCAAGGAGAGGTTGCCGTTGTAGCCGCGGAAGGTGCCGGAGTGCCCGTAGTGCAGGGCCGGGGCGACATAGCACCCGTTCTCCGCCGCCAGCTTGTCGGCGACCCACTCGGCCACGATGGAGTCCTCGTGGATGGGCAGGTGCGGGCCGTGCTGCTCCACTGCGCCGATCGGCAGCAAGATGATCGGATCCCGTTCCGCCAGCTCCTTGACCTGGGTCCAGGAGAGCTCACCGAGCCTGTGGGTGGAAGGGAGGGTCATGTGGTGGTTCCTTTCAGTTGGTGCCACGTCTCAGTTGGTGCCACGTCTGGTGCCACGTCTCAGTTGGTGCCTCGGCGGCGCGGGTCGAGCAGGTCACGCAGGCCGTCCCCGAACACGTTGAGGGCGAGGACGACGAGGATGATGAGCACGGACGGATAGATCAGCAGCGTCGGCTGGACCTCCAGGAAGTCGCGTCCGGAGCCGACCATCGTGCCCAGCGAGGGCAGCGGCGGCTGCGCGCCGAGGCCGAGGAAGCTCAGTCCGGCCTCCATCTGGATGGCGAAGCTGACCGACAGGCTGAGCTGGACGATGATGGGCGCGGCCACGTTCGGCAGGATCGTCCCGACCAGGATGCCGGCCGGCTTCGCGCCCATGATCTTCGATGCTTCGACGTACTCCAGGTTCCTGATGGACAGCACCTGGGTGTAGACGATCCTGGTGAATCTCGGGATGTACAGGACGCCGATCACCAGGACGACGTTCACCAGGGCCGGTCCCAGGATGGCCACCACCGCGATGGCCAGCACGATCGGCGGGAAGCTCAGCAGGACGTCGATGCCGCGCATGATGATCGTCGAGACCCAGCGGCCGACGTACCCGGCCACCAGCCCGAGCGCGACGCCGATGACCGCCGCCACCAGGACCGCGGACAGGGCCACCCCGAGGGAGACCCGCAGCCCGATCAGCAGGCGGGACAGCACGTCGCGGCCGAAGTCGTCGATGCCCAGCGCCGCGCCGGAGGTCAGCGGCTTGCCGACGATGTCACGGTAGTCGTAGGGCGCGAGGAACGGGGCGAACAGCGCGACGAGCGCGAGCAGCAGCAGGAAGACGCCCGCGACGGACGTCCGGCGGTTGGCCAGCATCCGCCGCAGGAAGGTCTTCCTGTCGGCGCTCGTGATCGCCGGTGCGCCTGACAGCACAGTGGCCATGATCAGTTGTCCTCCGCCCGGGGGTCGAGTGCCCTGACGACCAGGTCCCCGACCAGGTTGACCAGGATGACGATGGTGGCCGCGGCGAGGACGACGGCCTGGATGACGGGATAGTCGCGCTGCCCCACGGCGTTCATGAGCAGGGAGCTCATCCCCGGCCAGCCGAAGATGGTCTCCACCAGGACCGTGCTCCCGATCAGCGTCGTCAGCTCCACCGTCGTCACGGAGACCACGGACAGCATCGCCGTACGCAGGGCGTGCCGGTTGATGACGCGTTTCTCCACCAGCCCCTTGGCGCGGGCCGTACGGACATAGTCGGCGTTGAGGGTCTCCAGCATGGACGCCCTGGTCATCCGGGTGACCACCGCGCAGGAGGCCGCCGTCAGCGTGACCACCGGGAGGATGAGGATGTGCAGGTGCGTGAGGGGATCTTCGAACGGTGAGGCGAAGCGCGCCGGCGGCAGGATCGGGATGAGGATGGCGAACACCAGCAGCAGCAGGGTGCCGACCACGAAGACGGGCAGGGAGATCCCGAAGATGGACCCGGCGACCAGCATGTGGTCCGCCGGTTTGTCGGCGCGCGTGGCCGCCATCCGGCCCAGGACGATGCCGACCACCAGCGAGACGGCCAGCGCGATCAGGACCAGTTCCAGCGAGTTGCCGATGCGGGAGGGCAGGTCCTGCATCACCGGGCGCCCGCTGATCAGCGAGGTGCCGAGATCGCCCTGGAACAGCCGCGCCCAGAAGCCGATGAACTGCCCGAGGAAGGGTTCGTCGAGGTGCATCGCCAGCCGGGTCTGGGCGATCTGCTGCTCCGTGGCCGCCTCGCCCAGCACCGCCTTGGCGGGGTCGCCCGGGATGAGCCGTACCAGGAAGAAGACGATGGTGCCGACGAGGAGCAACTGCAGGATCGCCTGGGCGAACCGCTTGGCCAGGAATCGCCTCACGCCGTCTTCTCCATCCAGGTCCGGCGCAGGGCCGTGGCCGTCCAGGCGCCCTTCGGCGGGTGCTCGTACCCCTTGACGTAGGTGTAGTGCGCTTCGCCCTGCTCGCGGCGGACGGTGTAGGTCATCGGAACCAGCTCCAGGGCCCGTTTCTCGATGTCGAGGTAGATCTCGTCGCGCAGGCTCTGGGCAGAGGTCTTACGCCCCTGGGCCAGCAGCTCGTCGATCTTGTCGTCGGCGAAGTCGAGGTATTTGGCGAAGGTGCCGGTGCTGCCGATGAAGTCGCCCAGCGACGCGGGATCGCCGAACTTCGGCGCCGTCCCCCAGGAGTGGACGGGGAAGCTCTTGTCGGTCACGCTGGCGCGGAAGGTCAGCCATTCCTGCTGCGTGAGGTTCACGTTCAGGCCGGCCGCGCGCAGGCCCGGCAACATCGCCTGGGCGGGCCGGGCGATGACCGAGTAGGAGCTGGTGGTGACCACCGGCAGGGTCAGGCCCTCCTGCCCGGCCTGTTTCAGCAGGAACCTGGCCTGTTCCGGGTCGTACGGCATGGTGCCGTCGAGCCCGCGCGCGTACGGAGCGAACGTCTCCGACATCAGGGCGCCGTCCATCGGCCTGCCGTGCCCGAGCAGCGCGGTGTCCAGGACCGACTGCCGGTTGATCGACATGGCGATCGCTCTGCGGACCCGCACGTCGTCGAAGGGCCGCCGGCTGGTCACGAACCCGACGAAGCCGAACCCGAAGGTCTTGTCCGAGGCGAACCGCAGCCGCCGGTTCTCGGAGATGACGCCGACGTGGGTGGCCGGGACATAGTCGATCATGTCCACGGTCGCCGTGCGCAGGGCCATCACGCGGGCGTAGTCGTCACTCATCGGCTGGAAGACGATGCCGTTGAGGTACGGCAGGCCGGACTCGAAGTAGTGCTCGAACCGGACGAAGGTGGTGCTCACGCCGGGTATGCGCTCCACGAACCGGAACGGGCCGGTGCCCATGACCTGGGTCTTGGTGTTCGCCCCCGCCTCGATCCACTTCTTGGAGACGACGTTGGAGGTGGGCGCGGCCAGCGCGAAGGGGAAGGCCACGTCGGGCTGCTTCAGGGTGAAGGTCACGGTCGAGGCGTCGGGCGCCTCGACGGAGGTGACCTGCGTGAGCAGCGGACCCGACGCCGCCGCGGTCTCCTTGTCCATCATGCGGCGGAAGGAGAAGACCACGTCCTCGGCCGTCATCGGGGAGCCGTCGTGGAAGCTGACTCCTGAGCGGAGCTTGACCTTGTAGGTCAGCTCGTCCGCCCATCCGAACTCGGCCGCCAGGTCCCCGACGATCTCTCCGGCGCCGTTGTACTGCACCAGCCCGTTGTAGGCGAGTTGCCGCAGATAGTCGGAGGCGCTGCCGGTGCTGAGATGCGGGTCGAGGTTGGCCGGGTCCGTGGAGAGACCGAAGTACAGGATGCCGCCCCGGCTCGGGCCACCGTTACCGGCGCGGACCACCTGCATGGATTCGGGCAAGGTCGTGGGATTGCCGCAGGCCGCCAGGGTGGTGGTACCCAGCGCGGCGGCACTGCCTGCGAGAAAGGTCCGCCTGCTGATTACTGCCATGACATCTCCACCTCGTCGGCGCTTGGAGGATGCATCAGGTATGGCCCATGTATACATGGCGTTTACCTCAAGGGTCAACGGGTTGCGGACAAGCCGAATGTGAGGTAGGAGCAGGGCAAAAACCGAGCTTCAGGCGAAGCCTGAAGCTCGGTGAACGGCGGTGACGCGTATACGAGGCAGTCTTGGCTGAGCGGGCGGCGTTCAGTCGGAGTAGCGCCGCTGCCTCACGCTGGCGGCCAGTGCGGCGGCTCTGGCCGCCTCTGCCGGGGTGAACGGCAGAGCGGGGCGGCTGACCAGGAGCGCCCGTTCGGGATGGACGGAAATCACCAGAGTGGTGCCGGACTCGCCGCTGTTGGCGAGGGTGTCTCCGGGGCGTCGCCACTGGACGTCCGGGGCGCGCAGCAGCTCCGCCATCGCATGGGGCAGCTGCTCCGGGTCGTCGCTGACGGCATGGGCCAGGACGAGGGCCTGGACCCCGGGGTCGACCAGGTCTTTGACGTAGGCGCGGACGATGACGATGTCGAGCCCGCCGGCCTTCTCGACCGCCGACCGCAGGTCCTTCTCGCTCAGCTGCGTGGGCGCCTCGACGACGAACTCGTCCAGGGCGTCGCAGCCGGACGGAGAGATCGCGCTGCTGCCGGTCGCGGCGATGTGCAGGGCCAGCACGTTGCAGTCCAGCCTGGCGAACGCCGTGGCCAACTCCGCCAGGCGGCCCGGCCGATCGACCACCCGCGTGCGGATGCGCCACAGCTTCATCGGCCGGCCTCCCTCGATATCGATCACCTCGGCGGCTTGGCGCTCGGTTCCCCATCGTTTGTGGCCTTCGCGGCCCAGGCGTTTGCGGCCGGGCCGTCGGTGGGCCAGACGTTTGTGGACGAAGGTGCACATGATGAGCCCCGCACCGAGGGTGATCAGCACTGCGGGGCCTGGGGCGGAGTGCCCCATAAGAGTGGCGAACAGGTGGGCCAGACCGACCGCGACGAAGAGCACCGCCAGTTCTACGACCTCACGCTTCCACGAGGCGGCGGCCTGCTCAGGAGTGTGCGCCCGATCTACGTCTTTCGCATCGCTCATGCGGGCAGGATGGCAGTCCGCTGTTTCGCAACCACGCGACGTGCGGTTTCACCGACATTAACCCTCGCCCGGGGCGGCCGGGCTCGCGACACATGCCCTCAACGCGACGAGCCGGGGCCCGCACCTCTTCAGGTGCGAACCCCGGCTCGTCGTGCGTGACTAGCGTCAGGCGGGAACGATGTTCTCGGCCTGCGGGCCCTTCTGGCCCTGCGTGATGTCGAAGCTGACCTTCTGGCCTTCCTGCAGCTCGCGGAAGCCCTGGGCAGCGATGTTGGAGTAGTGGGCGAAGACGTCAGCGCCGCCGCCGTCCTGCTCGATGAAGCCGAAGCCCTTTTCAGCGTTAAACCACTTCACGGTGCCAGTCGCCATGTCGATCTCCTCTAGGATAGGCGAAATAATCAGAACCCGCAGGTCACGGGCCCCACGTCGCCGAAATGACCCATCCGGAAATGACCGGCAAACAAAATGCGCCTGAGGGCTACGTCCCGTCAGGCGCACACAAAGTTCATTTGGGTACCAGAACTGCAACTAAGACGAGCTTACCATGTCCCCCGCGCCGACGTGTCCGACCCCGCGTCGGCGCGGCGCTGCGATCGGCGGGCGGCAGCGGGGCGAGACCTCTGACCCACCGATGCGGGCGGTTCAGGGCTTCCTGGCGATGCCGCCGTACATGAGCCGCTGGCCGACGCTGAGCACCTCGGGGACGGTGTCCTCGGGACGCCACAGGGGCAGCGGGACTACCCCGGGCTCGATCAGCTCGTACCCGTCGAAGAACGAGGTGATCTCCTCGGGAGTCCGGAAGCGGCCGGTGCCGAGCAGCGCGAGGAACTTCTTCTCCGCGTCGCGCGCGTCCTGGGTGGCGGAGCAGAAATGGGTGATGAAGACGTAGCTGCCGGACGGAACCGCCGCCATGTACTCCTCGACGATGCCCTTCGGGTCCTCGCTGTCGTGCAGGTGGTGCAGGATGCCGACCAGCATCACGCCTACCGGCCGGTCCAGGTCGATGAGCCGCTGGACCGTCTCGTCGGCCAGGATCGACTTCGGTTCACGCAGGTCGGACGTGACCACCCCGGTGCGGTCGTTCTCGGCCAGGATCGCCCGGCCGTGGGCCAGCACCATCGGGTCGTTGTCGACGTAGACCACGTGCGCGTCCGGGTTGGCCCGCTGCGCGACGTGATGCGTGTTCTCCACCGTCGGCAGGCCGGAGCCGAGATCGACGAACTGCGTGATGCCGCGCTCGACGAGAAAGCGCACCCCCCGCCCGAGGATCTCCCTGTTGTAGGTGGCCACGTCGTAGATCTCGGGGACGACTTTCACGATCTCGGCGACGAACGCGCGGTCGACCTCGAAGTTGTCCTTACCGTTGAGCACGACGTCGTAGGCCCTGGCGATGCTGGGCCGGGTGGTGTCGATGCCATTTGCCCACAAGTCCGAATTTTCGGTCACGGCGGACTCCTCGTGAGATCGGGAACCAGTCGAAATGATCATAAGACCGTCGAATGATCCTGTGCCGGAAAAGGCAGGAGGCCGCTGTTCCCTGACATGCCATTTGAGGAATGTTGGGGTGATTGATGACTTATGTCGGATCTAGGCTGAGAAGGACCTGCGCCATCTACAGGAGGAATGCCATGACGAGGTTCATGGATGTCCACCACGACATGGTGGGCATCACTGACGAGCAGCTCCGTGAAGCGCACGAGGCCGACCTCGCGATCCAGGGCGAAGAGGGCGTGTCCTTCATGCAGACCTGGGCGGATCCTGAGGAGGGCGTCATCTACTGCCTGTCCGACGCACCGAGCGCGGAGGCCGTACAACGCATTCACCAGCGGTCGGGCCACCCCGCCGACGAGATTCACCCCGTACCGCTGTCGCTCTGATCACCCTCCAGGAGCAGGTCCCGGAGGACCTTGGCGGCGCCGCTCAGGAAGCCGTGGCGTCGCTGGATGCGGCCGACCGGGACCGAGAAGACGGCCTCTGCGATGTCCAGGATGCGGAGAACTCCCGGTCGCCATAGGTGATCGGGGGAACGCGCCGGCTGAGCCGACCCCCGCTCCGTGGAACATCCCTGTCCCTCGATGTCACGCCTCAAGGTGAGGGGCTCGGGGAGGCGGCGGAAGAACATGATCGACAGGACAGGTGGCCGTGAGAGCAGGGTGCTGATCCGGCTGGCAGGCTCGTTCGCGGTCGAGAAGGACGGACTGCGCGGGACGGTCGGCGGCCGGGCCGGGACGCTGCTGAAGCTGCTGGCGGTAGAGCGCGGCCACACCGTGCCCACCGACCGCGTCGTGGAGGTGTTATGGGGCGACTGCCCGCCCAAGCGGCCGGTCGAGAACGTCGCCACGCTGGTGAGCAGGCTGCGCAGGACGCTCGGCCCTGAGGCCGTGGCGGGGGGCAGGCGGGGCTACCGGCTGGGCAGGCCGCCGGCGGTGAGTGTGGATCTCGACGAGGCCGCCGCGCTGACCGCGGAGGCGGAGAACCAGTTGGCGAAGGACGAGGCGGCCGTGGCCGTCGCCGCGGCGACCCGGGCGATCGACCTGCTCGACGGCGGCGCCGTACTGGATGGGGAGAACGACGCTCCTTGGGCGGCGCCGGCGCGAGGGGAGGCGGCCGGACTGCTCAGGCGGGCGCTCCACGCGGCGGCGACGGCGGCGCTGCGGATCGCCGAGCCGGAGCGGGCGCGACGGGCGGCCGAGGCGGCGGTGGCGGCGGACCCGTTCGACGAGGCCGCGCACCGGCTGCTGATGCGGGCGCACACCGAGGCGGGCGAGCCCGCGCGGGCGTTACTGGCCTACGAACGGCTGCGCGACCTCCTGGCGGCCGAGCTGGGCACGGATCCGGCGGCCGAGACGCGGGCCATGCACCTGGCGGTTCTGCGCGAGCAGCCGCCCGCTCCCCTGACCGGCGCCGTGAAAGAGGGTGCCGTGAAAGAGGGGGCCGCTCTCCTGACGGGAGCCGTAAACGCCGGAGCTGTGAAGGTCGGAGCCGTAAACGCCAGAGCCGTGAAGGTCGGAGCCGTGAAGGTCGGAGCCGTGAAGGAGCGCGCGGCAAAGGAGGGGGCCGCCGCGCTCGCGGCGCGGGCGGAGGCGGAGGCCGCGCTGCCGGGGCGGGCGGAGGAGGTGGCCGGGATCTCCCGGGCCTGGGCGGCGGCGGGGGCGGGGCGGACCGGTGTGCTGCTGGTCGTGGGTGAGGCGGGCATCGGCAAGTCCCGGCTGACCGCGGAGGCGGTACGGGTCGCGCGGGCCACCGGCGGGATCGTCTTGCAGGCGCGGTGCCAGGAGAGCGAGCGTTCGCTCTTCCTTCAGCCGTTCACCGACGCGTTGACGCCACCGGTCACCCGTCTCGCCGGGTCCGTACTCCGCGACATGGTGGGTACTGGGGCGGAGGCGCTGGCCAGGCTGATCCCGGAGGCCGCGCCGACGCTGCGGCAGGGGCACCACGCCACAGTCGGGGAGGCCGGCCGGAGATCGGCGTACGAGGCGGTGGTCGCGTTCCTGCGGGCCCTGGCGGCCAGGAAGCCGGTCCTGCTGGTGCTGGAGGACCTGCACCTGGCCGGGACGGCGACCGTCGAGCTCGTCCACTACCTGGCCCGCCGGGTCTCCGGCGCGCGCCTGCTGGTCGTCGCGACGGCGCGTTCAGGGGAGGGCGCGGCGGCGATGGAGGCGCTCGGGCGCTCGGCCGTCCGGGTGGAGCTGGGGCCGCTGCCCGCGCGGGCGGTCGCGCGGCTGGCCGCGCGGAACGGTCAGGGCAGGTGGGCGGATGACGTGTTCCGCCGCACGCGCGGTCATCCGCTGTACGTCGTCGAGCTGCTGCGCGGCCTGGCGGCGGGTGAGCACGGGGTGCCGGCGAGGTTGAGCGCGGCGGTGCTCGAGCGGGTCCATCGGACCGGCTCGCTGGTGGAGCGGCTGCTGCGGGCCGCCTGCGTGTTCAGGGGCGCCTTCGAGCCCGCGCTGGCCGGTGAGCTGCTCGGCCTGCCGCCGCAGGTGGCCGCCGAGCTGTGTGAGCGCGCGCTGCGGATGGGCCTGCTCGTGGTGACGGGCAGCGGGTACGAGTTCGCCAACGAGCTGACGCGGGAGGCCCTGTACTCCGCCACGCCCGTCCCGACCCAGCTGGTCTACCGCCGCCGGGCCGCCGACCTGCTCGGCCACCGCGACAGACCGGTGCTCAACGGCCGGGGCCACCGCTCCGGGCCCCGCTGAGGGGGAGTTCGTCGGCGTACATGCGGGCCTGCAACTCGTACAGCTCCGCGTATCGTCCGGATCGCGCGATCAGCTCCTCGTGCGTACCCTCCTCCGCCAGCGCGCCCTCGTGCAGGAGGTAGATCCGGTCGGAGTTGCGCACGCTGGCCAGCCGGTGCGTGATCAGGATGACGATCCGGCCGGTGGCGAGGCGGCGCAGCGACTCGTACACGGCGAACTCGGCCTTGGCGTCCAGCGGCGCCGTCGGCTCGTCCCAGATCAGTACGGGCGCGTCGCGGAAGACGCCGCGGGCGACGGCCAGCCGCTGCCACTGCCCGCCCGACAGTTCCTGGCCGCCGTGGAAGTACTTCGAGAGCAGCGTCTGCCAGCCGTGGGGCAGGTCCGCCACCACGGTGTCGGCGCCCGCCAGCTCGGCGGCGGCGCGCAGCGCCACATCACCGGGGTCGTCGCAGTCGTGACGGCCGGCTCGGACGTTGGCGCGGGCGGTGTGCGGCCAGCGGATCGGGTCCTGGAGCACCATCATGATCCGGTCGCCCACGCTGTGCGGGTCCATCTCGCGGATGTCCACGCCGTCCCAGCTCACCCGCCCGTCCGTGGGCTCGTAGAGGCCCGCGATGATCTTGGCGAGCGTGGTCTTGCCGGAGCCGTTCTCGCCGACGAGGGCGATGGTCTGACCGGCGCGGACGGTGAGGTCGATGCCGCGCAGCGCCTCGCGGGTCCCGCCCGGGTAGCCGAACCCGACACCGCTCAGCGTGATCACCTCCGGCGCGGCCGGCGCCATACAGGTGCGGGTGGCCGCCGCGCGGCTCCTGGAGGCGGCGTCGTCGACGAACTCCTGGTAGTCCGCCACGTACATGCCCTGCTCCAACAGCTGGTGTGCCGAGTGGACCAGCCGGCTGAGCGCGGCGTTCGCGGTCCGCACGGCTATCACCGCGCCGCCGGCCACCGCCAGCGGGATCCAGCCCGCCTGCAGCAGCAGGCCGAGCACGGTGAACGTGATGGCGGACATGAGCCCGGTGAGCGCCCGGCCGACGGAGCCGACGCGTACCTGGCCGATCTTCACCCGTACTTCCTGGTCGCGCAGCGGGTCGGCCACCTCGGCGTACTCCCGCAGCAGGAAGTCCTCGGCCTGGCAGGCGCGGATCTCCGGCGCGGGCTCGCGCTGCGTGCCCAGCTCGGTGATCATCTGGACCCGGCGGTTCAGGGTGACCGTGCGGGTCATGTGCGCGTACGCCAGCCGGGCCGAGCGCTGCACCGTCCAGGCCGACGGGAGTACGCCCAGCACCAGCACCGGGAGCAGCGCGGCGTGCAGGACGGCCAGGCCGGTGAACGCGGCGGCGAACGCCAGCGCCGCGCCGACGAGGTCGACCAGGTTGTCCACGGCCCGCGCGAGGTGGAACAGGCCCCGGTCGCGCGCCCGCTGCATCCGGTCGTAGAAGCCGGCGTCGTCGTAGGCGGCCAGTTCGACGCGGAGCCCGGCCTCGAACAGCTCCCCCTCCGCCATCCGGCGCACCGCGGGCGTCAGGCGGGCGTACGCGGCCGCGATGGCCGTCTCGACCGCGCCCCGCAGCAGGTACGCCCCGCCGACGAGGAGGATCATGGGCAGCGCGGCCGCCACCACCTCCACGGTGGGGCCGGTGGCGAGCAGCCGTTCCAGCGCCCCCGTGGTGGCCAGCAGGCCGAAGGCCGTGGCGGCTCCCGAAACGACCTGGAGCAGTACGACCGTGACGGCTTGCCGGGGCGCCGCCCGCGCCACGATCGCGAGCACCGCCCGGCTGGTGGCCGGCAGCCGCCGGCACATCCGCCAGACGCCCATGTCGCCCGCGTCGTCGAGTTGCCAGTAAGGCGACACCATCTGGGCGTCGGCGGACGCGCTGGAGACGGCTTCATGGGCGTCGGCGGACGTGCTCAAGACGGCTTCACTGTGCTGGAAACCGTGCTGAAAGCCGTGCTGGAGACCGGGCTGGAGACCGTGCTGGAGACCGGGCCGGGGTCGGGCAGGAGCACCGAGGGCAGTGGGCATTCGGGATGCATGCGGAGCAACTGGTACGCGACTCCGCCGAGCCCCGGCATCAGCCCCGGAACGAACGCGTCCCTGGCGAACCCGCTGACCGGCCCGTGCTCCTCGACGCTGCCGAGCAGATGGGCCTCCAGCCGGGGCCGGTCCAGTCCGCCCGCGCCGAGCCCGGCGGTGACGGCGAGGTCCAGCACCTCCCAGGCCCCGTAGTCGCCGTGGCACAGGGTGTGGTTCCAGCCGATGCCGTCGGCCTGGCTGGCCTGCGCCGCGCGCCGCAGCAGGTCGCGCAGCCGCTCCGGGTCGCCGCGACCCTCCATGAGCTGGTCGGCCGCCACGACCGCGATCCCGACCGACCCGTGGCACCAGGCCGCGCCGATCTGGTCCGGGCCGCGCAGGTCGCGCCAGCTGCCGGTCTCGGGGACGTACAGGGTCTCCTCGTAGGCGAAGGCGGCCTCGGCGACGGTCGCGCAGTCGGTGTCGCCGGTGGCCGCCGCCAGCCGGGACAGCGCCCAGCCGATGCCGGTCGCCCCGTGGGCCAGGCCGCCGATGCCGTCGGGGAAGCCGTCGATCGTCCAGCACGCGGTGTCGCCGCGTACCTGTGCCGCCGACACCAGCTTGCGGCCGATCGTCCTGGCCAGATCCCCCGCGTCGGCGCTGCCCGCGCCCTCGTGGAGCCGCAGCAGGGGCACCACCGCTCCCGCCATGCCGCGTACCAGGTCGAGTGACGGATCGGAGTCCAGCGCCGCGGGCAGCTCGCGGACGAGGTCGGCCGACCGCGAGAACGCCTCGGCCGGCTCGATCACGCCGAGGCGTACCAGCAGCAGCCAGCCCCAGATCCGCGAGGCGAGCCCGAGGTAGCCGCCGGCGGGCGCGGGCCGTCGCGTCTTGATCTCGGCCCGGTCCTTGGCCCACTGCTCCTCCGCCATCCGCACGGTACGCAGCACGTCGGCCAGCAGTTGGCCGACCTCCGGCACCGGGTCGGCCCGTCCCGCCTCCATCTCGCGCAGGTAGCCCGCCAGCAGCACGGCGATGCCGGCCGCCCCGCCGTACATGTCGAGGCCAAGCGGCAGCACCGCCCATCCGGTCGGGTTGAGCACCGGCGCGATCCAGGTGACGGTGCCGTCCTCGGCGCGTACGGCGGCGTCGGACAGCGATCGCATGATGTCGGCCGCCAGCGCCCGCCGCCTGCGGTCCAGGTCATCGGTGTTCAGTACGGCCGGGAGCAGGCGCCGCTGGTCGGGTACGCCGCCCTCGTTCAGGTACGCGCTGACCAGGGCGGACTGGATCACCTGGTGCTCCAGCGCGAGGTCGGCCGACCGCCACCGGTCCAGCGTCCCGGCGATCAGGTCCTGGGCGGGACCCCACTGGGTGCCGCGCGGCCCGGTGAGCCGGCCACGGCGCGGCGTGGTGGCGAAGAAGGGCACGTCGCCGTCCAGCAGCTCCTCAACCTCCGCCTCGATCACCTCGGGGTCGTCCGGCCGGCCGGGCGCGTTGGCCGCCTGCCTGGCGAGCAGGTCAGCCGCGCGCCGCCGGGCGGCGGGCTCGTCGTGCAGCGCGTGCGGGTGCCAGAGCATCCGCTGCAGCTCGGCGTAGCTCTCGGTGGACCTGAGCACGACCCGGATCGGCAGGTCGGCGAACTGCCCGAGCCACCCCGCCAGCTCGCCGCCCTCGTCGAGCTTCCTGAGCCGCCCGGTCAACCGGGTGAACCCATCCACCACCAGGTCCCAGTGCTTGCTCAGCACCGGCTCCGGGCTCGGGTGGTTGAGCGAGGGCGGGACGCGTACGGGCGCGAGGCCGATCCGTGCCTCGTCGGTGCCGACGCCGAGGATGACCGGCAGCTCCGTGACCGGTTGCTGGCCGGGCAGTGAGCCGATGGCGGACATGTCGACGCCGCGCCAGCCGAGCGCCAGCCCCCGGCCCGGCAGCAGCCCGGTGCCCAGCACCGAGCCGCCGATCAGCGCCCCCGCCCGGTCCGCCGCGAGCCCGTAGCCGGAGACGCGCGTGGGCGGCTGGGGCGTGAACAGCGTCTCGCAGTCCACGACGGTCGGGATGGGGCCCGCGGCGATCAGGTTCTCGGCATGCAGGTCGGTACCGCCGATCAGCCGCATCACGGCCAGCCAGTGCCCGAGGTTGCGGTAGAAGCAGCGCGTCTCCTCGTCGTCGGCGCAGTACCGGTGGGCGACATGCTCGGCCCAGCCGTAGCCGTCGCCGCTCACGACGTCGGGGACCCTGATCCGGGTGTCCTCGGGCTCGTCGGCCAGCAGCCGGCTCAGCAGCCGCGCCGCGGCCAGGTCCACGGCGACGGATCGCGGCTTGTAGACGACCTTGCCCGCAGTACAGGTCAGGATCGCCACGCTCTGCCCGCCGCGATGGCTGTCGCCCGCGCCGAACTCAACGCTCACCAGCTCCGCCGGCCCGCCCTTCCCGAGCGCCCCTGGCTCGCCTCGCTCGAACTCCCCCGGCTCGCCCCCTTCGGGCTGCCCCGGCTCGCCCCCCTCGAGCGGCCGGAGCAGGGTCGTGAGCAGCGGCCGGTCCGCGGCGAAGCGGCAGGCCAGGCTCATCGCCGCCGCGCACCTGTGGCCGATCAGCCGTCGCAGGCGTGGGAGCAGGGTCGGGTAGTGGCCGCCCAGCGTCTCCCAGAACTCCGGGTTCGTCGCCTGGGACTCCCAATCCCGCCACCTGGCCTCCGGGTCGGCGCCCGTGAGCCTGCCGGTGATCCTGGCCGCGTTGAGCTCCAGGAGCAGCACCCGATTGGTCCTCATGCGCACGGTGTTCAGCAGCGCCGTGGCGGCGCCCGCGTGTACGGCCCGGCGCTCCGTTTCCGCCAGGCCCGCGACAGACCCGAGCCGGGCCGCCAGTCGCTCCAGTGAAGGTTCGAGCAGGCGGTCCAGCACGGTGTCGCTTACGGTGTATTCCCCCATGTCAGGTCAGCAGCACAAGCGCCCGGCGGAGGCGCTGCACGCGGTGCCGCAGCCGCCCTCGGTGAGCGGAGGGGGAGGCGGGTTGCAGCCCGACGCGGCGAGGATGGATTCGAGGGTGATGTCCGCTTCCGCGTACTCACCGCTGGCGAACAGCGGGCCCGCCGGGTTGTCCCATCCTTCGACGAGCTGTGTTCCGCTCCGCCATCCGGCCACGATCCGGTCGGCCTGCTCCGCGGTCAGTTTGGGCATGAGATCGGTCCCTTCCTTGAGCCGAACAATCCGCTCAAGATGCTGCCAACCGACATTGCACATCCATTGCAGCCAGGACATCGAGCACGGGCACCGGCTCGCCGAGTGCATGCTCGTGGGATCAGTCTTCTTCTGCCAGGACGCGCTGGGCGACGGCGAAGGCGGCGTTGGCGGCGGGGACCCCGCAGTAGATCGCCGTCTGGAGGAGCACCTCGCCGATCTCGTCGGGGGTCAGGCCGTTGCGCAGAGCCGCGCGCACGTGCATGGCCAGCTCGTCGAGGTGACCGCGGGCGACCAGGGCGGTCAGAGTGATACAGCTGCGGGTACGGCGGTCGAGGCCCGGCCGGTTCCAGATCTCGTCCCAGGCGTAGCGGGTGATGAGGCGCTGGAAGTCGCGGGTGAAGCCGGTGGTGGCGGCGACGGCCCGGTCCACGTGAGCGTCACCGAGCACCTCGCGCCTGGTACGCATCCCGGCCGCGTAACCGGAGTCGCCGCCCAGGTGGCCGACGATCGCGGACGTGACAGTGTCGGCCCGCTCCACGCTCGCCAGGTGGGCCGCGCCGGGCACCACGCGCAGCAACGCCCCTGGGATGCCTTGGGCCAGCGTGAGAGCCTGGTCCAAGGGCGTGGCCGGGTCGTCGGCCCCCGCGACGATCAGCGTGGGGGCGGTGATGGCGGCCAGGCGTCCGGTCAGGTCGCAGGACGCGATGGCGGTGCAGCAGGCCGCGTACGACTCGGCGTCCACGTGTTCCAGCATGTCCGTCACCCAGCGGCCGTCGTAGCCGGCGGTGAACCAGCGGCCCGCCAGCACCGGGGCGAGCTGGGCCACGCCGGAGGCACGTACCAGCGCCGCCCGCTCCAGCCACGGCCCCGGCTCCCCGAACCGCGCCGACGTACAGCACAGCACCAGACTCCGCACCCGACCCTGCTGACCGGCCTGCCACTGACCCGGCTCCTGCCGACCGGACTCCTGCTGACCCGCCTCCAGCTGACCCGCCTCCAGCTGACCGGCCTCCAGCTGACCGGCCGCGATCGCGGTGGCGATCGCGCCGCCGAGCGAGATGCCGCCGACCGCGAACGCTCCGTCCTCCCCGTCCTCCACGGCGTCCACCAGGTCCAGCACGGCCCGCGCCAGGTCGTCGATCGTCAGGCCGGAGGCGGCGGGGGCTGAGCCGCCGTGGCCCGGCAGGTCGTACCGGAGCACCCGCCACGACTGGGTGAGCGCGCCCAGCTGCGGCTGCCAGATGTCGAGCGTGGTGCCGAGCGACGGCCCGAGAACCAGCAACGGCGCTCCGGCGGGACCGTCGACGCGGTGATGCAGCTTCATGCTCACGATCACTTCCGGTAGTCGGCCTGGACGCGGCGCTTGCGGTAGTCGGCCAGGAGGCGATCGACGAGTTCCGGAGCGGCGCCCAGGTAGCCCTCGGGGTCGAGCAGCTCCTCCGGTCCCTCCAGCGGGCCCGGACGGCTCAGTGCCTCGTCGAGGGCGTCGCGGCCGAGGTGGAGCGCGAGCCGTTCCGACACGATGCGTCCGCCGGTCAGGCAGGCGTTGTCCCGCATCCTGCCGGGGAACACCTGAAGCCCGGCGACCAGCTCGGCGGCCGTCTCCGCGGCGCCGCCGGTCAGGCGGAGGCATTCGCGCAGCGGCGACCACTCCGCCTGCCAGGCGCCTGCGGCCCGCTCGTGCTCCCCCGCCTGTCCCAGCAACTGGGCGTACGCGGGCACCTGGAGTGCCGCCGACCGGATCAGCACCGACAGGGCCGGGTTGCGCTTCTGCGGCATGGCCGAAGAGTTGCCCCGGGACGACTCGGCCACCTCGCCGACCTCGGTCTGGGCCATGAGGATCACGTCGGTCGCCACCTTGCCGAGCGCACCCGCCGTAGCGGCCAGGGCCGCGCCCAGCTCGGCGACCACGGACCGCTCGGCATGCCACGGCGCGAGCGGAGCGTCCAGCCCGAGCTCCTCGGCATACAGCTCCACCAGCCGAAGCACCCGCACCTGCGCACTTTCGCCACCACCAGGTTCGGCGTCGGCGGTGCGGCCGGGCTCGGCGTGAGCAGTCCGGGCGGCCTCAGCGTCGGCGTCACCACCGGGCTCGATGCCGGCGGCGCGGCTGGGCTCGGCGTGGGCGGGCCGGGCGGTTCGGGCGTCGACGGTGTGAGCGGTTTCGACGAGGGCGGCCAGGGTGCCGGCCGCGCCGCCGAGCTGGGCGGGCAGGCGTAGCGCGACCAGGCGGTCGCGGGCGTGCAGGAGGCCGGTCAGCCAGCCCGCCGCCTTGAGCCCGAACGTCGTCGGGACCGCCTGCTGGCCCAGCGTGCGAGCCGCCATGAGCGTGTCGCGATGCCGCTCCGCCAGCCCGGCGAGCACGTCCATGGCCGCGTCCAGATCCGCCGAGATCAGGGCGACGGCACGCGCGGCGACCAGCATGGCGGCCGTGTCACAGATGTCCTGGCTGGTGGCTCCCCGGTGGACGAACACGGCCGCCCCTCCGCCTCCGACTGCCTCTCGCGCGTCCCCAGCGCCTCCGATAGCGGCGGCTTCGGCGGTGGTGACGGCTTTTCGCAGGTCGGCGACCAGAGGGACGACGGGGTTGGCGGCCTGTCTGGCTCGCTGGGCGAGGTCCGGTAGGTCCGCGGTGAACCCCGAGGCCACCCGGTCGATCAGGGCGGCCGCCGCGCCGGGGATCAGCCCGGCGCGCCCCTGCGCACGGGCCAGCGCCGCCTCGGCGTCCAGCATGGCGCGCAGCCAGGCCGCGTCCGACGTCACCGCCTCCACCCGGGTGCCCGCCCGCACCGGCGCAAGCAGCCCGCTGTCGGCAGCAGCACCGCCAGAGGTCCCACCAGCAGTCCCGCCAAAGGCCTCGCCAGCAGCCTCGCCGGCAGTCCCGTCAGCAGCCGCGCCAGCAGCCTCGCCGCCAGTCCCGTCAGCAGCCGCGCCAGCAGTCCCATCAGAAGTCAAGGAACACCGTCTCCCCGTCTCCCTGAAGCCGCACGTCGAACCGGTACCGGTCCCCTGACCCCGTCGCGATCAGTGTCCCCCGCCGTTCCGGCTCCAAGCCGTCCAGCAGCGGATCCGGCCGATCCTCCAGGTAGACGCGGGTCAGCAACGACCGCAGCAACCCCCGGGCGAACACCTGCAGCGACAGGTAAGCCCCCGCAGGCCGGACCGTACGGAAGCGAAACGAACCATCCGGAGCCGTGGCGCAACGCCCGAAGCCGGACACCTCCCCGTCGCCCCGCAGCAGCGCGCCGCGGTCGCCGGTGCGGCCCAGCCAGAGTTCCAGCAGCGCGTCCGGCACCGGCTCGCCGGCGCCGTCCAGGACCAGGCCGGTCAGCATGATCGCGCCCGCGTGCCCGGGAGGCACCAGCTCCCAGTCGTGCGGGTACGGCAGCGCGTGGCCGAAGAACGGCCCCACGGTCTGGGAGGGCGTGAGGTTCATCAGGACTCCATCGGGGTTCGGCCCAGCACGATGTCGAAGGAGTAGCCCAGCGACCATTCGGGCTCGGTCAGCTCCATGGAGAAGGCCGAGACGAGCCGCTGCCTGGCCGGTTCGTCGGGAATCGACTGGAGGATCGGGTCGAAGGGCATCAGCGGGTCGCCGGGGAAGTACATCTGCGTGACCAGCCGCTCGGTGAAGGCCCGCCCGAACACCGAGAAGTGCAGGTGCGCCGGCCGCCACGCGTTCGGGTGGTTGCGCCAGGGATAGGCGCCGGGCTTGATCGTGACGAACCGGTAGCGGCCGTCGTCGTCGGTGAGGCAGCGGCCGGCGCCGGTGAAGTTCGGGTCGAGGGGGGCGGGGTGCTGGTCGCGTTCGTGGGCGTAGCGGCCGGCGGCGTTGGCCTGCCAGAGCTCCACCAGCGTGCCGCGGACCGGTTTTCCGGCGGAGTCCAGGATGCGGCCCGTGACGGAGATGCGCTCACCGAGCGGCTCCCCGGCGTGCTGCCTGGTCAGGTCGGAGTCGAGCGAGCCGACCTCGTCGTGGCCGAAGACCGGGCCGGTCAGCTCGATCGCGTCGGGATCGCTCTTGAACGCCACCGGTGGCCGCGCGGGCGCGCGCAGGATCGTGCTGCGGTAGCCGGGGCTCAGGTAAGGAGGATGGGTCATGGCCGTCCTTCGGAGTTGATCATGGCAGTCCCACGTAGTTCTCCGCCAGCGTCGTCGCGGCCGACTCGGAGGAGGTCACGTAGTCCAGGTAGGACAGCTGCAGCCGCCGCCCGTAGTCGTCGTCGGAGTCGAACGTGTGCAGCAGGGTCGTCATCCACCACGAGAAGTGCTGGGCCCGCCAGACCCGCTTCAGGCAGGACTCGGAGTAGGCGTCGAGGAGGTCGGCCGAGCCGGTGGAGAAGAACCGGTCCAGGGCCTCGGTCAGGACGCGTACGTCGGCCACGGCGAGGTTCAGCCCCTTCGCGCCGGTGGGCGGCACGATGTGGGCGGCGTCGCCGGCGAGGTAGAGGCGGCCGTACTGCATGGGCTCGGCGACGAAGGCGCGCATCGGGGTGACGCCCTTGTCGAAGATCTCTCCGGTGTCGAGGGTGAAGCCGGGTACGGTCTCCAGCCGCGCCTTCAGCTCGGCCCAGATCCGCTCGTCCGGCCACTCCGCCACGGTGGCCTCGGGCGGGACCTGGAGGTAGAAGCGGCTGACCGTGGGCGAGCGCATGCTGTGCAAGGCGAAGCCGCGCTCGGTCCTGGCGTAGATGAGCTCCTCGGACGAGGGCGCCACCCGGGCCAGGATGCCGAGCCAGGCGAAGGGATACTCCCTCTCGAACAGCCGCAGAACGCCCGGCGGGATGGACGGCCTGGACACGCCGTGGAAGCCGTCGCAACCGGCGATCACGTCGCAGTCGAGCCGCTCGCCGCCGAACGTCAGGTACGGCTCGGCCGCCAGCGCGTGCACGGCCACGTCCTCGATCTCGAACCGCACGTCGCCGCCCGCCGCCAGCCTGGCGGCGATCAGGTCCTTGACCACCTCCTGCTGGCCGTACACGGTGATGGACCGGCCGGGCACCAGCTTCTCGAAGGCGATGCGGTGGCCCTGCCCCCCGTATCTGAGCTCGATGCCCCGGTGCGGCAGGCCCTCACGCAGCAGCCGCGCGCCGACGCCCGCCTCGACCAGCGTGTCCACCGTCCCTTGCTCCAGCACGCCGGCGCGCACGCGGCGCTCCACGTACTCGCGGCTCCGCTTCTCCAGCACCACGGAGGAGATGCCGCGTAGGTGGAGCAGGTGGGACAGCAGCAGACCGGCGGGCCCCGCCCCGATGATCCCTACCTGAGTACGCATGAGGGAAGCATCCTGCTTCGGCGGCCGATTGTTCGAGGCGCCTCTTCCACTGAGCGGAAGAATTGTGCAGGATTTACGATATGTCAGGCGGATCCCAGGGACGCACGGTGACCTCCAAGGTCCTCGCCATCCTGGGCGCGTTCGACTCCGGGCACCCGCAGCTCACGCTGAGCGACCTGACCAGGCGCAGCGGCGTGCCGCTGAGCACGGTGCACCGGCTGGTCGGCGAGCTGGAGGAGTGGCAGGCGCTGAGCCGCGCGCCCGACGGCCGGCTCCGCATCGGACTGCGCCTGTGGGAGCTCGGCCAGCTCGCGCCCGCCAAGCTCCAGGACCTGGCCCATCCGTGGCTGCAGGAGCTGTTCGCGAGCACCGGCGAGAACGTGCACCTGGCCGTCCGCGACGGCCTGGAGGTCCTGTACGTGGACAAGGTGGCCGGGCGGCGGGCCGTGCCGATCGTGTCCAGGACGGGCGGGCGGCTGCCCATGCACCCGACGGGCGTCGGCAAGGCCCTGCTCGCCTACGAGCCCGAGTGGTTCGTCCGGTCGTACCTGGACCGCGTTCTCGAACGGCCGACCCCGCACACGATCACCGAGCCGGGGCGGCTGGCCCGCGAGCTGGCCACCGTACGCGGCCAGGGGTACGCGCTGACGTACGAGGAGATGACGCTCGGCTCCTGCTCGGCCGCGGCCCCGGTCCTGGTCGACGGCCGGGCCATCGCCGCGCTCGGCATGGTGCTGTCCTCCAGGCGCGCCCGCGAGCTCCCCCGGCTGGTCGAGCCCCTGCTGAGCGCCGCGAACGGGATCGCCAGAGCGTGCGCCGCCGCGCCGTAGCCCTCGCCCAAGAACGCCCGCGGCCTGTGCCCAAGAGTGCCCACGGCCCTCGCCCCAGAGTGCCCCCTGCCCTTGCCCAAGAGTGCTCGCGCACCGTAACGTGCTCCGGTAAGCGCTTTCCAAAGGTCTCCAAAGGAGGTCGCCCGTGCCGTCCCCCCTGCGCGTCGCCGTCGTCGGCGGCGGCGCGATCGCGAGCTTCGCGCACATGCCCGCGTTCCAGGAGCTGCCTGACGACATCGAGGTGGTCGCCGTCGTGGACGCGACCACCGAGCTGGCCCAGGCGTTCGCCGACCGGTTCGGTGTGCCGTACGCCTCGGACGACCTCGAAGGCATGCTCGCCGAGGTCCGCCCCGACCTGGTCGACGTCTGCAGCCCGCCCTCGCTGCACGCGGTCCAGGTGGCGGCCGCGCTGCGCGCGGGCGCGTGGGTGTGGTGCGAGAAACCGCCGTGCCTGTCGCTGGCCGAGTACGACGCCATGGTCGCGGCCGAGCGGGAGGGCGGGCCGTACGCGGCGATCGTGTTCCAGCAGCGGTTCGGCTCCGGCGCGCAACACCTGCGGCGGCTGATCGAGAAGGGCGCGCTCGGCACGCCGTACGTCGCCCACTGCCAGACCACCTGGTACCGCGACGACGCCTACTACGCGGTGCCGTGGCGCGGGCGCTGGGAGAGCGAGGGCGGCGGCCCCGCGATGGGCCACGGCATCCACCAGCTCGACCTGCTGCTGGAGCTGCTCGGCGAGTGGAGCGAGGTACGCGCCATGGCGGCCAGGCTGGCGCGTGACGTCGAGACCGACGACGTCACGACCGCGCTGGTCCGCTTCGAATCCGGCGCCCTGGCCACGGTGGTCAACAGCGTGCTGTCGCCGCGGCAGGTCAGCCACCTGCGCATCGACCTCGCCGACGCCACGCTGGAGCTGACCCACCTGTACGGCTACGCCAACGACGACTGGACCTGCACCCCGGCCGAGCACGCCGGCCAGATCGACTGGCCGCCCGCCGAGGACGAGCCCACCTCCCACCTGAAGCAGCTGCGGGTCCTGGTGACGGACCTGCGCGCGGGCCGCCGGCCCCGGGCCAGCGGGCGGGACGGGCGCCGGTCGCTGGAGCTGATCACCGCCATGTACAAGGCCGCGCTGACCGGCGGCACGGTCCGCGCGGGCGAGGTGGGCCCCGGCGATCCCTTCTACCGCAGCCTGCACGGCGAAACCCCCGGATGGAGCCCCTCATGAGCGCGATCGTCTTCGAGGCGCACGGCGTGGAGCTGATGCGCTACGTCCACGAGCCCGACCCGCAGCCGTTCGAGGCGCCCAAGCCGTACGTCCACCCGCTGCGCACGCTGGCCGGTGACGTGGTGACCTCCTACCGGCCGCACGACCACCGCTGGCACAAGGGCCTGCAGCTGACCGCCTCGCACGTGTCCGGCCAGAACTTCTGGGGCGGCGGCACCTTCGTCCGCGAGGAGAAGCGCTACATCGACCTGGACAACAACGGCACGATGCGCCACGACACCCTCGACGTACGCGAGGACGGCCTGTCGGGGCAGCTGACCTGGCGCAACTCGCACGGCGAGCCCTGGGTGGAGGAGCGGCGCGAGCTCACCATCGAGGCGGTCGATCCGGCGAACGGCTCCTGGGAGCTGGTCTGGCACACGACGCTCACCGGCCTGCGCGAGGAGCCGCTGCGTTTCGGCAGCCCCACCACGCACGGCCGCCCGCTGGCCGGATACAGCGGCCTGTTCTGGCGCGGCCCGCGCTCGTTCACCGGCGGCGAGGTGCTCGGCCCCGACGGGCAGGGCGGCGAGGAGATGATGGGGCAGCGGGCCCGCTGGCTGGCCTTCCAGGGGCGGCACGACGAGGTGGACCGGTCGTCCACGCTGGTGTTCGTGCCCGAGCCGGGGCCGGAGTCGCACTGGTTCGTGCGCAGTGGCCCGTTCGCCGCCGTCAACCCCTCATGGGCCTTCCACCAGGAGTTCGAGCTGGCGCGCGGGCAGACGATCTCCCGCCGCTACCGGATCGTGCTGGCCACCGGCTGGTGGGGCACCGAGCGGATCGAGGAGCACCTGGCCAGTCGCCGAGCGGCCGACTAGTCGCCGAGCCGCTGGATCCGGTCCTTGAACAGGGTGGTGGCGATGGCGGCGCGGTGCGGCTGGCCCTTGATGAACGCCTGGGCGAAGCTCTTGGCCTGGTCGTAGGAGACCTTGGCGGGCAGGGGCGGCTCGTTCGGGTTCACCTCCACGTCCACCAGCGCGGGCCCGTCGTAGGCCAGCGCCTGCTGGACCGCGGACACCAGGTCGCCTGCCTTGGTGACCTTGACCCCGAACCCGCCGCAGCCCTGGGCCCACCCGGCGAAGTCGCCGGCCGGCTCGGGGAAGCGCACGCCGTGCTCGGGGTAGCCGAGGACCATCTGCTCCCACAGGATCTGGCCGAGCGAGCGGTTGTTGTTGATGACGACCTTGACCGGCAGCCGCTGCTGGGCGGCGGTGAGGAACTCGGCCATGAGCATGGCGAACCCGCCGTCGCCGACGTACGCGATCACCTGCCGGCCCGGGTAGGCGTGCTGCATGGCGTTCGCGTACGGCAGGCCGGGCGCCATCGAGGCCAGGTTGCCCGACAGGTAGAACGCGCGGCCGCCGCGGATCGTCCAGTGCCTGGCGGCCCAGGTGGCGATCGTGCCGCTGTCGCAGGTCATGATCGCGTCGTCGGCGGCCAGGTCGTCGAGGACCGACACCACGTACTGGGGCGCGATGGGGTCGCGGTCGGCGTTCTCCAGCGCGTCCATGTCCTCACGCCACTTGACCATTTTCTTGTGATATTTCGCCAGATGGGCGTTCCCGGCGCGGGCGGAGAGCAGCGGCAGGAGGGCGCGCAGGCCCTCCTTGGCGTCGCACACGACCGGCACGTCGGTGGCGATCCGCGCCCCGGCCCTGGCGGGGTCGGCCTCCAGCTGCACGACCCGCGTCCCTCCCGGCTCCGGCAGGAACTTGGAGTAGGGGAAGTTGGTGCCCACCATGAGCAGAACGTCGGCGTCCTCCATCAGGTCCTCGCTCGGCCGGGTGCCGAGCAGCCCGATCCCGCCCGTCGTGTACGGCGAGTCGTCGGGGACCACCGCCTTGCCGGGCAGCGTCTTGACCACTGGCGCGCCGAGCGCCTCGGCGACCGCCAGCACCTCGTCCCTGGCGTGCAACGCGCCCGCCCCGACCAGGATGGCGGGCCGTTCGGCCGTGTTGAGCACCTCGGCCGCCCACTCGATGTCCTCCTGGCGGGGAATCCCGGCGGGCTCCAGGTAGACGGGCGCCGTCTGCGGGGTCCTGGCCGGCGCGACGTGCTGCCACGGGTCGGCGTCCGCGTCGGCCACCTGCAGGTCGTTGGGCAGCGTGAGGTGGGCGACCCCGCGCCGCGCGTACGCGGTGCGGATCGCCACGTCCACCAGCGCCGGCAGCTGAGCCGGATTGGTGATCATCATGTTGTACTCGGCCACGTCCGCGTACAGCCGATCCAGCTGCACCTCCTGCTGGTAGGCGGTGCCCAGCACGGAGCTCTCCTGCATCCCGGTGATGGCCAGCACGGGAGCGTGGTCGAGCTTGGCGTCGTAGAGCCCGTTGAGCAGGTGGATGCCGCCGGGGCCCGAGGTGGCCAGGCAGACGCCGATCCTCCCCGTCGCCTTGGCGTAGCCCGTGGCCATGAACGCGGCGGCCTCCTCGTGGTGCACCAGGACGAAGCGCACCTTGTCGCGATGGCGTCGCAGGCCCTCCATGATGCCGTTGATGCCGTCGCCCGGCATGCCGAAGACGGTGTCGACGCCCCACTCGGCGAGCCGCTCTACCAGGGATTCCGCTGCTATGCGTGCCATGACAGCGGCCCTACCCCCGACTGGGGTAGACAGACCCTTTGACCAAGCATGCGCTGAATTTCGTTGTCATTTCGGGAGAATTCCCAGGCTGCGGGTAGGGGCGGGGAATGCACATTCTGGTCACGGGGGCAACCGGCACGCTGGGAAAGGCCGTGGTGCCCACACTCCTGAGGACGGGTCACACGGTGCGGGCGTTGAGCCGCCAGGCGCGCTCAGGCCGGGACGTCGAATGGGTATTGGGTGACCTGACCTGGGGCAAAGGCATCTACAGCGCCGTGCGGGACATCGATGCGATCATTCATCTCGCCACCTTCGCCCGCAAGGCGCACCGGGCCGGCTCCGTCGACGTCGCGGGCACCACGGTGCTGCTCGACGCGGCCAAGGAGGCCGGGGTGCCGCACCTGGTGTTCACCTCGATCGTCGGCGCCGACCAGGCCGCGACCGGGTATCTCGAGGACAAGCTCGAAGCCGAGCGGCTGATCAGGGAGAGCGGGATCGGCTGGACGATCCTCCGCTCCACCACCTTCCACCAGCACCTCGACCAGCTGCTCCGGGAGCTGGCCGCCGCCTCCCCCGCGATCCCGATGGACCGCACGCTCCCCTGGCAGCCGGTGGACCGCTCCGAGGTCGCCGTGTATCTGACCGACCTGGTCGCCGCCGGTCCCGAGCGGGGCGTGATCGAATATGGCGGGCCCGAGGTGATCGGCATGGACGAGGTGGTCAGACCCTGGCTGCAGGCCAGGCGGCTGCGCCGCCTGCTGCTGCCGGTGCGCTATCCGGGCGGCAGGTGGGCCGCCCAGCGGGCCGGCTGGCACACCACGGACGCCACGCCGCTGGGGCGGATCAGCTGGCGCGACTACCTCTTCCCCGCTCCGCCCGAGCCGTCGGACGACTTCGCCGTCGAGCACACCGCCTCGCCGACCAGCCCGGCCACCCAGCCGGACCTCGACCCGAACGCGCACGTCTACGGCGGAGACGAGGGCTACGAGCGCCCGACCCGCGCCTGACCGACCCGCGCCCGACCCGCGCCTGACCGACCCGCGGCCTGTCCCGCCGCAGGTCCAAGGGATCCCAGCCTCAGGTCCAGGGGTCGTAGTCGACCTCCAGCGGCTCCTGGGCCGGCCGCTGAGCCTCCGGGACGTGCTGAAGGTTGACCCGGATGCGGTACCACACACTGCTGCGCCCGCGCATGCCGTCGACCAGCACGTCGGCGGGCTGGAGGTGGCCGGCCACCTCGGAATGCCTGGCCTTCCATCGCTCGAACCCGGCCAGCGCCTCGTCCTTGTGCTGCGCCCTGGCGATCTCGACGACGGGAAGATCCTCGCGCTCGGGGGCGGGCCCCTGCGACTCGGCCAGCTCCAGCAGCGACTCCAGGCCGCCCGGGTGCAGGTCCATGTCCGCCCACGGGTCGCCCAGCTCGGCGAACCTCTTGGGGACCGTGTCGATCGTGTGGTCCCCCGGCCGGCAGCCCGGCACCTCGTCCCAGGTCAGCGGCGTGGAGACGCGGGCGTCGGCGACCGGCCTGACCGAGTAGGCGGAGGCGACCGTACGGTCATAGGCGTTCTGGTTGTAGTCGACGAACACGCCGTGCCGCTGCTCCTTCCACCATCGGCTGGTGGCCACCTCGGGGGCGCGCCGCTCGACCTCCCGGGCCACCGCCTCGGCCGCCCGGCGCACCTCGGCGAACGTCCAGCGCGGCTCGATGCGGGCGTACACATGAAAGCCCCGCGATCCCGACGTCTTCGGCCAGGCGGTCAGCCCGTGGTCGGCCAGCACCTCGCGGGAGACCTGCGCCGTGCGCAGCACGTCGCCCCAGCGCACGCCCGGCACCGGGTCGAGGTCGATGCGCAGCTCGTCGGGGTGGGCCAAATCGGCGGCCAGCACCGGATGCGGGTTGAGGTCGACGCACCCCAGGTTGACCGCCCACACGATGTGAGCCGTCTCCGTCGCCACGACCTCCTCGGCGCTGCGCCCGGAGCGGTAGCGGAGCTCGGCCACCTGGATCCAGTCGGGCCGCTTGGCGGGCGCCCGCTTCTGGAAGAACGCCTCCTCCTCGATGCCGTGCACGAACCGCTTGAGCACCATCGGCCGTCCCTGGACGCCGCGCAGCGCGCCCTCACCGACCGCCTGGTAGTAGCGGATCAGGTCGAGCTTGGTGTGCCCGCTGCCGGGGAACACCACCTTGTCGGGATTGGTGATGCGGACTTCGCGCCCTGCGACCTCGATGTCAGGCATGAGGGTCACGATACGTGGCGCCCCCGACAGATCAGGCTCGGCTCCTCTCTTCCCAAAAGGCGAGTCCGAGCCGCCGATACGTGGCGATCGCCACCCGCCGGTGCTCCTCCGCCTCCCCGGTACGGCCCAGCCGTACGGCCAGCGCCGCGAGGACGTCGCGGACCGAGCCCCAGGCGCCGCTGCCCATGCCCATGACGATGAACTGGTCTGCTACCGGCAGCAGCCGCTCGTACAGCTCTTCCGGGTCCGGCGTGCCGAGCCGGGCGGCGATGAGGCCCCAGATCGGGAACAGGAAACCCCCCGACCAGTCGTCCCGCAGCTCCGTGCCCCAGCGCGCGATCAGCGCCCTGGCCAGTTCCTCCTTGCCCACATCGAGGGCGGCCAGGATGGCGAGCGGCCGCATCGGGGTCATCTGCGGGAGGTCGCTCGCGGCGATGAGGTCGTCGACGATCTCGGCCACCCGGCCCTGGCCGCGTCTGCAGGTGTAGAGCGTGGCCAGTCGGCGGGCCTCCGCCCCCCATGGGCTGGCACCGTACTTGGGTTCGGGGAAGTCGGCGACCAGCGCCTCCGCCTCGGCCCAGCGGCCGTGGAGGGTGTGTCCGCCCGTCTGCGCGACCCGGATCATGGCTTCCAGCTCGGGGCGGCGTACCTCCTCCAGGACCTGCTCGCAGCGGGCGAGCTCGCGCTCCCACTCGGCCAGGTCGGCCGCGCGGAGCAGGCAGGACATCCGCAGGCCGCCGGCCACCAGCCGGGCCTCCCTGGTCAGCCCCGGAATGGCCAGCATCTCGTCGGCGGCGCGCAGCCGGGCGGGGTTGCTCCCCATGACGAACCCGGCGATCAGGTAGTTGTTCAGCGTCCTGGCCAGCAGCGCCGGATCGCCCAGCGCGCGGGCCAGCTCCACGGCGTCCGCGGCGAGCAGCTCGCCCTCGGCGCGGCGGGGGCCGTAGTGGAGCTCGACGCCGAGGGTGCCCAGCAGGGTGGCCCTGGCGTGGTCGTCGAGCGGGCCCGCCAGCAGGTCCTCCAGGACCGAGACCATCTGCTCATCCACCACGCCGTACGGCCGCCAGTTCCACACCGCCAGCCCGCCGAACGCCGACACCGCCGTCACCAGCGCGTCGCGGTCGCCGAGCCGCTTGGCCGCCGCGATCGCCTCCGTCAGGTCGTGCATGGCGCCGTCGGCGTCGCCCACGGTACGTCGGGCCTGACCGAGCTCGGTCAGCAGGTGGCAGCGGTCGGCCGAGTCGCCGGGCGGCAGGTGCGCGACCGCCAGCTCCCAGAACGTGACCGACTCGGTGTAGCCGTGACGGGCCACCGCCTCCCGAGCCGCGGCGACGGCATAGGCCACCGCCCGCTCCGCGCCGCCCAGCTTCGCGGCCGCGGCGAAGTGGCCGGCGAGCTGGGCGGGGTCGGCGCCGGGCAGGGTCTCCAGGTACGTACCGGCCCTCAAGTGCAGCCGGGCTCTGGCCAGCCGGGTGAGCCCCGCGTCCAGTGCCTGCCGTACCAGGGCGTGCGAGAAGCGGTAGTCGGCGGGCCGCGCGTCCTCGGTCAGCAGGCCGACGGCGAGGGCGGGCTCGGCGAGGGTCATGACCTCCTCGACCGGCCGCTCGGTGAGCGCGGCCAGCAGGTCGACGGTCACCTCCCGGCCGGCCACCGCGGCGGCTCTGAGCAGGTCCTGCGTGGCGGCGGGCAGCCGGACGAGCCGCCGGTCGATGACATCGCGGGCACCGGCCGGGACCAGGTCCCGCTCGCTCTCCGGCAGCAGGAGCAGCTCGGTCAGATAGAACGGGTTGCCGCCCGAGCGGTCGAGCATCGCCACCGGATCCGCGTCCACGTGGCGCAGGCGCAGGTAGTCGAGCACCTCGCCGGCGTCGAACGGGGCCAGCGGCACCCGGTGGCTCTCCCGCGCCAGCGCGCCCAGCGTCTCGCGCAGCTGCTCGGGGTGGTCGCCCGGCTCGGGCCTGAGCGTGACGACGACGAGTGTGGAGGTACGGGCGAGCTCACCGGCCACGTGGCCGAGCAACCTCAGCGACGAGACGTCGGCCCAGTGCACGTCCTCCAGCACCAGCAGGAGCGGCCCGCCGCGCAGCCGCGACACCACGCCGTCGTACAGGTCGAACAGCTCGGCCTGCGGTTGCGCGGGGATCAGCCCGGCCTGGGTCCAGGGCCAGAAGGGCGGGGCCGTCTCGCCGTCCAGGCAGCGTCCCCAGGCCGTCTGGAAGCCGCGCGCGGCGGCCACCTCGGCGGCGGCGCGCGCCAGGCTCGTCTTGCCGATGCCCGCCTCGCCGGTCACCAGCATCAGGCCGCCCCTCCCCCGCCGGGCCTCGGCCAGCAGCTCCTCGACCAGGTGCAGCTGGCCGTCCCGCGCCACCAGCCGCTGACCACCCGTGCCTCGACCGCTGACCGAGTCGTCCGCCGACGCACCGCTTCGAGCGGGGGTGTGGGTGGTGAAGGCGGTTGGGGCGGTGAAGGCGGTCGGGGCGGTGAGGCCGGGCGCGGTGAGGGTCATCAGGTCGGGCGACTGGTCGAACACCGCCTGCTCCAGCCGCTTCAGCTCCGGCCCCGGCTCGATGCCCAGCTCACCGTCCAGCAGCGACCGTACCCGGCGCAGCGCCCCGAGCGCGTCCGCCTGCCGGCCCGCCCGGTAGAGCGCCAGCACCAGCAGCGCCCACGCCCGCTCCCGGTAGGGATGGGCCTCGACCAGCGCCTCCAGATCCGGCAGCCCGGCCTCGCCGAGCGCCAGCCGCGCCTCGAACCGGTCCTCGGCCGCTCCCAGCCGCAGCTCCTCCAGCCGGTGTACGGCCCGCCGCGCGAACTCCAGGTCGGCGAACTCCCCCAGCAGCTCGCCCCGCCACAGCCCGAGCCCCCGGTCGAGCACCTCCAGCGCCTCGGCGTACCTGCCGCCCCGCAACACACGCCGCCCGTCCTCGGCCAGCGCGGTGAAGCGGCCCGCGTCGACCTGTCCCGGCGCGATGTCGAGCAGGTAGCCGGGCTCGCGGGTGAGCAGCAGCCGGGGCGGCGTGCGCGGCTTCCTGCCGGGTTCCAGCACCCGGCGCAGGTGGGAGACGTACGCCTGGAGGGTCGCCGTCGCCTTGGCCGGCGCCTCCCCGGCCCACAGCTCCTCGATCAGCCGATCGAGCGGCACCACACGCCCTGGTGAGAGGGCCAGCACGGCGAGCACGGCCCGCTGCTTGCGGGTGCCGAGATCAAGCCGAACACCATCGGCGGAGTCGACCTCAAGCCGGCCGAACAGACGAACTTCCACAAACCCCAAGTCAACCCCAAATCCCCCTCAAATGGTAAAACGCACACTTGGTCCCATGAATGACATCAAAGTGAACGGCAACCTTCTGCTCCCCGGCGACCCGGGATTCGACGAGGCCCGCAAGCCCTGGAACCTGGCGGTGGACCAGCCGGTGCGCGCGGTGGTCGAGGCGGCCGACGCCGACGACGTGGCCACCGTGGTGAGCTACGCGCGGCTCAACGGCCTGGCGGTCACCGCCCAGCCGAGCGGCCACGGCGCCTCCGGCGACACCGATGGGACGATCCTGCTCAAGACCACGCGTTTGGGCGGCGTACGCGTCGAGGACGGCGTCGCGCGGGTCGGCGCGGGCGTGAAGTGGGGCGAGGTGCTGGCGGCCGCGGGCCCGCTCGGTCTCACCGGCCTGGCGGGCAGCTCGCCGGTGGTGAGCGTGACCGGCTACACGCTCGGCGGTGGTTTGAGCTGGTTCGGACGCAAGTACGGCTTCGCGGCCGACAGCGTGCGCGCCTTCGAGGCGGTCGACGCCGCCGGGGACCACGTCAGGGTGACGGCGGAGTCGGATCCGGAGCTGTTCTGGGCGCTGCGGGGCGGCGGCGGCGACTTCGCCTTGGTCACCTCGCTGGAGTTCGGCCTGAACCCGGCCCCTGAGCTGTTCGGCGGGCGGATGATGTGGCCGGTCGAGCGGGCTTCGGAGGTGTTCAACGCCTTCGCCGAGACCACCGCCGAGGCGCCGGAGGAGCTGACGCTCTGGTTCGACCTGCTGAAGTTCCCCGGCGCTCCGGGATTCGTCGCCGTCGACGCCACCTTCCTCGGCGAGCACCCCGGCGCCCTGCTGCGCCGCTTCGACCGGATCGGCGGGCTGATCAGCGACACCCGGCGGCCGACGCCGGTGGCCGAGCTGGGGTCGATCTGCGCCGAACCCACGGACCCAAGCCCGGGGTCGGGCCGGTTCGAGCTGCTCACGGGGCTGGAGGGCGTGGCGGACGTGCTGCTCGGCGCGCCGATCGACCCACTGATCAGTGTGCAGGTCCGGCACCTGGGCGGGGCGCTGGCCCGGCCCGCCGAAGGTGGCGGCGCCGTGGGGCATCTGGCCGAGCCGTACTCCGTCTACATGTTCGGCCGGCCGACGCCGGACACGGCCGAGCGCATCACCGACCTGACGAAGGCGCTCGTGCCGCACACGAGCGGACGTAAGTCGTACACCATGCTGACTCAGGGCGAACGTGCCGCATCCGCCTTCCCCACGAACACGCTGGCCCGGCTGCGCGACCTCAAGCGGGCCCGCGACCCGCACGGCGTGATCCGCGCGAACTTCCCCGTACTGGGGTAGCGGCCGGGATTGCTAGAACGTGCCGTGGCGGCCCGCGCCCGCCGCGAAGCGGGCGGCGCCCCCGGCCGCGTCGGGTAGGGACACCAGCCCGTGGCGCAGCTCGTTCCTCATCGCCTCCCGCTCCGGCAGCCCGTCCTGCTCCAGCGCCGACAGCCGGTCGCCGCGCAGGCAGGTCTGCGGGAAGCCGGCGATCTCGCGGGCCAGCTCCTCCGCCTGACGCCTGGCCGTACCGGCCGGGACGACGCGGTTGGCCAGACCCATCTCGTACGCCTCGCGGGCGCCGACCGGACGCCCGGTGAGGATCAGGTCCATGGCCCGGGAGGCGCCGATGAGCCGCGGCAGCCGCACGGTGCCGCCGTCGATGAGCGGCACGCCGAAGCGGCGGCAGAACACCCCGAACACCGCGTCCTCCTCGGCCACCCGCAGGTCGCACCAGAGCGCCAGCTCCAGCCCGCCCGCGACGGCGTGCCCGGCGACGGCGGCGACGACCGGCTTGGACAGGCGCATCCTGGTCGGGCCCATCGGCCCGTCGCCGTCCTCGCCGACGTGGTTGTCGAGCGTCTTCAGGTCGGCGCCCGAGCAGAACGTGCCGCCCTCGCCCCAGAGCACGGCCACCGCGGCGTCGGACTCCTCGAACGCCCTGAACGCCTCCACCAACGCGTCGGCGGTCTTGCGGTCGACCGCGTTGCGGGCCTCCGGCCTGCTCAGTATTACGGTCGTGACCTGGCCTTCTCGCTCCATGCGTACGGTCATGGCTGCCTCCGTGATGGGTGGTCGCCGGAACGTGAGCGTACGGCGGCACCGGAAGTCACGCCAGAGCCCGGTCTCCTGCGGCATTCGCTCATTTATGCACTGCGAATATATCCTCAGTATATAGTCCATCCACATGATCGACTCCCCGAACCGGGCCACGCCGGACAACGGCCATGGCGAGCTGCGCGAACCCCGTAGGCGTGGCCGACTGGCCATCATCACCGGACTCGTCACCGTCCTGGCCGCCACCGGGCTCGTCCAGGCCCTGCCGGCCGCGGCGTCCCAGACGGTCACGCCGTTCCTGCCCGCACCGACCGGCTCCCAGCCGGTCGGCACCACATCCCTGTACATGAAGGACACGTCGCGTCCCGACCCCTGGGTTCCCACCGTCAAGTACCGCGAACTCATGGTCTCGCTGTGGTACCCGGCCAGGCCGCAAGCGGGCGCAGTACATGACGGCGAAGGAGTCCGAGCTGCTGCTCAAGGACGGAAAGATCACCACCGTCCCGGCCGACACGCTGAGCAAGACGCGTACCAACGCCTTCACCGACGCCCGTCCCGCCGGGCGCGGACACAGCCTGCCTCTCGTGGTGCTCTCTCCCGGGCACAGCAAGCCCCGCAGCGAGCTCACTGGCCTCGCCGAGGAACTGGCGAGCCGGGGGTACGTGGTGGCCGCCATCGACCACACCTACGAGAACGTCGCCACGACCTTCCCGGACGGACGGGTCACCACCTGTGTCACGTGCGAGATCACCAAGGGGAAGGGCTGGTGGGCGAAGCTGGAGAAGAGCCGGGCCGCGGATGTGTCCTTCGTGCTCGACCAGCTGACCGGCGCGCACCCGAAGTGGAAGGGCGCCGGCCTGATCGATACGTCGAAAATCGCCATGGCCGGTCAGTCGGCCGGCGGCGCGAGCACCGTCACGGCCATGCTGGAGGACTCCCGGCTGCGCGCCGGCATCGACGTCGACGGAACCGTGGAGAGCACGGTCCCCGCATCCGGGCTGTCCCGGCCGTTCCTCTTCCTGGGCAAACCCGCGACCTACACGCCGGGCAAGAGTGAGGCCGCCTCGTGGGAGCACGTCTGGACGGGACTGACCGGCTGGAAGCGCTGGCTGCTGATGACCGGCGCCGTGCACCTGTCCTTCACCGACCTGGGCGTGCTGGTCGACCAGGTCGGTATCGAGATCGGCGCCGACATAGCGGGCGCCCGCGCCATGGACATCACCCGCAGGTACGTCACGGCCTTCTTCGACCAGCACCTGCGCGGCAAGCCTCAGCCCCTGTTGAACAAGTCCTCAGCGAGCTACCCCGAGATCACCTTCTGCCGCCCGCCGGAGAAGACCTGCGCTTGACGTCCTCTCTGTACTCACAGATCACGAACTGATGCTGGAGTGGGTGCGACGGTCTGGGCGCCGGGGCCGGGTGTCGCATGGGTGGCCTGCGGGGTCAGGGCGTGATGGCCGTGCTCGCAGGCCAGAATGGCGCTGACCGCACCGCCGCAGTCGCGGTGTCGAACCTGGACGGGCGGACCGTCCGGACCGCTCGTCCAGCGATCGCCCCACTGCATGAGAGCGATGAGCGCGGGCTGCAACTCGAGACCCTTTTCGGTCAGTTGGTACTCGTAGCGGGCGCGTTGCCCGGGTTCCTGATAGGCGACGCGTTCGAGCACCCCATGCTCCACGAGCTTGGTCAACCGCTCGCTGAGCATATTTCGGGCGCATCCCAATGCCTGATGGAAGTCGCCGAACCGGCGGATCCCGAAGAACGCCTCACGCAACACGAGCAAGGACCACCGTTCGCCCACGATCTCGAGCGTGCCCTTGATGGAACAGTTCTCGGCGCTGTAGCGGAGCCGGGTCTCGGCGGAGTCCATACCCCCAGAATATCTGGGTTGACAAGCACAACTCAGACCTGGAAGCTGAGTATCGTTATTCAACTCAGCCTTGCGGAGGTCGAACGATGCCCCAGCTCGATGCCTACATCCCCGCCGGTGCTCTGACCCCCGACGCCGAACACGGCCTGATCGCCCGGCTCACCGATCTGCTCATCCGCCATGAGGGCGCCGACCCCGCCAACGAGGTCGTCCGCTCCATCGCCTGGGTGTTCGTGCACCGCCCCGAATCCGTCTACGTCGGAGGGCGGCCCTCGGCGGCGCCGCGCTACCGGTTCATCGCCTCCGTCCCCGAGGGGCAGTTCAACGCCGAGCGTCGCCAGGCGATCGTCGCCGCCATCACCGAGGCCGTGCTCGACGCCGAGCAGGGTGCCCATCCGCGCGACCCGATGCGCGTCTGGGTGTTCACCCCCGAGGTGCCCGACGGCACCTGGGGCGGCGCGGGAAGCGTTGTGACCTTGGCCGACATCGTCGGCCTGGCCCTCGGCGACACACAGAAGGGCCGCGAATATGCCGAGCGCGTATTCGCCGAACGGCGCGGTGAGCCGGTCACCGCCACCATCTGAGGGGCCGTGCGAAGCGCGTTCCTACGGCAGGCGCTGCCGGCCGATCAGCACGGCGACCCCGTCCAGCAGGAGCTGCAGACCGCTCTCGAAGAAACCGCCCAGGTCGAAGGCCGATTGATCACCCGCGGGTGCCACGTGCGCGGGAAGAGCGCTGGAGGGCAGGCCGGCACGGAACCTCGGCATGTGGGCGGAGTACCACTCCCCGGTGGACAGGCCCGTATGCCGCTCCGATTCGGTCTGCGGCTCCAGGTTGGTGGCCGTCCCCCGGACGTAGTTGGTCACCGCCCACCACACGAACCTGCCGGTATCCGGATCGAGCCCCAGCTCGCGCACGACGCCCATCCCCCAGTCCCCGTATCTGAGCATGTTGGGCGTGGGCTGCGGGTGGGTGAGCGAGACGAGCCGAGGCAGCCAGGGGTGTCGCAGGTAGAGTCGCCACTGCAGGCGGGCCGCGAGTTCCAGCCGCGTCCGCCAGCCCGCCGGGGGCGTCGCCGGAAGCTCCAGCTCGCCGAACGCGGTGTCGGCCATGAGCGCGGCCAGCTCCTCCTTGCCGCGCACGTGCCCGTACAGCGACATGGTGGGGATGCCGAGCGCGGTCGCGACGCTGCGGATGGACACCGCGTCGAACCCCTGGGCGTCCGCGATGGCGATCGCCGTACGGACCATCCGCTCCCGCTTGCCGTCGTGGGCGGCCGAAGGGGCGGGCTGTCGCCGTTCCTTCCGTGGCGGGGCACTGGGCGCGCCGGCAGGCGGGAACGAGCGGGGCACCGGCTCCGCCACGACGGTGCCGACGCGGGAGACGGCCACCACCACTCCCTCCTGCCGCAGCGTGTTCAGCGCCTTGGCGGCGGTCGCGCGAGCCACGCCCCACTGCTCGGCGACCTGCCTGGTGGAGGGAACGCGGTCGCCCGCACGCAGCTCGCCGGCCTCGACGCGCCGCTTGATCTCACTGACGATCCGCAGGTACGGCGGCGCGGTGCCGGACCGGTCCATGGTCGATCGTCTCCTCACGCCGGAAGCGGCCGCTGTCCTAGTACAGAGGGTACGGCTGTCCCCCCGCGAAGTACGCCACCACCTGCCTGGTGGCGACGGTGGAAGCGATGAATCGTGTCCTAGTACAGGATCGATTGCTGCTCGCTGAATCGCTGGTCACTCCGTATGTGCAGGGTACCGTTCCGGCCGTACGCCGTACCACGGGAGAAGAGGACCATGCAGAACGCCACCGACGACCGCCGCAGCCGCTACTTCGAAGGCCATTTCGCCCCGGTCAAGGAGGAAGTCACCGCCTACGACTTGCCCGTGACCGGCCGCCTGCCCGCAGACCTGGAAGGACGCTATCTCCGGATGGGCCCCAACCCGCTGGGCGTGGAGGATCCCGCCACCCACTTCTACGCCTTCGGCGCCGGCATGGTGCACGGCGTCCGCATCCGGGACGGCCGCGCCGAGTGGTACCGCAATCGCTGGGTCCGCTCGACGGAGGTCGCCGACGCCCTGGACCGGCTGCGGCGCGGAGAGGAGCCGCCCGCGTTCCTGCCTCCGTCCCCGAACGTCCACGTGATCGGCCACGCCGGCCGCACGCTCGCCCTCGTCGAGGCCGGCGGGCTCCCTCACGAACTCGGCTACGAGCTGGACACGGTCGGAGCGTGCCCGATGGCCGCCACACCTGAGGGCTCCAGCGCCAACGCGCACTCCAAGGTGGACCCGCGCACCGGCGACCTGCACTCCCTGGCCTATGTGCTCGGACGGCCGTTCGCGCAGTACATCGTCACCGACCCCGCCGGGACGGTGACCCGTGTAACGGACATCCCGCTGTCCGGTGACACCCCGTTCCTGCACGACTTCGCGCTGTCGGAGAACTACGTCATCGTGTTCGACATCCCGCTGACGTTCAGCATGACGAAGATGCTGTTCCAGTGGGATCCCGAGCACCAGGCGCGCGTCGGCGTGCTGCCCCGAACGGGCGGTGACATCCGCTGGCTGCCGGTCGAGTCCTTCTACGTCAGCCACGTACTCAACGCCTACGATGACGGCTCCACGATCACGGTCGACCTGATCAGATCCGAAGGGCCGGTCGACGTCGCCGATCCGGGCGCGATCGCGCCCACGCTCGACCGCTGGACCATCGATCCGGCGAGCGGCAAGGTGGATCAGCGCCGCATCGACGACCGGGCTCAGGACTTCCCCCGCGTGAACGACGCGTTCGCCTCGCGCCCGCACCGCTACGGCTACTCCGCGGTGAGCCCGGTGTACGGCGTGCCGTTCACACTCGACGGCCCGCACCCTGACGAGGCGTTCACCAACGCGCTCGTCAAGCACGACCTGCGGCGCGGCACGACGGAGGTGCACGGTTTCGCACGCGAGGCCGCCGTCGGGGAAGCGGCGTTCGTCGCCAACCCGTCCGGCGGCGGCGAGGAGGACGACGGCTACCTGATGGCCTACGTCGCCGATCCCGAGCGGGGCGCCTCCGACCTGGTGATCCTGTCGGCCCAGGACTTCACAGGACCGCCCGTGGCCCGCGTCCACCTGCCCGTGCGCGTCCCGCTCGGCTTCCACGGCAACTGGATTCCCGACGCCTGACGCCGCCGCCCCAGCAACCACAGTCGAGGATCACGACCAAGCCCTGTCATTTCGACCATGACACCATCTCGCCATGCCTAGCCGGATCTTGGCCTTGAGCGCCGTACTCACGTTGGCAGCGGCCGGGTGCGGAGTGCTGCCCGCCAGAAATTCGCCCCCGGCCAGACCCGCGAGTTCTGGAACCTCTTCGCCCTGACCGACACCACCGACACCCTCAACGTCACGAACGGCCCGTTCCGCGACCTCCAGGTCCCCATCCAGTGACACGTGAGGATCGCGACACGATGAGCTGGACTGGACACCGTCGCACCCATCGATCCACGAAGGTCTGCCAAGGACCGAGAGATGAGCGTGCGTCCGGTCGAGGAGGTCAGGGCGGCCCGAGCACGTCGTCGGTGACCAGGGCGCGGGCCGTGTCGGCGAAGTACTGTTCCGGAGCCGTGGGGGTCAGGCCGAGGATGACGCCTTGGCTGAGGCCGACCAGCAGGGCGCGCAGCGCCGTGGCCAGGCGGTGCGCCTGCTGAGCGGTGAGGGCCGCCCCGCCATGCGGTCTGCCGGTCAACGAGGCGGCCAGACGTTGTTCGTGCTCCCGTACGGAGGCGGCGAGCTTGGGCCGCAGTTCGGGGTCGCGTAGTGCCAGGTCCTGCAGGCTGATCTCGAACGACAGGTGGCGCAGCGCGTCCGGCTCGTCGCACAGGCGGTGGTAGTGGCGGGCGAAGACCTCCACGGCCTCGACCAGGTCAAGGCCGGGGGTGATGGCCTGTTCGATGCCGTCGTAGTGCGGGCCGAGGTAGTCGGCGACCAGGGCGATCAGCAGGCCGTTCTTGCTGCCGAACAGCGAGTAGACGGCGCCGGTGGTCAGCCCGGCCAGTTCGGCGATCTCCTCCAGCCTGGCCCGGTGACCGTCTTTGGCGACGATCCGGTGCGCGGCCTCCAGCAGGGCCCGCCGGTTGCGGGCCTTGGCCTCCGCCCTTGTCATTCTCATAATCCTATTATTATCGTAATCCCGTTATGAATGTTGCGACGTACATGAGCCGGGTGCCCGGCTACACCGCGTTCCCCACCGTCGATGCGCTGCAAGCCGAGCCGCTGATCGTCCTGCCGTTCAGCCCGAAGCGGTCGTCCCTACCGGCTCCACCCGCCTGAGGAGAAGGAACATCACCATGAACATCAGCACCGCCATCGCCGCCGAGCGCACAGAGCTGGCGGCGATGCTGGACGACCTGTCACCCGCCCAGTGGGACGCGCCGAGCCTGTGCGCCGGATGGCGGGTACGGGAGGTCGCGGCCCACATGTCGATGGGTTTCCGCTACCGGCTTCCCCATCTGGCGCTCGAGCTCCTCAAGGCCCGCGGCGACATCGACCGGATGGCCGACCGGCGCGCCCGCCAGGACGCCGCCATCCTGTCCACCGCCCAGCTGATCAGCGCGATCCGCGACAACGCCCGCCACCCCTGGAAGCCTCCGGTCGGCGGTTCCGCGGCGGCGCTGGGCCACGACGTGATCCATGGCCTGGACATCACCATCGCCCTCGGCATCGACCGCCGTATCCCCGACGACCGCGTACGCATCCTCCTGGACGCCATCAGCTCCAGAACGGCGCGCTTCTTCGGCGCCGACCTCAACGGCGTCCAGCTGCGCGCCGACGACCTCGACTGGTCCTTCGGCACCGGCACACCTTTGATCGGCTCCGCGCAGGACCTCCTCCTGGTCGCCTACGGTCGCAAGCTGCCGCCCGGACATCTGCGCGGGCAGACGAGCGACCGGTACGTGGCCGCGTGAGGAACAGCGCTGTCGCGACGGCGTCGGGGGGTCCGCAGATAGCAGGTGGCCGGCGTAGCACCGTCACTCCGAATGAGCGGGACGCAACATCCCGAACTCTTTTCGCAGTTCTTCCCAGGGGAAGGTCGCCGCTCCGGGCTCTCCGGAGTCGGGGGTCGGAAGACGATCCATATCGAGGATCACCTTCACCCCCCACTCGCGAAGCATCGCCACGCTGTTGGCGAAGGCTGGGTGGCGGGCGAGGGCGACGTTGGGCCAGGGGACGGCGATGAGCGGGAGGCCGAGGCCGAGGGCTTCGTTGAGGAGGCCGAGTCCCAGGGTGTCACTGATGCCCTGGGCCCATTTGTTGATCGTGTTGAAGGTGGCGGGGACCACAGCGATCGCGTCGGCGGGAGGGAGGACGTCGGGCTCTTCGGGACGCTTGTAGTCGCTGCGGACGGGAAAGCCGGTGAGCTCGGCGAGGCGGGTGCTGTCGGCGAATTTGGTCCCGGAGTACATCTGTGGGGCCTTCTCCTGCGCGGTCAGGCTGGTTGATCGAGGTCCCAGCAGGCCTTCGGCGGAACAGGGCAGCGAAGCCCCGTTCCATCAGAGTGTGAGAGCACCCGCGAGAAGGTCGTCAAAGCGGTCCAAGCCCTCTGCCGGACGGTCGATCCCCCGCAACGGACCGTGATCCGCGAGGTGCGCGTCGGCGTAGAGCCGGGCCACCAATGCCTTGCGGTCGGTGCCGAACTCCCGCGCCTCCCACTCTGCCTGCTCCAGCAGCAGTACCGCCGCGTAGACGTCCGCCATGTACGTGGCCAGCGCGAACAGCTGAGCCTCCGCCGCGACGGGGTCCAGGGAGGACCAAGCGGTGATCGCCTTTCGGAGGTCCTCGATCCGGCCGCGGACGAGAGCCACGGTCTCCGGATCCACGGACGAAGCCGGGTCGACGGACGAAGCCTGGTCGACGGATGAAGCCTGGTCGACGGCGGAGGTGAGCCGGTCGAGGAAAGGCTCGTGGGCGTTCTCGCGCAGCATCGCCCGCCGTACGTCGAGGCACAGGATGTTGTCGCCGCCCTCCCAGATCGGGTTGACCTGGGCGTCGCGCAGCAGCCTGGCCACCGGCCACTGCTCGATGTAGCCGTTGCCGCCGTGCACCTCGATCGCGTCACTGGCCGCCGTGACGCCGAGCCGGGCCGCCCGCAGTTTGATCAGGGCGGGCACGATGCGCAGGCGCGGTCCGACGAGGCCGTCGAAGACGAGCGCCTGGGCCGCCTCCACCTCGACGATCAGCTCGGCCAGCTTGCGGCGCATCAGCGGCTGCTCGATGAGCGGCCGGCCGAACGCCTCGCGGGCCCGCGCGTAGCAGAGCGACTCGACCAGGGCGCGCCTGGCCACGCCGACACCCATCATCGCCACGCCGAGCCGGGAGGCGTTGGTGAGCTTCATCATCGTGCCGAGCCCCGAGCCGGAGCCGCTCCCGGCCAGCAGGAACGCCTCCGCGTCGGCGAACTCCACCTCGGCCGACGCGACCGACCGGGTGCCGAGCTTGTCCTTCAGCCGCCTGATCCGCACCCCGTTGCGCGAGCCGTCACGGCGCTCCCACAGCACCAGGAACGGGGCCACGGCGCCGTCGGGGAGCCGGGCGAGGACGACGAAGGCGGAGCCGTTGGCGTTCGAGGCGAACCACTTGAACCCGGACACCACCCAGGAGTCGCCGTCGGGCACGGCCGTGGCCTCCAGGGCGGCCAGGTCGGAGCCGCCGGTCCGCTCTGTGAACATCTGAGCGGCCTCGCCGGAGTAGAAGCCGTTGGCGAAGATCGCCCGTACCCGGTCCCGTACGTCGTCGGGCGCGTGCCGCTCGGCCAGGGAGACCACCATGTCCCCGCCCGTGCCGAGCGCGCAGCCCATCCCGATGTCGGCCTGGTCGAGCAGGTACGTCCAGGCAGCGGCGAGCGCGGCGGGGTTCGCGCCGTTCGCCCGGGCCTCGTCGGCGAACGCCGGTGCGGTGAAGTTGTTGGCCATGAGGGCGTTCCTGGCCGTGTGGAAGGAGGGCGGCATCACGACCTCGCTGACGTCCCTGCCCCACTTGTCGTACTTCTCCAGCCGCGGCGGGTGCCGATCGGTCTCCTCCGCGCACTCGGCCACCGTGCCGCCCATCAGCGCGCCCAGCTTGTCCAGGTACGGCGTGGCCCAGGCGAAGCCGTCGCCCAGATGGCGCCGCATGAGCAGCTGCAGCGTCGGATCGCAGCTCCACCAGTTACGCCCCGCCGCACCTTGATAGCGCTCGGTCGCGTAACGGTCGCTGCTGTCGAACGATTCGATGAGATAGCGCCCCATACCCCGGACATTACATATACTCGACACGCGATGGAAGAGCGTAACAACGAGCGTAACAACCTCAGTGCTCGGTCGGCCGTGCTGAGCGCGCTGCTCGGCAGCCATCCGCCTCAGCTGGCCGCCCGCCATCTGGTGCGCATCGGCGCGCTGTTCGGCATCGCCGAGGGGACCGTGCGGGTGGCGCTGTCACGCATGGTGGCGGCGGGCGACCTGGTCCAGTCCAGCGGCCGCTACACGCTGTCCGACCGCCTCATCGAGCGTCAGGGCAGGCAGGACGAGAGCCGCGACCCGCACACCAGGCCGTGGGACGGCACCTGGGAGATCGCCGTCGTGACGGCCGAGCGCCGCGCCCCGGCCGACCGGGCCACGTTCCGGCACACGATGACCGCGCTGCGCCTGGCCGAGCTCCGTGAGGGCACCTGGCTGCGCCCGGCCAACCTGCTGCGGCAGTGGCCGGAGAGCGTCACCGCGCAGTGCACGCTGATCGACGGCCGCCCGCACGGCGACCCCACGCCGCTGCTGTGGGACCTCGACGGCTGGGCGGGCGAGGCGCGCCGGCTGGAGAGCGCGCTCGACCGGGCCGAGGGCCTGACCGAGGGGTTCCTGGTGTCGGCGGCGGTGGTGCGCCACCTGCTGGCCGACCCGCTGCTGCCCGGGGAACTACTGCCCGGCGATTGGCCAGGGTCCCGGCTGCGTGCCCGTTACGACGACTTCGACCGCCATTACCGCGAACTGCTGTACCGGCACCTCACAGATTGACGCCGAAGATCATCCGCTTGTTCCTGAACTCGGTGACGCTCCACAGCCTGCCGCCCTGCACGGTCAGGTCCTCCGGCCCGATGGGGTAGGGGCTGGTGATGAGTTTGCCCTCGGTGCTGACGTGCAGCTTGCCGTTGGTGTTGCCGTCGGCGGCCTGGCTCATGTACCACTTGCCGCCGCTGGAGAGCGCGCCCTGGATCTTCGGCAGGCCCATGACGTAGGCGTCCCTGGGCACGCCGCCGCTGAGCTCCAGGTCCCATCGGGCGACGCGGCCGTTGGGGTCGTTCTCATGGTATTCGCCGCAGATGAGGGTGTGCGGGGTGGTGCTGCGGTCGATGGAGGCGAACGAGAAGAGGGCGCCGGTCGTGGCGAGGTGCCAGGAGTCGCTCTGCGGGATGATGTAGCGGTAGCCGAACGCGTGGTACTTGCCGCCCTGACGGCCGACCCGCGACGCGTCGCCCAGGTCGTTCTGGGCGGTACGCAGGTCGAGCAGGTGGTTGAGGTCGAAGACCCGCAATCCCTTGGTCGTGTCGGCCACGTAGAGCAGGTCGCCGTGCCAGGCCACGCCGCCCGCGTGGATGTTGATCGCCCCGTACGACCCGTCGGGCTTGGCCTCGACGAGGAGGGCGTGCTGGTACTTCAGCGTCTGCGGGCTGAGGAAGGTCACCCTGATCCCGCGTTCGACCACGGGCGGCGACGGCTTGAAGTACCAGCTGGCCACGAACACCGGGACCCCCGCGGAGCCGGAGTCCTCGCCGCAGGTCAGGCCCTGCGGATACCAGTCGGTCGTGTCCTCGTCCTTGGTGTCGAAGGCGTACCAGTCGACCGGTTTGGGGTTCATCGAGCCCAGCGCCCCCGTCGCCCCCTTGCGCACGCCGGTGCGGTTGGCGTGGGCCAGCACCGCCGCCACGGAGACGGCGCCGATGCCGCTGGCCAGCTTGGCCGCCCCCTCGGCCAAGGTGCCCGTAGCCCTGCCTAAGGTGAAGGGCGTCTTGTCGATCGGAACCATCCCCGGTGCAGCCATATTTCCCTCGCCTTTCCGTCGATGTCTCGTGTATTCGACGGATCGGCGGGCGGGAAAGTTCAGCTAACTCCAGGTATGTACGGGTTGCCCGGAAAGGGCGAGCTCGTGATAACGCCGTACCAGCCGCTCGGTGTCACCACCGAACTCGGCCAGCGTTTCGCGCTGCCACGCCGCCCCGGTACGGCGCAGCCGGGTCCGCTGCCTGATGACGTCCAGCGCGCCGTCGGCGTCCGATGGCGTGACCCCGGCCGCGAGCAGTCCCTCCCTGGCCTCGGGCAGCAGCTCGAGCACCAGGTCGGCGGCCGCGAACTCGCCGTCCCGGCCGGGCCAGGACAACTTGGCGTCGAGCCCGTGCATGGCGGCCCGGTAGAAGTTCTGGTACGCCTCGGCGAACGCGAACTCGGTGAGATCCCGCTCCGCCTGCGCCATCGTCAGCCCGATGAGGAACGCGCTGTTGGCCGCCATGTCCGCGCACGACGGTCCTGCGGGCAGGGCGCGCATCTCGATCCGCAGGTGGCCGCCGTCGGACGGATCGTAGACGGGCCGGTTCCAGTGCCAGATCGTGCCCTGGTGCAGCCGCAGCTCGGGCACGTCCAGCGGGTCGGTGTTGTCCGTCAGGTCGGGCAGGACCGGGTCGTAGTCCCGTACGTACCGCTCGAACAGCTCATAGGCCCCCTCACGCACCCAATCAGACCCGAACGTGACCCGGCCGTCCTTCCGATAGCGCCGTTCCAGGTCCCGGTCGTCGGCCGCCTCCTCCATCAACGCGATCCTGGTCTCCTCCCGCAGCTGCCTGCCGAGGAAGAACGGCGAGTTGCCGCAGGCGGCCAGCACCGGTCCGGTGGCCAGCTGCGCCGCGTTGAACAGCCGGGCGAACCGGTCCGGCGGCGTGCGGATGTGCACCTGCCACGAGGTGTTGGCGCTCTCCAGGATGACGTCCTCGACCGCCAGCTCCAGGTCGTCGATCTTGACCAGGAACGGCTCCAGCCGCAGCCGCCGCAGCCCCCGGCTCATCGCCCGGTAGCGGTTCTGGTCGCTGATCGCCTCCTTGGTGAAGTCGTCGGCGCTCAAGGTGGGCAGGATGCCGATCGGCACCGCGCCGCCGCCCTCGACCGCCCGGTCCACGCTCGTCAGGCTCTCCTGCACCTCCGCGCCCAGCTGCTCGAACGGCCGTCCCGCCAGCGGCAGCGGAGTCAGGTTGACCTCCAGGTTGAACCGGCCGAGCTCCAGGACCACGCGGGGGTCGCCGAGCGCGTCGCGCACCTCGGCGTTGCGCGGCAGCGGGCGGCCCGCCTCGTCGATGAGGAACAGCTCCAGCTCCGCGCCGATGGTCGTCGGCCCCTCGCCGAAGCCCGGCCTGTCGAGCAGCTCGCGCAGCACGCCGAGCTGCTCGTGGAGACGCTCTCCGAAGCGGGTGTACTCCGCTTCGGAAAACCGCTCTTTGTCCAAATCTTGTCCCATGCCTCCTTACTGTCCGGACATCTCCCTTCCACACCTCACCAAGTCAGCGGGCCGTCTTCGTCCAGGAAGGCGCCGGTCGGGCCGTCGGCGTCGAGGGTGGCCATCCGTACGGCGATCGCCGCGCCCTGCTCGGGTGTGCGGTGGCCGGAGTGCCCGTTGAGGTCGGTGGCGCAGTAACCCGGGGTGACGGCGTTCACCTTGATCGAGGTGTCCCAGAGCTCCTTGGCATAGGAGACGGTGACCATGTTGAGCGCGGACTTTGAGGAGTTGTAGGCCATGAGGTTGCGCTCCCAGAGGCGGCTGTCCGGGTCCATCACCATGGACAGGGAGCCGAGCTCGCTCGACATGTTCACGATCCTGGCCGCCTCGGCCTGGCGCAGCAGGGGCAGCATCGCGTTGGTCACGGTGACCACGCCGAACACGTTCGTCTCGTACACCTGCCTGAGCTCGTCAGCGCTGCTGGCGCTGGGGCGCGGGTCCTCCGCCCAGACCATGACCCCAGCGTTGTTCACCAGGATGTCGAGCGTGCCGTACTCCTGCTCGATCCACTTGGCGGCGGCCTGCACGCTGTCGGCGTCGGTCACATCGAGCCGCACGTACGGCTGGCCGATCCGCTCGGCGGCGGCCCGGCCGCGCTCCTCGTCGCGCGCCCCCACGATGGCGGTGACGCCGCGCTCGCCGAGCAGCCGCGCGATCTCGAAGCCGATTCCCTTGTTGGCACCTGTGATGAGGGCAGTTGTCGTCATGGCTCAACGCTCGCGCGGATCGGGCCGCAGCGTGAGAGACCTCCTTAGGCTGGGATCAGCGGTACCACCCAAGAGGCCACGATCTGCCCGAAGATAGTGGGATGGACCGCACCAAACTCGCCGAGTTCCTCCGCAGCAGGCGCGCCCGCGTCACGCCCCGTGACGTGGCGCTGCCCGAGGCCGGGCGCCGTCGCACGCCGGGCCTGCGCAGGCAGGAGGTCGCGCAGCTCGCGGGCATGTCGATCGACTACTACATCCGGCTGGAGCAGGGCCGCGGGCCCCATCCGTCGCGCCAGGTGCTCAACGCGCTGGCCAGGGCGCTCATGCTCAGCCAGGACGAGCGCGGCCACCTGTTCAACCTGGCCGGCCAGGCGCTGGAGACACCGCGCATCAGGGCCGACGTGCCCGAGGCCATCCTGCACCTCATCTCCTTCCTGGAGGAGGTGCCCGCCTATGTGGTCGACGCCAAGTACGACATCCTCGCCTGGAACCCGCTCGCCGGCGTGGTCATGGGCGATCTCGACGCACGCTCGCCCGACGATCTCAACGTCATCCGCTGGGTGTTCCGCTCCTCCGACATCGGCGGGTACTTCGAGGACGAGGAGAGGAGCCGCTTCGCCCGCGGCTCCGTGGCCGACCTCCGCGTCGCGGCGGGTCGTTACCCGGATGACCAGGGCCTCCAGGCGCTGGTCGCGGAGCTGCTCGCGTTGAGTCCCGAGTTCGCCGAGATCTGGGCCAGGCACGAGGTGGCGGTCCGCCGGCACAACACCAAGCGCCTCGACCTCCCGGACCTCGGCGTCATCGACGTGACCTGCCAGGTCCTGGCCGTGCCGGACCGCGAGGACCTGCGCCTCGTCATCTACACGGCCGAACCAGGTTCACCCTCGCACCAAGCCTTGCGCAAGCTGCGGCAGTTGACCCTAAGCTCATGAGATGCGAGCCGTTGCGTTTGACCTGTTCGGTGGGGAGCTCGACCTGCGCGAGCTGCCCGACCCCTCCCCGGCGCCACACGGGGCGGTGATCAGGGTCGAGGCGACGGGCCTGTGCCGCAGCGACTGGCACGGCTGGCAGGGACACGACCCCGACATCCGCGTCCTGCCCCACGTGCCGGGGCACGAGCTCGCGGGCGTCGTGGAGGCGGTCGGCTCCGAGGTGCGCGGCTGGCTGCCCGGCGCCAGGATCACCGTCCCGTTCGTGTGCGCCTGCGGATCCTGTACGGCCTGCGCCGCCGGCCAGCAGCAGGTGTGCGAGCGGCAGACCCAGCCCGGCTTCACCCATTGGGGCTCCTACGCCGAATACGTGGCGATCGACCACGCCGACGTGAACCTGATCCCGGTCCCCGAGGAGATGGCCTACGTGACCGCGGCCGGGCTCGGCTGCCGTTTCGCCACCGCCTTCCGCGCCATCACGCAGGTGGGGGCGGTACGACCGGGCGAGTGGGTGGCCGTGCACGGCTGCGGCGGGGTCGGCCTGTCCGCGATCATGATCGCCACCGCGGCCGGGGCGCGCGTCGTGGCCGTCGACATCAACACCGACGCGCTCCAGCTCGCCGAGCAGGCGGGCGCCACGCACTTCGTCGACGGCTCGGCCGGTGACGCGGGCGCCCAGGTCAGGGAGCTGACCAGGGGCGGGGCGCACCTGTCGATCGACGCGCTGGGCAGCCCCCAGACCTGCGCGGCCTCCGTCGAGAGCCTGCGCCGCCGCGGCCGGCACGTACAGGTCGGGCTGCTGCCCGGCGCGGCGACCCCGGTGCCGATGGACCGGGTGATCGGGCACGAGCTGCGGCTGCTCGGCAGCCACGGCATGGCCGCGCACGCCTACGCGCCGATGATGGAGATGATCAGGGCCGGAATCCTGCACCCCGACCAGCTCGTCACCCGGACCATCGGGCTCGCCGACGCCGGCAAGGCCCTGTCCTCGATCGGCAGCGTGCCCGGCGTGACGATGATCACCCCGCGGTTTCCCCTGTAGGAGCCCGACCGGCCGCTTGGTACGCCGCTGACCGCTTTGCAGCGGATGCCGGATACGTCAGACTTGTAAGGTCACAGGCTTGCTGGCTGACCGTGAGGACAACAGTGATCCGAACCTTGCTCGCTGAGGACATGCATCTGGTGCGAGGAGCGATCGTGGCATTGCTGGCCTATGAGGAGGATATCGAGATCGTCGCGGAGGTCGACCGGGGTGACCGCATCCTCCACGTCGCCCAGATGGTCCGGCCCGACGTGGCCGTGCTCGACGTCGCGCTGCCCGGCAAGGACGGGCTGGAGGCCGCCGGCGAGCTGCACGACAAGCTGCCGGAGTGCGGCGTGCTCATCCTCACCGGCGTCGGCACTCCCGGGCTGCTGAAGCGGGCCCTGGACGTGCACGTGCGCGGGTTCATGGCCAAGGACGCGCCGCCCGGCCGGCTCGGGGACGCCATCCGGAGGGTGGCCGCCGGGGAACGGGTCATCGACTCCGAGCTGGCGATCGCCGCGATGAGCCCGCCGGATGCGCCGCTGACGGAGCGGGAGCTGGACGTGATCGGGGCCGCGGCCGAAGGGGCCACGGTGTCGGAGATCGCCGCGTCGCTGTTCCTCGCGGAAGGAACGGTCCGAAATTACCTCCACCGGAGTACGGCGAAGCTGGGGGCGCGCAGCCGGATCGACGCGATCCGCATTGCCCGCGAGTCCGGCTGGATCTGACCCTGCCCGGTTGCGGACCGGTGGAAGGGCTCAGGGCGTCGGTTCCAGGCCGGTGTGAGCGGAGAGGGCTCAGGGCATCGGTTCCAGGCCGGTGTGGGCGGCGGCGAAGGCGAGCACGTCGGCGGCCAGGCCGATCGATCTGCTGACCGCCCTGGCCCCGTGGCCGACGTCGCGCTCGTGGCGCAGCAGGATCGGCCGCTCTCCCGCCGTCGCCCACTGCAGGGCCGCGCACATCTTGCGCGCGTGCATCGGATCCACCCGCGAGTCGGCGCCGGAGACCGTGAACAGCGTCGCCGGGTAGTCGATCCCCTCGTGTACGTGGTGGTAGGGCGAATAGCCGAGCAGCCAGCCCAGCTGCTCGGGAAGGTCGGCGGAGCCGTACTCACCGGTCCAGGCCGCCCCGAGCCCCGACCGCTCGTACCGCACCATGTCCAGCAGCCCCGCGGAACACACGACGGCCGCGAACAGCTCCGGCCGCCGCGTCATCGCGGCCCCCACGAGCAGGCCGCCGTTCGACTCGCCCCAGACCGCCAGCTGACCGGGGGTCGTCCACCCGTCGGCGATCAGCTTCTCGGCGGCGGCGGTGAAGTCCTGGAAGACGTTCTGCTTGCGCTCCAGCATGCCGTCGCGGTGCCACGCCTCGCCTTCCTCCCCGCCGCCGCGCAGGTTGGCCACGGCCAGTACTCCGCCGGCCTCGACCCAGGCCAGGGAGTCGGCCGCGTACCCGGGGGTGAGCGACATCCCGAACCCGCCATAACCGGTCAGGATGGTCGGACGGGGGCCGCCGGAGTGCGGGCCCGCCACGACCACCATGCGCACCCGGGTCCCGTCGGCGGAGGCGTACTCGAGCTGGTGACTCTCCACCCGCGAGCCCGTCACCGCCGCGCCGCTCGCGGTCGGTGACCAGCGGGTCGTCGTCCCGTCGCGGGCGTCGTGGCGCCAGACCTCCGCCGGGGTGACCGCGTCCGTGTAGACGAACCACGCCTCGTGGCCGCCACCGGGGCGCGAGGTCAGCGAGGCGATGGAGCCGCTGCCGGGCAGCGGGACGGTACCGGTGCGCTCGCCCGTGGCGGCGTCGTGGACCGCGAGCTCGCCGACCGCGTGGCGGGTCCTGGCGATCAGCAGCCGGCCGCCGTCGAGCAGCGTGAACGTCCCGAGAACGGCCGCGGGGTCCTCGGGCACGAGCTCCTCCCACGCGGCGGGGGTGGCCGGGTCGGCGACGCAGAGCCGGCGGCGGGGCGCGTCCTGGTCGGTGAGGATGTACAGGCGGCCGTCCGGGCCCATCGCCGCCGCGGCGCGCGCCGCCACCCCTTCCTGGATCACCTTCAGGTCGAGGCGCTCGGGCGGGGCTGCGGACTCGGACGGACTCGCGGACTCGAGCGGGCCCGCGGAGAGGTCGGCGAGGTAGAGGTCGTTCCGGGCGGGGGTGCCCGCCGAGATCACCAGCCAGCGCCCGTCCGCGCTGATCTGCAGGCCGTACGAGAGCGCGCCCCGCGTGAAGACCTGGACGTCGCCGCCTGGCCTGTGCAGGTATACGCCCTGGTGGAAGCGGACGTAGAAGAACTCCCTGCCACCGGGCAGCCAGGCGACCGGTGAGTAGCGGCAGCCGCCGATCGGGCCGTCGACGATCTCGCCGGTGGCGACGTCCATGACGTACAGGTCCGCCCGCTCGTCCCCGCTCCTCGACAGCTGGTAGGCCAGCAGGCGCCCCTCCCAGTCGGGCTGCCAGTCGTCCAGCGTGGTGAGGCCGGTGGCGTCGAACTCCATGGGATCGAGGAGGGCCCGGTCGTCGCAGTACAGCACCGGATGCTCCTGACCCGCGGACTGGGACAGGTGGAAGCGCCGGTCGCCGCGCCACAGCGGCGGGGTGGTCATCCCGGTGACGCTGAGCTCGGTCAGGCGCTTCTGGAAGTGCTCGCGGAGGGGAAGGCCGGCGGCGTGGTGCCGCCAGAGCCGGTCCTGCTCGGCCTGCCAGCCGAGGGTGGCCGGATGGGCGGCTTCCTCCAGCCGGCGATAGGGGTCGGTGACGAGGTGGCCATGAAGCTCCTCGACGAGGGACAGACGCTCTGCGTCCGGATATTTCATGACACGGGCTCCGGTTGCCAGTGACCGGCCAGGTCAGCGTAGGTGGGTGAGAGGTGCACCAGCTCGTCATGCGTGCCGACCGTGGCCTGGCCGGCGTCCATGAGCAGGATGCGGCGGGCGCGCGTGGCCGAGGTGAGGCGGTGCGCGACGACGATCAGCGTGCCACCCCGCTCCGCGAACGCGGCCTCCACCCGCGCCTCGGCCGCGGGGTCGAGATGGCAGGTGGCCTCGTCCAGGATGATCAGGCGAGCCGGGGCCAGGTAGGCGCGTACGAGGGCGATCAGCTGACGCTGCCCGGCCGACAGGGAGCCGGGGTCGAGCTCCGGCTCCCCGTCCGCCATCAGGGCGGTGGCGCCGAGCGCGGCGACGGCGGCCTCGACCTGGTGAGGTGACGCGTCGCTCAGGTATGCGAGGTTCTCGTGCAGCGAGCCGCGGAAGACGTAGGCCTCCTGGGGGATCAGCACCCGCGCGGCGGGGGGCACGTCGGCGGCGGGCACTCCGCCGATCCGGACGTCGCCCGCGTCCGGCTGGAGAAGACCGCTGACCAGGGCCGCCAGGGTGGACTTACCGGCGCCGCTCGGGCCGACGACCGCCAGGTGGTCGCCTTCGGGGATGTCGAGATCGAGCCCGTCGATCACCGCCTCGGAGTGCGGCCCGTACGCGAACGTGACCCCCCTCAACCGCACACCGCCCGCGGGTGCCCGCCCCGGTCCTGCCGCCGGAGCCTCGGACGACCGCCCTGAGCCGGCCACCAGAGCCTCGGACGACCGCCCCAAGCCGGCCGCCAGAGCCTCGGACGACCGCCCCAAGCCGGCCTCAGGTGCCGATTCGAGGACCGCAGGCGGGGTCAGGGGCGGAGCCGAGGCAGCGGGGCCGGAGGCGGCGATGCGGCGGAGGGTGGCCACCAGGCTGACGCCGCTGACGCCGAGGCCGTGGACGAGGCCGTTCAGGGCGGGGGCCAGCGACTGGGTGACGTAGGCCAGGGCGCCCACGACGACCCCCGCGCCCATGCCGCCGCCGAGCAGCCAGGCCGTACCGGTCAGGAGGAGCACCACGGGCAGCCAGGCGCCGACGGCGAGCGCGATCGTGCGCGCGGCGGTGACGCGGGCCAGAGCGCGCGCCGCCGACGCCTGCGCCTCGACCCGGTCGGCCAGCGCCGCGCCCACGCGGCCCTCCGCCCCGCAGGCCACGATGTCGCGCAGCCCCCCGGCCATGCCGGTCATCGACTCGGCGAGCAGTTCGTCGGCCATCAGGAACGCCCGCTGCCGCCGCGCCAAAGCCGGCAGGGACACCAGGAACAGCCCCAGCCCGGCGGCGAACGGCGGCAGCACCAGCACCGCCGCCTGCGGAGCCAGCGTGAGCAGCCCCAGCACCACGCTGACCACGGTGAACGCGAACCCGCGCACGGTGGTGATCACCGCCGCGAAGGCGTCCCTGGCCAGCTCCACCTGGAGCCCGGCCCGGGTGACGGCGGCGGTGTCCGGGCGGGCGGTCACCGATTGGGCGGCCCGGCGCATGGCTCCGCCGACCACGTGAGCGAGCAGATCGTCCCGGAACGGCTCAGCGACCGCCGCCACGGCGAGAATGATCTGGCGGGCGGCGATCGCGGCGACCAGCCACGCACAACCGAGCGCCGCCAGCCAGACCAGCCCAAGAGCGGGACGGCCCACCGCGAAGCCGTCCTCGATGGCTCGGGCGACGGCATGCCCGATGAGGAACGCGGGCGCCGCCTCCAGCACCGACCACAGGCAGAGACGCAGCAGCGCGTACGGCTGCCGCCGCAACGCCTGCCAGAGCAGCGACTTCATGAGACTCCCTGGAAGACGGCCCGGTAGTGCGGGTTCGCCCAGAGTTCGTGGTGCGGCGCGTGGCCCAGCACCCTGCCGTCCTCCAGCCAGACGACCCGATCGGCGCGGGAGGCCGTGGTGAGCCGGTGGGCCACGATGAGCCGGGTACGTCCTCGGGGATCGGCGGTGAGGGCGTTGCCGACCTGGCGTTCGGTGACGGTGTCAAGGCTGGAGGTGGCGTCGTCGAGCACCAGCAGGCGCTCTCCTTGCGCGAACGCCCTGGCCAGGCCGATCCGCTGCCGTTCGCCGCCGGAGAGCGGGGTGTCGGCCATGGGGGTCGCGTACCCGCCGGGCAGGCGGCGGATGAACCCGTCGGCGCACGCCGCCGTCGCCGCCGCGGGTACGACCTCTTGGTCATCCGCCTCTTGGTCATCCGCGCCGAGCCCGATGGCCGCGCCGACGGTGTCGCCGACCAGGACCGGCCGTTCGAAGGCGTACCCGATGGCCCGTCTCAGCTCGGCGCGGTCCAGCTCCGGCAGCGGCACGCCGTCGAGCAGCACCGCTCCGCCGGCGGGGTCCGCCAGCCGCGCCGCCAGCGCGGCGAGCAGCGACTTGCCGGATCCCGAACGCCCCACCACGGCCGTGACCGACCCACCGGCGATCACCAGCTCGTCCACCGCCAGGCCCGGCATCGTGACCCCACGAAACTCGACGGTGCCGAGCCCGGCGGGGGCTCCGGAGGTGCTGGGCAGTTCGTGGGTGCCGTATCGGGTGGTGGGCAGGCCGAGGACCTCGGCGACCCGTTCGGCCGCCGCGCGTGCCCTGGCCAGGCCGCCGATGTGGCCGAGCGCGGTGCTCAGCGCCGCTCCCAGTACCGCGTACCTCGCCGCCGCGTACAGTTCGCCGATCGTGAGCTCGCCGGCGGCCAGCCGGAGTCCGCCCACGGCGAGTACGGCCACCTCCACCAGCGGCACGATGAGGCCCGCCTGGACGCCGGCCGTGGCGTTCGCCCGCCACAGCTCCATGCCGTGGGCCCGCAGCCGGTCCATGGGCGCCAGGACCCGGCGCGTCTCGCGGTCGGCGGTGCCGGCGGCGGCGATCGTCCGGGCGCCGCCGAGCGCGTCCACCAGCCGGGCGGCGATCTCGCCCTGTACCTCCTGGTAGCCGCCCGCGATCGTGGTCGTGGCCCGGAGGAAGGCCCGCAGGACGAGCAGGATGAGCGCGATCCCGGCGACCAGCGTCGCGGTCAGCACGGGGTCGATGAGCGTGAGCGCCACCAGGGCGCCGAGCGTGGGGACGAGCAGCGCCAGCGCGCCGGTCAGGGATTCGGGCGCCCGGCCGGCCTCCTCGGTGTTCAGGCCGGCGCGGGTGACCAGCTCGCCTTCGGGGAAACGGCGGGTCGCGGCGGGGCCGACGCCCAGGACGTGACGCAGCACCGACAGGCGCAGCCGGGCGGCCGCGTACGCGCTGCTCGCGCCGCGTGCCCAGACCCCGGCGCTCTCACAGAGCATGATCGCGGCCACGATCACCGCGCAGGCCGCCAGCCAGGACGCGGTCTCGGGCCGGGCGGAGACGAAGCCGTCGACGGTACGGCCGACCGCGTAGGGCAGTGCCAGCTCGGCGGCCGCGCCCGTGATCGCCGTGACCGCGAGGACGGCGGGCCATGGGCCGCTTCGCCGTACCGCGTCCATCACCAGCCGGTCTCCGGCCCGCACGACCGTCTCCTTCATCTGGCGCGACAGAGGAAATGCCAGTGACCAATCCCCGCGCCGCCGTAAGCGACGCGGGGATCGGCGCTAATGTGATCAGTGACAAAGTGCGACACTGAGGTTGCTCGGGTGGCCTGACTGACACGTCAGAGCGGTCAGAGTGCTGCCGCCACTGGCGACATCGCTGCCGGCCGGGGTCTCGAGACCCTGCAGGTCGAGAAGTACCATGGTTTACACCTCCTTCTGGGACTGGTTGGAGACAGGCCGCCGGTCGGCGGCGGCCTCGAGGAAGGGCAGGCGTCCCGGCTGTTCGCCCATCACTGTGCCGAGGGCGAACAGGACGCCTGCCGTTCCGGTCGCGAAATCCATGGAGAGGCGCAGCAGCTGGTCGCCGGGGAAGGCCAGGCCTCCGCCGTACGGCAACGCGTGCCAGCGCAGGCCCTGGACCTGGGCCTCGGACGTACCGTCAAAGGACTCGAGCCCGCAGCCGAGTGCCGCGACAATGCCCGCGCGCCCGGTGAACAACCCCGACTGGACGAAGAACCCCGACCGCGCGACCAGTCGCAGATCGCGCAGCGCGGTGGCGAACCTCTCGTCCTCCCGGTGCGTCAGGTAGCGGGCAAGCACCAGGCCGATCCCGACGGACCCCTCGTCCAGGTACGGCAGCAGCCGCCAGCCCTGGTTCACCTGGAGTGAGCCGTCCTCGGCCGCGCGGCAGCGGCGCAGGTCCTGCCGGATAGCGACGGCGGCCAGGTCGAGCAGCGCCGTGTCACCGGTGCGCTCGTAGGCGTGCAGGAACAGCAGGGCGGGTCCGCAGGAGCCGTACATGAGCCCGGCCCGCGGATTCGTGCCGCCGCTGAGCTCAGGGACGTCGTCGGCGCCGCCGAGCCGGTCCGCGCAGATGTCGACCGCTCGGAGCGCGCTGCGCTCCAGTTCGGGCTCGCCCAGGTGGAACAGGTTCAGCCCGATGCCGGACAGGCCGGAGAAGAGGGCCGATTCCAGACCGTCCCACTTCTCTCGCAGACTGATCTCGACCACGTCGAGCGCGTCCTGCCGGTGGCCGAGCAGGTCAAGGGTGTAGGCGATGCCGTGCAGGCCGTCGTAGAAGCCGAGGCCGGAGCCGGGCGCCGGGCGTTTGGCCCGCGCGAGCAGCCAGCTCTCATACTCGGGGAAGCGGCCGGCTCCGGTGGCGGCCAGGGCGTACAGGACGCCGGCGGCGCCGTAGGCGAGGTTCAGGCCGCCGCCCGGCTGGAACTGGGCCACGTCGCCGGGGAAGAGCCGGTCGTCGCGTCCGGGCGTCGCGGACGTCCTGATGGCCCGGCACAGCGCGGCGCGCAGTTCGGGCCAGGTGGCGCTCCCGGGCATCGGCAGGGCGCGCATCTCGCCCTCGTCGCGGCCGTCGCCCGCGATCGTGGACACGGCCGTCGCGATCTCGCGGGTGAAGGTGTCCGACACGATCTCGCCCAGGTGCGCGACCTTGGCCCGGTGCAACGGCAGCATGATGGTGCACTGCGGGGCGAACAGCCCGAGCCGCAGGCAGGCCATCGCGTACTTGTCGACGTCGGTGCCCCGCCGGTCGGCCGGCGCCGCGTACGCCGGGTGGGCCAGCGCGGCACGGCCGCCCTCCTCGGCGAGCGTGGCCACCTCGTAGTCGATGAGCACGACCCGGCCGCTCTCGGTCAGCAGGATGTTGTCGGGATGCAGGTCGCCGAAGACCACGCCGCGCTCGTGCAGCGACGCCAGCGCCAGGTCCACGCGGTCCAGGGTGTCGAGGGCCCAGTCGGTGTAGCCGGCGAGGTCGTCCGGCGTGCACGTCGCGCGGGTCAGCGGGTACCTGTGCACCAGGCGGCGTTGCAGCGTGGTCCCGTCGACGAACTCCTGCACCAGGAAGTGATGCTCACCGAGGGTGAAGTAGCCGAGCAGTTCCGGCGCCGCCGGCAGCCCGGCCAGGCGGGCCAGTATGTCGCGCTCGTGCGTCAGCCGCGCCACCGCGTCCCGTCCCGCGTTGTCGAGCCCGGCGTACGGCCTGGCCTCCTTCAGCACGACCCGGTCGCCCGTTCGCTGGTCACGGGCGAGGTAGACGCCGCCGCCGTTGGAGAAGTGCAGCACGTCCTCGATCTCGTACGGCAGGCCGGTGGTGGTCACGGCGTTGCGCGCGGCGAGATGGGGCTCGAGGAACTCGGGCAGCGTCGTCCATGGCGGCACCGAGAACGTGGCGCCCCGCACGTCGGGCACGAGCTGTCCGCCGCCGTCCTCGACGGCCAGCACCCGCTCGCCACCGGACAGGCAGTGCCGCTCGGCGAAGCCGCCGTAGCGGACGAACAGCGGTCCCTCGCCGTAGCGCAGGTCGCTCAGGATGTACGGGCCGCGCACGTCGCGCAGGAGTTCGTCCAGCTCTTTGAGAACGAGTTCGAACTGGCTCTCGTCCCTGGGATAAATGGTGACCAGTTTGCCGCTCGACGCCCTGGACGCGGCCTTGGAATTGAGCATGACCAGGACCGGGAGGCCGCGCAGGAACTTGAACGCGATCCCGCGGGGCAGGCAATAGTCCCAGACGGCGGCCAAGGCCCGTTCGGCGTCGTCCACACGGGCCGAAACGTGGATCTTCCAGCCCTGGGAGGGCAGGGGGGCCACTCCGCCCGGCGCGTAGTAGCACCAGGTCTCCGTCGCCTCGTGCAGCCATCCTTCGGGGACCGGCCGGTGCGCGATGGGAAAGTCGGCGTCCTCGGCGGTGCTGTGCTCGAGGGTGTCGTAGAAACGACCGTCCGCGAGGCAGTACAGCTCATACTGGTCCATCCGGTGCGACCTCCCGTGCGTTGTCAATAAGAGAATGGCAACGCACGGACAAGGCGTCTAGTAACACACGACATTACCGAGGTGTGCTTACCTCATAGCCATTTGTGAATTTCACACGTTTGTTTATCTGGGGCACATATACCGAGAAGGTGAATTGCCCGCTGCGGACCGCGGTGATCTCCAGCCAGCCGCCCACATCGGCCATCCGCTCCGTCAGGTTCATCAGCCCTTGGCCCGACTCTCCCGCCCTGCGTACTGGGCGGACGCCGTCGTTCTTGATCGACAACCGGACCAGTTCGTCGCGTTCGAGCAACTGGATGGCGCATTGTCGCGCTTCCGCGTGGCGCAGCACATTGGTCACGCCTTCGCGCAGGGCGTGCGTGAGCGCGTCAGCGACGTCGCCGGGCAGATCGGGGCAGGCCACCCGGATCTGGCACCGCACTCCCACCGACTCCAGCAGGGCGCGGGCCGAGCTCATCTCCCCTTCCAGCGAGGAGCGCCGCCCGCCGTGGGCGACGGCCCGTACGTCCCCCGCCAGGGTGCGCAGCAGTTCGAGGGTCTCGCCGACCTCCAGCTTCGCCTTCTCGTTCTCCTCGTCCACCAGACGATCGATGAGCTGCGTCTTCAGGACCAGGGCGGTGAGCCGATGGCCCACCAGGTCGTGCAGGTCCCTGCTGAAGCGGCGGCGTTCGAGCGCGACGGTCGTACGGATGGCGTCGGTCCTGGCGGAGGCCAGCCACTGCGCCCGCGCGGCCAGGCTCACCAGGGCGTACTCCATCAGGCCGAGCACCGGGGCGGCCAGCGCCCACCCCCGGTCGGCGAGCCCCTCGTGGGGCGCCGCGAGCAGGACCGGCCCGCAGGACACGGCCAGCGCCACCAGCGTGGCCGACCTGATGCGCCCGGCCACCAGCAGCAGCGCGCCGGCCAGCAGCCCGCACATCGGCGTCCACGCCGCCCCGAACACGGCCAGCGGCACGTACGTCAGCCAGGCCTGCACGCCGACCAGCCACCACCCCCCGGTCCTGCCGGCCAGAGTCCCCAGCACGAACTGGGCGTGGACGGCCAGCAGGAGGAGCAGGGTCACCGAGGCCGCCCGCGAGAATCCCGAGCCGGCGAGCTCCGCCTGCACCGGAACCGTCACGGTGAGGAGTCCCGCCATCAGGGTCAACCAGGCCATGTTCAGCGGAGACGAAGAAATGTCGCCGAGAAGGCGCAGCCGGGGAGCCGGCTCGCTTTCTAATCCACTCACTCGTCCCCCGTCGCGCTGCGTCACGAGCACCGAACCGTCCGTTGTCTCTCTCCAATCGACCCGATGTACCGCGTTCTGTAAAGCGCAATGCCGGCTTCGAGCAGAACTTTCTGCCCGCCCCCGCCTGACTTAGGCCGTGTGACGTGGTCATAGGGTTGCCGTTATGGATTACAGACGACTTGGTGACACCGGCCTGCGGGTCTCGCGCGTCTGCCTCGGCATGATGAGCTTCGGGGATCCGGCCAGGCAGGAGTGGGCGCTGCCCGAGGACCAGGCCGAACCGCTCGTCCGCCGGGCCGCCGACGGCGGGGTCACGTTCTTCGACACGGCCGACGTCTACAGCGCCGGCGAAAGCGAGGTCGTGACCGGGAACCTGCTGCGCAAGATCTTCCCCAGGCGCGAGGACTACGTACTGGCCACCAAGGTCTATTTCCCGATGGGCAAGGGGCTCAACGACCGGGGCCTGTCACGCAAGCACATCTTCGACGCGATCGACGCCTCGCTGCGCCGGCTGGGCACCGACTACGTGGACCTCTACCAGATCCACCGGTGGGACGACGAGACACCCATCGAGGAGACCATGGAGGCGCTGCACGACGTGGTCAAGGCGGGCAAGGTCCGCTACATCGGGGCCTCGACGATGTGGGCGTGGCAGTTCGCCAAGGCGCAGCACGTGGCGCAGGAGAACGGGTGGACCAGGTTCGTGTCCATGCAGAACCACTACAACCTGCTCTACCGGGAGGAGGAGCGGGAGATGCTCCCGCTCTGCGCGGACCAGGGCGTGGGCGTGATCCCGTGGAGCCCGCTGGCGCGCGGCCTGCTGGCCCGCGCGGGCGCGTCCCAGTCGACGACCAGGACCGGCTCCGACGCGCGCATCGACGCCCTCTACGACCCCGACAACGACCAGCTCATCCTTGACCGGGTCGCGGAGGTCGCGCGCGAGCACGAGCTGCCGGCGGCCCAGGTCGCCCTGGCCTGGCTGCTCCAGCAGCCGACCGTCACCGCCCCCATCGTGGGCGCCACCAAGCCGGGCCACGTGGACGACGCCCTCGCGGCGGTGTCCGTGTCGCTTTCGGACAAGGACCTGGCCTCCCTCGCTGAGCCTTACCGCCCGCGCGAAGTACGCATGTAGCCCCCGTGCCGCCCTCGCCCGCGCCGATTGTCGGAGGGGATCCCTAAGCTGGCTCCATGGCTAGGGCTAACGATGATGCGGCGGCGGCGCTCTCCGAATACGCGGAGCTGTTCGCGCTGACCGGTGGCGACGCGTTCCGGGTGCGGAGCTATCAGAAGGCCGCCAAGGCGATCGCCGGGTTCCCCGAGGACATCTCGGTGGCCGACGTACGCGGTGTGCCGGGCGTGGGCGAGGCGATCGCCAAGAAGATGGAGGAGTTCCTGCAGCGCGGGAGCTTCCGCCAGCTCGACGACCTGCGCGGCAGGGTGCCCGAAGGGGTCCGGCGGCTGACCCGCGTGCCGACGCTGGGGCCGAAGACGGCGATCATGCTTTTCGAGGACTACGGCATCGACTCGCCCGTGGCGCTCGGCGAGGCGATCACCTCCGGACGGCTCGACGGTGTCAAGGGGCTCGGCCCCAAGACCCTCGCCAACCTCCTCAAGGGCATCGAGCAGCTGGAGCAGTCGGGCCGCCGGGTGCACATCGGCGTCGCGATGTCCCTGGCCGAGCAGGTGATGACCTCGCTGAAGGCGGAGCGGATCGCCTACGCCGGGTCGCTGCGGCGGATGAAGGACACGATCGGCGACATCGACATCCTGGCCGTTGCGCCCGTGTCCATCATGGAGGACTTCCGCGCCCAGCCCTATGTCGCGGAGATCATCGCGGCGGGCGACAAGAAGACGTCGATACGCACGACGTCGGGCCTTCAGGTGGACCTGCGCGTGGTGCCCGCCCAGTCGTGGGGCGCGGCGATGCAATACTTCACCGGCTCGAAGGAGCACAACGTCGCCATCCGGGAGATGGCGGTGAAGAAGGGGTGGAAGCTCTCCGAATACGGACTGTTCGAGGGCGAGACGGTGATCGCCTCGGAGTCCGAGGAGGACATCTACGCCGCGCTCGGCATGCAGTTCGTACCCCCGCCCATGCGTGAGGACGGCGGCGAGGTGAAGGCCGCGCTCCGCCACGAGCTGCCGGATCTCCTCCAGCTCCCCGACCTCAAGGGCGACCTGCACACGCACACCAACCTGACGGACGGCATCGCCTCGCTGGCGGACATGGTGGCGGCGGGACACGCCCGTGGCTACCTCTACTACGCCATCACCGACCACGCCCCCGACCTGGCCATGCAGCGGATGACCCTGGACAAGGCGCTGGAGCAGCGGCAGCAGGTCGCGGACCTGCAACAGAAATATCCCGACATGCGGCTCCTGCACGGCACCGAGCTCAACATCGCCCCCGACGGCTCCGTCGACTGGCCCGGCGAGATCCTCCGCGCATTCGACGTGTGCGTCGCCTCGGTCCACTCGCACTTCGGCATGTCCCGCGACGAGATGACCCGCCGCTTCATCGCGGCCTGCGAAAACCCGTACGTGGACATCATCGGCCACCCGACCACCCGCAAGATCGGCAAGCGCCCACAGGTGGACGCCGACTGGGACGCCGTCTTCCGCGCGGCCGGCCGCACCGGAACGGCCATGGAGATCGACTCCTTCCCCGACCGCTCGGACCTGCCCGCGGACCTGGTCCGCCTGGCCAAGCACCACGGGGTGAAGTTCTCGATCGACAGCGACTCACACGCCATCCCCCATCTGGCCAACCAGCGCTTCGGCATCGGGATCGCCCAGCGCGCCTGGCTGACCACGGAGGACGTCATCAACACCTGGCCGCTGGAGCGCCTGCTCGCCTTCCTCGGCCGGTAGGCGCGGCCATCGCTCGATCGCCTGCGCGAAACCCCGCCCTCCCCGAGCCCCCGCCCAGGCCCCGGCTGCCCACGAGGGCGATCTCCTCGGCCGGCATGCCGCCATGATCAACCCGCGTACATGTCATCCCCGAGAATGACCACCCACAGGTGGATGTGGCCACCAGCGAATTACGCGAAAGTAATCCCCACCGTCACCCCCACGAAAGGACAGCGATCATGCCACCGGCGCCCAAGCGATCGAGAGCACGCAAGATCTGGACCCGGGCTCTCGCAGCGCTGGCCGTGCTGCTCGTCGCCGCCGTCGCCGGCGTGGCGGTGGCCTACCCCTCCGTGGCCGCCACCACGTGTCCCGGCTGCTACGGCCTGACAGAGCTCCGCCCCGGTGTCTACACCGAGCACGACCTATCGCCCCAGCAACGATCACAAGTCAGCCAGACGGTCGACGCCGCCACGAAGAGAGTCGACACCTTCTACGGTGGCAGAAAGAGCTCCCCCAGCCTGCTCATCTGCACCACCGAGGAGTGCTACCAGCACGTCGGCGGCCACAAGGAGCGGGGCATCGCCGTTCTGGACCGCTCCGTGATGTTGTCGCCCCGCGGCCTCGACACGGTGATCGCTTCACACGAGATGTCCCACGTCGAGCTCCACACCCGCCTCACCTCCGGGGCAGAGGTCCCGCAGTGGTTCGACGAGGGCCTCGCCGTAGTCGTCTCCGACGACCCCCGCTACCTCGCCCCGCGAACGAGCGGTGACCGCTGTCTGGTCCTGCCGACCGCGCCGCTGCCGGTCTCCTTGGACGAGTGGCTGACTACGGCCAGCAAGGAGCCGAACACGTATGCCAAGGCCGCCTGCCAAGTAGACCGCTGGCTCCGAACCAACGGGGACCGGCAGGGCTTGGAGTCCCTCATTCAGCGCCTCAACGCCGGCGAGACCTTCGACTCCCTCGTCCCCAACTGAGCCCCCGATCATTCACCCTGAGCTCGACCTCGCCCATCAGCGTCCCCGAACGGCGGACCCGGAGGGCCCGCGCAAGCAGCCCCATCAGCTCCGCCCTGCGGGACTCTCAGGCGCTCCGCGGGGATGAGTACAACCACGGGTCGCGCAGGTCGAAGTAGGTGGGCTCGCCCTCGAACAGGTCCTTCCACTGCTCGAAGAGCTCCCGCATCTCGGACGGGAGCTCCTTGCCCTCGCCTTCCCTGGCCGCCTGCTCGGAGGTGAAGTACGCGACCTCGGTGTATCCGCCGTCCCCGTGCAGCGCGGCGAACCCGCCGATGAGGTCGGGCCGGAATGCGGCCATGCCTCGCTCGCTCTGGGCGGTGATCTCCCGCATCCGCCGTGGGTCCCGGATCCGTCCCTGCATCACCTGGACGAACCCCGCCGCATCTGACCCGCCCTTCAGGTACGTGTACACCTCGGCGCAGTTGTGGAAGGTGACCTCGCCGCTGAAGAGTTTCTGGGTCTCGGCCCACCACTGACCCTGCTCCGGCCGCTCGCTGTTGCGCCGCGCCGCCTCCTGCGACTCGAAACGCGCCGTGTTCACGAACATGCCGTCGTCCGTCACGCCGGCGGTCGTGCCGAGCCAGCCGTCCACCCCTGGCGCGAGCTCGGTGTGCCACCGGTCCAACGCCGCCCGCATCTCGCCGGCGTCCCCGACCTGTCCCTGAATGACCTGGATGAACATCGCGGCCCCCTCGCTGTGTAGCTCAGATCCACGCTAGGAGCCCGCCCGTGAAGGTCGAGATGTCGAGGCCCCATGCCATGCCCAAAACTTGCCGTCGCTCCGTTGACCTCGGCGGATGGGACTCCACGAGGAGAGGTACTGCCAGTACACCCTTTGGCAGAACCTGTTTGCCCGGGCGCAAAGCCGGTTACCTGGAGGGCGAGGAACTCCTCGCCCAGGTCGACGCGTCCCGCGAGCTGGGCTCCGGCCTGGCCAACACCGACGCCGCCTGACGCACATCTCCTGGTAGGCCGCCGGCCCCAGCGGGCACGAGCCCTCCTTGAGCGGATCGCTACCTCCACAGCAGGCCTTCCGAGCCAATGCCTTCCGAGCGGACATCGCCGAGGTCCGATTAAATGGTTTACCTGTAGGAAATACATGCTGTGGAGGTAGCAGCCCATGGAGCAAGCTCTGGCGACGATCGTCAAACCGCTGCCGGCCCACCTGTTCACCGTGCACGACGGCAGCGCCGAGATGCGGTGGGAAGCCATGGCCGGGCAGGGATACCACACCCCTATAGACCGATTTTTCGTGCGAAATCATACGTACACGCCCAGCATCGACCCCACGACCTGGCGGCTGCGGCTCCACGGGCCCGGCCTGCGACGTCCGGGCGAGTACGACTACGACCAGCTCCGTGCCATGCCGTCACGCACCATCGAGGCCGCGATCGAGTGCGCTGGGAACGGCCGGCGGCTGTACGCGACGCAGCAGCTCAACCCGGCCCCGGGCACGCAGTGGGGGCTGGGCGCGATCGGGGTGGCGCGGTGGCGCGGGGTGCCGCTCAGTTACCTGCTCCGGCACGCGGGCCTGCGACCGGACGCCGTGGACGTGCTGCCGAGCGGTCTCGACGCGCCGTTCGAGGACCACGGGCACGTGCGCCGGCCGCTCCCGGTCGACAAGGCCATGCACGACGTGCTCGTCGCGTACGAGATGAACGACCGGCCCCTCCCGCCCGACCACGGATTTCCGGTACGCCTGGTGGTGCCGGACTGGGTGGGAATAGCGTCGATCAAATGGCTGGGCGATATCGAGGTGGCGACCCGGGGCCTCACTTCCCCGTGGAACACCGTCTTTTACCGTGACGTTACGACCCAGCCGGTGAAGAGCGCTTTCGAACTGGCGTGGAATGCGCGCCTGGCGGTCGGCCGGCCGTACATCCTGCACGGCAGGTCGTGGTCGGGACGGGGGCGGATCGTCCGGGTCGAGGTCAGCGTCGACGGCGGACTGAGCTGGCAGTGGGCCGCACACCATGGCCCGCACCTGGTCAGCGCCTGGTTGCCGTGGCACATCGGCTGGACGCCCCGGCGGCCGGGGGCGTACGAGCTGATGGCGAAGGCGACCGACGAGACGGGTGAGACGCAGCCGCTGACGACGCCGCACCACCCGTTCGGATATCACTTCGACGCTGTCGTGCGGCACCCCGTTTCCGTTGTCCACGGATAGGGAATTGTCCTCGATCAGGGGTGAGCTGCGCATTTACTAAATGATGGGACAGCGCACCCTAAATTCATCTGGAAGACTCTCGCGGAAACGTCGCGGCAATCCTCGCATGTGATGGTGGCCAGGTTCCGTGAGAAAGGGAGAGTAGATGCGCCAGCTCACCGCACTCGACGCCCAGTTCCTCAACGTCGAATCCGCGACCACCGCCGCCAACGTGGCGGGGCTGGCGATCCTCGACCCCGCCGAGGGCCGCGTCAGCCGCGACAACCTCGCGGCCCTGCTGCTGGAGCGGCTACACCTGTCTCCGGCGCTGAGCCTACGGCTGGCGGAGGTGCCGTTCGGGCTGGACCGGCCCTACTGGGTGCCCGACACCGAGTTCGACATCGACAACCACCTGTTCGAGACGATACTGCTCCCGCCCGGCGGCGAGCGGCAGCTGGCCGAGACGGTGGCGGCGCTCCACGCCCGGCGGCTCGACCGGGCCCACCCACTGTGGGAGATGCACCTGATCAACGGGCTGGCCGACGGACTGGCCGCCGTCTACACCAAGGTGCACCACGCGGCCATCGACGGCGTCTCGGGCGCGGAGACGCTCGCCACCCTGCTCGACCTCTCCCCCGACGCCCGCGAACCGCTGCCGCCCGACTGTGACTCAACCCGGAAACCGAACCAGCCGAACCAGGCGGACCAACCGGCGCCCGGTCTGGTGGGCATGCTGGCCGCCGCCGCCGTACGGACCGCGATCCACCCCATGCGCGCCGTCCGCTCGGCGGTCAAGGCCGCCGGTGACCTCGACGCGATCCCCGTGGCCTCCGCCCTCCCCGGCTCGCGGCTGATCGCCAGGACGGCCAGGTTCGTCACCGGCGACGACAAGCACCGCCCCGAGCTGCCCGGCCTGACCGTGCCGCGTACGCCGTTCAACGGGCCGATCAGCGGGCGGCGCCACCTGTCGTTCGGGTCGGTCTCGCTCAAGGACGTCAAGAGCGTGGCCAAGGCCAACGGGATGAGCGTCAACGACATCGTCATGGCGCTGTGCACGTCGGCGCTGCGGTCGTGGCTGGAGGAGCGGGACGCGCTGCCCGACGAGCCGCTGGTCGTCGCGGTCCCCGTCGCGGTCCGTACGGCCGGGGCCGGAGAGACGATGGGCAACCAGATCTCCGCCATGATCGCCCCGATGCCCACGAACGTCGCCGACCCGGTGCGACGCCTGCGGGCCGTCGGCGCCACCATGAGCGCGGCCAAACGGCGCTTCGCCCTGGCGCCGCCCGCCTGGCTGAACGAGCTCTGCTCGCTGCTGCCCGCGCCCATCACCAGCCTGGCCACACCGGCGATCTTCCGGCTGGCCTCGGTGACGTTCCCGCCGATCAACCTGATCATCAGCAACGTGCCCGGTCCGCAGTTCCCGCTGTACCTGTGCGGGGGACGGATCCTGTCGTACTACCCGCTGTCGGTGCTGACCGACATGAGCGGCGGCGTGAACATCACCTGCTTCTCCTACGACGGCATGCTCGACTTCGGCGTGGTGGCCTGCCCCGAGCGGATGGACGACGTGTGGGGGCTGCTCTCCCACCTGAAGACGGCCCTCGACGAGCTGTCAGACGAGCGAGTGGGCGATGAGTTCCGCGACCGCGTCGGGGTCGATCTGGTGGCCGGTTAGCTGGCAGAGGTTCTCCTGGTAGAGCAGTACGGCCGCGAACGTGGCCGCCGCCACCTCCAGCCGGGCCGCGTCGCCCCGGGCGCCCGGCAACGCCAGCTCCAGCGCGAACCTGGCCCGGCTGATCAGCTCGCCGTTGAGCCGGCCGAGCCGCTCCTTGACCGAACTGTGCGTGTCGGCCTCGCGGAACAGGATGCGGCGCATCGCCGGCGAGGCGCGCAGCGGCACCCTGCGAGCCAGCCGCGACAGCGTGCCCGCCGGGTCGCCGGGCACCGCGTCGGCCTCGTGCCCCTCCTCGACCAGCGTGCGCTCGTCGATGAGCGCCACCAGGACGTCGATCTTGCGCGGGAAGTAGTGGAAGATCAACCCCTTGGGGACCGCGGCCAGCCGGGCGATGACCGCGGTCGGCGTGGCCTCGTAACCACCACCGGCGAACAGCTCCTCCGCCGCGTCCAGAATGCGCGTCCGCGCGTCACCGACCTCCACAGCCGCACCCTAGCGTCACCCCATAGCCCCTGGTAAGGCCATGGAAGTCGACGACACCCTCACTGGGCGCCGATGGCCGGCTGAGCATGGGGTAGGCCCGGTGCAGCTCCCGCTGCCAGGATTCGTGGTTGTGCCCGCCGCGATAGAAGTGCGTCCGTACGGGAACACCCAGCCGATCGTGGTACCCGCCATGACGGCCTGCGGCACGCCGGGTTCGAGGATGTGTACGGCTCCGCTGAAGGAGGCCGCGGCCTTGAAGTACCCTTGGCGGCGTACAGCATCGCGCCCTGACCGCCCATCGAGTAGCCCGCGACGGCCCGCTGTCGCCCGGCGCGGTAGCGGGATTCGAGCAGCGGCAGCAGTTCCTTGAGGTGGTAGGTCGCCCAGCGCGGCGGGACGCCGTCGCCGCCGTTCCACCAGTCGGAGTAGCTGCCGCACTTGCCGCCGTCGGGCATGACGACCATCAGCCCGGAGGTGCGGGTGAGCGCGTCGACGTCGGGCTTGGCGGTCCAGGAGGCGTAGTCGTCGAGGCCGCCGTGCAGCAGCCAGAGCACCGGCCAGTCGCGCCGCGACTCCCATCCCGAGGGCAACAGCAGCCGGACCTTCGTGGTGCCGGCGAGCGCCGGCGACCTGATCGTCAGGCACCCTGCTGTGACAGAAAATTACCTCACGATTACCTTCCGTCGCGACCAAACTGTCGGAGAAATCCAACAACAGTTCTACCGGGCAACCACCGACTCGCATAGCGAGCGCCGGACCGGCGGCCCAATACCTGGAGACGGAGCGCGACCGGCGGACGCTCGAGGTCCTCGCCAAGGTCGCCGCCGAGCACGACGTCGAACCGGCGTCGGTGGCGCTGGCCTGGCTCGCCGCCCAGCCCACGATCACCGCGCCGATCTCCAGCGCCCGCGACGTCAGGCAGCTCCAGCCGCTCCTCACGGCGGCCACGCTCAGGCTGACCGCCGCCGAACTACGCCTCCTGGACGCAGCCTCCCGCCCCTGACCACGGGAAACCGCCCAGGATCCAGTGGGAGCTCCTACTCAGCTTCGATCTTGAATTCGTATCGAAGATCATGTGATACTCCACAAGAGTTCTAACTTTTGTCATGAAATGTCCGTCAGTTGAGGCGGGCAGTTGGAGGATCGCGTGGCGCCCGAGCTTCCAGCCGGCGAGCAGGAACCCCAGGTCCTTCCCTTTCACCAAACCATCCCCCGGCTGCTGAGAGACCCGGTCACCGAGCTGGCCAAGATGGGCACCGACGCCGGGGGGCGGATCGTCCGGCTGAACATCGGCCCGTTCCAGCCCTACCTGGTCTCCCATCCCGACCACGTCCAGCAGGTGCTCAAGACCGACTGGTCCAACTTCGTGCGCGAAGGCATGTTCTGGCGGCCGCTGCGTCGCGTGACCGGCCAGAGCATCCTGGGCGAGGGTGAGGGCTGGGAATCCAGCAGGAAGGTCCTCCAGCCGCTGTTCACCGCGAGGTACACGGCTTCGCTGGGCGAGGACCTCGCCGACATCATCGCCGGGCGCGTCGCCGAACTGGACGAGCACGCGCGGAGCGGACGGCCGATCGACGCCGGACACCAGATGACGGCGATCGTCAACGAGAGCGTCATCAAGGTGCTGTTCGGCGGGCGGATCCCCCGGGACGTCGCCGAGCGGCTCCTGCCCGAGTTCGCCACGTGCGCCACGTCGATCGGCTTCCGGTTGCTCTTCCCCTTCATGCCCTACTCCGTCAGAGTGCCGGGAGATCGGGCCTTCCTGGCGGCCACGAAGAAGATCGACGAGATCGTCTACCCCTTGATCGAACGGGCTCTCAGGGAGGGCACCCGCACCAACGAAGTGCTCTCGGCGCTGCTCAGGGTCAGGATGGAGGAGACGGGCGCGGCGGATCCGCGGCAGGTCCGCGACGACCTGGTCAGCGTCTACGGCGCGGCGTCGGAGACCACGGCGGTTTCGCTGACCTGGCTGTGGTCGGTGCTGCACGACCATCCCGACGTCTACGCCAGGCTGCGGGAGGAGGTCGGCCAGGTGGTCGGCGAGGGCCCGGTCCGGCCGGCCCACGTGGCCAGGCTCAGGTATCTCCGCATGGTCCTGCAAGAGGTGGTGCGCCTGTACCCACCGGGCTGGATCATCCCCCGCCAGGCCGTGGCGGACACGACGATCGGCGGGGTCCGGATCAAGGCCGGCTCGCAGGTGCTGGTCAGCCCGTACACGACCCATCGGCTGGCGGAGTTCTGGAAGCGGCCGCTGGCATTCGACCCGGAGCGCTGGGCGCCCGAGCAGGCCGAGCGCCGGCATCGCTACGCCTCGATCCCGTTCGGCGCCGGCCCGCACGTGTGCCTGGGCCAGCACCTGTTCTATCTCAAGGCACCGCTCGTGATCGCCAATCTGCTGAGCAGGTACCGGCCGGAGCTGACCAACCCGCAGCGGCTCACCCTGGTGCCGGGAGCGTCGGTGCGGCCGAAGGAGAAACTCATGCTGAAGCTGCTGCCGATCGAGCGGAGCCGTCAGGCGTGAGCGGCGGGGAGGCTGCGGAGTTGCTGACGGATCTCATGTTCCGGCCCTGGGGTCAGGTCTCCTCCTCGGTCTATGAGACCGGCCGGCTGGTCACGCTCGTTCCCTGGCTGGTCGGCCACCAGGAGCGCATCGATTACCTGGTCGCCGCCCAGCGGCAGGACGGCGCCTGGGGGGCGCCGGACGGATACGGGCTGGTGCCGACCCTGAGCGCGACTGAGGCGATCCTGTCCGCGCTGCTGCGCGGGGAGTCCGGCACGGACGGGCAGAACCTCGCGGAGGCGGCCGAGCGCGGGCTGCGCAGGCTGGCCGGCTGGCTGGACGGCCCCCTGCAACTGCCCGACATGCCGGCGATCGAGCACATCGTGCCCTCGCTGGTCGCCCTCATCAATCGGCACCTGGAGAGTCTGGCGGGCCACGGCCCGCTATCGCTGCCCGACGGAATGAGCTACGACACGCTCGACCTGGTCAGATCGTGGATCGAGTCGGGGGCCGAGGTGCCGGAGAAGTTGCTGCACGCTCTGGAGATCGGCGGCCCGGCGGCCATGGGGGCGCTCGTGGCCCGGCCGACGGCGATCGGCACCATCGGGGCCTCACCCGCGGCCACCGCCGCCTGGCTGGGCGAACGAGGCGCGCGCGACGTACACGACCCGGCCCGCGGGCACCTTGAGGCGGTAGCCAGGCGCCACGGTGGTCCGGTGCCCGTCGGACTGCCCATCACGGTGTTCGAGCGGGGCTGGGTGCTGAGCTGGTTGATCCGCGCGGGCGTGCCCGTCGAGGTGCCGCCGGAGATGGCGGCCGACCTCAGGGCGGCGATCGGTCCCGCCGGCGCCACCGCCGGTCCCGGGCTTCCCGCCGACGCCGACACGACCTCTGTGGCGCTGTACGCCCTGGCCCTGCTCGGCATGCCGTACGAGCCGGATTGCCTGGGGGCCTTCCGCTCCGGCACGCACTTCTCCACCTGGCAGGGAGAGCAGGGCACCTCGGTCAGCGTCAACGCGCACGTGCTCGACGCCCTCGGCCAGTACGTCACCTGCGTGCCCGCGGCCGCCATCCGCTATCGCGAGACCATCGCCGAGGTGGCGGCCTGGATCCGCGAACGGCAGGAGCCGGACGGGAGTTGGACCGACCGGTGGCATGCCTCGCGCTACTACGCCACGGCGGCCTGCGCGCTGGCGCTGGACGAATTCGGCGGCGACCTCTCGGCGGGCGCGGTGGACGCGGCCGTCGGCTGGGTGCTGGAGACCCAGCGGCCGGACGGATCGTGGGGCCGCTGGACGGGCACCGCGGAGGAGACCGCCTACGCGATGCAGATCTTGCTGCTGACCCGGTGGCGGGCGGACCCGCGATGCGAGCGGGCCGTAGACCGCGGTCACGCGTACCTGACACGGTCGTCAGGCGAGGAGCATCCTCCCCTCTGGCACGATAAGGACCTTTACACGCCGGTCGCCGTGGTCCGCGCCGCCGTCATCGCCTCGTCGCATCTCGCCCGCCGGGCCTAACCCTCATGGGACTCCAGATCTCCGGCCAGTTCCTTAACGGTGTACGCGTGCGTGTCCCTGGCCAGGTACCAGCGGCCGTTGAACGACACGCTCCTGCGCTGCCCCTCCGCGATCTCCGCCAGTTCGGCGGGCAGGTCGTCGAGCGCGGCTCTGAACTCCGCGTCGAGCTCGCCGATGTGCGCCGAGACCCGCGTGACCGCCCGCGCCGTTTCCGTGCCGGCGTTCTCCAGGATGCTGATGGAGTTGGGCTTGCCCTCGGCCTTCTCCCGCTCGAACGTCCTGATGTCGTTGGCCAGCCGCATACAGGCCGCGCCGAGATGGGTGGCCGGCTCGATCGACGCCCAGTGGGCGGCCTCGGCGGGGACAGGGCCGCGGATCGCCAGGGCGGCGGCCCACCAGGTGGGATAGAGGATCGTGAGCAGGCCGTTCGCCAGGTAGTCCACGTACTCCGGCCAGGGGGCCCGGCCCGATGCCCAGGCGCGCTCGCGGACCATGGCCGCGCCGGCGAGCTCCAGCCGCCGTCCCAGGTTCGGCGCGTGGACCGCCGCACCGGCGTGCCCGTGGAAGCGGGCACACCACACCTGCCACGCGCCCAGGACCTGCTCGATCGGCCCTTCGGCGGCCGGCTCGGGCGCCGCGGCGAAGGGCGTGCCGGTGGTCATGGCGCACAGCCGTGCGATGAAGGCGGTGAAGTCGCGGTCGGACCAGTCTCCGGCGATGCCGTCGGCGATGTCGTCGAGGCCGAACAGGATCGCGGTCAGCGCCCCGAGCTCGGCGATCTGGTCTCGGCGCGCGAGCGGGAACGTGGCCGCGGCCGACAGACAGCTGAAGGCCAGCCGGCTCGCCGAGCTCTCGCCGTCGGCGAACAGGACGGGAAAGGGGCGCAGCAGCCCGGCCGCCTCGGGGACGGCGTCGAGCGCGGCCCGCAGGACGGCGCCTCGGTCCCCCTCGGGCACGCCTGCCAACTGATGCGATCCTTTGAGCAACCGATCCGCGAGATCGTTGCGGATGCCGAAATACGCGCGATCCCCCGGGTCACTCACCCACGGAGGATATCCATTAATACCATCTTTGACTAATTGAGTCATAGAAACGGATATTTCACCGCAAATGAATACAGTCGGGTTGAGGCAAGATCGCCCTCTTTGCTAGGGTGCCCACGTCTTCAGCGCCGGTATGCCACTGCATGTCCTGGTGGTCAGCCATTTCAAATGACTTTCACAGGGTAGGTATGATGCGCTTCCGCAATTCACGACTGCGGACCAAGATCATTGCTCTACTGCTCTCCATGGCGGCGCTGTGGGTGTTCGCCGCCTGGGTGACCCTTCGCGAGGGCGTCAACCTGCTCTGGGTCTCGCAGCTCGACAACGCCGTGGTCGGGCCGAGCGAGCCGCTGCTCGTCGAGCTGCAACGGGAACGCCGGCTGTCGATCATCCGGCTCGGCGACGGGACGATCCGCGCCCGCAAGGACCTGGAGACCCAGCGTAAGCAGGCCGACCGGACGATCGCCACCTTCGAGGAGGCGGCGAGTTCGAGCGTGGTCGGCTGGGCGACGGACGGCGACGGGGCCAAACGGATCGCCGACGTCTTCCGGCGACTCGACACGCTCAAGGCCACCCGGCAGGCCGTCGACGCGGGCCGGATGAACCGGGTGCAGGCGACCGATGCCTACGCCGACGTCATCGACTCCATCTACCGGCTCTACGGCTCGGTGGCGACCCTCGACGACAAGATCGTCGCCAAGGACATCCGCACGCTCCTCGCACTGAGCAGGGCCCGCGAGGTTCTCGCCCGGGAGGACGCCCTGCTCGCCGGCGCCCTGGCCGAGGGGCGGCTGACCCCCGCAGAACACGCGCAATTCGCCGAGACCGTGGGCGCCTGGCGCATCCTCGCCGAGCAGGCGGCGGGCGAGCTGCCCGACTCCGAGAAGGCCGCCTACGACAAGCTGGCCGCGAGCGCCACGTTCAACAACCTGCGCGAGCTCGAAACCCGGGTCGTCGAGCAGGACGCCAGCATGGAGAGCGTCCCGTTCGGCGCCGGGCAGTGGAAGACCGCTTCCGAACGTGCGCTCGCCGACTTCAACACCTTGGTGCTCAGCGCGGGTGACCGCCTCGTGGACCGGGCGACGCCGGTCGCGATCGGCGTGGTCGTGCGACTGGTCCTGGCCGGCGGCCTCGGGCTCATCGCGGTCATCGCGTCGATCATCCTGTCCATCACCACGGCCCGTACGCTCCTCGCCCAGTTGCAGAAGCTGCGTGACGCCGCGCACGAGCTGTCCGACGAGCGGCTGCCCCGTCTGGTGGAGCGGATCGGGCACGGCGAGGAGGTGGACCTGGCGCGCGAGGCCCCGTCGCTGGACTTCGGCGAGGACGAGATCGGGCAGGTCGGCCAGGCGTTCAACACCATGCAGCGCACGGCGGTCAGCGTCGCCGCCGAGCAGGCCGAGCTGCGGCGCAGCATCCGCGACATCCTGCTCAGCCTGGCCCGCAGGACCCAGGGCCTGGTGCACCGGCAGCTGACCGTGCTCGACGTGATGGAGCGGCGCGAGACCGACCCCGAGGAGCTGAAGGAGCTCTTCCGGCTCGACCACCTGGCCATCCGGATGCGGCGCAACGCCGAGAACCTCATCGTGCTGTCCGGTTCCTCCCCAGCCCGTGTCTGGCGCCGCTCGGTGCCGATGGTCGACGTCGTACGCGGCGCGCTGGCCGAGGTGGAGGACTACACCCGGGTGACGCTCATGCCGATGGGCGACGTCGTGCTGCTGGGCCGCGCCGTGGGTGACGTCATCCACCTGCTGGCCGAGCTGATCGAGAACGCGGCCTCCTTCTCCCCGCCCTACACCACCGTCGAGGTCAAGGGGCAACTGGTGGCCAACGGCTACGTGGTCGAGATCGAGGACCGCGGGCTCGGCATGAAGCCGGAGGACCTGGAGTCCGCCAACGAGCGCATCGCGGACCCGCCGGAGTTCCGCATCACCGGCACCGCGCGCCTGGGGCTGTTCGTGGTCAGCCGCCTGGCCGGGCGTCACGGGATCCAGGTCGTGCTCAAGTCCTCACCGTACGGGGGGACCACGGTCGTGGTCCTGATCCCTCAGGAGCTCGTCCAGCTGGGAGAGGCGCCGGAGGAGGGCGATGAGCCGGCGCGGCTGCCCCGCAGGAAGGCGGTCGCCGCGGCGACGCGGACGACCGCTCCGGAGAACGTGCGCCGGCTGACGGTGGCTCCGCCCCGCGACCCCGCCGAACCGGAGCCCGCACGGGAGCGCGTCCGTCCGGAGTCTGAACGCGAGCGCTTCCGTCCGGAGCCGACGCGCGTCCGTCCGGAGCCTGAGCAGGAGCGCGTCCGTCCGGAGCCGAGGCGCGCGCGACCGGAGCCCGAGCAGGATGGGCCCGCCGCCGAGTTCACCCCTTCCGGCCTGCCCTTGCGGGTGCCACAGGCCAGCCTTGCCCCCGCCCTGCGTGACGAGGCGCCCGCCACGCGATCGAACCCCGAGGAGGACGATGACGAACGCTCGCCGGAAGAGATCCGCGCGATGATGGGATCTCTGCAGTCGGGCACCAGGCTGGGCAGGACCGAAGCGGCCAAGATCATGGACGGGCTCAAGGGCGAGCAACCGGGAGGCGAGACATGACACCTGGATCCGGCACGGATCTGGACTGGCTGCTCGACGATCTGATCGACCGGGTCAAGGAGGCCGAGCACGCCATCGTCCTGTCTTCTGACGGGCTGCTGATGGCGTCGTCCGCGGCGTTGCAGCGGCCCGACGGCGAGCACCTGTCGGCGGTGGCCTCCGGGCTGCAGAGCCTGGCCAAGGGGCTCTCCGAGCACGTGCGCGGCGGCGCGGTCAAGCAGACGGTGGTGGAATTGCGCTCGCGGTTCCTCATCGTGACCGTGGCGGGTGAGCGGGCGTGCCTGGCCGTCCTGTGCACGCAGAACGCCGACATCGGCCTGGTCGCCTACGAGATGGCCATGCTCGTCGCCCGGGTCGGCCAATACCTCACCTCGGGCACCCGTGCCGAGGCCGTGGCCAGGGGTGATCGGTGAACACCCCTGGCCACGGCCCCACGGACGGGCCCGAGGACGAGCACTGGGTCGATCCGGAGATCATCCGGCCCTACGTGGTGACGCGGGGGCGGACCCAGCCCACCCACGGCAAGTTCGACCTGATCTCCATGGCCCTGGCCATCGGCCCGCCGCCCGGCCCCGAGGCCGGGCTCGACCCCGAACATCTGTCGGTTCTGCGGCTCTGCCGCGAGCCCAAGTCCGTCGCCGAGATCGCCGCGCACCTGGACCTGCCCGCGGGCACGATCCGGGTGCTGCTCGGCGACCTGTTCGACAAGGAACTCGTCTCGGCCCAGGAACCGCAATCCGAGGTGGACATGCACGATATGAAGATGTACAGGGCGGTGCTCGATGGCCTTCGATCGCTCTGACCGCCCGCGCCTGCCGACCGCGATCAAGATCCTGGTCGCCGGTGGTTTCGGCGCGGGCAAGACCACGCTGGTCGGCGCGGTCTCCGAGACGCGCCCCCTGCGGACCGAGGAGATCCTGACCGACCGCGGCATCGGCATCGACGACATCTCATCCGTGGAGGCCAAACGGACGACGACCGTGGCGATGGACTTCGGCCGCATCACGCTCAGCCCCGACTACGTGCTTTACCTGTTCGGCACGCCAGGGCAGGAGCGGTTCTGGTTCGTCTGGGACGAGTTGGCCGAGGGCTCGCTGGGCGCGGTCATCCTGGCCGACACCCGCCGCCTGGCCGACTGCTTCCCCTCGATCGACTACTTCGAGCGCCGTGGCACGCCGTTCGTGGTGGCGGTCAACTGCTTCGAGGGCTCGCAGACGTTCGAGCTCGACGAGGTACGGCTGGCGCTCCAGCTGAACCCGTCAATCCCGATCATCATGTGCGACGCCAGGAAGCGCGACTCGAGCAGGGAGGTGCTGATCACCCTGGTAAAGCATTCCGCCAAACTCCGCGCGGAGCCCGTGGCTCCTTGACGCCGGTGGGAGCGCGGAGCCCGTGGCTCCTTGACGCCGGTCGGAGAGCGGCGGTCGTGGCTGCTTGACGCCGGTCGGAGAGCGGCGGTCGTGGCTGCTTGACGCCGGTCGGAGAGCGGCGGATCTTGGCAGGTAACCGCTGCTGAGGGGGCCGCCTCATGACGACGTCCGGCGACGACCTGCTGTCCGAGCGGGTGGCGGGCGGGATCCTGCCGAAGGTGCTCACCACGTTCGACATGGTCGCCATCTTCGTGGCGATCGTGCTGTTCATCACGAACGCCGCGGTGATCCAGAGCGCCGGTCCGGCCGCGTTCGGCTGGTGGATCATCGCGTTCGCGCTGTTCCTGATCCCGTGCGCGATCGTGACCGGGCAGCTCGGCGCCATGTTCCCCGGCGAGGGCTCGATCTACCTGTGGACCAGCAAGGCCTTCGGGCCGTTCTGGGGGTTCTTCGCCGGGTTCTGCGCGTGGTGGCCGGGCGTCCTGGTGATGGTGGCCACGGGCACGCTGACCATCTCGTTCCTCGGCTTCGTCTTCCCCGCCGTCGGCGCCCTGCCGGTGCAGGCGCAGGGCGGGCTGATCGTGGCGATCCTGGTGCTGGCGGCCGTGCTGGCCGTGCTGCGGTTCCGCCTGACGCAGAACGTGGTCAACATCGTCTTCCTCGCGTACGGCCTGGCCATCCTGCTGATCTTCGCGGCCGGGCTCGCCCACCTGCTGCGGGGCAACGCGGCGGCGACGAACCCGTGGGACTTCGCCGCCTGGAGCCCGTCGGCCGAGCACGGGATCAACCTCGGCAACTGGAGCTTCTTCGGCCTGGCAGTGCTCGCCCTGCTCGGCGTCGAGGTGCCGCTGAACATGGGCGTGGAGATCCGGCAGGACCGCGCGGTCACCCGCTATCTGCTGTGGGGCTCGCTCGCCGTGATGATCGCCTACCTCGCCGCCACCTGGGGCGTGATGGTCTCGGTCCCGGCGGACCGGTCGGCGCAGATCACCGCGGTGGCGGCCGCGGTCGGCATCGGACTGGGCGCCTGGGCGGGCAAGCTGGTGGCGCTCCTGCTGGCGGCGATGTTCTTCATCATCACCGTCGTCTACAACTACTCCTTCGCCCGCCTGATCTTCGTCTCCGGGCTCGACCAGCGGCTGCCCAAGGCCGTCTCGCACGTCAACGCGCAGAAGGTGCCGGACGTGGCGGTCTTGATCCAGACCGTGCTGGCCGCGCTGTTCACCGTGGCGGCGTTCATCGTGGTGCCGTTCGCGGCGGCGGCGCCGGCCGACGCGCAGACCGAGGTCTACAACGTCCTGCAGGCGGCGGTCACGGTCATCTGGTGCCTGTCGATCGTGGTGCTGTTCGTCGACGTGCTCATCATCGTGCGCCGCTACCGGACCCAGTTCGAGGCGCGGCGGCTGGCCTCGCCCGCCGTGTTCTGGCTGGCCTCGATCGTCGGCGCGCTGGCCTCGCTCGTGGGAGTCGTCTCCACGCTGTCGGGCTCGTGGACACCGTTGATCTCCAACGACGCCGGCTCGTTCGCCCTGTTCGGGGCGGAGATCTCCTACGGCACGTGGTTCTGGCTGGTGGGCGGCATCGCCCTGGCCTCGCTCGTGGTGGGTGCCCTGCTGTACCTGCTCGGCGCGGGCGGCAGGCGAAAGGGCCCGGCCTGAGCCGGGCCCTTCGACCAGCGGGTGTCAGTGCTCGGTAGCCTTCTCGGCGCCGACACCGGTGAGCGAGCGGACCTCGATCTCGGCGTACTTGGCCGCGTTGTACTCCTTGCTCAGGACCGTGCCGAGGTAGCCGAACAGGAAGCCCAGGGGAATCGAGATGATGCCCGGGTTGCTCAGCGGGAACCAGTTGAAGTGCGCCGTCTTGAACAGGGCCGTCTCCGAGCCGGACACCACCGGCGAGAAGATGACCAGCAGGAGGGCGGAGATCAGGCCGCCGTAGATGGCGCTGACCGCTCCCGCGGTGTTGAACCTCTTCCAGAACAGGCTGTAGAGGATCGCCGGCAGGTTGCCCGAGGCGGCCACCGCGAACGCCAGCGCCACCAGGAACGCGACGTTCTGTCCCTGGGCCAGGATGCCGAGGCCGATGGCGACCGCGCCGATGACGAACGCCGAGATGCGGGCCACCAGCACCTCTTCGCGCTCGGTGGCGTTGCCGCGGCGGAACACGTGCGCGTACAGGTCGTGCGAGAAACTGGAGGAGGAGGCCAGCGTGAGCCCGGCCACCACGGCCAGGATCGTGGCGAAGGCCACCGCGCCGATCAGCGCCAGCAGGATCGTGCCGCCCGCCGAGCCGAGGAACGTCTCGCCGATGGCCTTGGCCAGCAGCGGTGCGGCCGTGTTGCCCGCCTTGTCCGAGGCGGCGATCGCCTTGCTGCCGACCAGGGCCGCCGCGCCGAAGCCGAGGACCAGGGTGAGCAGGTAGAACACGCCGATGATGCCGATGCCCCAGAGCACCGACTTGCGGGCGTCCTTGGCGGTCGGGACCGTGTAGAAGCGGATCAGGATGTGCGGCAGGCCCGCCGTGCCGAGGACCAGGGCGAGACCGAGGCTGATCAGGTCGATCTTGCCCGCGAGGCCCTGCGCCTCGGTGCCGTACTTGAGGCCGGGGATGAGGAAGTTGCCGTTCTTGCCGCTCTGCGTCGCCGCGTCGCCCAGCAGGGACGACAGGTTGAAGCCGTAGTGCGCCAGGACCATGATCGTGATCAGGGCGGCGCCGGTCATCAGCAGCACGGCCTTGACGATCTGCACCCAGGTGGTGCCCTTCATGCCGCCGAACACCACGTACACGATCATCAGGGCGCCCACCCCGACGATCGTCCACGCCTTGCCCGAGGGGCTGGTGATGCCGAGCAGCAGGCCGACCAGCGCGCCCGCGCCCACCATCTGCGCCAGCAGGTAGAAGATGCTCACCGTGATCGTGGACACGCCCGCGGCGGTCCTGACCGGGCGCGGGCTCATCCGGAAGGCCAGCACGTCGGCCATGGTGAACTTGCCGGAGTTACGCATCAGCTCGGCGACCAGCAGCAGCGCGACCAGCCACGCCACCAGGAAGCCGATGGAGTAGAGGAATCCGTCGTAGCCGGACAGGGCGATGATGCCGGCGATGCCGAGGAAGGACGCGGCCGACATGTAGTCGCCGCCGATCGCCATGCCGTTCTGCACGCCGGTGAACGATCGGCCGCCGGCGTAGTAGTCGGCGGCCGTCTTGGTCTGCCTGCTGGCCCAGAACGTGATGACCAGCGTCAGCGCGACGAAGGTGAGGAAGAGAATGGTGGCCAGGGTCTCGGACTTCACTGGGTCTTCTCCTCGACCTGGTGGCGGAGCTTGTCGGCGATCGGGTCGAGCTTCTTCTCGGCGTGCCTGGAGTAGGCCCACGCGATCCAGAAGGTGGAGACGAACTGCAGCAGGCCGAAGATCAGCGCCACGTTGATGTTGCCGAACAGCTTGATCCCCATGAAGTCACGCGCCCACCCGGACAGCACCACGTAGAGCAGGTACCACACCAGGAACGCCGCGGTCATCGGGAACGTCCACCGCCGGAAGCGCCGCTTCAGGTCCTGGAATTCAGCGCTCTCCTGAATCTCTTCATAGACGGATGCGTCATGTTGTTTAGTCGTCACGAGTCCTCCACTGTGATGCGGATCACGCACAAGATAGGAGCGAAACCTATCCTTCGTGGAGGCCCCTGGGGAGGCTGTTCGGCGAGCCGCCGCAGCTCAGCGCCTAGTTGGGAGGGAGTTGCGGCGAAAGGTCGCATCCGCGCGATGAACGGTCACGGCGGTTCGCCCTCACCCCGCGGCAGTGAGGCCCGCCGCAGATGCGCCCGCCGGCGCGTACCAGGCCCGGAACCACGGCGTACTTACTCTGAGTAATGAAATGACTACCCTGTGGGGCGATTGTGGTGGGCCTTCCCGACGTGCTGATGTGATCGGCGTGATTCCATCGGAGGATCGGCTCTTCCGCGAGCTCAACGCGGCGATGGGGCAGGGCGCGAGCCCCGACGAGCTGGGTGAGGCGATCTCGCGCGCCGTCTCGCGGTGGGTGAGTCATGACGCGCTGCGGCTGGTCGGCACCAGCCCGGCGACCGGGCTGGGACTCGGGTCCTTCAGCTTCTGGCATCGCTACGAGCCGGCGCTCATTCGCGCGCTCGCGATGAGCCGCTACCTCGACGAGGATCCGTGCCGCCCGGCCGCGCTGGCCCGGCGGCCCGTGCCGGTGGGCCTGGTGGGCGCGGGATGCGGCGGCAGCCGCTGCAAGCAGCACGGCGAGGGGCCGTGCGACCTGCACGGCGACCGGCTGACGCGGGAGGTGCTGCTGGCGCACGGTGCGGGCTGCGAACTCCGGCTGCTGCTGCGCGACTCCCACGGCGTGTGGGGGTTGCTCGGGCTGATCCGCTCGGAGGGCGGCCGGCCGTTCGGCGCCGAGGACGCGGACAGGGCGGTACGGCTGGCCCCGGCGCTGCTGGCCGCGCTGCGCCGCTATGTGACCGTCGCGCCGCTGGCCCCGTCGTTCCCGGCGCTGCCCGCGGGCCTGATCGTGATAGGCGCCGACCACGCCGTTCGCGCGGTCACGCCGCAGGCCCGCGCGTGGCTGGCGCAGATGTGGACGCCCGGCCGGTGCGACCTGCCCGGCTGGCTGGCCGACACGTCGATGATCGGTCTGTCACTCGACACGCGGACGTACGCCCGCGACCCCGGCTCCTGGCGCCCGCTGATCTGCGCGCCGGCGGCCAGCTTCGGTCGCTGGACGGCGATCGAGGGCCAGCCCCTCTCCCCCGACGGCGACGGCGACGTGGCCATCATCATCCAGGCGGCCACCGGCTCGCTGCTGCTCCCGTCGTTCTGCGACTGGTACGGCATCACGCCGCGCGAACGGTGCGTCGTGGAGTGCCTGTACGACGGCGCGGCCCCCAAGCAGATCGCCCGCCGCCTCGACCTGTCGGTGCACACCGTCAACGACCACCTGAAGGCGGTGTTCCGCAAGACCGGCGCGAGCGGCAGAGACGAGCTCATGGCCGCGCTCACCGGCTGACGGTCGTCACCCCTTGACCGCGCCGGCCGTGAGCCCTTCGACGATGTAGCGGCGGATCGCGGCGAACAGCACCAGCGTCGGCAGCACCGAGACCACGGTGGCGGCGGCCATCGAGCCCCAGTCGATGTCGTACTGGGTGATGAAGGAGTTCATGGCGACGGGGATGGTCTTGGCGTCCTCGCTGTCGATGAATGTGATCGCCAGGAACAACTCGTTCCAGCACTGCACGAAGGCGAAGATGAACGTCGCGGCGATGCCCGGCAGCATGACCGGGATCACCACCCGGACCATGGCGACCAGCCGGGAGGCGCCGTCGACCTGCGCGGCCTCCTCCAGGGCCACGGGGATGCGCTCGTAGAAGCCGCGCATGATGATCGTGGAGAACGGCACCAGCATGGCGACGTACACGAGCATGAGCCCGGCCAGCCGGTTGAGCAGGTCGAGGTCGGACATCAGCAGATAGAGCGGGCCGAGCGCGATGAACAGCGGGAGCATCTGGGTGACCAGGAACGCCAGCATGAGAGCGCCCCGCCCGGGGAAGCTGAAGCGGGCCAGCGTGTAGCCGCCGAGCACGCCGATCACGGTCACCGCCCCGGCCGCCACCAGCGAGACGAGCAGGCTGTTGAGCAGGTAGGTGCCGAAGTCGGCGAAGGAGAACAGGTCCGCGTAGTGCTCGAACGTCACGTTGCCCGGCCAGTATTTGATCGGCATCGAGAAGATCTCGGCCTTGGGCTTGAGCGAGGTGACGACGATCCAGTAGAGGGGAAAGAGCGTGATCAGCAGCCAGACGCCGAGCACGATCCCTTTGGCCAGGCGTCTCATCCTTTCTTGAATCATCGGGCCTTCTCGAATCGGGTGGCGTTGAGGTAGAAGACACTGAAGGCGAGCAGCAGGCCGAGGACGAGCATGCCGACCGCGCCCCCTCGGCCGTAGTCGCCGCCGATCACCTGCTGGATGAGGAACGTGGTGATGATGTCGGTGCTCCCCGCGGGTCCGCCGCCGGTCATCGAGTAGATCAGGTCGGGGAAGTTCAGGATCCAGATGATGCGCAGCAGCACGATCAGCGCCAGCGTCGGCCGGATGTGCGGCAGCGTCACGTGCCAGAACTGCCTGAGCCGTGACGCCCCGTCCACGTCCGCCGCCTCGTAGAGCTCGCGGGGCACCGACTGCAGGGCCGCCATGATCATGATGGCGAAGAAGGTCACGCCGTACCAGACGTTGGCGACGATGACCGAGGTCATCGCCCACCCGGGCGTCGCGAGGAAGCCGATGCGGTGCTCGATGATCCCGCTCCTGAGCAGCAGGTCGTTGATCACCCCGAACTGCCCGTTGAACATCCACCGCCACAGCAGCCCGATCAGGAACCCGGACATCGCCCAGGGGAAGAACACCCACGCCTGGTAGAGCCCCCGGCCGCGGAAGTGCCGCCGCAGCAGCAGCGCCAGCCCGAAGCCGAGGAAGAACTGGAAGAACAGCGACACGACCACCCAGGTGCCGGTGTTGCGGAGCGCCGTCCAGAACCGGTCCTCGGCCAGCACCGCGCGGAAGTTCTCCAGGCCCACGAACGGCGTCGAGGTCAGGTCGAACAGGTTGTAGCGCTGGAAGGCGATGATCGCGCCGCGAATCACCGGGTAGTACGTGAAGAGCACCACGAAGACCACGCCGGGCAGCAGGCACAGGGCGATGAACCTGGCCTTGCGGGCGGTGAACGCGGGCCTGGCGGATCCCACGCTCACGAGACCTTCTTCGCCTGGTCCGTCCAGAACGCGTCCCACGACTTGAGCACCTCGGCCGTGCTCTTCTTGCCGGTGAGCAGCGCCTGCGCGTCACGGTCGGAGTCGACTTGGAACTGGCTCCAGCCCGGGTAGTCGACCGGCCGGATGGTGATCACCTGCTTGGGGTCCTGCTGCGCCTGGAGGTAGGCCTTCCAGGCGCCCTGCGAGAACTGCGGGTCGCTCTGGGCCTGCTTGGAGATCGGGATGAGCGAGTTGCCCTTGGCGAAGGCGACGCTCTGCTTGGCCTCCGACAGGAACTGCACCAGCTTGACCGCTTCCTTCGGGTGTTCGCTGAAGGACGTCACACCCCAGCCCGCGTAGCCGACCGGCTGGAAGGCGTAGCCCGAGGGGCCCTTGGGGATCGGGGCCGTGGACCAGGTCTTGACCGAGCTCTCCTGGACCGTCTTGATCACTTCGGGGTCCTGGATGAGCATGCCGGTGACGCCCGAGGTGAAGCCCTGGACCATCTCCGGATAGCCCCACGACACCGAGTCGGGCGGCGAGATCTCCTTGAAGATCTTCACGAACAGGTCCGTGGCCTGGACGGCCTCGGGGGTCGAGAAGATCGTCCGCTTGTCCTTGAGGAAGAAGGATTTCTCGGGATTCAGGGCCTCGCCGTTGTAGGCGCTGATCATCTGGACCACATAGTCGGCGCCGCCCTTGCCGCCCCGGAAGGAGTAGCCGAACCTGTCGCCCGAGGTCATCTTCTTGCCGGCCTCGTAGAGCTCCTGCCAGGTCGTGGGCGGCTGTGCCATGCCCCAGTCGGTCCGGTAGAACAGCGTGCGCTCGTAGAAGCCGTACGGGATGAGGTACGGCTTGCCGCCGACCTCGACCGCCTTCTTCTGGGCCAGCTCGGTCAGGTCCGACCAGCCCGCCCATTCCGTGGTCGGCAGTACGGCCAGCCAGCCGTTGTTGGAGAAGGACTTGGCCGTGTGGTCGCGGACCTCCAGGACGTCCAAGCCCTTCTTCGTCTGCAGGATCTGGGTGATCTTCTGGTCGGCGCTGTCGAGTGGCGGCGAGATCAGCTCCACCTTGACCTTCGGGTTCGCCTTCTCGAAGTCCGCGATCAAGGTCTTGATCAGCTTCGTCCGTTCGGGACTGGTCAGGCTCTCGATCATGCGCAGCCGTACCTCTCCCGAGGACGACGACCCGGAGCCGCAGCCCGCGAGCACCAGGGTTGCCGCGGCGAAGGACGCAAGGAGGGGGGTTCTCATCTGAGCCTCCAGAGAGGAAAGACAGCGCTGTCAATCACGCTAGGGGACTGGCACCCTCCAGCGCTAGACCGAGGTCCTTGATCAACGTGTCGGCGGGTTCCAGCCCGACCGACAGGCGGACCAGCCCGATCGGGATGCCCATGGTCGCTCGTACGCTCTCCTCGGTCGAGAGCGCGGGCGCGTTGACCAGGCTCTCAAAGCCTCCCCAAGACACCCCGATCCTGAAATGTCGCAACAAGTCGATGAATGCTGCGACCACCGGCCGGGAGTCGGTGTCCAGTTCCAGGCTGAACAGGCTGGAGAAGCCGGACATCTGGCGAAGTGCCTGCGCGTGACCGGGATGCGAGGGCAGCCCCGGATAGTTGACCCGCCGCACCGCCGGATGATCCGCCAGGAAGCCGGCCACCGCCAGCCCGCGCTCCTGGTGCGCCGCCATCCGTACCGGCAGCGTACGCAGCCCCTTGATCACCTTGGCCGCGTCGTGCGGCGACATGGCCGCCCCGTAGAGCTGGTACTCGGTCAGCGCCAGCGGCCTGATGAGCCGCGACGGCCCGATCACTACGCCGCCGACCAGGTCGCTGTGGCCGCCGATGTACTTCGACAGCGAGTGCACGACCAGGTCCACCCCGAGCGTCAGCGGCTTCTGGAACAGCGGCGTGGACCAGGTGTTGTCCATCACCGTCACCAGCCCCCGCTCCCGCGCCCACGCGGTCACCTCCGCGATGTCCACGACGGCGTAGGCCATGTAGGAGGGAGACTCGAAGTAGAGTAGGCGGGTGCTCGCCGTGATAGCGCTGTCACAGCCGTCAAGATCCTCGACGTGCGTATGCGTGACGCCGAACTTCTCCAGGTAACGCAGGAACTGGGTGGTGGGCCCATAGACCGCGCCCAGCACCAGCACATGGTCACCGGCCTTCACCAGCGAGGAGATGGTCGCGGCGATCGCGCCCATGCCGGAGCCGAAGCACTTGGCCCGCTCCCCCCGCTCCAGCGCGGCGAGCTTGCGCTGCACCAGGTCGACCGTCGGGTTGGTGCCCCGCCAGTAGACGTAGCGCTCGTCCTCGTTCCTGATCGCCTCACCCAGTTCGCCGACCGTCTCGAAGGTGAACAGGGAGTTCTCGAACACCGGCGGGTTGACCGCGCCCAGCATCCACGGTTCGTCCTCGCCCAGCCGTCCACAGATCCATTCATCATCCATGGGGGCACCATATGCCAGCCCGCGAGGCGCCAATGAACCCGCGTCTGCCGACGATGGCCGACGTGGCCAGGCACGCAGGCGTGAGCCTGAAGACCGTCTCGCGGGTGGTCAACCAGGAGCCGCACGTGAGCGCGCCGCTGCGGCAGCGGGTGCAGGAGGCCATCAGCGCGCTCGGCTTCCGTCGCAACGAGGCGGCCAGCCGGCTGGCCCGCCGCGCCACCATGCTGACGCTCGGCCTGGTCATGGAGAACATCTCCAACGAGTTCTACTCCCGCCTGGCCAAGGCGGTGGAAGCGGCGGCGGCCGAGCACGAGGCGCTGGTCATCTTCGGCTCGTACGAGGAACGGCCGGAGCGGGAGCGGATGCTCGTGGAGTCCATGTACGCCCGGGGGGTCGACTCGCTGATCATCGTGCCGTCGGCCGCCGACCACGGCTGGCTCGGCGAGCACGGCGGCCTGACCACCGTGTTCGTGGACCGGGTGCCGCACGGCCTGGAGCAGGCGGACGTGGTGCTGCTGGACGACGTCAGGGGCGGCCGGATGGCGACGGAGCACCTGCTGGGGCACGGACACCGGCGCATCGGACTGGTCTCCGACGACGACGGGCTGAGCTCGGTCCACGACCGCGCCTCCGGCTACCGCGCGGCGCTGCGGGAGGCGGGGGTGGCGGTGGACGAGTCGCTGGTGGTGCGGGGGGTGTTCGACCCGTGGCGGGCCGGGCAGGAGGTGACGCGGCTGCTGTCACTGGCCGACCCGCCGACGGCGTTCTTCGCCACCAACAACCGGGCCGCGATCGGCATCCTCCAGGCACTGCGCGAGCGGCCCGAACGCCCCGCGTTCGTGGGGTTCGACGACTTCGCGCTGGCGGAGGTGTTCAACCCGGGGGTGACGGTGGTGCGCTACGACGTGACACGGCTGGGCCGGAGCGCGGTGGACCTGCTCCTGGACCCCTCGGACCAGCCGCGACGGGTCAAAGTCCCGGTCGAGCTGATCACCCGCGGCTCCGGCGAGCTGCCCTCTTAGGACCAGCTCTCTCAGGACGAGCGGGGCCGCCAGTCGCCGCGGTCCAGGTCGAGGTCCTCTGGGGTGTGCAGGCGGACCATGGTCCGCGCCACCCCCGCCGGGACCCGGTGCGGTGTCAGAAACGACACCGCCACCATCACCGCGAACGCGATCGGCACCGTCCAGGCGGCCGGCTGGGCCAGCAGGGCGCCTGTGAGCCCGTCGGACGGCGCGCCGGTGATCGTGGCCAGCACCGCCGCGCTGGCCAGGCCGCCGCCCACGAACAGCCCGGCCAGCGCGCCCGTGGTGCTGAGCCGGCGCCACCAGATGCCGAGCACGAGCAACGGGCAGAACGACGAGGCCGCCACCGCGAACGCCAGCCCCACCACGTCGGCCACCGGCAGGGCCCGCGCCCACAGCGCCAGGGCCAGCGGCACCGCGACCGCCATGAGCGTCGCGGCCCTGAACGAGCGGACGCTGCCCTTCAGCAGGTCCTGGGCGATCACCCCGGCCACCGACACGGTCAGCCCCGACGACGTGGACAGGAACGCCGCGAACGCCCCCGCCGTGACCAGCGCGGTCAGCAGGTCGCCCAGGGTGCCGCCGACCATCCGCTCCGGCAGGGTCAGCACGACCGCGTCGGTCCCCACCAGGTCGGGCAGGTACATCCGGCCCAGCCAGCCGTACAGCGCGGGCAGCAGGTAGAACGCGCCGAGCAGGGACAGGACCACGAGCGTGGTGCGGCGGGCGGCCCGGCCGTCCGGGTTGGTGTAGAAGCGGACGAGCACGTGCGGCAGGCCCATCGTGCCCAGGAAGGTGGCCAGGATCAGCGAGTACGTCGAGTACAGGCCGTACTCCTTGCCGCCGGCGAGCGGCACCTGCCAGGTCGCCGCGTCGGCCGCGCTCACCGCGGGCGCCCCGTCCGCGTGCCACGCCATGAGCAGGAACACCAGCGGTACGGCCAGCGCCGTCAGCTTGAGCCAGTACTGGAACGCCTGCACGAACGTGATCGACCGCATGCCGCCCGACAGCACGTTGACCGCGACCACGGCCGCCACCAGCAGACCGCCCACCCACACCGGCGCCCCGGTGACCGTCCGCAGCACCAGGCCCGCGCTCTGGAACTGCGGCATCAGGTAGAGCCAGCCGATGAGCACGACGAGCACGCTGGCCGTGCGGCGCACGGTCATCGACTCCAGCCGGGCCTCGGCGAAGTCGGGCAGCGTGTACGCGCCAGAGCGGCGTAGCGGCGCGGAGACCAGCACGAGCAGCACGAGGTAGCCGCCGGTCCAGCCGACGGGCAGCCACAGCATGTCGGCGCCGAACGACAGGATCAGCCCCGCCACCCCGAGGAACGACGCCGCCGACAGGTACTCGCCGCCGATCGCCGAGGCGTTCCACAGTGGGCTGACCGAGCGGGAGGCGACATAGAAGTCGGAGGTCGTACGGGAGAACCGGATGCCGAACGCCCCGATGAGTACGGCCGCCACCACCACGACGACGACCGCGGTGAGGCTCATGGGCGTTCGACCAGGTCGGCGAAGTGGCGCTCGTTGCGTTCTGCCTGCCGTACGTAGAGCCAGGCGCCGACGACGAAGGCGGGGTAGATGAGGCCGGCCAGCACCGCCCACGGGAGCGGGATGCCCAGCAGGTCCACCTCGCGCAGCTCCGGGATGGCCAGGAACAGCAGCGGCAGACCGCACACCACGCACGCCAGCACCGTGCAGACGAACAGGGCCAGACGGAACTGGGTGCGCAGCAGCGAGCGCATGTACACCTCGCCGAGGTGCGTCTGCTCGTCGATCTCGCGGGTGGCCGGGTAGCGGGGGCGGCGCGCGGCGGCGGTCCGGGGACTCGTCACCGTGACCCGACGCGCGGTGTCGTGGCGGGCGAGCGGCACCCGGCGGGCGGGGCGGGGCTCCGGGCTCACTCCGGCCGTCCTCTCTTGGCCCTGCGGACGAGCATGTCGCGCAGTTCGCGGGTGTGGCGGCGGCTGACCGGGATCTCGGTGTCGCCGACCCGGACCGTGCACTTGCCCGAGTCGATGTGCAGCTCCTCGATGTGCTTGACCGCGACGAGGTGGCTGCGGTGCACCCGGACGAACCCGGACGAGGCCCAGCGCTCCTCCAGCGTGGCCAGCGGGATGCGCACCAGGTGGTTGCCCGCGGCGGTGTGCAGGCGGGCGTAGTCGCCGTGCGCCTCGACGTACACGACGTCGGCGCTGGAGACGAACCGGGTCACGCCGCCCAGTTCAACCGGGATGGTGTCGGACTCGCCGAGCTCGACCGGCACGTCGGCCGAGACGGCCACCCGCCTGATCGCCTCGGCCAGCCGTTCGGGGCGCACCGGTTTGAGCAGGTAGTCCTCGGCCTTGATCTCGAAGGCGTCGACCGCGTGCTCCTCGTACGCGGTGACGAACACGACCCGGGGCGGGTTGGCGAACTGCGACAGCAGCCGCCCGAGCACCACGCCGTCGAGCCCGCGCATCCTGATGTCGAGGAAGACGGCGTCGATCGGCCGGCCGTCGGCGATGGCACGGTCGAGCAGTTTCAGCGCCGCGGCGCCGTCCCTCGCCGTGGCCACCTCCCCGATGCGAGGGTCGGCGCGCAGTAAGTACGACAGGTCTTCCAGAGCGGGTAGCTCGTCGTCAACGGCGAGGACCCGGAGTTGTGCCATAGACAGTGATAAAACCGACAACAAAGATCGAGGTCAACGGGCCGAGACGCCGGGGTGATACTTCGGCAACCTGATGTTGACCTTCGTGCCCGCGCCGGGGCCCGTCTCGACGACCAGCCCGTACTCGTCTCCGTACACCTGGCGGAGCCGCTCGTCCACGTTGGCCAGCCCCACGCCGCCCGCGGGGGCTATCTCACCTGCGAGGATGCGGCGCAGCTTGTCGGGCTCCATGCCGAGACCGTCGTCCTCGACGCTGATGCGGCACTCGGCTCCGGCGTCCTCGGCGACGATCGTGATCCGGCCGACGCCGTTCTTGCTCTCCAGGCCGTGGCGGACGGCGTTCTCCACCAGCGGCTGCAAGCACAGGAACGGAACCGCGACTGGTAGCACCTCGGGGGCGATGCGGAGGGTCACCTGGAGCTGGTCGCCGAAGCGGGCGCGTTCCAGGATCAGATAGCGGTCGATCGAGCGCAGCTCCTCGGCCAGCGTGGTGAACTCGCCGTGCCTGCGGAAGGAGTAGCGGGTGAAGTCGGCGAACTCCAGCAGCAGCTCGCGGGCGCGTTCCGGGTCGGTGCGGACGAACGAGGCGATCGTGGTCAGCGAGTTGTAGATGAAGTGCGGCGAGATCTGCGCCCGCAGCGCCCGTACCTCGGCCTCCATCAGCAGGGTGCGGGAGCGGTCCAGCTCGGCCAGCTGCAGCTGCGAGTCCACCCAGCCGGCCACCTCCTGAGCGGCCCTGACCAGCCCCGCCGAGGCGTGCGGGCCGTAGGCCGCCAGTGCGCCGACGACCCGGTCGTCGGTGCTGAGCGGCACGACCACGGCGTGCCGGATCGGGCATTCGAGCAGCTCGCACTCGATGGCGAGCACCTGGGTTCGGCCGTCCTTCAGCGTCGCGCCCGCGTGCTCGAAGGCCTGACTCGCGTGGTGCTCCCCCGCGCCGTCGTAGACGAGCAGCCGCTTCCCGTCGGTGATCGCCAGCGCCGACGAGCCGAGCAGCGTACGCAGGTGCCGCGACGCCTTCTGAGCGCCCTCCTCGGTCAGCCCGGCGCGCAGCGGCGGCCCGGCCAGGGACGCGGTGTGCAGGGTCTCGAACGTGGCCCGCTCCGCCGGGCTGGTGCCCAGCTCGCGCCGCCCGCGCAGGACCCTCCAGAGCACGATCGCGGGCACGCCCACGAGCACGGTCACCACGGCGACTCCGACCAGGTACTCCACGCCGCCGGAGCCTAGTGCCCGCCTTGACGCTTTGACAGTCCCGATCTAGGTTCCGACAAAGGGCAAGGAGTTCTGTCATGGGCCTCGCCCGATCCGAAGCACACACCGGCGAGGTGGGTCGGATGAATCGCTGGTTACTCGCGGCAGCCGCGGTACTTTTCCAGCTCGCACTCGGCGCCGTCTACTCCTGGAGCGTGTTCTCCAAGGCGCTCCAGGCCAAGGCGAGCGACTTCGACCTCACCAAGGCGGAGGCCGCGCTGCCGTTCTCGGTGACGATCGGCATGATCTTCCTGGGCACCTTCATCGGCGGCCGGATCCAGGACACGCGCGGCCCGCGGCCGGTCGCCCTGGCGGGCGGCGTGCTCTACTCGCTCGGCATCCTGCTGGCCGGCTTCGCCGCCGATCACTCCCGGTTATGGCTGCTCATCCTCGGCTACGGCGTCATCGCGGGCTTCGGCCTCGGGCTCGGATACATCGTGCCGATCGCCATGCTGCAGAAGTGGTTCCCGGACAAGCGCGGGCTGATCACCGGGATCGCGGTGGGCGGCTTCGGCTTCGGCGCCGTGGTGACCTCGCCCGTCGCGCAACGGCTGGTGGAGTCCAACCCGGCGGTGCCGACCAGGGCGTTCCTCACGCTGGGCGTGGCGTACCTGGTGATGACGCTGGTGGGCGCGTTCTTCTTCCGCAACCCGCCGACCGGCTACCAGGTGGCCGCGACCGGGCGGATCGCCGCCGGCGGGCGCGAGTACACGCAGGGCGAGGCGCTGCGTACGCCGCAGTGGTACCTGCTGGCCGCCATCCTCTGCCTCAACGTGACGGCGGGCATCGCGCTCATCTCGGTGATCAGTTCGGCCGCCACGTCCATCGCCGGCTACACCGCGGCCGCCGCGGCCACGCTGACCGGTGTCATGGGGCTGTTCAACGGCGCCGGGCGGATCTTCTGGGGGTGGATCTCGGAGCGGACCGGGCGGATGTTCGCCTTCGCCGGGATGCTCGGCCTGCAAGGGATCTGCTTCCTGCTGCTCGGCCACGCCTCGCAGGTGGCCGTGTTCGCGATCCTGTCGGCGGTGGTCTACCTCTGCTACGGCGGCGGGTTCGGCACCATGCCCGCCACCGCGGGCGACTTCTTCGGCCTGCGCAACGCGGGGGGCGTCTACGGGCTGATGATCGTGGCCTGGAGCATCGGCGGGATCGTCGGGCCGCTGCTCGCGGCCGCGCTCATCTCGGGCGACAACTACACGACGGCGTTCACCGTGATCGGGATCATCGCGCTGGTGGCCCTCGTACTGCCGCTCGTCACCCGGCCGCCGAAGGCCGAGCGGGTCGTCACCGCGCAGGAAGCGCTTTAGCGATCAGCTCGGCGTGGGAAGCGCTTTAGCGATCAATTCGGCGTAGGACCGCGCCTCCTCCTCGGAGGCGTACTTGGTGCGGGGCCAGAAGAAGCCGCGCAACCCGTCCTTCGGGTTGCGCGGCACCACGTGGACGTGCAGGTGCGCCACGCTCTGGCTGATCCGGTTGTTCATCGCGACGAACGTGCCGGCCGCCTCCAGCCCCTCCTCGACCGCGCGGGTCACCAGCTGGACCCGCTCGAAGAACGGGCCGACGTCGCCGAGCTCGCCGAAGGTCTCGACATGAATCCTCGGTACGACCAGGACATGGCCCTTGAAGACCGGGCGGACGTCGAGGAAGGCGACGACGACCTCATCGGAGTGGACGATGTGGGCGGGCCGCTCGCCCGCGACGATCTCGCAGAACAGGTCGTTGCTCACCGGCCGACCCTACCGGGCCGCCTGCTCGGCTTCAGCCCCGAGCGGACTTGTCCGCGAAAGCCGTCCAGCTGGTCATGTTGGGCGCCGACCACTCCTCGGGCGCGTGCAGGAAGTGCTCGCCCACGTGCGCGCGGAGCCGTTCGGGCACCTCGGTCGTCTTGTGCCCGCGGCAGTGGTAGACCAGCCCGCCCTGGCGCTGCCCCATGGCCATCCACGGCAACCACGGCGAGACCCGGCACCACGAGAACACGCACGGCACGCTCGGCACCCCGGAGTCGAGATCCTTGGCCGAGGCGAAGAACTGGAACAGCTCCAGCGCCCGGTAGGTGTCACTGGCCGAGTTGTCGGGATAGTCGGCGACCTTGAGCGGCGACGGGTAGGCCAGCCGGATGTCGGCGTTGAAGACGATCTGGTCGCCGAGCCTGGTGGTGGGGACGGGGTAGGCGCCGAAGCGCTGGTTGACCGGGTCGTTGAAGACGTGCCGGACCTCGACGGACGCCCCGGTGAACGGGTTGTCCCAGGTGCCGAGGATCTCGCGGGACTTCGGGTCGAGGTAGACCGCGGCCTCCCTGGTCAGCATCTGCCAGCCGCCGTCGGTCTCGACCGCCCTGGCCACGTTGACGCCCTCGAAGCCGAACAGGTGGTGCGGGCCGTCGTCCTGCTGCCAGCCGTAGACGTCGCCGGTCCACCACGAGATCGTCTCCGTACCGTCGACCGAGGCACGCACTCGCATGAAATCCACAGGTCTCCCCCACGGATGCTCTATTTGACGACGACCGCGAAGATCGCCTCGCCCGACTGTGCCTTGCTCTGCTCGTCGACCGGGCCGGCACTGGCGCTGGGGCAGCGCCAGCAGTCGTACAGCCTGACCTCGGTGTTGCCCGGGTGCTTGCCGTTGAAGACGAAGTAGCTGGTGCCGCCCGAGCCCGTCCCGCCGCCGTCGCTCTCGTATTCCTTGCTGATGAACGAGGCCACCTTGGCGTCGGGCACCGCCACGAGGCGCCACTGGTCACCGATGGACGGGTTGTCGACCACGGCCAGCGAGAACCGCTGGCCCGTGCCGACCTCCACCGTGACGGTCGAGCCCTTGGCGCCTTTGATGATCTTGCCGTAGTCGTTGACGGCCGACCCCGCGCCACAGCCCGTGCCGGCCCCCAGCATGAGGAGGGCCAGCAGGGCGGTGGCGGCCGTTCGACGAATCACACAAGCAGGCTATCGGGATCGGGGGCTCACTTGCTCCTGTTACGCCTCACGATCCGGCGCAGGACCAGAGCCACGAGGGCACCGGCGGCGACGATGGCCAGCACGGGGCGCTTCCTGGCCTCCGTGGTGACCTTGTCGGCCGCGCCCTTGACCTGGTCGGGGGTAACATCTCGCACCTTGTCGGCCACCTCGGCGGCCTTGTCCTTGGCGACGTCCGCCACTTCGACGGCCTTGTCCTTCGCCAGCTCGGCCACTACGACCGCTTTGTCCTTGGCGACCTCGGCCACTACGGCGGCCTTGTCCTTGGCGACCCCGGCCACCTCGGTGACCTTGCCCTTCGCCGCCTCCGCCGCGTCGTTCGCCCGGCCCTTCACGTCCGCCTTGTCGGCCAGGGCCGCCACGGTGTTGCCGAGTTCCTGACGGGTGTCCTTGATGTTTTTGTGCACGTCGTCCTCTTCCTCATCGTCGTTCGCCGATTCCGCCCCAAGCGGCTCCGTCTTGCCTTCCCTGGCCCCCGCCGCCTCGGTCCGCTCGTCCGCCACGGGGGGTTCGGGGATGAAGATCTCGTGTTCCTGGCGGGCGGCCTCCGCCTTCATCGCGTTCTCCGCCGCGCCCGGCCTGGTCGGTGGCACGTTGACGGACTCGTGGTCCGTCGGCATGCCGACCGTCGTCCGGCGGGCGCCCACGTCCCCGGCGTGCTGCTCGCTATATCCCTGCTCGCCGTACTCGGGGTCCGTCTCACTCATCGCCGAGCCCTCTCCTTGACCACGTCGATATCGGCCTTGACGCTGGCGATCGTCTCTTGCGGCACCAGCGGCGCGGCCTGTTTCACCTGGTTCTTGCCGATGAGACCCAGCACGGCGGCGACGACGAACAAGGCGCCCGCCACGATCGCGGCAGCCGCCCAAGCGGGCATCACCAGAGCGAGCAGCAGAATGACGGCGGCCACCAGAGCGGCACCGCCGAAGAACGCGGTCATTCCCGCCGCCCCGAACAGGCCCGCGCCGAATCCCGCCCGCTTGCCCTTCCGCGTGAGCTCCAGCCGCGCCAGCCGCAATTCGTCTTTGACGAGCCGGGAGACCTGCTCGGACAGGTCGTTGACCAGCTTGTGGGTGTCGTTCACGTCGCCTCCTCTGCCGAGGAGGCGACTACCCAGCGAAGTGGCTTTCTATCACCGCTTGGCGGCTCGCAGCAGGAAGCCGACGACGGACAGAACCGGGGACTGGGGAACCTCGCACCAGTTGTCGGGCTTCTTGGGCTTGCTCCACGGGGAGGGCAGCTCACACGAAGGAGCCCACGGCTTGGGCCGTTCGCACCACGATCCGGGAGGATTCATATTTTCACTGTACAACTTCACCTGCGGGCGTCACGGGGATTCACCAGCCTGCGCGATGAAGGGGCACTTCATGTGCGGGCATCACCGGAATCGCCGGGCTACGCGATGAAGCGGAACTTCAGGTGCGGGCATCACCGGAATCGCCGGGCTGCGCGATGAAGTGGGTCAGCGGGGCCACCCGCCGGTAGGGGTCGCTCGCCCCGGCCCGCTCCTCGCACTCCAGCAGGAGGTCCAGGTCATCGGGGAGGGGCGCGTCGTCGGCCGCCAGGTCCGTGAGCACCCGCACGCCGTACCACTGCCGGACGCCCAGCCCTCGTACGGCCAGGCGCCGCGTCAGGTCGTCGAACCGATCGGCCCGAGCCCGGACGCCCAGGCGGTTGGTGTACGCGTCCGCGTCGAACGCCTCCCTGGCCGCCGCCCAGTCCCCCGTCATCCCGGGCCGCATGGCCAGCGCGTCGCCGTTGCGCACGAGCAGGGACAGCACCCCGCCGGGCGCGAGCACCTCCGCCATGTCGGCCAGCAGCGGGTCGGGGTCGTCGAAGTACATGAGCACGCCATGGCAGAGGACCACGTCGAAGCTCCCGGGCTCGAACAGCTCGCCCAGCCGCTCGGCGGGCGCGTGCACGACCTCGATGGCCATCCCCGGCTCGACCTGCTCTTCCAGCAGCCCGAGCAGATCGCTGGAGGCGTCGAGCGCGGTCACCCGATGCCCCTGGGCGGCGATCCTGAGCGCCTGGGTGCCCTGCCCGCAGCCGACGTCCAGCACTCCGGCGGGGGCGGGCGGGAGATGGGCCGCCAACTGGCGGCTCACCAGCTCCTGCCTGACCACGTCACGCAGGCTGCCCAGCCGCTCCCGCCACCTTTTCTCGCCTGCTGAGAACCCCATCATGAAGACCTTTCACAGAGTAAAACAACGGTCACGCAGTGTAGTATTTCCGATGACGCGAGCGAAAGGATGACCGCCATGGCCACCGGCACTACGCGCAGAAAGACACGCAGGCGTGCACCCGCGCCTGAGCCCGGCTGCGACTCCCGGCCTTCGCCCGCGTGGGGACCGGGCTGGGGACGGTCAGGACCGACCCAGACCGAGCTCAAGCGCGAACAGCTCTGGCAAACCCTCATCGGAGAGGGTTGGAGAGCCGAGATCATCCGTGGAAGGATCGTAGTGAGCCCCTGGACGAAGAGGCGCCATGCGCAGCTGGTCCACCGCGTTCAGATGCAGCTCTTCGAGCTCGCGCTCGACAAGGGCTGGGAGTTCTACCAGACCTGGGCCGTTCACATCCCGCCCCATCGAGGCGACAAACGGCTTCCCGATCTGCTGGTCGCACCACCGGACAGTCCCGAGTTCGACGAGAACCAGGCCTACGGCCATGGCACGCTCCTGGTCGTCGAGATCACCTCCTCCGACAATCGGACCGATGATCTGCAAGTCAAGCCCGCCGAATACGCCCGGGCAGGCATACCCATCATGCTGATCGTCGACGAATTCTCCGACCCTCGGTCGGTCACCCTGCTGTCGGACCCGCGTGATGGCGAATATCGCAGCATGGCCAAGGTGGATGAAGGCGAGCCGGTGAAGCTGCCGGAGCCGTTCGGGGTCGTGCTCGACACCGGCCTGATCTTCCGCTGAGCAAGACACCCTGCCGGGGCGCAGGTACGGGGTCGGAGCAGCTTGATGACGCGAGCGAAAGGATGACCGCATGGCCACCGGCAGCACGTGCGGAAAGGCACACGGGCACGACGCCGCCCTGGGTCCAGAGCGCCCGCCGATCGCCGCACCCGCATGGGGCCCTGGATGGGGCGCCTTGGGACCCACCGACGACGAGCTCCGCCGCGAACAGGTGTGGGAGAGGCTCGTCGGCCAAGGACTGAGGCCGGAAATCGTCGATGGAAGAATCTATGTGAGCCCGCGGGTCAAGAGACGGCATTGCGTGTTGGTCGATCGCCTGGCGGACCAGCTCCACGACGTCAAGCGGAAGAACGGCTGGGAGTTCTACCAGCACTGGGCGGTCCACATTCCGCCCGAGCGTGGTGACAAGCGGCTGCCCGACCTCCTGATCGCCCCGCCGGGGAGCGCCGAGTTCGACGACAGCCAAGCGTACGGACACGGCACGCTGATGGCCGTCGAAGTGGTGTCTCCCGGGGGCCGGGACGACGATCTGGAAGTCAAGCCCGTCGAGTACGCGCGAGCGGGCGTCCCGATGATGTTGATCCTCGACGACTTCTCCACCCCGCCGTCGGTCAGGTTGTTCTGTGGTCACTCCGAGGGCGAATACCGCATCTCGATCATCTGTCTTGCCGGGCAGCCGCTGCTCCTGCCGGAGCCGTTCGGGGTCACGCTCGAGACCGAGCTGATCTTCCGCTAGGCGAGGTACTCTGCCGAGATGCTGGTCGTACACGGAGTCTGGGCGGGAGACGCCCTCGCGTTCTGGGCAGAGGACTCCGACGGCACCTCGCAATCCGCCGGCACGCCCGCGGGAGTCGTCGTGCGGCCGCATCCGTTCGCCGCGACCGCTGCCGCGCTCGGCGATCTGCTCGGCCTCGCGCCTGCCCCGGCCGTCGCGTTCCGTGACCACGCCTCCTCCGCCGAGGGTCCGCGGGAGGCGCTCACAGAGCGGGGGCCGGCCGATCGGCTGCCTCCGGTCCCGCTGGACGGCCCTGTGCATGTGGACGGCCCCGTGCGCGTGGACAGCCGCGTGCGCGCTCTGCGGTTGCTCCTGCCCGGCTCCACCAAGGAGCCGTTGGCCTCGCCCGAAGCCGGGCGCCTGTCGGGGGTCGCCCGGCCGCGCCTGCATCTGTGGGAGGTGCCCGCCGTCGTCCCGGCCACCGATGACGCGCTGCGGCTGCTCGCCGAACACTCCGGCGCCGCCACCGTACGCCACTGGAGCGTGGTCGCCGAGTTCGCACGCGATCTCGTAGGGCGGGGCCGGGTCATCCCCCAGCTCATTCCGCACGCCCGGCAGCACCCGGAAGAGACCGGTGGCCGGGCGGTGTGGCGGCCGGTGCTGACCGGGGCCGACGCCGCCTACTTCCGGGACCTCGCCCTTGCCATGCCGCCCGCCTGCCGTACCTCCGAGATCGAGCGGCCCTCCGTGGAGGTGCTCGGGGCGGCGCTCGACGCGTTCGCCGACGCGCTCGTCAGGGCGGCGCTCACCGAGCCGCTCGTGACCGGCCCCCGTACGGACCAGGAGCGGTGGCTGGCGGCGCTGACCGGTGCCGACGACAGCTGCCCGGACAGCCCGCAGCGGCGCCGTGAGCTGGAGGAGTGGCGGGCGTCCGTGGCTGCCGCGGACGGGGCCGCCAAGGTGTGCTTCCGCCTGCTCGAACCCATCGGCGACCTCGACCGCACCGCCCCCGCCGACGACCTCGACCGCCTGGACGGCACCACCCCCACCGACGACCTCGACCGCCTGGACGGCACCACCCCCACCGACGACCTCGACCGCCTGGACGGCACCGCCCCCGCCGATGGCGCCGACCACGCTGGCGGCACCGCAAGCACCGGCGCTGACGAGGCCCGTGGCTGGCGGGTGGAGATCGCGTTGCAGGCCGCCGACGATCCCAGCCTCTACGTACGCGCCGAACGGGTGTGGAGTGGCGAACCGGTGCCCGGCCTGCCCAGGAGTCCGGAGCGCGAACTGCTGGCCGGGCTGGGCCGTGCCGTACGCCTCTACCCCGACCTCGACCGGGCCCTTCGGGTCGCCGAGCCGACCGGGCTGGAGCTGGACACGGCGGGCGCGTTCGAGTTCCTGCGGCAGGCGGCGCCGCTGTTGCAGGCCGCCGGGTTCGGGGTGCAGCTGCCGCGCTGGGCCGGTCGCACGAGGCTGGGGCTGAAGCTGACCACCCGCACCAAGAAGCAGAGCGCGGCCACCGCTCAGGGGTTCGGGCTGCGCGAGCTGGTGGACTTCCGGATCGACCTCGCGGTCGGCGGCGAGACGATCAGCGAGGCGGAGCTGGCCGAGCTGGCCAGACTGAAGGTGCCGCTGGTACGCGTCCGCGGGCAGTGGGTGGAGCTCGACGACCGTCAGCTCAAGGCCGCGCTGAAAGCCGTCGGCGGCGAGCGCGCCGGCGAGCTGCCCGCCGCCGACCTGCTGCGCCATGTGGTCCAGGGCGACGACGAGCTGCCACTGCTGGAGGTCGACGCCGACGGCGTGCTCGGCGATCTGCTGTCCGGCCAGGCCGAGCGGCGGCTCCAGCCGATGGCCACGCCCAGCGGCCTGGACGCGACGCTGCGGCCCTACCAGGAGCGCGGGCTGGCCTGGCTGAGCTTCCTGTCGGAGCTGGGGCTGGGCGGGGTCCTGGCCGACGACATGGGGCTGGGCAAAACGGTCACCACGCTGGCGTTGCTGGTCCACGAGCAGGCCGACACGCCGACGCTGCTGGTGTGCCCGATGTCGCTGGTGGGCAACTGGGAGCGGGAGGCGGCCAGGTTCGCGCCGGGGTTGCGGGTCTATGTGCACCACGGCAGCGGCCGGGACGCCGAGGCGATCAGCGACGCCGACCTGGTGATCACCACGTACGGCACGGCCCAGCGCGACCTGGAGACGCTGCGGCAGGTCGAGTGGCGGCGGGTGGTCTGTGACGAGGCCCAGGCGATCAAGAACAGCGGCACCCTGCAGTCCCAGGCGGTCCGGGCGATCCCCACCGGCACGCGGCTGGCCCTGACCGGGACGCCGGTCGAGAACCATCTCGCCGAGCTCTGGTCGATCATGGAGTTCGCCAATCCGGGGCTGCTCGGGCCGCGCTCGCGGTTCAGGACCCGGTTCCAGGAGCCGATCGAGGCGCGCCAGGACGAGCAGGCCATGCGGGCGCTCAAACGGGCGACCGGTCCGTTCGTGCTGCGCCGCGTCAAGACCGACAAGTCGATCATCTCCGACCTGCCGGAGAAGATGGAGGTCAAGGAATGGTGCCCGCTCACGCCCGAGCAGGCCAGCCTCTACCAGGCCGTCGTCGAGGACATGCTGGGCAGGATCGACGACAGCGAGGGCATCGAGCGCCGCGGCCTGGTGCTGACCGCCATGGCCCGGCTCAAGCAGGTCTGCAACCACCCTGCCCACCTGCTCAAGGACGGCTCTCTCCTGTCGGGCAGGTCGGGCAAGCTGGCCCGGCTGGAGCAGCTCGCGGAGGAGATCGTGGCCGAGGGCGAGAAGGCGCTGGTGTTCACCCAATACGCGGAGTTCGGGACGATGCTTCAGCCCTACCTCGCGCAGCGGCTCGAGCGGCCGGTGCTCTGGCTGCACGGCGGCCTGCCCAAGAAGACGCGCGACCGCCTGGTCGAGCGTTTCCAGCATGACGACGAGCCGATGCTGTTCCTGCTGTCGCTCAAGGCCGCGGGCGTCGGCCTCAACCTGACGGCGGCCAATCACGTGATCCACGTGGACCGCTGGTGGAACCCCGCGGTCGAGGACCAGGCCACCGACCGTGCCTTCCGGATCGGGCAGCGCAAGAACGTACAGGTGCGCAAGCTCATCTGCGCGGGCACCCTGGAGGAACGCGTGGACGAGATGATCGAGCGCAAGAAGGCCCTGGCCGAGAGCGTGGTCGGCACCGGCGAAGACTGGCTGACCGACCTGTCCACCGGCGAGTTGCGTGAGGTCTTCCGCCTGACCGCCGAGGCGGTGAGCTGAAATGGCATGGTTCGAGGCCGCCAAACCGATCAAAGTCGAGGGCGGCCTGCGGGCGCGCACACAGCGGGGTTCGATCGGCTCCACCTGGTGGTCGCGGCGCTTCATCGACATCCTGGAGCGCGTCTGCGACAAGGGCCGCCTGTCCCGGGGCCGCGCCTACGCCCGCGCGGGCCAGGTCCTGTCGATAGACCTCGCCCCCGGCCTGGTCACGGCGGCCGTCCAGGGCTCGCGGCGCAGGCCGTACGACATCAGGATCGAGATCGAGGCGTACGACGAGGCGCGCTGGACCGCCATCGAGGAGGCGATCGCGGCGCAGGCCGTCTACCGGGCGAAGCTGCTGGCCGGTGAGATGCCGACGGAGATCGAGGAGCTGTTCGCCGCGCTGGGCATCGACCTGTTCCCCCGGGACCTGGACATGGAGTGCTCGTGCCCCGACTGGGGTCTGCCGTGCAAGCACCTGTCGGCGGTGCTGTACCTACTGGCGGAGTCGTTCGACGACGATCCGTTCCTGGTGCTGGCCTGGCGCGGGCGCAGCCGCGAGCGGCTGCTGGGGTCGCTGGCCGATCCGGAGCCGGAGCCGATCGCGGTGCGGGACGTGCCGTTCGCCGACCGGCTGGCCGACTTCTACGCCCCGGGCGCCACCGCCCACCGGCCCGAACGCCGTCCGGCCGCGGCGGCGTCCGATCTCCTGCCCCGCGTCTTCCCACCGCCGCGCGATCTGGCGGACCCCTTGGCCGCCGCGTACCGCCGCCTCGGCGAGCCCCCCGCCTGACGCTACGAGCGCATGCTGAGAGCCAACGGGGGTATCGCCACCGGATGGCATGCCGTATCAGTGAATTGGTGATCGACTGTCGAGATCCCGAACGCCTGGCCGCGTTCTGGTGTGAGGTGCTCGGCTACGTCATTCTCGGTCGGGAGGAAGGCAGCATCGAGATCGGTCCTGAGGCCGAAGGCTTCGGCGGCCTCCAGCCGACGCTCGTCCTCAGCCCGGACGACCATCCGAAAACCGGAAAACTGCCGCTGCATATCGACGTGAACCCCACCGACCGCGACCAGGATGCCGAGCTTGAGCGCCTGCTGGCCGCCGGCGCCAAGCCCGCCGACGTCGGACAGACGGGCGAGGAGTCCTGGTACGTTCTGGCCGACCCCGAAGGCAACGAGTTCTGTCTCCTGCGCCGACGCTTGAACGACTAGTCGCCACGTCCTAGCGGTCGTCGAAGTCGGCGGGCACCATGACGCGCACCCCGTTGGGCACCACGCGGAGCCGGATCGGGGTGCGCAGGCGCACTTCGCCATCGACGTCGGCCGCCATCGGCGGGTCGGTCTCCAGCAGCATCTCCCTGCCCATCACGAACGGCCCGCCCGCCAGGCTGCGCCAGCGGCCGGTCGTGGCGCGCACCAGCGTCTCGCCGAGCAGCCGCAGCTTCTTGCCCGAGCCGAGCTGGTAGGCGACCAGCATGCCGTTGTCGATGCTGACGTCCTTGGCCAGCTGCCAGCCGCCGTGGAAGCGGCCGTTGGCGATGTTGAGCTGGTGGGTGAACAACTCGTGGCGCGTGCCGTCGACCGTGATGTACGCGCGGAACGGCCGGTGGCCGGGCAGGACCCGCAGCGCGGTCAGCGGGTAGGCCGGACGGCCGAGGATGCGCTTGAGCCACGGCTTGACCGTGCCCGCCACCTCGACGGACACGCCGAAGCTGGCCAGGTTGGCGAACGGCCGGTCACCCGCCATGCCGAGGTCGATGTCGGCCACCTTGCCGGTGGCGAACACCCCGACCGCCCCGGCCAGATCGAGCGGCAGGCCGAGGCTGCGGGCGAAGTTGTTGGTGGTGCCCAGCGGGAGCACGCCGAGCGCCACGTCACGGTGGGCCACGTGGCGGACCGCCGAGGACAGCGTGCCGTCGCCGCCACCGACGATCAACAGGTCGGGCCGGGTCTCGAGAGCCTGGTCGAGCAGGGCGCGCAGCCGCTTGGGGTTGGAGACCGACAGCTCTGCCTGCGGCTCGAAGCCGAGGGCGTGGATCTGGTCGATCACCTCGAAGTAGTGCCGGCGACCCCGGCGCGAGCGAGTGTTGACCACCACCGCCACCCGGCGGTCCTGGAGGATCGCCTCGGTGTGCTCGGTCTTGGTACGCAATTCGCTCATGGTCATCAATGGTAGGTGCGCGGAGCGCTACCTGTGGCCGACCGCTGAACGCGGCCGGCCGTGGGTGGGTGGGGCGTTCCCTGGGGCCAGCCGAAGGGGCCGCCGGATGTCCCGACGGCCCCTCGATTTGCTTCTTCAGCCGGATGGCTTGTTACTTCTTCGGCGGGATCACCTGGACGATGGCGCCCAGGTTGCCGGGCAGCGGCGAGACCAGCTTGAACTGGACGCCGAGCGCCTTGCCCTCGTCACCCGGGTTGCCGGTGCCGGCCACGTGGCCGCCCCCCAGGTCCGTGCCGTACAGCTCGGTGGCCGGGGTTCCGTCGACGTTCACGACGCGGGTGCTGTACGGCTGGTCGCCCTTGGACGGGACGACCACCGACGCGTCGAAGTCGCGGTAGAACAGGCTGCCGTTCTGCAGTTCCAGGCCCGGGTACCAGGTCTTGGCGTCGGTGAAGTTCGGCACGCCCTTCAACGCCGGGACGTCCGTGCAGTACTCGCTGAACGGCTCGTCCGCCGCCTCCAGGCACTCCTTGAGCGGATACGTCTTCCCGAAGGAGAACGCCGCGTTGGACGACTGGGTGCGGCCCTCGAGGTTCTTGTGCCGCGTCGGGTCCTTCTGCGCCGCGGTGCCGGTGCGGCGCAGCGGATCGAAGTGCGAGTCCACGACCAGCAGGCTGCCCTTCGACCCGATGCTCGGCTGGAGATCGAGGTTGTTGGACAGCGAGTTGTTGGTGTACGTCGAGTCGCGGTACCAGACCAGCAGGCCGGGGGCGTTGTACTTGACCTTCTCCACCTTCCACGCCCCGTCACGGGAGTAGTTGGTGTCGTAGGCGTACTGCAGGCCCTTGTCGAAGCCGTCGAAGTTGCGCCACTCCGCCAGGTAGAAGCGGGACACCTCGCGCGAGCCGTTGTTGATCGTCCAGCCCTGGCCGCTCGTGTTGGTGTGCGTGCCGCCGATGGCCTTCCAGCCGTTCTCGCCGCCTTCGACGTCGTCGCTCCACACGGCGGTGCCGCCGTTGGTGAGCTGGAAGTCGTCGGCGTGCCAGCCGCGCGGGGTGAAGGCCGCGTCGGTGTTGTACGCGAGGCGCAGCTTGATCGTCTTACCGGCGAACGCGGTCAGGTTGACGTAGTCGTGCCGCCAGCCGTCGGTGTTGCCGGTGAGCCCGTACTTCTTGTCGCCGAAGGTCTTGAGGTTCTTGTTCGGGTCCGGGTAGCCGTCGGGCGTGCTGACCTCGTTGCCCGCCTCGTCGTAGACCTTCTGCTGGGTCCAGGTCTCGCCGCCGTCGGTCGAGACCTCGATGAAGCCGAAGTCCCAGTCCTGCTCGATCTCGTAGTTGTTCCACATCCAGAACCGCAGGTCGGTCCCGGCGGGCACCGCCACGTCACGGGTCAGCTTGACGTCCGCCCATTCCTGGTCCAGCCCGGACCACCAGGCGTTGGCGCCGCTGTGCGGGTCGATCATCTTCAGCGGCGTGGAGGCCAGGTTCACCCGGACGCCGTCCTGGGTGAGCTTGGGCGTCCGCGACGACTGTCCGACGGTGACCAGCTTGGCGGCGTCGCCCGGGTTGAACGTCTTCGGGTTCGCCCAGCCGAGCACCCACTTGTCCCACAGACCCATGTGGGTCGGCATGGACTGGAAGATCGGGCCGGAGTGCGAGCCGCTGGACATCAGGTCCCAGAAGTCGACGGCGGAGCTGGCCTGGCCCGAGGTGTCGTACAGGTCGGGCAGACCGAGGTCGTGGCCGTACTCGTGGGCGAAGACGCCGACGCCGGAGTCCTCCGGCTGCACGATGTAGTTGGAGATCTTCTTGTCGGTGCCGGGGATCTTGTAGCCGCCGGCCACCGCGCTGGAGTGCGCCCAGATCGCATACGTGCCCTCGGCGCCGCCGTCGGACGACTTGTCCTTGCCCGCGTGCACCATGACCAGGTGGTCGATGACGCCGTCGGGCTCGCTGAAGTTGCCGTCACCGTCGACGTCGGAGACGTCCTCGACGTCGTAGTCGGCCCACGGGAAGTTCGGCTGGCTCTTGGCCAGCGCGTCCACCGTGTCGATCGCGAGCTGGCCCGCGCCGAGCGGGTTGTCCGGGTGGCCGGTCATGTCCTGGGGAACGCCGCCGCAGGCCGCCGCGCCGTACCAGGCCTCGGAGTGAGGCGCCTTGATCCAGCCGACCGCGGAGCCGGTGACCGAGTAGGCGCCCTTGGACATCTCCTCGTACATCTTCTTCATGGTGAAGCCGGAGATGTCGATGCCGGGGCGGCCGTCGCGCGGGTCCTTCAGGTCGGGACGTACGCGCTGGGTGATGCCCTGGTCGGTGTAGAGCATCGTGTTGAAGTGCGAGGTGCTGAAGTCCTTGACCCAGAAGCTGTTGTTGTCCTTGTGCGGCAACGTCGCGGGGTCGGGGATGTTGTTGTGCAGCGGGCCGTTCTTGACGGTGCCCGCGGGCTCGACCACGCAGTCGTCGGGCGCGCTGTCGACCGTGCGCAGGCGGTTGTAGCCGGAGAAGTCGTCGTTGGCCTGCTCGTTGAACTCGACCAGTACGGTCAGCAGCTTGGCGACGCGGGTCTGCTTGGACTTCTTGAAGATGAAGTCAGCGGGGTTGCGACCGGTCTTGATCGCCTCGTTCTCGCGGGCCGCGAGCACGCGGGCGGCGGCCGGGTTGCCGCTGGTGAACTTCCTGTCGGTCTTCTGCGCCGGGCTGAGCGAGCGGGCCTTCTGGTTGGGCAGGAGGGGCTCGTCGGGCGTCTCTTCGACGCGGGGCGGCGCATAGTTGATGTAGAAGTCAGACGCGCCCGGCTCGTACCTGGCAGCAGAGGCAGGGGCGGCGGGGACCGTCAGCGCGGCGCCGAGGAGGGCGACCGCGGGTAATGCGGCTAACAGACGCTTTGTGCTGGGCACTGATAACCCTCTCTGCCCGGGATCGCCGGGCGCATGGCCACAGGGTGTGCAATGCCGGAATTTAGAGGGTGAGTAAAGCAAAGGTAAAGAGCCCGGTCGAAATGTGATGAAACTAGAACAAAAGCAGCGCCCCAGTCACACCACCCACGATCGCCCCGCCGTAGCAGAGCACCGCGATCAGCAGGTCGTACCGGGCGATGCCGAACAGTTCCTCGCTGGTGAACCGGATCCGGTGCGCGGCGTGGAACAGGCACAGCACGATGACCACGAGCAGCGCGAGCCGTACCAGGACGTTGTCCAGGAGCGCGCGCAGGTGCGCGACGGTCGGCCAGTCGATCACACCGAGCGGCATGAGCACGCCGAACAGCAGGACCAGCACCGGCAGCAGCAGCGCCGCGGCCACTCCCCCGCCGCTGAAGAGCAGCCACAGGTACGGCTCTATCGTCCGCTTCACGGTGACCTCAGGATGAAGTAGGCGATCAGGACGGACAGCGCCAGCCACGCCGAATGGTTGCCGCCCTGGATCATCCAGGCGGGCACCCGCCAGCCGTCGAGCCGGACCACGGTGGCCTTCGGGGCCAGGTTCAGGAACGTGACGGCGTGGAAGACGGTCGCGACCAGGGCCACCACGTTGACGGCGATCATCCAGGGCTGGGCGGCCAGGGCGGTGAAGTCCTGGAAGGTGCCGCCCAGCAGGGCGCCGACCAGCAGGAGCAGGAAGACGATCGTCCACGCGACCAGCACACTGGTCAGCTCGCGCAGGACGAAGATCGTGTAGTTACGGGTACGGGCGAACCAGAACGCGTCCCGCGGCGGCCGGTACGCGCTCGTCATCGCTTGCTCCAGGGCAGTACCGAGCGCAGGGCGGCGGTCAGCTTGCCGCGCTGGATCGCCTCGGCCGGGTCCACGTGCTTGGGACAGACCCGCGTGCACTCTCCGACGAACGTGCAGCCCCAGACCGCCTCCTCCAGGTTGAGCACGTCGAAGCGATCACCCATGTCCCGGGAGTCGAGGTTGTAGCGCTGCGCCAGCGCGATCGCGGCCGGCCCGAGGAAGTCGGGATTGAGCACGTACACCGGGCAGGCCGAATAGCAGAGCATGCAGTTGATGCACATGCTGTACTGCTTGTAGGCGTCGAGCTGCTCGGGCGTCTGCGCGTACTCCGTGGTCAGCGGCAACTCCTCGCCCTCCCTGATGAGCCACGGCCGCACCGACGACAGCTTGGCCAGGAAGTCGTCGATGTCCACGATCAGGTCCCTGATCACCGGGAAGCCCTTGAGCGGCTCGATCCTGATCGGCCCGTCGCCGTACTCGGTGAGGAAGGTCCCGCAGGTCAGCCGGGGCTCGCCGTTGACGGTCATGCCGCACGAGCCGCAGATGCCCATCCGGCACGACCAGCGGAACGACAGGCTGCCGTCGAGCCGGTCCTTGACGTAGTTCAGGCCGTCGAGCACCGCCCAGTCGGCCGTCAGCGGCACGTCGTAGCCCTGGAACACCGGCTCGCTGTCCTGTCCCGGCCGGTAGCGGGCGATCTCCAGCCGGATCGTGCGGGTGGCCGCGGCCTGCCGTACGGACTCTTCGGTGTCAGTCACGTCCATAGACCCTTTCCCCCGGAGGCCAGCGGGTGATCGTCACGGGCAGCAGGCCGACCGACGGCGTCCCGTCGGGCGCGCGGTGCACCAGCGAGTGCGCGAGATAGGTGGTGTCGTCCCTGGCGGAGAAGTCGGTGCGCTGGTGCGCGCCGCGCGACTCCTTCCGGTTGAGCGCGCAGGCGACGATGGCCTGCGCGACGTCGAGCATGGTGTGCAGCTCCTGCAGGTTGATCAGCTCGGTGTTGAACGTCGTGCTGGAGTCGTCGACGCGCGCCTCTGCCGCGCGTTCGCGCAGCTCGGCGAGGGTGTCGACGGCTCTGGCGAGCACGCCGCCGGTCCGGTAGATCCCGGCCGCGCCCTCCAGCGTGTGCTGCATCTCCTCGCGCAGGTCGGCGATCCGCTCGCCCTTGCCCGACGCGTCTCGCGCGCGTTCCAGCCGCCGCCGCTCGTCGTCCCCCTGCGTCCGTACGGCCTGGTGCTCGCCCAGCTCTTTGTGCTCTTTCGCGAACCTGGCGGCGGCCAGGCCCGCCCTTCTGCCGAACACGAGGATCTCCGGCAGCGAGTTCGAGCCGAGCCGGTTGGCGCCGTTAATGCTGACGCACGCGGTCTCACCGGCCGCGAACAGCCCGGCGACCGGAGTGGCGCCGTCGAGGTCGGTGTGGACGCCGCCCATCATGTAGTGCACGACCGGACGGACCGGGATGAGGTCGGTGGCCGGGTCGAGGTTCTGGTAGCTCTTGCACAGCTCGCGGACGAACGGGATGCGGGCCTCGATCTTGCCCTCGCCGAGGTGGCGCAGGTCCAGGTAGACGACCGGCCCGTACGGAGTGTCGACCGTGCGGCCCAGCTGCTGCTCGTGCACGAACGCCTGGGACAGGCGGTCGCGCGGCCCCAGCTCCATACTGCGCAGCTTGGGTGTCGGCGTGGGCTTGCCCAGGTCGTAGTCCTGGAGGTAGCGGTAGCCGTCCTTGTTGATCAGCCAGCCGCCCTCCGCTCTGGCCGCCTCGGTGATGAGAATGCCGGTGAACGGCAGGCCGGTCGGGTGGTACTGGACGAACTCCATGTCCTTCAGCGGCGCGCCCGCCCGGTAGGCCAGGGCCATGCCGTCGCCGGTCTTGATCGCGGCGTTCGTGGTGAAGGGGAAGACCCGGCCGCAGCCGCCGGTGGCCAGGATGACGGTCCTGGCGGCGATGGTCTCGATGCGGCCGGTTCGCAGCTCGACGGCCACGACGCCGTGGACCCGGCCGTCGTCGACGACGAGCTTGGTGACGTACCACTCGTCGTACCGCACGATGTCCCGATATTTCAGTGTTGTTTGGAACAAGGTGTGGAGAAGGTGGAAACCGGTCTTGTCGGCGGCGTACCACGTGCGCATCCGCTTCATCCCGCCGAACGGACGGACGGCCACCCGGCCGTCCGGCTCGCGGCTCCACGGGCAGCCCCAGTGCTCCAGCTGGATCAGCTCGCGGGGCGCCTCCTCCACGAACGCCTCGACCGCGTCCTGGTCACAGAGCCAGTCGCCGCCGGAGATCGTGTCGTAGCAGTGCTCGTCGAGCGTGTCGCCGACGCCGATCACCGCGGCGGCGCCGCCTTCGGCGGAGACCGTGTGGCTGCGCATCGGGTAGACCTTCGACACGACCGCCACCGTGAGCGCGGGGGCCGTCTCGGCGACCGCGATGGCCGCGCGCAGACCCGCTCCGCCTCCTCCGACGATGAGCACGTCGATCATGTGCGATCAGCTCCCGTGGTCGGGTTGTGTCGGGTCCTTCACCCGCTTGCCGTCATGGCGGATGGCGGAGAGGTGGATGCTGCCGTCGTGGTACTCGTGGCGGATCCTGCGGCAGCCGCAGTCGAAGATCTGATCGCGGATCACCAGGCCGTAGCCGTCGTCGTCGACGAGGCGCTCGCCGGCGGACTTCTTGCCGCAGGGGGCCGTCTCGGGGGTGAAGGGAGTCTTCGTGCCTGTCATCGCCGATCTCCTTAGATGGGCGAAACGTCATCTCCACACAAGCACCCGGATCTGCTTCGGAGAAGGCCCGGCTTTGGGCCGGCTTTCGAAGCGGCTCTTCGGCACGTGCCGGTCAGTCGGGCTGCTTCTCGGTCTCTTTCGCACCCTCTTCCCCAGTCTCCTCTTCCCCGGCCCCCTCTTCGAGTTCGTCCTTCAGCAGGTGCGGATAGTGCAGATCGAACGCGGGCCGTTCGGACCGGATGGGCGGGAGGAAGGTGAAGTTGTGCCGGGGCGGCGGACACGAGGTGGCCCACTCCAGGCTGTTGCCGTAGCCCCACGGGTCGTCGAGCGTCACCTTCGGCGCCCGCCTGGCCGTCTTCCAGACGTTGTAGAGGAACGGCAACGTCGAAGCGCCGAGCAGGAATGCCCCGATGGAGGAGATCTCGTTCATTCCGGTGAAGCCGTCGGCCGGGCTGTAGTCGGCGTAGCGCCTGGGCATGCCCATCGCCCCGAGCCAGTGCTGGATCAGGAACGTGGTGTGGAACCCGATGAACAGGGTCCAGAAATGCACCTTCCCCAGCCGGTCGTCGAGCATCCGCCCGGTCATCTTCGGCCACCAGAAGTAGAACCCCGAGAACATGGCGAACACCACGGTCCCGAACACCACGTAATGGAAGTGCGCCACCACGAAATACGTGTCGCTGATGTGGAAGTCGAGCGGCGGCGAGGCCAGAATGACCCCGGTCAGGCCGCCCAGCAGGAACGTCACGAGAAACCCGACCGCGAACAGCATCGGCGTCTCGAAGGAGAGATGGCCCCGCCACATCGTGCCGATCCAGTTGAAGAACTTCACCCCTGTCGGCACCGCGATGAGGAACGTCATGAACGAGAAGAACGGCAGCAGCACCTGACCCGTGGCGAACATGTGGTGCGCCCACACGGTCATCGACAGTCCGGCGATCGCGATCGTCGCCCCGACCAGCCCGCCATATCCGAAAATAGGCTTACGGCTGAACACCGGGATCACCTCGGTGATGATCCCGAAGAACGGCAGCGCGATGATGTACACCTCGGGATGCCCGAAGAACCAGAACAGGTGCTGCCAGATCAACGGCCCGCCGTTGGCGGCCTCGAAGACGTGCGTGCCGAATTTGCGGTCCGATTCGAGCACGAGCAGCGCGGCGGCCAGCACGGGGAACGCCATGAGGACGAGCATGCTGGTCAGCAGGGTGTTCCAGGTGAACAGCGGCATCCGGAACATCGTCATGCCCGGCGCCCGCAGTCCGATGATCGTGGTGATGAAGTTGACGGAGCCGAGAATCGTCCCGAGGCCCGACAACGCGAGCCCCATGATCCACAGATCGCCGCCCATGTGCGGCGTGAAGGTGGCGGTGGAGAGCGGCGTATAGGCGAACCACCCGAATTCGGCGGCCCCGCCCGGCGTGACGAACCCGGCCAGCACGATCAGCCCGCCGAACAGGAACATCCAGTACGCGACCGCGTTGAGCCTGGGAAACGCGACGTCAGGAGCACCGATCTGCAAAGGCATGATCACATTGGCGAATCCCGCGAACAGCGGCGTGGCGAACAACAGCAACATGATCGTGCCGTGCATGGTGAACAGCTGGTTGTAGAGCTGCTGGCTCACGATCTGCATCCCGGGCTGCACCAATTCGGCCCTGATCACCATGGCCATAATGCCCGCGACGAGGAAGAACCCGAACGAGGTGATCAGATAGAGATAGCCGATGACCTTGTGATCGGTCGTCGACAGCCACGACACGATGATCTTACCGGTGCGCCGGCGTCTGACCTGCTCGATCGAGGTCTCGCGAACAGCTGTCACGAGTGCTCCCTCCTTTGCGGAGTGTGCTCTGCCCCCGATCCTCCAATTCCACGCCAACGATCGCCATACGGGAAGCAATTTTCAACATTCACCGCACACGTCTTTGCCTGGTGCCCCCTTTTCGGGCCGTACGGCATGCACGCGGCGCATGGATTCCATGCCAAATCGTCGCTGGTGGACCGACCTTGGCCCTCGTAACGTTTCCCAATATGTCCCCCACCCCACCCTCCACCGGACCTTCCGTGGGCCCCTCCGTGGGACCTTCCGTGGGACCTTCCACCGGCCCTTCCGTGGAAACCGCCACCGGGCCTTCCACCGGGCCTTCCATCGGCCTTCACATGCCGAACGGGTTCGCCGCCGCCGATCGCCTGGGCGCCGCCCGGGTGGCGAGGCTGGCCGAAAGCCTGGGCTACGAGTCGCTGTGGACCGCCGACCACATCGTTCTCCCCAGCCCCCGAGTGGACTCCGCCCCCCTCGAACCGGACGCGCCGCTCCTGGACGCCGTGGTCTCACTGGCCTTCCTGGCCGCCCACACCGAGCGAATCCGGCTGGCCACCGGCTGCGTCGTACTCCCCCAGCGCGACCCGCTGATCCTCGCCAAGCAACTGGCCAGCGTGGACGTCCTCAGCGGCGGCCGCCTGATCTTCGGCGTGGGCGCCGGCTACCTGGAGCCCGAACTCCGCGCCCTGGGCGTCCCGATGTCCGACCGCGGCTCCCGCCTGGAGGAGTACCTGCCGGCCATCCGCTCCCTCTGGCAGGACGAGAACCCCGCCTTCGACGGCCGGCACGTCTCCTTCAAGGACCTGGACGCCCACCCCCGCCCTATCCAGCGCCCGGTCCCCGTCGTCATCGGCGGCCACACCCCGGCCGCCCACCGCCGAGCCGCCACGCTGGCCGACGGCTGGTACGGCTGGATGCTGGGCCTACGCGCCACGGCCGCCCAACTGGAGTCGCTGAAGGCGATGTCGACCAAGCCCCTGCACATCTCGGTCACCCCGGCCCGCCACCTCGACCCCGCCACCGTGAGGTCGTACGCGGAACTGGGCGTGGACCGTCTCATCGTGGCCACCCCACCAGGCTTGTCCTTGCCCGAGCTGGAATCTTTCGTCACACGAAACGCCCCAGCCGAATTCCTCACATAAGTCCCGAACCTTTCCCCGCCCACCGGCATCCAACTCCGCATGAACATAAAGAAGATCACCTTGCTGACCGGCAGCGCCCTGGTTGCCGCCCTGCTGCTCCCGCCGGCGGCGGCCCTGGCCACCCCGTCGATCCCGAAGAACTTCCTCCTGTACGAAAAGGAGGCCCGCAAGGACACCAAGCAGGAGCACTGGCTCCTCTCCCAGAACGACAACCTGATCGAGGTGGAGAACATCCAGTGCTCGGGCGCCAAGCTGAAAAAGGACTGGATCGCCCGCCGCGACCTCACCTATGACCCGAACATGGGCGGCGGCGAGAAGACCAACGCCGAACGCGGCGAACAGGTCTTCCTCTTCGCGAAGGCAAGCGCCGCGGAAAAACTGATGACCGAGTTCCGCACGCGCCTGACCAAGTGCGGCAAACTCGTCAAGGCAATCGACCCGAAAATCGGCGACGACTCGGTGGGCGCCTCGAGGGCCACCAAGGGGACGAAGTCCAATCCCGTACCCCAGACCCAGCAGTTCGTCGCGGTACGCAAGGGCTCGGCCGTAGCCATTTACTGGGACCGGCACAACGACGCCCCGGCCATCAGAACCCTGGCCAAGCACCAGTCGGACGCCACGAAGATGGCCGCGAAACTCTGCAGCATCGGCGGCTGCTGAGCCGTGACCTCTGGAGGGCCTCCGCTTCGCTCCGGGCGTTCTTCCTGTCAAGATCCCGCCGTCACCCATTTGGGTGGTTAACCAGCCGATGCCCACCCCGGGCACAACGGGCTTCGCTTCATCGGCGCTTCGCGCTTTCGGGGCTCAGGCGCTTCTTCCAGTCGAGCCAACGGCTCGCCCCCTGTAGGGCCTCGCGTTGCTCGGGCTGCCTTCCTCGGGCGCGCCTCCGGCGCCAACCCCCACGACTGGCGCTTCGAGAGAGTGGGCAGTCTATTGTGGCTGCTCACGAAGTTTGCTGAGTCGGCCGCCTTCCATACGCCGCGCCTCCGGTCCTTGCTTCCAGCGCCACGCCGAGCCGATCACTCTCTCAGATCATCACGGCGGGCCTGACCATAGCCGAGTAAGGCCCGGCGTCCTTGGCTATGGCTCCTGCTTGCATCGATGGTGGTGTCTCACGAGTCCTTCCCAGACCGGCCGGGCGTCCGAGTAGCGGCCGCGGGCTGTCTCCTCGTAGTGCTTGCCGTTGAAGCGCAGGATGAGGAACTTGCCGCCCTCGCTGCACCACTCGCACTCCCCGCAGCAGGAGGTTTCGGTTACCCGGAGGGGGCCATGGGGACTGTGCGGTTCCCATTCGGACATCGCGATCTGGCTCCGTCCCACCTTAATCGCCAGTGGCGATCACGGTCGGCGGGCTGGCCTTGATCCGGCGCAAGCGCAGCAGGGTCCTGCCGTAGATGTAGGAGGGTTGCCGCGCGTGGCGGTCGAGACGCACCAGCCGGACCGTCCCTGTGGCACCAGGAGCCAACAAGCCGAGCGCCTCGGTCAACAGTGCGGCAGCCCGTTCGGACTCACCACTGACGCCGCACGCTCCCCGACCGGAGTAGTCGGTGGCCATCCATGAGAAGAAAGCATCGGTGTCGAAGTGCACGAATACATCAGAGCCGTGCGTGGTAGCACGTCAGAAGAGGACACTAGGAGGCGCTCCCAGATGTCCGCTCCCCGCGTCCGCCCTTCTGGAGGTGCGCTGGATGACCGATCACGTCCAGGCGGTTCCTGTCTGGGCCACCCGGCTGCTGGCCGCCCGTACCACCCGAGGTTGGTCGCAGCGCGAGCTGGCCCAACAGCTGATCAAAGCCTCTGCCAAGCCGTTCCCCGAGCCGGCGAACCTGATCCGGCGCATTCGCGGCCACGAGACCGGCGAGCACCGGCCCGACGCCTTCTACACCAAGCTCTACTGCACTGCGTTCAGCGTGACGGAAGATCAGTTGTTCGGCACCGTCATCAAGCCGGTCCCCGCACTCGCCCTTCCGTCACTGGCGCCCGACCCTGACCTGTACGAGCGCATCACCCGCGCCATCAAGAACCCGCCACGGGTCGATCTGGAAACCGTGCGATGGCTGGAACACTGCCTGGCCGAACACCGCCGCGTCGAGGACACCATCGGCAGCCGTCCGCTGCTACCACTCGTCCACGCTCAACTGTCCACCGTGGCAGACCTCGCAAGAGGCGCCAAAGGACCGCTGGCTGACCGCGCGGTCGCCGTCCTCGCCCAGTACGCCCAGTTCATCGCCTGGATGTGCCAGGACTCCCGTGACCATCCCGCCGCGCTGGCCTGGTACGACCGCTCCCACGCCTGGGCCCTCGAAGCCGGAGACGCCTGCCTCGCTTCAACCACCCTGAACATGCGCGCCCACCAGGCATGGAGCCTCGGCGACGCACACCGCTGCGTACGCCTCGCCGAGGCCTCCCGCTGGGAGGACGGCCGGACAACGCACGGCGTGCGAGGCATGGCCGCCCAAATGGCCGGCAGGGGGCATGCCCAGATGGGTGAGGCCAACCAGGCACGCACCAGACTCGCCGAAGCCGAAGAACTCATCAGAACCGCGGCCGAACACCCCGACGACGAACCGCCCTGGATGTACTTCTACGGCGAGGGCTGGTTCCTCATGCAGCGCGGTATGGCCGAACTGGAGCTGGGCGATGGCCGTCGCGCCGCCGACTTCGTCGAACGCGGACTGTCGACCCTGCCCGAGTCTTACCGGCGCGATCGAGCATGGTTCGGGGCCTGCCTGGCGCGAGCCCACATCATGCAGGGCGATGCCGAGGCCGCCACCGCCATCGCCTTGAACGTGGCTCCGGATGCTGCGGCGGTCAACGCCTCCGCCGTGGCCGAGCTCCGACGTGCCGCGCACGAACTGGCGGAGGCAGGCGCGTCCGGAGGACAGGCGATCAAAGACTCGCTTCTCGCCCCATAGCGTGGGATACGTCGGCTAAGCGGCGCCTGCTTGGACTACTCAGGCCGCGTTGTGCGGTGTCCGGCGAAGCTCACCTGGGTGTCGTCGTTGTCGAGGGCGATGTTAAGGGTGGCGTCAAGGGCCTCGGCCAGCTTGGCGAGAAGCGGCAGTGTGGGAATGGTGTCAGAGCCTTCGATCCGGGAGACCTTCGCCTGGGTGAGGCCAGCGCGGTCGGCCAATTCAGCCTGGGTGAGCCCGAGTTCGGTGCGCCGACCGTACACCGCCTTCGCCAGGGCCATGGACAGCCGGATCTCGCGACGAGCCTCGGCCACGTCCTCCGGCTCGGTGAAATCCGCGGCGAGCTTGCGTTCGCGCAAGGTCTTCCAACGGCTGTGGCTCATTGCTCCACCTCTCCTTCCTCAATGGTGCGGATGAACTCCTCGTGTGCTGGACCGTGTTCGGCCTCGCAGACCTTCTGAGCGAGCTTGGCGCGCCTGACTTCGGCGTCCTCCCGCATTCTCGTCTTGCGGAAGACGGTTAGCAGGACCGCGGTGCGGTTCGGCGTGAGCCAGTACGTAATGCGTATGGCAGCACCGTCGAGGGTGGGCCGCAGCTCGCGAACTCCGTCGCCCAGCTCATCTGGCGGAAGCAAGCCCTGCTTCCCAGACAACCGTGCCTCTCCCCGCAGCGGTCGGGCCCTCTGATCACCGGGCCTTGCCCCGCAGGATCTGCTCGAAGACATGCCTGGCGATCGCGGTCAGCGTCCATGGGGTTTCGCGGACGGTTTGCTCCGTGCGGTCGGTACGGCGGACGAAACTCTGACCGGCGGTGGCGCAAAGTTCGTACGTCGTTTCGCGGCATTCACAGGTGTGGAAGATCACCCGGATGCGTGACGCCCGGGGGGGTTGATGCCAGGTCAGCTTGACGTGCTCCGGCGTGGGTGGCGCGACGTGCGGGCCGTGAAATTCAGCAAGCTCGCCGGCCGGCATGTCAGCGGGTCCTTCCCTCCAAGATCTCGACGAGGTCCTTGAGAGCGAGGTTCACACGGGTCATGACCAGGTCGTGGATGTGATCGCCGCCTGGCGGCAGCCGGTAGCCGTGCTTCTCGAGAACGGCTTGGATCTCGGCCGTCAGGCGGGGTTCGAATCGTAGGTCCGTGACGGGGCTGGCCATAAGTCGGGCCTCCGGCATCCGATCAGGGTTCGCGGGCAACTCAAGATCTCGGCGGTGTTGAGCGCGCCGTTGCGGTCGTGTCGGGCAGGTGCGGTGTCTAGCCGTTGCGGTCGTGTCGGGCAGGTGCGGTGTCTAGCCGGTGCGTTGGTCCTCTGGCGCGATTTCGGCCCAGATGACTTTTCCACCGCATGGGACGGGATAGCTGTTCCAGCGGCGGGCCAGGGCGCCCACAGCGGTGATGTGCTGGTCGAGTGGCAGTGCGTCGGGTGCGGTGGGGTCGGTGTCCCACACGTCGATAATCAGTGCGTCGGCACGGCGGTGTACCCGGATGCTGACCACGGCGAGGGTTGTGGGGTCGATGTCGCTGTACCGGGAGTTCGGGTTGGGGTGGCCGGTGGTCTCGACCGCGCGGGCGATCAGATGCGCGGCGACCTGCTCGGCGACGTGTTCGAGGTATGGCAGGCCCCACAGCCGGGCCGCGATCCTCGCAACTTGTGCGCCGATGGTGATCGCGGTGTGCAGCGCCAACAAAGTGACCTCCGAGGCTGAGCCTACGGCGGGCGGCAGCGGCGTGAACCGGCCGCTCACGACACCCCCAGACCCTCGACCGGGCAGCGTTCCCAGATGCGTGACCGGACCGACCCCGACAATGGGGCGGCTGTCCGCCGCCGTGATCCTCCCGCCGGTCGCCGGCGATGGTTCCAGGTGTGTGGCCACTGTGCCTCCGTACTGGTCGGTGAATGTGCTCCCACAGTGACCAGCAGCCCGCCCATAGGGCCATGATCGATGGCGCATACCGGCATGTGCGCAGCGCATATCTGGATCCAGACAGTGAGCACGTGGTTACATTCGACGGGCAGGGATTCGCGGATCCGATGTGGCGGTGAACCCAGATGACGGACACGAACGCTCGACGCTGCCGCGCATGCGGCACAACAAGACTTGCGCGGGACAACACCAGCGGCCAGTGCGCGGCATGCACGACCGGCGCGCGCTACACCGCCGATGTTCCCGATGGGCCGCCGAGGGTTCCGCCGGAGTTTTGGGATCACCCTGACATGCGGGCGGCGCTGGGGCCATGGCATATGGGACGGGTGATCGCGGCCTACCGGACCCACCCGCACCACGGCCGCCCGCTACGACAGGAAACGGTGGCGGCGTGGGTGGGCATCACACAGTCCCAGCTCTCCCGGATCGAGAACGGCCCCGCCATGGTCGACTTGGGCAAGCTGACTCAGTGGGCGCGGCTGCTCGACATCCCGGCGAAGCTGTTGTGGTTTCAGGTGCCGGAGCAGCGCGCCCCCCGCCCGGCGCCGCACGTCCCTACTCTGGCACCGGCTGCGGTGGTGGAGGTGCAGCCTGGTGAGGGGCCGGCCGGAGATGACGCGGCGGCTATGCAAGGATGGCGGGTCATGGACGCCCAAATCGGGGGCGCGTATCTGTATGGCACCGTCACGGCGTACCTGCGTGACCAGGTGGCCCCCCGGTTGTTCGGCGGGGCTGGTGGCGCTGATGGTGTGGCAGTGTTCACCTCCGCCGCCGCGCTCACCGAAATGGCTGGGTGGATGGCGCATGAGGCCGGGCGCGATGAGGACGCCCGGCGGCACTTTCACCGGGCCTGGGATCTGTCCACGGTTGGGCGAGACCGGCATCTCGGCGTTCACGTGCTGAACAGCGTCGCGCACCTGGCCCACCACCAGACCCGCCCCGATGAGGCGATCAGCGTGGCTCAGGCGGCGGCGCGGGCATTGGCCGCCGGGCCACGTAACCCCGAACTTCAGGCGAAGCTATTGGCCACGCGGGCCCGATGCCATGCCAGCCTCGGCCAATCGCGGGAGGCACGGGCGCTGCTGCACGACGCTGAGGTAGCCCTTCAGGGCACTCACGATGAAGCCCCGTCGCCGTGGGTGTCCTCCTTCGACCAGGGAGCGCTGGCCTGCGACGCCGCGCGCTGCATGCGGCAGCTCGGCGACCTCCCAGCAGCCCAACGTCACGCTGAGCGCGTCCTGGAGCTTCGCCCCGCCGGTCGTATCCGCTCCCGTGCGTTCGGGAATCTCACCCGGGCCAGCGCCCTTATCGGACAGGGGGAGTTGGACCGGGCGTGCGCTGTCGCCAACGAAGTGATCGCCTCCACCCAGGCGCTCGGCTCATACCTGGTCGTCCAGCAACTTCGTGAACTTCGCACCCTACTGAAACCCCACACCGCCCCCATCGCGCGCACCGTCGTTGAGTCTCTGACCGAGACATTGCGGCAGCGCGTCTGGTGGTATCAATGGCTCACCGACACCCACCCCCGGCCTTACACACCAAAGGCACACCACCATGACCGATCCTGATCTCCGGCCGCTGTATGAGCGTGACCCCGCCGCATGGCACGCGCACCTCGCCGAAGGCAACGCCCGTCAGGCGCGTAAACGGGTAGCGGCTGACGCGCTGATCCGCGACCGCTACGGCCGCGTCCTGCTGGTCGACCCCACGTACAAACCGGACTGGGACACCCCCGGCGGCATGGCTGAAGCCAACGAACCACCTATAGACGCGCTGCGCCGCGAACTCGCCGAAGAACTCGACCTCCAGCTCCCCGAACGTATGACGCTGGTGTGTGTGGACTGGGTAGCCCCGCACGGACCGTGGGACGACCTATTGACATTCATTTTCGACGCCGGAACCCTCACAGCAGATGAAATCACCACGCTACGCATCACCGACGCCGAACTGGCGGCGTTCGATTTCTGCACCTCCGACCAAGCACAGAAACGGCTCCGCCCTTACGTGTGGGCGCGCCTGGCCGCTGCCATCACCGCCGCCGACACTGGCACCGTTGCCTATCTGCACAACGGCCACCCCACCCCATAGCTTCGCCCCGACCCTTCACCCCCTATCAACATAACACCCAATGATCCATCTGTCGCGATTGAGGAGAAAAAGCTTAACGCCCCATGCGCATACGGTTACATGGAAGCCTGCCCCGGTAGATTGTCATCGAAGGTGCGATCCAAATTTCCCTTATTGTTCATGAGAGGACAGCGAAGTTGACCTCGATTGGCTTGAATAAGAAAATCGAGAATACCTCCGCCATGCTTCCACATGAACGCTCCATCAGAAGAGACTAAAACTTTCCAGGAATCGGGATCACCGTCAGCCTCCCACAGACATAGTTGACCATTTTGCGTGGAACCCCATGGAATAATTCCACCAGGGGTGGGATAGTGGGAGAAATGGCGCCGTTCGACGATGTTCCCATCGTCGTCAACCACTTCTTGCTCTTCGTCGCCATCTGGTGCCACATCATCCAAGAGACCCAGAATGCTGTCATGCATCAATTCTCCTGGATAATCACCCGGATTTGGTATGAATAGACCCAGGAATGCATCGAGCGTCAGGCTGGCGTACCGGTCCATCAGCTCCTTGTAGTCGCTTGGAAGCCGCAAACCGAGGCCCGCTTCAACCATACCCCAGTCATTCACAGGTGCAGGCCTATTGGGAGAGCCAATGAGACTCTCCAGATCAGCAAGTGTAGCCATCTGTCACCGTTTTATTGAGATCATTGTGAATGCATTCGTCGGAGACAGTTTCCCCGTCGATCGACGTTACCATGCGGAACCTACTTGGAATCGTATTTCGGCCATCGTATCTGACCTCAACTCGGTAGTCTACAACCCCTCTTCCATTGACGTCCTGAACTGTTCTGCGTGCAGCATTTTCCACTCGCCTCATTGGGCCCCTATTGACGGTCGATATGCAGGGGACGAGGTTGTTAGGATCGCCTCCGGAGCCGCCAAGAAGAGTACCAGCGACTACGTGGCATCTATCGTAGAGTCGGATTTGTGGACGATGAGGGTGGGCCGGATTGGTGCTGGGCCAATACCTTGGATCGACGCTGGCGTCCGTACCTCCATCGAGATCGGTTGGTCTACAGTACCGCGCGGATCCGACGATGGGTCGTCCTACTGGGTCGGCATCGTACTTCTTGAATGGTTCGCAGTCAGGCTCTGGGCTGTCACCAGGAGGCGGATTCTCCGGTTCGGGCTCAGGATCAGGTGTCGGCGCTGGTTCTGTCGTTGGCCGGTCTTCCGGAAGCTCGACGAAATCGGCAGGATCCAATCCCACAGGCTGCGCGATAGAATCAATACCTACCACGATGATCGGGATCTCCTCGTCATCCTTCGCGGGATGGCCTTCGATCATGCATTTTTTACCACAGTTGTGCTTGTGTATTATCGGCCCGAATTCAAAGGCGGGGGACTTCGGACCGGGGTGCTTCGGGCCGGGCTGTTTCGGACCGGGGTGCTTAACGGGATCGCCGGTGGGTTTATAGTGCGTAGTCCGGGTCGTCGAATTTGATTGAGATGAGACACGACCTTTGGTTGCCTGCGACTTGACTTTCTCGGGTCTGGCGCCAGAGCTGCTGTCACTATGGGGCATACGGCAGCCATTGGCGAATTCTGCGCACTTGCCAGGCGGGTTGCAAGAGGTAGCCCTGCCGGCACCGTCCCTGCACACATCGTCAGAGGCAGTCCCCTTGGCATCCGAAACCACATCACATCCCACCGCCACCGGAACTCCGACAACAGGGATGCTGACTGCTCTGTAGCAGCGAGGGTCGGGCGAGTGCCCTGATGAATCTGAATAGACAGCGGGATTGCCGTTGCCGTAGGTATAGCGATTGGCCTGGATAGAGGGGCCTGAGGGCAGGGTCCAGGTGTCCCGGGAGGCGAAGGTGGCGGTGCCAGGCTGGTACCAGCGGGCGTGCATGTTGGTTTTGCCGGTGTCGGGGTCGGTGTATTCGCTCTGGTAGCCGAGCCTCGACTGAGTGCCGGTTTGGGCGGTGACTTCGCCGTAGGGATTGTAGGCCGTGGTGCTGGCCAGGGCGGTGCCGGAGAAGGTGCCGACTAAGTCGTCGTGGATGTCGGTCATGGCAGCGAGGGCAGGACCGTCGCCTTCTTGGGTGCTGACGAGCCCGCCAGAGGGGTCGCGGCCGTACTTGGCTTGGACGGCGCCGTTCTGGTCGGTGATGGCGATGATGTCGTTGTCGAGTCCGGCGTAGGCGAATTTCTGCAGGGCGCTGCCGGACTTTTGGCGGGTGGCCATGCGGTCGAAAGCGTCATAGGTGTAGGTGGCGTCGCCGTCGTTGATGAGCCGGTCGAACGCGTCGAAGGTGAGTTGTCTGGTGGCGCCGTTCTTGGTTTCACTCGCGAGGGTGCCGCGCGGGGTGTAGGTGTAATCGGTACCGTCGCCGCTGGTCAGGCGGTTGCGCTGGTCATAGGTGTAGGTCTTGTTGCCGGCTTTGGTGCGGTTGCCGGAGGCGTCCCATTCGTAGGCGGTGGTGGTGCCGTCGGGGCCGGTCCAGGAGGTGAGGCGGCCGGCGTGGTCGTAGCCGTAGGTGTTGTTGCCGGCGCCTGCCGTACCTGAGGTGATTTTGCTGGTGAGGTTGTCGTCTTTGTCCCAGCCGTAGGTGATCTGGGCGAGTTGGCCGCCGGTGCTGTTCTTGAGGGTGTGGGTTTTGAGGCGGTCGGCGGCGTCGTAGGTGTAGCTCTGAGTGTTGACCGGGTTGGCGGAAGTGATGCTGGTCAGGCGGTCGGCGTTGTCGTAGCCGTAGGTGTTGGTACGGCCGCTGACCGGGTCAGCAACCGTTTTGAGACGGTTGTCGTTGTCCCAGGTGTAGGTGGTGGTGCCGGTGGCATCGATGCGCTGGGTGGGGTTGCCCATGTTGTCGTAGGCGAACGAACTCGAACCTGACGGGCCGGTGACCTTGGTGAGCAAGCTGCGGTCGTTGTATTCGAGGGTCTGATCGGTGACCGTGGTGACGCGATCGGCCAGGTCGTAGCTGTAGGTCTTGTCGGCCGCCACGATGCCGGCGCCCGAGCCGCTGACCTGAGTGAGGCGGTTGAGCTGGTCGTACTGCCGGTCAAGGCGGACACCGCCGGGCTGGATGAGGGCGGTCTCGTTGCCTGCGGCGTCGTAGACGTGCGTCCAGGTGCGGTCGGCCAGGTCCGGGTGGGCGGTGGTGGCGGGCTCGGTCAGTGTCTCGATCAGGCCGAGGGTGTTGTAGCCGGTCCAGGTGGCGTTGCCGCGGCCGTCGGTCAAGCGGGTGCGGGCGCCGGTGGCGTCGTAGCCGAAGCTGCTGGTGATCGAGTCGGTGGCTGAGACCGGTTCGACGAGCTGGGTCAGCAGGTCGGTGGCGTCGAAGGTGCGCCGGGTGATGTGGCCCTCGCCGGAGGTGATCTGGGTGAGGTTGTCAGCGGCGTCGTAGCCGAACCCCTTGGACTTGACCGTCGCACCGGCGCTGTCCAGGTTCTTCAGGCTGGTCAGGCGGCCGGCTAGGTCGTAGTCGGCGGTGATGGCGTTGCCGAGCGCGTTGGTGGTCTTGGCGGGGCGGCCGACCAGGTCGTAGTCGTAGGTGGTGGTGTGGTTGAGCGGGTCGGTCTCGGTGAGAACCTGCCCGGCGGCGTTGACCGTGTAGCCGATGGTCTTGGTGGTGGGCAGGGTGACCTTGGTGGGGTCGCCCGCATCGTTGTATTCCAGCTTGGTGGTGTAGGCCGCGGTGGTCGGTTTGCGTTCGATGGCGGTTTGGGTGATCTGGCGGCCGAGGTCGTCGTAGGTGGCCTCGTTGCGCGCCCCGGTGGGGTCGATCGCGGCCAATTCCTCGCCCAGCAGGTCGTACTGCGACACCCACTGCCCGGCGGGCTGGCCTGCAGCGGGGGGCGGGTCAGTGCGGCGGACCGGGTTGCCGAGCGCGTCGTATTCGACGGTGGTGATCTGGCCACGCGGGTCGGTGGTCTTGATCAGCCGCCCCGCCGGGTCGTAGCCGTAGGCGGTCTTGGGGGTGAGCGCGCTTCCTCCGGGCGGGGTGTACGGCGCGCCGGTCACTGAGGTCAGGCGTCCGGCCCGGTCGAAGCCGGAGGTGGTGATGCGTCCTTCGCCGTCGACGCCGTGGGTCTGGCGGCCGGCGTTGTCATAACCGAAACGGGTGGTAACCCGCTGCTGCTGGGCGGTGCCCGCCTTGTCGATCTGTACAGGTGGTGACGTGGCTTCGACCAGTTGGCCGGCCAAGTCGTAGCGCATGGTGGTTGTGTAGGCGGCCGGGTCGGCACCGGACAGGTTGCCGCGTCCGTCGACCGCCTCCACCACCAGACCGCGGTCATCGACCTTCCATGTGGTGGTCAGGTCCTGGCTGCCGTTCTTGACCGTGCGGCGGGTGGGGTAGTTCTCCTTGTTGTAGGCGAACTCGCTGGTTTCGACCCTCGTCGTGCCGGTGGCGGTGCTCTTGGTGGTGATGACGTTGTCGTTGGCGTCGTAGCCGTACGTCGTCTTGCGTCCAAGCTCGTCCGGATCGAGAGTCTCCGAGGTCAGGCGGCTGGCGGCGTCATAGACGTAGTCGGTTCGGGTCGTCGTGCCGCCGAGTACTTGCTGGGTGAGGTTGCCCGCGTTGTCGTAGGTGTCGGCCTCGATGACCACGTCCGTGGTCGTGGTCGAGCCGTTCAGCTTGACGTCATCAGCGACCACCTGCGACAGCAGATCGTCGTTGAAGTAGTTGTAAGCGGTCTTGCGGCCCATCGCGTCCGCACGTCCGGCCAGCCGCCCAGCCGGGTCGTAGGAGAACGACTCGAGGGCGATCTCCTTGGCCGGGATGGGGGCGACGGGGCTGCCGGTCCAGTTCTTCAGCGTGCGTGTGGCCAGTTCGCCGCGTTTGGTGTAGGTGAGGCCGGTGATCGAGCCCAGTTCGTCGATGATCGTGGTGCGGGCACCGATCTCGTCCCACGTCGTCCGTGTCACGCCGCCTTCCGGTCCGGTGACCGTCTCCTCGCGGCCGTGACCGTCGTAGGTGTAGGAGATGGTCTGCTCCGGGTCGCCGCCGGTGAGGTCCTTGACGGTCTGGGACAGCACGTTGCCGTCCGGGTCGTAGGCGTAGACAGTCTGCGCCGTGTGGGTGACGTCGGTGACCTCGTTCTTGACCCCCGCGCCGGTCTTGGTGGCCAGCCGCCCGAGGTCGTCATAGGTGTAGGTGGACGTGACCCCGCCCGGCTGCGCCTTGGACACCTCCGTTCGGGTCTTCATCCGGCCCAGAACGTCGTAGGTCTGTGTGGAGACCAACCCTTCCGGCTGGGTTTGTTCGGCGAGATCACCCGCGGCGGTATAGCGGTTGATCCCTGTACTGCCCCGAGCGTCGGTCCACGACTTCACCAGCCCGGCCGGCATCACTCCCCCACCGATCGCGGGCTCGGTTCCATCGGTGTAGACGATCACTGTTGAGCGGCCGTTGGGGAAGTCCGTCGTGGCCGGGGTGGTCACTTTGAGCTGCTCACCGTACTGGTTGTACTCGTAGCTGGTGGCGTAGGTGTTGTCAGTGTCACTGGCCGAACGCGCGTCCCGGACCTTCAGGGGTCGGTCGTTACGCGCGTCGAACGGGTCGTCCTTGTTGAGATAGAACTCCGTATAGGCGGCCTGGCAACTGCTGTCCGTACGACACGTGCTGGTGGAGAGCGTGTTTCCGCGGTCGTCGTTGTACCAGGTGGTGGTGTTGTTGTTCGCGTCGGTCATTTCCGACAGGAAGCCGCCGGTGTCGTAGTCGTAACCGGTCTTGTTGCCGAGCTGGTCGGTCTTGGAGATCAGCCGGTAGCCGCGCCACGCGTCGTGAACGGCGGTCAGCTTCTCATTCTTCGGGTCGGTCACCACCACTGTGGAGGTGCCTGCCGTGCGATCCAAGGTCGGCTCGGCCAGCTGCCAGGTGCCGCCGTGCTGGTCGGTGTGGGTTTTGATCCGCTCAGTCGAGCTGTCGTAGGTGTTGGCGGCCCAGACCCGCCCGGACGGCAGAGTGATCTTGGCCAGCTCGTGCGGAGTCGCGACGCGTGCCGCGTAGTGGCGAGCCACTTCGACCGCCGACAGCGGCCGATCGTAAACCGCCACCTCGTCGATGGATCCGGACAGGCTGCCACCGCCGATGTCCAAAGACTCCAGGCCCTCGGGATCGGGGATGGTCGCGTTGAGCGTGCCGGCCAGCTGCCCGTCCAGATACAGCGTCTGCACATCGCCGCCGATGCTCAGGACGGCATGATGCCACAGGCCGTCCTTGACCGCGGCGCCGCTCACGATCGGCGTGGAGGTCTCGTTGAAGGCGGCCGACAGTTTCCCGGCGCTCGTCACCTGCACCACCGGGTACGGGTCTGCGACCGCTGAACCATCCGCGCTCAAGACCGCACCGTTGCCGGTGGTCTTGAACCAGGTCTCCACCGAGGCCCAGGTGCCCGTCCGAGGAAGGAGGTCGCCGGGCAGGTTGACGTTGGCGATATTCGAGGCGGTGATCTCAACAGCGGTGTCGGTGGTCCCCGCCAACGCGCCAGGCTTGGCGAGCGTGTAGTTGGTGTTGTAGTGGGCGCCCTCGCCCATCCAGCCGAGGTCCTTCGCCTCCGACCCGGAGCTTTCACCCAGCCGCCAATACCCCATCGGGTCGGAGTCCAGCACCGTACTGCGATACAGCGAACCCGTATTCAGCTGGTAGAGGGTGCACGCCTGACTAGGATCGCACACCTTCTCCAGCGCATCGCCGTTATAGGTGTACCCCCAGCTCAACGCCTTGCCGTCGACCTGGTCGGTGGAAATCGTGGTGACATGCGCGCCGGTCCAGGAGAAAGTCAGCGACCGGCCACCAGGCGCAGTCACTTTGGCCAGCTTGCCATCCGTCCCATAGGTCAACTCCTGGCTACGGCCCCGGCTGTCGGTCACCTTCAGCAAACGCCCGCCGCCATCGAACAGATACGACGTCGACGCCTTGTCCATCAACCGCCAACTGCCATCAGCGTTCTTGGCCAAAGTCGCGTACATGCCCGGCGGCGGCTGATACGCCCCGTCATCCTTCTTGGCGAAGCGGACCTGACGCCCATCCGGATAGGTCACCAGCACGGCCTCACGCCCGCGCACGTTCTCCGCCACCACCCGCATATCCCAGCGCGTCGACCACCCAGCACCAAACGCGCCGTCACCGCGCGGATCCATGCTGTTGTAGGAGCGCACCACCGACAACGGCGGCCCAGCCGCCGCCACCTGCGCATCAGTGAACGTCGTGGTGTAGTTGCCGGACTGCTGGTTGAACTCCTGCCCGTTCACCCCTCGCACCGACAACTGCGAAGTGATCGTCGGCTGACGAACCCCGATGACGAAAGTGCGCGTCGACGTATAGGCGCTCAGCCCGCCAATCGTCGAAGCATCGCTGACCCTCACCCGCCACCAATACTGACGGCCCCACCCCAACTTGCCCTCGGGGACCGCCCAGCTACCGGACAGAGCGCAGCAATCATCGTAGGAGACACATCCCGTCATCGACGGGTTACTGCACACCTCGAAGTAGAACCCGACCGAACCCCCCGGCCACGTCGTGGCCTCAGCCGTCAACGTCGGCTGCGTGGTTGTCAACTGGATGCCGTTGTCAGGGGACATCGACGTCACCGTGGGCGGCGGCGGCTTGGGACAATCCCCGATCAGCAACCAGTCGACCCCCTGCTCCTCAGGAGGATAGATATTGAGGTTGGCAGGAATGTTCTGAATGGCTTTCCAAATACGCAGACCCGACGCCACATACGTGCCGTACGCCACATACACAGATCGCTGCCACGGCGAATACGAACCACACGGCGGAACAGCGGCCGCGACCGCCACCGGCGCCGCCCCGCGGATCAACGACGTCGCCAGCGGGCCGGCCTGCTTGGAGCGGACTACCCCCTCCCGCGCCTCCCTCGGCAACGCCTTCCTCGGGGCCGCGATCTTCGCCTTCGACGTGCCCGGATCCGCTGTCGCCCTCGTCACGTCAGCAGACACCAGCGACGGCAAACCGGCAGCACTACCCGACATCTGCTTCGGCGTGTCAGGAACGTTCCCAGAGGCCGTGACAGCGTTCACGGAATCAGCCGCCACCGGCTGCGGCTGTAAAGCCAAAAGCCCCGGTAGCGTCGCCGCCAAGATGAAAAAGACAAGGCCGAACCTGAAGCGAGCAGAATGAGCCCATGCCAACAAGCGGCGCATACGCCGTCACACTCCGAACCACGCAGGGCGCCCCAAAAGCGCCGGACGAAGCCCCACCCCCACGACCCGAACCCGAAGGTTCCTGACTCGTGCGACTCGGAGCATGACTGCAAACGGACAAAGCGTAAGCTCGACATAAAGGGCATACAAGATCTATTTGAGTGATCAAACGTGACGGAGTGCTACTTACCGTTTCATTCGTCCGGATTCGTGGCAGTTTCCCGCAGCCGCGCCCTCCACGTGCGAGGAGCTTCCCGCGCGGCCGGCCATCCACATGGCGGACCGATTCCTGCTCAGGGCCGTGCGTCTTCTATCCTTCGTATCCGACCCGATCGGAGGAGTAGATCCAGTGAACGCTCAGCGCGACTACGCCGAACTCGTCCAGCGTGGCCTTTCGCTCGACCTGACCCGGGGGAAGCCGTCGCCGCGACAGCTGGATCTCGCCAATGACATGCTCAAACTGCCGACGTCCTACAAGGCAGCCGACGGCACCGACGGGCGTAACTACGGCAACCTCCAGGGGCTCAGCGAGCTGCGGGAGCTGTTCGGGCCGTTGCTGCAGGTGCCGGCCGAGCAGTTGGTCGTCGGTGGCAACTCCAGCCTTGCTGTGATGCACGACACGATCGTGCACGCGCTGCTCACCAAGGTGCCCGGGGCCGAGCGGCGGTGGGTGGAGGAGCCGGAGATCACGTTCCTGTGCCCGGTGCCGGGGTATGACCGGCATTTCACGATCTGTGAGCGGTTCGGGATCAAGATGGTGCCCGTGCCGATGAACGCCGAAGGGCCCGACATGGACGTCGTCGAGCGACTGGTCGCCGAGGACGCGAGTGTCAAGGGCATCTGGTGTGTGCCGAAGTACAGCAACCCGTCCGGCGTCACCTACAGCGACGAGACCGTGCGGCGGCTGGCCGCCATGTCCACGGCGGCGCCTGATTTCAGGATTTTCTGGGACAACGCCTATGCGGTCCACCACCTCACCGACACCCACGCCGAACTGGCTGACCTGCTGGCCCTGTGCGCGGAGTACGGCAACGCCGACCGGGCCTTCGTGTTCGGGTCCACGTCCAAGGTGACGATGGCGGGCAGCGGGGTGTCGTTCTTCGGGGCCTCGCCCGCGAACGTGAAGTGGTTCCTGGCCAACACCGCCAAGCAGTCCATCGGGCCCGACAAGCTCAACCAGCTCCGGCACGTCGAGTTCCTGAAGGACGCCGACGGGGTGGCCGCGCACATGCGCAAGCACGCCGAGCTGGTGTGGCCCAAGTTCGAGCTCGTCGACCGGGTGCTGGCCAAGGAGCTCGGCGACCTCGGCACCTGGACGAGCCCGCAGGGCGGCTACTTCATCAGCCTTGAGGTGTCGCATGCCGGTGAGGTCGTGGCCAGGGCCAAGGCGGCCGGGATCGCGCTGACCCCCGCCGGGGCCACGCACCCCTACGGCCAGGACCCCGACGACCGCACGATCCGGATCGCACCCACCTATCCCGATCTGGATGAGCTGGAGCAGGCCATCATCGGCCTGGCCGTCTGCGTCCGCGCGGTGGCCGAAGAGCGAGCCTGATCTCACACGGTCTCGACTTGACCCGCGCGCCTGAGCCTGCGGTTTCAGCTCAGCTCGCGCGCCTGACGCACCTGCGGCTTCCGGTACGGCCGACCCGTCGTACCGGAAGCGCGGGGCTAGCTACCAGTGGTGCGGGTCTGGCTCTGGCGGAAGCCGAAGATGTACTCGCGGGTCTCGCTGGGGTGAAACGACACCCCGACCCCTGGCTCGAACACCACGTTGTCCCGCGGGCAGTAACACAGCCTCTCCCACACGGTGAGCGCCTGTACCCGGGCCGGGGCCTCCGCCGTGTCCCGCTTGCGTGCCCCGTACGACCCCAGCACGAACAGCAGCCCGAACCCCCAGAACAACCCGGTCAGGCAGAACGGCGCGAGCAGCACCTCGGCCCAGTTCGCGTCCTTGCCCATCGCGATCACCAACGCGGTCACCAGGTGGACCAGGGCGGCGACGCCGAGCAGGATGTAGCCCTGGTTCCTGGTCCACGCCGTGTAGTGGCGGCTGGGGAACGACAGCCACACCGCCAGCTGCGTACGGCTCATGAGATGCTTCGAGGCGCCCAGCGAGGCCGCCGTCGGCAGATCCGCGATGTCGCGCGTGGCCGCCATCCGGGCGCGGCCGATCCGGTACGTGGTGCCCGCCGCCACCACTCCAGGGACTGCGGAGACCTGGTCAGATTGGCTGCATACCGGACACGTGACTTCCACCTGGGCAGTCTGGCCTTTAGCCGCGGTCGGCGCAAACCGTAAGGTTTCCCTTGTGAGACCCATTGATGCCTTGGTGAACGCCCTGCCTGAGGGCCACGTCCTGACCGATCCCGACGTGATCGACTCCTACGCACGCGACCGTACGTTCCTGGAGCCGGGCAAGCCGCTGGCCGCGGTGCTCGCGACGTCGCGTGACGACGTGGTGACGACACTCAAGTGGGCGACCGAGCACCGGGTCCCCGTGGTGCCGCGCGGCGGCGGTACTGGGCTGGCCGGCGCCGCCACCGCCGGCGACGGATCGGTGATCCTCTCCGTGGCCCGGATGACGGCGATCAAGGAACTCTCCCCCGCCGACGAGATCGCCGTGGTCGAGCCCGGGGTTATCACCGCCGACCTCGACCGGGCGGCCAGGGAGCACGGGCTGATGTACGCGCCCGACCCGTCGTCGTACGAGATCTCCACGATCGGCGGCAACCTGGCCACCAACGCGGGCGGGCTGCGGTGCGTGAAGTACGGCGTGACCCGCGACTCCGCGCTCGGCCTGGAGGTGGTGCTGGCCGACGGCCGGATCCTCGAGACGGGCCGCCGCACGATGAAGGGCGTCACCGGGTACGACCTGACCGGCCTGTTCGTCGGCTCGGAAGGCACGCTCGGCGTGATCACCTCGGCGACGGTACGGCTGCGCAGAGCGCCGGACAAGCCGCCGGCGACGTTCGCGGCGGAGTTCGGCTCGCTGCGCGACGCGGGTGCGGCCGTGTCGGCGATCATGGCCGCCGGGTGCCAGCCGTCTCTGATGGAGCTGCTCGACCGGGCGACGCTGGAGGCCATCGACGACTGGCGCAACATCGGCCTGGAATCGAGCACGATCGCCATGCTGATCGGCCAGTCCGACGCCTCGGACAGCGAGTCGGTCGTCAAGCGCATGGAGCAGCTGTGCGTCGACAACGGCGCGTCGTTCGTGGCGGTCTCCTCCAGCCCGCAGGAGACCGAGGAGCTGATCGGGCTGCGCAGAATGGCCTACGACGCCAAGGAGCGTATGGGCGCGTGCCTGGTGGAGGACGTGTGCGTGCCGCGTTCGGTGCTGCCCGACATGATCATGGCGATCGAGGCCGCAGCCGTACGGCATGGTGTGAAGATCGCCACAGTCGCGCACGCGGGTGACGGCAACCTGCACCCGGTCTTCATCTTCGAGCGCGGCATGGCCGAGCCGCCGCCCGAGGTGTGGGCCGCGGCGGACGAGGTGTTCAAGCACGCTCTGCGGCTCGGCGGCACGCTGACCGGCGAGCACGGTGTCGGCCTCCTCAAGCGGCGCTGGCTCGGGCTGGAGTTCGGACCGGTGGCGCAGGAGATGCAGCAGGGCATCAAAGCCGTCTTCGACCCGCTTGGCCTGCTCAACCCGGGCAAGGCGATCTGAGTTCACCAAGCCGTGACCTAGCCCGGCCAATGTGGACACGACCTGCCCCGAAAGGCTGACATTCCGCGTCAAAAGACGAAACATCTGACAGGTCCGGGCAACGCCCCAAGGGTCACGCTGGTAGCGTTTCGCACCATCTGTCGATTTGTTAGGCATGGTCTTGGGGGTACGGCGTGAATCAGCACCAGCCGCTGGCGGCGGACGACCCGCGGCGGCTGGGGGCCTACGACCTCGTCGCCCGGCTAGGTGAGGGCGGCCAGGGAGTCGTGTACCTCGGCCAGAGTGACACCGGCGAGCAGGCGGCGGTCAAGCTGCTGCACAACGCGCTGGTGGCCGACGCCGAGGCCAGGAGCAGGTTCCTGCGCGAGGTCGCGGTGGCGCAGCGGGTGGCCAGGTTCTGCACGGCTCCGGTGTTGCACGCCGACCTCGAGGGCAGCCGGCCGTACATCGTGAGCGAGTACGTACCAGGGCCGTCCCTCCGGCAGCTGGTGATCAACGAGGGCCCGCGCCGGGGAGCGGCGCTGGAGCGGCTCGCGATCAGTACGGCGACCGCGCTGGCGGCCATCCACCGGGCCGGGATCCTGCACCGCGACCTCAAGCCCGCGAACGTCCTCATGGGGCCCGAGGGCCCCGTCGTGATCGACTTCGGCATCGCCAGAGCGCTGGACTCCCCCGGGGCGACGGCCACGGGTATGGCCATGGGGACGCCGTCGTACCTGGCGCCCGAGCAGCTCAGCGGGGCGGCCGTGTCCGAGGCGGCGGACGTGTTCGCCTGGGGCGTCACGATGGTGTTCGCGGCGACGGGCAAGCCCGCCTTCGGCGCCGACTCGATTCCCGTGGTGATGAACCGGATCCTGAACGAGGAGCCGGAGCTGGGCGCGATGGAGGGGGCGCTCGGGGAACTGGTGGCAGCCTGCCTGTCCAAGGACCCGTCGCGGCGGCCGAGCGCGGACCAGTTGATCGTGCACCTCACGGGGCAGCCGGCGGCGCCCGCGTCCGTGGACCCCCTGACCACGAGCCCGAACCGCCAGGGCGCTGGGCCTCAGCCTGACATTCAAACGGGCGCCGTCATGGGCGCCCCGGCGGGTACGGGGCCACAGCCGGGCGGGAACCCGCAGGACTCCTACCCCGGCCCCTGGATGCGGCCCGGCGCCGCCTCCCAGACGGGTCCGACCGGCCAGACCGGTCAGACCGGTCACTTCGGCCTTCCCGGCGCGACCAAGGGCGGCGCCCCGGCTCCCATGGCCGCGGCGGCAGGTCCCTCGGCCGGTACACCCGGGATGCCCCAGGGCAACCCCCCGAGCGGTCAGAACATGCCGCACGGCAACGCGCCGACCGCCCCCGGGATGCCCGTCGGCGGCCAGGGAGCACCCGGCGGTCCGATGCAGCAGCAGGGCCCCATGGCTCAGGGGGCGGGCGCTCCCGGTCAGCCCATGGGCGGCGTACCGGGACAGCCTATGGGCGGCGTACCGGGGCAGAGCGGCCCTCCGAGGTTCGGCGCAGGCGGGCCGGGCGGCCCGGCATACGGTCCCGGCGGTCGTGGGCCTGGTGCGAGTGGGCCCGGTGCGAATGGGCCGGGGCAGGGGCCGCAGCCGGCTGACGCCGGGTCGGCGAAGCAGCGCCGTACCCTGACCTTCGCCCTGACCGGCGCGGCCGCGGCGGCCCTGCTGGTCGTGGGCGGCGCGGTGATCGTGCAGGCCAACAGCGGCGACATCCAGAAGGTGGTCGCCGTCGGCAACGCCTCCGAGGCCACCCCCACCGACGGCTCCGGGGCCGGACAGCCCGTCGAGCCGCCCCTGACGGAGGACAGCCCGGTCGTCTCGCAGCCGGTCCCGACGCTGAGCGAGCAGCCCGAGCCCACCAAGAGCAAGACCAGGGAGCAGGTGATCCAGGACCCGAGCACCCAGGTCCCGGTCACCGTCCCCACGGTCCCGCGGACGTCGAAGCCCACGACGCACAAGCCGGAGTCGGATCCCGCGCCCACCAAGACCAAGCGCACCGACATGGTGAACCCGGACCCCGGCCCTACGACGAAGCCCACCGAGGACAACACGGACGACCCGAACCCCCAGCCGAGCACCAAGCCCACGACGAAGCCGACCGTGAAGCCAACGGTGAAGCCAACGGTGAAGCCAACGGTGAAGCCGACCGTGAAGCCCAAGCCGAACACCTACAGCGCCACGGCGGTGTGCGGCTCCGGCTTCAAGGTGATCGACAGCCACTCGCTGGGCAGCTCCGCGACGATCTACCTGCTGTACGGCAACGGCAAGAACTGCGTCGTGACGATGTCCAAGCTGGTGTATCCCGGCAAGGTCTCGATGAACGCCACCCTTCAGGTACAGAACGGCGGCAGCGGCAGCAACCCGGGCAAGTTCACCGCCTATGCGGGCCCGGTGCGAGTGGCGGCCGTCAAGAAGTGCGTGATCTGGGGCGGCTCGTGGGGCACCGCGTCCTGGAAGTCCGGCTGGAGCCACTGCACCTGAGATAGCCGAGCCAAGCCCTCCACGACGGAAAGGATCGTCGTGGAGGGCTTTTCGCGTGCCGGACAAGCGGGTTACGCTAGTTGACGTGATCGTCAAGTCCGAGCTGACCGCCCGAGGACGGCGTACGAGGGACGCCCTCGTGCGAGCGGGCCGGGAGGCGTTCGACGAGCACGGCTACGAGGCGGTGCGCATCGACGACGTGTGCGCCCGCGCCGGCGTCTCCCACGGCACCTTCTACACCTACTTCGACGCCAAGGAAGCCCTGTTCCGCGAGGTGGCGGCGGCGGTGGTCGGGGAGATGTTCACGGCGAGCGTCGTGGGTCCCGGCATTCCCGGCGCCCCGTACGCGCGCATCGAGGCGGCCAACCGGCTCTATCTGCGGGCCTGGGCGGCGAACTCGCGGCTGGTCAGGATGCTCGAACAGGCCGCCACCGCCGAGGAGGGCCTGCGTGGCCTGCTGCTGGAGCTGCGCGAGGTGTTCGTCCGGCGCGGCGCCGAGGGGCTGCGGCGGTTGCAGGAGCAGGGGCTGGCCGACCCGGCCCTCGATCCCCGGCTGACAGCCGTCATGCTGGGCGGGATGGTGGAGCACTTCGCCCACGTCTGGCTTGACCTGGGCGAGCGGGCTGACGAGCGGACGGCCGTGGAGCTGCTCACCAAGCTCTGGGCCAGGGCCATCGGGTTGACATCGGCGTCAAGTTGGCAACAGGAGGGCGTGTGATCCGGAGCAGGCTCGATCCCAGCGGCGCCGACTATCAGGAGCGGCGCGCGGCGATGCTGGGCAAGCTGGAAGAGCTCGACGCCGAGCAGGCCAAGGCGGTCGCGGGCGGCGGCGACAAGTACGTGGAGCGGCACCGCAAACGCGGCAAGCTGCTGGCCCGCGAGCGGATCGAGCTGCTCGTCGATCCCGACTCCCCCTTCCTGGAGCTGTCGCCGCTGGCCGCGTGGGGCAGCGAGTTCCCGGTGGGCGCCAGCATGGTCACCGGGATCGGGGTGATCGAGGGCGTCGAGTGCGTGATCACCGCGAACGATCCGACGGTCAGGGGCGGCGCGTCGAACCCGTGGACGCTCAAGAAGTCCCTCAGGTCCGCCGATATCGCCCTGCGTAACCGCCTGCCGTACGTCAATCTGGTGGAGAGCGGCGGCGCGGACCTGCCGACGCAGAAGGAGATCTTCATCCCGGGTGGGCGGATATTTCGGGACCTGACGCGGCTGTCGGCGGCGGGGATTCCGACGATCGCGCTCGTGTTCGGCAACTCCACGGCCGGCGGGGCCTATGTGCCCGGGATGAGCGACTACGTGGTGATGGTGAAGGAGCGGGCCAAGGTGTTCCTCGGCGGGCCACCGCTGGTCAAGATGGCGACCGGCGAGGAGTCCGACGACGAGTCGCTCGGCGGGGCCGACATGCACGCGCGCACCAGCGGCCTGGCCGACTATCTGGCCCTCGACGAACATGACGCGCTGCGGATCGGGCGGCGGATCGTCCGGTCGCTCGACTGGCGCAAGCTGGGCACGCAGCCTCAGGGCGTACAAGAGCCGCGCTATCCGGTCGAAGAGCTCCTCGGGATCGTGCCGCAGGACCTGAAGGTGCCGTTCGATCCGCGCGAGGTGATCGCGCGGATCGTGGACGGCAGCGAGTTCGAGGAGTTCAAGCCGCTGTACGGGGCCTCGCTGGTGACGGGGTGGGCTCGGCTGCACGGCTATCCGGTCGGGATCCTGGCCAACGCGCGTGGCGTGCTGTTCAGTGCGGAATCGCAGAAGGCGACCCAGTTCATCCAGCTCGCGAACCAGTCGCGCACTCCGTTGCTGTTCCTCCAGAACACGACCGGTTACATGGTCGGCAAGGACTACGAGCAGGGCGGCATCATCAAGCACGGCGCGATGATGATCAACGCGGTGTCCAACTCGACGGTGCCGCACCTCACCGTGGTGATGGGCGCCTCCTACGGCGCCGGAAACTACGGGATGTGCGGCCGGGCCTACGATCCGCGGTTCCTGTTCGCGTGGCCGAGCGCGAAGTCGGCGGTGATGGGGCCCGCGCAGCTCGCCGGGGTGCTGTCGATCGTCGGGCGGGCGTCGGCCGAGGCGCGCGGTCAGGTGTACGACGAGGAGGGTGACGCGGCCATGCGGGCGATGGTGGAGGCGCAGATCGAGGCGGAGTCACTGCCGTACTTCCTGTCGGGGCGGCTCTACGACGACGGGGTGATCGACCCGCGCGACACCAGGACCGTGCTGGGGCTGTGCCTGTCGGCGATCAACAGTGCCGCGGTGCCCGAGGCGGCGGGATTCGGGGTGTTCCGGCCGTGATCACTCGTCTGCTCGTCGCGAACCGGGGCGAGATCGCCCGGCGCGTCTTCCGTACCTGCCGCTCGCTCGGCATCGAGACCGTGGCCGTCTTCTCCGACGCCGACGCCGGGTCGCCGCACGTGGCCGAGGCCGACTACGCGGTACGGCTGCGCGGCGCCAAGCCCGCGGAGACCTATCTGGACATCGAGCGGATCGTGGCGGCCGGCCAGGCGGCGGGCGCCGACGCCGTGCATCCGGGATATGGGTTCCTGTCGGAGAACGCGGATTTCGCCCAGGCTGTGCTGGATGCCGGGCTGGTGTGGGTGGGTCCGTCGCCGGAGTCGATCGCGGCCATGGGGTCGAAGATCGAGGCCAAGCGGCTGATGGGCGAAGCCGGGGTGCCGGTGCTGCCGTCGCTGCCGGCGGTCGTCACGGAGTTCCCAGTGACAGGGTTCCCCGTGCTGGTGAAGGCGTCCGCCGGTGGTGGCGGGCGGGGTATGCGGGTGGTGCGCGACCCCGCCGAGCTGGAGCGGGAGATCGCGTCGGCGCGGCGCGAGTCCGAGGCGGCGTTCGGCGACGGGACCGTGTTCGTCGAGCCGCTGCTCGAAGGGGCCAGGCACGTCGAGGTACAGATCCTGGCCGACCGGCACGGCACCGTGTGGGCGCTCGGTGAGCGGGAGTGCAGCATCCAGCGACGGCACCAGAAGGTCGTGGAGGAATGCCCCTCCCCCGGCATCACCCAGCGGGTCAGGGACGAGCTCTGCGAGGCGGCGGTCAGTGCGGCCAGGACCATCGGCTACGTCGGGGCCGGGACGGTGGAGTTCCTGGTCAAGGGTGATCAGGTGGCCTTTCTGGAGATGAACACCCGGCTCCAGGTCGAGCACCCGGTCACCGAGCTGGTCTACGGCGTGGACCTGGTGCGGTTGCAGATCGAGGTGGCCGAGGGGCTGGCGCTGCCGGGCTCGCCGCCGCCGCCTCAGGGGCACGCGATCGAAGTGCGGCTGTACGCGGAGGACGGGGACTATCTTCCACAGACCGGGGTCTTGCGGCGGTTCGAGGTGCCTGGGGACGTACGGGTTGATTCGGGGGTGGAGGCCGGGTCGGTCGTCTCCGCTCATTACGACGCGATGCTCGCCAAAGTGATCGCTCACGGCTCGTCCCGGGACGAGGCGGTACGGAAACTGACGACGGCGCTGCGACGCGCTCGGATCCACGGGCTCACCACCAACAAGGATTTGCTGCTTAGCATCCTGACAAATCGGGATTTCATGACCGGGGACACGCACACCGGCTTCCTCGACGAGCACGAGCGGGAGCCGGGGCACCTCGATGAGCTGGCCGTGCTGGCCGCCGCTATCGCGCAGGCCGCCGCCAACCGGGCCGCGGCACCGGTCCTGCGCAGCCTGCCCTCCGGCTGGCGCAACGTCCGGTCGCAGCCCTCGCGCGCCGTCTTCGACGAGGCCGAGGTCGTCTACGAGCCGCTCCCCGACGGCATCGAGCTGGTCCATGCGGACCCGTCCAGAATCGTGGTGGAACGCGGGGGCGTACGGCACACCTTCGAGATCGCCCACTACGACGGGAAGGTCTGCGTCGACTCCCCCAGCGGTTCCGTCGAGCTGACGCCCGCGCCCCGGCTGCCCGAGCCCGTCGAGCAGGTCGCGCCGGGCTCACTCCTCGCCCCCATGCCGGGTAGCGTGCTGCGGGTCGAGGTCGAGCCGGGTGACCGGGTGGCGAAGGGCCAGGCGGTGCTGGTGCTGGAGGCGATGAAGATGGAGCATCAGATCGCCGCGCCCGCCGACGGCGTCGTCTCCGGCGTACACGTCGAGAAGGGGCAGCAGGTCGAGGCGGGCGCCGTGCTGGCGATCATCCGGGAAGGGGACTCATGACGAGCCTGGTCCACAAAGAGCTGGACGGCGGCATCGCGACGATCACGCTGGACTCGCCGCCCAACAGGAACGCGCTGTCCGTGCGGCTGCTCGGCGACCTGGAACGCCGGCTGAACTGGGCGCTGACCGAGCCGGAGGTCCGGGTGATCGTGCTGACCGGCGCGGGCCCGGTGTTCTGCTCGGGCGCCGACCTGAAGGAGCAGCGCGTCGAACCCGCTTCCGGGGTCGGCGACGCGCCGGTGACGGCGTCGTTCCCGGAGATCCTCGCGTTGATCTGGGAGAGCCCGAAGCCGGTCATCTGCCGCCTGAACGGCACGGCCCGCGCGGGCGGGCTCGGCCTGGTGGCCGCGTGCGACTTCGCGATCGCGCCGGCGACCGCCTCCTTCGCCTTCACGGAGGTACGGCTCGGCGTCGTGCCCGCGATGATCTCCGTGCCGGTCCTGCGCCGGCTCGATCCCCGGGCGGCGGCCGAATACTTCCTGACCGGCGAGGTGTTCGACGCGGCCAGGGCGGTGGAGATCGGGCTGCTGACGCGGGCGGTGCCCGCTGAGGAGCTCGACGCGACAGTGCGGCACTACGCCGGGATGCTGCTCAAGGGCGGCCCCGAGGCGCTGGCCATCACGAAACGGCTGGTCAGGGAGCTGCCACAGGTGTCGTTCGAGGAGGGGCTGCGGCAGATGACCGCGCTGTCCGCCCAGCGCTTCACCTCCGAGGAGGGCCAGGAGGGCATCGCGGCCTTCATGGGCAAGCGCCCGGCCAAGTGGGTTCCCGGCACGACGTCATGACCCTGCGCATCGCGAACTGCAGCGGCTTCTACGGTGACCGGCTGTCGGCCGCGCGGGAGATGGTCGAGGGCGGGCCGATCGACGTGCTCACGGGCGACTGGCTGGCGGAGCTGACGATGCTCATCCTGGCCGGTAACCGCCTCAAGGGCCGCCCCGGCTACGCGCCGACGTTCCTGACCCAGCTCGAAGAGGTCCTCGGCACCTGCCTCGACAACGGCATAAAAATCGTGACGAACGCCGGCGGGCTGGACCCGGCCGGGTGCGCCGCCGCCGTACACGAGCTCGCCGCCCGCCTCGGCCTCTCCCCCAGGGTCGCCCACGTCACCGGCGACGACCTCACCGGCCGCGACCTGGACCTGACCAACGCCGACACCGGCGAGAAGCTCACCGCGACGCCCCTGACCGCCAACGCCTACCTGGGTGGCCGCCCGATCGCGGCGGCCCTGTCGGCCGGCGCCGACGTCGTGGTGACCGGCCGCGTCACGGACGCCGCCCTGGTGACGGGCCCCGGCATCTGGCGGTACGGCTGGGGACCCGGCGACCTCGATCCCCTGGCGGGCTCGGTGGTCGCGGGCCACATCATCGAATGCGGCTGCCAGGCCATGGGTGGCAACTACGCGTTCTTCCAGGACGTACCGGATCTGGCGCACTGCGGCTTCCCCATCGCCGAGCTGCACGCCGACGGCTCCTGCGTGATCACCAAGCACCCGGGGACAGGCGGCCTGGTCTCGATCGGCACGGTGACGGCCCAGCTCGTCTACGAGATCGCCGGTCCCCGCTACCTCGGGCCCGACGTGGTGGCCCGCTTCGACACCATCACGCTGTCGGACGACGGCCCCGACCGGGTCCGCGTCTCCGGCGTACGCGGCGAGCCGCCGCCCGGCACGCTCAAGGTCGCGGTCAACTACCTGGCCGGATACCGCAACACGATGACGCTGGTCCTGACGGGCCTGGACATCGAGGCCAAGGCCCGCCTGGCGGAGGAGACTCTCTGGGCCAGAATCCCCCGGGACTCGTTCGACGCGGTGGACGTCACACTCACGGACGGGGGGCTGCTGCGGATCACGGTCATGGACGCCGACCAGCGCCGGGCCGGCCGCGCCTTCTCCTCGGCCGTGGTCGAGACGGGGCTGGCCAGCTATCCCGGCTTCTACGGCCTCACCCCGCCGGGCAACGCGTCGCCGTACGGGGTGTACTGGCCGGTGCTGATACCGGCTGCGGAGGTGCGGGCCCAGGTCTTCCTGGACGGCAAGGAGGTCCCCGTGCCCCTGGACGCCTCGGCAGCGGCCGACCCGGAACCGGACGTTGTACGGCCTCCCTTGCCGCAGCTTCTGGCGGACCAGCCCACCGTCCGCCTCCCGCTGGGCCGCCTGGCGGGCGCCCGTTCGGGAGACAAGGGTGGCAACGCCAACCTGGGCGTCTGGGTCGAGACGGCGGAGCGGTACGACTGGCTGGCGGCGCACCTGACGACGGACCGCCTGACGGAGCTCCTCCCCGACCTGGCGCCCTACCGGATCACCCGTTACGAGCTCCCGAACCTCCACGCGCTCAACTTCGTCGTCCACGGGCTGCTGGGCAGGGGCGTGGCGGCCAGTCCTCGCATGGATCCCCAGGCCAAGGCCCTTGGCGAGCTGATACGCGCACAGCCGGTCGACGTGCCGGCGACGCTGCTGCTCTGAAAGCGGAATCCACTTGCCCGATCACAGTCCGTAGCCATATTGTTGCGGCGGGATGACTATGCGGAGTCGCTAACTAGGCGACGGAGATCGTCATGGGTAAGCACGAAGGCGGCCCCAAGAAGTACAAGCCGTACATTGCCCCCAAGCCCAAGGACGAAGACACCTTGTGCGGCAGAAACGGCAAGCACAGCGGCGGAAAGGGCGACAACAAGGACAACAAAGACAACGGGGACAAGAAGTGAACGCCCCCGGCCGAATCGAGCGGATGCTCGACGAGATCATGGCCGTTTCCCCACGCAGCAAGTGGGTGCTCAGCGCGCTGCGAGCCGTTCCCCGTCACCTGTTCATCCCGTCGATCGCACAGGCGTTCGTCGGGCTGGAGGAGCGTGAGAGCATCATCGACCGCAACGCCGACCCCGATACCTGGTGGGAGGTGGTCTACTCAGACAGTGCGCTCGTCACCCAGCTCGATGACGGCGCCACCGATATCCAGCTCGGCGCCAGAGGATCCACCTCGTCCAATTCCGCGCCCAGCACCGTAGCCGACCTGCTCCAATGGCTGGACCCCGAACCTGACCATCGGGTGCTCGAGGTGGGCACCGGCACCGGCTGGACCGCCGCCCTGCTCTCTCACGTGGTCGGCGCGACCAACGTCACCTCGATCGAGATCGACAGGGCTAACGCCGAGCAGGCGGCCAAGAACCTCGTCGCCGCCGGAGTACAGCCGCATCTTCTCGTCGGCGATGGCGCGTACGGCTTCCCCGGCCACGCCCCCTTCGATCGGGTGCATGTCACGTGCGGCATCCACACCGTGCCCTACGCCTGGATAGCACAGTCCCGGCCCGGCGCGGTGATCGTCGCCCCATACTGTCCCGGCTTCGGCCTCAACAATGCGCTGCGGCTCGTGGTCAGGCCGGACGGCACGGCGATCGGCCGCTTCCCCGGCTTCGCCTCGTACATGATGATGCGCTCCCAGCGGAGGACCGACGTCGGCGACTTCGACCCCGACCACGCGCGACTGTCCACCACCAGGATCGACCCGCGCACCCTCGCCTACGCCCCGGCCGGAGCCGACCTGGCGATCTCGACGCTGACCGGCCTGCAATCTCGCACCTACCGCGAGACTGATCTCTATCGCATGTGGGTCATCGGCGACAGCGACCGGTGGGCAGCGGCGACCTGGGAGCCGAAGCGGGACGACTACGAGGTCTTCCAGATCGGCGACCGGGATGTCTGGCAGGAGGCCGTGGACGCCTACTACCGGTGGGTGAGCTGGGGCGAGCCCGGCCGTGACCGGTTCGGCATGACGGTCACCCCCGAGGGCCAGCACATCTGGCTGGACACACCGGAGCGTGTCATCGGCTGATCGGTTGCCAGTGGGTCTCCTGGGCGCGCCAGCCCAGGAGGCCCGCGCCCAGGAGACCCGCGTGGACGCCGAGGGCCGAGACGCGCAGGGCCGGTGGACGGCGGAAGGTGAGCAGTGCCGTCAGCCGGTCGCGCAGGGGCGTGATCAGGGTGTCGCCCGCCAGCGAGAGGCCGCCGCCGATGACGACCAGGGCCGGGTCGAGCAGCAGGGTGTATGTGGCCAGGGCCAGGGACAGCGCCTCCACCGCCTCGTTCCAGACCGCCACGGCCTGAGCGTCGCCCGTCAGCACGCGGGCGACCACGTCGGCGGCGGAGTCCGCGCCGCAGCGGGCCGCGATGGCCGACGCCGAGGCGTACGCCGCCAGGCAGCCGCGCTGGCCACAAGCACACGGGACACCGTCGGGCCGTACCGGGATGTGGCCGATCTGGCCGGCCCAGCCGGCGGCTCCGCCGTACAGGCTGCCGGACAGGACCACCGCGCCCGCGATGCCGGTGCCGATGGGGAGGTACAGCACGTCGCCCGACCCGCCGCCGTACGCCAGTTCGGCCTCCCCCGCCGAGCGGACGTCGTGGCCGAGCGCGACCGGCAGATCGACGTCGGTGAATGTCTCAACGGGCACGTCGCGCCAGCCGATCGCGGCGGAGAACACCGCGTGCGTCGCCGTCACCAGCCCCGGCACGGCCAGCCCCACGGCGACCGGCTCCAGAACCTCACCACCGGAAGAGCGTGCGCGGGACAGGTCCGTGACGAAGGCCGAGATGGCGGCGATCACCCGCTCGGGGCCCTCGGCGCGTGGCGTGGCACGGCGCTCCACGTACAGCGGAGTCCCGTCGCGGCCGACGAGGCCGCCCTTCAGCGTCGTCCCACCCACATCGACCGCCACCACACACTCCACACTCCCAGTAAATCGTTTTGAACAGACTGCCGTGGCGGAGAAGGATGTCCGGCATGAATCCGCGCCTGTTGTCCCGAGCCGACCTCGACGCCTGCACCCGGCTGGCCCAGGACCGCGAGTGGCCGCCCGAGCGGCACAAGTGGGGGCTGCTGTTCGAGGTCGGCGAGGTGTACGGGATCGACGCGCCCGACGGCGACGGCCTCGCCGCGACGAACATCCTCACCCGCTACGGCCACGACCACGCCGTGATCAGCATGGTCCTCACCGCCTCCAGGTACGGCAGGCAGGGGCTCGCGGGCAAGCTGATGGAGCATGTGCTGCGGCAGGCGGGAGACCGCGTCGTCTGGCTGCACGCGACCGAGAACGGGCGCCCGCTCTACGAGCGGCTCGGCTTCCGTACCGTCGGCAGGGTCGCCATGCACACCGGTGTCTTCCAGGGCGAGCGTTCCGGCCGGACCCGGGCCGCCACGGAGGCGGACCTCGGCGCGATCCTGGCGCTGGACGCGGAGGTGTTCGGCACGGACAGGTCGCCGCTGCTGCGCCGCATGTTCGGTTTCGGGGAGCAGGTGCGAGTCGCCGAAGGCGGCTTCGGGCACGCGTGGCGCAACGACGGCAACGTGGTCATCGGCCCTGTGGTGGCGCGCGACCAGGCGACCGCCGAGGCGCTGATCGGCGACCTGGCCCTGGACGTGGGCGGCGTCGTGCGACTGGATATCGACCTGGCCAAGGAGGGCTTGGTCAAGTGGGCGGGTGCGCATGGCATCGGCAATCCGTGGCCGGTCTCGCTCATGGTGCTGGGCAGCGAGCTTCCTGGTGACCGGACCCGCCAGTTCCTGCCGTACATGCAGGCGCTCGGTTGACCGGCTGAACGTGCCTCTCATAGGGTACTAGAACTTCATTCTACAAGAGGGCGGCGATGACCTCCACCCACATCGACGTCGGCGCCATCGACTTCGGGGCGCTCGGCGCCTGGATGGACGCCCAGGGCCTGCCCGGCGGCGTCATCGGCGACGCCGTCCCGGTCCTCGGCGGCACGCAGAACGTCATGGTCCGCTTCGAACGCGGCGGCACCCCGTACATCCTGCGCAGGCCTCCCCTGCATGCGCGGCAGAAGAGCAACGAGGTGCTGCGCCGGGAGGCGCGGGTGCTCGCGGCGCTGCGCGACACCCCGGTGCCCGCGCCGAGGCTGGTGGCCGCGCAGACGGCGGACGAGCCGGTCTACTACCTGATGGAGCCGGTCGACGGCTTCAATCCATCGAACGGGCTGCCCGAGCCGCACGCCTCCGATCCGGCGATCCGGCACCGGATGGGGTTGGAGGCGGCGGCCGCGCTGGCCGAACTGGGGCGCGTCGATCCCGCCGCACTGCCGGGCTTCGGCCGGCCCGAAGGGTTCCTCGAACGGCAGGTGCCGCGCTGGCTCAAGGAGCTCGACTCGTACAGCCGGCTCGACGGCTACCCCGGCCCCGACATCCCGCGTCTCGCCGAGACGGCCGAGTGGCTGGAGCGGCACCGGCCCGCGACGTTCACGCCGGGGGTCATGCACGGCGACTACCACTTCGCGAACCTGATGTTCGCCCACGACGGCCCCCGGGTGGCGGCGATCGTCGACTGGGAGATGTCCACCATCGGCGACCCACTGCTCGACCTGGGCTGGCTGCTGGCCACCTGGCCGTCGAACAACGACCACGTCCCGGGCCTGCCACCGCCGGGAGAGCTCGTCGCCTACTACGCGGCGCTGTCCGAGCGCGACCTGTCGGCCATCGGCTGGTACGCCGTGCTGGCCTGCTTCAAGCTGGGCATCGTGCTGGAGGGCACTCATGCCAGGGCCTGCGCGGGCCAGGCCCCCAAGGACATCGGCGACCGGCTGCACGCCACCACGCTGGCTCTGTTCGCGAGGGCTCAGGAGTTCGTGGGAGGGCTGCTCTAAATACCGATTTTTCCCAAAACGATCATTTATGTCCGCCTGAGTCATACAATTGCGCGCAATTGCAGTTGATACTCGGGGAAGGATAGATATGCGGATGCGGTTCCTCGGATCCACATCAGAGGCGGGCGCCTGCCCCACCCTGTACGAGACCGATCGGGGCACGATCGTCGTCCAGGGCCTCGAACTCACCGACAAAGAAGCGCTCGCGGACCTCCGCGACATCCTCGATGGCGAGACGGCGGTGGAGGTCCCCCGCGAGCTCATCACCGAAATAGCCCGCCGAGTCCTGGCCGAAACTCCGGTAATCGCTTTCCCAAGCAGGGACGGGACACCCCCAGCGACCGATTGATCACAATTGCAGACCGGGTCTGGCATGATCCACGCAAACCGGTCTAGCCTCATGCGGTGACGTCGTTTCAGCAGGCGCGCGTCGACCTCGGCAGCCAGCTACGCCAGTTGCGCGAGGCCGCCCACCTTTCGGGCAAAGAGCTGGCCGAGAGGCTCCGGTGGCAGCCGTCGAAGGTGTCACGCCTGGAGAACGCCCGGCAGACCGCCACAGAGGACGACGTGGTCGTCTGGGCGGCTGCCGTACACGCGCCTTCGGAGACGGCCGACGACCTGATCCGGCAGTCCATCGCGCTGGTGGAACGGCACGACGACTGGAAGCAGCGGCACCGCAGCGGCCTGGCCGCGCTCCAGGAGGACATCCGCGACCTGGAGGCGCGCACCAAGCTCTTCCGGGTGTTCGAGCCGGCGATCGTCATCGGGCTGCTGCAGACCTCCGAGTACGCCAGGCACGTGTTCCGCAAGGTCAAGCGCCTCTATAGCGCCGCCGACCAGATCGACGCGGCGGTCCGCGTACGGATGCAGCGCCAGGAGATCCTCTACGACCGGAGCCGCACGTTCAGATTCGTCGTGACGGAGTCGGCGTTGCGCACCCGGATCGCCCCGCTCGACGTCATGCACGGCCAGCTCGACCGGCTGCTGGCGGTGAGCACGCTGCCGAACGTGGAGTTCGGGGTCATCCCGTTCAGCACCGAGGTCCCCTCCTCGCCGATCAACGGGTTCTGGATCTACAACGAGGCCATGATCGGCCTGGCCACCATGACGAAGGACCTGGTGCTGCGCGACCCCGACGACATCGCCTTCTATGTGCGGGCCTTCGAGGACTACGCGAAGTGCGCGGAGTTCGACGAGGCCGGCCGGGACGTCATCATCCGCATTCTTGACGACTATCGACGACAATCCTCACATTAACCATCGCAATTGCTTGCCTCCCACCACAAGATCGTGCAATTCTGTCGCGAGACGTTGCGGAGGTGACTCATGATGCTTGACACCGCGCTCAGCCTCGAGCGGTTTGCTTGGTATGCGAGACGACACGCCGACCTGGCGATTCAGAACCTCGCTCTTTCCAGCGACCCCGCTTACGTTGCCGTGCGTAACCGCTTCTCCGCCACTCTGGCCGAAACCGTCACTCTCTCCGAGAGTGGAAGTTTCATCACTTCGTGGGGATATCGGCTCGGCACGACGGACGACGTCGAGGGCGCGGCCGCCCGACTGGCCTTCCTCCTGGCCGCCTTGCCCGCGTAGCCCCTTTTTTTAGGCCCGTCGGGAAAGCGCCTTCCCTAGTCGAACGACGAAGGCTCGATCCCGGCCTCTCTGGCCGCTGCCGTGTGCGCGTGGTCCAGCAGGCGTGAGCGGGTCAGGACCGCCGGGTGGAGGGTGTAGCGGATGATCAGGCCGTCCAGCATGGCGTCGATGCGCTCGGCGGAGGCCGCCGGATCTTCGCAGCTGAACTCGCCTGACTCCGTACCGTCCGCGAGGACCTGAGTGAGGGCCCCCAGCCACGCCGATTCGAGCTCCAGCATGATCTCGCTGACCGCCGGCTCGCGGAGGGCGGTGTTCCAGGCGTCGATCCACAGCAGCCAGCTCTGGTCGGAACGGGACTCCGGGATGTAATAGCGCAGGACCCGGTCAAGGCGCTCGATCGCGGTGCCGGGGCCGGCCACCAGCTCCCCCAGGCGGGCGCCCTCGATGTCGAGGGTGGCCCGCAGCATGGCGGTGATCAGCTCGTCCTTGGTGGCGAAGTGATAGTGGATGAGGCCGCCGCTGACGTTGATCGACTTGGCGATGTCGGCGATCCGGGTGTGGGCCAGGCCACGCTCCAGGACCACCTTGCGGGTGGCCTCCAGGAGCTCGGCCCTGCGCTGGTCAGCCTGCTCGGCCCGGTTCGTACTCCGCACCGGGTCAGCCTATCGGCCCTCAGCAGCCTGCCTTGTAGAGGATCTTCTGGATCTCGGGGGTGTTCAGGTTCTGCTTGGTGACGATCGTGGCGTCAGTCGGGATCGAGGCGGTGACCGGCTGGCCCTTCACCGCGGCGACGGCCTGCTCGACGCCCTTGGCGCCGATCTCGCCGGGCAGCTGGGCGATCAGGGCGGACACGACGCCGTCCTGAAGCTGCTTGACCTGTGCGGGACCGGCGTCGAAGCCGACCATCTTCACCTTGTCCAGCTTGCCCGCCTGCTGGAGCGCGGAGCCCGCGCCGGTGGCCGAGTTGAGGTTCGTGGCGAAGATCCCGGCCAGGTCCGGGTCCTTGGCCAGCGCGGCGTTGACGATCTTGGAGGCTTCGCTGACGTCGTTGTGCGAGTACTGGACGCCGAGGTAGGAGATCCCCGGGTGGCTCGCCTTGATCTCCTGCTCGAAGCCCTTGATCCGGGCGTCCACCGAGCTGACGCCCGGGTCGGTGGAGATGACCAGCGCCTTGCCCTTGTCGCCGATCTGCTCGGCCAGCGCCTTCGCGGCCGCGGCACCGCCCTTGACGTTGTCGGTACTGATCCGGGACAGGCCGATGCTCGGGTCCTCGACCACCGTGTCCACCAGGATGATCTTGATGTCCTGCTGCTTGGCCTGGGTGAGCGGCGCGATCAGCGCCTTCACGTCGGTCGGCGCGATCAGCATGGCGCTGGGCTTACTGGCGATCACCGAGTTGACGATCGGCGTCTGCAGCGTCGGATCGAACTTCTGCGGCCCCTGTACGTCGAGCTGCACACCCAGCTCCTTGGCCTTGGCCTTCGCGCCACAGGCCATGGTCTCGTAGAACTCCTCGCCGGCCAGCCCCTGGATGAGCGTTATCCTGGTGGGCCCACTCTGGGTTGTCGTCCCACCACCACAGGCCGCGACGGTGAGCAACAGCGTCGCGAGTGCCAGAGCCTTACGCATGCCTGTCTCCTTACTGGTCGCGCCTGCCGCGCTGCCACTGGTCGACATAGACGGCGGCGACGAGCACGGCGCCCACCACCACCTGCTGCCAGAACGGCCGCACCCCGAGGATCTGGAACCCGTTCTGCAGCACCACCGGGATGAACACCCCGATGACGGTCCCGACCACGGTCCCCACGCCGCCGAACAGCGAGGTGCCGCCGATCACCACGGCCGCGATGGCTTGGAGGTTGTCGGTGGAGTGGGCGGAGACGCCGGTGATCCCGTACTTGGCGAGCGACAGGTACCCGGCCAGGCCCGCCAGCAACCCCGCCAGGCCGTACACCTTGATCAAATGCCTGTTCACGGCCACGCCGCCACGGCGGGCCGCCTTCGCGTTGGAACCGATCGCGTACGTGTGACGGCCGAAACGGGTGCGGGCCAGCGTGACACCGAGCACGGCGGTGATCGCGGCGCAGATCCACGCGATCTGCGGCACGCCGAGCCAGCGCGCCAGCCCCAGGCCGAGGTTGAGGTCGCCGGGCGCGCGCAGGTCCACGCCGCCGGTCAGCAGCAGCGCGCCGCCGAGCGACATGCCCAGCGTGCCGAGCGTCACGATCAGCGCCGGAATGCGGCCCTTGGCGATCAGAAAGCCGTTCAGCAGCCCCCAGGCCAGGCCGGTCAGTACGGCGGTCGCGGCGCCGAGCAGGAGTGAGCCGGTGGCGTCCATGAGCTTGGTGGCCGCGACCGCGCTGAACACCAGCACTCCCCCGACGGACAGGTCGATGCCCGCGGTGATGATCACGTAGGTCATGCCGGTGGCGAGCAGGAGCAGGATGGCGGCGTCGCTGACGAGGTTGAGGAGGTTGAAGGAGGTGGCGAAGCTGGTGGGGCGCAGGATCGAGAAGACGATCAGGAGGGCGGCCAGGACGGCGGCGATCCAGACGACTTGGCGGTCGCGCAGGCGGGTCTTCTCGGGGGCGCTCGCTTCGGGTGGCGCTTGAACCACGCTCACTTGGGTATCTCCGGTTGCTCGGCGGCATGGCCTTCGGCTTGCTCAGAGGCTTGGCCTTCGGCTTGCTCAATTGCTTGGCCGGAGGCTTCTTCAGCGCCTTGACCGGAGACTTGCTCAGCGCCTTGACCGGAGACCGCTTCCTCAGTGGCTTGTTCGATGGCGCCCGTCATGGCGCCGACCAGATCCTCCATCGAGACCCTCGCCGTCTCGAACCTGGCCACCCGCCGCCCCAGCCGCAGCACCTCAACCCGGTCGGACACCGCCTTGACGTCCTGCATGTTGTGACTGACCAGCACCACAGCCACCCCGGTGTCCCGCACCCTGCGGATGAGCTCGAGCACCCGCTGCGTCTGCACGACCCCGAGTGCGGCGGTCGGCTCGTCCATGAACACCACCCTGCGCGCCCACGTCACCGCCCGTGCGACCGCGACCCCCTGCCGTTGCCCGCCCGACAACGTGGAAACAGGCGCGCTCTGCGACTTGAGCCGCACCCCGAGCGTTTCGCACGCCTCTCTGGTACGGGCCCGCATGGCGGCGTTGTCGAGCAGCCCGAGCCGACCGCGCAGACCTTTTTGCAGCAGTTCCCTGCCGAGGAAGAAATTGGCCGCTGGGCTCAGATCAGCACAGAGCGCCAGATCCTGATAGACCGTCTCGATCCCGGCACCCCTGGCCTCCTCGACCGACCCGAACTCCACCGACTCGCCATCCACGACGATCTGGCCGGCGTCCGGCCCTTCGGAGCCGGAAAGGATGTTGACCAGCGTCGACTTCCCGGCGCCGTTGTCACCGATCAACGCGACGACCTCGCCGGGGAGCAGCGCGAAGTCCGCGCCGCGCAGCGCCTCCACGTGGCCGTAACTCTTGACGATCCCGCGGGCTTCCAGCAGCGGTGCGGACATAGAACTATCAAGTGCCGCGTATGACATCGTTGTCAACCCCGATCTTCACACGGCTTGGTATGGCCGTACGAAGCGCCCCGAACTCGTGGACGCTTACGCTGTTCGGGACTTGGCGTCACGAAGGACCCGGACGTGCACCGTACGTCCCCTTCCCGCACGCGGCCGGGCGGGCGATGACGAGCGACCTTCGAGAAGATCATCACCCGGGCGCTCATCTCGCAGCTCCGTCTGCCAGGATGCGAGCTGTCCCATCTATTCGATCTAGAAGGAGGGAGTCTTGACATGGCAGTGACCGACACCGGAATACGGCGATTACTCGCGGACTCGGGAGAGCAACGCGGCTGGGTGTCACCCAGGACGGACCTGGTCACCGCGCTGCTGGGCGTCTGGTTCGGCATCGGGCTGATGATCGACGCGTGGGCGCACTCGAACCTGACGCAGCTGGAGACGTTCTTCACGCCTTGGCATGCGGCGTTCTATTCGGGGTTCGCAGTGGTCTCCGGCTGGATCATCTGGCAGGTATGGCGTAACGTCCAGACCGGCCGCCAGGGGATCGCGGCGGTGCCCACGGGCTACCTGGCCGGGCTGCTCGCGATTCCCGGGTTCGCCGTCTTCGGGCTCGCGGACATGATGTGGCACACCTTCCTCGGCATCGAGACCACCCTCAACATCCTGTTCAGCCCTTCGCATCTCGGGCTGATCGTGACGATGCTCCTCATCATCACCACACCGCTCCGCTCCCTGTGGAACGCCCCCGGCCTGGGCCCGAGCCCTTCGCTGGGCCGGATGCTCCCGGCGCTGATCGGGCTCGCGTTCGCCACCACGCTGGTGTCGCTGTTCCTGGGGTACGCCGATGCCCTGCAGTGGAGCCCACAGGGCATCGTCAGGGCCTTCTCCGACATGCACGACCAAGGCGCCGACCGACTGGCCGCCGGCATGGTCATCAGCAACGTCGTCACGCTCGCCCCCGTACTGCTGCTGGCGCGTCGCTGGCGCCTGCCGTTCGGCAGCGTGACCATCCTGCACGCGGTGGGCATCCTGATGTCGGGCGCGCAGACCGCGTTCGGGAATCTGCCGGTCCTGCTGACGTTCGTGGCCGCAGGCCTTGCGAGCGACCTGCTGATCCTCTGGCTGAAGCCCTCGGGCGAGCGACGGGGCGCTTACTGGGCGTTCGCCGGGTTGTCGGGTTTCGTCACCTGGTCGCTTTACATGGGGGCCGCGTCGGTGACGGGCGGCGGGCTGCCCGCCGTCACCGAGCTGTGGACCGGCGCGCCGGTCGTGGCCGGACTGGTCGGGCTCGCGCTCGGGGCGCTGTTCCTGCCCAACGCGGTCACCGCCGAGCCGGTTCCGCCCAGCGCAGCCGCTGCCGGGCCGATTCCGTCCAGCGCGACCGCTGCCGAGCCGGTTCCGTCCAGCGCGACCGCTGCCGAGTCGGTTAAGCCCAGCGCGGCCGACGCCGACCGGGCATGATCCGAGTCCTCCGGGTCCTCTGTCTGGCCGCCGTCCTGATGCTGGCGGGCGCCGCTCCGGCCGCCGCGCACAATGTCACGGTCGGAGCGGATCTGCGGATCGCCCAGACGATCGCGGGCACGGAGGTCACCGTCGTCATCAAGGGGACGAAGCGGGTGCCCGGGCCTTTGCAGATCGGTGTCATCGCCTTCCAGCCCGTGACCGACGTGCCGGTCGCCCTGGAGCTGCGCTCGGTCGCGGACGGCCGTACGGTGACGGGCGTGGCGCGGGCCGCGTACGAACCTCAGTACACGCAGCTCAAGGTGGACCGGACCGGCCCGCACGAACTCACACTGCGGGCCGGGAACGAGACGGCCGTGGTGCCGTTCCGCGTCCTGGTGGACCGCGGGTCGGCGATAGAGCTGCTGATCTACGGCGGCCTGCTCGTAGCGGCCCTGCTGATGATCGGCGGCCTGCTCACCGGGGCACTGGCCCGCCGCAATCCGGCGATGCTGCTGACGGGCGGCGCCGCGATCGGTTTGACGGTCGCCGCCATGGTCGTCATCTTCGAGCCACTACTCCCCGCCGTCCCACCCGACGGCGCCGCACCAACGGTGGCGGCGACGGTAGGGGCGGGGGCGGCGGCGACCGGCGGGCGCCCGTTCGTGCAGGGCCGGGTGGCGACGCTCCCGGCCCGCCCGGCCTCCGGAGAGGAGTTCACGTTGCGGCTCGACCTCATCGACGGATCCACCGGCCGGCCCGTAGACGACCTCGTCCTGCACCACGAGGCCCTCGCCCACGTGATCGTGACGAGCGAGGACGGTCGCTACTTCCGCCACGTGCACCCGCTGCGCACGGCGCCGGGCCGGCTGGAGGTCAAGATGCGAGCCGACCGGCCGGGCCGGTATCTGGCGTACGCCGAACTGGAGCGCGAGGACTCCGGCGGCCAACTCATCACCGGCGAGTTCAGCGTTAACGGTGACGCCTCTGACGCTTCTGTTGGGACGGAGACGCCCGTTGAGGCCGTCACGCCGCTCCTGCAGCCCGCCGCTCCTGTCGCGGGCCGCCCGACGACGATCGAACTCGGCACGACCGGCACCGTACGCCCCTGGCTGGGCATGACCGGCCACCTGATCGTCCGCAGCCAGGACGGCACCTTCCTCGGCCACGTACACGAGATGGGTACCCCCGGCCCCCGGCTCCGCTTCACCTTCAGCTTCCCGTCGCCGGGCCGCTACCTCGCCTGGGCCCAGTACGCGACCGGCGACCACATCGTGACCGCGCCTCTCACCATCAACGTCACGGCATCGGGAGCCTCGCAGTGAAGCGGGCAGCCGTGGCCGTCGCCGTCCTCGCGGTGGCAGTGGTGACGTTCCTCATCGTAGGAAGGACCTCGACCCCCGACCCGCTCCAGGTGACCACCAGGGGAACGCACTACGCCGCCACCATCGCGATCGGCCGACCGACCACAGGACGCGTCGTCGTGGACGTGAGGCTGACTTCAGGCGAGGCGGACAGCGCGGCCCTGTCCGCCGTGATGCCCACCATGGGTCACGCCATGCCGGAGATCACCGCCCAGGAGCCAGAGCCGGGCCACTTCGTCGCCGAGGGCGAGTTCTTCCCCATGACCGGCGTCTGGGAGCTCTCTATCCGGCTGACCGGAGCCGCGGGTGAGGAGGTTCTGACCGTGAACGCGCCGATCACCGGCTGATCGGCGCGTGATCGGTCGGCAGGGCGCGAGATCCTGGTAGACGGCGTTCCAGATCTATCAGCTTGCACGGCCCACACCCGAACCCTCTCGCGAAAACGGTAGGAACGTCTTCCTACCGTGCGGTTACGGTGGATGCATGACCGCACGGAAGCTGTCGATCTCGGTGCCGCCCGAAGTCGAAGAAGCGATTAAGGCTGCGGCCGCCGAAGAAGGCAAACCGGTCTCCGCCTGCCTGGCAGAAGCTGCTGTCGAGAAGGCGCAAATCGCTCGCCTGCACGCCCAGGGCCGCGCCGCTGCGCGCGAACTGATGGCGGAGTACGAGAGCGAGCACGGCAAGCTCCCCGAGGAGTCGAGGCAGCGCGCCCGGCAGTTCCTCATGGAGACCGGGCTTCTCGACGACGAGCCGTGGTCGACGGTCGGGTAGTGCGCACGATCGTCTACAACACCGGCACCCTGCTGGCCGCCGAGCGCCGCAACCCGGACTTCCTCGCCCTGCACGACGAGCACACCGCCGCACACATCCGCCCCATCGTGCCTGTCGTCGTCCTCGCCCAAGCCTGGAGAGGCGGACCGCAACACCAGATCTCCAGGGTGCTCAAGGGCTGCGACCTCCTCCCCAGCGACCAGCGCACTGGCCGCGCCGCCGGCGTCGCCTGCGGCGCCTCGGGAACCTCCGACGTAGTCGACGCGATCGTCGTCGCCACCGCCGTCCAGCACCAAGCCTCCGTGGTCACCAGCGACCCCGACGACCTGACCCACCTCGCCGACTCCATCGGCGTCAAACTCCGCCTCTTCACCATCTGACCGCCATGGACTGTCAGCACCACGGAGGACGGTGGAGGGGGCTTTGGCCGGCGTCCTGCCCAGGTCAGGCATGACCAATGGGCCGTACGCTGGCTCCGGCGAAGGGACAGGTACTGCCTGCCCGCCATTCCGCACCGCAGCCCCCTGGACTTGCCCGACGCGGGCCCGCCGGTCCGGGTAGGTGAGTAGAGCGCGCTTCGCCGCTCGGCCCGCGCCCGAGCACCCAACTCAGCCATGGGGCGTCCACGCTGAGCCACTCTGCCTGGTGCGACCGTCGGCCTTCTTGGCACGGCCATGCCAACATGTCCCACGGGCGTGAGGAACGCGGAGGCGACGAAGTCGCCGCGACACGCCCATGTTGTTCACCTCTACGAGCCGGGAGAGCACCTCCTACGCCAAGGAGGACAGCAAATGCATGATGGTGGCGTCGGGAACCTACGGTTTACAAGTCCCTCGGGATATGTCCTCTTCTGCCATCAGACTCTTACGTAGAATTTTGTGGCGGGGATGCGGGTTTCAAACTGCGGCTGAACCAGATGGCCTTCCCTATACCGCAGGGAGCCGGTTGCTTCTCGGCTCGTTTGGCCCGCGCCGCCGGACCCTCCGAAGCCGGCGACATCGAGGAGTCGAAGGAATCCATCCCCGCCCGCCGCTTCAGCTGCTCAACCTCCGCCAGCAGCGCCCTGATCAGAGCATCCCGCTCCGCGATCGAGGCCCTCATCTCGTCCAGAGCAGCCGACAGCTCCTCACGGCTGAGCTCCTGAGGTCGGGACACGAGCTCAAATTACGACGACCCATCCCAAGATCCATTCATTGAGCAGAACCCGGAGCGTTCACCCCAAACCCTTTCTTTTGGTCCGAAAGGGCAAGGCAGATGATGCCAGGCTACGGCGCTCCTCAATCGCGGCACACCAACCTCCCCTACCCTCGGAAGAAACGAGGAAGAGCCCTCTCTACTGACGAACGAGCGAAAGCGCTAGAAGCGTATCAAGGGTGGCATGCGCAGGCGCCGTGAGAGTGGAGAAGAAGGCCCAAGCTGTCATGACCCGCCGGCACCGCATTGAGGTCGCCACCAAGGTGACGCGATGCGAGACTCTTGTAGCCTCTTTTCGTGAGCACACTTTGCTCAGCAATGGAGTCGCGCCCGCGCCTTGAACTCGCCGTCAGTCAGAAGGACATTCTTGTCGCGGTCGGACAGGTACTCCTGGATCAAAATTCTGTCGAGCGGAATATCCTTCTTCACCTTGGTCGTGAAATCAACAGGGCTGAGCATGGCATTAGTTTTCGAGGAATAGGCGGCAACTCTATACTTCACCCCGTCCTCGAACTTCAGGCTTCCTTCCCGGAGAGACCACCCGGCGGGTATCTCCTCCAAGTTCAGGGAGGCGCTGCCGCCGGTCAGCGACGGCGCCTTTATGTCCGCCTGGTCCTGCAGTTCGCCAGCAGTGTCGTAACGGTAGACCCGCACGCCGTCCGGGGCGCTCCCGCACCAGGACGCCACCATCGCGAGTTGCCCGTCGACAGTCACGGTGACCCCGGTCGCGCCCATCTGCGCCGGACTGCCGTAGCCACAGGCCACCAGCAGGAAGCTGAGCGTCAGAAAGGTTACGGTCCTCTTCATGCTATGGATCCTCGCGACAGCGTTACGGTATGTCAACAGACGTACCGGCCGTCCTTCAGGCCCGCTGCTATTTCAAAGCGGTTCTTGCACGCGTTGGATCCGGCGGCCGCATAGAGAATGGGGAAGGTGAACCAGTATCCGGTTTGATTGGCATAGTAGTACCACTGGTCGCGATGAATCTTCTCGTGCTTGGCAAGATTCTCGTCGATTTCCTTTGACCATAGCCTGGTGACGAATACACCGGCGATCGTATAACCGCTACGCTCCTTCGGGATATACTTATCCGGCATCCCCGTACACATCAACATCCCCCGATGTGTGCCGCAATTTCCCCCCACCAAATCAGCCCAGTCCATGACGGCGCGTTCTACGTCCCTGAGGTTGCTATTGGCGAACATGGCGGCAACTATGTTACTGGGTACGTAAGGGTAGAGCTTACGGAAGGCTTTTTCTCCGATCTCGATCGCCTTGGCACCAAGATCTTTGATGAATCCGACGGCAGCACCTACCCCCTTCTGCATGCTGTTGAATACACCCTCGAGCCATTCGGGGACTCCTGCCTTTTTCGCCGCCGAATAATTCCCCGCAGCCGGGCCGGACGCTATGTATTGGTCGAGGTCGCCAGCCGCCAGCATTGCCATTCCTGCAAGGATCTGATATTCCTCAGCCGACTTGAGGTAAGGCACGTAGAGCTCCAGGAAGTATTCTTGTGCTTCCTTCGACATCTTCCAATAAGGCACGCCCTTCTCGACTGGTCTGCCGTTATGCATGACCTTCCAGCCCAATCTCTTGAGCTCATCGTCGCCGAACCAGTATTTCTTCTCCGTCTCTAACTCGATGTACCGGGCCCAACTGGGGTCAACGATGGCAGCGGCGCAGCCCCAGATGTCGCAGGCGATGGCACCGCCTGAGTAGTTGCCGATGGAGCCGCAACTGCCGATGCACAGTCCGCTTCCTGGGCGTGTGGCCTGGACGATGCCGTGCTGGGCGTAGTAGTCGATGGCTGTTTGGTTGTCGATGCCTGGGGTGTAGGGGGAGTTCCAGGTGCCGCCGATGGCGTCGCCGGAGATGACGGTGGAGTGCCCGGTGGGGTCGGTGCCCGTGAGAGGTGAGGCGTTGGCGTAGGTGTAGCGGTTGGCTTGGACGGATGGGTTGGGGGTAAGGGTGGCGGTGTCTCGGCTGGTGAAGGCCCCGGTGCCGGGCTGGTACCAGCGGGCGTGCATGTTGACCTTGCCGGTGTCCGGGTCGGTGTATTCGCTCTGGTAGCCGAGGGTGGTCTTGACGCCGGTTTGGGCAGTGACGGTGCCGAACGGGTCGTACGCGGTGGTGGTGGCCAGCGCGCTGGTGCTGTAGGTGGCGACCAAGTCGCCGTGCAGGTCGGTCAGCGTGGCCAGGGCGGGGTTGGTGCCCTCTTGCTGGCCGAGGAGCGCGCCTCCTGCGTTGCGACCGTACTTGGCCTGGACCGCGCCGCCACTGTCAGTGATGGCGGCCATGTCGTTGCTCAGTCCTGCGTAGGCGAAATTCTGCTTGACCGCCCCCTTGATACGCGAGCTGACGCGGTCGAGGGCGTCGTAGCTGTAGAGGCTGTCGCCGTCGGCGATGAGCCGGTCGAAGGCGTCAAAGGTGAGCTGGGTGGTGACGCCGGCCTTGGTCTGGGTGGCCAAGGTGCCGCGTGGAGTGTAGGTGTAGTCGGTGCCGTCGCCTGACGTTAGGCGGTTGCGTTCGTCGTAGGTGTAGGTCTTGGTGCCGGCCTTGGTGCGGTTTCCGGACTTGTCCCACTCGTACGCGGTGGTGGCGCCGCCCGGGGCGGTCCAGGACGTTAAGCGTCCGGCGTGGTCGTAGCCGTAGGTGTTGGTGCCCGCCCCGGCCAATCCTGCGGTGGTTTTGGTGGTGAGGTTGTCGTCCTTGTCCCAGCCGTAGGTGATCTTCGCGAGCTGGGTGCCGGTGCTGGTGCCCTTGCGCAGGGTCTGGGTTTCCGGCCGGTTCAGCTTGTCGTAGGTGAAGATCTGGGTGTCGACGGTGGTGGTGCCGGTGGTGGCGGTCAGCGAGGCCAGGTTGTTCTTGTCGTAGCCGTAGGTGATCTTCCGGCCGGTGACTGGGTCGGTGGCGGTGGCCGGGCGGTTGTTCTTGTCCCAGGTGAACGTGGCCGTTCCGGCAGCGTCGACTCGTTGGGTGGGATTGCCGAGTTCGTCGTAGCTGTAGCCGGTCTGCTGGGTGGTGCCGCGCTTGATGGACAGGGGCAGGCTGCGGTCGTTGTAGTCGACGCCCAGGTCGCCTATCGCCGTCTGCCGACCGGCCAGGTCATAGCCGAAAATGCGCTCAGCGCTGGCCGCTCCTCCTCCGGCGCCTGCCTCTTTGGTGAGGCGGCCCAGGTGGTCGAAGGTGCGGTCGATGCGTACTCCGCCCGGCTGTAGTTCCGCGGCTGGGTTGCCTGCCTGGTCGTAGATGGCGGTCCAGGTACGGTCGGCGGCGTTCGGGTGGGCGGTGGTGGCGGGTTCGGTGACCGTTTCGGCCAGGGCGAGGGTGTTGTAGGTGGTCCAGGTGGTGTTGCCGCGGCCGTCGGTCAGGCGGGTGCGGGCGCCGGTGGCGTCGTAGCCGAAGCTGGTGGTTATCGAGTCGGTGGCCGAGATCGGCTCGATCAATGAGGTGACGCGGTTGAGCGCGTCGAAGGTCTGCTTGGTGGTGTGGCCTTCTCCGGAGGTGGAGCTGGTCTGGTTGCCGGCCGGGTCGTAGCCGGCGCTGGTGGTGCGCAGCACGGCATCGGGCGTAGTCGGGTCCAGGTCCTTCGCACCGGTCTGGCGGCCGGCCAGGTCGTATTCGGCGGTGGTGACGTTGCCGCGCGCGTCGGTGGTCTTGACCAGGCGGCCGGCCAGGTCGTAGTCCAGGGTGGTCTTGTTGGTCATCGGGTCGGTCTGGGTCTTGACCGAGCCGTCGGCGTTGACCGTGTAGTTGGTGGTCTTGCTGTTCGGCCCGGGCGCGACCGTCTTGATCAGGAAACCCGCTTCGTCATAGGCCAGCGTGGTGGTGTAGGCGGCCGTGGTGGGTTTGCGTTCGATCTGGGTCTGGGTGATCTGTCGGCCGAGGTCGTCGTAGGTGGCCTCGGTGCGGGCGCCGGTCGGGTCTACGGTCGCCTTCTTCGCGCCATCCATGTAGTACTCGATGATCGACCGGCCGGGCGTCTGTCCGTCGGGGGCCGGGTCGGTGATGCGGACCTGGCGGCCGAGCTTGTCGTACTCGAAGGTGGTGACGTAGCCGCGCGGGTCCGTTGTGGAGATCAACTGCCCGGCCAGGTCGTAGCCATGCGAGGTGGTCGGGGTGACTGCCGTGCCACCCGGCGGGGTGTAGCTAGGGGCGCTCTGGCTGGTCACCCGCCCGGCCTTGTCGAAGACCGAGGTGATGGTGCGGCCCTCGGCGTCAGTCTCGTGTGTCTTGGCGCCGAGCGTGTCATAGCCGATGTGTGCCGTGGGATGGGCGTCACTGGCCGTGCCGGCCTTGTCCACCTTCACCTGCGGGGCGGTCAACTCGATCAGGCGGTCCAGCGCGTCGTAGCGCATGGTGGAGGTGAAGTCCGCCGCGTTGGCGCCGGTCACGTTGCCGCGCGGGTCGGTGGTGGCGGTGGCCAGGCCGCGGTCGTCGTAGGCGGTGGTGGAGATCAGATCCTGGTCGCCGTTCTCGACCGTGGTCTTGGTGACCTGGTTGACCTTGTTGTACGCGTACTCGGTCACCTCGGCCCGGCTGGATCCGGCGCCGGTACGGGTGGTCTTGAGCACGTTGCCGTTGGCGTCATAAACGTACGCCGTCTTGCGGACCAGGTCGGCGGGATCGAAGGTCCGCGAGGTCAGCCGACCGGCGGCGTCATAGACAGATTCGGTGGTGATCGCCTTGGAGCCGCCAGTGACCAGCGCCACCTCATTGCCCGCGTCATCGTAGCTATGGTCTTCCAGCACCACATTCTGCCTAGCGGCGTTCGGATCGTTCAGCCTGACTTGGTCGGCGATCTTCTGGTCTAGCAGGTTGTCATTGAAGTATTTGAACGTAGTCTTGCGAAGCATCGCGCCGACCTGCGACTCCAGCCGGCCGCCAGCATCGTAGGTGAACGACTCCAGCACCTCATCCTTGGCAGGCTGCGGGTCGACCGGACTGCCAGTCCAACCCTTCAGCGTGCGCGAGGCCAGTTCACCGCGCTCGCTGTAGCCATAGTCGATCACAGCACCCCGGGCGTCGGTCACCGTAGCCAGTTTGCCGATGGTGTTCCAGGTCTGCCGGACTACGCCGCCGCCCGGGTCGGTGATTGTCTCCACACGACCCTGAGCGTCGTAGGTGTAGACGGTGGCCCGCTCGGCGTCACCGCCGGTCAGGTCGGCAATCGTCTCGCTCAGAGGGTTGCCGTCCGGGTTGTAGGCGTATGTGGTGCGCTTGGTGTGCGTAACCCCGGAGACCTCGTTCTTCACGCCGGGCTCGGTCTGCGTCAATGGACGGCCCAGCCCGTCGTACGTGAAGGTGGTCTTCACCCCGTCCGGGTTCGCCTGCGAGACCTTGGACTTCTCGCGTACGCGACCGGCAACGTCGTAGGTCAGCTTGGTCAGCAGGCCAGCGGGATCGGTCTGCTCGGCCAGGTCACCCGCCGCGGTGTAGCGATAGGTCCAGGTGTTTCCCCGCGCATCCGTTTGTGAGGCGATCAAGCCGGCCGGGGCGGTGCCGCCGCCGATGGCAGTCTCACTGCCATCGGTGTACGCGACGCTGGTCGAACGGCCGTTGGGGAAGTCCGGTGTAGCCGGGGACGTCTCCTTGAGCTGCTCACCGTACTGGTTGTACTCCAACTTGGTGGCGTAGGTGTTGCTGTCGGCATCGGCCGAACGCGCATCGCGGTAGACCAGCATCTGGTCATTGCGCGGGTCGAACTCGTCATTTTCGTTGAAGTAATAGCTGGCATAAGCGGTCTGGCAGCTGGACGTCGTACGGCAGGACTTACCCTCGATCGGGTTGCCGCGTTTGTCATTCGATCGCTGGAAGACATTGCCATTGCCGTCGGTCATCTTCGCCAGGAAGCCGCCGGTGTCGTATTCGTAGCTGGTCTTGGCACCGCGTTGATCTTGCACGTAGACCAGCCGATCACCACGACCGGCGTCATAGCTGTACTTCAGCGACCCATTGCGCGGGTCGGTCACCGCGATCGTGGTTTCGTCCTCCAGCCAGTCGATCTCGGACTCGCCGATCTGCCAGGTGCCGCCTTGCCGGTCCATATGCGTCTTGAGCCGGTCGGTGGCCTGGTCGTAGGTGTTCTTCGCCCAGATCCGGCCCGACGGCAGCGTGGTCTGCGTCAGCTTGTTGGCCGCCTTGGTCCGGGCCGCCCAGTGCGCGGAGATCTCCGCGTCGGTCAGCGGCTTGTCATAGACGGCGAACTCGTCGATCGACCCCTTGAACGCGAATGCGCCCGAGGCCGTCTGCCCGCCCGGGATGTCCGACCAGGAACTGCCACGATCACCACTACCGACATAGGCATACTCGCGATGCTCCTCATACATCTCGCCGCTCACCTGGCCGACGGCCTGCCCGTCCAGGTACAGCTTCTGCTGCTGGCCGGACACGGTCAGCACCGCGTGATGCCACTGGTTGTCGTTGACCGGCGCGGCGGAAGTGATCGGCGCGTACACGTAACTGCCGGAGCTGTTCCTGATCTCACCCAGTTGGCCGCGCAGCTTTCCGTCGACACCCACGTACAGGACCGGCATGGTGGCGCCGTACTCATAGCCGAACTGGCCGGCGGAGAAGATGATGCCGTTCTGCGAGGTCTTAAACCAACCCTCGACTGACACCTGATCACGCGCCCGCGACAGCGTGTTGAACGGCAGTTCCATCTTGGACTTGGTGAACCCGACCGCCGTGTCCGTGCTGCCCTCCAGCGCGCCCGGCTGCCCCACCGTCACGTCGTAGTACACGCCGGTCCCGCCGCTGCTCCCCAAATTCTCGGCGCCCTCATACTCGCCATCGCCCAGCCGCCAATACCCCACCGGCTCCGAATCCAGCACGATGCTGCGATAACGCGACCCGTCCGCATAGCTGTAGCTGGTGCAGTTCGGCGCCGCCACCGGCGCGCACACGGTGGACAGATTGTCACGGACATAGGTATACGACCATGTCAACGCCTGGCCGTCGACCGGATCGGTGGACACCGTCGCCACCCGCGGCCCGTTCCAGGTGAAATGCAGCGTCCGACCGCCCGCGCCGGTGATCTTGCTGAAGGTGCCATCGCTTCCGTACGTCAGCGTCTGACTGCGCCCCCGCCGATCGGCGATCTTCGTCAGCCGACCCGCCGCATCGAAGGTGTTGGTGTTCGAGGATGTGTCCATCAACCGCCAGCCGCCACCCGCCACATCGGCCAGCGCGTCATGCATCCCGGGCGGCGGCTGATAGGTGCCGTCGCCCCGGTTGGCGAACCGCACCCGCCGCCCGTTCGGATAGGTGACCAGCAGCCCGATCACCGTCGTACCCGACCGCTCCGCGACGACCTTCATGTCCCACTGCGTCGACCAGCCCGCACCGAAGATGCCGTCCGTACGCGCATCCAGGCTGTTGTAGGTGCGCACCACCGACAACGGCGGCCCTGCCACCGCCACCTTCGCGTCCACGAAACTGGAGGTGTAGTTGCCCACGATCGGCGCGAACTCCTGGCCTTCGCCTGCCCGTTCCCCCAGATGCGGGCTGGTCAACGGCTGCCGCGCCCCGGTCGTCACCAGCATCTCGTCGCTATTGGCCGTTCTGCCACTGTCCAGGTCGCGCACCCTCGCCGACCACTTGTACTCCTTACCCCACTCAAGCTTGCCCGCCGGAACCCGCCAGGAATGCACCCACCCCAAAGCACCGGACTCCACACACGTCGGCGTCGGAGCAGGCGGGAAGGGGGGAATCGGAGCGGGCTCCTCAGGAATGTCACAGATCTTGAACGAGACACTCAAACCCTTGTCGTTGACCGACCCCACACCGATCTTCGTGTACTCCAGCACCAGCAGCGGCGTCGCGCTCACCAGCGACCCGGTCTCCGGATAGGTGTCATCGATCAGCGGCCAGGTATCCCCCGACGTCTGCTGATCCGCCAGCTCCGCACGCCGCACGCCCGCTGGAAGATCCGATGTCACCGCGTCCCGCTGCGCCGTAGGACGCACCTCCAACGGCAAAGCACCCCGCACACCCTTGTCTTTCCCCCCGGGTGAAGCCCCGTCAGCGGCCTGGCGGACGGCAGACGAGGCCACCGAGCTCGGCACACGGCCTGCCGAACCCATCATCTGCTTGGGCGTTACCGGCATCGCCTGCGAATCCACTGTCTCGCTGATCACCTGCGCCTGTGCGGCAACCGGGACAGCGGTGAGAGATAACAGGCTCGGCAGCAAGGTGACAAGGACGACCGCAATCCCGATACGAACCCATGACAACAACCGGCGCATAGCCGTCACACTCCGAACCACGCGGGGCGCCTCGAGGCGCCGGACGAAGCTCCACCCACCCGGTACGAACCCGAAGGTTCGTGACCCATGCGGCTCGGAGCAAGATTGCCAAACGGGCAAAGCGTAAGCTGCTCATAAAACGGACACAAGATCGATTTTTGCGATCAAGAGTCACGGAATGCGACTTACCGCATGATCAGGCGTGTCTGATGACATGTATGAGCATGAAGGTCGAAGGAGTGATAGATCTCTCAGGTTCGCTGGGCAGAAAGGCGTTTAGGAGAGGCCAATGGCAAGTTCAGGCCATAATCGGCCTGCCGAACAACGCCCCTGGATCGCTCGCCTAGGTACGCCAGAGCTTCGGTCCCTCGGGAGCCCTCTCCGTCTCTTGAAGGCGCGCTGGGGCGCCGCGTCGCTGCGGATCGCGGCATCCCTTGGCATTGATCATGAGGAGCAGTCGTACAGGCCGTCCTGGCCGGTCACGGCCTCGCAGTTGGCCTGGACCCACGTGGTGACCTCGCTGTTGCCCCTGCCAGGGCCGCCTCGGTCGTCGCCGAACCGCTCGTTCGCCCGAACCGGCCGTCCGCGCCCTGCCCGTCCTGAGCCCGGACGTACTGGTTGTTCTAGCTCTGGCCGTCTTGGCGGTCCTGGCCGTTCGGTGGGGTCATAGGGGGCTGGCCGTTCTGGCCGGAGCACATCATGCCACGGAAGCCGCCTCGGGGTCCGAAGCCTGCGCCGCCCGACGGTCCTGCCGTCGAGTTCGAGCCGTTGACCTGGGGCTGGAGAGGCGTGACCGCGTACGCAGCCGGTCCGGCGAGCCCGGCGATCACTGCCGCCGCCAGCCCGATCGCGGCCAGCCGGACCGCGACCTCGCGACGGAACATCGCCAGGACCAGCCCCACCACCGCAACAACGGTCGCGGCGAGCACCACCCAGGCCAGCCACGGTACGAAGTCGGGCGTACGGCGCAGCACCGTGAACGACCACGCACTCGCGGGGGCTAGTCGGTGCCGAGGATGCGCAGACCGTGGTGGGCCTTGAAGTCCTCGTAGTCCTTGAGGTTGAGCGTGGCCAGCGGCAGGTCGTAGGTGAGGTAACAGGCGGCGATCCACATGTCGTTGATCGGGCGGGGGCGTCCACGCTGGATGCCGGCGGCCGACAGCCGGCCCCACATCGCCGCGACCGGCTCGTCACCGGGCAGGATCGGGATACCAGAGAACCAGTCGGCGAGCTCCTGGCGGCTGCGGGTGCCCCAGCGGCGGATCTCGGCCTACTTGGTCAGCTCGCCGAAGGTCACGAAAGTGATCAGCGGCTTACGGCCGATCAGGCGGGTGGCCAACGGGCCGGCGAGTTTGCGCTTGTGAATCGCGAGGCGACGTCGGTGTCGAAGATGACAGGTTGCACGGCGACGGTTCAGGCTACGTCGCGATGGCGCTCAGCGTAGGTGAAGGCCAGGAACTCCTCCAGTTCCTCGTCCGACTCGAAAGTGTCGGCGGCCAGGTCGTCCACGGAGCGGATCGGCTGGGTGTTCTTGGCCGCGAGCAACTCCTCGACTGACAAGCGGGGCCTGATCGGCGGATAGGCGGGGTGGTCCGCTTCGGGTGTGCTCATGAGGACCTCCTCCGGAGCGCCGCTAGCTGGCAGAACTCAGCATACGATGCCCAGCCCTCGTCGATACTGGGCTTTCACTCTTCGTTTCTTTTATCGCCGCCATGCTCGCATTCGGTCCGTTTGGCGTGCGACGCCGTATTGCTGTTCGAGCTCCGCTGTTTGAAGGCCGTTCTGGGGCGCCGCGTCGCCATTGATCGCGGCGCCCCTTGCCTCGGATCATGCGGTGCAGTCGTACAGTCCGTCCTGGCCGGTCACGGCCCTGCAGTTGGCCTGGACCCAGGTGGTGACCTCGTTGTTGCCCCTCCCAGGGCCACCCCGGTCGTCGCCGCCGGCCAGTACGTAGCGGAGCTTGCCGGACGCCACCAGTTCCTTGAGGCGGGTGACGGTCATGGCGGGGTCGCTGCCGGTGAAGCCGCCCATGGCCATGACCGGCTTGCCGGTGGACAGGATGATCGACGACGCCTGCATGGCGCTGCTTACCGCGACGAGCCACTCGGCCTTGCCCTGGTTGGCCTCCAGGTAGGAGATCATCGAGCTGCTGACACCGCCGCCTCCGCCGAAACCGCCCATTCGTCCGAACCGGCCGTCCGCGCCCTGCCCGTCCTGAGCCCGGCCGTACTGGCCGTTCTGTGCATCCTGCCCGTTCTGGCCCTGACCGTCCTGGCCGTTCGGTGGGGTCATGAAAGCCTGACCGTTCTCACCGGAGCGCATCATGCCGCGGAAGCCGCCTCCAGGGCCGAAGCCCATCCCGCCCGTGGACGGTCCCGCTGTCGGGTTCGAGCCGTTGACCTGCGACCCCAAAGGCGACACCGCGTACGCGGCCGGTCCGGCGAGCCCGGCGACCACTGCCGCCGCCAGCCCGATCGCGACCAGCCGGACCGCGATCTTGCGACGGAACTTGGCCAGGAGCAGCCCCACCACCGCCACAACGGTCGCGGCGAGCACCATCCAGGCCAGCCACGGCACGAAGTCCGGCGTACGGCGCAGCACCATAAACGACCAGGCGCCCGTGATGGCGATGCCTAGGGGCAGGACCCACGCCCACACCCGCGAGTGCCGGTACGCGTCCCACATGGCCAGTCCGCCGAAAGCGGTGACGGCGGCGACGGCGGGTGCCATGGCGGTCGTGTAGTACGGGTGGAAGGTGCCGCTGGCGAAGCTGAACACCATGAAGTGAACGACGAACCACCCACCCCAAACCAGCCACGCGGCGAGGCTCGCTCCGGGCTGAGCAGCAGTACCCGAAGCGCCGGCGAATATCGGCGAGGCACTGACCCCGGACGCGGCACCACCCTTAGGCGCGGCGCCAACTTCGGACACGGTGACAACTTCGGACACGGCGCCAACCTTGGGCGTGACCAGGCCGACCCAAGGCGTGGTCGTCTCAGGCTTGGCGACGCCGCTCGCGTCCGCAGCGCCCCCAGACCTAGCGGCGGCGCTGGTGTCCGTGCCGGCCCCAGGCAGGGCAGTGAGCTTGGCGCGCCGCCACCGAGCGGTCAGCGCGAAGATCAGGGCCAGCCCGCAGAACGGCAGCAGCCACGAGATCTGGCCTGCCATCGTCTCGTTGAACAGCCGGTCCGCCCCCGCAGCCCCACCGAACGAGGCGCCACCTCCACCGCCGCCCCCGGGACCGCCACCGCCCTGGCCGAAGATCCGGCCCAGGCCGTTGTAGCCGATGACCAGGTCCCAGACGGTGTTGTCGGTCGAGCCGCCGATGTACGGACGCGAGTCGGCGGGCCACAGGTCGACGATCACCATCCACCAGGCGCTCGACACCACCATCACGGCGCCCGCCGCCAGCAGATGCCCGACACGCTTCACCCACGAGACCCGCGCACAAAGCAGGTACGCCAGCGCGAGGGCGGGCACCACCAGATACGCCTGGAGCATCTTGACGTTGAACGCCAGCCCGACGAACAGCGAGCACACCAGCAGCGAGCCCAGCCGCCCGGTACGCAGCGACTCCAGGCAGAACCAGGCGGCCAGGACGAGCAGCAGCACCAGGATCGTGTCGGGGTTGTTGTCGCGGTTGATCGCCACGGTGATCGGGGTGAGTGTCATGACCACGGCCGCGATCAGGCCCGCCACGTGTGCCTGCCGTACCTCCGAGTGGGCAGACACGACGACGGGGTAGGCCCGTCTGACGGCGGAGAAGACGAGGCCGACGGAGGCCACGCCGGCCAGTGCCTGCGGGATCAGCATGCTCCAGGTCGAGAAGCCGAAGATGCGCGCTGACAGGCCCATCACCCACAGGGCCAGCGGCGGCTTGTCTACCGTGATGTACGAGCTGGAGTCGATCGCGCCGAAGAAGAACGCCTTCCAGCTCTTGGTGCCCGAGAGGATGGCGGCGGAGTAGTACTCGTTGGCGTTGCCGCTCAGTGCCCAGGTGTAGAGGACGAGGGCGACGGCCAGGACGGCCCAGAGGGCGGGCCGGGACCAGCGGGGGTCCTCCGGGGCGCCGCGCCAGATCTGGGCTGGACGGGACATGCGACGGTGACTCGGACGGTCGAGGGTCGTGGTCATGTCGTTCTCCGGCTCGGATGGAAGCCCCGGACGCGCATCGGTCATGACGTTCTCCGGCGCAGACGGAAGATCCGGACTCGCATCGGTCATGACGTGCTCCGGCGAGGGTTGAAGACCCAGACGCGTAGCAGCAGGAAGCGGACCAGCGTGGCCAGCGCGTTGGCCACGACGACCGCGACCAGTTCCGCCCCATGAGAGACGCCGTCCGGCAGCAGCGCCAGCCCGCCGCTGGTCAAGGCCAGCCCCACGAGGAACGCGATCAGGCCCTCGAACTGGTGCCGCATGGCCCCGGCCGACCCCGTCACGCCGAAGGTGAAGCGGCGGTTGGCGGCGGTGTTGGCCACGGCCGTCACCAGCAGCGCGATCGCGTTGGCCGCCAGTACCGGGATCGCCTGCCGCAGCCCCGAGAACAGCAGCAGGTAGGCCAGCGTGCTCACCACGCCCACGACCGCGAACCTGGGCAGCTGCGCCGCCATCCCGCGCGGCAGCCGCGCCTGGGAGACACGGGCGGGCACCGGGATGCGGGCCGCGCCGGACAGCGTCTTGCGGGTCACCCTGACCAGGCCGCGCAGGTCGTCCATGACGGTCTGGAAGACGTCCACCCGGCTGTCGGGGTCGTCCACCCAGTCGACGGGCACCTCGTGGATGCGCAGCCCGTGCCGCTCGGCCAGCAGCAGCAGCTCGGTGTCGAAGAACCACTGCTCGTCCTCGACGGCGGGCAGCAGCGCCTGCGCGATCTCGGTGCGTACGGCCTTGAAGCCGCACTGCGCGTCGGAGAACTTCGCGCCCATGACGGAGTGGAGCAGCAGGTTGTACGAACGGGAGATGAGCTCGCGCTTCGGCCCGCGCACCACCCGCGACGACCTGGCCAGCCGGGTGCCGATGGCCAGGTCGCTGTGGCCCGACAGCAGCGGGGCCACCAGCGGCAGGAACGCGTCGAGGTCGGTGGACAGATCGACGTCCATATAGCTGACGACGTCCGCGTCGCTGTCCGACCACACCTGGCGCAGCGCCCGCCCGCGTCCCTTGCCGTCCAGGTGTACGGCCCGTACGTGCGGCAGTTCGGCGGCCAGTTCCGTGGCCAGCTGCCAGGTGTTGTCCGTGCTGGCGTTGTCGGCGATCGTGATGCGGTAGTCGTAGGGGAAGGTGCCCGAGAGGTAGGCGTGCAGCCGGCCGATGCTGTCGCGCAGGGCCCGCTGCTCGTTGTAGACCGGGACGACCACCTCGACCAGCCGGGTCTTGACTGTTGTGTGCATGCCCCAGATCCCATCGTGGGGGTCTTTAACGGGACTTAGCCGATTATGAGTGAGGGGTGAGATTCCCGGGCAGTTCGACGATCGCGATCGCGCCGCCGCCGGAGGCGTTCTCCAGGCGTACCTTTCCGCCCGCCTCGGCCACGGCCTGCGCGACGATCGCCAGCCCGAGCCCGGAGCCGGGCAGGCCGCGCGCGGCCGGGGAGCGCCAGAAGCGCTCGAAGACGTGCGGCAGGTCCTCTTCGGGGATGCCGGGCCCGTGATCGCGTACGGCCAGCTCGCCCTGTCGCAGGGTCACCTGGACCTCGCCGTCCGGGCTGAACTTGGCGGCGTTGTCGATGAGGTTGAGTACGGCACGTTCCAAGGAGGCGGCGTTGCCGACGACGTACCAGGGCTGGAGGTCGATCGTGACGTCGGCGCCGCGCAGCCTGGCCCGTTCGACGGCGGCGGTGACCACCTGGTGCAGGCCCAGCTCGACGTGCGGTTCGTGGTCGGTGTCGCCTCTGGCCAGCTGGAGCAGGTCGCCGACGAGCGCGGTGAGCTCGGCGAACTGGGCCTTCACGTTGATCAGCAGGCGTTCCTTGGCACCGGGGTCCAGGCTGCGGCCGGTCTGCTCGCTGCGCAGCAGCAGGTCGATGTTGGTACGCAGGGTGGTCAGCGGGGTGCGCAGTTCGTGCCCGGCGTCGGCGACCAGTTGCTGCTGGCGCTCGCGCGAGCCGGCCAGAGCGGTGATCATGCCGTTGAACGCCAGGCTCAGCCGGGCGATCTCGTCGCTGCCCTTGACGGGAATGGGGGTGTCGAGATCCTCTGTCTGGGCGATGTGCTCAACGGCCTTGGTGAGGCGGCCGACGGGTGCCAGAGCCGTACGGGAGATGGCCAGGCCCGCCCATCCGGCACCGAGCACGCCCAGAGCGGCGACGGCCGCCAGCGCGAACGCGGTGTTGCGCAACGTGTCCTGAAGGTGGAACAGCGGCCTGGCCTCCAGGACGGCCACACCCGGCGCGAAGTTCACCGTCACGACACGCACCGGCATGCCGTCCTTGGTAACGCCATAACGGTAGATCGGCTTACCGGGGTGGGGGATGGCCGGCTTGTCCTCCTCAGTCACCACGATCGGCGAGCCCAGCGAGCAGGTGGTACCGGTCCCGTCCAGCAACGTCACCAGGCCGGCGGCGTATTCGGCGGGGGTTCCCTCCGTCGTGCAATGCTCCCTCAACCATCTCTGGTCGTTCTTGCCCTCGGGGTCCATGATCGTCTGGTCGAGCTGACGGACCATCTGCTCGCGCACGATGAACCACGACAGTCCGGCGCAGGCCGCGATGGCCAGGGCCACGGCGACCGTGACAAGAAGGGTGAGCCGGGAGCGCAGGCTGTAGCGCCTCACGGCGCGGCCCGTAGGGTGTAGCCGACGCCGCGGACGGTGTGGATCACCCGCGGCTCGCCGCCGGCCTCGGTCTTGCGCCGCAGGTACATCACGTACACGTCGAGCGAGTTGGATGTCGGCTCGAAGTCGAACCCCCACACCTCGCCCAGGATCTGCTCGCGGGTCAGCACCTGGCGCGGGTGCGTAAGGAACAGCTCCATCAGTAGGTATTCGGTCCTGGTCAGGTCCAGCCGCCGCTCGCCCCTGGTGACCTCGCGGGTGTCGGGGTCCATGCGCAGGTCGCCGTAGGTCAGCGTGGCCTCCGGGACGGCGGAGTTGAGCGCGCCCCGCCGCAGCAGGGCGCGGACCCTGGCCAGCAGTTCGTCCAGCTCGAACGGCTTGACCAGGTAGTCGTCGGCGCCCGCGTCGAGCCCGGAGACCCGGTCGCCGACCGCGTCGCGCGCGGTCAGCATGAGCACGGGGATGTGGTTGCCCGTGGCCCTGAGCCGGCGGCAGGCGGTCAGCCCGTCGAGGCGCGGCATCATGACGTCGAGCAGCACCGCGTCGTACGTCTCGCGCGCCACCTGGTCCAGCGCGGCCTGCCCGTCGTTGGCGGTGACGACCTTGTAGCCCTCGAACTCCAGGCTCGACTGCAGCGCCTCGCGCAACGCGGGCTCGTCGTCCACCACCAGCAACCGTGCGGGCTCACTCATAATCTTTACGCTAAGGCCCCATCATGAGAACGCCATGAACTGTTCCGGGGCTGTTTCATGAGTGCTAGAGCAGCTACCACGTGACGGGCATGGCGTTCGCCCCGAAGATGACCTGACTGTACTTGAACGACACCTCCTCCTCGTCCACCGCGAGTCGCAGCGACGGGATCCGCTCGAACAGCGTCCGGTAGGCGATCTCCAGCTCGGCCCTGGCCAGGTTCTGGCCCAGGCACTGGTGCACGCCGTAGCCGAAGGCGACGTGGTGGCGGGCGCCGCGGTCGATGTCGAACTCGTCCGGCCGCTCGAAGGCCCGCTCGTCCCGGTTCGCCGAGGCGCCGAGCACGAAGATGCCCTCGCCCTTCCTGACGAGCTGCCCGCCGATCTCCTGGTCCTCGACGGCCACCCGGTCGAAGGCCACCCAGTCGACGATCGACAGGTAGCGCAGCAGTTCCTCGACCGCCATCGGCCACAGTCCCGGGTCCTCGCGCAGCCTGGCCAGCTGGTCAGGGTGGCGCAGCAGGGTGAGGGCGCCGAGCGGGATCATGTTGGCGGTGGTCTCGTGGCCCGCGATGAGCAGCAGCGAGATCATGCCGACGATCTCGTCGTGGCTCACCTCTCCCGCCGCGATCAGCCGTCCGAGCAGGTCGTCCTTGGGCTGTTTCTCGGCCTCGGTGACGAGATCGTCGAGGTAGCTCTTGATCTCCAGGATCGCGGCGACGCTCGTCTGCGGGTCGTCGCTCGACACCATCGTGCGGGTACGCGACTGGAAGAACTCGTGGTCGGCGTACGGCACGCCGAGCAGCTGGCAGATGACCAGCGACGGCAGCGCCAGCCCGAAGTCGGCGACCAGCTCGGCCTCCGGCCCCTTGGCGAGCATGTCGTCGATGAGCAGGTCGGCGGTCCGCTGGATGCCGGGCCGCATCTCCTTGACGCGCCTGACGGTGAACTCGGGGATGAGCAGCCGCCTGTATCGGCCGTGCTCCGGTGGGTCCATGTCGATGAACTGGCCGACCCTGAAGCGTTCCAGGGCCTCGCGCTGCTCCGGAGTGGGCTCTTCGGCGGTGAAGGCGCTGTTCGGGTGGCCGGGGGTGGCCGGGCTGGTGCTGATGCCTTGGCCGTTCAGCACCTGCCTGGCTTCGGCGTACCTGGTGACCAGCCAGACGTCGCCGTTGGGCAGCGACGCTCGCATGAGCGGTGCCTCCTCGCGCATCCGCTCGTACTCGGGCGGCGGCGCGTACGGGCAGGTGCGCGGGACAGGGAAGGAGGGGGTGCGAACTATTGGCTGTTGAGCGTACATGAGGGCCTTTCTCCTTGCGTTTCGATCTTCGTGTGAACATGACGGGATGGGCGGTGGGTGACGGTTGTGTGTCGCTCACATGTTCCATCCGGCAGGCAAACTCCTGGTAGTCTTACGGTCGCATTCAGTGAAGGCATTGGATGAGTTGCGGGTGATCCGGGTGTGTCGGCGGGGTGGTGGCGTGGATGTGCCGCTCTCGTGGTGCGCCCGCCGCTGTTGTCGCCAGTCGGCGAACGTGTGCACCCGCACGGCGCGGAGGGAGGCTGCGTGTGACTGAGCCGTTGCGGCCGATCCGGGCGCCGTTCGTGACTGCTGGGCCGTGTGGGGTGGCGATCCGGGATCGGCTCAAGGGTTTGACTGTGCGAGATGAGCAGGTGCTGCGGCTGGTAGGCGCGCATCTGGGCGCGCTGGCCGGTGCCGATCTCAAGGCGCGGTGCGCCGATGGCCTGGGCCACTCGACCGAGAGGTGGGCGGCGCGTAAGCGGGAGCTGACGCCGCCGTCGTCGTCGCGGTGGGCGGGAGCGATCACGAAGGCCTCTCATGATCAGTGGGCGCTGGCCCGCCGCTGCCATGCGGCGCACATCCGCTCGCTTGAGGCGGGTATTACGGCGATCGCGCACCGGCTGTCTCAGCCGATCGGCGCGAAGGGTTCGAAGAAGGCGTCGGGCGGTTACCGCAGCAGGCGGGAGTGGCATACCAAGAAGCGTCGCCTGCACGTGCTGAGCGACCGACTGGAGCGGGAGCGGGCCGACTTCGAGGCTGGGCGGGTGCATATCGTGCGGGGTGGCAAGCGGCTGCTCAATACCCGCCACCATCTTCCAGCCGCTCAGCTCAGCCAAGCGCAGTGGCGCGAGCGGTGGCAGGCTGAGCGGTGGTTTCTGCAGGCCGATGGCGAGTCGGGCAAGCGCTACGGCAATGAGACCATCCGCCTGACACCCGACGGCGAGGTTTCGATCAAGCTGCCGGCCCCGCTGGCTCACTTGGCCAACGCCGCCCACGGCCGCTACGCCCTGTCGGCCAGGGTACGTTTCGCGCACCGCGGCCAGGAATGGGCTGACCGGGTGGAGGCCAACCGGGCCGTCGCCTACCGCATCCACCTGGACGTGACCCCGGGCCGCTGGTATCTGAGCGCCTCCTGGCAGCCTCAGCCGATCGCGATCATCCCACTCCAAGCGGCGCTGGCCGGCGGGGTGATCGGGGTTGACACCAACGCCGATCACCTGGCCGCCTGGCGCCTGGACGTGCACGGCAACCCAATCGGCAACCCACGCCAATTCAGCTACGACCTGACCGGCGCCGCCGGGCACCGCGACGCTCAAGTCCGGCACGCCCTGACCCGCCTGCTGCACTGGGCCCGAAGATGCCAGGTGAGGGCGATCGCCATCGAAGACCTCGACTTCGCGCAAGACAAGACCCGCGAGAAGCACGGCCGTAACAAGCGGTTCCGGCGGCTCATCTCCGGCATGCCTACCGGCAAGCTGAAAGCCCGGCTCACCAGCATGGCCCAGAGGGCCGGTATCCGTGTCATCGCGGTGGATCCCGCCTACACCTCCCGGTGGGGAGCCCAGCACTGGCAGCACCCTTTGACCAGCCAGAGGCGCCAGACCAGCCGCCACGACGCCGCCGCCATCGCCATCGCACGACGCGCCCAGCAGCACCCGATCCGGCGACGGACGCCACCGCCCCCACACGACCAGAGCGATCGTGCGGGGCATCGGAGCGCCCAGGCCGACCGACGTGCCGCCAGGCGTGAGGAAACCCGCCACCGCACACCGGACCACGCACACGATGCGCCGGGCCCGGATACGGCCAGAACGCGGGTAACCAGCGCGCTTAACACCGTTCGGGGCGCGCCAGTGCATCATGTCCACTGGTCAGGAACGGTCATAGTCTTGCTCCCTATGAAGCCGGAATCGCATTGCTTACTTACGCGAAAGTAAGCAATGGAGGGCCCGGCCGTCAAGCGAACGGAGCGGAATGGCAGGGCGGCGGACCGATACACGTGAGCGGATCCAGCGGGTCGCGATGGAGCTGTTCACCGAGCGGGGCTACGACAAGACCACGTTGCAGGAGGTCGCGGAGCGGCTGGAGATCACCCGGCCGGCGCTGTACTACCACTTCCGGACGAAGGAGGAGATCCTCTCCAGCATCGCCGACGGGTTCATCGCCTCACTCGACGAACTGGCGGAGTGGGCCCGTGCGCAGCCGGACACGTTCGACGCCCGGCAGGAGATTCTGCGGCGAATCTCCGAGTTGCTGGAGGACAAGTGGCGGCCGCTGATGCGCTTCGCGCAGATGAACCAGGGGGCGTTCGCCCAGTCGTCGGTGGGCGACCAGATGCAGGACCGCATCGTCACGCTGGTATCGGTGCTGAGCAGGCCGGAGGGCGACGCGGTCGTGCAGTTCGAGGCGCGGCTGGCGGTGTTCGCGCTGATCTTGGCCAGGGTGCCGGAGGTGTTCGGCATGGACCTGCCGCCGTCCGAGCTGGCCGCCGCCGCCATGACCGTGGCGGTGCGGCTGGTTTCGGATCACCAACCGGCTTCGGACCACCGACCGGTCTCGGACCACGAGCTGGTCTCGGACCACGAGCCCCCGGCTCAGTCCTCAGGTCAGTAGGGCCATCGCCGCGTTGTGGCCGCCGATGCCACTGACGCCGCCGCCCCGCCGGGCGCCCGCGCCGCACAGCAGGATCCGCTCGTGCCCGGTCTCCACCCCCCAGCCGCCTTCCTCCGCGTACGGCCAGCTCAGGTCCCGGTGGAAGATGTGCCCGCCGGGCAGGCCCGCCTCGTTCTCCAGGTCCACCGGCGTCTTGGCCTCGACACAGGGCGTGCCGTCGGGGGCCCGCAGGAGGCAGCTTTCGATGGGCTCGGCCAGCACGCTGTCGATGGAGGCAAGTGTGGCCTTGAGCGCCTCGTCCCGTGCCTTGTCCGGATCTTCGCGGAACAGCCGGGCGGGCATGTGCAGCCCGAACAGCGTCAGCGTCTCCGCCCGGCCCCGCAGCTCCGGGCCGAGGATCGACGGATCGGTCAGCGAGTGGCAGTAGACCTCGGCGGGCGGCAGGTCCGGGATCCGGCCCGCCACCGCCTGCGCGTGGGCGCGGGCCAGCTGGTCGCGGCTCTCGTTGATGTGGAACGTACCGCTGAAGGCCGCGCGCGGGTCCACCGAGTCGTCCTTGAGCCGCGGCAGCCTGCTGAGCACCATGTTGACCTTCAGCTGGGCACCCTCGGGCACCTCCGGCGTCGCGCCGAGCAGCCGGTCGAGCACCGTCGGCGGCAGGTTGGCCAGCACGTGCCCTCCCGTGACCGTGTGCTCGCCGTCGTCCGTGCGGAACGCCACCTCACCCGATGGGGAGATCCCGATGATCTCCGCACCGGTCCTGATCTCGGCGCCCGCCTGCCTGGCGGCCGCTTCGAGCGCTCCTGACACCGCACCCATCCCGCCGACCGGCACGTTCCAGTCGCCCGTCCCGTCGCCGATCACGTGGTAGAGGAAGCACCGGTTGGCCAGCAGGTCCGCGGCGGGGTCGGCGAACGTCCCGATCAGCGCGTCGGTCAGCACCACGCCGCGTACGGTGTCGTCACCGAACCGCTCGTCCACCGTCTGCCCGATCGGCCGCTGGAACAGCTCCCGCCACGCCTCGGCGCCCACCAAGCGCTCGATCTCGGCGGGGGTACGCAGGGGTTCGAGCAGCGTGGGCGCCAGGACCCGGGCCACCTCGGCGGTCAGCCCGTAGAACTCCCGCCACGCCCGGTGGTCGGCCTCGCCGCCGGTGATGGCCCTGAACGAGGCGGCGGTCGCGCCTTCGTCGCCGTCGTCCACGAGCAGGCCGGTGTCGCCGTGGGGCGTGTAGGAGGAGTAGCGCCGCCGGCGCAGATCCAGGCGGAGCCCCAGGTCGCGGACGATCTCCGTGGGCAGGAGGCTGACCAGGTAGGAGTAGCGCGACAGCCGTACGTCCACGCCGGGGAAGGGGCGCGCGGAGATCGCCAGGCCGCCCACGTACCCGAGCCGCTCCAGCACCAGCACCCGCCGCCCGGCCCGCGCCAGGTACGCGGCCGCCACCAGCCCGTTGTGCCCGCCACCCGCGACAACGACGTCATAGGACCCCATACCGGCACCATACATAGCGAAGCGGCAAGACCTCGGTTATGGGCGGCTGGCGATCGCCAGGAGGGTGGCGGCCGGGGCGGCGAGTGAGCGGCCGCGGCGCCACACCGCGCGCAGGCTCCTGACCAGGTTGATCCCGGCCAGCGGCACCTCCACCAACCGGCCCGTGGCCACCTCCGCCTCCACGGCGTACCCGCTGAGCACCGCAGGCGCCGCCCCGGCCTGGGCCGCGCCCTTGACGGCCGAGTTCGAGCCCAGCTCCAGGCGCGGGCTGGCCCGGTGCAGGCTCCTGAACGCCACGTCGAGCGTCTCCCGCGTGCCCGAGCCGGGTTCGCGGACGACGAGCGGCGTGGCGGCCAGTTCCGCCCCCATCAGCGCGGTACGACGCCGCGCCCAGGCGTGCCCCGGCGCCACCACGACCACCAGCCGGTCGGTGCCCACCACCCGGCTGGCCAGCCCCTCGGGCACGCTCGGCCCCTCGACGAAGCCCAGCTCCACCTCCTCGGCCAGGACCCGGGTGGCGACGTCGGCGGAGTTCACCACGTCGAGACCGACTTGAACGTCCGGCTCCCGGTTCTGCAGCTCACCCAGCCAGCGCGGCACCAGGTACTCGGCCACCGTCATGCTCGCCGCCACCCGCAGATGAGCCGCCTCGCTGCGCCGTACCGCCTGGGCGGCGCGCATCAGCTCCTGGGCGGCGGCCAGCACCTGCGCGGCCCAGCCCGCCACCATCTTGCCCTCGGCGGTCAGCGTGGACCCGCGCGGCGTACGCTCCAGCAGCGGCAGGCCCAGGCGGCGCTCCAGGTGCGCGATCCGCTTGCTGGCCGACGGCTGAGCGATGCCCGCGACCTTGGCAGCCTGCCCGAGGCTGCCCAGCTCGCCCACGTCGACCAGGAGCTTGAGCGAGTCGAGATCCGGCAGCGTACTCATAGCCCAAGGCTATGACCTACCAGGCAACGCGTGGCTACCGAGCCCTTCCGGCGCTGAGAACACTGGGATCATGTACTCCACCGCGCGCGTGCCGCACAATCGTCCGCCTGGTGATCGTCGGCGCGACGATCGTCTGCCTGGGATCGGCGCGGCGGCGCTGGCGGTGGTGTTCGCGCTGGTCGTGAATCGGTTCGTACCCGTGCTCAGCCCGGCGGCCATCGCCGTGGTGTCGGGCGCGGCGCTGGCGAACCTGGTGGGCGTCGGCGAGCGGCTCAAACCCGGTCTGCGGTTCGTCGCCAAGCGGGTGCTGCGCATCGCGATCGTGCTGCTCGGCCTGCAGATCGCGGTGCCGCAGGTGCTGGCGCTGGGCTGGCGGACGGTGGCCGTCGTGGTGGTGGCGACCGGCGTCACGTTCACCCTCACCCCGCTGATCGGCCGCCGCCTCGGCCTCACGCCGGGTGCGTCACTGCTGGTCGCCACCGGTGTCTCGATCTGCGGCGCCGCCGCGATCGCGGCCATGCGGGAAAGTACCGACGGCTCCTCCGACGAGGACGCGGCCGGTGCGCTCAGCGTGGTCGTTCTGTACGGCACCGCCGCCATCGCCGTGGTCCCGCTGGCGGCGTCCTGGCTCGGGCTGTCGGCGACGCAGCTGGGAGTGTGGGCCGGGGCGGCGGTGCACGAGGTGGCCCAGGTGGCCGCGATCGGGGCCGCCTCGGGCGTGCTGGCCACCGCGGTCACGGTCAAGCTGGGCCGCGTCATCCTGCTCGCCCCGATCGTCGCCCTGACCTCCTACCGTCACCGCTTTGACAGCGTCGGCCAGCACAAGCGCCCGCCGGTCATCCCGCTCTTCGTAGCCGGTTTCCTGGCCATGGTCGCGCTTCGCAGCAGCGGCCTGGTCCCCGCCGCCGTGACCACCGTGATCCCCCAGGTCACGAACGTGCTCATGGCCGCCGCCCTGTTCGGGCTCGGTACGGGGATCGACGCCCGTGCGCTGATCAAGGACGGGCGCACGCTGCTGCTCGGTGCCATGGCCACCGGCCTGATCGCGACCATCTCGCTCGCGGGTGTCATGCTTCTCGTGTGATCACCGGTGGACGTCCTCCTCCGTAGCGTGCTTATCCGGAACAAACTTCGTAAAATAGACCGTTCCACCAAGCCGTCCTACGAAGGAGTACGAAACCCACATGCGCAGCGCCGCCGACCCCATCCTCCGGCCGTCCGACGAGGTCGCCGAAGCCCTTGCCACCGGCGCTCCGGTCGTGGCCCTGGAGTCCACGATCATCTCGCACGGCCTGCCGCAGCCGCGCAATCTGGCGGTCGCCCGGGAGCTGGAGGACGTCGTCAGGGCGGCGGGTGCCGTACCGGCCACGATCGCGGTGCTCGACGGCGTCGCCCGCGTCGGCCTGGATGAGGTGGAGCTCGAACGCATCGCGACCGAGTCGGGCCTGCGCAAGCTGGGCCAGCGCGACCTGCCGGTGGCCGCGGCGCTGAAGGCGAGCGGCGCGACGACCGTGTCGGCGACGTCGTTCCTGGCCGCCCGCGCGGGCATCCGGATCTTCGCCACCGGTGGGCTCGGCGGCGTGCACCGGGGCTGGACCCAGGCGCAGGACGAGTCGGCCGACCTCGACACGCTCGCGCGTACCCGCATCACCGTCGTGTGCGCCGGGGTCAAGTCGATCCTGGACGTGCCCTCGACCCTGCAGCGCCTGGAGACTCGCGGCGTGACCGTGGCGGGATACCGTACGGACACCTTCCCGGGCTTCTACCTGCACTCCTCCGGCGCGCCGATCGACTGGCGGATCGAGTCGGCCGACGAGGCCGCGGCCATCATGCGCGGACAGGACGGGTTCGGCGGCCAGGAGACGGCGCTGATCGTCGCCAACCCCATCCCGGTGGACCAGCAGCTCGATCCGGCGCTGCACGACCGCGTGCTGAGCGAGGCGCTGGCCGCCGCCGACCGCGAGGGCGTGACCGGGCAGAAGATCACCCCGTTCCTCCTCGACTACCTGGTACGCGGCACCGGTGGCGCCTCCCTGGAGGCGAACCTGGCCGCGGTCCGCGGCAACGTCGCCCTGGCGGCCCAGATCGCGCTCGCCTGGTCACGAGCGTGAGCGGCGGCGGCCTCCTCGTCATCGGCGACGTCGTCACCGATGTGGTGGCCCTGCACGACACTCCAGTCATGTCGGGCACCGACACGGCCGCCGACATCGTGCTCCGTCCCGGCGGCTCGGGCGCGAACACCGCCTCCTGGGCCGCCCACCTGGGCGCCGACGTACGGCTGCTGGCCCGGCTCGGCTACGACAGCAGCGAGTGGCACACCGCCGAGCTGCGCAAGACCGGGGTGCGCCCGCACGTACGCGTCGATCCCCACCATCCCACGGCGATCGTGATCGCCATGGTGGACCGGACCGGCGAACGCTCGTTCCTCACCAACCGGGGCGCGGGCGGCCAGATCTCCGCCGAGGACTGGGACGGCTCACTGCTCGACGGCGTGGGCCGCCTGCACTTGTCCGGGTACACGCTCTTCGCGGAGGCGGGGCTGGCGCTGGCCAGGCTCGCCATGGCCGAGGCCCGGGCCGCCGGGGTGACCGTCAGCATGGATCCCGCCTCGACCGGCTTCCTGCGCGAGTTCGGCGTCGCTCGCTTCCTGCGCGAATCCGCCCCCGCCCACCTCATCATCCCCAACCGGGACGAAGCCCTCCTGCTCGCCGGAGCGCAGGCCCCCGAGCGGGCCGCCGAACTCCTCAGCGAGAGGTACGGCACCGCAATCGTCAAGCTGGGACCCCAGGGCGCTCTGGCGGCCTCGGAGGGCACGGTGACGGCGGCGGCAGCGGGGGTTCCAGCCGACGTCGTGGACTCGACGGGAGCGGGCGACGCGTTCGCTGCGGGATATCTCACAGCGAGGTTGAACGGCGCCGGTGAAGGGCAGTCTTTGGACGCCGGATGCCGGGCCGGAGCCGAGTGCGTGGCCCTGGTGGGCGGTCGGCCACGGTACGGTTTGGAGCTGAACCTTCTTTACCCTATTCACACCGATTGATAGCTTGCCGCGTAGGCTGCACCAAGAACCACATGCGTATTGAGTGGCATCACGCGGCTCACTGGGGAGGATAAGGTCCGCCGATGGAAGTCGAGTCATCGATCTGCCTGAGCGACCTGGTCCCTGCCTTGCGCTGGAGCCGTCCCCAGCAGGTCGCGGAGGCGCTGGGCGATCCGCGCCTGCCCGCCGGGTGGTGGTCGTCCGTCGCCCTGTCGAAGGCGCTCGGCACGACCGGACTCGACTGGATCTGCGACCGGCTCGCCCTGCTGGCCTCGGCCCGCTGGGACCACCTGGCCCTCTCCGACGTCCTGCCCGCGCTGACCGTGCACCCCATCGACCCGGCGCTGCCCGGCTGGCCGGAGGCCACCAGGACGGCGATCACCGGCCTGGGGGGCTGGCAGCGGTTGCGCCGCCTGTCGCCCGGCGACCTGAGCACGCCGTCGGCCACGCCTGAAGTGGTGATCGGCTCGGTGTTCCGCGAGGTGCTCAGCCGCATCCCGGTCCAACGCGAACCCGGCCAGCCCGCCACCCACCCCGCCCAGCCCGCGCAGCAGGGCCACCCGGCACAGACCCGGCCGGGTCAGCCCGCACATCCCGGGCAGGGCCAGCAGCCGGGCCATCCGGGACAGGGCCATCCGGGACAGGGCCATCCAGAGGTGACCCGCCCGCTTCAGCGCGGCACGGTCCCCGGCCAGCGCGACGGAGGCCCCGGCCAGCGTGACGGGGGTCCGGGCCAGAGCCCGGCGCACACCGGCCCGCTGCCCGCCGTGGCCCAGGACAACGGCGGCTCTCCCCGCCAGACCGGCTCCTTTCCCGTCCAGGGGGCCCCACAGCCGGCTTCCTACTCTGGTCAAGGTGGGCCGCAGACCGGCTCCTTCGCCGCTCTGGGCGGGGCCGCCCGCCAGACCGGCTCGTCCCCCGCCCCGGGGGGAGCCTCTCAGACCGGCTCGTTCCCGGCGCAGAACGAGGGCGCCCCGGCGCCCACAGCCGGCCGGCAGCCCCTGTCCGCTCCGCAACCTCAGTCCGGGCCCCAGGACACCAACCCCCCCGGCACCAATCCGCCCGGCACCAGCCAGCAGGGTGGCCTCTTCCCCGGCACCAATGCCCCGGGCGCCGGCCAGCAGGGCGGCAACCAGCAGGGCGGCGGCTTCCCGAACACCGGCCTCCCAGCCGCCAACGTTCCAGGCACCGGCCTTCCGAGCGCTTCGGGAACTGGGCTTCCGGGCGCCAACGTCCCCGGCAACGCGGACCCTGAGCGCACCGGCCCGCACACCGGTCCCCATCCCGCAGCCGGCCCGCACACGGGTCCGCACCCCACTGCCGCCGGCCCGCACACGGGTCCGCACTCGACCGTCGGCCCGCACACCGGTCCGCACCCCACCAGCGGCTCTCAGGTCGGTACGCCGCCCACCGGCGGCCAGCTGCCGCCCAGTGGCCCGCACACCGACCCCCGGTCCGGTGCCGACCGTCCTGGCGGGACAGCCCAGCCGGGCTCCCAGCCGGGCGCTCTCCCGGGCGCCGACCGCCTCCCCGGCGGAACGCCCCACACCGGAGCACGCCCCGCCATCGGACCACTCACGGGCAACGGAACGCCCGCGGGCAACGGGTCCGTCGGCGGCACCGGCTCCTTCCCAGCGGTCGGGTCCGTCACAGGCACCGGCTCGTTCCCCGCTGTCGGCCCACTGGCGGGCACCGGAACGCCCGCAGGCAACGGATCACCCGCCGGAGGCGCCTTCCCGGGTGACCTGGGCAGCACGCCCCGTACCCCGAACGCGGACACCCCCGGCGACGACTCTCTCCCGCCGACAACCGTTCCGGGCCTCGGCGGCGCCTACGACACACCGGCGCCGGTCGGCGGCGCCGCACCGGCGACGCCCGCGCCGTCCGAGACCGACCACGCCATGGTCCGGGTCGTCGACAGCCTGTTCCGCAGCCTGGACAAGCTGGCGCTCGCGGTGGCCGTACACCGCCTGTTCGCCGACGACCCCGTCAGCCTGCGTACGCTCGCCCACAAGATGCTGGTCGACCGGGACGCGCTCTCCCAGGCGCAGCGGACGGCCGAGGAACGCGTGCTGCACTGGCTGCGTTCGTCGGAGTCGGCGCCGGTCACCGGGCACATGTTCCGGCTGACGGAGTGGCTCGGCGCGGCCGCCACGCAGGACCAGCTCATCGGCGCCGACCCCGCGCACCCGGTGATGGTGCCGTCGCTGCGTACACCGCTCTGGCGGGTACTCGTGACGCTCATGCCCGACCGCCGCCTCCAGGACGGCTGGCTCGTGGTGGGCGACCTCCACGGCCTGCAGGCCCGTACCAGGCAACTGCTGGCCGGCCAGCCCGCCGACACGGACGTGGTGGAGTTGCTCAGCGAGCTGGGCATCCGCGCTCACTCGGCCAAGGCGTGGCTCGACGCGCTGCCGGACACGTCGGACCCCGTGGCGTCCGCCCCCTCACCGGCCCAGCCGCTCCCCCGCCGTACCCCCGGAGCCAACGGCCACCACCACCGGGGCGGCCAGCCCATCCCCTCGGCCGAGAGCAAGTCCATCGACCCTTCGGCAGCCCTCGCCACGCTGTCCGCCCTCTCGGGCGGCCGGTCCGGCATGCTGCCCCCCACGCTCGCGGGCACTCCCGCCACCCCGCCGCCGCCGCTGCCGAGCCCTTCCTCGGACCCGCGCCGCTGGCAGCGCATCGAGGTCACCAACGAACACCTCCGAGGCGGCCCGGTCCCGGTGCCTGAGGGGTACGCCACGCAGCTCGGCATGCGCCCCGGCACCCTCCTGTCGGTCACCGGCCCGGGCGACAACGCGATCGTCCTGGTCTGGCAGGGTCACCAGCCGGTCTTCGACTCGCTCCAACCGGTCCTCATGCGCCTCAACGCCCGCCCCGGCGACCAGGTCTACGTCACGGTCGACGGCTACCGCCTGGAAGCACAGCTCACCGGCTGACCACAACCGCCCGGACACCGCTTGACCCCAGAGGCCAAGCGGTGAGCCGATCACTCGTCGGCGAAGAGCCTGATCCGGTGGGCCACCGCGGATGCCTCGCCGCGGGAGGCGACGCCCAGTTTGGCCAGGATGTTGGAGACGTGCACGCTCACGGTCTTGACCGAGATGAACAGCTTCCCCGCGATATCCCGATTGCTGTGCCCCTCGGCCACATGCCGCAGCACCTCCAGCTCGCGCGCCGTCAGCCCCAACGGCAGCCCGTCGGGCGCCGGCTCGTCGGCCACGGCGACATGACCCCGCCGCGCGAACGCGTCCAGCCGCTCGACCAACGGCGCCGCACCGAGTTGCTCGGCCAGCTCACGGGCTCTCGCCAGTCTGACCCCCGCCCCCTGCCGATCACCGGCCTCCAGCGCCGCACGGGCGGCACCCTCCAGGGTCCAAGCTTCGGAGTAGGGCTCCCGCAGCCCCGCCCAAGCCGCCACCGCCGCGTCCCACATCTTGAGCCGCCGGGACGCGCCATCGAGGCCGGCCGCCGAACCAGCCCCGGATCCGACACCCGAGTCAGCACCAGACCTCGGCCCCAGCTCGGACTCGGAAAGCCCCGTCAAGGCCATGAACGTGAGCCGGTGCGCCTCCTGGCAGTCGCCCTCAGCTTCAAGGCGCCTCGCGACCGACCGCAACTCCGTCACCAGCTCCCCGCCCAGCTGCGCGAGCGTCACCAGCAGCGGCCAGGCGTAACGCGGGCTGGCCACCAGATCCTGCTCACGCAGCGTCCGGACGGCCGCCTCCCGCGCCTCCTCCAGACGCCCCCGCGCCACCAAGAGCTCGACCTCCCTGCAGGCGTGCGGCAGCACGCTCTGGTCGCGGAAGCGCCCGCGCGCCAGCACGCTGCGTGAGGCCGCGAACAGCTCCTCGGCTCGATCGACCCGCCCGCGCGCGAGCGCGATGTCGGAGGCCAGCCCCTGCAGGCTGGCCCGGTAGGGCGGCGGCGGCATGAGCTCCAGGGCGTGCTCGATCACCTTCAGCGCCTCGTCCCAACGGCCGAGCGACACCAGCGGCTCCGCCAGGTTGATCGACAGGAACGTGCCCGAGGTGCGCGCCACGCCGTAGCGTTCGGCCTCGGCGATGCCGTCGCGGGCGACCTGCGCGGCGCGTTCGTGGCGGCCGGCGCCCTCCAGCACGTCGGATTCGGAGATGGCGCCGCGCAGCATCGCGTTGTGGGCGTCGGCCGTGGCCGCGATGCGGCGTGCTTCGGCGAACCCGTCCAGGTAGGCGTCGATGTCGGAGAACTGGCAGCGCGCCCAGGTCAGGCTGATCAGCGCGTGCGCCTCGGTGTTGGCGTCGCCCACCTCGTGGCCGAGCTCCATGGCCAGCTGGGCCGTCGAGATCCTCTCCTGCCAGTCGTCGTAGAGCATGCGCGCCAGGCTCTCCAGCACCTGGGCCCGCAGCTTGCTGGGCTTGTCGGCGGGCACCAGCGACGCCGCCCGGCGCAGGTCGTCGACATGGCCGAGCCGGCTGAGGTCGTAGCCGGTGAGACCGCGCTGCCGCAGCAGCCTGGCGGCCCTGGCCGGCTCGGCCGTCTCGTCGATCTCGGCGAGCCCGGCGGTGGCCAGGGCGATCGCGCGTTCGTACTCGCCCGCGAGGTGGGCGACCGTGGCCGTCTGCCTGAGCACGTCGACGTGGTCGACGCCGATGCGCTCCGCGGCGTCGGGCACGTGATCCCACAGCTCCAGCACCCGGGACAGCATCCTGAGCTGCTCGTCGTAGGCGGCGGAGCGGCGGGCGGCGGCCGCGGCGTGCCAGGCGCTGATCAACGCCCAGGTGGTGTCGTGGGCGGCGTGCCAGTGGTGGGCCAGCTCGATCGCGCCGCGCGGGACGGGCAGGATCGACAGGTCGCGCTCCAGCGCCTCGGCGAAGCGCGTGTGCAGGCGGGTGTGCTCGCCCGGCAGAAGGTCGTCGTGGAGCGCCTCGCGGATCAACGCGTGCCTGAAGGAGTAGCCCTCGCCGTCCACGACCAGCACGTTGCCGGCCACGGCGGGCCGCAACGCGTTGGACAGCGCCACGTCGTCCCGCCCGGCGACGGCGGACAGCAGGTCGTGCTCGATGCGCTGGCCGCCCGCGCTGGCCACGCGGAGCAGCTCCTGGGTGTCGTCGGGCAGCCGCTCGACGCCGGCCAGCAGCAGGTCGCGCAGCGACTCAGGCAGCGCCTCACCGACGCCGGACTCGCTGAGCAGCGCCTCGACGAACAGCGGGTTGCCCTCGCTGCGCGCGTAGATCAGGTCCATGTCGGGGCCGGACGGATCACGCTCCAGAATGCTCGCCGCCTGCTCGACGACCTCCCTGCGGGTGAGCCTGCGCAGCTCCAGCCTGGCCACCCAGTCGACGCGGCCCAGCTCGGCCAGCAGCGGGCGCAGCGGATGGGTGCGGTGCAGCTCGTCGGCACGGTAGGTGACGACGATCAGCAGCCGTACGCCGGAGCGCTGGTAGCGGACCAGGAACGAGAGCAGGTCACGGGTGGAGCGGTCGGCCCAGTGGGCGTCCTCGATGACCAGGACGACCGGCCGGTCTTCCGCCAGCCGCTCCAGCAGGCCGAGCAGCTGCTCGAAGAGCCGGGCGCGGGCCTCGGAGCCGTCACCGTCGGGCTCGCCGAACTCGGGCAGCAGCCGGGCCAGCCCGCGCGTGGTGCCGCCGGGCACGAGCGCCGCGACGCCGTCGCGGCCGAGCTCGCGCACCAGGCCGCGCAGCACCGCGGTGAAGGGGGCGAACGGCAGGCCCTCGGTGCCGAGCTCCAGGCAGCCGCCGACGAGCACCATCGCCTCGCCCGCCCGGTCGGCGAACTCCCTGACCAGGCGCGTCTTGCCGACGCCCGCCTCGCCGCCGACCAGCACGGTGGACGCCGCGCCGGTCCGGGCACCGGCCAGCGCGCGCTCGAGCGCGCTCAGCTCGCCGGCGCGGCCGACGAAGAGCGGGCTCACCGCGTGGATGCTCACGCCCCAAGAATGCCATCCGGCGGTGACAGAAAACGCCGCCGGACGGCCCCGGCTCTGATCACCGGTTTCTGATCACCGGTACGGGACCGCCGACGACGCAAGGCGTGATCACCGGTACGCGACCGCCCGCGACAGAAGGCGTACTAGCGGAGGATCTTCCTGAACATCGTCGCCGACGCCTCGTAGCCCAGCGCGTGGTAGAACTCGGGCGCCCGCCGCGTGGCCATGGCCACGTAACCGGCCTGCCGCGAGCGGGCCCACGCCTCGAACTCCACCAGCAGCGCCCGGCCGATGCCCTGCCGGCGCGACCCGCTCTGCACCATCGCCTCCTCGACCCAGGCGACGGGCCCGTTGGCGAACAGCGTCAGGTGGACGAACCCCAGTAGGTAACCATGCACCCGGCCACCCACCACGGCCGCGATCAGCATGACGTCGTCATCACGCAGCAGCTGCGGCAGCGCCGCGTCGAAGGCCTCCCGCTCAGGCCTGAAGGTCAGCCCGAACTCCATCGCCAAGGCGAACAGCGCGTCCGCGTCGGCCTTCTCCGCTCTCCTGATGTGGAGATCGTCTGACGTCATGTCGTACGACCCTAAGTCGTGGCGTGGCCGCCGTCCAATCAGGTCAGCCCGTCAGCCCGGTCAGGTCGGCCCGTCAGCCCGATCGGACGGCCCGTCAGCCCGCTCAGGGCAGGAAGGCCTGCCCGGCCAGGTCAGCTCGTCAGCGCCTTGACGGCCTGCTCGGCGACCTCCTGGGCGCCCTTCATGAGGACGTCCTCGGCGACCGGCTCGGTGTCCTTGCCCTGAGCCAGGATGTCGCCGTTCTTGTTGTCGGTGCCGAAGTAGCGGACGTTGATCGTCGTGTTGCCCATCACGATGTAGGCCCAGACGTTCGTGGTGCCCTTGAGGTTCTGGGTGTACATGGCGTGGGTCTCGTCGCCGACGCCGTCGAAGTCCTTCATCTCCCCGTACGTGCTCAGGAACCGCAGCCCGGGGTTGTCCTCCTTGGTGCCCGCCATGTCCTTCATCGAGTCGAAGTTGAAGTCGGCGTCGTCCCTCGCGGCCTCGACACTGGGCCAGACATTGACGGCCAGGTGAACGGCACGCGATTCCAGGGTGCCGTTCTTGATGTTCTTGGACGTCTGTCTCCACTCACAGCCCTTGCGCAGCGCTCCGTACCCGTCCTTCTGGACGCCCGGCGCGGACTGCGACTTGGGCGCGAGCCGGCTGGTCAGGCTCGCGGGCAGCAGGTCGCACACCTCCGGCACCGCCTTCAGCGGCGGGAAGGTCGAGGTGGCCGCGGGCGTCTCGGCCGGACCCGACGAAGCCGCGTCCGAGGGCAGCCCGGACGACGAGGGCAGCGACGACGGCAGCGTAGACGGCAAGTGGGATGGCAGGGTGGATGGCAGGTCGAACGAGGGCGACGGCAGGGCGACCGGCGTCGCCTCCTGGCCGACATTGCGTACCGCGATGAGCGCCCCGCCCAGCACCGCCACCGCCGCGGCCCCCGCCAGCACGCCCTTGGCCCAGCCGGGCGCCTTCGACGAGACGGGCCGCTCGCCACCGCCGTCCGGCCAGTACGAGGCCGGCGGAACGGGCGGCGCCTGCGGTGCCTGTGGGCCCTGGATCATGGCCACCCCTCATCGCGATCATTACGAATGGGCTGCTGTTGACGCGTCCAGGACCGAAATATAGCGAACCGAAAGTCTTGCACACTATGGTCTCCAACGTGCCTGGTCTGGGGGATTCCAAAATCGCAGGCCGCTATCGGGTGCTCAGGGCGCTCGGTCAGGGTGGCATGGGCACCATCTGGCTGGCCCACGACGAGCTGCTCGACCGCCAGGTCGCCATCAAGGAAGTACTGCTTCCGCAGTCCCTCTCCCCGGCCGAGCGGGCGGAGGCGCTGCAGCGAGCCATGCGCGAGGCGATGGCGGCCGCCCAGCTGCGGCATCCGGGCATCATCACCATTCACGACGTGCTGTCCGAGGACGGGCGGCCGTGGATCGTCATGGAGCTGCTCAGAGGCCGTGACCTCAAGGACGCGGTGGCCGCCGAGGGCCCGTGGTCGCCGGAGCGGACGGCGGCGATCGGGTTACGGGTGCTGGAGGCGTTGTCCGTCGCCCACGCGCACGGCATTCAACATCGCGACGTCAAGCCCGCCAACGTGTTCCTGACCGACGACGGCCGAGTGGTGCTGACCGACTTCGGCATCGCCAGGCTGGAGGACCAGGCGACGATCACCGAGTCCGGGCTGCTGATCGGGTCGCCCGGGTTCATCGCCCCCGAGCGGCTGCGCGGCGAGCGCGGCGGGCCCGAGTCGGACCTGTGGTCGCTGGCCGCCACGCTCTACGCGGCCGTGGAGGGCCAGGCCCCCTACGTCGGCACCTCCCCCATGTCGGTGCTGCGTGACGCCCTGACCCTGCCGCCCCGGCCGCCCCAGCGCGCCGGGAACCTCGGGCCGGTGCTGATGCTGATGCTGGCCCGCGACCCGTACCAGCGACCGGCCCCGCAGGCGGCCGAGCAGTTACTACGGCGGGTCGCGGAGGGCGGCCCGGCGCCGGCGGTCACGCAGCCGATGGCCGGGCGCGCGAACCGGCTGCCGCTCATCGTCGGCGGCGTGGTGGTCGCGGCGGCGGTGGTGGCGGGTACGGTGGCGTTCGCGGTCCTGCGGCCCGCGGACACCCCCGCGACACCCGTGGCGGAGACCGTGAAGCAGCGGACGCGCACCACGTCCGCCGTCCCGGCCCCCACGCCCAGCACCCCCACCAGGGAACCCGAGCCGGCGAAGACCCCCAAGTTCACCGCCGCCGTGAACCTGTGCACGCTGCTCACCCCCGCGCAGGTCGCCAGGCTCGCGCCCGGCGCGGGCAAGGGCAAGCGCGACGGCGACATGTGCGAGTGGACCACCCGCGGCAAGGGACTGTCCGCCGAGGTGCTGGCCAGCATCGGCGGGCTCGACAGATGGAGCACGGTCCCGGAGGACGCCGAGGAGGAGTACGTCAACCGGCGCAACGGCGCCACCGAGGGAGCGGAGATCACGTGGACCTGGCCGGAGGTCGGCCTCACCAAGGGGATCAAACAGCAGCGCCGCCACGTCGAGGACATCGACGGCATCGGCGATGAGGCGTACGGCTACGAGTTCGTCAGCCCCAAGGGCAACGCCGAGAACGTCACCGTGGTCTTCCGGCTCAGCAACGTGAACGTCCAGATCGGCTACGTCAACGTCAACAAGATCGGCGACAACGCCGCCCTGCGCAAGGGAGCGCGCGACGCCGCGCGATGGCTGGCCGAGGCATTGAACCGCCAGGAGTGAGGCAATGAACCAACCGCGACTCGTGGGCGGCCGCTACCAGCTGCTCGAACAGCTCGGCCGCGGCGGCATGGGCATCGTCTGGCGCGCGCACGACACCATGATCGGGCGCGAGGTGGCGGTGAAGCAGGTGCTGCTCCCACCGAACCTCTCCCCCGCCGACGAGGCGGCGCTGCGCCACCGTACGCTGCACGAGGCCCGCGCGGCGGCCGGGATCCGGCACCCGGCCGTGGTGGGCATCCACGACGTGATCGACGACGGCGGCCAGCCGTGGATCGTCATGGAGCTGGTTCGCGGGCGCTCGCTCGACCAGGTCGTCAAGACCGGCGGCCCGATGGGGGCGCCGTGGGCGGCCTCGATCGGGCTGTTCGTGCTGTCGGCGCTGGCCTCGGCGCACACGCGCGGCCTGCTGCACCGCGACGTCAAGCCGGGCAACGTGCTGCTCGCCGACGACGGCCGCATCCTGCTGTCCGACTTCGGCATCGCCGCCCCGACGGGTGCTGCCCCTCAATCGGGCCGGCAGGGCGGCGGGCCGGTGGGCACGGCGGGGTTCACCGCGCCCGAATGCCTCACCGAGAGCGTCCCGCCGGGGCCGCCGTCCGACCTGTTCTCGCTCGGCGCGACGATCTACACGGCGGTGGAGGGCGTGCCGCCGTTCCAGCGCAACACCGCGATCGCCACGCTCGGCGCGGTGATGACCGAGCCGCCCAGGCCGGCGCAGCGGGCCGGCGCGCTCACCCCGCTCCTGCTCGGCCTGCTGGCCAAGGACCCCGCCCACCGGCCCGACGTACGCACGCTGCGGCGGGGACTGGAGCAGGTGGCGGGCCACGCGGTGCCCACCGTCAGGACGCCCGCGCCCGCGTGGGTGGTCTCGCGGATGGCCGCGTACGGCTCGGCGGCGGCCGTGGTCGTGGCGTTCGTCGTCGCGGTCACACTCATCCTGACCATGGGGTCGTCCGCCGCGCCGCCGCAGGCCACGCCGACGGCGGCGGCACGCACTACGAATCCGGCGCCGAGCAAGGCCCCGACGAGCGCGGCGCCCACGGCTTCGGCGAGTTCCTCGCCCACGGTCACGCTGCCGGCCGGCAAGTTCTCCAAGGTCCCCCGGCCCTGTCAGCTGCTCACCCGGGCGCAGGCCACCCAGCTCGTCGGCGCGTTCATCACGTCCTCGACCGACCCGACGTTCAGATGCGCGTGGTCCACCGCGGGCTTCCCCCCGGCGGGCAAGCAGCTGAGCGTCTTCCTGACGCTCTGGCTCTACGCGCCGCAGGGCGACGGCTACGAGACCACGCTCGCGCAGGAGCACGTCGCCGGGGCGCGGAAAGAGGCCGAGGACAAGGCGGGCAGGGGCGGCTCGGGCGAGAAGCAGGGCGAGGTCTTCGAGATCCCCGGCGCGGGCGAGGAGGCCATCGCGTACGAGATCTCCCGGGTGAAGTTCAACGACAAGGCGGAGGCCGAGGTGCACGTGCTCTTCCGCACCGGCAACATGGTGGGCGAGTTCCGCTTCGTGCACGACGTGGCCAAGGACGCCGCGCTGCGGGACAAGGCCGCGCGGGCGGCCAAGTTCCTGGCCGCGAACCTCGACGCCAAGGCCTCCTGACCATGCGCGTGATCGCCGGACGTTACCAGCTGCTCACCCCGCTCGGCGCGGGCGGCGCGGGCACGGTGTGGCGGGCGCGTGACGAGCTGCTGCACCGCGAGGTCGCGGTCAAGGAGGTACGGCTGCCGCCGGGCCAGGACCGGCAGCGGGCCCTGATCGACACGCTGCGCGAGGCCAGGGCGGCGGCGGCGCTCAACCACCCGTCGATCATCACCGTGCACGACGTGATCTCCGAGGGCGGCCAGCCCTGGATCATCATGGACCTGCTCGCGGGCACGTCACTGGGCGATCTGGTCAAGACGCGCGGCCCGCTGCCGCCCGGCCACGTCGCCACGATCGGCCTGCGCGTGCTCGACGCGCTGGAGGCCGCCCACCATCGCGGCATCCTGCACCGGGACGTGAAGCCCGGCAACGTGATGATCACCGATGTCGGCGAGGTCGTGCTGACCGACTTCGGCATCGCCGCGCACACGGGCGACGCCCCCGGCGCGGGTACGGCCGCCGCCGTGGCGCAGGCCGGCGACGTCGCGGGCTCCCCCGGCTACATCGCGCCCGAGCACCTGCGCGGCGAGCCCGCGGGCCCGATGGCCGACCTGTGGTCGCTCGGCGCCACCCTGTACCTGGCCGCGGAGGGCCGGGCGCCGTTCGAGCGCGACTCGGCGATGGCGATCGTCGCCGCCGTCCTCACGCTGCCACCACCGCCGCCGGTCAACGCGGGCCCGCTCGGCGGCCTGCTTCTGGCGATGCTCGACCGCAACCCCGCCGCCCGGCCGCACCCTCGGGCGATCAGGGCGCACCTGGAGTCGTTGGCGGTCCCGCTGCCCGTCCGGCCGCGCGAGACAGCGCCCGCCACGATCCCGGTCCGGGCCCGCCCGCGCCGCCGTACGCCGCTCGTGCTGGGCGGCCTGGCGGCGGGTACGGCCATCGCGGTCACGGTGGTCGTCCTCCTCAACGGCCGTCCCGGAGGCTCCCCCACCGTCACGGCCTCGGCCACCCCGCTCGCCCAGCCCGCCTCGACCACGGCCCCCGCCCCATCGCCGACCACGGCGCCCCCGACCGCACCGGCCAGAAGCGACGGCCAGTTCGGCCGGCCGCCGAAGGCGTGCTCTCTCCTCACCGACGACCAGGCGCAGACCGTCCTGCCCGGCTCCCGCTCCAAGCAGCCCGGCCTCTACGACGAGAGCGAATGCTACTGGTCGGTCGGCATGGTCGGGCTCCTCGACCGCCCGTCCATCAACCTCAAGGTCAAGTACTCCGGCACGGTCAAGGCCGCCGAACACGCCTTCACCCAGACCGTACAAGCCCGCGACACCAAGGCGGGCAGCCGGCAGACGGTGACGACCTCGCGCACCAGGACGGTACGCGCGGGCGACGAGGCGGCCGCCCAGGACAACGAGGCCGGCATCACCCACACCTCGACGACCACCATATGGATGCGGGTCAGCAATGTGATCATCCAGGTGGAGGCCAGCCATCCGAAGCGAACGAAGGTGACCCCCCAACTCCGGGACACCGCTCTCAAGACCGCCCGCGCGGTGGCCGACACCCTCCAGAAGGCACCACAATGAGCGACTACCAGCAGCAAGACTTCCCGACCGCGGCCGTGCCGCGCACCGCTCCCACCCAGCTGTCCCGCCCCGGGCTGCGGGTGACGCCGGCGATCCTGAGCGGGGCGTCGGCCGTGGTCGTGCTCATGCTGTTCACCGTCCTGTTCCTGCTCACCCGGCAGCCCGACAAGACGGAGGCCGTGGCCGTACCCGTCAAGACCACGCGGACGGCCGATCCCGCACCCAGCGAGCCTTCGCCCAGCGAGCAGGCCAGCACGAGCGAGCCCGCGCCGACCGGGGCCGCCACGTTCACCAAGACCGTCGACCCCTGCACGGTCACGGAGGAGGACCTGGTCAAGAAGCTGACGTTGTTCCCGGACAAGACGCAGATCAAGGCCGAGGAGTGCGAGTGGTCGACGCTCGCGCCCGGCTCGGGGATGCCGGGCAACATGCAGTTCCGGCTCCAGGTGTACGTGAAGGTCTTTCCGGGTGACGTGGCGGCGGCGCACGAGCAGTTCGTGGCGCAGCGCCAGGACGCCGTACTTCTGGCCAAGACCTCCGCCCCCGCCGAGCCGCCCGTCGGCGACGCCTCCTGGACCACCCTCTACACGCTGCCCGGCGACACGGGCAGGGGGCCGACCATCGCGACCGCCGGCGTCCGGGTCAGCAACGCGGTGATCCAGGTGACCTACCAGCGGCGCGTCACCGAGGACTCGGGGGGCAGGCTGGCCAAGGGCGCCCTGGACGTGGCCAGGTCGGTCGCCGAGAAGCTCGGCACCTCGAACTAGAGATCATCCGGGCTGAGCCGGCATCGCACCGGCCGCCCATTGCGACGCCGGCGCTCAGCGCACCGAGCGGATCGCGTCCTCGATCACCGATGTCACGGCGTCCGGGTGTGAGATCAAGGTGAGGTGGGAGCCGCCGGGAAACTCGGTGATCTTCGAGTGGGCCCGCTTGGCCATCGCCCGCTGCGAGGCCGGAACGATGATCCGGTCGCCCGTGGCGATGAAATACCAGGACGGGATCGTCTTCCACGCCGCGGCCTTCGACGGCGTCATGAACGCGGCCGTCGAGGCGGCCCTCTGGGAGGCCCAGAGCCGGTCGGCGGTGTCGCGGGGCAGATCTGAGGCGAAGGAGCGGACGAACACGTGCTGCTTCAGGTACAGGTCGACCGCCTTGCCCGGCGCCCCGGGGTAGGCCGAGCGGTCATAGAGGGTGGCCGGGTCACCGCCGAGGGCCGAGCCGGAGCCGCTGAGCTGTCCGGTGGTCTCGCCGACGTCAGGTGCCGCGGCGTCGACGTACACCAGGGCCTTGACGTCCGGGTCGCCCGCGGCGGCGTTGGTGATCACCGAACCTCCGTAGGAGTGCCCCACGAGCACGACCGGACCGGAGACGGTCCGCAGGAAGTCCCGAACCGTCTGGGCGTCGCTGGTCAGGTCGCGCAGGGGATTCGCCACCGCCCGCACGGTGTGGCCGGCTCGTTGCAGAGCCCGCACCTCCCCGCTCCAGCTGGAGGTGTCGGCCCACGCGCCGTGCACCAGCACGACCGTCGGTCTGGCCGCGCCCGGTGAGCGGCCCGGCGCCTGCCGATTCGCGGAGACCGGTGTGGAGGCCACCGCCATCGCATCGGGCGTCGGGGCGACGGCCGCGGATGTGATGAGCAGCACGAACGCCGCCACCGGCGCGGAGACCTTGAATCGGGCGAAGGACGGACGGGTGAGCGGCGCCACGGCGCGTGAATCGGTGATGCGCGCACCAGCGCCCAAGATCTTTTGTACGGACCTCATTCGTCCACGCTGCCCTCTGGCCCATCAAGTAGGGCCAGGAAAGCGGCAAATCGGAATTTCTATAAGACAAAGGACGCGCCGCCGACCCGCAAGCTGCTTTCGGATCGATCGTCTCGCGAACCGGATCTCGACGATCAGGGATGTTCGCCGGTCATAGGTCACCCAGACCGAGCTGGCGGGCGATGAGCATCCGCTGGACCTCGCTGGTGCCCTCGCCGATCTCCAGGATCTTGGCGTCGCGGTAGAAGCGGCCGACCGGGAACTCGTTCATGAACCCGTAACCGCCGAAGACCTGCGTCGCCTCTCGGGAGTTGTCCATGGCGGCGTTGGAGGAGACGAGCTTGGCGATCGCCGCCTCCTTCTTGAACGGCACGCCGGCCAGCATCTTCTCGGCCGCGTGGTAATAGGCCAGGCGGGCGGTGTGGGCGCGGGCCTCCATGTCGGCAATCTTGAACTGGATGGCCTGGTAGTGGCCGATCGGGTGACCGAACGCGCGTCTGTCCCTGACGTAGCGCAGGCATTCGTCCACGCAGCCCTGGGCCAGGCCGACGCCGACGGCGGCGATGGCGATGCGGCCCTCGTCGAGCGTCTGCAGGAACTGGGCGTAGCCGCGGCCGCGCTCGCCGAGCAGGTTCGCGGCGGGGACGCGGCAGTCGGAGAAGGACAGCTCCCTGGTGTCGGAGGCGTTCCAGCCGACCTTGGAGTACTTCTTCGAGACCGTGAAGCCGGGCGTCCCGGACGGCACGAGGATGGTGGAGATCTCCCGCTCGCCGGTCAGCGCGGCGACGCCGACCACGCCGGTGAGGTCGGTGCCCGAGTTGGTGATGAACGCCTTGGTGCCGTTGATCACCCATTCGGCACCGTCGAGCGTGGCCGTGGTGCGCATGCCGCCGGGCACGTCGGAGCCGCCGCCGGGCTCCGTCAGGCCGAACGCGCCGAGGGTCTCGCCCGCCGCCATCCCCGGAAGCCAGGTCGCCCGCTGCTCGGGCGTACCGAATCGGTAGATCGGCATGGCGCCCAGTGACACCGCGGCCTCCAGCGTGATCGCCACGCTGGAGTCGGCGCGCGCCAGCTCCTCCAGGGCCAGGCAGAGCGCGAAGTAGTCGCCGCCCATGCCGCCGTACTCCTCGGGGAAGGGCAGGCCGAACAGGCCCATGGCGCCCATCCGGCGCACGATGTCGTACGGGAACTCCTCCCGCTCGTAGTAGTCGCCGATCACCGGCGCCACCACGTCGCGGGCGAACGCCTCGACGGTCTTGCGCAGCTCTTCGTACTCGTCGGTCAGCATGGCGGATCAGCCTTTCGCGAGGGCCTGGACGACGCGGGAGGGGCTGGGGCGGCCGAGCCGCTCGGCCAGCCAGGTGCTCGTGGAGACGAGCTTGTCGAGATCGAGGCCGGTGTCGATGCCGAGCCCGTGCAGCATCCACACGAGGTCCTCGGTGGCGAGGTTGCCGGTGGCCGACTCGGCGTAGGGGCAGCCGCCGATGCCGCCGGTCGAGGCGTCGACGACGGTCACGCCCGAGCGGAGCGCGGCCAGCGTGTTGGCCAGAGCCTGGCCGTAGGTGTCGTGGAAGTGCACGGCCAGCCGGTCGGGATCGCGGAACGACTCGATCAGCGCGGTCACGTGGCCCGGGGTGCCGACGCCGATGGTGTCGCCGAGGGACAGTTCGTGGCAGCCCAGGCCGAGCAGCCGCTCGCCGACCGCGACGACCTGCGCGATCGGCGTCGGGCCCTCCCACGGATCGCCGAAGCACATCGAGACGTACGCGCGGACCTTGACGCCGTTGTCGATCGCCCTGGCCACGACCGGCTCGAACATGTCGAACTGGCTCTCCAGGCTCCGGTTCAGGTTCTTGGCGGCGAACGTCTCGGTGGCGCTGGCGAAGACGGCGATCTCCTCGACGTCGTGCGCCAGCGCCCGGTCCAGGCCGCGCGCGTTCGGGACGAGCACCGGGTAGCGCACGCCCGGCCGCCGGTCGAGCCGGGTGAGCAGCTCCTCCGCGTCGGCCAGCTGCGGCACCCAGGTGGGGTGGACGAAGCTGGTGGCCTCGATCACCCGGTGGCCCGCGTCGGCGAGCCGGTCGATGAACTCGGCCTTGACCTCGACCGGGACGATCGCGGACTCGTTCTGCAGGCCGTCGCGCGGGCCGACCTCGTAGACGGTCACCTGGTGCGGAAGGCCCTCCATCGGGTACGGCCTGCGCATCAGGACTCCCCTGCGGTGACGACGGCCAGGACGGCGTCCATGTCGACCGGCTGGCCCGCCTGCACGGGCAGCTCGGTGACCTGTCCGTCGCAGGGGGCGGTGACGGTGTGTTCCATCTTCATGGCCTCCACGATGAGGAGCGGCTGGCCCGCGCTCACCCGGTCGCCCGGCTGGGCCTTGACGACCAGGACGGTGCCGGGCATCGGGCTTCTGACCACGCCGTCGCCCGCGTGCGCGGCGCCGGGGCGGTCGCCGGGGTCGCCGATGCGGTGGCGGGTCAGGGCCCAGGACTGTCCGTCCCTGCCCAGCCAGAGGGTGTCGTCGTGGCGGGCGTGGGTGTAGTGGTCGGTACGGCCGGCCAGGGTGACGGTCAGCTTGGCGCCGTCGACCAGGAGCCTGGCCGGGACGACCACCCCGGGCCCGACGCCGACCGCTGGGACGGTGGCGGCGGTGGTGGCGGCGGTCTCCTGGGTTCCGGGCTCTGGGGGATTTATGCGGATTTCTGCGGACTTATCGGGCAGGCCGCGTACCTGGATCGTGTGGACGCCGTCCCGCGACTCCAGCCGCCAGGCCGTCCACGCGCGCTCGCCGACCCGCCAGCCGTCGGTGACCTCCCACGGATCCGTACCCTGAGGCACGGCGTGGAAGACCAGCGCGGCGGCGGCCAGTACCTCGTCGGGCGGCCGGGCGGCCGGGAGCAGCGCGGGCAGGACCCGCTCGACCAGCCCGGTGTCGAGCTCGCCCGCCCGCACCTCCGGGTGCGCCGCGAGCGCCCGCAGGAACGGCACGTTCGTGATCACCCCGAGCACGACCGTCTCGGCGAGCGCCTTGTCGAGCCGCCGGTAGGCCGCCTCTCGCGTGGGCGCCCACGCGACGACCTTGGCCAGCATCGGGTCGAACTCACTGCCCACGACACCGCCCTCGACCAGCCCCGAGTCGACCCGGACCCCGCTCGCGGCGAGCCCCGAGCCGACCCGCACGCCGCTCTCGGCGAGCCCCGACCCCATCCGGAAGCCGCCGGGCTCCGCCAGGCGCAGCACCCGGCCGCCGGTGGGCAGGAAGCCGCGCGCCGGGTCCTCGGCGTAGACGCGGGCCTCGACGGCGTGGCCGTGGAGGCGTACCCCGTCCTGGGTGAAGGGCAGCGGCTCGCCCGCCGCGACCCGGAGCTGGAGCTCCACCAGGTCGAGGTCCGTGACCAGCTCGGTGACCGGGTGCTCCACCTGGAGGCGGGTGTTCATCTCCATGAAGTGGTACTCGCCGGTCGTGCCGTCGACGATGAACTCGACCGTGCCCGCGCTCACGTAGCCCACCGCGCGGGCGGCCTCCACCGCCGCGGCGCCCATCCGCTCGCGCATCGCGGCGTCGACGAAGGGGGACGGGGCCTCCTCGATGATCTTCTGGTGGCGGCGTTGCAGGCTGCACTCGCGTTCGCCCAGGTGGACGACGTTGCCGTGGGTGTCGGCCAGCACCTGGATCTCGATGTGGCGGGGGTTCTCGACGTAGCGCTCGATCAGCAGGGTCTCGTCACCGAACGCGGAGCGGGCCGTACGGCGGGCGGACTCCAGCGCGTCGGGCAGCTCGGCGGCCGAACGGACCAGCACCATGCCCTTGCCGCCCCCGCCCGCCGACGGCTTGATCAGGGCGGGGAAGTCCGTCCAGGACAGCAGCGAGTCACCGGGCTCGGCGCCGCCCGGCACCACGGGGACCCCGGCGGCCGAGACGGTGGCCTTGGCGCGGATCTTGTCCCCCATGGCGTCGATGGCCTCGGGCGGCGGGCCGACGAAGGTCAGCCCCGCCTCGGCGCAGCGGCGGGCGAACTCGGCGTTCTCCGCGAGGAACCCGTATCCCGGATGTACGGCCTGCGCCCCGGACGCCTCGGCCGCCGCCACCATCGCCTCAATGTCCAGATATTTCGGTATCCGGAGAGCTGTGTCGGCCTCGCGGACGTGGCGGGCGTCCGCGTCGGAGGCCGTGTGCACGGCCACCGACGTGATGCCGAGCGCGCGCAACGTGCGGATGACCCGGACGGCGATCTCGCCCCGGTTGGCGATGAGAACCCGGGTGAACATGGGCAGCGTGGTCAACGTGGTCACATCCGGAAGACGCCGTAGCCGACGGGGTCGAGCGGGGCGTTGGCCGCCGCGGAGAGCGCCAGGCCGAGGACCGTGCGGGTGTCGAGCGGGTCGATCACGCCGTCGTCCCACAGCCGGGCCGTGGAGTAGTAGGGGTTGCCCTGGTGCTCGTACTGGGCCCTGATGGCCTCCGCGTCGGCGTTGCCGACGGTGGTGAGCACGTTCGCGGCCTGTTCGCCGCCCATGACCGAGATGCGGGCGTTCGGCCACATCCACAGGAACCTGGGAGAGTACGCCCGCCCGGCCATCGCGTAGTTGCCCGCGCCGAACGACCCGCCGATCACCACGGTGAACTTCGGCACCCTGGCGCAGGAGACCGCGGTGACCATCTTGGCGCCGTGCTTGGCGATGCCACCCGCCTCGTACGCCTTGCCGACCATGAACCCGCTGATGTTCTGCAGGAACACCAGCGGGATGCGCCTGCGGTCGCACAACTCGATGAAGTGCGCCCCCTTCAGCGCGGACTCGCTGAACAGGATGCCGTTGTTCGCGATGATCCCGACCGGGTGCCCGTGCAGGTGGGCGAAGCCGGTGACCAGCGTCGCGCCGTACTCGGCCTTGAACTCCAGGAACCGCGAGCCGTCGACGAGTCGCGCGATGATCTCCCGCACCTCGTACGGCCGGCGGGTGTCGGCGGGCACGATGCCGTAGAGCTCGCGCGGGTCGTGGCGGGGCTCCTCGGGCTCGACCCGGTCCCAGGGCCGCTCGGCTCTCGGGGCCAGCGTGGAGACGATGTCGCGGACGATGGCCAGCGCGTGCGCGTCGTCGTCGGCCAGGTGGTCGGTGACGCCGCTGACGCGGGCGTGCAGGTCGCCGCCGCCCAGTTCCTCGGCCGTGACCTCCTCGCCGGTGGCCGCCTTCACCAGCGGCGGGCCGCCGAGGAAGATGGTGCCCTGGTCGCGGACGATGACGGCCTCGTCGCTCATGGCCGGGACGTACGCGCCGCCCGCCGTGCACGATCCCAGCACGGCGGCGATCTGCGGGATGCCGCGCGCGGACATGGTGGCCTGGTTGTAGAAGATGCGGCCGAAGTGCTCCCGGTCGGGGAAGACCTCGTCCTGCTTGGGGAGGAACGCGCCACCCGAGTCGACCAGGTACACGCACGGCAGGTGGTTGTGCAGCGCCACCTCCTGCGCGCGCAGGTGCTTCTTGACGGTGATCGGGTAGTACGTGCCGCCCTTCACGGTGGCGTCGTTGGCCACGACCACGCACTCGCGCCCGGCGATCCGGCCGACTCCGGTGATGATCCCGGCGGCCGGCGCCTGGTCGTCGTAGAGGCCGTTGGCGGCCAGCGGCGACAGCTCCAGGAAGCGGGAGCCGGGGTCGAGCAGGCCGTCGACGCGGTCGCGCGGCAGCAGCTTGCCGCGTTCCACGTGGCGCTGCCGCGACCGTTCGGGACCGCCCGCGGCGGCTGCGGCGAGGCGCTCCAGCAGGTCGGCGGCGAGCCGCTCGTTGAGCTCGGCGTTGTGCTTGAACGCCTCACTTCCGGGATCCGCGGCCGAGTTCAGCACCGGCCAGTCGCTCATGTTTTCCCCTCCGTCATGAGGCCGATGTTAGTCATCATTAACGTAACCGTCTACTATGTGAGACGTGACGACGACGCGGAGCCGGGGCAGCCGGCGCCTGGAGATCCTCGGCGCGGCCGCGAACCTGTTCGCCGCACGCGGCTTCCACGGCGTCTCGATCGAGGACATCGGCGGCGCCGTCGGCGTTTCAGGCCCGGCGCTCTATCGCCACTTCAGCGGCAAGGAGGCGCTGCTCGCCGAGATGCTGCTGGGCATCAGCTCGCGGCTGCGCGAATCGGCCGCCGCGGCGGTGACCTCGCCCGGCGGGCCAGAGGAGACGCTCGACGCGCTCCTGAACGTGCAGATCACCTTCGCGCTCGAACAGCCCGCGCTGATCACCGTGCACGACAGGGAGCTGGGCAACGTGCCCGAGCCGGAGCGGCGGCAGATCAGGCGGCTACAGCGGCTGTACGTCGAGGAATGGGTCACCGTGCTGGCCGAGCTGCACCCCTCGTGCCCGCCCCCGCGGCTGCGGGCCGCCACGCACGCCGTCTTCGGGCTGCTCAACTCCACGCCGCACAGCGCCGGCGAGCTGCCCGCGCGGGCCATGCGCCTCCTCCTGCACGCGATGGCCCGGGCCGCCATCGCCGCCTCAGTTAACGCTCACTAACAAGCCGCCACTACGCCAAAAGTGGGCCTGTTCGCGCCAACTATCTAGATATATCGTCACGCTATCTCGATAGTTGGAGGCGTGATGCGTGATCCACACATGTGGGAAGGGCCGCCCGGCGCCCCAGCGCCACCGTTCCCCCCGGGCCCGCCGTTCGCTCCGGACCCACCTGGTCCGCCGGGACCGCCTGGTCCGCCTGGTCCGCCGCCGATGGGCTGGGAGGGCGGCGCTCCGCGCGTACGGCGAGGAGACGTCAGGGCCGCGCTGCTGAGCCTGCTCGCCGAAGGGCCGAAGAACGGCTACCAGATGATTCAGGACATCGAGGAGCGCAGCCGCGGAGTGTGGCGGCCCAGTCCCGGCTCGGTCTATCCAGCGCTCCAGCAACTGGAGGACGAGGGCCTGGTCACCGGCGACGACACCGGCGGCTCCCGGCTCCTCAGCCTGACGGAGCAGGGCCGTGAGCGGGCCGTCCGGCACCTCGACGGCGAGCCGCCCTGGGACGAGGTGGCGCGCTCCGTACCCGAGGACCGGCACGAGCTGCGGCTGCTGTGGGCGCAGCTCAACGAGGCGTTCGGCCACCTGGCGCGGACGGCCAACGACCAGCAGGTCGCCCGGGCCAAGAAGCTGCTCAGGCAGACGCGCAAGTCCGTTTTCCAGATCCTCGCGGAGGACTGAGCGATGACAGACGCGGCGGTGGCCGTACACGGCCTGAAGAAGGACTACGGGAAGATCGAGGCGGTCAAGGGCGTCGACTTCGACGTGGCCCCCGGCGAGGTCTTCGGCTTCCTCGGCCCGAACGGGGCAGGGAAGACCACCACGATCAGCATGCTCTGCACGCTCGTCAACCCGACCGGCGGCAGCGCGACGGTCGCCGGGTACGACGTGGTGCGCCGGCGCGACGAGGTACGCCGGAACATCGGCCTGGTCTTCCAGGACCCGACCCTTGACGGCTACCTGAGCGCCGAGCAGAACCTGCGCTTCCACGCCGAGCTGTACGGCGTGCCGAAGAGCGTCGTCGGCGACCGGATCCGGCAGGTCATGGAGATGGTCGCGCTCTGGGACCGCAAGGATGCCAAGGTCATGACGTTCTCCGGCGGCATGAAGCGGCGGCTGGAGATCGCCCGCGGGCTGCTGCACTCACCCCGGGTGCTGTTCCTGGACGAGCCCACGGTCGGCCTCGACCCGCAGACCCGCTCGGCCATCTGGGGCTACATCAACCAGCTCCGGCGCCTGGAGGACATCACCATCTTCATGACCACCCACTACATGGACGAGGCCGAGTACTGCGACCGGATCGCGATCATCGACCACGGCGAGGTCGTCGTCATCGACTCACCGGAGGCGCTGAAGGCCAGCATCGGCAAGGACCGGGTACAGATCCACACCGGTGACGACGCCGCCGCGATCCAGGCGCTGCGCGAGGTGTTCGGCCTGGAGGCGGCCGTGCACGAGGGCGCGGTGACGTTCGCCGTCGCGTCGGGCGAGGAGTTCGTGCCCCGGTTGTTCGCCGAGCTCGGCATGCCGATCAGGTCGGTGAGCGTCTCGCGGCCCTCACTCGACGACGTGTTCATGAACTACACGGGCTCCACGATCCGCGACGCCGAGGAAGGCGCCGAGTCGGGCGGCAGGGCGTGGATGAGAGCGATGGCGAGGCGATAGGCATGGCGCGAACCGAAGCGATGGCGCGAACCGATGCGATGGCGGGGACGAACGCGATGGCGGGGCGGTAGGCATGGCGACAGAGGCGATCGGCGTCCGGGTGCCGGTGCACGGCACCGGGCACGACCTCCGGGCGGTCAAGGTGGTGCTGCACCGGGAGCTGCTGCGGTTCGTCAACGACCGCACCCGCATGCTGTCGATGCTGCTGCAGCCGGTGCTGTGGCTGTTCGTGATGGGTACCGGACTCGGCTCACTGGTGCGGGGCGCCATCCCGGGCATCGACTACCGCACCTTCATGTATCCCGGCATGATCTCGATGACCGTGATCATGACCGGCATGTTCTCGGCCGGGTCCATCGTGTGGGACCGCGAGTTCGGTTTCCTGCGCGAGATGCTCGTCGCCCCGGTCTCGCGCGGGGCGATCGTGGTCGGCAAATGCCTGGGCGGGGCGATCGTGGCCACCGGGCAGGGCGTCATCATCCTGGCGATGGCCGGGCTGGTCGGCGTACCGGTACTCACCGGCCCTGATCGTGACGATGCTGGCGGAGATGTTCCTCGCGGCGTTCACGATCACGGCGTTCGGGGTGATGCTGGCGGCCCGGATGCGGAACATGCAGACCTTCTTCGGGCTGATGCAGATGGCGATCATGCCGATGCTGTTCCTGTCGGGGGCCATGTTCCCGCTGGCCAACCTGCCGTCGTGGCTGCACCTGCTGACGGTGATCAACCCGATGACGTACGCGGTGGACCCGATGCGGCACGCGGTGTTCTCCCACCTCGACGTGCCCGCGCAGGTGAACGCGGTGCTCAACCCGGGGGTTCGGTGGTTCGACTTCCAGGTGCCGGTGGGGCTGGAGCTCGGGGTGGTGGCCCTCCTGGGGGCCGTTCTGCTGGGGGTCGGGATCGCGCAGTTCAGGCGGACGGAGTAGGTCGCACAGGTTTTCGCATCTGGCTGCGACGGACTCCTTACGGAGGGTAACTTTCCCGATGCAAGCGCAATCCCCCCTTCAAAGGAGCGCCAGAGTTGGACTTGCATGCGGCAGTGATTGAGCTCGAGGGCCGGGTCTCCGTGCTCGAGGAACGTACAGTTAGCGGTGTGCCTGAGATGACGGTCGCCGAACGGTTCGAAGCCCACCATGGGCGCGCAGACGCCATGGGGAGGAACATCCTCGACAAGATCGACAAGCGCACCAAAGAGCTCAACCAGAAGATCGACAGCCGGGCGAACCAGCTCGACGAGAAGATCTACCTGCTCAAAATGGACACGATGGATGGCTTCGACCGGGTCAATCAAGACATCGCAAAGGTCAATCATCGCCTCGATCAGCAAGGCACCAGGCTCGACAGCCTTGAGTTGTCCGTGGCCCGTCGGTTCGAAAAGGTCGACAAGGACATAGCCGAGCTCAAGACCGATGTCAGTGAGCTCAAGACCGGAGTCGGCGAGCTCAAGACCGATGTCAGTGAGCTCAAGACCGATGTCAGTGAGCTCAAGACCGGAGTCGGCGAGCTCAAGACCGATGTCAGTGAGCTCAAGACCGGAGTCGGCGAGCTCAAGACCGATGTCGGTGAGCTCAAGACCGGGTTCGGTGAGCTCAAGTCGATGCTCATCAGTCTCGGCGCGAAGGCCCCCGAGTCGTAGCACCGACAGCTGAGGCCCGGGGCAACCGCGCCCCCGGGCCTCAACCCTGCCGTTCCGAACCGGTTACCGCTTCACGCGGACATAGTCGCTACGGCTGCTGTCACCGTAGAAATCGTCGTCCCCGCCGAACACGAACTTCCACGAGCCCGACTTCCACGCCTTGACCCTGACGTACAGCTTGCCGCTGTCACCGGACCGCGTGGTCTTCACGTACTGCCACTTGTGCGAGCCGACCGGCTTGAAGTACAGCGCGACCTTGCCCGCGTACCCCTCCCAGGATCCGCTGTCGTCGATCTGCAGCACACCCCTGGCCTTCAGGTACCTGCCGCGCTTGACCGGCTCCGGGTAGGCGTTGAACTTGATCACGCGGCTGGCCGACTTGTCCGCCGTCGGCGGCGGGGTGGGCTCGACGACCTTGACCCAGGCGGCGTCGGAGACCGAGCCCTTGACGCCTCTGGACCCCGCGAACGCGGCCCGCCACCAGCCCGAGGACTGCGCGGTCGCGGTGGCCCAGAAGCGGCCGTCGCGGCTCGTCACGTCACTGGTGACGTACTCCCAGCGGCGCGACCCGTCCTGCCTGAAGTAGATCGAGACCCGCTGGCCGGGCAGGGCCTGCCAGCGCTCGGCCTGCAGGGTGCCGGTGAAGTTCAGCCGGGCACCCTTGTCGACGGGCTCGGGGGTGGCGTCGAAGCCGACGATCCTGCTGTCGCGATCGTGCCTGATCCGGACGTCGACCCGGTCGCTGTCGCTGACCGATGCCCTGGCTTCCTTGTTCCCGCCGAACTCGGCCCGCCACCAGCCGGTGGCGTCGGCGCGCACCCTGGTGCTGAACCAGCCGTCGCGGCCGCTCGTGACCGTGGTGACCCGGCGATAGGCGTCGGCGCTCCGCTCACGGAAGGTGATCGCCACGACCCCGGCGTATCCCTTACCGTCGGCCTGGAGTCGGCCGGAGACTCTGATCATGTCGCCGCGGTGCACCCGGCCGGGGCTGGCGCCGAAGTCCACGATCTTGGTGGCGAGGGCCTTCTGGACCTCGAAGGTGCCGCTGGCGGACTTGTCGCCGTCACCGTGGGCGATGGCGAGGAAGCTCCACTTGCCGGCGTCCTTCGCCTCGAAGCTCTTGGTGCCGGTCCACTTCGTCCGCACGCCGAACGGCGCCGACTTGAGGTCGATGGGCGTGCCGACGCTCAGGCCGGGTGGCTTGAGCTGGAGTTCGGCCTTGCCGGCGTCCTTGGTGGTGAACGTGAACGTCACCGTGACCGGATTGTCGAAGGCCACGACCGGGGAGCCCGGGCTGAGGTCCACGTTGGAGATGGAGGGGGCCTTGGCCGCGGCCGACGCCGATGGCGCCAGAGCGAGAAGCCCGGCGGCCGTCGCGAGCGCGACGGCGGCGACACGGATGCGTTGTAACATGCGGGTTCCTTTCTGGATCCCCTGTGCTCAACGCGGCATTGAGGGTGCCACGCTTATCTTCTCCAGTAGACATTCAGGTTGGCCAGAAAGTTGCGAAATCTGACAATTTGTTATGGATCAGGGTCAAGCGGACCGGTCCACAACATGTCACTCCCGACGGGCAGACGAACCCGGGATCGGGGCGACATAATCGCCTTGTGGCGCGCGACACTGTTGAGACTCATTTCACCCAGGCCATTGCGACGCTGAAGGGGGGCGCGGCCCGTGATCCCGGGCGGCCCGTCCGCGAGGGCACGTCGCTGACCGGTGAGCAGTGCCGTACCCTCTTCCAGCGCCAGCTCGACAGCCGCCTGCTCGACATCGCGGCCCGCTGGCTGCGCGCGCAGGAGCAGTCCTTCTACACGATCGGCTCGGCCGGGCACGAGGGCAACGCGGCGGTCGCCGCCGCCCTGCGGCCCGGCGATCCCGCCCTGCTGCACTACCGCTCCGGCGCCTTCTACCTGACCAGGTCCGAGCAGGCCGGGCGGCTGCCCGAGCAGGGCATCCGCGACGTGCTCATGGGGCTGGCCGCCGCGGCCGACGACCCGATCGCGGGCGGCCGGCACAAGGTGTTCGGCCATCCCGACCTGGCGATCATCCCGCAGACCTCGACGATCGCCAGTCACCTTCCGCGCGCGGTGGGCGTCGCCTTCGCCATCGAGCGGGGCCGCGCGCTGGGGGTTCCCACGCCGTGGGCGGACGACGCGATCACCGTGTGCAGCTTCGGCGACGCCTCGGTCAACCACGCCACGGCGCTGACCGGGTTCAACACCGCCGCCTACGCCACGCATCAGGGGCAGGCGCTGCCGATCCTGTTCGTGTGCGAGGACAACGGCATCGGCATCAGCGTCCGCACGCCCAAGGGCTGGGTGGCGGCGAGCGCGCGGCGTCCGGGCATCGAATACTTCGCCGCCGACGGCTGTGACCTGGCCGACGCCTACGACACGGCCATCCGGGCGGTCCAGCACGTACGCGCCAACCGCTCCCCCGCGTTCCTGCACCTGAGCACGGTCCGGCTCATGGGCCACGCCGGGTCCGACGTCGAGTCCGCCTACCGCACCCAGCGGGAGATCCGCGCCGACATGGAGCGCGACCCGCTCCTGGCCACCGCCCGGCTGCTGGTCGAGGCGGGACTGGTCACGCCGGACGAGCTGCTCATGCAGTACGAGTCCTCACGCGAGCACGTGCTGCGGGTCGCCCTGGAGACCACCCGCAGCCCGCGCCTCGGCTCGGCCAAGGAGATCATGGAGCCGCTCGCGCCCCGCCGGCCCGAGCTGATCGCCAGGATCAGCCCGGTGGCGGCCGAGGCGTCGGTAAGAGAACGCGCCTTCGCCGGCTCCCTGCCCGAGACCGAGAAGCCGCTGACGCTCTCCCAGGCCATCAACCGCACGCTGACCGACGCGCTCGCCGTCTACCCGGAGATGATGGTCTTCGGTGAGGACGTCGCCAAGAAGGGCGGCGTCTACGGCGTCACCCGGGGGCTGCAGAAGCGCTTCGGCGGCGGGCGGGTGTTCGACACACACCTCGACGAGCAGTCCATCCTGGGGCTCGCGCTCGGGTCGGGGGTGTCGAAGCTGCTGCCGGTGCCGGAGATCCAGTATCTGGCGTACCTGCACAACGCGCTCGACCAGCTCAGGGGCGAGGCGTCGACGCTGTCGTTCTTCTCGCGGGGCGCCTATCTCAACCCGCTGGTGGTGCGGGTGGCGGGTTACGCCTACCAGAAGGGGTTCGGCGGCCACTTCCACAACGACAACGCGGTCGGGGCCCTGCGCGACATCCCCGGCTTGGTCATCGCCTCGCCGTCGCGTCCCGACGACGCGGCGGCGATGCTGCGCACCTGCCTGGCGGCGGCCCGCACGGAGGGTTCCGTGTGCGTGTTCCTGGAGCCGATCGCGCTCTATCACACGCGTGACCTGTTCGAGGAGGGTGACGCGGGCTGGCTGGCGCCCTACGCGCCACCGTCGCGCTGGCCGGAGACGCACGTCCCGATCGGGCGGGCGCGGTCCTATGGCGACGGGCGCGACCTCACGATCGTCACCTTCGGCAACGGGCTGCGGATGAGCCTGCGCGCCGCCGTACGCCTCACGCAGGAAGGTTACGGCTGCCGGGTGCTGGACCTGCGCTGGCTGGCGCCGCTGCCGGTGGAGGACCTGGTGCGGGCGGCGGAGCTGACGGGCAAGGTGCTGATCGCCGACGAGACCCGCCACACGGGCGGGGTGTCGGAGGGGATCGTGGCCGAGCTGATGGACGCGGGGTTCTCCGGGCAGGTGGGGCGGGTGACGTCGGCGGACAGCTTCATCCCGCTGGGCGAGGCGGCCTCTCACGTGCTGATGTCCGAGGAGGAGATCGAGCAGGCGGCGCGGAAATTGCTTGGGTGACTTCTAGCCTCAGTACGGCGAGGCGCCGCCGAATTCAAGGCTTTCGCACATGTGCTCATGGCGATTGGGACCGGCTATCCCTCTCCAGCGCCCCCACCTTTGGCTGATCTTTCGTGAAATTTCCCCAAATGCTGCTGTGGCCGGGAGTGTGTTTCGACGGCCCGTAATAATGCGCCAGAGCATAGGCGAAGAACGCCGCCCCCTGGGCACCCCGCCCGCGACCACTTCTCCGCGTCCTCCGGATGCCCGAACGCAACGACAGCGCGTCGATCCCGTTCCGCGCCGCCAGCTGGATCGTCTCGCGCCGCGAGCAGGCCAGCCACAGGGGCGGGTGCGGCTTCTGACGACATCGTCGGGTCCCGGGTCAGACCTCGCGCCGCAGTGGGCTGAGCCAGATCGGTATCCAGCTGAACGCCATGATCGACGCGCCTGCCCACATCGCCGTCCCCGTACCCCACACCTCGCCGAGCAGGCCCGCCAGCAGGCCGCCGACACCGACCGCGCCCATGAGGATCAGGCGCATGGTGGCGTTCATCCGGCCGAGCATCGAGTCGGGCGTGACCTGCTGCCGGAAGCTGACGAGCAGCACGTTGTTCAAGGCTGTCCGGAAGCACAGGACGCTCCACGCGGCCGCCGAGATCCAGACGCTCCAACCGACGAACGGCACCAGGAACGCCGGCGGCGCGGTGACCACACCGACGACCCACACGGCACGCCCACGGCCGAGCCGACGGCCGATCAGGTGAGCCGTGGCGGAACCGGCCAGCGCGCCCAGCCCGCCGATGGCGAGGTAGACCCCGAGTACCCAGGCGGGCTGTCCGAGCTCCTCGACGAGGAGCACGGGCAGCAGCGTCGAGCAGAGCGGGAGGCCGAGGTTCGACATACCGCCCTGTGCCGCGATGGCGACGAGGACCCGGTTGCCGAACAGGTACCGCACCCCCTCGCCGATCCGCCGGCCGAGCCGCTCGCCGGGGACCGGGGCCGGTGCGGGCTCGGGCTTGCTGATCCGGCGCAGCCACACGGCCGACCACACGTAGGTGAGCGCGTCGAGCAGGATCGCGACCGGGGCGCCCGCGAGGGTCACCAGCACTCCGGCGGTACTCCGGCCACCCACGTCCATCGCCGCGTTCGTGCCCACGAGCACCGAGTTGGCGGCGGTGAGCCGATCGCGGCCCACCAGGTGCGGGACCGTGCTCTGGGCGGCCACGTCGAAGAAGAGCGTGCCGACTCCCATCGCGATGGCGACGCCGTACAACTGGGTCATCGTGAGCGCGCCCAGCCACCACGCGACCGGCACCGACATCAGGAGCGCACCGCGGACGAAGTCCGTCGCGATCATCACCGGGCGGCGCCTGACCCGGTCCACCCATGCCCCGGCGGGCAGGCCCAGCACGAGCACGGTGATCGTGGCGAGGGCGCTGAGCAGTCCCACTTCGCCGGGCCCCGCGTCGAGAGCGGTCACCGCGAGCAGCGGCATCGCCACATAGCCGACCTGGGTGCCGAACTGGCTGACCGCCGACGCCACGAAGAGGTTTCTGAAGGAGGGATCACGCAGGAGGGGTGTCTCGGCAGCAGCTGTCATGCCCCCTAGATGATGGGATAGGGGGTCTGATCGCTATTGATTAAGCAGAGGATGAATCGAATGGCGCTTGAACTGACATTCACCGCGCAGGATGCGGCCCATGTCCGGTTCGCCGTTTCTCCTCTGTGGGAGGTCGTCGCCAGCGTCCGGGTGGTGAAGAACCCGGCCGCGCACGCCGTACTCAAGCCCTGGGCCGAGCGGGTACGCCGACGGCTCGCCAATGTCGACTGGCGGTTGCTGTCCGACCTGGTCCCGGTGCCCACGACCTCGATCGTCGGCTTCGTCAGCCCGCCGCCCTCGACCTCCGTACCTGACCTGGAGGTGGAGCTGGCCACGATGGTGGCGATGGCGCCCCTGGTCCGGGAGGGTCTCGACATCTGGGACGGTCCACCCACCAGAGCGCTCCAGGCGCTCCATGCCGACCCCGCGGGCGGCCTCGAACGGTTGGCCGAGGAGATCCGCGGCTACTGGGACGCGGCCATCGCGCCTTACTGGCCCCGGATCAGCAGCCTGCTCGACGGCGACGTGCTCTATCGTGCCAGGTCACTGGCCGAGGGTGGCCTGCGCCACATGCTCAGCGACCTCGACACGGCCGTGACGTGGGAGGGAGAGACCCTGCGCCTGCCGAAGACGGCCTGCGAAGGGGTGCGTCCGCTGGGCGGGCTGGGGCTGCTGCTCGTGCCGTCGGTGTTCACCTGGCCGCGGGTCTTCTCCATCACGACCCCGCCCTGGCAGCCCACGATCCGCTATCCGCCACGGGGCGTCGCGACGCTCTGGGAGCACCGCGAGAGCGACCCGCCACAGGCGCTGGCCGCCGTGCTCGGCCGGACCCGCGCCCGGCTGCTGGCCGAACTCGACCAGCCCGCCTCGACCAGGGAACTTGCCACCCGCCTCGACCTGTCGGAACCGGGCGCGAACCAGCACCTCACCGCGCTCCGCAAGGCGGGACTGACCAGCGCGCACCGTACCGGGAGATATGTGCTCTATGCCCGTACGGCTGTCGCCGAGGCACTTCTTGCCGGAGAAGCGACGTCCGCCGATAGCGTGCGTGAAAGCGATCGGGCGGATCGGGGGATAAGAGATATCCGCTGATCGTTCGAAGGGTGGCACATGACGGGGCAAGCATCGTGAAGGGGCGGCCGTGGTGACGGCACTGTCCTGGATCTCCGGCCACGCCGCCCAGGGCTCGGTCGACCGGAGTGAGGCCATGCGGGGGTCGCTCGTGGACGCCGAGGTGTTCGGGGCGGTGTTCGACGCCTGTTTCAGCGACATCCACGGCTATGTCGCCCAGCGCCTCGGCGCGGACCATGCCGAGGACGTCGTCTCCGACACCTTCCTCATCGCGTTCAGGAAGCGCGCGCAGTACGACCCGGCGCGCGCGACCGTGCGGGCCTGGCTGTTCGGCATCGCGACGAAGCTCATCGGCAAGCATCGCCGCCTGGAGGCGCGGACGCTGCGCGCACTGGGACGGTACGGCCCCGACCGCGACGCGCCGGGCCACGAGGACCGGGTGACCGCGCGGGTCAGCGCCCAGAGCCTGCAGCCGAGCCTGGCCTCCGCCTTGGCGGCGCTGGATCAGCGTGATCGCGACGTCATCCTGCTCGTCGCGCTGGCCGGGCTGAGTCATGAGGAGATCGCCACGGCGCTCGGCATCCCGTACGGCACGGTCGGCTCCCGGTTGAGCCGGGCCAGGAAGAAGCTGCGCGGCTCCCTGGGCGACACCAATCCGATGCTCCTCCCCGAGGAGGCCGACCATGGATGAGCTGTCGTCGATCCGCGAACTGTACGGCGAGCCGCCCACCGACCCGGCGCTCAAGGCCAGGATCCGCGAACGGCTGGACGCCGAGCGCTCCTCCCGTATGTCGTGGCTCTCCTGGAGAGGGGTAGTGGGCGGCCTCGCCGCGGCGGCGGTCGCCGTGGCGGCCGTGGTGGCGCTCGCTTCGCCCCGTACGCCCGACTCGACGGTCTCCGGGCGGTCGATCCTGCTGGCCGCGGCGACCACGGCGGCGTCGGGCCCCGCAGACAAGGGGACGTACTGGCACATCGAGAAGCTCCACAACGGCACGAAGGTCACCGACCTCTGGGCGACCTCCGACGGGAAGGCGTGGACGGGCGAACGGGTGACGGGCCGGCCCGCGAAGGTCGTCGCGGTCTCGGGCCGGGCGCCGTTCAGCATGGCGGGAAAGGATCTGACGGTCGAGCAGATCCAGCGGCTGCCGTCCGACCCGGCCGCGCTGAAGGAGTGGGTGATCGGGATGCTGCCCGCCGGGTCCGGCGACGATGTCCTGGCGGACGCGCTCAGCGGGCTGCTGTGGAGCAAGCCGTCCCCACCGGCCGTGCGGGCGGCGGCCTATCGACTGCTCGGTGACCTGCCGAACGTCCGGTATCTGGGCCGGAAGACGGATCAGCGGGGGCGTACCGGTGACGCGTTCACCTTCAGCCTGGCCGGCGATCCGCCGGTCCAGCGGACGCTGATCATCGATGTGACCAGTTCGCAGGTGCTGGCCAGCTCCAACACCACGGGGGCGAGCGGCCCGCAGACGTCCGAGGTGGTCCTGGGCGCCGGCTGGACCGACAAGGGTCCGGCGGAATCCGCGACCACACGTCCATGACCCCATAAATCGGGGCACGCCCGTGCCCTGACCTCACCACCGCGCGCCCTTCGCGCCGCGCGTGGGTTTCGCGCGCCCGAAATCAGGAGTCCCCACGTGTTCTGGCGTGCCCGTACGACGCCCGGCCGGGCCATCTGCCTGGCCGACCAGTTCCCCAAGATCAAGCTGCCGGAGGTGATGGCCGGGCGGGTGACCTTCGTCGGTCTGCCCCCGGTGGACCTCGGCCAGGACATCGACTGGCGGCTGAACCCGCACGGCAACCGCTCCTGGGCGCTGAACCTGCACACCCTGCGCTGGATGGGCCGCCTGGTCGCCGAGTACGAGCGTTCGGGCGAGCGGGCCTACCTCGACCGGGCCGAGACACTGGCCGACGACTGGATCCACAAGAACCCGCGCGACCATGCCGACATCAGCCCCTGGGCCTGGGCCGAGCACGCCGTCGCGCTGCGCGCCCCCGTGCTGGTGTGCCTCAGCGCCCACGTCGACAGCCGCCCCCTGCTGGACAGCCTCGCCGAGCACGGCGAGATCCTGTCCGACCCGACGCTCTACCGGCAGGGCCACAACCACGGCCTGGACCAGGACATCGCGTTGCTGGTGGTGGGCTGCCGCCTGGGCCGGAAGGGGTGGCGTGACCTGGCGATCCGCCGGATGCTCGCCTCGGCCGAACTCGCCATCGACGAGCAGGGCGTCCTGCACGAACAGGCGCCGAGATACGGGCTGTACGTCCACCGGCGACTCGGGGTGGCAGTACGGGCGATCGAGGAGAGCGGGGCCGAGATCCCGAACCGGCTGGCGGCGCGCCGGACCGCCCTCGAAGCGTACATTGCCCATGCCACGCAGCCCGACGGCTTCCTGGCGCCCCTCGGGGACAGCCCGGCGGACACGCGGGCGAACGGGTTCGCGCACGACGGGGCGACGGTGCGCATCTTCGACGGCGGGTACGTCTTCGGCCGGACCGCGTGGGACGACCCGGAGTCGGCGTTCTACTCGATCAGGTTCGGGCCGGGGCGGCGGCTGCACGGGCACGAGGACCATCTGGGCGTCACCTATCACGCGCAGGGTCGTCCGGTGCTGGTCGAGGCCGGTTTCCATTCCTACGAGAAGACGGACTACGTGGAGTGGACCAAGTCACCCGACGCGCACAACGTGCCCTCCGTGGTGGGCGCGGGCTTCCGAGCGGGTACGGCCACGTGCCTGGAGGCGTCGGACATCGGCCCGTCGCGGCAGTCGTACCGGCTCAGTGACCAGGCGTATGGCGTGCGCCGCACCCGCGAGGTCCTGGTCAGCCATGGAGCGGACCTGATGGCCGTACTGGACTCGGTGCCGGAGGGGCACACGGTGCGCGACCTGTGGCACTTCGACCCGTCACTGCGGCTGATCGGCCGGCGCGACGGCGTCGTGGTGCTGTGCGACGAGACCCGCCGCGTGACGCTCCTGCAGCTCACGGCCGACGGCAGGCCGGTGGGCGGTCAGACGGTGCGGCGGGGCACGGTCTCACCGGGCTACCTCCGGACGGCGGAGACCGTGACGGTGACGTCGCCGGAGGCTTCCCGGCTGCTCACCGTGATCGTGCCGGGCAGCGCGGACCCGGCGGTCTCGGTGGAAGGCGACCTGATCACGGTGCGTACACCCGGCGGGCCGGTGACTTTCCGGGGGTATCCAACTGTTCCTCTCTAGTGGGATTACGTTAAGGACTGACATCAAGGACGAGGCGCAGGAGATACCCCATGACCGACATCTCGGGCCAGGAGCTTTTAGGCAAGATAGACACCACGAGGCCGCATTCAGCGCGCGTGTGGAACTACCTCCTCGGGGGCAAGGACAATTACCTCGTTGACCGTGAGGCCGCCGACCAGTACAAGAAGACCTTCCCCGGGATCGTCGACATCGCCCGCACCGACCGCGCCTTTCTCGGCCGGGCCGTACGCTTCCTGGTCGGCGAGGGCGTCCGTCAGTTCCTGGACATCGGGACCGGCCTGCCGACGATGGACAACACTCACGAGGTCGCCCAGCGGGTCGCCCCGGAGTGCCGGATCGTCTACGTCGACAACGATCCGCTGGTTCTGGTGCACGCCGAGGCGTTGCTGAGAAGCTCCGAGGAGGGTGCCTGCGATTACGTCGACGCTGACCTGCGCGACCCGGACAAGATCTTGAAGCTGGCAGCGCGGACGCTGAACTTCGACGAGCCGGTCGCGATCATGCTGCTGGGAATCTTGCATCTCGTCCCGGACTTCGTCCAGGTGCATCAGATCGTGATGCGTCTGCTGGATGCCGTGGCCCCGGGCAGCTGCCTGGCGCTCACCCACGCCACCCTTGATTTCGACGGCGAGGCGACCGCCCAGGTCGAGGCTCAGCGGGAATGGAACAAGAAGGCCGACCCGATGACCCCCCGCACCCGCGCCGACATCAGCCGCTTCTTCGACGGCCTGCAGATGGTGGAACCTGGCCTGGTCTCGATGTCACGGTGGCGAGTCGAGGCCACTCCCTGGGGTGAACCCGCTGAAGTGTCCGGCTTCTGTGGAGTCGGCCGAAAGTCCTGAAGCCAGGCGCAGGTTGCCGGCCCCTGGTGACCATCGACCACGTGCTGACCGACAGCCGTCACAGTGGTGTGACCGGGCTGGCCCGCGGCACGTACACCAGGGCGTCGTAGGCCTGGGCGGGCACCGTCTTCACCGTGTACGTCCAGCTCAGAGAGCTGTAGATCGACCGGAAGCCGTCACCGATGTTCCCCATCGGGACCTCCGAGGTGAGCAGCTGACGGTTGCCGGGCTGGGATGAGGCCTGCGCGAGGTTCACGTAGCCCAACGGCTCGTCGCCGAACAGCTTGGCCAAAGGCGAGGTGTGACTCACGGTGAACTGCTTGCGTTCCCCGGAGCCGTCGTCCTTGCTGACGAAGGTGCTGGTGCCGAATTCGGTGCCGATCGTGAAGTAGTCCTTGCCGTACGCCTTGGCCAGCCGCCGCCCCATCGACTCGAAGGCGAACGCCGCACCGCTCTTGTCGATGTGGCCGTTGTGACCGCCCACCATGATCTTCTTCCGTCCCTGGACGGCCTCCGCGTCGGCGATCCATCCGACGTTCTCGGCCATCCAGGCGTCCCGCTTGCTGGCGTAGTCATTCCCGGAAGTCTGCAGCTGTGCGCCGCGCTGGATGGTCTCGGCGTGGTGCACCGCGAGAGCGAACGACTCCTGGGAGCTGAGGTTCACGTACTTCTCCCGATTCGCCGTCATCTGGTCGATGAGCCGCCCGGCGGCGGTGGCGGCGGCGGTGACCTTCTCCTTGTCCTGTCCGGACCTGGTGGCATCGGTGAGGTCGGCCAGTGACGCCTGGACCGAGCGGACTCGAGCAGGGTCGACCGTGGCGAGATAGCGCAGCAGCCGCTCCTTGTTCCGGTCGTAACGCTGCATGTCGAAGCCGTAGAGACGCACCTTGTCCGCCTCGGCGACGGCGGCGTTGTGGTCATGGATCCACTTGAGCAGATCCGCCATCTCGCGGGTCCGGTAGATGTCGAAGCCGAGCGCCGAAGCCGCGTCCTCCGCGCTGCCCTGGCCCTTCATGACGTAGTCGTTGGCCGTGGCCGCGCCGCCGAAGTCGGCCTCCAGGGCGACGGTGCGGAAGCCGTACTCTCGCACCAGCTTCTGGATGATCACTGTGCGGGTCTGGACGAACTCCTTGTTGCCATGCGTGGCCTCACCGATCCCTACCACCCGTTTGCCGGCGGCGTCGGCCAGCGGGGCCTGGCCGAGAGGGACCACGGCGTCGGGTGTCACTCGCGAGGTGTCCACACCCGCGCACCCGGTCGCCGCCAGGCCGAGCAGCGCGATGCTCAGGAGCGCTCGGACGAGTTCGCGCCTCATGTCAGTTCACTTCCTTGCGGAGCACGCGCACCACGCCGAGCGTCATCGGGATGGCGATCCAGAAGATCATTGACACGGCCAGTCGAGCGGCGTCGCCCCCTGTCATGTCGCCGGACATCAGAGGGGTGGCGGCGGTGCCCGGGTCGAGCCACTCGGTCAGGGCCTCTCCGGTGGCACCGAGCCGGGCGACGACGCTCCACAGCATCGGCGTCGCCAGGCAGATCACGATCGCGGCCGGCGCGTTCAGGAGCAGCATGCCGACGGCGAGCCCCATCGCGACCACGAGGACGTTCGTCGCGGTCCAGCCCAGCAGGGCGAGAGGGGCGACCTCCCAGTGGGCCGTAACGTCCTGGGCACTGGCGACGGCAGCCGTCACCGGCACCGCGACCAGCATCGCGAACAGGGAGGCCACCGTGGCGGTGATCAACGGAGGCAGGCACTTGGCCGCCAGCACCCGCGAGCGTCGAGGTTCGAGCGCGAAGGTGGTCAGGGCGGTGCGGTGGCTCCATTCGCTGGTCACCGTGAGAATGCCGATGACAGGGAGCAAGGTACTGAATCCGATTCCGGCGGTCCCGATCAAGGTGTGCAGCTGCGGACCGGAGACGACGCCGCGAGCCACGATGGACGCCAGAGTCAGAACGAGCAGAATCATCGTCATGATCTTGCCGCTGCGGGTGTCGAAGAGTTTGCGAGCCTCGACCGACAGCAGCCGGTGGAACGGGATCGCCGTCGCGGACCGGACGTCTCGCGTCGCGCTGATGTCGGTCATGCCGCACTCCGATCGGCGTTCGCCGTCAGTTCGAGGAAGGTCTGTTCGAGGTCCCGGCCCCGGCCGAGCTCGTCGACGGTCCCCTGAGCGAGGACGCGTCCGCGGCCGATCATCACGATGTGGTCGGCGACCCGCTCCACCTCGTGCAACAGGTGCGAGCTGAGCAGCACCGTACGACCCGAGTCGGCGAGGTTACGCAGCAGCCCGCGTATCCATTGAATGCCCTGGGGGTCGAGACCGTTGGCGGGCTCGTCCAGGATGAGCACCTTGGGCCGGCCGAGGAGCGCGTGAGCGATGCCGAGACGCTGCCGCATGCCGAGTGAGTAGCCACCGACCGTCCGCCTGCTCTCCCTGGCGGCCAGTCCGACCAGGTCGAGGACCTCGCCGACCCGCGACCTCGGCAGTCCGAGCAGCATCGCGCTCAGGGTCAGGATCTCCCGTCCGGTCCGGCCGGGATGCTGGGCGCCGGCGTCGAGAAGCACGCCCACCTGGGAGCCCGGGGAGCCCAACTCGGTGTACGGCCGGCCCAGCACGGTGGCCGAGCCCGAGGTGGGCCGGGACAGCCCTGCCAGGATGCGTAGGGCGGTGGACTTTCCGGCGCCGTTGGGCCCGAGGAACCCGGTGACGCTGCCCGCTTCGACGGTGAAGGACACGTCGTCCAGTGCCTTCACGTCCTTGTAGAACTTGCTGACGTGGTCAAACTCGATCATGGGTCAATTCCACCGGACGCGACGCCACCAGTCATCGAACCCAGGTCGAGGGCGACCTGTCCGGTTCTAGACCTTCGGCCACCTGGATATGGACCTGGGTAGCTACGGTATCGACCCGGGCTGTCTCTAGGCTGTGGGGCGTGCACGACCTTAAGGAGAGCCAGGCGCCCCCGGACCGGTGGGGCATCACACTGCGCTACATGTGTGCCCTGCTGCCGATGCTGTTCCATGGAGTCGTCTGGGGCGTGGTCGTTTCCCGGAACCCTGACCGGCTTCCGTCGGCACTGGTCGATGTGGGGCTCGGCGTGATCGGTCTGGTCCTGATGGGATGGCGGCGTCGCTGGCCGTGGCAGATCGCCCTGGCTACCGCCCTGCTGAGCGCGTTCTCCAGCACAGTGAGCGGCCCCACATATCTCACGTACGTCTCCTTGTGCATGCATCGTCGGTGGCGTCAGATCATCCCCGTCGCGATCGTGTCCTGGCTGGCTCTGGTGGCGTACGCCACCTTGCCCGCCATCACCGAGGCGACCTATACCTCCATCATGATCGGAACTGTCGTCCTCGGCGGGCTGACCGCTTTCGGTCTTTACTTTCGCGAGCGCCAAGAGCTGGCCACCTCACAGCAAGAGACGGCCCTGCTCGCCGAACGCCAGCAGCAGCAGCTGATCGAGCAGGCCAAGCTGGCGGAACGGCTCAAGATCGCCCACGAGATGCACGACGTCCTGGCTCATCGGATCTCCCTGCTGTCCATGCTCGCCGGCGGCCTGGCGTACCGGAAGGACCTCACCGCCGAGGAGACCCGCGAAGCCGCACTGGCCATCCAGGAGAACGCGCACCAGTCACTGAACGAGCTGCGCACCGTGCTCGGCACGCTCCGACGCGACGAATCCCTGGAAGCTCCGCAACCGAACCTGACCCATCTCGATGCCCTCTTCGACGAGGTGCGCACCGCCGGTCAGCAGGTCGAGGTGGACGACACCATCGGTGACCGGGAACTGCTGCCGACGCCGACCGGGCGGCACGCGTACCGGATCGTGCAGGAGGCTCTTACCAATGCGCGCAAGCACGCGCCGGGCAGCCGGGTGGTGGCCGAGCTCGGCGGGCGGCCGGGCGACGGCCTGCGCATCCGGGTGAGCAACCCGGCGCTGTTCGCGACGGCGGCGGGACCCGGCTCGAGGCTGGGGCTGGTCGGCTTGGCAGAACGCATCCGGATGGCCGGCGGCACTCTCAGCCACGCCGTACAGGACGGACGCTTCATCCTCGACGCCACGCTGCCATGGGAAGCTTCATAGCGTGACTCGACTGGTGATCGTGGATGACGACCCCATGGTACGCACCGGCCTGCGCCTCATTCTCGGCGGCGAGCCTGACCTGGACCTCGTCGGCGAGGCCGGGGACGGCCGGCAGGCCATGGGCGTGATCCGCGACCTGCGGCCCGATGTCGTGCTGATGGATATCCGGATGCCTCACCAGGACGGGCTGACCACCACCGAGCTGCTGCTGGCCCAGCCGGACCCGCCCCGGATCCTCGTACTCACCACCTTCGACGCCGACGACATGGTGCTGCGCGCTCTGCGGCTCGGCGCCGACGGCTTTCTGCTGAAGGACACGCCCCCACCGAAGATGATCGAGGCGGTCCGCACCGTGGCGAAGGGTGAGCCGGTGCTGTCGCCGAGCATCGCCCGACAGGTCATCGCCGCGGCCACCACAGGAGGCGAGCCGCCGCAGGCACCACGGGAGCTGGCGAAACTCACCGAACGCGAGCGAGAGGTCGCGATCGAGGTGGCCCGGGGCAAATCGAACGCCGAAATCGCCGGGCATCTCCACATGAGCGTCGCGACCGTGAAGGCGAACATCACCCGGATCTTCGCGAAGCTGGGGAGCGACAGCCGCGTCCAAGTCGCCATGAAGGTACGCGACGCCGGCCTCCTCTAGGGATCCGCCTATCTGGGAGGTAATCGACAGGCCGCGCCAGGCTCGGACAGGCTTGTGGCATGACCCGTAACGCCAATACCACCCGTGACATTGTGGAAGCACTGATGCGCCGTATCGCCGAGGGCGATCATGACCGTGTCGCCGAGTTGTTCGCCGAGCCGATCGACTGGCAGCTCGACTGGCCCGCCGAGGGGCATCCGGCGGTGCCGTGGATCCGGCCGCGATCGAGCCGAGCCGACGTGGCCGACCATTTCCGTACGCTGGAGGCCCATCACGTGCCCGAGCTGAACGGCACGTCGGTGGCGCGAATCCTGGTCGACGGGGCGGACGCCGTCGTCCTCGGGGAGATCGTGCAGACGGTACGGAGCAACGGCACCGCTTACACCTCACCGTTCGCGCTGCACCTCACCGTCGAGGACGGACTCATCACCCGCTACCACATTTACGAGGACAGCCTCACGGTCGCGCACGCCCTCAGCGCTCAGGCAACGGAGAGCCCGTTGCGCGCTCCGGCATCAGCGAACCGCTAAAGACAACCGCCCTTATCGGGCGATTTCATGCCATCACCGACCCTCAAGAGGCCGCCGCCCAGCCGGACCTTGCGGCCATGTCGGGTCATGATGCACGGCCTCAACCACAAGGTCATCAGGGCGTTCGCGGCTGCGCTGGCGGACGTGACCGACGAACACCACCGCCTGAAGTCCCAAGGAGGATGAAAGCAAGCGGACCGGGACGGAATCTATAGGCGTGGGTCTGTGTGGATCTTCGCCCACACCTTGTGGCCTACCTCATCGTCACCTTCGCACCCGACTTGGTCGGCGCGAGATCGTCTCGCTGGCAGTAGGAGCTGAGCGGTATGTGGTGGAACGGGCGTTCAGCGACCTGACGGCCTAATTGCACGGTTCAATCCGAAGGTGGAGGAAATCGGGGCTTACGTCGGCGGAACCTTGTGGTTATGATCGCTGATCATGGTGCGTAACTCGTCGCGCACCGCCCTTCGTTCTATCGGGGAGGCAACGTGGAGAAGTCAAGCCAGGTAACCGAGGACAAGAAGCCCACGAAGAAGATCGACCTCAAGATCAAGCGGCTGGAGAAGGTGGAGACCACCCAGCTCCGTCTGGTCGGCTGACCCCGACGAATACCTGGCCGGTCAGGCAGGACCTGGCCGGCCCTCCTGTGTTCTCGGCGTGATCTGGAAGGTTCTCGTGCACTTCCCTCGCATCAAGAGCGTCCATCAGCCCATGGCCTTGCCGGATGGTCGCATCGTCATAGGTCTCATGCAGCAGGGCATCTCCTCCGAGATCCAGGACGATGAGGACCGCGCGATCGCCCGGCTGATCGTCCTTATGGACGGCACCAAGACGATCGATCAGATTTGTGCCACCTTCGCCGAGACGCACCCAGATTTCGATGACCAGAGTGTCCGCGAGGTCATCGCGGGGCTGATCGACAACGGATTCGTCGAAGACGCCGGCGCGCCGCTTCCCGGCAACCTCACCCCGCGTGAGGCGGCACGCTATAGGCCGGCCAAAAACTTCTTCGCGTGGATCGACTCCACTCCGCGGAGCTCTCCGTACGACATTCAGTCCAAGATCAAAGATGCCAAGGTGTGCCTGCTCGGCATCGGCGGCACGGGCTCCGCCGTGGCGGCCGGACTGGTCTCCAGCGGTATCGGAGCTCTGCACATCGCCGACTTCGACACAGTCGAGGAACCGAACCTCACGCGCCAGCTCCTGTACACCGAACAGGACATCGACCGCCCAAAGGTCGACAGCGCCGTGGATCGGCTACGTGCCATGAACAGTCTGGTCACCGTGACCGGCAGCACCGTCAAGGCAGGCGCGTCCAATGACATCGCCGCCCTGATGGAAGACTGCGACGTGTTCGTCCTCTGCGCTGACAAGCCGCACCCGGACATCATGTTCTGGACCAACGAGGCGGCGCTGCGCACCGGCACACCATGGTTCGTCAGCTTCTACACGGGGCCGATGGCCGTCGTCGGATCCCTGATCCCACGCGAGACCGGGTGCTGGGCGTGCCTGCACCGTCAGGAAGACCGTCGCGAGCTCAACGCCCACGGCCGCTCACTCACCGAGGAGCGCCCGAACGCCGTGGTCGCGGCGAGCGCCAACATCAGCGGGCACCTCTGCGCGCTGGAAGTCCTGTATCACCTCGGCGGCCTGCCCACCCAGGTGCGCGGTCGGGTCTTCCACTGGAACTACGCCATGTGGGATCACTCCTACTACATCGACGTTCCGCACGACGACGACTGCCCCGCCTGCGGGCCCACAACGTCGTGAGTGCCGCACCACTCACTGCCGACAGCCACGTCGGCTTCCACTCGCTGATCGTCCGCCCGGACGACGACGACCCAGACGTCGTGGTCGTCGGCCGGTCAGAGATCGGGGAGTTCATAGAGCTGCCGGCGGCCTACGGCGACGCGATCACTCTCCTGGGCGCAGGGCTCTCCATAAGCGCCACCGAGGAGCGGATAGCAGCCGAGCAGGAGGTGGAGCTCGACGCCGCGGAGCTCGTGGAAGCCCTGGCGGATCTGGGATTCGTCCGTTCCGTCAACGGACAGCCGCTGCCGGATCCGGAGGCGAACACTCCGCGCAGCCATTTCAGCCGACTGACCGAGCTGCATGTGGCGTGGCTCTTCAGCCGGCCGATGAAACTCCTCTGGCTGCTGGTCATGGGCGCGGCACTGGTCACCCTCGCCATGCGGCCCGATCTGCTGCCGAACTACACGGACTTCTTCTGGGGCGACTACGTCGGCCTGACGGTGCTGGTCAACACGGTGATGATGTCGATCAGCATCAGCACGCACGAGCTCATGCATCTGACGGCGGCCCGGTCACTCGGCGTTCCCGGGCGGATCGGCTTCGGCACCCGCCTCCACAACCTGGTGGTGCAGACCGACGTCACGGCGGTGTGGGGCGTGCCGAGGCGATCCCGTTACCGGGTGTATCTGGCGGGGATGGCCTGGGATCTGTTTCTCATGGCGTCCCTGACCCTGCTGGTCGCCCACGTGGCCATGCCTCAGCCGATGAAGGCCGTCCTTCAGGCACTCGTCGTCTGCGTCCTCCTGAGCATTCCGTTCCAGCTCCAGGTCTACATGCGCACCGACCTGTACTACGTTCTTCGCGATCTGCTGCGGACCCGGAACCTTTTCGACGACGGGCTCGCCTACGCCAGGTATCTGCTCGCGAGAACCGTCGCGGGCCTGCGCCGCCGTCCCGCTCCTGTCGCGGACCCGACGATCGGGCTGGCCCCCCATGAGCGGCGGGCGACCCGCGTCTACTCCGTCTTCCTCGTACTCGGTGCCACCATCAGCCTCAGCTTCCTCGCCCTGTTCGGCGTTCCGATCGCGATCGCGGCGCTGGTGCACGCCCTCCTCGCCATCGCCGACGGCCTCAACGGCGGACCGGTGCTCCTAGCGCTGGACTCCGGGCTCCTGGTGCTCATCGAAGGCGGCATCCAGGTCCTCTTCGTAGTGACCTTCATTCGGGGCCACCGGCATTGGTTCCGTCGGCCCAGCACAGCCCCCGCCACCCGCTCCTCGTAGGGCGGCGTCACATGTCGATGCTCGATATGTCCCCGTACCGCCCCCAGCTGATCAGCGGCTTCACCGCCGTAACCTCAGCCTTTGAACCTCTCAAGTAAGCGACTTTGAGGTGAAGGGGATCGGATGTCCGGCGAGGGCTACCGGGTGCTGCTCCAGGCCCGCTCTTGGAGCAAGCGTCTCAGGGAGAAGGGCTTCACCTGGGATCAGATCGCTGACGTGCTCGCGCTCACCCACCAGGTGAGCCCGTTGTGGCTCTACCGGCTGGCACACGGCCGCACCGCGGCCGACGTGGTGGCCATGGTCAACGACGCCGACCCAGCGGGCACGGCTGCCCTGCGTGAGACACGGCTGTACGAGTTCGGGTCCTGGCCAGGAGGGGCTTGAGCTGGCGGAAGAATTCGGTCGCGTCCGCCAGCGAATCCCGGCCCGGTGCGCCCCTATAGCTGGTGAATGGCTAGGTATGCGCGGTTATTGCGGGTGAATGGCCTTAGAGCCAGTCGCGGCGCTTGAAGACCGTGTAGAGGATCAGGCAGACCAGGGCCATCAGCAGCATCGCGAACGGGTAGCCGAACGCCCAGTGCGTCTCGGGCATGAAGTCGAAGTTCATCCCGTAAATGGTGCCGACCAAGGTCGGGGCGAACAGGATGGCCGCCCAGGCGGAGATCTTCTTGACCTCCTCGCCCTGCCGGATGCTGGCCTCCGTCATCCGGGCGATCTCCTCGTTCTGCGCCTGGGTCACCAGCGTCGAGTTGACCAGCAGGATGTCCTGGAGCATCTGCCGGAAGGAGGCCACCCGTTCGTTGACCGTGATGGCGTGGTCGGCCACGTCACGCAGGTAGCTCTGCAGTTCCTCGTTGACGCCGTACTTGGTCGCCCCGACGATGAACCCGTCGATCATCCGTACCAGTGGCGTCGTGGCCCGCTGGAACTCGATGACCTCGCCCGACAGCTCGTAGACCCGCCGGGACACGGACGGGTCGCCGCCGAACACCTGCGCCTCGATCTCCTCGATGTCCTTCTGCAGCCCGGCGACCACCGGAGCGTAGCCGTCGACCACGCCGTCGAGGATGGCGTACAGCACCGCCTGCGGGCCCTGACGGAGCAGGTCCGGGTCCGACTCCATGCGCTTGCGTACGGCCTGCAGGTCGGGGGCCTCCGCGTGCCGTACGGTGATCACGAAGTTGGGCCCGACGAAGACGTGCAGCTCGCCGAACGCGACCTCCTCGACGTCGTCGAGGTAGCGGGCGGCGCGCAGGACGACGAACAGCATGTCGCCGTAGCGGTCGGCCTTGGGCCGCTGGGAGCCCACGATCGCGTCCTCGATGGCCAGCGGGTGCAGCTCGAACTCCTCGGCCAGCTTGGCCAGCTCCCAGTCCTTCGGCCGGTAGAGACCGATCCAGGCGAGGCTGTCCGGCACTTCCTTGAGACGTTCGAAGGCGTCGGCCAGCGAGCCGGGGTTGTCGACCCGCTTGCCGTCCTGGTAGATCGCGTTGTCGATGACGGTGGGCTGGTACGGGGCCTCTTCGCCGGCTCGCGGGTCCATCGAGTGCTCAGGCGCCGACTCGCGGGCGCTGCCGCCACCGCGTCCGAACCCCTTCATCCGTGCCATTGCCACCCCTTACTAGCCAAAGTCTCTATTCGCAAAAGGCTCTACTCGAGGTCGTCGAGTGCCCGCGTCGCCCGGTCCCTGATCGACTTGCGCCACATGGGCGTCCAGCCGAACAGCAGGCCGTGCGGCCTGCCCAGCGCCATCCGGGACCAGCGTTTGAAGTCGAAGTCGTCGTGGTGCCTGACGATCAGGCCGTCCTCGAACCTGAACAGCGCGTCGATGTCGTTGACCACTTCGCGACCCGTACCGGAGAAGGTGTAGCGGGAGGTCCAGCGCGCCGTGCCGGTGAAGTCGTCGGCCGTCACGCCGCTGAACTCCGACTTCAGCCCGTCGCTCACGCCCAACTGCAGCCGCCACATCGCCATCACCCGGCGCCGCCCCTCCACCTCTTGGAAGACCGGGTCGCCGAAGCTGACCTCCGGGTGGTAGCAACTCTCCATCGCCGCGTAGTCGGCGCGGCCGAGTGCCTCGTAGAAGGCGCGGATCAGCGCCACGTGCTGGTCGTTCACCTTGCCCATCAGATCATGCTTGTACCGTTATGCCAGCATACGGCCCCCGGTCAGTCGTCTCCCAGATCGAACGGGTGAAGAGCAGCCGGCCGGTGCGCGTACTAGTGGGGAATTGTCGGGAAATCTGTGCGGAGCACCATCTGCCCCACAGGAACCAGATCAAGCACCAACCTGTCGGAAAAGGCATGCGGTGCCAGCCTCGGCGGCAGAATCTTGTTCTATGAGCACGAGCGGGTCTTTACCTGGATAGGGTCATACCTCGATGGACAAGCTCTGGGCTCACCTGATCGAGGTTCAGCCTGCCCCCGACCCGTGGGTCGTGGTGGTCTCGGCACTCGTCGCGCTCGCGATCGTCAGTTTCGGCATGTCCTGGCAGCTGTCCAGGGGCCTGATCACGATCGCCCACGAAGGCGGCCACGCGCTGATGGCGCTGGTCACCCGGCGGAAGCTCGAAGGCATTCGCCTGCATTCCGACACCTCCGGCGTAACGCTGACCAGAGGTCGGCCCACCGGTCCCGGCATGGTGCTCACCGCGCTGGCGGGCTACCTGGCGCCGTCGCTGCTCGGGCTGGCCGCCGCGTGGTTGACCGAGCAGGGACGCATCACGTTGCTGATGTGGACCGTGCTGCTGTTCCTGGTCTGCATGCTGCTGCTGATCCGCAACCTGTACGGCGCGCTGATCCTGCTCGCGACGGGTGGCGCGGTGTTCGCCCTGTCGATGTACGCCCCGGACAAGGCTCAGCAGGTCGTGGCCCTGGTGGCGGTCTGGTTCCTGCTGTTCGGCGGGGTGCGGCCGATCATTGAGTTACAGCGCAAGCGGCGCAGGCGGCAGGCGCGTGACTCCGACGCCGACCAGCTCGCCAGGCTGACCATCCTGCCCGGCGGCTTCTATGTGCTCTTCTTCCTGCTCGTGGCGGGCGCGTCCGTGGTGGCCGGCGCCTATCTCATGAATCCGCTCTAGTCAGGAAAAATCACATTAAACTCGCCCGTGACAGGGGGGAGTACTGTGCTGCCAGTCGAGGACGCGCCCGGCTACCGGGTACTCGATCAGGCCGGCCAGGGCGGGTTCGCCATCGTCTACCGCGCCTACCAGGAGCGCCTCGATCGGATCGTGGCGCTGAAAGTCCTGTCCGTGGACCGGGTCGACCAGCGGACCATGCGCAGGTTCCAGCGCGAACTCCAGCTCACCGGCCGGCTCACCGGCCATCCGAACGTGGTCACCGTGTTCGACACCGGCGTGACGCGTTCCGGCAAGCCGTACATCGCCATGGACTTCTTCGAGAACGGTTCGCTGCGCGACAAGGTCCGCAAGGAGGGGCCGCTGCAGGTGCCCGACGTGCTGCGCGCGGGCGTGAAGCTGGCCGGGGCACTGGCCGCCGTACACGAGGCGGGGGTCCTGCACGGCGACATCAAACCGCAGAACATCCTCATCTCCCGGTACGGCGAGCCGGCAGTGGCCGACTTCGGCGTGGCCAGGGTCGTCGACTCGGCGGAGATCTCGGCCACGGCGCAGGCGTTCACGCCGTTGCACGCGGCGCCTGAGGTGCTGACCGGGCAGCCGCACTCCGCCTCCAGCGACATCTACTCGCTCGGCTCGACGCTCTACCACCTGCTCGCCGGGCAGCCCGCCTTCCACAGCCCGACGGACCCGTCGATCGCGCCGCTGATGTACCGGGTGCTGAGCGCGGATCCGCCGCCGATCGACCGCGCCGATGTGCCGCTGGTGGTGTTCGAGACGGTGCTGCGGGCGATGGCGAAGCAGCCGGAGGTACGGTACGGCTCGGCGCGCGAGTTCGCGCAGCGGCTGCGGCAGGTGCAGACGGAGCTGGGACTGCCGGTGACGGACCTGGTCGGGCAGGATCCCGGCCCGGTGCCTTCGACGGCTCCCCGGCCAGCGAACAACGCCGAGCCCCCGGCGCCCGGCCCCTCGACGGGCGCACACCTACCCGGGCCGGGTACCGGCGCGCACCTGCCCGGGCCGGGTACCGGCGCGCACTTGGCCGGGCCGAGTATCGGCGCGCACTTGGCCGGGCCGGTGACCGGTGCCTACGCGCCCAACCCGGCGGCCCAGGCGGGCGGCCCGCAGCCGACCGGTTACAGCCCTTTCGCCCCGCAGCCCTCGGGACCTCAACAGCCTGATCAGAGCCCATTCGCACCCCCGCCCTCGGGACCTCAGCAGCCTGGTCAGAGCCCTTTCGCGCCGCAACCGCCCGGCGCTCAGCAGTCCGGCTACCACCCCGCTGGGCTCCAGCCCTCGGGCCCGCAGTTCGGCGGGCCGCAAGCGACCGGTTCCCGGCTGAGTACGGACGGGTCGAGCACTCCCGCCACGGTCCCACCGGCGCACCCAGCGCAGACCGGCTCCTCATTCGGCGCCGCATACCCATCGCAACCGACGTATCCACCCAGCGCCTATCCCACCCCGCAGAGCCAGCCGGCAGAGGGCCATCCGGCACCGCAGGGTCCCCAGCCGGGCGGTCCCGCGCACGCGTCGAGGGGGCTTCCGTCTGGCGGTACGAGGACGTCTGGCAGTGCGAGGACCCGCGTGATGGTGATCGGAGCCGCCGCCACGATCGTGGCGCTCGCGGGCGCCGGGTTCGCCGTCTACCTCTCGAGGCAGAACGAAGCCCCCATGGCCGACCCACAACGGTCCCAGCCCCCGTCGACCACCGCCGAGCCGTCCGAGAACGTCGGCAAGGAAGCCCTGGCCGCGCTGGCCCCGCGCCGGGTACGCGTGGTGGCCGACCGCAGCACGCTGGTGGAGCTACGGTGGGCACTGCCCAAGGAGTCGGCCCGCTACCCGGTCGTGGTCCAGCGATCCCCGGCCAGGCAGGGCGAGCAGGCGATCACCGCCCTCCAGCCCGGCACCACCTCGACCCGCGTGACCGGCCTGGATCCGGACACCGGCTACTGCTTCCTGGTAGGCGTCCCGCTGCAGATCTCGAAGACGAGCAAGGTCGCCTGGTCCAAACCGACCTGCGTCAGGGGCGCGGTCGCCAAGAACGGCTAGATCGGGTGCCGATCGACACGCAGCACTGTGGCCTCGGTGTGCGCGCTCGACCTTCCCGGGCGTGCCAAGAACAGCCGCCCTCGACCCCAACCGCGAGGGCCGGATGAAGCTTTCATGGCATCCGCGCTGGTCGTCGGGGACAGACGGGAACGGATCTTGCGGCGGTGCGGTCGTTGGCGTCCAATTCACGGTGATCGCTCCTCGCGATTTCCGGCCCTTCATGAGGGGAGAACTGGTGCGTCGCCGAATCACCGCCTTGTCGCTTCTCGCGGTCACCGCTCTGACGCCGATCCTGGCCACGAGCACGCCAGCGCACGCCTCGTCCACACTCCAAGTCGTCTACAGCAACCTGCCCTATGACGTCTGCGTCAGCTTCGGCCGGTCGGGCCAGGAGACCGGACGCTGGCAGACCTGGTGGTGCAGCACCCACCAGCCCGAGAACCCGATGTTCTACACCTACGACATGTGGGCGTACGTGAACTGAGGCGTTCTCCCGACACGGGTGCTGCCGTCGCCCCATGGTGGGATCGAGCAGCACCCGCATCACCCACGCTTGCCAAAGAACACGCCCGTCTTGAAGAGATCTGACCGGGATGTAATGTTCTGCGCCCTTGCTCGCCAAGAAGGGGAAAGCCCCCGAGCAAGCGGAAGGCGCACTGGATGGCAGACAATTCATCGGACGGTCTCCTGCACACGATGCGGGATCCTGAGGCGTTCGAGGTCTTCTACCGAAGACACGCCGAACGCGTGAGCCGCTTCGTGGCCCGCCGGGTGACCGATCCGCACACGGTGGACGACCTCACCACCGAGATCTTCCTGGCCGCCATCGACACCGGGAGCACGTACAAGGCCGAGCGGGGCAGCGAGGCGGCGTGGTTGTTCGGCATCGCGCGCAACGTGGTGGCCTCCGAGCTGCGCAGAGCGGCCAGAGAGTTGCACAAGAGTGGCAGGGCGGCCGGACGGCGCACGCTGGACGCCGATGACATCGCCCGTTTAGAGGAGCGCGTCGACGCCGAACGGGCCGCCCGCCCGCTGCTGTCGGCCATCGCGGGGCTGCCCAAAAGCCTGAGGGCCGTGACCGAACTGGTGGACATCGACGGCCTGTCGGTCGCCGACGCCGCCATGGCGAGCGGGGTCACGGTCTCGTCCATGGGCGGGGCCGACAGCGCCTGTATTACGCGCCCAGGAACATCCCCGGCGACGACGGTGGCTCGGGCTGGCAGATGCAGATCAACACCAAGCTGTTCAAGCCCGGCCAGACCTTCGTCTGGACCCTTGCGGTCGATCCCATCGACGGAGGGAGCGAGACCAGCACGATTCTCATGCGGGACCCGGTGGCGCCCTGCGAGCTGGTCCCCGACGACGAAGAGCACTTCGTAGCGAAGATGCCCTTCACGGAGGACACCTCGCTGGGCCGGTACCGGGTGGAGGGCAAGACCGTGGGCGAGGTCCTGCCGGAGATCGAAAAGCGCGGCCTCAAGGTCACCTACCTGATCACCGAAGCCCCTCCCAAGCGCTATCCGGGCGACCCGTACCTGATGTACCCCACCAAGCAGAGCACTCCGGTGGGTGCGGACTGGTTCGTCTGGCAGGCGGACGAGCCGGAGAAGGGAGTGATCCGCCTGATGGTCACGCAGAAACTCCAAGAGCCTTAACCTCTGGCTTGGCTCATGTCGCGGGTTTCCGAGAGTCAACGTAGGAGCAGGCGCTTGCGGAGGCGGGTTTTGAGGGGCGTTCTGGCGCGTACGGCCTGGCGGACGGCGTCGCTGTGGCGCCAGGCCGCGTCGGCGGCCTCGTGGGCGACAGCGTCGGGGGCGTAGCGGACGAAGTTGGAAATATCGGCGAGTGGTCGGAGGTGGGTGGAAATGTCGGCTGGGTGCCGGGCTACCACGTCCTCGGCGGTCAGTGCCTGCTCCCCCTTCAGGCCGAGGTCGTCGCAGGTCTGCCACCAGGCACCGAGCACTCGCCGCTCCGCGCCCGCCACGTTCCTGCGGGCCCGCCTGCGCCACCATGGCAGCGCCATCGCCGCACCCGCGTACACCACCAGGATCCCCGCCCCCACCGCCGGGACGATCACCCACAGCGGCGGCCCGGCCGAGGGCTCGCGGCCGCCGCCCGCAGTGGGCTTCTGACCGGCCTTCGGCTTGTTCACGGTGCCCTGGGTGAACTCGCCCTCCAGTTCCTCGCTCTCCTTGAGAGCGGAGGACACCACGTCGTGGTCGTCCTTGGCGCCGCCGCGGCCGGGCGTGGGGTAGAACGGCCGCCAGCCGAGCTTGTCGAACTTGATCTCCGCCCACGCCATGACATGGCCAGATTTAACGTGGTAAATCCCGTCGGACGCCTGTCCCGGCCGGAACCCCACCACGACCCTCGACGGCAGCCCGAGCGTCCTGGCCATGAGCGCGAACGCCGACGCGAACTGCTCCGACGTCCCCCTGTGCGTGGTCTCCAGGAAGAACTCCAGGCCCTTGAGCGAATGCCCCGGCGGCGCGGTGACGTCATAGGTGGCGCTGGTGCGCAGGTAGCTCTGCAGCCGGTACGCCTGCTTGATCGGCACGTCCGCGCCCTTGGTGGCCTGCTGGGCGAGCCTGCGGAACATCGCCTCCTGAGGCCCGGCCGGGAACGCGGTCAGCGCCGGATCGTCGACCGGCGTGGCCGCGAGCAGGTCGGCCTTCGACGGCTCGGCCACCCGCGAGGTCACCTCGTACGTGAACCCCTTGGCCGGGCGGCTCGCGGCCAGCAGCGCCCCGCTTCCGGGATCGACGACCAGGCCGCGCACGCCGTCGACCTCGACGGGACGTTCCGCGCCGGGCAGCCAAGTGCCGGGCAGGCCGCCGAACGTGATCGTCTGGCGTACGGTCTGCGCCTTGCCCGTCCAGTCCCCCGCCGGCACCCGCCCGCCCGTCGGCTGGAAACGAGCGCCGGACGTCCAGCGGACGCCGTCATAGCGGTCGAGTACGGCCAGCCGCCAGTTGAGGGGCTTGGCCGCCTTGACGGTGAACAGGTCCCGGTCGGGGATCTGCAGCCAGGCGGACACGCGGTCGAGCGGGCTGACGCTGTCGACGCGTACCGGGGGCGGGAGTTCGGCGCCGTCGCGCGGGTTGTACGGCTCGGCGGCGATGGGCAGCAGCGGCCCGGCGACCAGGGCGACGGCGGCCAGCGCGGCGGCGGCCGGGATGCCCGCGAGCAGCCACAGCGCCGGCCGGTCGTCCCGGAGCAAGGCCAGGGCCGCGATGAGCACCACGAGGGCCGCGGCGACGGGCAGGTTCGAGCCCTCCCCGTCCACCCCGAACAGCAGCGCCACCCCGTACACCACGAGTCCGGGCACCGCGGCGGCCACGCGGGTCCTGGTGCGGGTCAACGTCTCGGCGCCGACCACGGCGGCGGCCCAGACGAGCGTGTGCACGAGGATCAGCAGCCGCGGCTCCGGCTGGGCGGGCAGGAGCGTGGTGAGCAGCGCCCGCCACGAGTCGGCCAGATCGCCGAACAGGCCGGGAGCGATGCCCTTGTAGAGCGGCACGGTCCCGGCGAACCACAGGACCAGATCGAGCACCAGCGCCAGCCAGAGGGGGCGCCGCCGGCAGAGCGCGGCCACCAGGGCGGGGACGGTCGCGGCGGGCACGACGGCCAGGAGCAGCTCGGTGCCGGGGAAGACACGATGGAACCCCCACCCACCGACCCCGGTGACGGCCGCCACCAGCGCCAATCCCCCCAGGCGCCGCCACGCGGGCTGCTTCATCGCCTGCCCCAGGCCAGCGGCAGCGCGGCCAGGTCCGCGATGGGGACGACCGTCACGCCGGGCGCGCTGAGCGGACCTGTCCCGATATATACGCAGATGATGCGGTCGAACCGCCGTCGTGCCCCCGCTGCTCGGGCGGTCTCGACCGAGTCGCCGGTGATGACGACCAGCGAGCCGCCGCGGGCCAGCCGCATCGCCTCGCCGACGCCGGACGTACCGGACCCGACCAGGGCGAGGCGGTCCAGCAGCAGCTCAGGGTCGGTCTTGGTCTCGGCGAGCGGCCCGTCGCCCGTGAGCACCCGCACGGGGAAGCCGGACCGGGCGGCGGCGACGGCGGCCGAGGCGGCGGCGTCCACGGCCAGTTCGGTGAGGTCGCGGGTGTCGAGGACGACCGTCGTGGTGGGCAGGCTGGCGTCGATGAGCTGGCGCACCATGAGCGTGCCGGTGCGCGCGCTGGACTTCCAGTGGACGTGGCGCAGGTCGTCGCCGACGACGTACTCGCGCAGGGTGTGGAAGGTGACCGTGCCGCTGGGGGCGTTGTCGCTGGTGGGACCCTCCAGGTGGTGGGCCTTGCCCGACGGGGGCACCGGCAGCGCGACCGTGCGGGGGCGGACCAGGAGCGTGGCCGTCTGGCCGTACCGCCTGATCCTGCGGGTCAGGCCGAACGGGTCGGCGCGGACGAGCAGGAGCGGGCCGACGGGGATCTCGCCGCGCACACCGGTGGGCAGCGGGTACGACACCGTCCTGGCGGCGTTCCGGGGCAGGCGGGGCAGGTCGACCGTGTGCTCGGCCGTGCCGATCCGGTCCTGCGCGCGCAGCCCCGACAGGCTCCGGCGGCCGAGATTGCGTACGTGAAGGACCGCGACGGCCGCCTCACCGCGCGGCACCTTGAGCGGAGTGACCTCGCGGTGCACCTCCAGCCTCGCTCTGGGGGCGGTCCAGACGAGGGCGGCGGCCAGCGCGAGCACCCCGCCGGTGGCCAGCACGACAGGCTCGGGGTAGCCGAGCGCGAACCCGGCCGCGTACAGGATCACGCAACCGGCGAGCGTCCCCCGGCCAAGCGGTGTCAGCACCTTAGGCCGCCTGCGGCACCGGCATCCCGGCGAGGAGCTCGCCGAGCACGTGCGCCGCGGTGACCTCGCGGAGTTCGGCCTCCGGGGTGAGGATCAGCCGGTGCGCGATGACCGGGACGGCCAGGGCCTTGACGTCCTCCGGCACGACGTAGTGGCGTCCGGCGGCGGCGGCCTTGACGCGGGCGGCCCGCAGCAGCGCGAGGCTGCCGCGCGGGGAGGCGCCGAGCCGCAGGTGCGGGTTGGTGCGCGTGGCGCCGCAAAGGGCGACGATGTAGTCGTAGACGGGGTCGGCGACGTGGATGCGGGTGGCGAACTCGATCATCCCTGCCACGTCCGCCGCGCGGGCCACCACGGGCAGCCGTTCGACCTGCGGCCCGGTGGGCATGCCCTTGAGCACCTCGACCTCCGACACGTGGTCGGGGTAGCCGACGGAGATCCGCATGAGGAACCGGTCGAGCTGGGCCTCCGGCAGCGGGTACGTGCCGTCCATGTCGACGGGGTTCTGTGTGGCGACCACCAGGAACGGCCTGGGTACGGGGTGCGGCTCGGCGTCGACGGTGACCCGGCGCTCCTCCATGACCTCCAGCAGCGCGGACTGGGTCTTCGGGGAGGCGCGGTTGATCTCGTCGGCGAGCACGATGTTGGCGAACACCGGCCCCTGGTGGAACTCGAACTTCTGGTGCGCCTGGTTGAAGATCGACACGCCGGTGATGTCGCTGGGCAGCAGGTCGGGCGTGAACTGGATGCGCCGCCACTCGGCGTCGACACTGGCGGCGATGGACCTGGCGAGCGTGGTCTTGCCGGTGCCGGGCACGTCCTCGATCAGCAGGTGTCCTTCGGAGAACAGGCAGATCAGGGCCAGCTCGATGGCTTCGTGCTTGCCGCGGATGATGCGCTCGATGTTCTGGGCCAGCAGCTGGAAGCGCTGGGCGAACTGTGCAGCGAGCTGCTGCGGTTGCTGCGTCTGCTCGTTGTACAACTGAGGTCCCCTATCTCAGTCGGTGCATTCGAAGAGCGGAGCCTCCGGGAAGCCGCCCCCGTCCGGTGTGGCCACCAGCGTGTCGTTGAGGTAGCCGTTGCCCGCCGACGACTCGATCCGGTTCCAGACGTCGCTGGACCTGCCGGTGGACTTGTCGGTGTAGGCCGCGCCCTTGACCTGGCAGATCACTGTCAGCGTGATGTACTGCCCCTTCGCGATCCTCCCCGTCTCAGTGCCGCCCGTCGACGGGCCGGGGCGGATGAGGGTGTTGTCGTCGTCGTTGCTGGCGTTCTGGTACTGCTGCTTCGGGTAGGCCAGGTCCACGTCCGCCGTGGCGGCGTCCTGGCTCTCGCCCGCGGCGTTCTTGGCCTTGAGCTTGAACTCGTGCTTCTGGTTGTTCTTGAGCCCGTCGGCGGTGAACGACGTGCCTTTGACGCTGTCGTTGCTCGCCGCGCCGGAGAGCACGTACGTGATGCCTTCGCCGCCGCTCTCCGGGGCGTCCCAGGTCAGCTCGGCGCCACGGTTCTTGGGCTTGGCCGCGAAGTTGGCCGGTTTACCCGGAGCCACGCAGGGCTTGACCCCGGCGCTGGGCTCCGACTCCACCTCGCCGCCCGACCAGTGGGCGACGACCGTGAAGGTGTACTCGCCGCCGCAGTTCCCCCCGGAGAACTCGAACTGGAACGGCCCGTCGGCGTCCACCGACTGCGGCGTGGTCTTGCCGTCGCCGCCGGACACCTTGAGCGTGTAGCGGTCGACCTTGCCGCCGCTGGACGGGCTGAAGTTCACGCTGACGTGGCCGGGGCCCGACTTGGCGCTGACGGCGCCCGGTTTGGTGGGCGCGCTGGGCGTGGGCGTGGGGGTCGGGCTGCGGGTGGCAGAGGAGGGAGTCGGGGTCGACGTCGGGGTTCTGCCGGGCTTGCGCGACGGCTCCGCGGCGTCCGTCTGGGTCGGCCGCGGTTCGTCCGTCCTGGTCGGGTCGGGTCTGGGGTCGGTGTTCGTCGGCTCAGGCCGTGGCGTCTGCTTGGGCTTGGGGGTATTGGTGGGTCCTGGTACGTCCGAGTCGTCCTTGTCGACGTCGTGCTTGCGGCCTTCGGTGTCGACGACCACGGCCTTGTCGCCGTTCTCGTCGTTCGCCCAGAGCAGGCCGTCCTTGACGAACACGTCGACCGGGCCGGGTCCCTGGGCCACCTGGAGCTTGGTGGGCTGACCGCCCGCCGCGCTGTCCCACACGATCAGGCCGCCCGTGCTGCGGTCCGGGACGTACACCTTCGAGCCGAGCACCTGCGGCACGCCGAGCGCGGCCGGATCCTTCACCGTGAACTTGGTGTTGAGCACCGAGTTCGACTCCGTGTCGACCACCACGAGCAGCCCGGAGTCGCCGGGCGTGAGCAGCGGCACCAGCGAGCCCTCGGTCGAGGCCGGGGCCAGCACGCCGCCCTTGGCCGCTTGGGCGACCTCCTTGGGCAGCGTGATCTCGCCCACGCCGCCGTCCTCGCCGACGATCGTGGCGGTCGCGGCGCGGGTGTTGACGATCACCGGCAGGCCGCCCGCGATCGTGACGGCCAGCTCCTCGCCCGGCTCGCCGACCTTGACGGCGCTCGCGGCGACGCCCTTGGTCACCGGTACGACCTCGCCCTTGGCGGTCACCGGCACCCACAGCCGCCCGCCACCGTCGATGCGGGCCGCGCCGAGCGGCCCCGGCAGCGACAGCGGCGCGCCGACCGAGTTGAGCGTGGCGGGGTCGATCTGCTGGACCTTGCCCTCCGGGTCCACCGCGTAGCCGACGGCGCCCGAGACGACGAGTTGCAGGCCGGCTGTGCCGAAGTTACGGGTCTGCGCGACGCTGAGCTGGCCGGGCTCGATCCGGCTGACGTAGCCGCTGCCGTCGTCGACGAGCAGGACGTTCGAGCCGTCCTGGACGACGCGCAGCCGCTGGGCCGACTTCTTGTCGAGGTAGCCGTCGACCTCGCCGGACAGGCCGTTGACGTGCACGATCTTGCCCCGGGCCTTGGTCCAGAGCCACGCGCCGACGTCGGCCAGTTTGGGCGTGGCGCTGGAGACGCCCACGCCGAAGACGGCCGCCAAGGCGACCAGGATCACGGCCACCGCGCCGGCGATCACAGCCGTGGCACGGTCTCCGCGCAGTACGCGGATACGCAAGGCGTCACTCACCCCGTACGTACGATTACTGAACGTTTGCCCCCGTATTACCCTGGATCACCCTAGCGTGCGGCGTGACTACTCGCAGGTAAGCACGTGAGGTTGGGCACTACTCGCAGGTAAGCGCGTGAGGTCGGCACTACTCGCAGGTAAGCAGCAGGTCAGGTCGGGCCGAGATTGTCGGTGCGAAGCCGTACCTTAGTGCCGTGTCCGAACAGCCCTTGACCCTCGACGCCGCCCTCTCGGAGGAGGCGGTGCTGTCGACCTACCGCCGGATGTTCGCGGCGCTGGCCCGCGACAGCGGCGCGGTCGTCGACGACCCGGCCCTGGTCGACATCGCCGAGACGCTGTTCGCGGCGTTCGCGGAGGCGGGCGAGGAGTGGCTGACACACGAGCAGATGCGCTTCGCCTGCCGCGCCTATCCCGGCGACCAGTTCGACAACCGGCTGCGCGTGCTCAAGGGGCTGGGCGCGATCCGCGAGGTGTTCCCCAAGCCCAACCAGCTGCGTTATCGGGCGTCGTTCACCAGCGTGGTCGGGCTGATGTTCATCAGGCGGATGATGGACGACGGCGGCCAGTCGGAGATGCACCGGCTGCTCGCGCTCGAAGACCTCAACGTCGCCGACCCGCGCACCACGATGGAGGAGGCCAGGCAGAGCGCCGCCAATCTGGCCAGGGCGTTCCGGCTGTGGGCGCTGGAGCTGATCACGCTCACCATGGGCACGATCGAGGAGCTGCGCGAGCAGGCGCCCAAGCTGTGGGGCACCGAGGAGATCGCGCGCCGGGCGCAGAGTCTGCACGGCACGATCCTGACGCGCTGGCCCGTGCTCGACCGCGTCTGCACCGACCTGCGGGCGGCCATCTACGCCTACAGCGACGCCTCCCGGCGGGCGGCGGGGCGCCTGGCCGACTCGGCGGGCACGACCCGCAACCTGACGCTGCTGCCCACCGAGACGTGGCGCACGTTCTCGCAGACCGCTTCGCGGGAGCGGCTCGCGGCGGTGCTCGACGGCTTCGTGTTCGATGCGCCGGCGCCCTGGCACGACCCGGCGGCGATCGCCCGCGCGGTCGACGAGGCACCTCGCCCGGCTCCGGCCCAGCCCACTCCGCCGCGCTCCACCCTCGCCGACACGGGCCCCGAAGGCTCGCTCGACTCCACGCCCAACGCGGCGATCGAGCGGCTGACCGAGGTGGCGGAGTCACTGCTGGGGGCGTCGTCGCGGGTGGCACTGGCCGACATACTCCGTTCCGACTGGCCCTCGGCCCGTCGCCTGCTGGCCGACCTGACGACGGTCGATCTGCGGCCTGAGCTGCCTTATCGGCTGGTGTGGGCCGACGACCTCACGATCTCGCCGGGAGGCGAGCCGGCCTGGCTGTCCCACGGCTACCTGGAGCGTTCCTCATGACTCGTTCGTCATCAAAGTCCGCCGCTCTGGGGGACGACGCGGTCGCTCACGTGCGGGCGCGGTCGGGCGGGCCGCTGCGGCTGGGGGCCGGTGTCGCCGCGCCTCCCGGGATGGTACGGCTCACGCGTCCCGACTCCACCGGCCAGGCTTTGCCGGTGTGGCCCGACGCGGCCACCCCGTCACTCCTCGACGAATACCAGGTGCCCCCGGTCCCGGTCGAACGCTCGGGCGAGACCCGGCGGGTGCTGGCGGCGACGCTCAAGTGCTGCTGGACCGATCTGTCCGTCGACCCATGGCCGGGCACTCCCGCGCCGGCGGAGCTGATCCTCGACACCTACCGGGCGCTGATCGGCCGGGCCGACGACCTGATGCGCAACTGGGCCATCGGGGCGCTACGCCGGCTGCACGACTCTGCGTGGATCGTCATGTCCGACGGCGTGGTCTCGCTGGGCCCACGCTGCGCCCTGTGGCCGGTCGAGTCGCACGCCCAGCTGAAGGAGCTGGTCCGGCGCATCCCCACCCCGGAGCAACGGGACCTCACGGTGGTCGCTGACGCCGACATCGTGGCGGCCGCCACGCAAGAACCCCACAGGCTGCAGGAACGACCCGCCGTGGAAGGACCACCCACCGCACAGCAACCACCCGCCGTGGAAGGACCACCCACCGCGCAGCAGCCGCCCGAGGCGCGGGTGCGGGCGCAGGCTCCCGCGACAGCGGTGGCGGGCCGGGTCGAGGGTGGTGCGGCGGAGTTCGACGAGCTGCTGAGCGGCTATGACGAGCGGCGGCGGGCCGAGCTGGTGGCGGCGTTCATGGCGGTGGAGCATGGCGCCGAGCCGGTGCTGGAGGCTCGGTTCGGCGGGCTCCGCGACCCCGCGCTCCGCCACACGCTGGGCGAGATGCTCGCCCGACGAGGCCGGACGCTGATCCAGCACCGCGAGCGATGGACCTCGGGCTACGACGACGCCTACCGCGCCGACCCGGCGCCCGCGACCACGTCAGCGGCGGCGGGGCTTGGTGAGAGTGAGCGGGCGGTGTTGACGCTGGTGCTGGTGCATTCGGTGGCGATCCCGCGGGCGGAGGGGTTGCTGCCCGACGACACCTGGCTGTCGCCGCACCCCACTCCCGTCGACGAGCTGCGCCGCCACACCCAGCTGCCGATCGGCGAGCTGGAGGCGGCGCTGCGGATGCTGCGACACGCCGGACTGCTGACCCAGGTCAAAGCAGGCGAGGAGGCCGGCGGCTACGCGCCGGGACCGCAGTTCCACCGGCTCACCCCGGCGGCGCGGCGACGGCTGCAGGAGGAGCTGATCCTGGCGGCCGGACCGCACAGCCCGCTGGCCGCGGCCGTACGCGCGCGGAGATCGGCGGGGTAGCCATCCGGACCTGTCGGCCGGATGGCTATCCCGGCCCGACAGACATCAAGCGCCGGCCCCGTCGCGGTAGCGCAGTGAACAAGCAGCAAGCGTCCGCGCTCACCGGGGGCGGCGCCCTGAACAGACAGCAAGCGTCAGTCCCGGCCGGGGCTGCGCGGTGAAACGGAAGGACTACGGGGGTCACAGGTGTCGCAGGTGGAGAACGTCGTCGGGGACCGGGTGCTGATCGCCATGCAGGCGGTCAACATCTCACGGCTCTCGACCCATCCGGTGCCGACCGTCCCCGGCACGCTCATCGTCGTCGCGGGGGCCGGGCCCAAGGACTCCAACGGCGCGGGCAAGTCGTCGTTCATCGCGTCGATCACGGCGCTGCTGGGTGACGAGCAGTGGCGCTTCGCCTCGGGCGCGAAGGCGGTGTCGGAGCTGCTGTTCAACGCCGAGCTGGCCAGTGGCGCGGGCGCCCGCCAGTGGGCCAGCGCCGATCACGGCTACATCGTCGGCGTGTTCGGGCGGCCCGGCGCGTCCTTCGACCTGCCCCTGCGAGCTACCGGACCGGTTCCCGGCGACCTCGCCTCAGAACAGACCGCCGAACCAGGGCATGGCACACCAAACGCGGACCAAGCCACCAGTCCGGGTCGTGGCGCCTCTGTCACGGACGATGTGGCTCCTGGCGAGGCGGCTCCTGCGTCCGCACCCTCAGCGTCTCGCCTGGCCGCGACGCTGGAGCCCTCGGAGGCGCTTACCCGCACCGGAGCCGGGTCTCAGCAGATCGGCGTGAGCGCGGAGCCAGACGGACCGGATGACGGTGAGCTGTTCTCCGTGCCCGACACATCCGGCGGGGCCGTCACCGTGTGGCTCAAGGTCAACCAGGAGGCTCCCCACCTGGAGATCCGCTGGCGCGACGGCGTGCACCTGGCCTCCGCCGCTTCCGAAGCCGAGCGCGTGGCGCGCGCCGACGAGATGTGGGCGACGCTGCCCAAGTCCGCCGGGCGCCGCGACGTGGTGGCCCGCGACCTGACCAAGGTGCTCTACGGCGACCGCATCCGCTGCGTGTCGTTCCTGTCGACCTCGGTCCGGAGCAAGGTCGCCACCAACCTGCTCTCCCAGCCGCTCAACGAGATCTCGCCGGAGCGCGTGTTCGAGGCCATCGCGGCCCTGACCGGTCTCGACGCCGAGCTCGAGCAGGAGCGCGAGGCTCGCCGGGACGAGCACGCCAAGCGCGTGCGGGCGGTGCAGGCGGCCGATCGGCTGGCCGAGTTCGAGGCGGAGTCGAGGGCGTTGCTGACCACGTTCGACCGGCGCGATCAGGCCCGGATCCGGCTGGCCGACGCGCTGCGGTGCTGGCGCGGGCGTCAGGCCCGCAAGCTGGACGACGCGGCGGCCAAGGACGAGTTGCTGGTCGCTGAGCTCGAACGGCACCGGACCGCGGGCGAGACGGCAGCCGAGGCGCTCTCCATGGTGAAGGCCGAGCTCACCACGCTGAAGGACGACACGCTCGATCGGCGGGTGGCGGAGGCGCGCAAGGAGCTGGCCGCGATGCAGGCGCGGGCCGCCAAGCTCGACGCCGACCGGGCCGTGGCGGAGAACTCCGCCGACGAGTTGCGCGGCCTGATCCCGGCGCTGGAGGAGACGCGCCGGTTCTCGGACGGCCGCGATGTGCCCACGGCCGAGCGGGAGCTGCGGGAGGCGCGGCTTCGGCTGAACGAGGCGCTGAAGGCGTTGGGCGTGGCCGATCGCGAGGTGGCCTCGGCCCAGGCGGCGCTGGACGACGCGGAGGGCGGCCCGGCCGCGGCCCAGCTCAACGCGCTCGCGGCGGCGGGTGTCGGAGCGACCGGCCTGCTGGACGCGCTGGACGTGGCCGAGCAGGCCCGCGGCTACGCCCGCACCCATGGCACCGAGGACGGATCCACCGGCGACGCGTCTCGCGGCGGTGCCCGGGGAGCGGTCGCTACGGCCGGACGTGGTGATGCGGTCGGCGGGCTTGGGTTGGAGGAGCTGCGGGGCTGGCCCCATGAGCATGCGGTGATCGTCGACGCCGACCGGCTTGAGGCTGCCGTCGCCGCGCTGGCCGGCCTGCCCGGATCGGTGCTGGTGAGTGCCGCCGGGGTGAGCGTGGTGGGGGCGTTCGACGGGGAGGCGACCGGCCGGGAGGCGCGGATCAAGGCCGCCGAGCACCGGCTCAACCGGGCCAAGGACACCCAGGAGACCGCGGCGCAGACCGTACGCGATGGGGAGGAAGGTGTCGCGGAGGGACAGCGGCGGCTGGAGGGGGCGCAAGCGGGGGTGCGGCTCGCCGAGTTGGAGGCGAAGCTGGCCGGGCGGCGGGCGCGGCTGGGCGAGCTGACGACGGCGCTGGAGGAGCTGACGCCCGCGGTGGCGGAGGCCGAGCGGCAGGCGGCCGCGCTCGACTTCCGGGCCCGCACGAAGGACATGGAGATCGAACGCCTGGAGGGACGGCGGCAGCGGCACGAGGGCGAACGGGCCCGGTCGCGCCAGGACGAGACGAGAGTGAGCGGCGAGCGGGAGGCGCTCAAGGTCGAGGCGCTGGCCGCCGACTGGGGCGGCACCGCCGAGGGAGCACGGGATTGGCTCAAGGCGCTGCCCGAGGGCGAACGATCGCGTACCGCCGAGGAATGGTGGCGCGTCGCCGAACGGCATTTCGACCAGGCATTGCGCGACACGTTCCCGGAGGAGGACGCGGAGATCCCGGAGGAACTGCGGTTCCTGCTGTCCGAGCGTGGGGGGAGCACGGCGCGGGAGCAGGCGACGTTCGCGGCGGTGTGCGGCTCGCTGGCCTCCTACCTGCGCGGGCAGGAAGAATACGAGAAGCACCAGCGGCGTCAGATCGAGGCGCAGGTCGTGTCGAGGCAGCGTGACCTGGCCGCGGCCGACAAGGGGGCGGAGGAGGCGGCCAGATCGACGGCCGTACACCGGGCGGCGCTGACGGCGGCGATCAAGTCCCGGCTCACGCGGGTCGCCGAGGAGTTCGAGCAGCTCGACACGTCCTACGGAGGTTACGGGGCGACGCTGGAGTTCCCGGTGCCACCGGCGCCCGCGGATCCGGAGCAGCGCTGGCAATGGCGCGTCACGCCCAAGTGGCGGCGCGGCGAGGGCCAGGGCTTCGTCCCGTACAACCGGCGGGCCAACACCGCGCTCATGGACGAGAAGGCGGTCAAGCTGGTGTGCGCGGCGGCGATCGCCTCGTCCGGAGGCGGGCATCTGTGCCTGGTGCTCGACGAGCTGGGCCGCAACCTGGGCAAGGAGCACCGGCGGGAGGCGGTGGCGCTGTTCCGGCGGATCGGCGAGACGTACGGGATCACAGTGATCGGGGCGCTCCAGGACGACATGGAGCCGTACGCGATCGACGCCTGCGGCCAGTACATCAAGCTCCGGCGCTCCTCGGACGCGATGCCGTACAACGAGCCACCGGTGATCGTCGGGCACGACGAGCATGCGGAGCGCGTGCGGGCATTGGCCGCCTACGTGGACAGAAGCGAGCACTCCCCCGTGGGTGTCACCTGATCAGCGGGCCGACGTAGGGAGGAAACACCGAGGAAACACCTCTCTCCCTAGAACTGGAGCTCCACATCGGAGTTTCGGACTTCCAGGAGAGCACTTCATGGTTTCGCCTCAATCGGCAGTCGCACGCGTCATCTCGGCGGCATGCGCGGCGTTGGCTCTGAGCGTGTCCGCGCCAGCCATCGCCACGGCGGATAACGCCCCCGTCAAGAAGGTAGGTGACGTGCAGGAGGCGATGGCGGCCTTGGTGAAGGCAGGCCACGTCGTGGGCGCCATCGGCGAGGTGTACGTGAACGGCAAGCGGGTCGGGAAGGGATCGGCCGGATCCCGGCTGCTCGACGGCAGGGGTGGCGCGGTCCCCTCCACCGCCCGCTACCGGATCGGCTCGCAGACCAAGAACATGACCGCCACCGTTGCCCTGCAACTTGTGCGGAGCGGCAAGCTGAAGCTGGACGACACGCTCAGCGAGGTGCTCCCCGAGATGGCGGAGAAGGATCTGGTGGAACGAGCCGGCGAGATCACGGTACGCAACCTGATCCAGCTCACTTCGGGCATCCCCGACTTCCTCGGTCCCGATATCCGCCCACTTGACCCCACGGTCACGTATCGCCCCGTCGACCTGGTGGCCGCCTCCCGCAAGCGGGAACGGCCGTCACAGATCGGAACCTTCAACTACTCCAACACCAACTACATCCTGCTCGGCATGATCATCGAAAAGCTGACCGGGCGTTCGCTGGCGACCGAGCTCAATCGAAGGATCTTCACCCCGCTGGGCATGCGGGACACCTACCTGCCGGTCAAGGCCGCCGCGGAGATCAAGGGCCCGCATGGGCACGGCTATATGCCGGATGAGACGGGCAAGCTGCTCGATGTCGACATGCTCAACGCCACCACCTTGCTGGGCGCCGGCGGCGTGATCTCCACCGCGCGCGACGTCAGCACCTTCCAGCGCGCGTTCAGTCAGGGCAAGCTGCTGCCGGACTCCCTGCGCGACGTGATTACGGATCCGGTGCCCGGTCAGCAGTCGCCGCCGCCGGGCGGTCCGTGCGCGGGCAACCCCGGTTTCCAGCCGCGCGGTGGTAGCGCCCCCGGCTTCGTCGCCGTAACCTACACCTCCCCGGACGGGAGGCTGCAGTTCGCGGTTTCCGTGACGGTAGCCATGGATGATGGCGAGCGCGCCGCTGCGGGGAAGCGCATCGACCAAGCCCTCAAGTCGGTGTTCTGCCCTACGTCTACGCCCAGCGGGACGCACGCTTCCGCCTCAGAGCAGCCCGGCGGGTAATCCTGGAGCCACTACGCAGGCTCTCGCTTCTGAGCCTGCTGACAAAGGCGAAGTGGACGGCCCCCCGTAGAGCCGTCACCTGATCAGCGGGCCGATGTACGAGGCGCGCAGGCGCAGCAGGGAGCCCTTGGCGTACTCCTCCATGGCATGGGCCAGCCATCCAGCGGTCCTGGCCACCGCGAAGATCGCCTCGCCGGACCCGGGCACCATCCCGGCGACGCCGATGAGGGCGGCGAGGGCGAAGTCGATGTTGCGTTCGGGCAGGCGTCGCCGGCGGACTTCGGCGAGTACGGCCCGCGCCGCGGCGAGGCGTTCGTGATCCGGCGCGGCCTCCGTCACCAGGTCGAGCAGGAGGCTGCCCCGGGCGTCGCCGTTCTTGTAGACGCTGTGGCCGAAGCCGGGGATGCGCTCGCCTCGCCGTACTCGCTCGGCGATCACGCGGGTGGCCTGGCCGGGTTCGTTCACCTCGGCCAGCAGCCGTTCGGCCGCGTGGGACGCGCCGCCGTGCAGGGGGCCGCCGAGCACCCCGAGGCCGGTCAGCACCACGGCGTACGGGTCGGCGCGAGCGGAGGCGGCCACCCGGGCGGCCAGCGTGGAGGCGGCCAGCTCGTGGTCGGCGAGCAGCACGAGCGCGGCCCGCAGCGCGGCCAGGAGGGCGGGGGTCGCGGGTTGCGGGCACAGACGGGACCAGAGCCGCTCGGCGATCGACTCGCCGTCGGGGGTACGGAGAGCTGGGAGGGCGTCGACCAGGCCGGAGATGAGGCGGCGGCCGGTGGCGGCGACGGAGGCGGGATCGAGCTGGTAGCGGAGGGAGTCTGAGGCGCCGAGGACCGTGGTGATCACCTGGAGGCGGTCCAGGAGCGGCAGCCCCTCGGGGAGGCCGCGCTGAGCCGCGATTGCGGCCTGTGACGTCTCCGGATCGTGTGCCCAACCCCGCGCCGCACCATCTGACGCCTCGGAATCACGCACGCCACCCCCCGCCGGGCCGCCCGACGCTTCGGAATCACGCACCCGACCCCGCACCCCACTGTCGGTGAGCTCTGGAGCATGTACCCGACTCCGCGCCACATGGTCCGAGGCGAAGGCGTCGGGGTCGCCTGTCCACAGCCATTCGGCCACCGTTTCGAAGTCGGCGGTTCGGGCCAGGGCGAGGGCGTCGCGGCCGCGGTAGTACGGGCGGTCGAGACCGAGCGCGGTGATGCCGGACTCGATGACCAGCTCCGGCGGCTGGCTGCGCGGCCGCCCGCGACGGACCAGCTGCTCGATCTCCGCCGCGTCGAACAGGCTGCGCCGGTCCTCGCTGTGACGTCGCTTGAGCACGCCCCGGCTCACGTACGCATAAAGGGTGGCGGGCTTCACGCCGAGCCGCTCGGCCGCCGTCGCCGCGTCGATCCACTCCACGCCCAAGCCTCCCATGTTGATGAAAATCAATATTGATACACATTGAGCAGGCATGTCAACGTGTGGTCATGCCCAAAGTTCACTTCCTTGACGTGACCAACCGAGACGGCGTGCAGACCGCGCGCACCGGCCTGTCGAAGTTCGGCAAGACCATGGTCAACTTCTATCTGGCCAAGCTCGGGGTGGCTCAGTCCGAGATCGGTTTCCCCTTCCTGTTCCATGAGGTGCCCTACGTACGGGCGCAGACGGCGCTGGCCGAGGCGGGCGCGTTCGGCGAGCTGCGACTGTCGGGCTGGTGCCGCGGTGTGCCGCAGGACGTGGAGAAGGCGGCGCCGCTCGGCCTGAGGCACTACAACCTGTCCATCTCCACCTCGGACTACATGATCCAGAACAAGTTCCGCGGCCGCCTCGACCGCGGCGCGATCATGCGGGAGATGACGGCGGCCGTGCGGGCGGCCAAGGCGGCGGGCGCGCTGAGCGTGGGCGTCAACGCGGAGGACGGGTCGCGGACGGATGACGGGTTCTTGCTGGAGTTCGCGCTGGCGGCCAAGGAGGCGGGCGCCGACCGGGTCCGCTACTGCGACACGATAGGCGGCGACACCCCCGACCGGATCCGCGAACGCTTCGCCAAACTGGCCTCGGCCACCGGGATGCCCGTCGAGACGCACTGCCACAACGACCTCGGCCTGGCCGTGGCCAACTCCATCTCGGGCGCGCTCGGCGACCTGGAGGCCGGGCAGGACGCGTGGATCAACACCTGCGTGAACGGCATCGGTGAGCGTTCCGGCAACGCCGACCTGCTGTCCACGATCCTCGCCTTCGAGCACGGCTTCGGGCTGGAGGCGGAGATCGGTGACGCCATCGACCTGTCATGGGCGCGCAGGTTCGGGCTGTGGGCGAGTTACGCGTTCGGGCAGCCTCTGCCGTACAACCAGGTGGGGGTGGGACGCAACGCGTTCGCGCACGAGTCGGGCATCCACGCCGACGGGGCGCTGAAGGACCACGGCAACTACGAGCTGTACGACGAGGCGACGCTCGGGCCGTTCCCCGAGGACTGGCACGCGCGCGGCGGGCGGGTCGTGCTCACCGGCGAGTACGGCGGGAAGGCCGGATTCTGGCACGTCATGGACGGGCTCGGCGTGAACGTACAGGAGGAGGACCTGGCGTTCCGGCTGGTGCAGCTCTGCAACGCGATGACCGGCCGACCGCTCACGGACGACGAACTCCGGCTGATCGCGGGGTATCCGCGGGAGCTGGCACTGCTGTTCCCGGAGTACGCGTGAAACCCCGGCCGATGTTCGCGGAGTACGAGTGAGTCCCCCGGCCGATGTTCCCGGAGTACGCGTGAATCCCCTGGCCGACGACCCCCAGATGGCCGAGGGATGTCGCCCTCGTCCGGATCCGGCAGGTGTGGCGGCTCATAGCATGAGCGCATGCAGATCGAGGAACGGACCGTTGCCGACGACGACCTGACCGCCCTGCTCGCCGCCGCCTTCGACGAGCTGGTGAAGCGCTACGGACCCGAGGGGCGTTCCGTCGTCAAGGCACAGGCCCGCTACCTCGTCGCCTACGCCGGGCAACACGCCGCCGGGTGCGGTGCCATCCAGCCGGCGGGTCCGGATATGGGGGAGCTCAAGCGGATGTACGTGGATCCCGCGTTCCGTGGGCAGGGGATCGCCAGGCAGCTCTTGGCGGCCTTGGAGGATCTGGCTCGGGGCATGGGCTACGAGACGGTGCGCTTGGCGACCGGGATCAGGCAGCCTGAGGCCATAGCTCTGTACGAAAGCAGCGGGTATGTGCTTGTCGAGTCGTACGGGATGTACGTGGACCAGCCGTTGACCCGCTGCTACCAGAAGGAGCTGGGCTCGGTCTGATCACGGCTCCGCGTCGGCGGCCGGACCTCGCGGACCTGCCCGGATCTCTCCTCCAGCGGCCGACGCGTGGACCCGGCCCCCGGGCGGGTAGGCCGTAGAAGCAGGCGGCACGAGCACCGGGAGAGACCACGATGCGGACCAACGCGGCACCGGTAGGCGGCCTCACGGCATGGACCCCGGCCACCCTGCGCGAACAGGACTGGCTGCTCCACATCGACCAACCGCTCACCGCGATGGCCACCCGGACCCAACCCGAGTTCCACCTCCCGGCACTGACGCTCCTGGCCGAGAGGGCCAAGGCCGCGCTCGAAGCGGGTCCCGGCCTGGTGGTGGTCCGGGGATGGCCGATCGCGGGCTGGGCCGAGGAGCAGATCGATCTTCTGTGCTACACGTTCGGCTCGCTCATCGGCACCCCGCGTACGCAGAAGGCCGGCCTGGTGACCACCGGCGAGAACGCGCGCAGAGGCATGGACGACCAGGAGCTGGCCTTCCACACCGACCGGGGCGGGCCGCCCGGACCGCCGCACCTGCTGGGCCTGCTCTGCCTCCGCGCCGCCATCCACGGCGGGGAATCCCTGCTGGTGAGTGGTCACGCCGTACACGATCGGCTGCTGGAAGAGCGGCCCGACCTACTGGCCGAGCTCTACGCGGACTTCCATTTCGGCGCGGGCACGGTCTCGAACTTCGACCGCGTCTACCCCGTCTTCGAGTGGCGCGCGGGGCGGCTCCGCGTCCAGTACAACCGCCACTGGATCGAACGCGGCCAGGAAGCCGCCGGGAAGCCGCTGGCATCCGGCGCCGTGGCCGCCCTGGACGCCTTCGACGGGATCCTCGCCGACCGTGACATGGTCCTGTGCTTCCCGCTGCGGTCAGGTGATCTTCTGCTCGTCAACAATGACGTGGTGCTGCACGGCCGCACGGCGTTCACCGAGGACCCGCGCGCCCGTCGCCGCCTGGCTCGGATGTGGCTGGACTGAGCATCCCCAAGAAAAGTTGACCATATTTCGTTTAACGGAGTATGGTCTCCCGCATGTTCAAGAGATCGACTCTTGCCCTGACCATGCTGTGCGCTGTCACGCTCGCCGGCTGCTCCTCCAGCCCTGAGGCGCAGCATGCCAAGGCGACGGCCGTAAGCGGCAAGTCAGACAAGCCGCAGAGGATTCAGTCGCTCATCGCCGATTGTATGAAGCAGAAGGGCTTTCGTTACGTCGCCTGGGTCCCGCAGCCCAAGCCGGAGACGGACAACGACAAGGCCGCCAATGGCGACTACGAGGCCATGAAGCGGGTGCGCTCGAAGCAGGGCTTCAACGTCTTCTACCCGGTCGCCAACCCCGCCTCCTTCAAAAAACAGGCCGCCTACACCCGCGACGACGACCCCAACACCCCGATCAGGGACTCGCTGTCGAAGGCGCAGTTGCGCAGCTACGGCAAGGTCCTCGACGGCTGCCACGTCAAGGCCCTCAAGGACGTGACCGGCAAGGTCGTCAAGAGCATGGACGACGAGTACGAGCAGTACGAGAATGCCTACAAGGCCGCCTACGAACGTGAGCTGAACGGCGACCCCAAGCTGGTCGAACTGGCCGCGACCATGGGTGACTGCGTCAAGGGCAAGGGCTACCGCGTGGACTCCGTCAGCCCGACGAGCATGAGCGAGCGCGGCTGGCGAGAGTTCTCGGCGCAGATGAACGCCATCGCCAAGAAGCAGGGCCAGGCCGAGGAAGACGCCGGCGAGAACACCGTCTACCAGGCACGGCTGTCGCAGGCGGCCGCGAATCAGTACCTCGCCAAGGAGATCAAGGCCGCGCTCGACGACCTCGAGTGCGGCAAGGACTTCTACGCCGACTTCTACCCCAAGGCCGGGCGCATCGGTGACCGCCTCAGCTCCGAGTTCGGACGCTGGAACCTCTGATCGACCTCCTCGGCTCCGGGCTCGGCTGTTGGCAGCTCTGATCGCCGAACGGAAAGGCCCGGTAAGGGGCTGAGCATGCGGACGCCACTGAATCTCTAGAGGGCCTGCTCCCCCGTTTCCGGCAGGCCGAGCAGACAGAGCAGGCTCAGTACGGCCATCGCCGACACGTACCCCCCGACGCCCAGCACGCCGGCACCGCTCGCCTGGAGGCCGGTCGCCACCAGCGGCGGCACCGCGCCGCCCAGCACCCCGCCGAGGCTGTAGGCGATCGAGGCGCCGCTGTAGCGGTATTCGGTTCGGAACAGTTCCGGCAGGAACGCCCCCATCGGCCCGAACACCAGCCCCATCAGGCCGAGCGCGCCGGCCAGGGCGACCCCCACGAGCGCCACCGACCGGGTCTCCATCAGCGGGAACATCACCAGCCCCCACACGACCGCCGCAGCGGTCCCGGTGAGCAGCGTGCGGCGGCGGCCGAAGCGGTCGGACACCATCGCCGACGCCACCGTCCCCGCCACCATGAACACGACGCCGATCATGGTCAGCGCGAGCATGGTGGTCTTCGGGATCTTCAGCGTCTGCGTGCCGTACGCCAAACAGTAAGTGGTCGCGGTGTAGAAGAGCGTGTACGCGATCGTCATCGCGCCGGCGCCGAGCAGCACGCGGCGCCACTGCTGCCGCATCAGGCCGGCGAACGGCACCTTGGCGATGCGGTGCTGGTCCATGGCGGCCTGGAAGACCGGGGTCTCGGCGATCTTCAGGCGTACGTACAGGCCGATGAGCACGAGCAGCAGGCTCGCCACGAACGGCAGGCGCCAGCCCCAGTTGCCGAACCGCTCGTCGCCGAGCACCTCCCCCAGCAGCAGAAACAGCCCGTTGGCCACGATGAACCCGACTGACGGACCGAGCTGCGGGAACATCGCGTACAGCCCGCGCTTGCCCGGCGGCGCGTGCTCGGTCGCGAGCAGCGCGGCGCCGCCCCACTCGCCGCCGAGTCCGATGCCCTGCGTGAAACGGAGCAGCACGAGCAGCACCGGCGCGGCGACGCCGATGGCCGCGTAGCCGGGCAGCAGGCCGATCGCGACCGTGGACAGGCCCATGACCAGGAGCGAGACGACGAGCATGGACTTGCGCCCGCTCCGGTCGCCCCAGTGGCCGAACACCGCCGAACCGAGCGGCCGGGAGATGAACGCCACCGCGAACGTCGAGAACGCGGCCAGGCTGCCCGCCACCGGATCCATCCCGGGGAAGAACGCGGTGTTGAGCACCAGCGCGGCGGCGGTGCCGTAGATGTAGAAGTCGTAGAACTCGATGGCCGTGCCGATGAGGCCGGCGGCCGCGACCCTCGATCGGCTGGGCGTCGTCCCGATTGTGGGGGAAAGCGACATTACGTCTCACTATGCGAATTCGCGTCTTGCGGAGTGATACGCAGACGCTATCAGCTGGGCTGCCAAGCGACCTCTTGACTCATTCTCGGTCTGAGTGAGAACGTTATCAACGTCTGACTGAGAACGTTCTCAAAAGGAGTCCCCTGTGACCGACCTGCTGCCGCTCAAACCGATCGAGTCCGACCTGGCCGACAAGATCCGCGCGACGCTCGATCAGCGCCCCCAGTTGGCGGAGCTCGTCTCGGACGCCATCGACAAGGGTCTGCGCAATGTGTTCTTCGTGGGCGCCGGCGGCTCGCTCATCGCCGCCTACCCGGCCCACTACCTGCTCGAACGCGAAGGCACCTGGCCCGTCTACAAGCTGCAGAGCGACGAGCTCAACACCGCCCGCCCCCGGCGCATGGGCGAGGGCTCCCTGGTCTTCCTGGCCTCATACACCGGCAAGACCAAGGAGACCGTCGCGGCCGCGCAGTACGCCAGGAGCACCGGCGCGACCGTGGTCGTGGTGACCCAGGAGGGCGGCCCGCTGGCCGAGGCGGCCGACGTGGCCTTCACCGGCAAGAGTGATCTGTTCATGCAGTTGGCGGCCTATGCCCTGCTGCGCAGGTCTGGGGTGGAACGCGACTGGGCACTGCTCGACCAGGCCCTCGACGCGCTCCCGGAGGCCCTGGTGACCGCCGCGCACGAGGGCGAGGAGCGGGCGCGGGTCATCGCCGAGACGCTGAAGGACGAGCCGATCACCTACGTGCTCGGCTCGGGCCCCAGCTACGCTTGGGCGTACGGGCTGGCCATGTGCTTCCTGCAGGAGATGCAGTGGAAGCACGCGGCGGGCTTCAACTCGGGCGAGTTCTTCCAGGGCGCGTTCGAGGTGGTCAACGACGACGTGGCGGTGATCAACCTGCTCGGCGAGGACCCGTCGCGGGCCATGGCCGAACGCGCAATGCGCTTCCTCGACACGTACGCGACCAAGAAGACCTTCCACATCGACACGGCGGACCTCACGCTGCCCGGCGTCCCGAAGGCGCTGCGCGGCGAGGTGTCTCCGCTGGCGATCGCCGTGCTCATGGACCGGCTGGCCCGCCACTACGAGGCCGTGCGCGGGCACGACCTCGACAAGCGCAACTACATGTTCCAGGTGGACTACTGATCCACACGTTCCAGGTGGACCGCTGATCGCGTCGCCGGGCGGCGCTCCGCCGCCCGGCGGCAGCGCGGGGAAAGGAGCTGGGTTTGCCGGTCGAACTCGTCATCTTCGACTGTGACGGGGTGCTCGTGGACAGCGAGCGCCTCTCAGTACGCGTCGGCACGGCGGCACTGCGCGAGCTGGGGTGGTCGATCGACGAAGCGGAGTACGCCGCCCGGTTCGTGGGCTGCAGTGACGAGGAGTGGGATCGGGCCGTCGGCGACGTTCCGGCGGGGTGGCGCGAGCGGCTGACGGCGGCGCACGAGGCGGCGCTGACGGCGGAGCTGGTTCCCGTGCCGGGGATCGTGGCGGCGCTGGACCTGCTGAGCGTGCCGGTGTGCGTGGCGTCCAACGGGAGCCACGCGAAGATCCGCCGCAGCCTGGAGCTCACGGGACTGGCGGAGCGCTTCGCCGGGAACGTCTTCAGCGCCGAGGATGTGGAGCGGGGCAAGCCCGCGCCCGATCTGTTCCTGTTCGCGGCGAGTGCGCTCGGGGTGCCAGCGGAGCGGTGCGTGGTGGTGGAGGACAGCGCTTACGGGGTCAGGGCGGCGGAGGCGGCGGGCATGCGCTGCCTGGCGCTGGTCAGCGGCCTGGTCCACCCCTCACGCCTCTCCCCCGCCACCCACGTCACCGACCTGGCTCTCCTGCCGTCTCTGCTGGCTTCTGTCTGAGCGTGGCTCTCCGCTTCCTGCCTTTCTTTGGTACGGCAAGCATGGGCCGGCCCCACCCACCGCACGTGGCTGAGGACCTCCAGGAATACGCCCGCTGAACCCGCACGGGGCGGGCCACCGCTACGTGCGCCTCCTGACCCGGCAACAAGGAGGCGCATCGGGAGTGCCGGACCCATGGGGAAGGCAGCTCTTACCCGCGAGATAGCTCGAAAGTGAGTTCGAGCATGGAAGCCTAGCCTCTCCATACCGGGGCGCACGGGGGCCCACGATGCGAGGAGACTTGCCATGCCCGTCCTGATGTCCTTACGCGCGGCAGCGCTCACCTTGGTGACCGCCACCGCGCTCGTCTTACCGGTCACACCCGCCCACCCGGCGGCGGCCGCGCAGCCCAACGTGGTGGTCAGGTGGAACACGGCGCTGCTGGCGGCGGTGCGCGGCGGCGCGCTGGGACCGCCGCAGGTGGCCAGAGCGCTGGCCACCGTGCACACCTGCGCCTATGACGCGTGGGCCGCCTACGATCCGGTCGCCGTCGGCACCCGGCTGGGCGGCACGCTGCGGCGGCCCGCCGCCGAACGCACGGACGCGAACCGGGCCCAGGCGATCAGCTACGCGGCCCACCAGGCGGCCGTGGACCTCTATCCGGCGCAGCGGGCGGTGTTCGACGGGTTGATGACCGAGCTGGGCTACGACCCGGCCGACCAGTCCGGCCAGCCGGCCCAAACCGGCCTGGCCGCCTGCACGGCCGTGCTCGAATACCGGCACGCCGACGGCTCCAACCAGCTCGGCGGCTACGCCGACACCACCGGCTACGCGCCGGTCAACGCGCCGATGGTGGTCGCCGATCCGCTGACCACGGTCAACGATCCGAGCCACTGGCAGCCGCTCACCTACCGCAACAAGGCGGGCGTGGTGGTCACGCCGCCGTTCCTCGCGCCGCACTGGGGCGGGGTCGCCTCCTTCAGCGGCCACGCGCGCGACCTGGCCGACAAGGTGCCCGCGCCCGCGACGTACGGCACGGCCGCCTACCGCGCCCAGGCCGCCGAGATCGTGGCGGGCACCGCCGCGCTGACCGACCGCCAGAAGGCGATCGCCGAATACTGGGCCGACGGCCCCAACAGCGAGACGCCGCCCGGCCACTGGTGCCTGTTCGCCCAGCAGGTGTCGGCGCGTGACCATCATGGCCTGGACCAGGACGTGAAGATGTTCTTCGCGCTGGCCAACTCGGTGCAGGACGCCGGGATCGCCTCGTGGGAGGTCAAGCGCGTCTTCGACTCCGTACGCCCGATCACCGCGGTCCGCTTCCTTTACCAGGGGCAGCAGATCGCGACCTGGGGCGGCCGGGTGATCGACGGCGCGACGTGGGTGCCCTATCAGGTGCCGACGTTTCCGACGCCGCCGTTCGCCGAGTACGTCTCCGGCCACAGCACGTTCAGCGCGGCGGCGGCCGAGGTGCTGCGGCGCTTCACCGGCGGCGACGCGTTCGGCGGCGAGGCGCTGATCACCAAGGGCTCGTCGCAGGTGGAGCCGGGGGTGAGCCCCGCCGGCGACCTGACGCTGCGCTGGCCTACCTTCAGCGCCGCCGCCGACGAGGCCGGGATATCGCGGAGATACGGCGGCATCCACTTCCGAGCCGGCGACTTGCAGGGCCGGGCCCTCGGCCGGGCGGTGGGCGACGCGGCGTGGCAGCGCGCGGCGGCCTACTGGTCGGGACGCGGCTGAGGCACAACGGCGACTTCTGGGACACCCTCCGTTGACACCCGGCTGACACCCGGCGTCGAGCGCGTCGTGCTCCGGGGAGCGCGGCGCGCCTCGACGCGCCTCGAGGCGGGTCGCCTGCGTCGGCGCACGTCAGCGGGCGGGGCCTGCGTAAGCGCACGTCGGCGGGCGGGGCCTGCGTCAGCGAACGTCGGCGGGCGGGGCCTGCGTCAGCGAACGGGGCCTGCGTCAGCGAACGTCGGCGGGCGGGGCCTGCGTCGCCTACGGGGACGTCGAGTCTCTGCCCGTCAGTCCGGCGGGCGTCCGAACGGATCTGGCCGACTCACGCTCGACGAAGCGGGTGGGCAGGCGGCGGTGTACGGGGCGGCGGTCGGTGCCGTGGACGCGGTCCAGGAGCAGGCGGCCCGCCTCCGCCCCCAGTTCGTACACCGGCTGGGCCACCACACTGAGCGGCGGGGAGATCGCCTCCGCCCAGTCGGCGTCGTCGAAGCCCACCAGCGACACGTCGGCGGGACAGCGCAGTCCCAGCCGCCGCAGCGCCTGGAGCACCCCGAGCGCGAGCAGGCTGTCGAGGGCGAGTATCGCGGTCGGCGGGTCGGGGAGCCCGAGCAGGCGGGTCGTGGCCGCGGCGGCGTCCTCCCTGCGGAAGCCCTCGGCGCTGACCAGCTCGGGCCGGGGCTCGATACCGCTTTCGACCAGGGCGTCGCGGTATCCGGCCGCGCGGGCGCCGACCGTGGTGGCGCCCAGGCGCTCGACGCCGCGCAGCCCCGGACGGGCGAGCCGGGGCCGCAGCTTCTCATCCCCGCCGGTCAGTAAGGCGATGCTGCGGTGTCCCAGCGCGAGCAGGCGTTCGGTGGCGTCCTTGGCGGCGGCGCGGTTGTCGATGCCGACCGTGTCGGCGTCGAGCCCCGGGACCCGCCGGTCGAGCAGGACGACCGGGATGCCGGCATCGATGACGTCCTGAAGGGCGTCGCGGTCGGCGGTGTCGGTGGGCGCGACGACCAGGCCGTCGACGCGCCGCTCGGTGAGCACGCCGAGCGCCTTGCGCTCCAGCGAGAGGTCCTCGTCGGTGTTGACCAGCAGCACCTCCCAGCCGCGCTCGTGCGCCACGTCCGCGATGCCGCGCAGGGCCCGGGAGAAGAACGGGTTCTCGATGTCGGGTACGAGCACGCCGAGCGTGTGGGTCAGCCCGGTGATCATGCTGCGCGCCAGGCTGTTGGCCCGGTAGCCGAGGCGTTCGGCCGCGGCCAGCACCGCCTCGCGGCTCTTGCCGCTCACCGAGCCGTAGCCGCCGAGTGCCCGCCCGGCCGTCGCGGTGGAGACCCCTGCCTCCTTGGCGACGACCTCGATCGACGGCATGCTCCGCCGAGCGCTGCCGCTCATCCGCACCCCCGGTGCTGCTAGATCGTGTCCACACCATCATGCTCCCACTGACGGGAGGCGATCACCGTAGCGGATTTCGCGAGGGCTATTGACATGCGTCTCAGCGATTGAGAACGTTCTCACTCAAGCGAGTGAGAACCTTCCCAGTCACAGGAGACCGTGTGGAGCCACGCTTGATTCGCCTGGTGGCCGTCGGGGACAACGTCGTCGACCGCTATCCCGATCTCGGCGTCATGTATCCGGGCGGCAACGCCGTGAACGTCGCCGTGCACGCCCGCCGTACGGGCGCCGAGTCGGGCTACCTGGGCGCGGTCGGCACCGACGAGGCCGGGCGCGTGGTGCGCGACGCCCTGGCCGCCGAAGGCGTGGACCTGTCACTGCTGCGGACGGTGGACGGGCCGAACGCCTTCGCCACCGTCCGTCTCGTCGCGGGCGAGCGCAAGTTCACCGGCGGGCGCGAGGGCGTCTCGCGCTTCCGCCTCTCCCCCGCGGATCTGGTACGGCTGGCGGCGGCCGACATCGTGCACACCGGCGAGTGCTCGTTCCTGGAGGGCCAGCTCGACCAGCTGGCCGCGCACACCAGGCGGCTGTCGTTCGACTTCTCCGAACGCCCGTGGGACTACGTCGAGGAGCATGCCCGGCACGCCGGGATCGCGATCCTGTCCAGCCCGTCCGGCTCGCGGGAGGAGGCGCTCGCGCTGGCGCGGCGGGTCAGGGCGCTGGGCCCGGCCACGGTGGCGGTCACCCTCGGCGCCCACGGCGCCGTCCTGGTCTCTGAAGCGGCCGAAGCCGCCGAAGCCGCCAGAGCCGCCAGAGCCGCTGGAGTCTTAGAGGGCGACGAGGACGTGGTCGCCTGGGGTGCCGCCGAGGCCGTCGCCGTGGTGGACACGCTCGGCGCCGGTGACGCGTTCATCGCCCGCCTGCTGGTCGGCCTGGCCCGCGGCGAGGACCTGGCCGCGCTGGCCGTCGCGGCCACCGCCTACGCCTCCCACGCCTGCACCTCCTACGGCGCCTTCGGACACGAAGCCCCCCTGCCAAGCACCAAGGAGACTCCATGAACACGCATCGCTGGACCGCCCTACTGCTGGGCACGGCGCTGGTCACCGCCGGTTGCGGGGGCGGCTCGGCCGGCGCGCCCGCCAAGGCCGACCTGTCCGCGCCCAAGGACAAGTCGGGCACCCTGACGATGGTCACCAAGTTCGCCGATCCGAAGTACGCGCCTTACTTCGAGAAGGTCGTGGCGGCGTACAAGGCGGCCAATCCGAAGGTGGACATCAAGCTCGAGCAGGTCGGCGACCAGCCGTACAAGGACAAGATCCGGGTGCTCACGGCGTCGAAGGACCTGCCGGACATCTACTTCTCCTGGGCCGGCGACTTCGCCAACAAGTTCGTCCGGGCCGGGCTGGCCGCCGACCTGACCGGCGTCATCGGGCCGGACACCCCATGGGGCTCGACGTTCGCGCCGGCCGCGCTGAAGGCGTTCCAGTACAACGGCAAGTACTACGGCATGCCGGTCGACCTCGACGGCAAGTACCTCGCCTACAACAAGGCGGTCTTCACCAAGGCGGGCGTACAGGTGCCCAAGACGTTCGAGGAGTTGCTGACCGCCTGCGACACGCTCAGGTCCGGGGGCGTGCAGCCGATCGCCTTCGGCAACCAGTACGGCTGGGCGGCCATCCACTTCATCACCCAGCTGAACACCTACGACGTATCCCCCAAGACGCTGGAGACCGACTACGCCCCGGCGACGGGCGCCTTCACCGATCCCGGGTACGTCACGGCGCTCAAGCAGTTCGGCGATCTGGTGTCCCGCTGCGGCACCAAGGACGCCAACGGGCTGTCGCACGAGACCGCGCAGGCGCAGTTCCTGTCCGGGAAGGCGGCCATGCACTACCTGGAGTCGGTCGAGTTCGACGTGCTCGATAGGTCGGAGCTCGACTGGAGCTTCCTGCGCCTGCCTGCCCCGGCGAACGCCCCTGGCGACACGAACGCGCTGACCGGCGCCCCCGACGGCTTCCTGGTCAACGGCCAGAGCAAGAACGCGGGCCTGGCCGTGGACTTCCTGAAGTTCCTGTCCAGCAAGGAGAACGCGGCCACGATGACCAAGGACATCGGCTGGCTCAGCCCGGTCAAGGACTCGGCCACCTCCGCGAACTCCTACCCGCAGCTCACGGACGCCCTGCGGGACATCGGCCAGGCCGGCAGCTTCGCCATCTGGCTGGACACGATCACCAACGCCGAGGTCGCCGGCGCGTACCTGTCCGGAGTCGAGGGTATGCTGTCCGGCTCCCGTACTCCCGAGCAGGTCATGGCCGGCGTCCAGAAGGCGGCGGCCAAGGCCAGGAAGGAAGTCGGGTGACCGTGGTGAGGCGGTGGCGGACCTGGGCCTGGGTGCTGCCCGCCGTCGTCCTCCTGCTGGTGTTCGTCTACTACCCGATCGCCGACAACCTGCGGCTGAGCCTGTTCTCCTGGAACGCCTTCTCGCCCGAGCCCCGGTTCGTGGGCCTGGACAACTACGCCGAGGCGTTCGGCGACCCGGTGTTCTGGCGGGCGCTGAGCAACAACGCCGCCTACGCCGTGGTCTCACTGGTCTTCCAGGGCGGCCTGTCGCTGGTGCTGGCCGCGCTGCTGGAGGAGCTCGTCGGGCGGCGGACGCGCGGCCTGCTGCGCACGCTGTACTTCATCCCGGCCGCTATGTCGATCACGGTCGTGGGCGTGCTGTTCTCCTTCCTGTACAACCCCCGGTACGGCCTGCTGAACGAGGCGCTCAACGGCCTCGGTCTCGGCCACCTGGCCAGGGCCTGGCTGGGCGAGGAAGGCTCGGCCATCTGGAGCGTCATCGCGATGAGCCAGTGGCAGTCCGTCGGCTACACCGCCGTGCTGTTCGTGGTGGCCATCCAGCGCATCCCCCGCGAGTACTACGAGGCCGCCAAGGTCGACGGCGGCGGCCCGGTGCGTACGTTCTTCTCCATCACGCTGCCGATGGTCAGGGAGATGACGACGCTGGTGGTCATCCTCACGATCTCGGGCGCCTTCCTGGTGTTCAACGAGGTCATGGTGATGACGGCCGGCGGTCCTGACAACTCCAGCCAGGTGCTCGGCACGTGGCTGTACCGCAAGGCGTTCATGGAGGACGACATGGGCTACGCGGCCACCGTGGCCACGGTGATCTTCGTCATCACGTTCGCCATCGCGGCCGTACAACTGGCCGTGTCCCGCCGCCGGAGGTACGACTCGTGATCTCGACCAGCCTGATCCGCCCGGCCGTGGTACGCGCGGAGGCTCCCATACGGCTGCGGGCGGTGGCGGGGCGGCTGCTGGGGTGGAGCCTGCTGGCCGGGTTCGGGATCGCCGTGCTCTATCCGGTGCTGTGGATGGTGCTCAGCGGGTTCAAGGACAACCAGGAGATCTTCAACCAGCCGTGGGGGCTGCCCGGCGAGCTGCGCTGGGACAACTGGGCGCGGGCCTGGGACCTGGGGGTCGTCCGCTACTTCACCAACAGCGTGATCGTCACCTCGGCGTCGATCGTGGCCACGACACTGATCAGCGCGTGGGCGGCTTACGGGATGTGCCGGTTGCGGCTGCCGTTCGGGAACGGGGTGGCGTTGCTGGTGCTGGGCGGGCTGCTGCTGTCGCCGACGGTGGCGCTGATCCCCCTCTTCCGCCTGCTGACGTCGATCGGGCTCTTCGACACGTACTGGGCATTGATCGTGCTTTATACCGCTTTTCGGGTGCCTTTCACGATTTTCCTGATTCGGGCGTACATGATCGAGCTGCCGCGCTCCGTGGACGAGGCGGCCACCATCGACGGCGCGTCCACCACGCAGATCTTCTGGCGGATCATCCTGCCGATGTCGCGGCCCATCCTGGTGTCGGCGGCGCTGCTGCAGGCGCTGTTCGCGTGGAACGAGTTCGCGTTCGCGCTGGTGTTCGTCAGTGACGACTCGCTGAAGACGCTGCCGGTCGGGCTGATGGCCATGCAGAGCCGCCTGCTCACGGACTGGCCGGTGATGATGGCGGGGCTGACCATGGCCGCGCTGCCGACGATCGTGCTGTTCCTGATCGGCCAGCGCCAGTTCCTGCGCGGCCTCACGGAAGGGGTGGGCAAGTGACCCAGGACCTCCTGCCACACTTCCCCCAGGGGTGATCGTGCTTCTGTCCGAGGCAGAGCTGGGCGACCTGCTCGCCACCTTCACCACCAGCGCATTCCGGTTCGAGCTCCGCGAGCGCTACAACAGCACCGTGGGCGCCGAGCCGTTCCGCAAGTGGCAGGCCGGCGAGTCGGACGACTACGCGTGGCATCGGTCTTGGGTGGAGAAGATCAGCCGCGACGTCGCATCCGGGAAGACCTGGCAGCGAGTCCGCATCGTGTCCGTGCCGCCGTCCGACTACACGAGGTACGGCATCAAGGTGGCTCAGCTCGTTGTGAAGGGCGGGTGAGCCCGGCTGGGTGCCGGGCGCAGGCTGCGTCGGCTCTCGACTCTCGGCGCTCGACCCCTGCCCGGCTCCCGGCTCCTTGGCACTCGGCTCTCGGCTCTCGGCTTCCCGCCTGCTACGGCTCGGGGAACAGCTCCGGCAGGGCCGTCCTGGCGATCGGGCGGAGCCGCTCGGCGTGCTCCTGCTCCACCGACCGGTACGGCCAGCGGACCCGGGTACCGATGTCCGCCCAGCCACCGACATGGGCGAGGAACTTGTCAAGCGCCGGATTGGCGTAGCCATCGGACGCCAGCGGCTGGACGTGCTCGGCGAAGAACAGGCCGATCCGGCGCTCCACGTCGCGCGCCGCCGCCGGGTCGGTGCGCATGAGGTGCTGCCAGGCCATGGCGCCGGTCGGGCTGAACGCCGCGATGTTGGAGTAGGACCCCGCCGCGCCCAGTTCCGTACCGGTGGCGAGGGTGTGCCCCGCCACGAACACCGGCAGCTCGGCCGCCTCGTTCCCCATCTCGCGATACCAGCCCGCATCGCCCCCCGCGACCTTCACCCCGACCAGCGCGGGAACCCGTGCGGCCAGCATGCCGAAGTCGGCGGGCGTGAGGCGGGTCTTGGCGTGCGGCGGGTTGTACAGGACCAGCGGCACAGGGTCGGCGACCTCGGCGACCCGCTCGAGGAAGGCCACCACCTCGGCCAACGACGGCGGCGCCCAGTCCGGCAGGATCACCTGGATGGCCCCGGGGTGGAGCTCACGGGCGAGCTCCACCCGCCGCAGGCAGGTGGTGGCGCTCATGTGACTGGCGCCTATCTGGTACGGCAGGCCGGCGCAACGCTCCGCGAGCAGCTCGTTGACCTGCTGGTATTCCTCGTCGGTTATGGCGTGGAACTCCCCCGCCGTGCCGTGGGCGTACACGCCGTCCAGTCCCGCCACGGCCAGCCGGTCCAGCTCGTCGGCCAGCCGGGCGAAGTCGATGGAGTCGTCGGGGCGGAGCGGCAGCAGGATGGTGCCCCACGTGCCACCGAGGGTCTTTCGCGTAAGAAGTGGCGTCATAGGCCGAAATACCATCAGATATCGGTGCGACAGGGACAGGCGATCCAGGAAGCAGGACCGGTCGTCAGCCCACCCCGACTGCCGACAGCGTGGAGCCGGTGCGCGCCTTGGACACCCTGAGCTGCGCCGGGATCCTCGATCGCAGCTCGGCGACGTGGCTGATGATGCCGACCGCCCGCCCTCCGTCGCGTAGCCCGTCGAGGATGTCGAGCACGCCGTCGAGCGTGTCCTCGTCGAGCGTGCCGAAGCCCTCGTCCACGAAGAGCGTGCCGATCTCGGCGCCACCCGCTTCGGCGGTCACCACGTCGGCCAGGCCGAGCGCGAGGGCCAGCGAGGTGATGAAGCTCTCCCCACCCGACAGCGTGGCCGGGTCGCGATCGACGCCCGTCCACCCGTCGGCCACGCGCAGCCCCAGCCCGCCTCCTGAACGCCCCCTCGCCCCGGCCGTCTTCCGCAGGTCGTGCCGCAGCAGGTAACGTCCGGCCGACATGTGGTCGAGGCGCTCGTTGGCGGCGTCGACCACCTGCCGGAGCCGTTCGCCGAGCACGAACGACGACAGGCTCATGTTCCACTGGTTGTCGCTCGACGTACCGCTGGCCAGCGCCGCCAGCCGCTCGGCCAGCCGGTGCCGGTCGGCGGCGGGCTGCCACCGCTCGATGCACGCGGCCAGCTCCGCGCCCAGCTCGGCCACCCGTTCCTCCCGCCGCGCGGCCCGGTCCCTGGCCGACGCCAGCGCCGTGTGCGCCTGCTCGGCCTCGTCGCGCGCCGCCTCGGCGGCGGCCAGATCGGGTACGTCCTGCCGTGCGGCGGCCACCAGTTCGGGATCGGCCAGCGTGCTGGTCACGGCCGCGTGCTGCGCGTCGAGCCGCCGCAGCAGCTCGGCCTTGCCGTCCCGCTCATACTCGCTCCTGGCGGCGGCCTCCACGTCGGCCACGTCGCCGAACCCCGCCTCCAGAGCCACCCGTACGGCCGCCTCCACCGCGCTGACCCGCTCCGCCTCGGTGGCGACGGCCGCCTGCGTGGCTTCCAGGGCCTCCCGTAGCAGTTGGGCCTCGTCGTTCAGCCTGGACAGGCGGGCGGTGAGCGTGGGGTCGTCGCCGCGCGCGCTGTCGAGCCGCGCGGTGAGCCGCCCCGTGTCACCGCTGAGCTCCTCTTGCCTGGTACGGCAGGCGGCCAGGCGGGCGGTGACCCGGCGCGCCCGCTCTTCCAGCGCCACCCGCTCCTGGCTGAGCCCGGCGGCCTCCCGCGCCAGCCCGGCCTCCCGCCCGGCCGACTCCCGAAGCCGCTCCACTTCCTCCTCGACCACGGCCAGCACGGAGGGCGCCAGCTCGGTATCGACGTCGGCTGCACCGCGAACCCGCGTGTCGGTGTCGAGGAGGCCGCTCTGGAGGAGGCGGGTGACGATGCGGGCGCGTTCGGCCTGGAAGTGGGTGCGGTGGGTGCGGTGGGCCGTGAGTAGTTCGCCGAGCTCGCGGGCCTGGTCCCGGACGCGGTCGCGCTCCGTCTCGACGCGGTCCAGCTCGGCGGCCAGTGCGGGCTCGCGTTCGGCGATCGCCTCCAGGCGGGCCAGCTCCTCCTTGGCCTGGAGCGCCGCGGTCTCCGCGGTGCCGGTGTCGAGGCCGCCCGCCGCCGACACGGCGTCGGCGTGGCGGGACTCCAGGGAGGCGAGTGCGCGTTCGGCCGCCTCACGTTCGGACAGGGCCGCCTCGTGGGCTCGCTCCGCTGCCAGCTCGTCGTCGGCGGACGGTGCGCTGGGGGCGGGCGAGGCCGGGTGGGGGTGGTCGGCGGAGCCGCACACGGAGCACGGGCTGCCGTCGGACAGGTCGCGCGCCAGCTCGGCGGCCATGCCGTCGATGCGTGCCTGCCGTACGTCCAGCCAGTGCTCGCGCAGGCCCTGGGCCCGGTCCACCAGCGACTGGTGGTCGGCGGCGGCGGACTCCAGCTCGGCGGCCATCGCCTCGGCCCGGTGGGCGGCATCTCGTACGGCCCTGGCCGCGTCGAGTGTCGCGACGGCGGCGGGGATGGCGGCCGTCTCGGCACGTACCTCGGCGAGGCGGGCATTGACGTCGGCCAGCCGTACGGGCAGCTCCGCGTCGGCGGCGGCCACCTCGGCCTCGCGTTGGGTGAGCCCGTCGAGCTCCGCGGCAAGGCCGGCCAGCTCCCGGTCGACGGCGATCAGCTCGGCCGCCGCGGTCCGTACGGCCTCGGCCGCCGGGATCCTGGCAGCGTCCAGCCGGGTCCGCGCCAGCTGGCGTTCGGCCTCCTCGACGAGCGCGGGCAGGGCGGCGAGCCGGGTGGCGGCGGTCTCGTCCTCGGCGGCGAGCCCGGTCAGCTCATCCTCCACGCGCTGCAGGTCCCGGCGGACGACCAGGAGCCTGGCTTCCTCGGTGAGCAGCTCCGACAGGCGGGCGATCTCTGCCTGCCGGTCTCGCTCCATGGCGTGCAGCCGCTCGGGCTCGACCCAGCCGACCAGACTCGGTCCGCTGGGCGGGGTGGCTTTCAGCAGGGGGTGGGCGCGGGCGACGGCGTCCGTGGCCAGGGAGTGGGCCTTGGCGGCGGCTTCGGCGCGCTGGCGGGCGGCCCGGATGAGCGGAAGCACGCGGTCCGCGCGAGCGGCGTCGTCGAGGATGGCCTGGAGCTCGGCGCGTTCCTCGGCTCGCTCGTCGAGGGTGCGGCGCAACGTCAGGGCCTCGGCGTGGCGGCGCTGGCGGTCGGCCAGCGACGTCGCCTGCTCGAAGCGGGAACGCGCCGAGCGCAGGGCGTGCCCGGCCGCCGCGTGTTGCTCGGCCGTCCGGACGACGACGGCGCGGGCGGCGGCGAGCAGCGCTCCGGCCCACCCCAGCGGGTCGGTGTCCGAATCAGGCGGCTCGACATCGGCACCGGGCGCGGCGACGCCAGCACCAAGCACGGCGGCATCGGCACCGGGCGCGGCAGCACCAGACGCGGCGGCATCGGCACCGGACAGGGCGACGTCAGCGGCGAGCGCGGCGCCGGCGTCCGCAGCCGAGAGGTCGCCTGCCGCCTCCTCCAGGCGCTGGATCGCGAAGTCCACCTGCTGCCGCAGCTCCTGCTGATCCCGCCAAGCCGCCTTGCGGTGCTCGGCCAGCCAGGTCTCCGTCTGGGTGAACACCTTCACGGTGAACAGCCGCTCCAGCAGCCGCCGCCGGTCATCCCCATCGGCGCGCAGGAACCTGGCGAAATCCCCCTGCGGCAGCATCGCGACCTGGCAGAACTGGTCGGCGTTCATGCCGAGCAGCCCGCCCACCAGGTCGCCGGCCTCGTCGGAGCGGGTCGTCAGGCCGTGCCAGGCGGACCCGACCCGTTCCTCGACGATGACCTTGGCCTTCTCCTCGGTGAACCCGGACCCGCGCAGCTTGGGCCGCTGCCACACCGGAGAACGCTGGATGCGCAGTAACCGGCCCCGCAGCGACACCTCAAGCGAGACCGAGGGCCCGACGGACGGCGGGGCGTGGTCGCAGCGCAGCGCGCGGGCGCTGTTGCGCTGGCCAGGGACCTGGCCGTAGAGGGCGAAGCAGAGGGCGTCGAGGATCGTGGTCTTGCCCGCGCCCGTCGGCCCGTGGACGAGGAACAGACCCGCCTCCGCCAGCGCGTCGAAGTCGACCGTCTCCGAACCGGGGAAGGACCCGAAGGCCGTGAGCGTGAGCCGGTGCGGCCGCATCTACGCCATCGTCTCCTTCACCCTGGATGCCTCGACCGCCTGTCTTAGCAGGTCTTCCTCGTCAGGTCCGGCAGGCTCGCCGCGTACTTCCCGAATGAAGTCGAGCGCCACCTCCGCCTCCGGGCGGCCGCTGAGGCGGGCGGGCTGGGAGACGGGAGCGCCGCCTGAAGGCTCGAAGGACAGCGCCAGCGTGTGGGGGAAGCGGGCGCGCAGCCGATCCATGGCTGATTTGGGGCGGATCGCGTCGGTCAGTATGACCTGCAGCCAATGGTCTTCCACATCGTCGTATGCCGAGGAGGTCAGCAGGTCCTCCAGCTGACCGCGCAGGCGGCCGATCGGCCGGGGCACGGGCGCGGGCACGAAGTCGATCTCCGAAGAGCCGAGCGTGACCAGCCACGACCCCTTCTTCTGGTTGACCTCCGAGAAGGAGTAGGCCAGGGGGGAGCCGGAGTAGCGGACCGTCTCCGACATCCGCTGGCGGCCGTGAAGGTGGCCGAGCGCGACGTAGTCGACCCCCTCGAAGGCCGACAGCGGCACGTGCGCCACCCCGCCCACGCTGATGTCGCGCTCGCTGTCGCTGGCCTCTCCCCCGGTGACGAAGGCATGGGCCAGGACCACCGAGTGGCGGTGCCGCGGGGCGTCGGCGCGGATGTGCGCCATGGCGTGGGACAGCGCGGCGGTGTGGCTGCGGTCGGGCAGCTCCCAGGGGCCGCGCACCAGCTCGGGCTCCAGGTAGGGGATGCCGTAGAAGGCGACGTCGTCCACCAGCACCGGCTCCCAGGCGCGGGACGGATCGGTGCGCAGGTGGACCCCGGCGGCGTCGATCAGGTCGGCACCGAACCCGAGCCGGCGCGCCGAGTCGTGGTTGCCGCTGATCAGCACGGTGCGGGCGCCGGTGCCCATCAGGCGGCGCAGCGCGTCGCCGCAGAGCGCGACCGCGTCGACCGGCGGCAGGGCGCGATCGTAGACGTCGCCCGACACCACCACCACGTCGACCCGCTCGGCGCGCACCGTCTCGATGAGGTGGTCGATGAACGCGGCCTGACCTTCGAGCAGGCTCTCGCGATGGAACGAACGCCCCAGGTGCCAGTCGGAGGTGTGCAGGATCCGCATTCGCAGGAAGCTAACAGGTCTCACCGACAAATGCGGTCCCCTGCGTCACACGCCTCAGGAGTAAGCTGAAAGATCGGCAGGCAATTCAACCCACATGGGGAGGCCGATGCGCACTGGCCGTGGCACCGTGAGCGTCGCCGCAGGTTTGGTGCTGGTGGCCCTGGCCGCCGTCGGCTACGTTCTGCCACCCGCGTTCAACCCTGCGCCACTTCAGGCCGATCACACGATGCAGGCGCTGCCGCCCCAGCCCGCGAACGAGTCGCGGCCTGTGGTCGCGGCGGTTCCCGTGCACCAGGAGGAGATCTCGCTCCCGGCTGAGGGGCAGACACTGTTCGGCACGGTCCGTGCCCCCACGACGCCGGGACGGCATCCGGCGATGGTGTTCGTGTCGGGGTCGGGCAACGGCTCGCGGACGGAGTTCACGCCGCAGGCGGAATTCCTGGCCAAGGCGGGCGTGGTGACGCTGGCGTTCGACAAACGGACGGTCGGCTACAACTTCCGCGACCGGGACTTCGGGCTGCTCGCCGACGACGCGCTGCGCATGGTCGAGTACATGCGCACGCGTCCCGATGTGGACCCCGCGCGCACCGGGCTGTGGGGAGTCAGTGAGGGCGGCTGGGTGGTGCCCATCGCGGCGGCCAAGAGCCGCGACGTGGGGTTCGCGGTGCTGGTCTCGTCGCCGAACGTATCGCCGCTCAGGCAGGTGGCCTGGGCACTGAACGAGCAGCTGCAGCGCCTGCGCGCCCCGATCGGCGTGCGCGACCTGCTCACCAGGGCGATGGGCGGGGTGGGCTTCAACTTCCTCCGCTACGACGCGATGCCCGCGCTGCGCCAGATCAGGCAGCCGGTGCTGGCCTTCTACGGGACGATGGACCCGTCCATCCCGTTCGTGGAGTCGTCCCAATCCCTGATCACCGCGCTCAAGTCGGCGGGCAACGACCAGTACACGATCCGCTTCATGGACAAGGCCGACCACGCCATGCGGATCAGCGGCGGCCCGTTCGCGCACGGCTACCTGGAGACGCTGGCGAACTGGATCATCGGCCTGCCCGGCACGGCGCGGCCCCCGCTGCACGTGGCGGGCACGACGCCGGTGCAGCGCTTCGAGGCCAGCGACGTCCCCGCCGCTCCGTGGTACGCGGGCGGCACGATGCTGGGGCTGACCATCTGCCTGGCCGCCGTCGGCTACGTGGCGGGCCCTGTGGCCGCGATGGTGGTACGCCTGCGCGGCCGTCGGCAGACCCCGGCCGACACGAACGCCAGGCTCTGGCCGCCGATCAGGCGGCGGCTGCGCCGGATGGCGTGGACGGGGCTGGGGCTGCTGGTCTCGGTGCTGGCGTTCATCACGGTGCTGGTGCTGTTCTCGGTGAACCAGGCCGGGGCTTGGCCGGCCGTGCTGGCCGGCTGGCTGGTAGTGCGGGTGCTGGCCGTACTGATGCTGGTGCAGGAGGTCACGGCGGTGGCGGCGGTCGTGGCGGGGCTGCGGGAGGGCCTGCGGCCGAGCCGCTGGCAGCATGTGGCGATCGCGGGCGTGCTCGGCGGCACGGGGCTGCTGCTGGTGGCGGCGGCCTACTACGGGCTGTTCGCGTTCCCCTGGTAAGGGAGACGTTCAACCACCGGTCTGGTGGACGAAGGCGTTCAGCCAGCGGTCGATCTCGGCGAACACCTGCTTGCGCACCGGCTCGGCCGACAGCACCAGGTCGTGCATGCCGTCGGGGATGCGTACGCAGGTGACGTGCGGGCCCACGCAGGTGGCCCAGCGGGCGATGTGGCGGGGATCGAGTACGGTGTCGGCCGAGCGGGCTTCGGGGACGAAGTCGCGTACCCGCAGGCCCGTGGCCGAGGCGAGCACGAGGACCGGCACGTCCACGGCCAGCCCGGCGTGCAGCCGCCGCTGCGCCCGGCGGATGGCGGCCAGCCAGGTGGCGTGCACCGAGAAGCCGCCGAGCGGCTTGAGCTCCAGATCGTAGTCCCATTCGCCCTGTTCGGTGCGGTGCAGGCTCTGGCCGTAGGCAATGTTGACGCCCAGCGGCAGCGCCCGGCTGGAGTACGACAGCGGCGTCTTGAGCAGGTCGGCGGCCAGGCGGAGCGGAGCGGGCACGTTCAGGTCGAAGAACGGGCTGTTGAGCACGAGCCCCTGCACCAGGCCACGGCCGCGGACGCGGTCGGCCCACAGCGGCGCGACCAGGCCACCGGTCGAGTGCGCGTTGATCGTCAGCTCGTCGTGGTCGCGCCTGATGACGCGCACGGCCTCGTCGATCTCCGGGAAGTACTCCGTGACGCTCCTGACCAGGCCCCTGGTCTGGTGCGGCAGGAGCGACCTGCCGTACTTGCGCAGGTCGAGGGCGTAGAAGTCGATGCCGCGGCCGAGGTAGTGGTCGGCGAGGTGGTCCTGGAAGAAGTAGTCGGTGAACCCGTGAAGGTAGAGCACCGCCCTGCGGGAACCGGCTCGGCGGGAGATCAGCGTCGCTACGACGTCGCCTTCGAAGTCGGGCGGCATGGACAGAACGGTGGTGTCGTACATGCTAGACACGATAAGGATTGACCGGCCATGACGGCACACCGCCGGGCAGGTCCTCACTGATCTTCATCGGGAACTCGGCCGGCCGCTTCTCCAGGAACGACGTCACCCCCTCCACGGTGTCGGGCGCGGACCCGAGCTCGGCCATCAGCCGGGAGTCGGCCGCGTGCGCCTCCCAGGGCGACGAGGCCGACAGCCCCGACCACATCAGCCTGCGGATCGCGGCGACCGACACGGCGGAGGTGTTGTCGGCGATCTCCCGGGCCAGCGCGTAGGCGGCGGGCAGCAGTTCCCCGGCGGGCAGTACGCGGGACACCAGACGGCCTTCCAGCGCCTCTGAGGCGGGGAACACGCGCCCGGTGGCCACCCACTCCATGGCCTGCGCGATGCCGACGAGCCTGGGCAGGAACCAGCTCGACGCGGCCTCGGTGACGATCCCCCGGCGGGCGAACACGAAGCCGAACGTCGCCGTGTCGGCGGCCAGCCTGACGTCCATCGGCAGCGTCATCGTGACGCCCACGCCGACGGCCGGGCCGTTGATGGCACCGATGACCGGCTTGAGCGACCGGGCGATGCGCAGCGCGACCGTGCCGCCGCCGTCGCGCGGCGCGCCGTCGACGAGTTCGCCTTCGCCGGGCTCGCGGTGGCTGAAGGTGTCGCCGCCACCGCCCAGATCAGCCCCGGCACAAAACGCCCGGCCCGCGCCGGTGACCACGACGGCGCGTACGTCGTCATCGGCGTCCGCGAGGTCGAACGCCTTTATCAACTCTCCGCGCATGGCAAAGGTGAAGGCGTTCAGCCTCTCGGGGCGCTTCAATGTGATCGTGGCGACCCGGCTGGTCACGCCGTAGTCGATCTGGGAGAAGGACATAGGCCGAATCTTATTCGGTTACCAATGTTCACTCTCCCCTAAAGACATATTTCGCATTCTGTCCGTAGGCTGCCGCCTCGATTCGGCCTACGGTGAGGTTCGCGGGGAAACGGGGATGGCGTGAAGCAGGCAAGGAAACCGGTGAGCGCCGCGGCGGTTCTCGGCTGGCTGGTGCTGGCCGCGCTCGCGCCCGGGGCGGCGCATCTGCGGGCCGGATGGCGCAAGACGGGTCTGATCCTGCTCGGCTGTTACGCGGCGGGGCTGCTCGCACTTCTCGCCGTCAGGCTGAGCACCGACAACCTGCTGGGCGATCTGACCCAGGACAGCTGGCTGACGGGCATCACCGCCGGCGCCGTCGTGCTCGGGGTGGCGTGGTTCGCGCTGATCGTCCACTCGTTCGTCGTGCTGCGGCCCGGCAGTCTGCCGCAGGCCGGCCAGGTCCTGGCGGGCACGTTCGCGGGGCTGCTCGCCGTGGTGGTCGTGCTGCCGTTCGGGATGCTCACGAGCTACGTCTGGACCTCCCGGGAGACGCTCAACAACATCTTCGTGAACGAGGACACCCCCGACCCGCAGGCCGAGGAGACGACGGCCCGCCCCGAGGACCCCTGGGCGGGCCGTACGAGGGTGAACATCCTGCTCATCGGCGGCGACGCCGACGACAACCGGGTCGGCGTACGCACCGACAGCATGAACGTGGCCACGGTCGACGTGAAGACCGGCAACACCGTGCTGGTCAGCCTGCCGCGCAACCTGGAGAACGTCCGGTTCCGTCCGGGCACGCCGATGGCCCAGCACTTCCCGAACGGGTTCCGGCTGCCGCCCGACCCCGGCGGCGGCCGCAGCGACCTGCTCAACAGCGTCTGGGAGTACGCCGACGCGCACCCCGAGCTCTTCGGCGGCAAGCAGCACCAGGGCCCCCAGGTGCTGATGGACACGATCGGCTACACCCTCGGGCTCAAGGTCGACTGGTACGCCCTGGTCAACATGTGGGGGTTCGCCCGGCTGATCGACGCGATCGGCGGAGTCACGCTCACCATCGAGCAGGACGTGGTGTTCGGCCGGTACAACGAGGGCCTGGTCAAGGCGGGCACGCGCAAGCTGAAGGGCGCCGACGCGATGTGGTACGCCCGCTCGCGTACCTACAGCGATGACTTCACCCGGATGCGCCGTCAGCGGTGCGTGATCGGCGCGCTGCTCGACCAGGCCGATCCGGCGACGGTGCTGACCAGGTTCAACCGGATCGCCGGGGCCACCAAGGAGCTGATCAGGACCGACATCCCCCGGCCGATGCTCAAGCACCTGGTGCCGCTGGCGCTGCAGGTCAAGAACGCCAAGGTGACCAGCATCCAGTTCGTGCCGCCGCTGATCAGCACCGTCTCCCCGGACTGGGCGAAGATCCGCGCCATCACCGACAAGGCCATCCGCGATTCGGCGGGCGGCCGGCCAGTCGCGGCCACGGCCTCCCCGGAGTCGACACCTAAGTCCACCAAATCGCCATCCCCCAAGAAGAAGGAGAGCGACCCCACCAAGACCCTTACCGAGGGCTGCGGCTCGCTGTGACGATCCGGCCGACCGGCGCGCCACCGCCGAGCACGGCCACGCTCTCGAACGCGGCGGCCGAGGACACCTCGCAGCCCATCTCGCGCAGCACGGACAGGGCGATGACCGTGGTGGCGCGCGGGCTGCCGTCGATGACCTTCACCGCGACCGCGTGCCCGGACTCCATCGCCACGACCAGCACGCCTTCCGCGCCGCCCTTGGCCAGGGCGCCGGGCAGGGCGCGCATGAGCTCGGTGTTCTGGTGGCCGGTCCCGCCGACGTACTCGGGGTGCTCGCGCATCGCGTCGGCGACCTGGCGCGGCGCGCTGCCGGGCGCGGCCAGCACGAGCGCCTGGACGGCCCGCGCCAGGCCGGTCAGCGAGAGCCCGAACAGGGGCGCCCCGCAGCCGTCCACGGCCACGTGGGCGGCCTTCTCCCCCGCCAGCTCCTCGGTGATCGAGCGCACCCGGCGCTGCACCGGGTGCTCGGCGGCCAGGTAGGAGTCCACGTCCCAGCCGTTGGCCACGGCGGCGGCCAGCATCGCGGCGTGCTTGCCCGAGCAGTTCATCCGCTCGCGGGAGACGCCCTGGTCCTGCCTGATCAGCGCGTGCATGGTGGCCTGGTCCTCGGGCCAGCTCGCCGGACAGCCGAGCGCCCCGAAGTCCAGCCCGTAGTCGGCCAGCAGCTCGCCGACCAGCCGTACGTGGAAATCCTCGCCCGTGTGGCTGCCCGCGGCGATCGCCAGGCGCGGCCCGCTCAGGGCGGCGCCCGCGACCAGGCAGGCCAGCGCCTGGAACGGCTTGGCCGACGAGCGGGGCAGCACCGGCGCCTCGACCCGGCCGAGTTCGACCGCGGCCCGGCCCGACGGGTCGAGGCCGACGGCGCTGCCGTAGTGGAGGCTCTCGACGAATCCGGAGCGCACGACCTCGGCGAGGAGGGCGAGTTCAGGCACGAGCGAATCTCCTTCTGGTTCTGGTTCTGGGGATGGCGGGGGCCGCGCGCCGGCGAGCCTCCAGCGTACGGGCCAGTTTGGACAGCGAGGCGTTGACCACCAGGTAGACCAGTGCGACGACGAGGTAGGTCTGGATGAGGTAGCCGTTGTAGGCGGCCAGGACCTTGCCGCTGTAGAGCAGCTCGGCGTAGCTGACGACGAACCCGAGCGCGGTGTCCTTGAGCAGCCCGACCGACTGGCTGACGATCGACGGCAGCACCCGGCGGGCGGCCTGCGGCAGCACGATCAGGCGCATGGTCTGGCCGTGGGTGAGGCCGACCGCCAGGCCCGCCTCGCCCTGGCCACGCTCGATGGAGCGGATCCCGGCGCGGAAGATCTCGGCGAACGCCGCCGCGTTCGACACCGACAGCGGCACCACGAGCTTCCAGAACAGCGGCAGGTCCAGCCCGTACTTCGGCAGCGCGAACAGCACCACGTACACCAGCAGCAGCGCCGGGATGGTCCTGACCACCTCGACGTAGCCGGCGGCGGGGACGCGCAGGAAACGGTGGCGCGACAGCCGGCCCAGGGCCAGCACCAGCCCGAGCGCCATCGCCAGCGCGGCCGAGACCACCGCGGCCAGCGCGGTGGACCACAGCCCGGTCAGGAGGTAGCGCCACATGGGCCAGGTGGCGTACGGCTGCCAGCGCGCGGCGTCGAGCTGCCCGTTGGCGGCGAACTGCCGGACGGCCAGCGCGAGCAGCGCGAGGGCGGCGAGCGTGCCGGCGACGGTCGCGATCCGGATGCGCCGCCGCGCCCGGGGGCCCGGCTCGTCGAACAGAGCGGTGCTCATGGCCTTACCCCCGTGCTCTCTTGGAATCGCCGGTGCTCATCGCAGGATCACGTTCATCACGTTCATCGCAGGATCGCCAGCCGTCGTTCGAGCCGGCCGGTCACGAAGCCCGCGCAGGCGGCGATCAGCGCGTACGCCGCGCCCGCGCCGACGAAGATCGGGATGGGCTGGGCCTCCAGGAGGTTCACCCGGTTGGCCGCCGCGGTCAGGTCGACGACGCCGACGGCCGCCGCGAGCGCAGTGTTCATGGTGAGCGCGATGAAGATGTTGCCGATCGGCTGCACCACCGTACGCAACGCCTGCGGCAGGATGACGTGCCGCAGCGACTGGGCGAACGTCAGCCCGATCGCGCGGGCCGCCTCGCCCTGCCCCTTGGCCACCGAGTTCACGCCGGACCGCAGCGCCTCGCCGATGTAGGCGGCCTCGTACACGGCGATCACCACGATGGCCGTCACCCGCAGGTCGGCCTGGATGCCGATCTCCGGCAGCCCGAAGACCGCCAGGACGAGCAGCACCAGCAGCGGCAGGTTCTGGAAGGTCTCCACGTACGCGGTGCCGAGGGCGCGCAGCACCCGTACCGGGCTCACCCGCAGGGCGGTGACCAGCACGCCCAGCACCGCCGCGCCGAGGAACGACGCGGCGGTCAGCTGGAACGTCACGAGCAGCCCCTGCCACAGCTCGGGCAGGTGGTCGAGGAGGACGGACATCAAGACCCCGGCACGGAGCCGATCTGGGGCGGCTGCGGAGCCTCGCCCACGACGACCGTGCCGATGGAGTTCTTCCAGATCTTCTGCCAGGCCCCGGCGTCCTGCATCTTCTTCAGCCAAGTGTTGGTGAACGTCTTGAACTGGTCGTCACCGTGCTTGAGCCCGATGCCGTAGGGGTCGACGGTGAAGGGCTTGGTGACGATCTGGATCGACGGGTCCTTCTTGGCGTCGGCGATCAGCAGCGTCTCGTCCTGGACGTAGGCGACGCCCCGGTCCTGCTTGAGCGCCTGGATGCACTCCGGGTCGCTGCCGAACGTGATGATCTCCGCCTGCGGCGCGAACTTCTTGATCGCGGGGATGGCGGGCGTGTTGGCTCCGGCGAGGACCTTCTTGCCGTTCAGGTCCTCGGGCTTGGCGATGCCCGTCGCGCCCTTCTTCACCGCGATGGTCAGGCCGGAGGTGTAGTACGGCCCGGCGAACGCCACCTGCTTCGCCCGTTCCGGCGTGATCGTGTACGTCTGGAAGACGACGTCCACGGTGCCGTTGGCGAGCAGCGCCTCGCGGGTCTCCGAGGCCGAGTTGACGATCTTCACCTTGGGCTGGCCGATGATGTACTTGGCCAGCGCCTTGCCCAGATCGGCGTCGAAGCCCTCGACCTGGCCGGTGGCCGGGTTCTGCTGGGAGAGCAACGGCGCGTCCAGCGAGCCACCGACGATCAGCTCGCCGCGCTTCTTGATCTTCTCCATGGTGGAGCCGGGCAGGATGTCCGCGGCGGCGGCGACCGGCGCCTGCGCGAGGACGTCGTCCTTCTTGGTCTCTCCTCCGGGCACGGCGGGGCTGCTCGTCTCGCCGCAGGCCGCCAGGCCTAACAGGGAAACGGCGACGACAGCGACCAGTCTCTTCATGAGCATCCACTTCCTTCGAAATCGAAGATGAAGCGGAACGTAGTGGCATATTTCGTACGAAGTCAATACGTTGTCGTAGGAAGTCCACACATGATATTCCTCTCAGCATGAACCAGCGGCTGCCCGTGAGCGGGGCACAGGGGGACCTGCTGCGTCTCGTGGCCACCGGCCGGGCCGAGTCGCGGGCCGATCTCGCCCGCTTATCCGGACTGGCCGCCTCCAGCGTCTCGCTGCGGGTCGAGGAGCTGATCTCGCTGGGCCTGCTCGGCGAGGAGGGCTCGGGCACCTCGCGGGGTGGTCGCCGGCCCAGGCGGCTGCGCCTGTCGCCGTCAGCCGGGGTGCTGGCGGTCGCCGACCTCGGCGCGCACCATGCGCGGCTCGGGCTGCTCGACCTCAGCGGCGCCCCTGTGGTGGTCGAGGAGCGGCCCTGCGAGATCGCCCGGGGGCCGGAGGCCACGCTGGACCTGCTGTCGGACGCCTTCGACGAGCTGCTGGCCGTACATGTGCCGGATGACGTGCCGTTACGCGGAGTCGGCACCGGGATCCCCGGCCCGGTCGACCCGGCCACGAGCCGGGTGGTCACGCCGTCGCGGATGCCCGGCTGGAACGGGTTCCCTGTCGCCGAGCATCTGGGCCTGCGCTACGACCTGCCGATCCTCGTCGAGAACGACGCCAACCTGATGGCCGCCGGTGAGGCCCGGCACTGGCCGGGCTGCGACAACCTCATGGTCCTCAAGGCCGGGACCGGCATCGGCTGCGGTGTGATCGTCAACGGCCACCTGCACCGGGGGCGGGGCGCGGCGGGCGACATCAGCCACGTACGGGTACGTTCAGACTCGTCCGTCCTGTGCGCCTGCGGCCACCCCGACTGCCTGGAGGCGTACGCCAGCGGGGCCGCCCTTATGTCGGCCCTCGCCGACTCCGGGATCACCGTGGCCCGTCCCGCGGACATCGTGAGCCTGGTGGACGACGCGATCCCCGAGGCCACCAGCCTGGTCCGGGGCGCGGGCCGGCGGATCGGCGAGGTCCTCACCGTACTGGTCAACTTCTTCAACCCGGACGTGATCGCGGTGGGCGGCAGCCTGTCGGCGGCCGAGCCGCTGATCACCTCCATCAGGGCGGCGGTGTACGAGCGCTGCCTGCCGTTGGCGACCCGCGACCTGGAGATCGCCCCAGCCCGGGCCGGCCGGGACGCCGCCCTTCTGGGCGCCGGAGCGCTCCTGTTGGAAGCGGCGCTGGTTTAGCCGGCCACCTGGTTTAGCCGGCCATCTGGTTCAGGCCGCCATTCGCCTTCGCGACACACCCGAAGCGCCCGTCACCACGGTGGCGGGCGCTTCTGCGCTAACGCACCTCTGATAAATCGAGGTCCCAGTCGTCGCACCATATGAGGTCTGCCGCCCATCCCGTTACGACTCGTTTTCCTCTTCACCTCCATACTCCTGATCGCCGGATGCACCACCACTTCGCCACCGGCTGAGACCGAAACCGCTAATCCGGTCGCCGAACAACCGGTCCCGGAGAGTTCGACGCCGGAAGAAAGCGATGACGACGACGCGGGATTCTTCGAGATCTGCGTCAACAAGAAGACGCTCGTGCGGATCAACTATCGACCGTGTGACGATGCGCGGCCCGGCGCCGCCTGGTACTTCTTCTCGCTGGAAGCGCGGGTGACCGCCACCGGCTCCAAGGCCAAGCACGGCTCGTTCAAGCAGCCACGAGGCGACTCGTACCGAGCTCCCGCCAAGGGCGGCAGCGGCTCGCACGCGATGATCGCCGACGTCGACGACCGCGTGAAGGTCTGCGTGCGAAAGGCCACTCGGATCCGCTTCGCGAACATCAGGTGCGACGACGGCGAGAAGGGATACGGCTGGTATTACATCCGCATCGACGGCACCGTTCCGGCGATGGGCAAGAAAGCCGACGATGGCTCTTTCCGCGAGCCGTACGCCGAGGCGTACAACGCTCGCAGCAAAGGCGGCGACGCCGCCAAGGCAGCGATCGGTTACGAGGATCCGGACGCTCCCGAGCCCGATGCGGAGGAGAGCGATGACGAGGGTGGCGATGACGAGGAATACTGCACCACGACCATCAACAATGAATGCGTCGCCACCAATGAGTGCACAGAAACGGTGAACGGCGTCTGCACCAAGACCGACGACGGTTATCTCGGGACGCCGTCAAGAAAGTGCCGCAACGTCTGGGCCCGCAAGCACTGGACCCGCCGCTGCTGACGCGCTACTCCTCGCCCAAGTCGGCGGGGCGGTGGAAGGTGGCGCGGCAGCGGTGGCGTTCGGGGTCGCGGAGGTCTTCGACGCGGTCCGCGACCAGGCCCTCCGATGCGAAGGACGCGATCTCGGACGGCGTGAGGGGCCACGGCGGCGCGAACACCGGACCGCCCTCCTCCCGAGCAGAAGCGATCACCAGGAGCGTGCCACCCGGCCCGACGAAGTCGGCGACCGAGGCGACGGCCGGCGCGTGGAGGTGCTCCGGCAGAGCTTGGACAGTCATGATCTCCACCACCAGATCGAACGCGTGGCGCCACTCGGCGGGCGGGGCGAGCAGGTCGGCGGCGCGATAGTGCACCGTGGAACCCGGAAAGCGCTCCCGGGCCAGGCGTACGGCCGACTCGCTGACGTCGAAGGCGACCGTGTCGTAGCCGAACCGCGACACGTACTCGGCGTCGTCCCCCAGCCCGCACCCGACCACCAGCGCCCGCCGACCCGCGCCCGTTCCGGTCCTCGCTTCCGCCCCGGAGCCGAGGTCGGAACCCGAGCCGGAAGCGGAGCCGGAGCCTGGACCCGAGGCCGAGCCCGACGCCGAAGGGAGCCACTCGACGAGCAGTGGGTGGGGTGTCTGGGAGTCCCACGGGACTATCGCCTCACCTGTCTCCGACCCCGCGTACAAGCGCTCGAACCAGCCCGTCGGATCGCCGGCCGCCAGCGATTCCGCCGCCAGCCGCCGGGCGTCCTCGTCCCGGTCCCGCTCCGTCAAAGGTCCTCCAAGCTCGAGTCCGTACGGCAAGCCGCGCCCCGCTCTGTCGGCCAGTGCCACCAAGTCGACCGTATCGCCCAGCGGTCCGACAAAGCTGCGTTGCTGGAGAACCGGGGCGACGTACCCCAAACGCCGCAACTCAACGTCGAAGAACGGGATCAGCACGCAGACGGCCGGGCTGGAATGAGGACACGGGAGGTCGGCGTGCCACCAGGAGAGCTCCCCCGCCCGGCCGTCGACGACCAGCTGGACGACGTCCCGCGCGGTGGCCTCCCGCCCGAGCAGCTTGCTCGCGGCGACGATGACCTGGTCCCGCCACTGCCCTTGAAGCAAGCCCCATCCCTCCCAGGGAATGTCATGCAGGGAGTGGCTGGGAATGCGCGGGCCGGCGGCCTTGGCGCGTTCCCAGAGGACGACCTGCCCGAGCCTGCGTTCCAGCTTCTCCGTGACGCCGGCGACGACCGGGTCGGCGACCGGGTCGACGGGCTCGCCGGCGTTCCATCCCAGCTCCTCCAACAGCCTCGCCTCGTGACGCTCGTAATCCTCCGCCACGTAGGAGTCGACATTCGGCTGCATCCGCCCGAGCAGGCCGTCGTCCCTGATCTTCCAGAGGAAACTCTGATAGATGTCGGACACATAACCCATGTCAGGCGACATCGCCGGGCCCGCGTACCGCTCAAGGTGCCAGTTGAAGGCACTGTTGATCATAAGGGCACGCCGCGTGGCGCGGGCCAGAACCTCGCGTCCCACCAGTTCGGCGGTCGCCGACCAGAGGTCACTGCGGATCCGGTGGGCGTGCACACGCAGCCACTCCCGTTGTGGCAGCGGCCTGCCCTCCGCCTCCCGATCGAGGTCCAGGAAATTGACGCGGAGGAGCCAGCGGACCTGCCAGGACGCCGACGGGACGAGGGTCATCTCCCTGATGATCAGAGCGCGCAGGTCATCCTCGTCCAGCCCCATGAGCAGCGGCAGGCCCAGGTAGAGGAGGCAGCTGCCCCGTCGGCCGGCCCAGGCGGCCAAGCGCGCCCTGGGGCTCAGGCGAACCTTGACGGATGTAGGCCACCCTGCCGCCTCGGACGCCGAGTCGAGGACGCGACGCAGCCGCTGATGATCGTCCAGAGACAGGCGAGGGTATCTCCATCTGAGCCGAGGCCGCCAAGCCATGGCTCCGACGATCAGGCAGGTAGCGAGGGCCGGCACCCCCAACAGCGGCACCGGGAAGCCGAGCGGCCACAGCACGTACAGCAGCCCGCCGACCACAGCGCCGACAGCGCCCAGGCGGACGAGCAGTTGCAGCCACTCCGGCCCCAAGCCCCCCGGGTTCACGCGCAGGATGGCGACAAGCGTCCGCCACCTGGTTAACGCGGGTACATCCCCCACATCGAGCCCCTTTATCGCGAAATTTCGGGATAAAGGTAGAGGGGCTAGATCACTTGGCCGTCACGGGGTGTCGGTATGAAGCGTGTCATGGGCCCAAAACGGCGTTGATCTCGTTGTGCCTTGTCGCCCGGACGCCCTGACCGTCCGGTGCTCGGGTCGGTGCGGGGCCGCGAAGGAGAACGTTCCTGCAGCTCAGAACCGTCTCGCAGAACGGGTGGATGGTGAGAGAGGTTGTACGACTGCGACCTGGGGTGAGCGCGGCGGCCACCATGCGGCATGCTGGCCTCGCACGACTTCTCATCCATGACAATGGCCACACACGAGAGGCCCAGCACGATGGTGAACCGCGACGGCGAGGCCGCCGCACTCGACGACCCGGTGGGTGAATCACTGCGCGGTCACCACGCGCACCTCGCCCGCCGGCTCGGCCGGGCCGCCGCCTACCTGCCGGGGGTCGCGACCTTTTCCGCGGCGACCGCCGACCCGGGTCCGCAGGAGTGGGCCGACCTCGCCCGGCTGCTGGGACGAGGCGAGTTCGCCGACATGTTCAGCTGCGCGGCCCCACCGCCGTCGGACTGGGAGCCGATCTTCGTCCTCGAAGGCCGTCAGATGATCTGGCGCAGCGGCAGCCGACCCGATCACCCACACGGGGAGAGCGTCACCGGCGTGGTCGAACTGGGCGCGGACAGCGTGCCAGAGATGCTCGACCTCGTCGCGCGGGCCCAGCCGGGGCCATTCTGGCCGCGCACCCACGAGCTCGGCACCTATCTCGGCATCCGCGACAAGGGCACGCTGGTGGCGATGGCGGGCGAACGACTCCGGCCACCGGGGTGGACCGAGATCAGTGCCGTCTGCACCGCTCCCGAGGCACGCGGGCGAGGCCACGCCGCCCGCCTGGTCAATGCGCTCATCGCGCGTATCGCGGCTCGCGATGAACGTCCCTTTATACACGTGGCCGAGGCCAACACCGGCGCGATCGCCCTCTACGAGCGGCTCGGCTTCGAAACCCGCAAGCACGTGACCTTCCGGGGGTTCCGCACACCGTGACCGCCTGCGCCGGCCGTGAATCGGCGGGCAGGCCCGGACCCTTGTCGCCAGTTGGTCACGCGCGAAACGAGTCCTTGGCCATCCGGCGTACCCGGGCCTCGTCGATGACGTGGCCCAGCCCCGCCTGCGTCAGTGGCACCGCCACCACCCCGCCGTTCGCCCCCACGATCGGCGTCACGATCTGGTTGTTGCGCGGCGGCTGCGTCACGTCGCACGGCAGCGTGCAGCCCGGCAGGCTGGCCACCGCCACCGTGGCCGCCCGGGCCAGTCCGGCGCCCTGGCCGCCCGCGCACTGGATGTCCCAGCCGGCCGCGGCGGCCCGGTCATGCGCCCGGCGGGCCTCGCTGAGTGACGTGAAGGCGGTGGGCCGCAGAATCAGCACCCGCGCGGCCCGCAGGGTCAGGTAATCGTCGAGCTCCGCCGAGGAGCGCACCTCGACCGCCACCGACGCCGCCACCTCGTCCTGCAGCGAGGCGTGCGCGTAGACGTCGCCGACGGGGAAGGGCCGTTCGATGACCTCGATGCCGTAGGAGTCCAGCGCCGCGAGCTGGCCGCCCTCGGAGTAGGAGCCGCCGCCGTCGACGGCCAGCGTCAGAGCCGGATAGGCCAGGCGTACGGCCCGCACCGGCTCGACGTCCCAGCCTGGGCGTACGTCCAGCGTCACGTGGCCGTAGCCCGCGCAGACCTGCTGGTTGACCCGTGAGACCAGGCTTTCGAGTGACGGGTCGGGTTCGAGCCGGACGGTGGCCATCAGGGAGGTGCGGGTGCCGCCGATCGCCTCGGCGAGCGGCACGCCGCGCATCCTGGTCCACAGGTCCCAGCAGGCCATGTCGACGGCCGAATCGCCGCTCGGGACGGCGTCGGGATGCTCCCAGTCGACGCCGATGAGCTGGGCGCCCAGCGACTCCTCCAGCCGGGTCCAGGTCTTGGGCTCCGGATCCAGCGCCTCACCCCAGCCGGTCATGCCGGCGTAGTCGGTGAGCTTGACGAGCAGGCTCTCCGACCGCCTGCCGTACGGCAGGACCAGCCGGAAGACCTCTAGCTCCCGCACTCGCGGCATGTACCCCCCTCTGCGACGAAGCTACGAAACAACTCCTTCCAGTGTGCCTGCCTTCGTGTGCTGGGCAAAACGCGGGGCGATCACGGCGGCCAGGACGGCGAGGGCGAAGGTGAAGGCGAGGCCGACCAGATAGGTCTCGCCGGTGGCGGTGAACAGGGCTCCGGTGACCGCGACGGCGACGACGGTGAACACGGACTCGCCGACGCCGAGGGCCGCGGTGTTCTGGCCCGCCTCTCCCTGCGCGGACATCTCCAGCACCAGTACGGACACCGTGGGGTGCAGCGCGCCGATGCCGAGCCCGGAGATGGCCATGGCCACGTACGCGAGGGCGATCGGCACGGAGTCGATCAGCACGAGCGACATCAGCGCGATGCCGGTGGCGATCATGATGGCGCCACCGCGCAGCGCGGCCAGGTGGCTGATGGCGCCGCGGCCCTTGATCCAGGATCCGGTGGACCAGCCGAGCGCACCGACGGTCAGGACGATTCCGGCGCCGGTGGGCGTCAGGCCACGCTCGCTGATCAGCATGAGCGGGATGAGAACCTGGGCCGCCATCAGCGAGCCGTAGGCCAGGCCGCGCAGCACCGGGGCGCTCGGCAGCCCGCGGGCGGCCCTGAGCGAGCCGCGGGGCAGCAGCCTGGGCAGGGACACGGCCAGTAGGACGATCCCGGCCGCGAGCAGGGGCAGGCCGCGGAGCTGGAGCGCGCTGCCGTACTGGATCAGCGCGGCGGCGACGGCGGTCAGCGTGGCCCAGACCAGCTTGCGCCCGAGGCCGGGGGCGGGCTCGGCGTCGCCGCCACTAAGGCCCGCGCCCGCGGTGCCGCGCCAGAGGAGCAGCGCGCTGGGCACGACGATCAGGGAGACGCCGAGGAAGATCCAGCGCCAGTCGGCGTTCTCCACCACGAACCCCGCGATGGCCGGGCCCACCATGGAGGGCACCACCCAGGCGGCCGAGAACAGCGCGAACACCCTGGGATGCATCTCACCCGGATAGACCCTCGCCACGAGCACATAGAGGGCCACCTGGATCAGGCCCGCGCCGAGCCCCTGGATGAACCGCCCGGCGACGAACACCTCCATGTTCGGCGCGAACCCGGCCACCAGCAGTCCCGCCACGAAACCCGCCACGCCGGTGGCTACCGGCGGCAGCGGGCCCTTCACGTCGCTCCACCTGCCGCCGAGCACGGTGGCGATCACGCTGGCCGCGAGGGTGGCGCTGAAGGCCAGGTTGTACAGGTGCATGCCGCCGAGCTCGCGCGCGACGACGGGCATCGCCGTCGCCACCGCCATCGCCTCGAACGCCACCAACATGACGAGCGCCACCAGCCCCACGCTGAGCGCCCGGTACTTCGCCGACACCACACTGACGGGAGGTGCTTCAAGAGTTGCGGTCATGTCCGGCAAACTATGCCGAACACCCTGCTCAGCACATCGGGCGCCAGCCCTAGGCCCTTGGGCTTAGGGAATCCGGGGCCTGCCGGCCTAAGGCATCCGGGGCCTGCCGGCCTAAGGCATCCGGGCGGCGAGACCGTCGATCATCAGATCGAGACCGTACTCGAAGCGCACCCGCCCGTCGTCGGCGATCAGATCGTCGACGTGCTCGGCGATGTGCGGGAACCGCTCGGCAGGCAGGGCGCGGTAGTGGCTCTCGATGTGGCCGACGAACGACTTGAAGTATTCCTCCAGGCCGAGACCTGTGGCCCGCATCCTGCCGAAGTGCAGCGAGCCTTCGAAGGCGTCGCCGGTGATGTAGAGGGCGATCCGGTCGACGGCGAGCGAGGCGTCACGCGGCGCCATGCCCGCGTCGATGAGCAGGCCGAAGACGTACTCGGCGATGCGCAGTGCGTTCGGGCCGACGGGGATGCTGGCCAGCGCGGCCCTGGCCACGTCGGCATGGCTGCCCAGCACACGGTGGCACTCGATCGCGTACTCGCGCAGTTGCTCCTTCCAGCGGGCCGGGTCGGGGTCGGCCAGCTGGATCTCGCCGAGCACCCGGTCATAGATGAGCTCCAGGAGCTCCTCCTTGTTGGCGACGTGCGCGTAGAGCGAGGCGGGCCCGGTGTCGAGCTCCTGCGCGACGCGGCGCATGCTCAGCCCGTCGAGGCCCTCCGCGTCAAGGATCCGCAGCCCCGCCTCGACGATCAGGTCCTGGCTCAGCTGCCGCTTGAGCTGCACCGGCTTACGCGCCTTGCGCCACGGCGGGGGCGGGACGTTCTCACTGCTACCCATGACGAACACTGTACTTGACACGAACGCTGTTCGCCACTAAAACAGTGTTCGTAGCGAACAGTGTTCGTAGTATAAAACAGCGTTCTACCAAGGAGTCCTCATGACCGTCACCGCCCCCCAGGCGGACTCGGAGGTCCAGCCTTACCGCTGGCGCTGGGTCGCGCTGTTCGTCATCCTGGCCGCCGAGGTCATGGACCTGCTGGACGCGCTGGTCACCTCCATCGCCGCACCGACCATCCAGAAGGATCTGGGCGGCTCGTCGAGCCTGGTGCAGTGGCTGGTGGCCGGTTACACCCTGGCCATGGCCGTCGGCCTGATCACCGGTGGCCGGCTCGGCGACCTCTACGGCCGCAAGCGCATGTTCGTGATCGGCGCCCTGGGCTTCACCGCCGCCTCATTGCTGTGCGGGATCGCCGCGAACCCGGAGATGCTGATCGCCGGCCGCGTTGTGCAGGGCCTGTTCGGCGCCGTGATGCTGCCGCAGGGACTCGGCCTGATCAAGGAGATGTTCCCGCCGCAGGAGATGGGCAAGGCGTTCGGCATGTTCGGCCCGGTCATGACGATCTCGTCCGTGGGCGGCCCGATTCTGGCCGGCTGGCTGATCCACGCCGACCTGTTCGGCACCGGCTGGCGCATGATCTTCCTGATCAACCTACCCCTCGGGCTGGCCGCCGCGCTGGCCGGGATGCGGTTCCTGCCGGAGTTCAGGCTCTCCAACGCCACCCGGCTCGACCTGGTCGGCATGCTGCTGGTGTCGGCCGCCGCGTTCCTGCTCATCTTCCCGCTCATCCAGGGCCGCGAGCTGGACTGGCCCGCCTGGACGTTCGTGTCGATGGCCGCCTCCATCGTGGTGTTCGCCGTCTTCGCCCGGTACGAGAGCCGCCGCGCCGGTTCAGGAAAGGACCCGCTGGTCACGCCGAGCCTGTTCCGCAAGCGCGCCTTCACCGGCGGGCTGGTGGCCGGCCTGGCCTTCTTCTCCGGAATGATCGGCCTCAGCCTCGTCTTCACCCTCTACACCCAGGTCGGGCTCGGCTACAGCCCGCTCAAGGCCGGCCTCACCGGTCTGCCGCAGGCCATCGGCGGCGTCATCGGCTTCGGCCTGGCCATGTCGGGCCTGCAGGAGAAGCTCGGCCGCGGCCTGCTGCAGATCGGCACCGCGGTGATGGCGGTGGGCGCGGGCGTGCTGGGCCTGACCATCCACCTGGTCGGCACCGACGTCAGCCCCTGGCAGCTGTCCCCCGGCCTGGCCTTCGTGGGCATCGGGATGGGCCTGACCATGGCGCCGTTCTTCGACATCGTGCTCTCGGGCGTCGAGCCGCACGAGTCCGGCTCGGCGTCGGGCACGCTGACCGCTACCCAGCAACTCGGCGGCGCGCTCGGCAGCGCCCTGCTCGGCACGCTCTTCTTCAACCTGCTCAAGAGCCGGTGGAGCTTCGGCTCGGCGATGCAGGTCACCATCTGGGTCGAGATCGGGCTGCTGGTGCTGACCTTCCTGCTGGCGTACCTGCTGCCGCGCAAGGCCGACGTGGAGCAAGCGGGGCACTGACGCGTTCAAGGGCCGCGACCTGGCGTCGCGGCCCTTTCGCCACGTTTCAGGAACCCATGCCGACGTGCCGTTCGGCCCACCGGGCGATGTCGCGGCGTTCGATCGCGGCGGCCATCAGGTCCGGGAAGGCGTCGGGCGTACACGCGAAGGCCGGGACCCCCATCGCGGCCAGCGCGGCGGCGTTCTCGTGGTCGTAGAAAGGGGCGCCCTCGTCGGACAGTGCCAGCAGCACGATCACCTGGACGCCCGCCTGGGTCATCGCGGCGACCCTGCGCAGCATCTCCTGCCGTACGCCGCCCTCGTAGAGGTCGCTGATGAGGATGAAGATCGAGTTGGCCGGCCGCGAGATGAGGCCCTGGCTGTAGGCGATGGCCCGGTTGATGTCCGTACCGCCGCCCAGTTGCGTACCGAACAGCAGCTCGACCGGGTCATGTAGCTGCTCCGTCAGGTCCACCACGGCCGTGTCGAACACCACCAGCGACGTCTTGAGCGACCGCATCGAGGCCAGCACCGCGCCGAACACGCTCGAGTAGACCACCGAGGCCGCCATCGACCCGCTCTGGTCGATGGCGAGCACCACCTCACGTTGCACGGACCGCTGCCTGCGCGCGTAGCCGACGAGACGCGAGGGCACGACCGTGTTCTTCTCGGGCAGGTAGTTCTTGAGGTTCGCCCTGATCGTCCGGTCCCAGTCGATGTCGGACACCCGCTTGGGCCGGTGGGTCCTGGCCGAGCGGTCGAGCGCGCCGGTGACGGCGGCCCTGGTCTTCTGGGCGAGCCTGCGTTCGAGCTCCTGCACGACCTTGCGCACCACCGCCCTGGCCGACTCGCGCGCCTGGTCGGGCATGACCCGGTTGAGCGCCAGCAGCGTGCCGACCAGGTGTACGTCGGGCTCGACGGCCTCCAGCATCTCGGGTTCGAGCAGCAGCCTGGTGAGGTTGAGCCGCTGGATCGCGTCCTTCTGCATGACCTGGACGACGGTCGAGGGGAAATAGGTTCTGATGTCGCCCAGCCACCGCGCCACCCGGGGCGCCGAGGCGCCGAGGCCGCCGTCGCGGTCGTACACGGCGGCCAGGGCCCTGTCCATATCCGCGTCCGCGCCCTCGAGCCCGCCCGCCCCGCCCGCGCCTCCTTGGCGGCCGGCGCAGATGCCGTCGGCGTCGCCACCGCCCAGCACCAGCCGCCACCTGCGCAGCCGCTCGTCCATACGCTCAGTCATACTCTCTCCCGCCGATCCGCGCTCTTCCCAAGATCGCCAGCACGCTCAGCCATGCTCTCCCCCGCCGACCCGTGCTCTCCCCAAGATCGCCAGGACGGTCCGCTCGGCCGCCGCCGCCCGCTGTTCGTCCACGGCCTGCTCCCCCGCCCGCTCCGACCGCTCCGACCGCTCCGCCGATCGGACGCGCTGGCCGATCGCCCGGCGTTCGGGTGCGGCGAAGCTCCCGAACGTACGGCGGAGCAGCGGCAGCACGTCGACGAACTGCTCGCCGTCCAGCCCGGTCAGCCAGGTGTCGACCAGGCCGAGCAGCCTCGGGTCGTGCACCAGCAGCAACCCCCCGCCGCCCAGGAAGCCCTCGATCCACGAGGCGGCCCTGGTGGGCGCGTGGCCCCGGGACATCGCCCGCGACATCCGGTCGTCGGCGTCGTCCAGCTCGCCGGCGTCGAGCAGGATCCTGGTCAGTCGGCCCTCGATCAGCCCGTGCAGGTCGGGACGGTCACTCATCCCGCGCAGTGTGACCAGCCACCGGCTACGCGGGGACGCCGCTTGGCGGGAGACCGGCGCCGTCGACTCCTGCCCGACGGGCTTCTCTGGCGGCGTCGGCTCCTGCCCGACAGCCTCCGGTGGTGAGCCGGGCGGCTCCTCTGACATCAGCGCGACGGCCGTGTGGACGGCGTCGACGCCGCTGAGCAGTGCGGCGGCCGCCTCGTCGTCGAGGCCGGTGACCGCGACGGGCAGGCCGACGCAGATGCGGTCGAGCATGGACCGGACGATCACCGCCAGGCCCTCGGCCGAGGTGCCGCGTACGTCGCCGTAGCGGTGGGCGCGGACCATCGCGGGCAGCGCGGCCATCAGGTGGGTGACATCGGTGTCGAGCGCGGCCTTGGCCGAGAGGGCGGCCAGGACCTCCGGCAGCGCCTCCGGCAGGTCGGCCAGCAGGCAGCGTTCGACCAGCCCGGTCAGGTCGGCCAGCGTCACCGACGCCGCCGAGGCGAGGTCGCGGGCCCGCTGGGCGGCGGCGGAGGCGACCGTGATGCCGAGGGCCGCCGCCTCGACGAGCGCCAGGTCGAACTCGGGCCGCCACTGCAGCGTCCACGTCTCCCTGAACGTCCCCTTGCCCCTGGCCTCCCCGAGCACCCCCCACTCCACGTCGAGCAGCCGCAGCCGGTGCAGCAGGTGGCTGCGGTCGAGGTCGAGCGGCTTACGCAGGTCGAGTCCGAACTCGCGGTCCAGCGCCTCCGGCTTCAGCTTGAGCCGTCGCTGCTGCTCACGCAGGTCGCGCTGGAGCGGCACCATGGGCGTGCCGTCGGAGACGTGGCCGAGCCGGTCGCCGACGACCATACGCCGCTGGATCAGCTCCACCGCCAGATCGTCGCCCTCGCACAGCACCGCCCTGGCCGCCTCGGTGACCTCGCCGAGCCCGGCCAGCGGGCGTCCGCGCAGGGTGGCCAGGCTGTGCGCGAGGCGTACGGACTCGATGACGTGCGCGGACGACACGGCGAGACCCTCGTCGCGGAGCACCGCCGCCGCTGCGGCCAGCCACCGCTCCACGGGCCGGTCGGGGGCGGTGAACAGGTGGTGGTACCAGCCGGGCGAGGAGATGCCCGCGCCGTAGCCACTCCACGAGGCCAGCCGCCCGTACGTCCACGGCACCCACGTCATCTGCGCCTTCACCTTGGGCAGGCCGCGCAGGAGGGCGTCGTCGGCCTTGGCCGGGGGCAGCGGGGCGGTCAGGGCGGGGACGTGCCAGGCGCCGCAGATCACCGCGATGCGGTCGTAACCGTGTTTGAGGGCGTTGCGGATGGTTTTGCGCATGTACGCCTCACGCCTGGCCTCACGCTCGTCAGGCTCGTGGCCCTCGCGGACGGCGGCCATGGCCTCGGCGATCACCTCGAACGGGGTGTCACCCCGGTGCTCGACGACGTCCTCCCACCAGCGCTCGGGATCGTCATAACCGGCTGCGGCGGCCAGGGTGCCGATGGGATCGACCCGCAAGCGCTCGGGGTCGGAGCCGGGCACAGACTCGGGAGCCGCCTCGGAGCGGGGCTCAGGGGTGGCGGCCCGAGGGTAGGGGCTGTCGGCGTCAGGGCTGTCGGCGTCGGAGGTGCCGGGAGTGACGGCGCCGGGGGCGTCAGGCGTGGCGGTGTTGGGGGCGTCAGCGTCGGCAATGCCGGGAGTGACGGCTTCGGGGGTGTCGGCCAGGCTGTGGGCTGCCGGGAGGTCGCAGAAGCGTACTGGGATGCCGGCCGCCGTGCCGTACAGGATGGCCTGCCATTCGGGCGAGAACCCGGCGAACGGCCAGAAGGCCGCGCTGGACGCCTGGCCGGGCACGTGCGCGAGCAGCGCGACCGGCGGTTCGAGCTCGGGCGCGAGGGCGACCAGCGCGTCGGCCTCCGGCGGTCCTTCGATGAGGATCAGGTCGGGACGGAGGCGTTCGAGCTCCGCCCGTACGGCGCGCGCCGAGCCGGGGCCGTGGTGCCGGACGCCGAGGATCGAGACGCTCATCAGACCTCGCGGCAGGCACGGTAGAAGTCGCGCCACTCGGAGCGCTCACGGACGACCGTTTCGAGGTATTCGCGCCACACCACCCGATCGGACACCGGCTCCTGCACCACCGCGCCCACGATCCCGGCGGCCACGTCGGAGGGTCGCAGTACGCCGTCGCCGAAGTGGGCCGCGAGGGCGATGCCGCTGGTCAGCACCGAGATGGCCTCGGCCGTGGACAGGGTGCCGCTGGGTGATTTGACCTTGGTGCGGCCGTCCTCCGTCACCCCCGTGCGCAGCTCCCGGAACACCGTCACCACGCGGCGGATCTCCGCCAGCCCCGTGCTCGTCTCGGGCAGCTCCAGCGAGCGGCCGAGCTGGGTGACGCGGCGCGAGACGATGTCCACCTCCTCTTCGGCGGTGGCGGGCACCGGCAGCACGACGGTGTTGAAGCGGCGGCGCAGGGCGCTGGACAGCTCGTTGACGCCCCGGTCGCGGTCGTTGGCGGTGGCGATGACGTTGAAGCCGCGTTCGGCCTGGACCTCGCGGTTGAGCTCGGGGATCGGCAGCGTCTTCTCGGACAGGACGGTGATCAGGGCGTCCTGAACGTCCGAGGGCATGCGCGTGAGCTCCTCGACGCGGGCGATCCGGCCCTCGGCCATGGCCCGCATGACGGGCGAGGGGGTCATCGCCTCGATGGACGGGCCCTCGGCCAGCAGCCGCGCGTAGTTCCAGCCGTAGCGGATGGCTTCTTCTGCCGTTCCGGCCGTACCCTGCACCAAAAGGGTCGAGTCGCCGCTGATCGCGGCGGCCAGGTGTTCGGACAGCCAGGTCTTGGCCGTGCCGGGCACACCGAGCAGCAGCAGCGCGCGGTCGGTGGCCAGGGTGGCGACGGCGACCTCGACGATGCGGCGGGCGCCCACGTATTTCGGGGTGATCTGTCGGCCGTCGCCAAGGATGTACGTGGTCACGGCCCACGGCGACAGCTTCCAGCCGGGCGGTCTGGTCCGGTCGTCGTCCTTGGCGAGCACGGCCAGCTCCTCGGCGTACTGATCTTCCGCATGCGGGCGCAGAACGGTCATGAGAGCTCCTTCATCAGGTCGGCACGGAAGCGCAGCAGGGCGGCGACCTGCTGGATGGGCGGCACGGGCGAGTAGTTCTCGGCCAGCTCGGCGAGCGCCGGGTCGATGTGCTCGCCGGCCAGTTTGATCAGCTCGCCGAGGTTCCACGGCTGGGTGGTGGCCACCTTGGTGATCTTGCGGAGAACGGCCGTCGCCAGCTTCTCCCGCCAGTGCGAGGACACGCCGCCCAGCACCATGATCAATTGGCTGTCCACGTCATGCTTTTTCACGAAATCGGCAGCAAGCTGTTGCTGCTCGTCCGGCCCCAGCGCCTCCAGCAGGTCCGCGATCGGGTCCCACCCGAACATCGCCCGCGCCCACTCCGGATCCCGCTGCAGCACGGCCGCGCGCACCCAGGCGGTCTTCACCTCGCCGTCCCAGTCGGGGATCTTCATCTTGAGCAGCTTGGCGGGGCTGCCCCAGAGCCCGAGAGGCGCGCGGGCGACGACCTGCTGGAGCCACCAGGCCCGCTCACCGGTGCCTCTCGGGGGCTTGGCCCGGATGCCATCGCGCTCCATCGCCTTGTCGCACGCTGCGGGCGCCTCGACGATGATCGTGCCCTTGGTGACGGTCAGGCAGCTTCGCGCGCGTACGGTCATGCGCTGGGCCAGGCGCGACTCGGGGAGGCGGGTGAGGAGGTTGGCGGCCTGCTGGCGTACCTCGCGCCTGCGGTCGTCGAGGGCCTGCTCCAGGAACGGCTCGTCGTCCATGGACAGCCCGTCCGCCAGCACCTCGACGAACGCCGCCCGGTCGTCCGGCCCTTCGCGCTCCCAGCCCGTCTCCAGCAACTCCCGGGCCTGCTTGGGCTCCTGCCTCCGGAGGTGGCTCAGGTAGGCGCGGCGGTCGGCCGGGCTGCCCAGCTCCCACGTCTCGCCGGTCGGCTCTTCGAGCAGGTACGCCCAGTCCGGGTTCAGGGCGGCCAGCCACCTGCCACGCTGCCCGGCGACCAGGCCGAGATGTGCTCTGATCGACTGGTCGCGTCGGCCTCGGTCGAGGAGCTCGGGCAGGACGTACGGGGGCACTCGGCGGCCTGCTGCGGAGGCGGCCGCCAGCCATTCGGGGAGCAGGCGGTCGTACTCACCGCCCAGAATCCTGGCCAGGCGCTCGGCGGCTCGGGCGGTCACGGCGGGCAACTCCTCATCGTTCGCCCGCTCCTGCTCGGCCGTCTCGCCGAGCTGCTGACCGGCGCGGCGGCGCACCACTTCAACGGCGGCGCTTTCCAGCAGGTCTCCCCCGTACGGCCTGCGGTCGGTGCCCACCAGTGCCGTCGATGCCAGGTCGTCCCAGGTCACAGGATCACCGCCGTTCCGTCGTCGGCCCAGGTGGTCAGTGGACGCAGGCCCAGCGGGGTCCATTCAGCGGCCACGGTCACCGGCCGGCCGCCGGAGACGGCGATCAGCCGCCACGGGTCACGTGACCTCGGGTGCAGCGGAAACCCGCCCACAGAAGTGCGGCCGGGAACCACGCCCGCCAGCACCACGGGCCAGGAGTCGGTCCACGGGTCGGCGGCCACGGCGGCGGCGATCTCGCCGAGCGCCTCCTCCGGCGACGTTCCGGGCGGGACCCGGCCGCCAAGATCACTCCGACCACCGAGCTCCGCCCGGTCGTCGAGATCCACCCCGCCACCAAGATCCGCCCCACCGGCGAGATCACTCCGGCCGCCAGGGTCCGCCCGGTCGTCGAGGCCTGCTCGACCGTCGGAGACGCTCCGGTCGGAGGCGTCACCCTGGCCGGTGAAGGTAGTCAGGTCGGCGGGAAGGCTTCGAGGGGTGGCGTGTCGGGTGGCGACCAGGGCGCGGAGGGGTGCGGCGCCCGGGTAGAAGGCGACGTCGGCGTCGATCGTGGTGCCGGTGACCAGCGAGGCGTCGAGTGGCTGGCCGGAGGCGGCGAAGGACAGAACCAGCGCCACCCGGCCCGTGTCGTGGCCTCGGAGCCAGACCCGGCGGGCGGTCAGCCGGTCGTGTTCCTCGTCGCGCCTGCCCACCACGTGCCACCGGTCGCGCACGACCGGCCGAACCAGCACGTCCTCCCGCGCGACGGGGAAGCCCGCGCGGATCAGAACGGTCTGGCGCAACGGCCCCGGCAGCTCGGCCCGCCGCCTGTAGGCGACCGCCAGCAGATTGATCAGCGAGTATTCGGCCAGCAGCCGACTCGGCCAGTCGTCGGCCATGCGCACCTCCCGCAACCGGGAGAGCGCGTTGGCGACGCCCGGCGCCTGGGCGTCGACGAGGCGCTTGGCCAGGTCGTCCCATTCGTCGGCATCGGTCCCCGCCAGGCCCTGCCGCACCTGGTCGGCCAGCCACCGTTCGAGCTCGGCCAGCCCGGCGCTCACCCGCGCATGCCGGACGGACTCGACCCCCGCACCCCGCCCACCACCCGACTTACCAGTGGACGACGCCCCAGCGCCCGGAGCGGAACCGTCACCAGCTGCCAAGTCCGAGCTATGCCCACCTTCCGAACCCAAACCCGTACCCGAGCCCAAACCCGTACCTGAGCCTGAGCCTGAGCCCGAGCCCGTGTCCGTGTCCGACCCCGGGGCCGTGACCGGCTCAGGGCTCTGGTGAGCGTCCGGCCCCTCGTCCGGTGCCTCCCCGTCGGCCGGCTCCGGGTCGCTCTCGGCTTCTGAGGCGGCACGGGCGCGGGCGGCCTCAAGCTTGGCCGCCGACTTGGCGGCGCGTTCCGTACGCATAGCGACCCACTCCGCCGCCCACGAGGGCAGCGCATCGGCTGCGGGCACCCCGTCCGCCGACCACATGAGCAGCAGCCCGAGCGCGTGCTTGCACGGGAACTTCCGGCTGGGGCAACTGCACCGATATGCGGGCTCGGAGAGATCGACGCACGCCATGTAGGGCGTTGCGCCGCTCCCCTTGCACTCACCGAACAGCACGTCGTCAGTCGTGCCGCGCAAGCTCCATTTGCCAGGTGTCGCCACGCCCTGCGCCGCCTTCTGGGACGAGGCGTCGGGGGCGAGAGCGAGCACCTGATCACGGCTCCACCGTTCGATCACTTGCCGCAGACTAGCCAGCTCGACCGACAATTACCGCCGGCTCCGGCCGATCTATCAAGAAGATCCACACGGCGGCTGGTCAGGGTGAGACGACCGGCACGCGGACGATCCGTTCGCCACCAAGAGGGGGTCAGGCGGCGACCTCACCGCCGCCGCAAGCCCCAGCACGTAGGATCACCCACGTGGAGCTGACGATCTACCCCAGCGGCCCGTCCATCCAGGTCGCCGACGAGGCTGAGGCACTGGCCAGCGAGCTGGACGGCCAGCTGGTCCTCGACGGTACCCGTTTCCTGCGCCGCGACGTCACCGGCGCGGCGATCGCGTTCGAGGACCGCCCGCCCATCGCCCGCGCCCTGGACCTGCTGCCCCATCCCGAGGGCGGCTGGTTCCGAGAGACCTGGCGGGCTCCTGTCTCCTTCCTGCCCGCCGGCTACCCCGGTTCCCGTTCCTCCGCCACCGGCATCTACTTCCTGCTGGGCCCCGGCGAGGAGTCGGTTCCGCACGTGGTCCGCTCCGACGAGGTGTGGCTGTGGCATCGGGGCGGCCCACTGGACCTGACGATCGGCGACGAGACCGTCATCCTGGGCCCGCTGGTCGAGGACGGCCAGGTGCCGCAGGCCGTGGTGCCGGGCGGCGTGTGGCAGTCGGCCAGGCCCGCCGGCGGCGAGGAGGTCCTGGTCAGCTGCGTCGTCTCGCCGGGATTCGACTTCGCCGACTTCACCGCGCGGACCGAGTAGGAGCCATGGACGGACTTCACCGCGCGGACCGAGTAGGAGCCATGGACGTACGACCGGACAGCGAGCATCCCATCAGGCGCCTCTCGACCGAGATCGTGTACGAGAGCCCGTACCTGCGCATGCGCGAGGACCGCGTCCGCCGCCTGGACGGTTCCGAAGGCATTTACTCCTACGTCGAAAAACCCGACTACGCGCTGGTCATCCCGATCGAGAACGACGGGCTGCACCTGGTGGAGCAGTATCGCTACCCGATTCGCGCCCGCTCGTGGGAGTTCCCGCAGGGCACGTTCCCGCAGATGCTTACCGGCGACCCCGAGCACCTGGCACGCGAGGAGCTGCGCCAGGAGACCGGCCTGACGGCGGCGGACATGCGGCACCTGGGACGGCTGAGCTGCGCCAAGGGCATGTCGTCACAGGGTTTCGACGTGTTCGTGGCCACGGGGCTGGAGCCGGGGCCCAACGAGCTGGAGGTCGAGGAGCAGGACCTGCTGCACCGGTGGTTCAGGCGCGCGGACTTCGAGGCCATGATCCGCGACGGCGAGATCACCGACGCCGCGACGCTGGCGGCCTACACGCTGTTCCTGCTCTCGAGTCAGTAGGTCATCTCAGGTCGGGCAGGTTGCTGGGATAGGTCGCCGCTTCGTCACGTCTTCGGGGTACTGCAGGGTGAGGCGGCTGACCAGACGGTCGTCCGGCCGTCGATCAAACGTTGGGCGAAGCGTCCGCCTTTTGGGATGAGACAGGATCTTCTGCCGCAAGACGGGCGCTCATGGCCCGTCTTGCTCATCCAGGCAAGCTGACATCTGTCGAAACCCGCATGAATCTGGCGGCCCTATCTGCAAGAAGAGTCGCTCTTATGCCGCCCAAAGTACCAAAACGCCCACTTAGCGGACTCGGTCGTAGACCATGGCGATCTCGCCCAGTTCGCCGCTTTGCTGGTGGGTGAGCATCCACTTTGAAGCTGGCAGGCCGTCGTCGAAAAGTCGCTGCCCACCGCCGGCGATCTCGGGGAAGATCATGAGGTACAGCCGGTCGAGCAAGTCCGCCGCCAGGAGCGGTTTGATGATGCTCGCGCTGCTGTTGACGAGAATGTCGCCCTCACCAGTGGCCTTGAGGTCGGCAACGACGTCGGCGGCGGGGGCGTTCACCACGCGGGTGCGTTCCCACGGGGCCTCGGTCAAGGTGGCGGACAAGACCACCTTTTCCGTGTCGACCAGCCACTTGGCGTATCCGCGATCACGCGGATCGGCGTTCTCGTCTTCGGCGACCGATGGCCAGAAGCCCATGAATCCCTCAGCGTTGATTCGGCCGAGCAGCGCCGTCGTCGCGCTCTCCCAGATGAGGTTCATGTGGTCTCGCGCGATCTCGCTGGTCACATAGGGGGCGAACGCGGCGAAATCGCTGGGGCCGCCGGGACCGTTGTAACGTCCGTCGAGGGTGAGGGTCAGGTTCGCGGTCACCCTGCGGCTGGTCGAGTCCGTCATCTTGCGCTCCTTGTATTGGTGTCGTGCTTGGTGCTGTGCGTGCCCACGGCGAGGGTCGCCGCGAGCTTGTCGAGGCTTTGGCCGAAGCCGATCTCGATGCCGGCGATGAAGTCTGCGGAGTTGATCGTGCTGTCGGCGACTTGGAAGTGAACGTCGAGTTCTGTGCCCGTGTCGGTGGGCTGGAGGTCGAGGTCGAGGTGGGCGGTGAAGGCGAGGCTGCCACCGGTAAGTACTGGGGAGAGCCGGTAGGCCAGACGCTTGCCGGGGCGTACATCCTCGACAAATCCCAGCGCGCGCCCGGCGACCACGTCGGAGCCGTCGGCATCTTCCGCATCGCGGTACTCATGGACGATCCGGCCACCGGGTCGCGCCTCGAAGACGAGCTCGGAGACGCGCAGGTCATCCGGCGTCCACCAGCGGGCGAGCAGGGAGGCCTCGGTCAGGTGGCGCCAGACCTCCTCCGGACCCGCCGTCAGCGACCGGTGGAAACGGAAGGAGCGGCCATCGGCCCAGCCCGGCTCTTTGGCGGCGAGCCGCTCGGCGTGGAGGCTGCGCTCGTAGCGGTCGTAGGTCTCGCGCGAGCCGCCGGCCTGCTCCGCGGTCTCGGCCAGTCGAGTGAGCGCGGCCGCCAGCTCCCGCAAGGGCGCTGCCCGGAGCGCATAAACGCGGCGCTGGCCGGAGCGCTGGGAGGTGACGACGCCGGCACGCTCAAGGGCCTGCAGGTGCTTGGTTGTCTGCGGCTGACGCGCCTCAGCGAGCTGGGCAAGAACACCGACCGGCCGGGGCCGCTCGGCCAGCAGGCCCACGAGCCGCCAGCGGGCCGGGTCGGCCAGTGCGGTGAGCAATGCGTCCATGGACAGAAGTATTCACCACAGCGAATATTCGTGTCAAGGAATATCTATGGGTTGTCCGGTGGTCGTGGCGCTGGGCAGCAGCGGCGGGACGATCACGCGGCCATTGAGCGGGCGACGGGACAGGCCGTGGGGTACGGACAGTGACCATCGCTGCCCCAAGGGTCGGTTCCGTCGCAGCGCCACTGCGCATTACCCACTTGTCCGGCACAAAGTCGGATCAAATGTCAAGATGCCGCAATCCCCTAGAATCCCTGATTTCGCGTGTACTAACACGGCACAACCGAACAGATGTGACATGCTGCCCACAAATCACGGAAAAGAGTTCGCATGTGCGGTGCGTCACTAAGAGTGATTATCTGTGATAAATACGCGATTACCCGGTTCGGCCTACTGTCGATCTTGGCCTCCCGGGATGACGTCAACGTGATCGAGACCACCGACAGCGGAGTCCATGCGATCATGCTCGCCCGCAAGCATCATCCCGAGGTGGTGGTCACCGGGCTGACCCTCGGCGGCCTGTCCGGGCTGGAGCTGATCCAGCGATTACGGGCCGAGAAGCTGGACCCCGAGCCTCGGGTGGTCGTGTTCACCGTCGACCATACCGACCAGACGGTCACCGACGTGTTGCGCGCGGGCGCGAACGGGCTGCTGACCCAGGATTCCACGCAGGACGAGGTCGTCGCCGTCATCAGGGCGGCGGGCCGGGGGCAGACCATGCTCTCGCCCGTCGTGACCCAGCGGCTGGTCGACTGGTTCAGACAGCGGGAGCCCCCTCCCGCCGAGCTGGAACAGCCCACGCTGGCCGGGTTGACGCCGCGCGAGCAGCAGGTGCTGCTCCTGGTCGCGCAGGGGCGGTCGACCGAGGAGGTGGCGGGTGAGTTGTACATCGGGGTCAGTACGGTACGCACCCATTTACACCGGCTCCGAGCGAAGCTGAAGGCCAAGGACCGGGCCCAGCTGGTCTCCTTCGCCTACCGCTCCGGCCTCATGTCAACCTGACCACCACTGATCTCCTTCGCCACCGCCGCTCAGAGCCTCATGTCAACCTGACCACCACTGATCTCCTTCGCCACCGTCGCTCAGAGCCTCATGTCAACCTGACCACCGTTGGTCTCCTTCGCCCACCACCGCTCACCGCCGGGCCGGGCTCTGGCGCGTTGCCAGCGGGCCGAGGGCCAGTGAGCCCAGTACGACGGCCGCCGCCAGCGCGAACGCCCCCGGGTAGCTGATGTCCGCGACCACCCCGCCGACCAGCCCCGCGAGCCCGAAGAAGATGTCGTACAGCGAGCTCAACGCCCCCAGCGCGGCTCCTCGCTCCGCCTCCGGCGCCCGGCTGATCGTGATCATCGCGAGCGACGGGTAGAGCAGGGTGAACCCCGCTCCCGACAACACCGCCCCCGCCGCCGCCACCCACCAGCCGGGCGCGAATCCGATCATGGCCAGGCCGGCGGCCTCCGCGAGGCTCGACGCGACGATCACCGGCATCGGGCCGAGCCGGTCCGGGAGGCGGCCGGCCACGAGCCGGGTGGCGATGTACGCGGCACTGAACACGCTGAGCAGTACGGGCCCGTTGGAGATCCCTCTGGAAGCCAGGGCCAGCGCGCCGAAGCCCACCAGCACGCCGTACCCGAACGCCCCCATGCCCAGTGCCAGCCCCGGCAGCACCGCCGCGCCCGGGATGAGCTTGCGCGACACGTCCGGCAGCCGCGCGCCGGACGGCAGCAGGCTCAGCACCGCGACGGCGACGAGCGGCAGGACCACTGCGCCGGCCCACACCGCCGGGTAGGAGCCGAGACGGTACAGCGACTCGCCCAGGGCGGGCCCGGCCATGAAGCCGCCCCACATCGCCAGGCCGTACCAGCCGACGATCTGTCCCCGGCGGTTCTCGGGCGCGAGCTGGACCGTCCACACCGAGCCCGCCGTGAACAGCAGTGCCTCGGCGACGCCCATGACCAGCCGGGTGGTGATGAGGCCGGGCAGGCCCCACGGGAGCGCGTAGAGGGCGCCGACGACGGCGGCCAGCGCCGAGCCGGCCAGCATCAGTCTGCGGCCGCCGAAGCGCTGCGCGAGCCGGCCGCCGTAGGGGCGCAGCGCCAGGGTCACCGCCGCGGTCGCGGTGAAGGCCGCGCCGACGGCGAACGGCGTGCCGCCCAGTTCCCCGGTCACCAGCCGCGGGATCACCGGCACCGCCGCGCCGAACGCCGTGAACGTGACGAACAGCGCCGCCACCAGCCCGGCGAACGTCCGCGCCCAGGGGGTCATCGGCCGCAGGCGCCGCCGCCCATCAGCAGGACCACACATAGACCGCCGCCGCCCATCAGCAGGACCACACATAGACCGCCGCCGCCCATCAGCAGGACCACTCATAGACCGCCGTCCACCGCGAGCGTCACTCACAGGCCGCGGGTGTTGCCGCCGTCCACCAGCAGCACCACGCCCGTGATGAAGGAGGTGTGCTCACTGGCCAGGAACGCGGCGATCGCCCCGAAGTCGCCGGGTCGGCCGATCCTGCGCATCGGCAGGCCCTCGGCCACCCGCGCCAGCGCCGCGTCCGCCTCGTCGCCGAACTGGTGGTCGAGCGCGGGCGTGCGGTGGAAGCCCTGGGCAAGGACGTTCACGGTGATGCCGCGCGGGCCGAGGCTCGGCACGAGTCCCTTGGCGAAGCCCAGCACGCCCAGCCGGGCGACGGCCGACAGGCCGGTCAGGGGCAGCGGCTGGCGTACCGCCTCGGAGGTGAGCATCAGCACCCTGCCCCAGCCGGTGTCCAGGTGCGGCAGGGCGGACAGGACGACGCTCACGTGCGGGATCGTGTTGTCCTCCAGCGCCCGCCGGTACACGGGCACGTCGAACTCCTCCAGCGACCCGTGCGGCACTCCGCCCGAGCTGCTGACCACGATGTGCAGCGAGCCGAACTCGTCGGCGGTGCGCCCCACCCACTTGGCCACGGCCGCCTCGTCGCGCACGTCCACGCTGGTGCTGAGCACCCGTCCCGGACCCGCGGCGTCGATCTCGGCGTGCGCCCGCGCCAGCCGGTCGGGCTCGCGCGCGCAGATGGACACGTGCGCGCCTTCGGCCGCCAGCGTGCGGGCCACGGCCAGCCCGAGCCCGCTGCTGGCCGCCGCCACGAGCGCGACACGTCCGTTCAATCCAAGGTCCATGACCGGACACCTCTCACGAGACCAGCAGGAAGTGCTGCGGCAGATGTACGGCCAGGCCGACGCGGGTGCTCGCCTCGATGACCTCGGTGTCCCGGCGCAGCCGCAGCGTGGACCGCGCGGGGTCGAGCAGCGTCACGGCCGCGCGGAAGTCGCCGAGCAGCGCGTCCCCCGCGCCGATCATGCGGGTGCGCGAGACGCGGATCCCGGCCGTCGCCAGTCGGTCGAGGGCCCCGTCGCGGACCAGCTTCCAGTACAGGGCGGGGTGGGTGACGATCCCGTCGCACGAGCCGCCGGTCTCCTCGACCTCGGCCGCCGCCGCGGTCAGCACGTCCTCGGGATCGCCGTCGAACGGCGCGTGGCGCGAGTCCGCCAGGTGCAGCAGCCCGTCGATCGCGCCGTCGCCCGAGCCGTGCAGCAGGATCTGGTTCTCGACTGTGGACAGCCGTACGAGCACGCGGTAGTCCACGAAGGCGGCGAGCAGGCCGGGCTCGTCGAGCACGCCCTTCGGCACGGGCACGCCGACCTTGACCTCGGTCAGATCGGCCACGCGGACGCTGGAGGCGAAGACGGACTCGGGCGTCTCGGCGTACGACGTCCCCGACCGCGCCGGCTCGGGCGGTGGCGCCTCGTGGACGTAGGGCACCTGCCCGTCGCCCACCTTCGCGCTCTTCAGCAGGTGCCGGACCGTGTAGCGCGGCCTGGTCTTGAACAGCGGGAACGCCTCGGTCAGCGCCAGCCGGTACGGTACCTCGACGTCGCCGCCGTTCCGCGAGCCCGCCACCGCCCACGCGAACTCCTCGCCAGGAGACATGTCTTGCCCCTCCCCCTCGAATCGTTGAAATGGTGGTCAACGCTGAGCTGATTTGGTGGCTACAAACCGTCCGAGCACGAGGTAATCCATCTCGGTCTTCAGGAAGCAGTCCATGGCGTCGGCCGGGGAGCACACGATGGGCTCGCCGGCCACGTTGAACGAGGTGTTGATGAGACAGGGCACCCCGGTCAGCTCGGTGAAGGCGCGGAGCAGCTCCGCCAGCAGCGGGTTGTCCTCCTCGCGGATCGTCTGAATCCTGGACGTGCCGTCCACGTGCGTGGCTCCGGGAATCAGGTCGCGGTAGCCGGGCCGTACGGGGAAGACGAACGTCATGTACGGCGAGGCCCGCTTCTTTCCCATCTCGAACACCTCGGGGGCCACGTCCTCCAGGACGACGGGCGCGAACGGCCGGAACGGCTCCCGGTGCTTGATCCGGTCGTTGATGATGTCCTTGATATCGCCGAACCGGGGATTGGCCAGAATGCTCCGGTTGCCCAGGGCGCGCGGCCCGTATTCGGTCCGGCCCTGGAACCAGCCGAGCACGCACTTGTCCCGCAGCAGCGCGGCCGTCTCCCGGGCCACGTCGCCGGGCGCCAGCTCACGCCATTCGACGCGCCCCGCGTGAGCGTCGAGCGTGGCGCGGATCTCGTCGTCGCCGTACGCGGGCCCCAGGTACGGCGAGCCGGAGACGCGCGGCTTGTCGCCCGCCTCCTGACTGGCGTAGAAGGCGGCGCCGATGGCCACCCCCGGGTCGCTGGCGCCGAAGCTCACGTCCATCTCGGCGAACCTGGAGCCTTCGAGCAGCTTGGTGTTGTTGACGCAGTTCAGCGCCAGGCCGCCCTCGAACAGCAGCCGCGGGAGCGCGCTGCGCTCCTCCAGCGCGCGCAGTTGGTGGGCCGTCACCGCCTCGACCATCTCCTGGGCGGCCCCGGCGACCCGGACCCGCACGTCGAAGTCCTCTCGGCTGTCCGGGTCCGTGTCGAAGATCCGGTCGAACAGCGCGTAATAGGCGCGTACGGCACGCGGCGCGTAGGGGATGGTGTAGCGGCCGTTGTCCGTCAGCGCCACCACGTGCTTGAGCAGCGGATTGGGCTCCGGCGGCGGGCCGTGGCCGGCCAGGCCCATGACCTTGTACTCGTCGTTGTTGGGCACGAACCCGAGATACCTGGTCAGCACCGCGAACAGCAGGGCGAGCGAGTTGTCCCCGTCCACGGTCGCGTCGTCGAACAGGCGCACCTTGCCGTCGCGTACCTCGCCGAGGATCGCCGACAGCCACTCCGCCCGTCCGTCGCTGACCACGAAGGCCGCGTCCCCGCCCCCGGACAGGTGGTATCCCGTCATCAGGTGGGCGAGGTGATGCGGCACCCTGACCAGCTTCTCGGCGGCCGGCGGGTATCCCGTGTGCTCGTGGAAGTCGGCGAGAATGGCTTCCTGGCTGAATATCCTGGTATAGGTGTCGTCGAGCCGCCGCAGCCGGGCGAATTTCTTGTCCACCGGCGCGTCGGCGTCTACGATCTCGGCGATCATGTTGTTCATGACGTCCTGGGAGAAACGCCAGGAATGCGCGAAGACATCGACCTCGTCGTACGTTTTCCCGGCCTCCCTTAAAACCCATTCGATGGCCTGGGCCGGAAACCGGGCGGTCTTCTTCTCGCGATTGAGCCGCTCTTCCTCGACGGCCGCGACCAATTCCCCGTCCACCATGAGGGCCGCCGAGGAATCGTGGCCGTAGAGCATGTGGCGGTCGATTCCCGTCGACCCGTAATAACGCGCGAAGAGTTCGGCGACCTTACCGAACCCGTTGTATCCGAGGACGATCACGAGAACTCCTTGGCGGTGAAGGACCCGAGTCCCACCAGTGAAGGTCATGCCGCCCTGGACGGCGTCCACCTGGTGATGACCCCGGGGGCGACGCATCGTTGAGCCGGTGGACGCGGCTCAGCGGACGGCCGAGGGCGCGACGTTGTAGTTGGCGCGGAAGAAGTTGTCGGGGTCCAGCCGCCGTTTCACCGAGGTCAGCCGGTCGAAGGCCGCCTCCCCGAAGGTCTTCCTGGCCCGGTCGCCGGTGGACGCATAGTTGATGTAGCCGTCACCCCAGCGGCTGTACGGCTCGGCGGCGGCCGACACGGACCGCGCCCAGGCGATCCGCTCCTCGTCGGCGGCCGGGTCGGTCCAGATCGCCGTGCCCGTGACGTTGAAGGCGGCGCCGCGGAAGGGCACGGCCGTGGCCTCGGCGGGCACCCGTCGCACCGCGCCGTGCAGCGCCTCGACGAGGATTCCGTCCCTGAAGGGCCCCAGCCAGCGGCCGGCCAGGAACCGTTCGACCAGCGCGTCTGCCAGCGCGTCCGGCAGGGCGTCGGCGAAGCGGGCGCTCCAGTGGTGCCGCAGCCCGAAGGCCAGGCGGCCGAGCGCGGCCTGCAGCGACAGGTACGACCTGGGCATGAGCTGCCAGTCGAGGAGCTCCGGCCCGCGCAGCCGCTTCTCCAGGGCCGCCCGGTATCCCTCGTCGTCGCCGCTGTAGGCCACGCAGATCACCGCCGCCGGGACGTGCGTGGGACCGTACCTCTTCAGGAACAGCGTGCAGTTGAGCTCGTCGGGCGCGTCGAGCATGAGGTCGCGGAACAGGCGCACGGCCCGGCCGAGCTCGGCACGCGGGTAGGCCACGCAGCCTCCGTACAGCAGGCCCACCGGGTGCGTACGGAAGCGGAACTCCGTCACCACGCCGAAGTTGTGGCCCGCGCCGCGCAGGGCCCAGTCGAGCTCGGGATCGCGCTCCGCGTCCACCTCGACCACCTCCCCGGCGGCCGTGACGAGCTGGTAGGAGAGCACGTTGTCGCAGGTCAGGCCGTATCTGCCCATCAGGTGTCCGAGGCCGCCGCCCAGGGTCAGGCCGCCGACGCCGGTGGTGTCGAAGGTGCCGCCCGTGGTGGCCAGCCCGTAGGCGGTGGTCGCCAGGTCCACCTGGCTCCAGGTGGCGCCTCCGCCGACCGCGGCGGTGCGCTCGCCCGGATCGACCGTCACCGAGCTCATCAGCCGCAGGTCGATGACCAGCCCGTCCTCGACGGAGGCGTACCCGGCGACGTTGTGCCCGCCGCCGCGCACCGCCGTGACCAGCCCGGCCTCGCGGGCGGTACGGATCACCGCCCGCAGCTCCGCGACGTCACGCGGCAGGCAGATCAGCCGCGGCCGCAGATCGTGCATGCCGTTGAAGAGCAGCCGCACCTCGTCATAAGCGGGGTGGCCGGGTCCGACCACCCGATCGGGGCAGGCGGTGTTCAGGGCGTTCAGCGCGGAGACCGTCACTGGCTCGTTCCTTTCTCGGTCCGAGGTTCTTCGACGGCTTATCACGCATTTGTGACACACGCGAGGGGGGTTGCCTTTCCGGGGACTTGCCGCGATAGTCGGCTCTTAGGTCCATCGCGTGCTCTTAGGTTCATCGCGTGCTCTTAGGTTCTTCGCGCAATTCACTACCCGGCCAATAGCTCACGTTATCTGCACCAACAGATTCGAGGGACCGGTGAATCCACCCCTGACCACCTGGCCCACTTATGACAAGGGTGATGTCTTCCTCAGTCCGGAGGACATCGCCGCGGCGATCGAGGCGCTGCGCGCCCAGTTGTTCTTCCGTTATGATTTCCGGCCGCACGAGGAGACATTTACCGGGCTCCTCGAACGGCGGCTGTGCGAGGTGTTCGGCGCCGGGCATGCGCTGGCCTGCGCCAGCGGCACCACGGCGATCACCTTGAGCCTGCTCGCGCTCCAGCTGCCCGCCGGCTCGCCGATCGCCTGCCCCGCGTTCACCTTCGCGGCCACGCCGAGCGCGATCCTGCTCGCCGGGCACCGGCCGGTGCTCGTGGAGTGCGACGAGAACCTGCATCTGGACGTGCGCGATCTGCGCCGGGTGTTCGACGAGGGCGCCAAGGCGGTCGTCGTGGTGCACATGCGCGGCTTCGCCAGCGACATGCCGGAAATATGCCGACTGGCGGAGGAGTACGGCGCCTTGGTGGTCGAGGACGCGGTGCCCGCCCTCGGCGCGCGGCTCGACGGCCGCTACCTGGGTACGTTCGGCCACTTCGGCGCCTTCAGCACCCAGTCCGACAAGTCGCTCAACACCGGCGAAGGCGGGTTCCTGCTCACTGACGACCCTGAGGCGTACGCCCGTGCGGTGGTCTACAGCGGCGCCTACGAAGGCCGGATGGCCCGCCACTTCCCCGGCAAGGTCCCGGACGTCGATGACCGGGCCTTCCCCATCTTCAGCTTCCGCATGGACGAGATCCGGGCGGCGCTGGCCGCAGCCCTGCTCCAGCGGCTGCCCGACCGGCTGGCCGCCCATCGCCGCAACTACGACTACGTGGCCGAACGGCTGGCCGACCTCGACGGGATCGCGCTGCGGCAGCCGGTGGCGCCCGGCGCCTACCTCGGTGAGGCGCTGGTCTTCCGGCTGCCGGGGGCCACGCCGCGGGAGTGCGTCGCGTTCGCCGGGGCCGTCGCGGCCGAGGGGGTCGACGCCCGCGCGCTCGGGGACCGCGACGACGTCAACGTACGCGCCTTCTGGAACTGGCGCTTCCTGCTCGGCGACAACCCGGAGGCCGCACGGAGCCTCTTCCCGACGTCGGCGCGCTATGTCAGTGAGGCGATCGACATCCCACTCTCGGCGAACCTGGACCTGGCCGACTGCGACAGGCTGGTGACCGCCGTCAGAAAAGCCGCCGCCGGAAGAGCACTCACACAGCCAAACGGTGAGAGCGCCGCCGCCGGAAGAGCACCCGCCACAAAGCCAAACGGTGAGAGCGCCACCGCCGGACGGACCGCGAGCCGATGACGCCCGCAGCGCCGCGAGTGCTCTACGTCACGGGCTGGTGCAGATCGGGCAGCACGCTGCTCGGCAACCTGCTCAACGAGCTGCCGGGCGTCGCGCACGTGGGCGAGCTCAACTACCTGTGGTCCAACGGCGTGCTCGGCACCGGCACCAACAGCACCTGCGGCTGCGGCAAGGACCTGCGGGACTGCGACGTGTGGCGGCAGGTGCTGCGCGAGCTGGACGGTCACACCCTCGCGACGGAGATGATCGGCCTGCACAACACCTGCCTGCGCACCCGCTTCACCCAGGAGCGGCTGCGCGAGGCCCGGGGCCTGGCCCGCCCGCCGCGCGACGTGCGGCGCGTCAGCGAGGTCAAACTGCGGCTCTACACCGCGATCGGCGAGGCGCTGGGCGCCCAGGTGATCGTCGACACCTCCAAGTTCCCAGCCGAGGCGGCCCACCTCATGGGCCTGCCCGACCTGCGCCCCCAGGTGCTGCACATGGTGCGCGACCCCAGGGCGACCGCCTACTCGTGGCACCGCGCCAAGAGCTACATCCCGGCCATGAGCCCCTTGCGCAGCAGCGCGTACTGGACCGGCTTCAACGCCGCGTCGGAGTGGATCGCGCGCGCCTATCCCGGCAGGTGCCTCAGGCTCAGGTACGAGGACTTCGCCGCACGGCCCGCCGAGACGATCGGCCAGGTCATGGCGTGGGCGGGTCTCCCGTCGCCCGGCCCGGTGACCGGCGGAAACACTGTCCGGCTAGGCGTCAATCACACCGTGACCGGCAATCCCGACCGGTTGCGCACCGGGCCCGTGGCCATCAGGCCCGACGACGCCTGGCGCACCGCCCTGCCGGCCTCGAGCGTCGCGCTGAGCACCCTCGCCGCGCTGCCGCTCATGAGCAGGTACGGCTACCGCCTGACCAGGGGGGAGTATCCATGAACTGGCGAAGCGACGCCGAGCACTGCTACCGCGAAGGCTGGTGGCGGGACGGCACGCCCTTGGACGACCTCCGGCGGGCCGTCGAGCGTTCCCCGGGCCGCGTCGCGATCACGGCGCACCAGGCGGGCGCCGCCGACCTGGTCAAATTGACGTACGCGGATTTGTCGCGACTCGTGGAGCGGTTCGCCGGCGCCCTGACCGAGCTGGGCGTCGGCCCGGGCGACGTGGTCGCGCTCCAGCTGCCGAACTGGTGGCAGTTCCCGCCGCTCGCGCTGGCCTGCATGCGGGTCGGCGCGGCGGTCAACCCCATCATCCCGATCCTCCGCAAACGTGAGGTCGGTTTCATGCTGGAACGTACGGAAGCGAAGGTCTGCGTCGCGCCCGCGTCGTTCCGCGGCTTCGACCACGCCGGGATGCTCGCCGAGATCGCCAAGGAGGTGCCGACGCTGCGGCACGCGGTGACCATCGGCGGCGGCCCGCTCGACTTCGACGACGTCTTCATGTCCGGCGGCGAGGTCCGGCTCAGCCGGCCGGAGGCGGGCCCCGACGACCTGGCCCAGGTGATGTTCACCTCGGGCACGACGGGCGAGCCCAAGGGCGTCATGCACACCAACAACACGCTGTACGCCGGCATCCGCACCGAGGCGGAGGCCCTCGGGCTGGATGAGGATCTGGTCGTCCACATGGGCTCGCCGCTCACCCACCAGGCCGGCTACCTCTACTGCTTCCTGATGCCGCTCCAGCTCGGTGGCCGGGCGGTGTTCCAGGACGTGTGGGACCCGGACGTCATGCTCGGCCTGGTGGAGTCGGAGGGCGTCAACTTCGGCATGGGCGCCACCACGTTCGTGGTCGACGCCATCGCCGCCCAGCGGGCCCGGCCCCGGGACCTGCGGACCCTCGGCTCCTTCGCGTGCGGCGGGTCGCCGATCCCGCCGAAGGTCGTGGAGGAGGCGGGCGAGGTGCTCGGCGTGCGCATGTACGCGCTGTGGGGCATGACGGAGAACGCCACGGTCACGATCACCCGCCCCGAGGACCCGCCGGATCTCGCCGCGCGCTCCGACGGCCGCCCCGCCCCCTGGATGCAGGTCCGGATCGCCGGCGACCGGCTGCAGGTACGCGGCGCGAACCAGTGTGTGGGCTACTGGAAACGCCCGGACCTGTACGCCGAGGCCCTCACCGGCGACGGCTGGTTCGACACGGGCGACCTGGCCAGGGACGACGGCGAGGGCGGCATCCGGATCACCGGCCGGGCCAAGGACCTGATCGTCAGGGGCGGGGAGAAGATCCCCGTGGTCGAGGTGGAGGCCGCGCTGTGGCGGCACCCGCGGATCAAGGAGGCCGCGCTGGTGGCCTACCCCGACGAGCGTCTCGGCGAGCGGGCATGCGCCTTCGTCGTCCCGGACGGGGAGCCGCCCTCGCTCGCCGACGTACAGCTGCATCTGGAAGGGCTCGGCATGGCCCGGCAGTTCTGGCCGGAACGCCTGACGGTCGTCGCCGAGCTGCCGAAGACGGCGTCGGGCAAGGTACAGAAGTTCGAGCTGCGCGAAGGGATGGGCTGAGCATGGATTTCGCGTTCGACGACGAGCAGGAGCGGCTGCGCGCCCGGGTACGCGACTTCGCGGCCGAGCGCCTCGCCCCGCACTACCAGTCCGACGACCGGGCCGCGGCCATGCGCCCCGAGCTGCCCGGTGAGCTGGCCCGCATGGGCCTGCTCGGCCTGCGCGTCCGTAAGGAGTACGGCGGCGCGGGCGCCGACGCCGTGACCACCGGCCTGGTGCTCGAAGAGCTCGCCCGCGCCGACGTGAACAGCTGCTACCTGGTGCTCAACGCCGCGCTCGTGGCCGACATCGTGCAGGCCAACGCCTCGCCGGAGCAGCGGGGAGAGTGGCTGCCCGCCCTGGCCTCGGGGGAGCTGATCCCCGCCATCTGCCTGACGGAGCCCGAGCACGGCTCGGACGCCGCCGCCATCGAGTTCCGCGCCACGCTCCAGGACGGAGCCTGGCTGCTGCACGGCGAGAAGACCTCGATCATGCTCGGCATGACCGCCACGCACGGCCTGGTCTTCGCCAGGACGGGCGGTCCGGGCGCGCGCGGCGTCACCGCCTTCCTCGCCGGCCTGGGCGCGGCCAAGCGGGAGGCGTTCACCGACCTCGGCAACCGCGCCGCGGGCCGTGCCCACCTGACCTTCGACGGCCTGAGCACCGGGCCCGAGACGATCGTGGGCGGCGAGGGGCTCGGCTTCGTCCAGGTCATGCGGGGCTTCGACTACTCGCGCGCGCTGATCGCGTTGATGGCGACGGGCACCGCGCAGGCGGCGATCGACGACGCGCTGGAGCGGGCGCGCACCCGCAGCGCCTTCGGCCGCCCGCTCGGCGCCTTCCAGGGGCTCAGTTTCCCCTTGGTCGAGTACGCCACGCAGCTGCGGGCCGGCAGAGCGCTCTGCTACGAGGCGCTGTGGCGCAAGGACCAGGGACTCCCGCACACGACCGAGGCGAACATGGTCAAGTGGTGGGTGCCGAGGATGGCCGCCGACGCCGTCCAGCAGGCGCTGCTCACCTTCGGGCAGGCCGGCTACTCGGAGGAGCTGCGGCAGGCCCAGCGGTTGCGCGACGTGATCGCGCTGCAGATCGCCGACGGCACCGCCCAGATCACCAAGCTGGTGGTCGCCCGGCAGCTACTCGGCCGCGACGCCGCGCCCTGACTTTTCCCGGACGTACGGCGGCAGGTGCAGGCGGGCGCGGATGTTGCGCTGGACGGTGGCCTTGTCGTCGCGGGCGTCGACCGTCATGACGTACTCCTTGCCGCGGAACAGCTCCACGACTGGGTCGATCTTGTCGTGGTATTCGCGCAGCCGCGTGGCGAGCGCGTCCGGGGCGTCGTCCTCGCGGGTGACGAGCTCGCCGCCGCACACGTCGCACCTGCCCTCGGCCTCGGGCCGGTGGGCGATCAGGTTGTAGTCCATGCCGCAGCGCGAGCACAGCCGCCTGGCCAGGACCCGCCGCCACACCTCCTCGTCGGGCAGGTCGAGGTGGATCACGCTGTCGATGTCGTAGCTCTCCAGGAAGAACTCCGCCTGCCGCCGGCTGCGCGGGAAGCCGTCGATGATGAAGCCGTAGTTCCAGTCGTGCTGTTGGAGGCGCTCCCTGACGACGTCCTCGACCAGGTCGTCGCCCACGAGCTCACCGGCCGTGACCAGGCGGCGGACCTGGGCGCCGAGCTTGGTGTGGCTCTTGACGTGCCAGCGGAAGATGTCGCCGACGCTGATGTGCACGAGGTCGAGGTCGGTGGCCAGCAGGGTGCTCTGGGTGCCCTTGCCGCTGCCCTGCACGCCGAGGATCACGTATTTCCGCATGTCTCATTCTCCCCCGGAGACGGGAAGCATGATCTCAGTGCCCGCCGCGCCGCGATCGACGAGCTCCTGAACCCGCTGGGGAGCGTAGATCCCGTCCACGAGGAGCTGCGCGAGCCCGAGTATGCCCGCGTTGGGGTCGAGGTCGCTGCGGACGATCTGGAGATTGCGGGTGGCCAGCGGCAGTGACCGCCGGTAGACGATCTCGCGGATGCCGGCGAAGAGCTGCTCGTCGGTGTGCGCGAGCTGGCCGCCGATCGCGATGATGCGCGGGTTGAACAGGTTGACGGTGTCGGCGAGGGCGCCGCCGAGGATGCGGGCGGCGCGCCGCGCCAGGCGTACCGCCGCCAGGTCGCCCGAGCGGATCAGCCGCACGGCGTCGTCGACGGTGGTGACGTCGCGGCCCGCCGCCTGGAGGTCGCGTACGAGCGCCCAGCCCCCGGCGTGGGCCTCCACGCAGCCGAGGTTGCCGCACCGGCAGAGCGGCGGCTCGGCCACATCGTCGACCACGACCTGGATGTGGCCGATGTCGCCGGCCGCGCCGTCGGCGCCCCGGTGCACCTGGCCACCCGCGATGAGGCCGGTGCCGACACCGGTGCCTATCTTGACCATGAGCAGGTGCGGGACCTCGGGGTAGCGCAGGCGCTGCTCGCCGAAGGCCATCGCGTTGACGTCCTTGTCGACCAGCACCGGGCAGTTGTAGCGGGCGGTGAACCAGCCGGGGATGTCGAAGCGGTCCCAGCCGGTCATGATCGGCGGGCTGACCACCCGCCCGCTCGCGAAGTCGACGGGACCGGGCACGTCGATGCCGATGCCGAGCACGTCGCCCGGCTCGTGGCCGCGCTCGTCGAGCAGTTCGGCGAACAGCCCGGACACGATCGTGAGGATCGCCGCCGGGCCGCTGGTCACGTCGGCGCGGACGTCCTGCTCGGCCCGAACCTCCCCGCCCAGGTCGCACACGGCGGTGCGCAGGCCGGTTGCGCCCACGTCGGCCACCAGCAGCACGCCCCGATCGCGGTTGACGACGAACTGACCGGCGGGCCGGCCGCCCGTGCGCGCCTCCGTGGGCGCGGGGATGAGCAGCCCGGCGGTGAGCAGCCCGTCGAGGCGCTGGTTGACCGTGGTGCGCGACAGGCCGGTATGCCGCATGACGTCGGCCTTGGTGAGCCCGTCGGGGATGTCGCGGAACAGGCTGAGGATCTCGCCCGAGCTGACTCCCATCCGCAGGGCGGACACGCCGGTTATGGCCATTAGCCCACTCTATCGGTGACCGAGACTGCTCGTAAGTCAAGAATGTTTCGACTTAAAAAGTCGAAACATGGGTTGTCAGAGTTCAGAAGTAGTCATACGGTCATCCCATTGACGCCGAAAGGGGCATCCGATGCACATGACCTCGCATGGAAGGCGAGCGACGGCGGTCACCGCCGCGCTGGCGGCCGGGACGCTGGCTCTGGGAGCCTGCGGCTCCAGCGTGTCCGCCGGTCCGTCCGGCAAGAACGCCGCCGCCGCCGAACCTCCGAGCGTCGCCGCGGTGATCAAAGGGCTGGACAACCCCTTCTTCCAGACGATGAAGCAGGGCATGGACGAGCAGGCCAAGGCGGGCGGCCTGTCTCTCACGGTCCAGGCGGCCGACTCCATCACCGACACCACCGGGCAGGCGGACAAGCTCAACGGCCTGGCCGGGCAGCCCTTCTCCTGCTTCGTGGTCAACCCGATCACCGGCACCAACCTCATCCAGGGCCTGGCCAAGATCGGCGCGCAGAACAAGCCCATCGTCAACATCGACAGTCCCGTCGACGCCGGCGCGGCCGGCAGCGCCAACGTCAAGCTGGCCACCTACATCGGCACGGACAACGTCGAGGCCGGCAAGATGGCCGGGAAGCGGATGAGCGAGCTCGTGCCCGCCGGTGATGTCGCGGTCATCGGCGGCATCGCGGGCGACGTCACCAGCGGCGCCCGGGTCGAGGGGTTCCAGCAGGGCATCGGCTCCCATCTCAAGGTCGTCCAGACCGTCGCCGCCAACTGGGAGCGCCAGACCGCGCTCACCGCCGCGACCGACGTCATGCGCGCGCAGCCGGATCTGCGGGGCTTCTTCGTCGCCAACGACGACATGGGGCTCGGCGTGGCGCGGGCCATCGCCAACGCCGGCAAGGCAGGACAGATCAAGGTCATCAGCGTCGACGGCATCAAGGACGCCCTCCAGGCGGTCAAGGCCGGCACGCTGGACGGCACCGTCGCCCAGTACCCGTACGCGATGGGCCTGATGGGCATCGAGGCGTGCCAGGCGGCCACGAAGGGCAAGGCGCTGCCGCCCAAGGTGAAGTCCCCGGTCGAGCTGGTCACCAAGGACAACGCGGACAAGGCGCTGGCGGTCACGCCCAAGCCGTTCGGCACCTACGCCGACCCGTTCAAGAGCCTCATCCAGTAGGACAGAGATGGCAAACACCGCAATCGCCACGCCCAACCACGAAGCCTGGACCGCGCGTCTGAAGGACGTCGGCTTCTGGGCCGAGTGGGCGGCCCTCGTCGGGCTGATCGTCCTGGTGATCGTCTTCCAGGCGCTGAACCCCACGTTCCTCAGCGCCGGCAACATCGCCTCGATGCTGGTCGCCGCGGCGATCCTGATCATCCTGAGCGTGGGCCAGACGTTCGTCATCGCCACGGCCGGCATCGACCTGTCGATCGCCTCCGCGATGACCTTGGGCGCGGTCGCCTTCGGCCAGGCCTACGCGATGGGCTGGGGGCTGTCGCTGTCGTGCCTGGCGGCCATCGTCGCCTCGGGCCTGGTCGGCGTGGTCAACGGAGTGATCATCGCCCGAGGCAAGATCACCGACTTCATCGTGACACTCGGCACCCTCTCTGCGGCCTCCGGGCTGGCGCTGATCCTGTCCGAGGGCAAGCCCGTGACGATCATCGACACCGCGCTGCTCCGCCTGTCGACCGGCGGGATCGGGATCTTCGGCTGGTCGTTCGTCATCGCGGCGGTCGTCGCGGTGCTGGGGCACGTCCTGCTGTTCCACACCCGGTTCGGCACGCACGTGCTGGCCACGGGCGGGGCGGCGGAGTCCGCGACGGCCATGGGGATCAGCACCCAGCGCGTCAAGATCGCCGTTTACACGATCTCGGGCGTGCTGGCCGGCCTCGGGGCCATCCTGCTGGTGGCCCGGATCGGCGCGGCCGAGCCGGCCGCCAACACCTCCTTCCTGCTCAACTCCGTGGCCGCGGTCGTGCTCGGCGGGGTGAGCCTGTTCGGCGGGCGGGGCAGCATCATCGGCCCGGTCATCGGCGCGCTCCTGCTCATCGCGCTGGTCAACGGGCTGACGCTGCTCGGCGTCTCGCAGTTCTACCAGCCTCTCGCCGTCGGCATCGTCGTGGTGCTGGCCGCGCTCCTGACAAGGTTCCAGCGATGACGAACACCCTGCTCGACTGCCAGAACGTGTCCCTGTCGTTCGGCAACGTCCGCGCCCTCGCCGACGTCTCGCTCTCCCTGCGCCAAGGGGAGATCACGGCGCTGGTCGGCGACAACGGCGCGGGCAAGTCCACGCTGGTGCGCTGCGTCTCCGGGATCCACCGGCCCGACAGCGGCCACATCATCTTCGAGGGGCAGCAGGCCGACTTCCACTCCCCCGACGACGCCCGTAGGACGGGCATCGAGACCGTCCACCAGAACCTGGCCCTCGTCGAGGACCTCACCGTGTGGCAGAACCTCTTCCTCAACCGCGAGCTCGTCCGCGGGTTCGGTCCCATCGCGTTCCTGGACCGGCGGGCGATGCAGGCCCGCGCGCGGGAGATGGTCTCCACGCTCGCGGTCAACGTCCCCGCGGTGAAGTCCCGCGTCCGGCGGCTGTCCGGCGGGCAGCGCCAGGCCGTCGCCATCTGCCGCGCGGCGGGCTTCAGCTCCCGGCTGGTCATCATGGACGAGCCGACGGCCGCGCTCGGCGTCCAGGAGACGGCCCGGGTCGAGGAGCTCATCCTGCGGCTGCGCGACGAGGGGCACACGGTGCTGCTCATCAGCCACAACTTCGCGCAGGTCATGCGGCTGAGCGACCAGGTCTGGGTGATGCGCGCCGGCCGCTGCGTCGGCGGCCGGCGTACGTCCGAGATCACCGGCGAGGAGATCGTCTCCCTCGTCACCGGCGCCACCGGCCAGTGAGCCGCGTACCAAACCACCAAGGAGAAAGCACCACGATGACCACCACGACCAACCCCATCGGCGTGCACGCCCTCGTCTGGGTCGGTGACACCACGCCCGCGTCGGTGGAGCACGCGATCCGCAAGACGAAGGAGACCGGGTTCGACCTGCTCGAACTGTCGCTGCACGACTCCGGCAACCTCGACGTCGCGGCCGCCCGCGACGCCCTGCGGTCGGCGGGCCTCGGCGTGGCCTGCTCGCGCGGCCTCGCCTTCGACGCCGACGTCTCCAGCGACGACGCGGACGTGGTCGCGCGCGGCGAGAAGCTGCTGCACGATTCGCTCACCGTGACCCACGAGCTCGGCGGCACGCACTTCACCGGCGCCCTCTACAGCGCCCTGGGCAAGTACGACCGCCCGCTCACCGACGCCGGACGGCGCAACGTGGTGACGGTGCTGCGCGGCCTGGCGCAGGAGGCGCGGGGGCGCGATATGACGCTCGGCCTGGAGATCTGCAACCGCTACGAGACCAACGTCATCAACACCGCGCGCGACGCGCTCCGGCTCGCCGACGACATCGGGGAGGACAACGTCCTCATTCACCTCGACACTTACCACATGAACATCGAAGAGGACGATCTCGTACGCCCGGTGCACGACGTCGGCGACCGGCTCGGCTATGTCCACATCGGCGAGAACCACCGGGGCTACCTCGGCTCCGGCCACCTGGACTTCACCTCCTTCTTCCACGCGCTGGCCGACATCGGCTACCAGGGACCGATCACCTTCGAGTCCTTCTCCTCGGCCGTGGTGATGCGCGGGCTGTCGAACGACCTGGCCATCTGGCGCAACCTGTGGTCCGACGGCGAGGATCTGGCCCGCCACGCCCACGGCTTCATCACCGGCCGGCTCCACGCGAGCCAGGCTCGATGATGACCCTCCACGACCTGGCGGCCCGAGCCCGCTCCCTCGTACGAGAGGGCCACCGCGCGGTTCTGGGCATCACCGGCAGCCCCGGCGCCGGCAAATCCACGCTTGCCGAGCACCTGGTCCAGTTGCTGCGGCAGGACCGGCCCGCGCTCGACTGGGTGGCGCACGTGCCGATGGACGGCTTCCATCTCGCCGATGTGGAGCTCGAGCGGCTCGGCCGGCGCGACCGCAAGGGCGCCCCCGACACCTTCGACGCCGCCGGGTACGCCGCGCTGCTGCGCCGCCTGCGCCAGGACGAGGACGACGTGATCTACGCCCCCGCCTTCGAACGCGACCTGGAACAGCCGATCGCGGGCAGCATCCCGGTCCCGCGGACCGCCCGCCTCATCGTCACCGAGGGCAACTACCTGCTGCTCCACGAGGGCGACTGGGCCCGGGTCCGGCCCGAGCTCGACGAGGTCTGGTACTGCGATCTCGACGAGGACGAGCGCGTGCGGCGGCTCGTCGCCCGCCACGAGCGGTTCGGCAAGGAGCACGACGCGGCCGTGGCCTGGGTGATGGGCACCGACCAGCGCAACGCGACCCTGGTCAACGGCACCCGCCCGCACGCCGACCTGGTGATCTCCGACCCGACCCTGCGCACGCTGAAGGCCTAGTCCCGGCCGAAGTGGTGCTCGAGCCGGTCGGCCGGGCCGTCGTCGACGGCGATGAGCGGGGTGCGCCCTGTCGCGTGGTCTGCCACCTGGTAGAGGCGGTCCATCATGACCTCGTACTCGGGGCGCAGACCGTGCCGTTCGAACTCGGGCCGCAGCGCCTGCAGGCGTTCGGTGATGAGGTCGACGTCCTGCCTGGTGAGCGGGTTGTCGACCCAGCCGAACAGGCCGTCGGGGCGCCGCCCGACGAAATTGGCGGCGAAGGGCTGGTCCCGGTGGACGATGATCTGGTCGCTGCCGAACGACCGCGCGTGGTCGATGGCGAAGAACCGGCCGTCGTCGGTCAGCATCAGGTTGCGGGCGGCCCGGTCCGGGTTCGCCGTCAGCACGTCGAGCAGGCCGATGAGGATCGCGTCCCGCCTGCCCTTGAAGCCGGACAGGATGTGGGCCACCTCGTTGGCGCCCGAAGCGTTGATGAAGTCGGCGAGCACGGTGCCGTTGGAGTAGGGGTCGAGCATGGCGCGGGCCACGTTGGCCGTGATCGCCTGCCCCACCTGGGAGACCACCACCTCTATGCTCGCCGGGCGCTTCGCCCTGCCGTACATCTCCTTCCTGATGCCCTGCGGCACGTCGTCCAGCGTGATGATGTCGACTTTTCCATCCGATCCCCTGCCGATAGGGACGTAGGTCGCCTCCTCCGCGTCGATCGCCGCGCGCAGCGACTCGGGAGCCGCCGGTACGCCCGCCCTCGGCGGCTTCACCTCGGCGGCCGCCGATGGCCGTTCGACCCTGGCCTCCGGCACGGCGATGTGCCAGGCGCCGTCTCCCCGGTGGGGGAACATCGGGCGGCCGTCCGCCGTATAGCCCTGGATGTTCGCGGTGTGCGCCTGACGGTCGGCGCCGATGTAGACGTACCTGTCGCCCGCGATCACCTCGCGGCCGGTGGTGTTGGCCAGCTCCTGCAGCAGGCGGAGGTTGGCGGCGGTCTCGCAGCCGAGCACCCGCAGGGCCGCCTCGGGCGCGGAGACCAGCCGGGGGTCGTGCACGAGCATGGTGCCGAGATCGCCGGCGGTCAGCCGGTGCTCGCCGATGAGGAAGTGGGTGCCGTCCGCGGCGACGCCGACGTCGATGATGCCGGAGGTGGGCCGCAGCAGCCGCGGGTCGGCGGTGGGCATCGACATGGCCCCCGGGTCGCGGTACCACACGCCCGCCGCGACCTCCTCCCTGAAACGGCCGATCATCTCCGCGTGCCGCGGTTCGAGGTGCGGCGCCGGCTGTACGGGTAACGGCTCTTGCCCGACCTCGACCAGATAGATCCTGGTCCCGGCCTCGCCGTACGGCGAGATGTAGGCGCCCTCGTGCGCGCCGAGGACCCGCATCGTGGTGCCCGGCGCCTGGGCCACCTGACCGTCGCCGAGGTCCCTGCCCGTTCTGGAGAAGGTGACGACCTCCGTGGGGGCGAGGTGATCCGCGGTGTAGGACCGCGTGTTGAGCACCGTGTCGGGCAGCGTGAACTCGGCGCCCGGCCGCATGTCACTGACCGGGAAGTCGATCCTCCGGTAGACGGTGCCCGCCACCTCGGTTTCCTGTCCGACGTGGTTCTGCCCGCTCTGCCCGTCACCGTGCCGGCTGTTCGGTTCGCCGCCGTTCCGGCCGAAGTGGTGCGCCAGAGCGTCGGCGATCGGCCGCTGGCCGGGGACATGCACGGCTTCCGGGTGTGGCCGGGCCGTCTCCTGGGACGCTCGCAGCACGTGCGCGTCTGCACCACGGTTGATCAGCTGGTCGATGCTGCGGCCGTGGCTGCCCTCCCGTACCTGAGCGAGGTCGGTGTGCCGCGCGTCCGTACCCGGCGCCACGTGCGGTGCGAGCTCACCAGGTACGGTCGCCGGCTTCGGCGGCCTGGGACCCTCGTCCCCGGTGTGTACCGGCCGCCCAGCATCGGGCCGGGCCGTCCCGCCACCGTCGGCGCGGGGTCCGTGCGGACTCCAGCTCGCCAGATGGCCGTCCGCGACACTGACCACACCCGAGGTGAACGCCTCGGCCACCACCTTCAAGCTGACCGGCTGACCGCTCAGCAGCGCACCCGCCACCGTCGCGCCCGCGGACGCCACCCCCGAGTGCCCCATCAACATCCACAACGACCGCGTCGGAAGCGCCCAGGCCAGCCCCGTGAGCAATCCGCCGTTCAGCGCCCCCATCCCCGCCGACGTGCCGACCTGCTTCCAGTCGATGGCGTCGCGCCGAGGCTGGGTCCCTTGCACGTACAGGTCCATAGCGCCCATCAGGAGCCCGAAGCAGGCCACGTTGACCGCCAGGCGCTGCCCGAACTGCCGGACTGTCCACCGCGCCGCCCGCGCCCGTACATTGAACAGCCCCCGCGCCGTCAGCCGCCCGGCGGGATGCAGCAGCGCCCACGACAGCCACAACATCTGCACCATGAACAGCAGCACGGTCAGCTTGATCATCCGCTTGGTGTACTGCACCTGCACACCCAGGTCGTTCAGCCCGATGGCCATGGTGACCAGCTGTTCCACCAGATCGGCCTGCCGCCCCCCGACGACCTCCCCCACCCGTTTCACGAACGCTCTGAGCGCGTCGCCGTCCCACTCCCCCCGCACCCCGCCGGTCAGCCACCGCCCCGACCCGTCGGCCGTGGCCACGATCCGCCGCGCGGCCCGCACCAACGCGTCGGCCATCCGGAACAGCGCCCGCTCGTCGGCCCGCGGCCAGTCCGAGCCCACCACCCAGCCGACCCACGGCCGCAGCCACCCGGGGATCTCCATCCCGTCAAGCCACATGGAACTCAGCCCTCGGGACCCTCTTCTTTCTCCGGCACACCACGATCTCTCCCACTATGCCGAGATTTTCCGTACCTTGCAGGAAGATGTCAGGTTTTTGACACCGGATCAGTCAACTCGCGCACGGTTTCGGTGAGGGCCTTCCACGCCTCCCGGGTGTCGGCGCTCAGCTCATGGGGCGAGCGCAGACCCTCGACGTAGAGGGCCACGTCCTCGAGGGCCCAGCGCAGGCGAAAGAGCTCCATGACCGCCGGGTCGGGCCGCCGCCCGGTGAGCTCCGCGTAACGCGCCAGGTCATCCGGCCCGTCGGCGACCAGCCACAGATCCCGCTCGGGCGGCGCCAGCCCCACCGTGTCCCAATCCACCAGCACCGGGCTGTCCTCGACCATCACCAGGTTGCCGGGATGCGGCTCCCCGTGGGTCACCACGAGGTCCGCGCCGCTCGCCTCATCGACCCGCCGATCGAAGTCCGCCAGCCGCTCCCGCAGCCGCCCGGCGCGGTCGGCCACCAGAGCGCGGGCGGGTTCCGCGTAGGGTCCACCCCGCCAGACCCCGCCCGACGCCTCGATGGCCTCCTCCAGCCGGCCCCGCATCGGAATGCGCAACGGCCGGACGGGAGTCGACGGCGGGGGCGTCGTACGGTGCAACTCGGCGAGCATCTCCACGGTCCTCCGGCGCTCGCCGGCCGCGATGCGGTCGCCGAACTCCCCGGGACGCCCGCTCACCAGCGGAAAGACACTAACCGCGTACCGGGCCCCGAGCAGCTGAAGCGTTTCGCCCCCAGCGGCCGCCAAAGGCGCGACGACGAAGTCGAGCCCCTGCTCACGCAGGGCGACGGCGGTGTCCATGGCCCGGCGTAGCGCGCTCTCCCCGTCTCCGGTCTGGCCTTTCTGCGTCAGGTCCGCGACCGTGACGAACCACCGCGGCCCATCCGCGTCAGCCGCGATCCAGTGATAGTCCCCGAACCCGACCGGCGCGTACTCCAGCGAGACAGCCCCGATCCCCCACTTCTCCAGGGCATCGCGCAACGCCCGCTCGTCAACTCCCGCCGGCCGATCCTTCATGCCGGCCAGGTTATCGACCATGATCACGCTTCACTATTCATTCAATGTATAGCGCTCGCCATGTCGACCGGACATGTGATGCTCGGGCTGCTCGTGGAGCGCCCGAAGCACGGATACGAACTCAAACGCGAGCACGACCGGCGCCTGCCCGGCGCCAAACCACTCGCCTACGGCCAGGTGTACGCGACGCTGCAGCGCCTGCAGCGCGACGGTTTCGCCGAAGTCGCGGAGACGGTGCAGGACGGCGGCCCGGAACGCACGGTGTACACCATCACCGAGGAAGGGACCGCCGAGCTCACCCGGTGGCTGGACGGGGTGGAGGCGCCCGCGCCGCACCTGTCCAGCGCGCTGCTGTCGCGCGTGGTGGTGGCGTCCGTGGCCAACGGCGCCGCCGACGGCTACCTGGCCCGGCAGCGGGCCGCGCATCTTGCGCGGATGCGCGAGCTCACCGCGGAGCGCTCGGCGGGCTCCCCCGCCCAGGCGCTGGCCGCCGACTACGCGCTCCAGCACCTCGACGCCGACCTGCGCTGGATCGAGACGGCCATGCGACGGCTGGCCGATCTGAAGGAGGACTCTGATGCTTGAAGCACGCGCGCTGCGCAAGACGTTCGCCTCGACCGTCGCCTTAGGCGGGGTGTCCCTGGAGATCGGCACGGGCGAGATCGTGGCGATCACCGGGCCGAGCGGCTCCGGCAAGTCCACCCTGCTGCACTGCCTGGCCGGGATCATCCGCCCGGAGTCGGGCGAGGTCCTCTTCGACGGCAAGCGCATCGACACGCTCGGCGAGAGCGAGCGCACGAACCTGCGCAGGCAGAGCTTCGGCGTCGTCTTCCAGTTCGGCCAACTGGTGCCCGAGCTGACCGCGACGGAGAACGTGGCGCTGCCGCTGCTGTTCGACCGGCACGGCCGCCAGGAGTCGCTGAACACCGCCCGCTCCTGGCTGGAGCGCCTGAACGCGGCCGAGTGCGGCGACCAGCGGCCCGGCACGCTGTCCGGCGGCCAGACGCAGCGTGTCGCCATGGCCCGCGCGCTGGTCACCGGCCCTCGGATGGTCTTCGCCGACGAGCCGACCGGCGCGCTCGACTCGCTGGCCGGCGAACAGCTGATGGACGAGCTCATCCGTACGGCCCGCGCGGACGGCACCACCCTGGTGATCGTCACACACGACAACCGGGTGGCCGCCTACGCCGACCGGGAGCTCGTGCTGCGCGACGGCGAACTCGCGGCGGAGGTAGCCGCGTGATCGCCATCCAACGAGTGCTCGCCGTCCGCCACGTACTCGCGGCGGGGGTGAGCACGTGATCGCCGTGATGCGCATGCTCGCCAGGGGCGGGTCGCGGCGCGAACGCGTTCGGGGGCGCCTCATGACCGCGGGGGCGGCGCTCGCGACCTTCCTGTTCTGTGTGGCGGTGAGCCTGCTCCAGGCGTGGGACGCCCGCGTCGACGCCTTCTTCAGCGACGAGGGGCGCGCCCTCACCTCGCTGGGGCTGGCCATGCTGATCCTCCCGGCGATGGCCTTCCTCTACCAGGTGAGCCGGCTGGCCGGCGCTACCAGGGAACGGCGGCTGGCCGCCCTCCGGCTGGCCGGGGCCACGCCGCGCCACGTGCGCCTGCTCGGGGCGTACGAGGGCGGATGGCGGGCGGCGCTGGGCGGGCTGATCGGCATCGCGGTGTACCTGCTGATCGACCTGGCGCTGTCGTGGCCGCTGCCGCTGAACCGCCCCCTCCTGATGCCGGCGATCCTCGCCGTGGTGACGTTCAGCGGCACGTACTCAGGACTGAAGGCGGGACGGCACGTGGTGTCCTCTCCGCTGGGCGTGGTCCGGCGGGCGCAGCCGACCGGCCCGAGGGTGCTCGACCTGGTGCTCGTCGCGGCGGGGGTAGGGGCGCTTGCTATCCCGGCGACCCTCCAGGGCCGAGACTTCATCAGCGAGCATGTCGGGCTGATCGGGCCGTACGGCGCGGCGCTGATCATGGCCATCGGCATGGTGCTCCTGTTGTTCGGCCTGGTCCTCGCCACCGCATGGCTGATCAGGGCAGCCGCACGGTGGGTGGGACGGCGAGCTCGGACGGCCGAGACCCTGCTCGCGGCCCGGCTCGTCGAAGCCGACCCACGGGGCTGGGCCCGCGCGCTGTCAGTGGTGGGACTGACCGTGTTCTTCGGCGCAGCCGAGGGCGCCCAACAGGGGGTCATCCTCACGCAGGATGACCTCTCCAACTGGCCGACGGTCTATCTGCTGATAGACCTCGCCCTGCTGGTCGCGCTGGCCACCTCAGCCGCCGCCCTCGTCGTGCATCAGGCGGAGGCGCTGCTGGATCATCGACGATCGTTCGCGGCCCTGGCCGCCGCCGGCACGCCCATGCCCGCCCTGGGCCGGGTCCTCATCCGCCAGGCGCTCACCACGTCGATCCCGGTGTGCCTGGTCGCCGCCCTCACCGGGGTGAGCTTCGTCATGATCACCACCGGCGCGTACGGCTACCAGGAACACCCGGAAGCGCTCATCTGGGTGGCGATCCGCATGATCCTCATGGTGCTGATCGGCGTAGCGACGGCAGTCCTGATGGCCAGAGCCGCCCGCCCTCTCCTCCGCCACACCCTGCACCCGGACGAACTCCGCACCGAGTGACGGGCCGGGCTACGTCAGGATGAGCCAGGTTCGGCCATCGGTCAGCTCACGTGCCGCGTCGAGGTGCCCGGCATGACACGCCGTCTCGGTGATCACATGCAGGATGACCGTGAACAGATCCCGGGGCGGCGGGTCACCGAAGAACTCGTCGGGCCACCAGGCCGGTTCGGCGTCGAGCGGGGTGGCGGCGATGACGGCGTTCGCCAGCTCGATCTCCCGCCGGTACAAGTCCAGCACGGTCTCGACCGGCTCGTCGGGGGCGACCTGCCAGGCGGCGTCGCCGCTTTCGAGCTCGACCGATTCGCCGGCCACGACGGCGCGGAACCAGAACCGTTCGACGTCGAGGGCGAGGTGGCGGACGAGTCCCAGACACGTCCAGCCCGACGGCAGCACCGGCCGCCGCAGCGCGTCCGCCGGAAGGCCGTCCAGAATCCCGAGCACGTGCTCACGCTGGCTGTTCAGGGACGCGAGGAGCGTCTCCGTCTCCTTGGTCATGATCGGTTCCTCCACTGTTCGAGGTGGCGCCGATCTTAGCGACCGCCCGCGAAGTGATGACAGACCGCCTCATTCCGCCGTTCGGGGGCGCGGCGGATGTCCGATCATGAACGGGCCGGTGTTCTCGGCCACGGCCACGGGAGAGAGTCCCGCCGCGATGAGCTGGGCGCGCAGCGCGATCACGGTACGTTCGAGGGCGCGGATCTGCGCCTGGAACTGGCTGATCTGCTCGCGCATCGCGGCCGCGCCGGTCTGCTCGCTGACCAGGTCGGAGCTGACCTGGGCGGCTTGGACCTGCAAGCGGGCCACCTGCTTCTCCATCTGGGTCAACGCGTCTTCGTAGATCGTTTTAGCTCGGACGAAGGCGTCGGCGTCCACCTTGGAGCGTTCGAGCTCGGCGTGCCGTTCGGCCTGCATCAGCGCCGTCTGCTGCGTCTTCTTGTTGGCGTCGGTGGCCGAGCGGAAGGCGAGGTAGGCCACGCCGAGCGGGACGATGCCGACGGAGAGCTGGATGAGGATGTTACTCAGATTGGACACTGCCGCCTCCGACTGGCCGCACCACGCCGGTATAGGTGACGCCGTCATCGCTGTGCCAGGCGTTGACGGTCAGGGCGATGGCGAACTCGCTGCCGTCGCGGTGCAGGCCGACCAGCGGGATGTCGCGACCGGCCAGGTCGGAGCGGCCGGCGGAGCGCACCCGGGCCAGGCCGGCGGCGTGCTCGCCCCGGAAGCGGGGCGGCATCAGGATGGTCAGCGACCGTCCGACCGCCTCGTCGATGCTCCAGCCGAACAGGGTCGCGGCCTGGGGGTTCCACGACTGGATGACTCCGGCGCCGTCGGCGACGATGACGGCCGCGTCGGCCCGGCCACCCGGGAACCGGCTCATCGCGACGGCCTCGGGCCAGGTGGCGATCAACGCGATCCAGCCGCCGAAGGCCAGCCAGACCGCGCCGCCGACCCATCCCCGCGGGTTGACGCCGGTGAACGTCGAGAGCAGGTAGACCAGGCCGTACATCATGAGCAGCGCGGTGGCCGCGGCGAAGGCCACCCGGTCCGAGCGCATGAACATCTGCACCAGGCACAGAGCGCCGGTGACGCACCAGACCAGCGCCCAGACGGTCAACGGGGCGATGGAGGCCAGCATGGCGTATCCGGGGGCGACCCGCTGGTCGGCCGGCACGAACGCGAGGGACGCGGCGATGGCCATGCTCAGCAGACCGACGAACGCCAGGGAGGCGCCGCGCCGCCCGATGCGGCGCAGAACGCGGGCGATCGTACGGCGAGGGAGGGGGGCGCCGACAGCGGCTCTGTTACTCACGGTGGTTAGGCTAATGCACATAGTTAGCGATCGAGAGATTGACCACACGCCACCCGCGCGGCCTCTCACCCCTCGGGCATGGGTCCAGGGAGCGTCAGGCCAGCTGAGAGTGCCGGCGGCTGTAGCTGAAGTAGATGATCAGCCCCAGCACGAACCAGACGGCGAACCGCAGCCACGTCAGCGGATCGAGGAACGTGATCAGCCAGATGGAGAAGAGCGCCCCCAGGGCCGGCACCACCGGCATTCCGGGCGTGCGGAACGTGCGGTGCAGCTCGGGCTGCCGGTAGCGGAGCACGATCACCGCCACGCACACGACCACGAACGCCAGCAGGATCCCGATGTTCGTTAGCTCGGCGGCCTCCCGGATGGGCAGGAACCCGGCGATCACCCCCGACGCGATCCCCACGATCCACGTGACCCGGGTGGGCACCCGGCGTACCGGGTGCAGCTTGGCGAACCACTGCGGCAGCAGCCCGTCGCGACTCATCGAGAACCAGACCCGGGTGACGCCGAGCATGAACGTGAACATGACCGTGAGGATGCCCACCACGGCGCCGGCCGCGATCAGCGAGGCCAGCCCGGACAGCCCGACGGAGGCGAACGCCGTGGCGAAGCCGCTTTCCGGGTCGATGTCGCGGTAGTTCTGCATGCCGGTGAGCACGAGCGTGGCCAGCACGTACAGGACCATGGAGATGCTCAGCGAGTAGATGATCGCCTTCGGCATGTGCCGCTGGGCGTCCCGCGACTCCTCGGCGGCGGTGCTCATCGCGTCGTAGCCGAACACCGCGAAGAACACGGTCGCGGCGCCGGTGATCGCGCCGCTGACCCCGAACGGGAAGAACGGCGTGTAGTTGGCGGGCTTGATGTAGAAGAAGCCGACCACGATCACCAGCAGCACGACGGCGACTTTGATGGCCACCACCCACGTCTCGAACCTGGCGGCGGCCCGGATGCCGAGGTTCAGCAGGTAGGCGATGAGCAGGCACAACAGGACCGCGAACAGGTCCACCACGTGCCCGGCGCCGGTGCCGGGCGCGCCGAGCATCCACGCGGGCAGCGTGAAGCCGAACTGCTGGACGAGGAAGCCGAAGTAGCCCGAGATGCCGATGGCCACGACCGCGACGATGGCGGTGTATTCCAGCAGCAGGTCCCAGCCGATGAACCAGCCGACGATCTCTCCCAGGACCGCGTACCCGTAGGTGTAGGCGGAGCCGGACTTCGGGATCATGCCCGCGAACTCGGCGTAGGAGAACGCGGCCGCGGCGCTGGCCAACCCCGCGATGAGGAAGGACACCAGCACGGCCGGCCCCGCCGTCTGGTTGGCGACCGCGCCGGCCAGGGCGAAGATGCCCGCGCCGATGATGCCGCCCACACCGATGGCGGTGAGCTGCCACAGGCCGAGTGTCCTGGACAGCTCCCCCTCGTGCTCGGTGGCGATCTGATCCACCGGTTTGCGCCTGAAGACACCTCGCGACGAGACCATGACGCCCCCATCAATGGCTACTTGCGTCCCTCTTTCCCCTCTGAACTGGCACTATGCGTGCCACCGGCATGCAGGGCGCGGACGAACCAGTCGAGGACCGGCGCCAGGCTTTCCGGGGCGGGCCAGCCGTTGATCACCGCGAGCAGCCGCAGGTAGCGCTCCCGGCGAGGGTCGTTCGCGCTCTCCAGCCGGACCAGCAGGCGGCGCCGGAGATCGGCGTCGTCGGGGCAGCCGTAGACGCGCGCGTATCGAGCCGTGACCGCCGCCACGACCGCCTCGGCCGGGGGCGAGGCCGGGTCGAGGCCGGCCGCCAGGGCCGGGCCCGCCTCGTCGCGGACCATCGCGGCGGAGTCGCGGCGCAGGACCGTGGTGTCGCCCTGGGCCCGCTCGGCCGCGAGCTGCTCGGCCATGCGCCGCATGACGGCCCGGAAGTCCGGGTCCTGGGACAGCTCGGCGAGCTCCACCCACGCCTCGACCTGCTCGGGCTCGGGATTGTCGGGCAGTTCGGGGGTCATCGAGTGCCTGACCCCCACGAACTCGGGGTGGGCGTCCAGGCCGCCGAAGGCGGTGTCGAGGAAGTCGCCGATCAATCGACGGCGTTCGTCCTCGGAGAGCTTGGCCAGCTTGTGCATGAGATCCGTCTCCTCAGGTGTGGACCCGCGCCTGGCCACCGCCGTCAGCACCGCGCGCCGCAGCCGCAGCGTGCGGATCTGCACCGCCAGCGCGTCGGCGTGCGCCGCGGCGACCTCGGCGAGCGAGACCTCACGGTCCACGACCTTCCGGATCGTGGGCAGGTCCAGCCCCAGGTCGCGCAGCGTCCGCACCAGTTCGAGGCGGGCGAGGGCGTCGACGCCGTAGCGGCGGTAGCCGGCCGGGCTTCGGTCGGTCGGCGGCACGATCCCGCGGTCGGAGTAGAACCGGATGGCCTTGACCGTCAGGCCGGTCCGCCGTGCCAGTTCGCCGATCGAGTAGAGCGTCTCGCCGTCCATGCCTTCCACCCTCGCGCCTCCCCTAAGTGGAGACTCAAGCGCGCCGTTACTCCCAGACGACGACGTTGCGGCGGACCGGAGCCGAGCCGGAGTCCGTGGCGAACAGCTCCGGCGAGTGCTCCCGGATGCGTTCGACGTCGTTGAAGACCGCCCGCAGGTGGGTGCGCATGGCCGTGCGGGCCAGCACCACGTCGCCGCGGACCACCGCGTCGAGGATCTCGACGTGCTGGGCGGCGAAGCTCGTCGGGGAGGTCACATGGAGACCGAGCCGGCGCGCGCGGTCCAGATGCCCCTTGGCCGAGGCCACGGTCGTCCAGGCGCTGCCGTGCCCACTCAGCCGCAGCAGGCCCTGGTGGAAGGCCTCGTCGAGGGCGAAGAACCCCTCGATGTCGAGGTCGGGCCGCTGCTGGTCCCTGAGGTTGTGGCGCAGCTCCTCGATCAGGTCGGTGTCGAGCTCGGCGGGCAGGTCGTCGAGTGAGGCCAGCTCCACGGCCTCACGCAGGAACTGCGCATCGGCCACCCTGGCCGGGTCGACGCGGGAGACGAACGAGCCGACCTGGGGGAAGATCTGGACCAGTCCCTCTTCGGACAGCAGGATCAGGCTCTCCCGGACCGGCGTGCGGCTCACCTTGAGGGAGGCCGCGAGCTCGTTCTCGGACAGGGCGGTCCCCGGTGGGAGCTCAAGGGTCAGGACCTTGCGGCGCAGGGCCTCGTAAACAGTGCGACGGCTGGTTCGCCGCTGGTTCGATCCGGCCACACGCTCACCCTACCCGGTCATCGCACAACTAGTATTGCGCATCTGTGCGACAGATGCTTGTATATCAGTACTGCTCGACTACCGGGAAGCCGGAGATCGTCCGAAGGAGTGGGACCTGTGAGCAAGATCGAGCGTGCCGAGGTGTTCGTCGCCTCCCCGGGGCGGACCTTCGTCACCTTGCGCATCACGACCTCGGACGGTGTGACCGGCCTCGGCGACGCCACGCTGAACGGCCGCGAGCTGGCCGTCGCGAGCTACCTGCAAGAGCACCTCGTCCCGCTGCTGATCGGCAAGGATCCGGCGCGGATCGAGGACATGTGGCAGTACCTCTACCGTGGCGCGTACTGGCGTCGCGGCCCGGTCACGATGACGGCCATCTCCGCCGTGGACACGGCCCTGTGGGACATCAAGGGCAAGGTCGCCGGTCTGCCGGTCTACCAGTTGCTCGGCGGGCGCTCCCGTGACGGCGTCATGGTCTATTCGCACGCCAGCGGCGTGGACGTCCCCTCTCTGCTCGACGACGTCGAACGGTTCCTCGATCTCGGTTACAAGGCCGTCCGCGCCCAGGCCGCCGTCCCGGACGTCGGCGGCACGTACGGGATCCGCAAGGGCAAGGTGTACGAGCCGGCCGCTACCTCGCTGCCCGACGAGCAGCCCTGGGACACCGAGGCCTATCTCGGGTTCGCGCCGACCTACCTCGAAGCCGTACGCGAGCGCTTCGGCTTCGGCTTCTACCTCCTGCACGACATCCACCACCGGCTCACGCCGATCGAGGCGGCCCGCTTCGGCAAGCGGGTGGAGGACAGCCGGCTGTTCTGGATGGAGGACCCGACACCGGCCGAGAACCAGGAGTCCTTCCGGCTCATCCGTCAGCACACGACGACGCCGATCGCGGTCGGGGAGGCGCTGACCTCGATCTGGGACGTCCAGCACCTGATCACCGAGCAGCTCATCGACTACGTGCGCACCACTGTCGTCCACGCCGGCGGGATCACGCACCTGCGCCGGATCTTCGACCTGGCCGCGCTCTACCAGGTCAAAACCGGTTCGCACGGGGCGACGGATCTCTCACCGATCACCCTGGCCGCCGCGGTGCACGTCGACGTCTCGGTGCCGAACTTCGGCATCCAGGAGTACATGGGGCACCCGGACGAGACCGCGGAGGTCTTCCGCAGCGGGGTCACGCTGGCCGACGGCATGCTCAACCCGTCGGAGGAGCCCGGTCTCGGTGTCGAGTACGACGAGAAGGAGGCCGCGCGCTTCCCCTATGAGGCTCGCTACCTGCCCGTCGCGCGGCGCCTCGACGGCTCGGTGCATGACTGGTGAAGACCTCGATCCTGCCCTCGCTGAGCCTCGCCACGCTCGACCGGATCGCTCCTGACCTGCGCCCGGCCATCGATCCACGGGAGTTGCGCCCGGGGGTCGTCCATTTCGGCCTCGGCGCGTTCCACCGGGCCCACCAGGCGGTCTACACCGAGAGCGCGGCGGCCCGTGGCGGCGAGCCGTGGGGGATCGTCGCCGTGGCCCCGCGCTCGACGCGGATGGTCAAGGCGATGCGCGCCCAGGACTGCCTGTACTCGGTGACCGAACGCCACCCCACGGCCACCACCACCCGCGCGATCGGGTCCGTCGTCGGCGCCCTGGCGATGCGCCAGGACGCCGAGCGGGTCGACCAGCTGCTCGCCGATCCCGGCGTCACGGTACTGACCTTGACGATCACCGAGGCCGGCCACTACCGCCGCCCTGGAGCCGACGAGCTCGACACCGGCGCCCCGGAGATCGCGGCGGACCTCGCGGCCGTGCGGACCGCGGACATCGCCACGGTCGTCGGCCGGCTCGCCGTGGGGCTCGCCGCCCGGATGCGGGCCGGCGGCGCTCCGATCAGCGTCGTGTCCTGCGACAACATGGCCGCCAACGGCGCCGCGCTCGGCACGGTGGTACGCGGCTTCGTCGAAGCCTCGTCGTGGCCGGAGCGGCGGGCCGTCCTCGACTGGATGGCGACGTCGGTGGCCTTCCCCGCGACGATCGTCGACCGCATCGTGCCGGCGACGACCGACGCGGACCGGGAGGCGGCCCGCGCCGCGCTCGGCGTGTGGGACGACGTGCCGGTGGTCGGCGAGCCGTACCGGCAGTGGGTCCTGGAGGACTCCTTCGCCGGCCCCCGGCCGTCATGGGAGCTCGACGGAGCCCTGTTCGTCCCGGACGTCGTGCCGTACCAGCTCACGAAGCTGCGGTTGCTCAACGGGTCCCACTCGGCTCTGGCCTATCTGGGCGCGGCGGCCGGGTGCGCGACGATCGCCGACGTCCTGGAGACCGGCTGGGGTGAGCGGCTGGTCCGGGCGCTGAGCGCGGAGGTCGCGCCGACGCTTCCCAGCGGTGGTCCAGACCCGGTCGCCTACACTGATGACCTGGTCAAACGGTTCCGTAACCCCAGGATTCGGCACCTGCTCCGGCAGATCGGCTCCGACGGCTCCCGGAAGATCCCGGAACGCTGGTTCGGCGCCCTGCGCTCGCTGCGCGCCTCCCGCGCCGGCACCCCGGCGCTCGAACTGGCGCTCGCCGCCTGGGCCAACGCCACCCGCCCCGCCGACGGCGGCCAGCCGTCCGGCGCCACAGATCCCACTGGCCGGCCGTTCAGCACGACGGACCCCACCGACCGGCCGTTCAGCACGACGGATCCCACCGGCCAGTTGTTCGGCACGACGGATCCCGCCGCCGCGACGCTGGCGGCCTGCTGGCGCGAGGCGGCCGACCACGAAGACACCATCCGCCGCCTGCTTCACGTGCTCGGCGCGGCGGACCTGGCCGGTGACGGCGCGCTTGTCGCCGGCACCGCCGCCCGGCTGCCCGCCCTGCGGGCCGGCCACGTCGAAATCTGACCCGGAGTACACGATGACAGGTTCACCATGAAAGACAGCACCCACATGGAGCCCGCGGGCGCCGTGACCAGAACGACCCGCGACCTCGTCAGGGCGGCCATGTCCGGCTGGCTCGGCACGGCGATGGAGTTCATGGACTTCCAGCTGTACTCGCTGGCGGCCGCCATCGTCTTCAACAAGATCTTCTTCCCGGACGTCAGCCCGGCCATCGGGCTGATCGCCGCCATGGCCACCTACGGCGTCGGATACGTCGCCCGGCTGGCCGGCGCCATCTACTTCGGCCGGATGGGCGACCGGATCGGCCGCAAGAAGGTCCTGATCATCACCATCCTGCTGATGGGCGCCTCGACCACGCTGATCGGCGTACTGCCGACCTACGCGGTGATCGGCATCTTCGCCCCGATCCTGCTGGTCGCCCTGCGGCTCATCCAGGGCTTCGGGGCCGGCGCCGAGATCGCCGGGGCCACCGTCATGCTCGCGGAGTACGCCCCTGTACAGCGTCGCGGCCTGGTCTCCTCACTGGTGTCGCTGGGCACCAACACCGGCACGCTGGCGGCGTCGGGCCTGTGGGCGATCCTGCTCGCGGTCCTCAGTGAGGATCAGCTGCTCACGTGGGGCTGGCGGGTGCCGTTCCTGCTGAGCTTCGTGCTCATGGTCTTCGCGGTCTGGGTACGCCGCAATCTCAAGGAGAGCCCGGTCTTCGAAGAGCGCCCCGACGTCGTGGACGGCGTCGCGATGTCCCGTACCGAGGCTGAGGCCGCCTTCCAAGAGGAAAAGGAGAAGGGGGTACTCGAGGCCGGACTCCGGCAGCGCAAGGGCAAGGCGTTCTTCCTGGCCCTTGGCCTGCGGTTCGGCCAGGCCGGCAACTCGGGCCTGGTCCAGACCTTCCTCGTCGGCTACATCGCCGCCACACTGCTCGTCGACCGGTCGATCCCGACCAGCGCCATCGTCTACGGCTCGTTGGTGGGCTTCGTCACCGTGCCGGTGGTCGGCCTGCTCGGCGACCGCTTCGGCCGCCGCCCCATGTACATCGCGGTCACCCTGCTGACCATCGCCTTCGCGTTCCCGATGATGCTGATGATCATCTCTGGCAGCACGGCGGCCCTGATGCTGGGCATGATCCTGGGGCTGAACATCGGCGTCCTGAGCCTGTTCTCGCTGGAGAGCGTCACGATGGCCGAGCTGTTCGGCTCCCGGACCCGCTTCACCCAGCTCGCCCTGGCCAAGGAGATCGGCGGCATCCTGGCCACCGCCATCGGCCCGGTCGTGGCGGCCACCCTCACCGCCGTCACCGGCAGCTGGTGGCCCATCGCGGCGATGCTCGTCGTCTACTCGCTCATCACCCTGCTGTCCGCGGTCCTGTCTCCCGAGACCCGCGGGCGTGACCTGGTCCGGTTGGAGGACGCGGTATGAAATCGGCCGTCGTACACGGTCCCGGCGACCTCCGGATCGACGAGCGCCCCGATCCGGAGCCGGGGGAAGGGCAGGTCCTGCTCGCCATGGAGTGGGGCGGGATCTGCGGCTCCGACATCTCGTACTGGAAGAAGGGGGCGTCCGGGACCGCCGTGCTCAGGCACCCTCTGGTGCTCGGGCACGAGGTCGCCGGCCGGATCGCCGGGATCGGCGCGGGCGTCAGCGGGCTGGCGGTCGGGCAGCCGGTCACCGTGCACCCGGCCGAGCTGGTCGGTGACGGCCGCCTGCCCGACCGGCTCGCCGGCCGCACGAACCTCTACCCCGAAGTCCGCTACTTCGGGTCGGCCGCCTTCGACCCGCACACCGACGGCGGATTCAGCGAGTACCGGGTGGTCCGCGCGGCGCAGATCCGGCCACTGCCCGAAGGCGTGGACACCGAGCGCGGCGCCCTCGCCGAGCCCCTCGCCGTGGCGATGCACGCCGTGCGTCGCGCCGGAGACCTGCGCGGGAGGACCGTGCTGGTCAACGGCTCCGGCTCGATCGGCTCGCTGGTCGTGGCCGCCGCGAAACACCACGGGGCGGCCACGGTCATCGCCTCGGACATCTCCACGACCTCGCTCGCCGTCGCCCGGGCCATGGGCGCGGACGAGACCGTCGACGTCGGCGGCGACGCGACGCTCCCCCAGGACGTCGAGCTGGTCTTCGAGGCCTCCGGCAGCCCGGCCGCGCTCGGCTCCGTCCTGCGGGCGACCGCCCGTGGCGGCACCCTCGTCCAGGTCGGCAGCCTGCCCGGCACGGCCGTCTCCGCGGCCCTCGGCGACCTGGTGACCAGGGAGATCACCTGGATCGGCTCCTACCGCTTCGCCGACGAGATCGACGAGGCCCTGCGCGCCATGCGGGACGGCCTCGACGTCTCCCCGATCATCAGCCACCGCTTCGACCTCGACCGGGCGGCGGAGGCACTCGCCATCGCCGCCGACCCCGCGAGCGGCAGCGGCAAGGTGATGCTGCGGCTCGGCGGGACGGATCGGTGAGCACCGGCCCGGCAGTCTCGACGGCCCGGTGAACAGGAGGGGTCAGGCGGCCTCGGCGGCGCGGAAGGTCTTCAGCGCCTCGGGGCCGAAGTAGGCGCCATAGCTCGTGGTGGTGTTGCGCAGCGCGTGCGCGGAGATCTGGTAGCCGGTCCCGGTGGCCTTGTTGAAGTCCTGGAACCATGGCCCACCGCTGGAGCCGCCGCCCATGTCGCACACCATCGCGTACTTCATGCTGTAGCTCGCCGCCACCGAGGCGCCACTGCAGTACTGCAGAGTACGGCCGCCGTTGCCGTTGCTGGGATAACCGAGCAGCAGGTTCGAGGCGCCGGCGGCGGTCGCGTTGAACCGGATGCCCTGCGCGCCCACGGTCTGCTGGATCTTCTTGCCCTTCACCGGGTTGACGACCAGCATGCCGAAGTCGAACGGCGGATAGTGAGCGTTGTCCTTGATGTACCCGGACCAGATGTACATGGTCCGCGCCGCGAACTTGCCGTACGGAGCCGCGCCGCTCTTGTAGGCCGGGACGAAGACGAGGTTCTTGCTCCACCGGCCCTGACCGTCGACGAGCGCGTGCCCCACGGTGACGACCACGTCGCCGTCCTTGCTGCGCACCACGTTCCCGGAGGCCACGAAGTCGTTGCCGGCGGCGCCGGTGCCGAAGACCTTGCCCGCTGTCTTGGCGATGAGGCCGCCGGACTTCCAGGTTTGCTGCTTGGCGGCCGACGTAGCGTACGGAAGGACCGAGCGGTTGGTCTGGGCGGCTCCCGTGGCCGGGAGGTCCACCTGCGGCCCCGGCGGCCTTCGGAACGACACGCTCCGCCGGGGCCGTGCCCTCCGCCGGCGCCACCAGCGGCTCGGCGTCACGCATGCGCTCCGGCGTCCAATAGTCGCCGGCCGCAGCGAAGGTCGAAGCGACCGCGTGGCTGATCGACCCCTCCTCGGGGTCGGCGGAGACGGCGAACCCCGCCGGAGCGCTCAACCCGAGCACCAGACTCGTGATACCGGCGATGGCCAAGATACGCATGCAACCCCGCGTGACAATCGTGACTATGGAGATTTACCCCAGAAGTTGCTATACCGGGCAATCCACAGCTGCTGTAACGGACGTGCTGCGCGCTTGAGCCCGAGCCAGAGATCGACGCGGTGATCGGGGGGCTTTCGGGCACTTCGTCGCGAGCCAATATGGCGGACCCGCTACGCTCACCGTACGAAACGGTTCCGTTGCAGGTCCACCCCCGTAGCGCGTCCTGGCGTTCGATTCCAGCCGGATGGTGCCAGTAGCCCGGTATGGTCATGAGCACCGGCCGCCGAGGCTGAGGCGGCTAGGTTCTTTGTCACGCGGGATCTTTGGTGGAGGAATGATGTGGGAAGTGGAGTTCGCCACGCTTTCGGCCGTCGCCGCGCGCCAAGGAGGGCTGATCACGGAGGCGCAGGTCGCCAGGGTGGAGATCGACAAGCAGGCGCTGCTCCGGTTCGCCGAGTGCGCGCTGCTGTACGAACTGGACTGGTCGGTCTATCAGTTCGCGTGGGCGTCCTTGGGACCGCGTTACGTCTATCCGCTGGCCGCCTGGCTGGCGATCATGCCCGAGAGTTTCCGCTGGGAGAGGTCGCAGTCCCCCCATGAGGACGCCGTCCTCTCGCACGAGTCGGCCTGCCGCCTGTACGGGCTGGGAGTCGAGCCGAGCCCTTTGGTGACCTTCACCGCCCCGCAGGAGTTCGAGGGCCCCCGGGCGACGAAAATCCATGGCGCGTCTCTGAGGCCGGATGATGTGGCCGTGGTCGAGGGGGTTCCGGTGACGACCCCTCGTCGCACGATCGTCGATGTCGCGGCCGGCTGGGCCGAGCACGGCGAGCTGCGCCGTGTCCTGATGGACGCCGTGCTGAAGGATCTCGTCGATCTGCGTCAGATCCACGCCGACCTGGCGCCGCTGGCGCGACGGCACGGGTTCCCGGAAGATGGCGCGGAGTTCGTGGCCTACTTCATCCCGGACATCTCCCCGGCCGGTTTGTCCCCCCGCAACCAGCGGAGCTACGCCGCCCTGGCGCACCCGGACCGGGTGGCTCAGCTCCAGTCCGGCGTGGCGCGGCTGATTCCGGAGGCCGGGGATGAGACGTTGAGCTGGGACATAGCCGCCGAGATCATCGGGCGGATCGGGTAGGCGCCGGTTCGTCCGGATACAGGTCCCGCCACAGGCGCCGCAGGAACAACTGCGTGCTGCCGTCGCTGTACCGCACGGTTCGGTACAGCGAGGGCGCCTGCTCGGGAAAGGCGAGAGCATGGCCCAGCTCCGCCTTGAACCGGGTCATCTCCGCGTCTGCCGGCCGTCCGGCCAGCCGTTTCAGGCTCTCGTAGGCTTCCTCGTCGGCGTCGGGATGGCAGTGGACGCCGCAGATGCGGACCAGCGTCGAATTCGTCATCTCACCCATCTCCCGCAGGTGGCGGGTCCACGAACATCGTGGAGATCTCGTACCCATCCCCCTGCCGGTTGACCTGGAAGAAGAACTCGACGGTGCCGGCCTCGAAGCTCCGCATGGGCGCGGCCTGCGGCTCCGGTACGCCCGGCACCTCGCCCGCGCGCCGCGCCCCGACCCAGATCGACCGGTTCGCGACGGCATTCTCCGCGCTGCCGTCGACCGGCACGATCCGGAATCCGGCGCAGTACAGATGGCCGTCGGGGCCGAGCAGGTCGTCGATCGGCAAGGACACCCGGCCGGGGCGCCGGTCGGGGTCGAACGGGGTAGCGAGAGCTTCGCGCATGACCGGGTGCTCCAGGCTGCGCGCGAAGGCGACGGCGAAGGCGACGAGATCGTGGATGGCCGTGGCCGTGTCAGGGCAGCGGTGCTCCCTGTCCCCCGGCCGGAACGCGTCGGTCGCGCGGGCCCGCAGGTTCTCGTCGAGCTGCGCCGGATCTTCGAGGCGGGCGACGCGGCCATGGAGCCTGCCATCGGCGGCGAATGCCCCATGCCGGGCCAGATGATGACCCTGCCCCTGGTCGATGGTGACGATCACGCGCTGGACGGCGGGGTCCAGGCGGGCCGCAGCGGCCAGCCACGGCCGAGCGGCTGCGTGTCGCGCAATGTAGGCGGCGGCTTCCCGCGTGCTCACCGCCGCAGGGGCGTCGAACCGGTCGAGAACCTGGCGCGGCGTCGGCTGCCCGTCCCCGATGGGGACGTCCAGCCGGTCGGCATACGGCCGCACCTGCGGCGCCGTCACGCGGCCGACCGCCTCCCCCAGGTCACGGACCTCCGACGGGTCGAGCTGGAAGAGCCGCAGGTCTTCAAGGGCCTGGCGGGTGAAGCCCGGCGAATCGAGCAGGGACTTGATCACGTTCGTGACCGCGGCGGCGCGTTCGCCCGGATCCAAGCCGTAGGCCCGGGAGATCCGGACGGCGTCCACGTCGAGGCGGGAGCGATCGAGGTGCAGCACGGTGTACGGATGCGCCAGGGACCCGCCTTCGTACTCCTGATCGACGGTGAACTGCGGCTCCAGCACGCCCAGCAGGGCGAGCCGGATACCGTGCCACTTGCGGCCGGCCTCCTCGGGCGTCCTGGCGTCCACGCTCGTCCATCGGCGCAGCTGCTCGGCGTAGTACGCGCTTCGCTTCCAGTCCTGCTCGCTCCAGTACGTCCAGCGGTCCCCGTCGAGCGTGGCAGTGCGGCCCAGCCGCTCCGGCCACAGATCCAGCTCACCGCTGCTCACCAGCCGGTTGATCCGGTCCACTGTGACCGCGACCCGGGCCGGGTAGTAGACGGCGACGGGCTGGCCTCGGCGGTTGGCCGGGTCGGGCAGGTCGGGCCCGAACAGCAGCCGCCGCATCGCCGGAAGCGGAGCCTGGATGGTCCGCGCCGTGACGAACCTCGTGACGGGCCGCCCGCCCGAGTCGAAGCGCGGATTGCGCTGCTCGTCGAGGACCTGCTCGAAGTGGCCGTAGGCCCAGTCCTGCCAGTAGAGCTGCCAGCGGTTGCCCTTGTTGCCGTCGTGCTCCCTGGCCTCGAAGTAGACGGTGGGCACGCCGAGCATGGCCGGGATCTCCAGCGCCCCGCTCTCCATCCCGATCTGCACCACATCGTGCTGGGTCGTCAGCTGATGGAAGAACAGGCCCTGCTCAGCGTAGCTCAGGGCCTGCCCGTCGTTGCGCCCGGCCGTCCAGAACTTCACCAGCGTCTCCGTGTCGACCCCGTCCAGCACCCCTTCCTGGCGCCAGGCCTCTTCTAACTCGGCACGGCCCGCGAAGACGTCGTCGCCGAGCAAGACGACACGCCGCCCGGGGTGCCGCGCGCGCAGCGCCTCGATCGTCTGGCGCAGGACCTCGGGCCGGGTGTCCAGGTGCGGGCCGTGCCTGCCGCCCACCGGCTGGCCCCGGGTGTCGCGGACCCAGAGCAGGGCGTACTGGTCGGCCTGCCCGTTGGCCCGCGAGAGCCGGTCGACCACCGCCTGGGCGCGCGCCGTGCGCCGAGCCGCCGTCATCTCCTCCGGCCCCAGCATCGCGTCCACCATGCGCTGCCGCGCCGAAACTGGGTCGGCCTGGATCGCCCGCAGCGCGAAGAGCTGAGCCCGCATCCACTGCGACTCGCTGTAGTGGCTCTTCTGACTCGTGTTGGCGAACGCCAGCCGGACCCGGTGCGGTTCGACGCCGTAGTCATCGATCAGCCGCTGCCGCAGGGCCAGGGCGTCCCGCAGCGGCTTGGCATGCAGCTCGATGAGATCGTCGATCAGAGCCGCAGGGCCGGTGCCGTTGACGCCGCGTCCCTTGACCATCCGGTACATCGCGGCGGCGTTGGCCTCATCCAGCGTGATGCCGCTCGGCACGGCGCCCAGGTAGGCCCGGTGGGACTGATGGGCGTCCCACTGGAAGGTCTTGAAGCCGCGGTCCGGTTCGTAGGCGATCTCGACAGTCGTGTCCGGATCGGCCATCAGCGCCGCCGCGTGACTGTACAGCTCGCCGCGCTGGTGGGCGTAGAAGCGCAGGTGCTTGAAGTGCTCAGTGTCCGGGCCGGGCACGCGGGTCAGCTCGACGTACGCGCTGTCGTACATTATCCGGCCGCGGATGAAGTCGATCTTCTCGGCGGGGGACAGGTCCGTGCGCTGCTTGAGCCGCGACAACTCCGCGTCGAGGTCGCCCGCGGACAGCCGATCCCACAACGCGATCATGTCCGCGGTCGCGTGGACCACCGACGCCGGAGCGGTGCTGGGCACTGCCAGCTGCCGTACGTCCGCGGCGCCGTCCGGGGCGACCGTGTCATCGGAAACGTCCGGAGCCGGCGCGTCGTCCGTCCCCACCCAACGCCGGAGGTCGGGGTCCCAGCGGCTCGGCGGCGGCGCCTCGTCTGCCAGCAGCGGATCGAGGAACGCCTGCGCCACCGGAATGGCCTCGGTGAGCCCGGTGTACGGCAGACCGGGCGTCGTCCTGGCGTACTGGTCGAACTTCCGGAACCAATCCGGGCTGGGAATCTCGAAGGCCGGCGGCACCTTCAGGTTCTCGCCCTGCTCCAGCCGCCAGGCGAACTCCGCGTGCAGCATCGCGTGCGTGGCCGGCCCGTCCCACGAGGAGTCCAGGATGATCATCAAGATGTCGACCAGGTCCTGGCACCGGTACGGCAGGTCGCCCGCCTTGCAGCTGAACAGCCCCTTACCCCGGGCGACGCAGTCGTGGCAGCGCGTCTCCAGCGTTCTGATGCCATGCGTGTAGATGCCCGACACCTTGTGCGCCAGCGTGTCGTGGTAGGAGATGACCCGCAGGTTCGGGCTCTCGTCGGAGTGCCCGGTCGAGAGGATCTGCCGGGGGAAAGGGATGATCTCCGGTTCCTTCCACACCGAACGGGTACGCGGCGGGGCGAGGTCGACGCTGAGCCGCATGATCTCCATGTCACCGCAGTAGACCGTGTGCCCCATCCTGACGGCCTTGCCGTGCAGAATGTACGTCTTGGAGTCCCGCACGAATCTGAGCTGGTCACCGTGATCGCGGGCGAGCGCGGCCTCATACTCATCGGCCATCGCGTCCGGATCCGGGTCCCCCGACATGCGCACGAGATCGATGTCGGTACTCGCCCGCCCGCCCGGATTCCTGGAGAGCATCGCCTGACCGCCCTTGAGCATCCAGTCATCGGGATTGGCAGCGAAGATACGGCCGATCGCACGCTGGAGCGCGAACTGCTGCAGCTCGTCGAGCGCTGACGTCCCGCGCCGGTGAGCTTCGGCCCGCACCTGGCTCATCAGATCGCGCCAGAACCCCAGGAACTGCCGGGGCTCACTGTCCGCGTTCCGGTCGCCGGTCGGGCTGCGGCTGGAGCCGAGCCCATCGCTTCGGTCCTCGGCAGGGTCGTCTACAGGCGCTTCCCGCGAGACAGCGGGTTCGGACGGAACATCGCCCTTGCCGGCTAGGAGGTCAAAGAAGCTCCGGCCGCCCATCGCCGGAGCGGCGGTGCTCCCCCGCGGACGCCGAGAGGGGGCGTCCTCTGCGGTACGCGGGCTGTCGCCCGGGGTGTCCGGCTGCACCACGGCTGCCGGCTCGGCCCTGCCGGCGGTGTCGGTCTGGGTGGAGCTGAGGTTGTCCCGCACCTTGTCGAACGAGGGATCACCGTTGACGGCGGCGCTGTCCGGCGGGACGTGGGGCGTCTCGTGGTGGCTCGCCTGCGTAACATCTGCGCGGTCGGCAACCTCGACGCGGTCGGCAACCTCGACGCGGTCGGCAACCTCGACGCGGTCGGCAACCTCGACGCGGTCGGCAACCTCGACGCGGTCGGCAACCTCGACGTGGTCGGCAACCTCGACGTGGTCGGCCACGTCTGCGCGACCCGTCGCCTCCGCGTGTCCCGCTGCCTCCCGGTGATCCGGTGCCTCTTGGTGATCCGCCGCCTCAGCGCGATCTATTGCCTGCGCGTGCTCGGTCGTCTCCGTGGGACCCGCCGGTCGTGGGCGGTCCGGCTGGTTCGCCTGCTCTTGTGACTGCTGGTGTGGCTGTTCCGGCCGCTGCGCCGCCCTCGCCGTACCAGCCTCCGTCCTGGACGCCGGCGCCTTGCTGTCCGGTACGCCCCGAGCATCCGTACGTTCCCGAGAAGCGACGTCCTGGACGGGGAAGCCCCTGGTCTCGACCGGCCCACCACCAGCAGGCACGTCCGGAGGCGCCGGGGCCGCAGGCGCGGCGGTGGCGGCCATGCGGGCCGTGTCACTGGCCAGCGCGGCGGTGGTTGCCGTGTCGAGGGCCTGGCGCGGATGGCTGATCGCGCTCACGACGTCGACGCTGAACGGGCTGATCGTGTTCGTCCGCCCCACGCCCGCCACAACGCCGCCGAGCAGCGATTCCGCGGTCGGCATGTCCCACTTGCCGTACACGATGCCGTTGGAGACCATGCCGGCCGGCGCCGAGATCACCGCGTTCGTGAGACCGGTCTGCAACGCCCGGCCGGGGAAGCGCATGACGGCGTTGAGCGCTCCGGGAGCGTCGCCGGCCGCGGCGTTGAGCGACCTGATCCCGGGCATCCGCCCGACCAACCCGGCCACCGGCCCGGCCACCTTCGACGCGAGCACCGCGCCCGAGGCGTCGCCCAGGATCGTGGAAGCGGTCTTCTGCCCGTCCCACTGTGTACGGGTGCCCCGATCCAACTGTTCCTTCTGGGCGAGGTAGTCCATCAGGAAGCCCTCACCGATCTCCTCGGGAATCTCCCTGAGCATGTGGCTGGCCGCCGCCCTGGCCAGCAGCCCCTTGCCGGCCTGCCGTCCGCCCAGCGCGGCGAGCTTCGGCGCCTGCTTGATGGCGGCCGCCCCGGCGTACCTGCCCTTCGCCACCCGTTCCAGCCAGGTGAACACCTTGTCGATGAACGTCCGCAACCGTCCGGCGAACTTGCCGATCAGCGGCGTCAACACGCCCGCGCTGGCCGCCGTCGCGAACGCGGAGATGGCGATGGACGAGACCGTGATCCAGAATCCGGCGTTGATCAGCAACTTGGCGTACTGCGTCTCACGCGCGTAACTGTCGTGCTGAAGGGCGTACGCGTGCGCCAGCGCGGCGAGGGCCGGGATGCCCTTCCCCTCCGCGAGCAGCTGGTCGGCCTGCCTCTTGAACTCCTCGGCCGACGGCCCGAGGTAGCCCTGCATGATCAGGTCACGCGCCGGGCCCCCGGCCGCCGCGAACTCCAGCGCCGCCCGGCTCCAGTCCTCGAAGGCGACGGCCAGCGCCGCCTCGCCGGACTCGCTGGCCTCCGGCCACATCTGCCCCGAGGACAGCAGCGCGATCAGCGCGTCGCACCACGCGGGCAGACTCGTCCCCCACGCGGGCGTGATGTCCGTGGCGTAACCGCCACTGCCGATCGTGTCGTCCTGCCCGGCCAGGGGGCTGGTGACCGGAGTACTGACGTTTCGGGTCACGCCTTCCCTTCCCCACGCATGATCAGGACGGCATCACGCGTCTGTCCGCGTCCTGGACGCCACCAGGTCCGCGTCGGCCCCCGCAGAGTTGGCCACGTTCTCCGTCACCGCCGGACCGGCCGCCACCGCGAAGTCCGCCGAGTCGGCGCCCGCCCGGAGCATGGCGTTGGGGCCGTCGTCGGCCAGGTACGCCTGCTCGAACTCCCGGCCGGCCGAGTCGTGCCCCCACGGCGCGGCGGCGTGCAGACTCTCGATCCTGCCCCTGGCCTCGGCCAGCTTGTCCCGCAGCTGGACAGCCGCATCCGTCCAGCGCGCCACCCCGCCATCGACCACATGCCGATGGATCTCCAGCCGCTCCCCCATGGGCCTGTCCTTTACGCGCGTACGCCTGTATCGCGAATAGACGCTAGTGCGCGACGGACCCACCGGAACCACGCTTCACCGATCGTCGAAACGATCGTCGGCCAGGGCGGCCTTCACAAGCGGGCGGCCTTCACAGGCGGGTGACGAACCAGTCCGTGGCCAGGCGGGCGACCTGCTCAAGCGTGCCGGGCTCCGCGAACAGGTGGGACGCGCCCGGCACGATCTCCAGGCGGACCTCGCCGGGCATCCGCCGCATCGCCCGGAGGTTGAGGTCGATGACCGCCGGGTCCTCGCCGCCGACGACGAGCAGGGTGGACTGGTGTACCCGGGTGAGGAAGTCGTCCGCCAGATCGGGACGACCGCCTCGGGAGACGACGGTCCGCACCGCGTCGGGCCGCTCCGCCGCGGCGACCAGGGCCGCCGCGGCGCCGGTGCTGGCGCCGAACAGGCCGATGCCGAGGTCCGCGGTCCTGGCGTCGGCCCTGGCCCAGTCGGTCAGCGCGGCCACGCGGTCGGCGAGCAGGCCGATGTCGAACCTGAGCTCGCCGGTCACGGCGTCGCGCCGCTCCTCCGCCGTGGTCAGCAGATCCGCCAGTACGGTGACCAGGCGGGCGGCTTGCAGCTGCGCCGCGACGTAGCGGTTGCGCGGGCTGTGGCGCCCGCTGCCGCTGCCGTGCGCGAACAGCACCGCGCCGCGCGGCTCGGCGGGCACGGCGACATCGGCCTCCAGGGCCACGTCACCGACCGGGATCCGCACACCGGCCTCCGCGATGTCCATGGTCCCCTCCCTGAAGCTAGACCGCGAACGGGTACGTCTCGGGCGCCTCGCCGCGCTCCCAGCCGATGGTCCGCTCGAGCGGTTCCAGCGCCCGGGTGTCGTCGATATGGATCAACGCGTCGAACTCGTCGGCCACCCGGGACTGGAAGTAGTGGCTCTGCCGCTCGGTCTGAGGCCGGTAGATCACCCCGATGGCCCGTTGCAGCCGCGCGGCCCGCAGCACGTCGGCGGCGGGCCTGGCCACGTCGAACCAGAGCATGTACTCCCCGCTGCTCGCCTGGTGCAGCAGCTCCTCCACGCTGCCGGGCAGCGCCGGCCGGACCACCTTGCGCTCGGCCGGGCCACTCCAGTCGTCGGCGGCGGTGACCGTACCGGAATAGGTGGTGAAGCCGATCAGGCGGCACTGGCCGGGGTGGCGCTCGCGGACCAGGCGGCCGACGTTGAGCTCGCCCCGGGCGCCCATCTCGGTCGCCCGCGCGTCGCCGAGGTGGGAGTTGTGCGCCCACACCACCAGCTTGGCGGGCTCACCGCGGACGCGGCCGAGGTGGTCGGCCAGTGCGTCCAGGGCGTCGGCCATGTGCTCGTCGCGCAGGTTCCAGGAGGAGATCCGGCCGGTGAACATCGAGCGGTAGTAGCGCTCGGCCGAGCGCACGCTCACGGCGTTGCGCTGGGCGTGGAACAGCTCGTCCTCGGCCGTCAGGCCGTCCCTCCTGGCGTACTCGTACGCGTGCCGCCGCAGGTCGGCGAGCTGGGCGACCGCCTCTTCCTCGCACGACTCCCCCGCGCCGAAGGCCGCCGCCAGCCCATACGACTGGGCGTCGCCGTCGGCGTGGTCGAAGCACGCGTACCGCTCGCGGGCCCGCGCCGCGGCCTCGGGGGAGACCCGATCGAGGTAGTCGACGACGTCATGCATGGACCGGTACAGGCTGTACAGGTCCAGCCCATAGAAGCCGGCCTTACGCGCCTCGTCGCCGACTCGGTCGTTGTGATCGCGCAGCCAGCCGACGAAGTCCACAACGGCCGTGTTCCGCCACATCCACGTCGGGAAGCGCTCGAAACCACGCAGCGCCTCCTCCACCGTCTCGTCCTCGCCGCGATCGCGTACGTAGCGGTTCACCCGGTAGGCATCCGGCCAGTCGGCCTCGACCGCCACACCGTGGAAGCCGCGTCGCTCGATGAGCTTCCTGGTCATCTCCGCCCGTGCCGCGTAGAACTCGGCGGTGCCATGCGTAGCCTCTCCGATCAGTACCAGCCGGGCATCCCCGACCAGCCCGAACAGGGTCTCGTCCGAGGGCACGCCGTTCTCGACGACCGCGGCGGCCATGCGGATGACCGCCGCCTCGGACCGCCCGCCGCCCGTGGGCGCGCTGTCCGCGTTCCTGGGCCGTGCCGCCGCCCGCAGCAGCTCGCATACCTCCTCGTCGGTGGTCTGGTCGAAGGCCCAGTACGCCTGCCCGACGGCGAAGAACGGGGACGGCGTCGTGGCGCACACGACCTCGTCCACCTCAAGCCGCAGCTCCTCGCAGGTCGAGCTCGGCGCGGCCGGCACCGCCACCACGATGCGCTCCGGCCGCAGCCGCCGCACCGCGAGCAGGGCCGCCCGCATGCTCGACCCGGTGGCCAGGCCGTCATCGACCAGCAGGACGGTACGTCCGCCCAGCTCCGGCATCGGCCGCCCCTCGCGATAGGCCAGCTCCCGCCGCACCAGCTCGCGGCCCTCCCGCTCGGCCGCCTTCCGTACGACCGACGGCTCGATGCCGAACCCGCGGACGACCTCCTCATTGAGCACGATCACCCCGCCGCTGGAGATCGCCCCCATCGCGAGCTCCTCGTGTCCTGGCACGCCGAGCTTGCGCACGAGGAACACATCCAGCGGGGCCTTCAGCGCGGCGGCCACCTCGTAGGCCACAGGTACGCCGCCGCGCGGCAGCCCGAGCACGATCACGTCGTCACGATCGCGGTATCGAGTCAGCAGACCGCTCAGCGCCCGTCCGGCGTCCCGGCGATCACGAAAGGTGTGATCTGCCATAACCGTCCCATCCCATCACGTGCCAGAGCAGGTGACCTGCTCCTCACTCACCCCCTTCCCTCCCTTGGACAATCAGTCATGTCCCGTCTCAATGGATCGGTGATTTGAGCCACGGGCCGTTCAGTAACAAGCGGTTACGACTCCCACTGCCGCGACGGGACCGGTTATCACCGCGAGTGGACCCGACACCACGGTGCCCGCCGTGCCTCCGCCTTATGCCCCAGGTCCGGCGCACCGGCCTTCGTCACCCCGGCAGGGGCCCCTCACTTATTGCCCTCGATGGGTGTGCACGGCTTCACCGGCGCGCCCGCCTGGGCCAGAAAGGCGCCGAGTTGCCAGGGCACCTCTGCGTTCTGGTTGTCGCGGAACTCCAGCACGAGTGTTTCGTCGGGCTTGATGTACGCCGGGAAGATCGCGATTTCCTTGACGGAGAGCGTCCGGGTGGCCTTGAACGTACGAGACTTCTCCACGGTTGAACGCAACTCGTCCGGCGAGTTGACGGCCGGACCATCGTAGGCACCGTCCACGCCGGCGAATCGAGGGCCGTCGCACCGCATGCGCGGGGCCAGGAACGTCACGTCGGCCTTGATGCCGGCCTCCCCCAGTTCGGCCTCCAGCCCCGCGGGGTCGCGTAGTTCGTTGACGGTCACCCTGATCGTGCCATCAGAGCTCTTGGTCACCGCGAACGCCGGGGTCCCGGTCCCGACGATCAGCGGGGTAATGGCGGCCACCGCCGCGACACCGGCCGCGACCAGCATTCGGGGAGCGGTGACGACCCGCCGCCGCGCGTGCATCCCGTCCATGAGGCGGCGCCTGGCTCCGGCGAGATCCTCTGGCGCGGCCGGCGGAACGGTGTCCCACATGGTCTTCAGCGCGTCCATCGTCGTTCTCCTTCTTCCAGAGCTGGTTCTTTCAGCGCTTGACGGATCTGGATACGGGCCCGGTTGAGCCGCGAACCGACGGTGCCCAGCGGGATGCCGAGCGCATCAGCGACTTCCTGGTAGTTCAGTTCGGCCCAGGCGACGAGCAGCAGCACGTCGCGATCGGCCCTTTTGAGCCGCAGCAGGGCCCGCGCCAGCGGCCGGTTGACGGCCAGGGTGTTGATCCCGTCCTCGACCTGCGGAGGGGCTATCTCACCCGGATGCACGCCGCTGCGGATGTACGCGCGGTAGAGGCTCGTCTCGGTGCGCCGCCGTTTGCCGATCACGTTGGAGGCGATGCCGTACAGCCACGGGCGGGCATCGGAGCGGCCGGGGTCATAATCGCCCCGGCGTTGGAAGGCGGCCAGAAAGGTGTCGGCCACGACGTCCTCCGCCTCGTTTGGTCCCAGGCGCCTGCTCACATAGCGATGCAGGAGCGGCGCGTGCCGGTCGAACAGGACAGCGAAGATCTCCGGTTCGTTCAGCGATCTCTCGATGAGAGTCGCGTCCTCGGCCTCGACGACTTCGCGGCTGATGGTCATGCATGTCAGCCCTTCTTGGCGTATGCGGTCACCTGTACTTACCGCGCCAAGCAGAAATGCTTCACGCCCCAAGAGACGCGATCTGCGACTCCGCACGACCGCACCTCTGCTGCCGTTGGCCGACCGGCCGCACTGTCAGAGCATCACGCCGGCGCTCCAGCGCGTTCAGCGTCCCTGTTCACGACGGGGGGCAGCTCCTCGTCCGTCCGCCTTCTACTCCTGGGGCCAAGGATGCGCCGCCCTCGTGGCTTCACCAATGCCAGAGACCCAATGAACGGCGCCCCCACTTACGAGTAGCTGAACAATCTGGCGCTTGCCGCAAAGGAGTATATTTCGAGCTTTTGGGCGATCGGACGAGAGGTCGCATAAGGATTGGGGACAGCGCAAATATCCATTTTCGTGCACCTAACGCATCGCTTCTGGTGACGTCGGGCGAAGGAGTTGGGAAATGGTGAGGTTGTTCATGAGAGCGGCCGTCCCTGCTCTGCGAGACACTGTCCCCTTCTAGGTGGTAATCCTGAGGCGTGCCCGACGTACGGCTGCGGATGACCTTTCGCTACATCCACGAACCACTGCACGCGGACGAAGACGCCTTTCCCATGCTCGGCAACGAGGAGTTCGTGGCTGAGCTCAAACAGCGGTTACGCAAGTCCAGAGGCGGAACGTTCCTCGTCACCGGCTTCCGAGGAGTCGGCAAGAGCACGATCGTCGCCAGAGCCCTCCACGAGCTGGAGCAGAAGGCCGAGCCCGGAGAGATCGTCATCCCGATCATCCTGAGCGTCGCGCGACCGACCACGCCGGAGCGGCTGTTGTTCGCGGTCGTCCGTCGCACCTACGAGGCCCTGGCCGATCGCGGCATCCTGGACCGTCTTGCTCCGGGCGTGCAGAGAGCGCTGATGCTTGCACACATCCGCACTTCTTACGGGCTGAAACAGACCTCCGCCAAGGCGACCGAGAACACCGCCAGCCTGTCGCTGAGCATCGGCGAGGCCGCCAAGAAGCTGACCGGGCCGCTCGGGTTCATGGCGCCCACCCTGGGCATGTCGCGCAAGCGCACCAGCTCGATGGCCACCGAGGCATCATTCCTGACTTATTCCGACACGGACGTCGAGCATGATCTGAACCGGATCGTGTCCCTCATCGGCATCCCGGCCGTACGCAAGTGGTGGCGCCGGCGACCGGGCAGCCGGGTCCACCTGGTGATCGTGCTGGACGAGGCCGACAAGCTCACCGGGACACCGGATGGGCTGGCCGCCTTCGAGCTCATGCTCAGCACGCTGAAGAACGCACTGACCATGCGGGGCGTGCACTTCCTCATCGTGGCCGGGCCCGATCTGCACGACCATGCCGTCCAGGACGTCAGCCGGGGCAACAGCGTGTACGAGAGCGTCTTCGCCTGGCGCATTTACGTGTCGTGCACCTGGGACGCACCCGAACGGCTGCTCACCGCCCTGCTGGACGACGCGCTGGACGAGGACGAGCTGCACCGGTTGACCGGTTATCTCCGGTTCAAGGCGCGTGGGGTGCCACGACGGCTGCTGCAGGAGTTCAGCGAGCTGGTGAGCTGGGACGGCGATCAGCCGTATCTCCACGTGGCCGGCGTCGACAGCGAACGCGTGGACTTCTACGCGCTCATGGAGGACGTCCTCCATGAATACCACCAGGCCAGCAGGCAGGAGCGGCTGCTGGCCGTGCCCATCGACAAGGACCGCTGGCGGATGGCGAGCTACTACGTCGCCGACTGGGTGCTCCGCACCGATGGCGAGGTCTTCACCGTTCAGGACATCCTCCGTGCCGGTGAGCTCGACCCGATGCTGCAGGTGGCGCACACGGAGCTGGAGCGGTTGCTGGAGCATCTGGTCCACCGGAAGATCATCCAAATCGTCCGGCGGTCGGGCGCGCAGTCCACCATGATCGGCAACGATCCGGCCTCGCAGTTCACCAGCTACACATTGACCGACGAGGTTCGGCGGCGACTGCTCGGCCTGGCTCTCCACAGCGAGTCCGAGCGGTCCTCGCTGGAGGTCTCCCTGCTGATGCCGTCCACCGAGGATGCGGATGAAGCACCCGTCCAGGGTGTGATCCGGGTGATCGGCGACCAGTACGACATCGTGGAGCTGATCGCGCACGGCGGTATGAGCTCGGTGTACAAGGCATGGTCACGTACGGATCACCGGTATGTCGCCGTGAAACTGATCAGAACCGACATCGTCGAGCCGGACTCGCGGTGGCGTTTCGAGCGGGAGATCGCGCTGGCTCGACGACTCATCCATCCCGGGATCGTCCGCACGCTGGACGTCGTCAACGACGATCAGGAGCTCGCCTTGGTGATGGAGCTCGTGGCCGGCCCCACGCTGCAACAACTGGTCGAAGCGGAGGGACCGCTGCCGCCCGACGAGGTGACCCGGCTGGGAGTGCGGCTGGCGGACACGCTGTCCTACGTGGCCGGTTCGGGTGTCTTCCGGCTCGACCTCAAACCGGCCAATATCATCATCAACCGCTCCCTCGGTCCGGTGATCGTCGATCTCGGCATCGCGAAGAGTGCTGGAGACCTCACCTCGACCCGGCCCGACATCAGAGTGGGCACTCCGTCGTACATGTCACCTGAAGGAATCCAGAGGGAGACGCAGGACCTCAGATCGGATATCTACGCACTCGGGCTGGTGCTGGCCTTTGCCGCCACCGGCCGTTCCCCAGCGGGCAGCGAGAACATCCAGGATGTACTCCTCCACATCCTGCAGGGCACACTCGACTTCGCCGGAATCGAGCCGCCACTACTCAACGTGATCACCCGCGCCACCCGTCGCGACCCGGCCGAACGCTTCCAGAGCCACGATGAGCTGCGGGCCGCCCTGCTCGGGCAGAGCAGCGCGGCCACTAACCCGGACCTGTCGTATCCCCCACCCGGGCCGGACCGCCCTGACACTTTGGTCTACGGCGTAATGTGCCCGAACGGCCACTTCACCGACGGCGAGCGACGTACCTGCATGGTCTGCCACGCGGAGTTGGGACAGTATTCGACGCACTTCAGCGCCACCCGCCCCAAGCTGGGCGACCTCGTGCTCGACGACGGCCGCGAATTCCCCCTTGACGACGGTTACGTCTTCGGCGCCAATCCAGGGGACGACGGCTATGTCCGCACGGTGGTGAAGGTGGAGGGCACCGACGAACAGCACCTGAGCATCCAACTGGACGGCTGGCACATCTACGCCTACGACATGGACTCGGCGAGCGGGACGGCGATCAGGTTCGCCGAGGACGGCGAGTTCCAGAACGTCCCACCGGGAGCCATCGTGAGCCTGCACCCGGGGATGTCGATCCGCCTGGCCGGCCAGACCACCATCACCTACCGAGGCCGCGCCAGTTGACCGCCCGCGCGTCCTCCGCAGCGAGTACGGCCTCGCACGCCATCTCGACGGGTTCGCCGCCCTGGTGGAGGACCAAGCCCGAACGCGGCCATGAGGGCACGGCGGACTCCGGCGAACCGCGACCCTCGGATCCGGCCATCGTGGCCCGATAGCCGCTTGCCGGCTCGGTTGTGGCCGTGGTTACGTCCAGTCCGGCTCTGATCACCATTCGCTGACGCTCACGACCTGATCCCTTTACTATCTAATGTGCCCGCGCTGAGCCGGATATCGACAGGAGGCGACGGATGGTCGGAAAATCCGGAACGTCGGCAATGGCACTGTGAGGCTGCTCGCGGGTCGCTATCGGCTGCTGTCGCAGCTCGGCCAGGGCGGCATGGGCACGGTCTGGCAAGCGACGGACGAGCTCCTCCGGCAGGAAGTAGCGGTCAAGGAGGTGCGGCTCCCGTCGGACCTCGACGAGGCATCGCGGGCCGAGCTGACCGAACGCACACTCCGTGAGGCGCGCGCCGCGGCGACGCTGCGTTCCCACCCGTCCATCGTCACCGTGCACGATGTGGTCCTGGACGACGACCGGCCGTGGATCGTCATGGAGTTGGTCCGCGGCCGCTCCCTCGACCGGGTCGTACGTGACGACGGCCCGCTGCCGCCGCACCGGGTCGCCGACATCGGCCTGCGGATGCTCGACGCCCTCGCGGCGGCGCACGCATCGGGCATTCTGCACCGGGACGTCAAACCCGCCAACGTCATGCTCACCGACGACGGACGGGTGCTGCTGACCGACTTCGGCATCGCGACCGTCGCCGGCGACACCGGGCTCACGCAGACGGGGATGCTGACCGGCTCGCCGGGCTACATCGCCCCGGAGCGTCTGCGGGGCGAGGCCGACGGCCCGCTCGCCGACCTGTGGTCGCTCGGCGCCACCCTGTTCACGGCGGTGGAGGGCGGCCCGCCGTTCGCCCGCCTGAACGAGGCCGCGGTGCTGGCCGCGGTGCTGATGCAGGAGCCCGCCCCCTTCCGCCTGGCCGGCCCGCTCGCCCCCGTACTGACCGCGATCTTGGACAAGGACCCGGAACACCGCTGCCCCCCGGACGAGGTGGCCAGCTGGCTGGAGGCCATCTCGCGGGGAGATCCCGCGACGGGGCCGGCTCCGAGACAAGAGCGGACCATGCCGGGCCGCTCGCCTCAGCGCCCGCCTCGACGCGTCCGAACCCAGGTCCTCGTGGGGGCCGCGCTGGCGGTGGTACTGACCGTGACAGCGGGGGTCGTGGTCGTGCCGATCCTGTTTCCGAACGTCGTCCGCCTACTCGGCTACGCGCTCACGCCCCGGAGCACCTATTCCGCAGCACCGACGTTCAGCCCGCCGTCGGCGACGGCCACACCGCTGATCACCCGCGATTTCGAGGCATGCGACCTGCTGACCAACACTCAGACGCACGCGCTGTTCGGCACTTCGATGAAGCGCCAGTACCTGCTCGACACCGCCTGCGGCTGGTCCGCGCCAGACGGCGCCAGCCTGCGCGTCACAGCGTTCCGTTTGCCCAGTGCCTCGGCAGCCGGTCTCTACCACAAGGGTCAGGTCGAGTACATGAAAGACGAGCCGAAGCGCAACCCGGGGACAAAGCTCCGCAAAGGGCCGAAGGTCGGCGAAGAGGCGTACAGCTATACCCAACGGCACACCTGGGGGCTCGCGCCCTACCAAACCCACACCACCTTCCGCCTGCTGAACGTCTCGGTGGTCATCGACGTCTACACCCGGCAGCCCGGTCACGCCACTGCCGATCAGGTGGCCAAGCTCATCGCGGCGTCCGTCAACAAGTATCGGTAGCCCGGTATCCGCACGTCCAAGTAGCCGAGGCGAACGGCCGCGAAGCCTGCTGCCGATATACTAATTCTGATTCGTATATACAGGCGAGGTGGTGTCATGACCAAGACCCTGATCGACCTCGACGACGAAGCCTTGGCCGAGGCCGCGAAGCTGCTCGGCACCTCATCCAAGAAAGACACGGTCAACGCCGCCCTGCGAGAGATCGTCGATAGACGCAGACGGGCGGCGGCCGTGGCGCGCATGCGTGAGATGGTGGCTCAGGGAGAGATCGACTTCTCCGCCATCGACAAGGGTGACAGCGCACAACCGGGCGTGGCGTGACGGAGCTCTATCTCATCGACACCAGCGCCTTGGTCCGCTTCTACCGAGGCCAGGCGGGGACGGAATGGGACCAGACCGTCTCGGCCGGGCTCGTCGGCATCGTTGAACCGGTCAGACAGGAGTATCTTCGCGCCGTCGGCGGCCGACCCGCCTTCTACGAGGCCGGCGATCTCCTCCGGGAGACCTTTCCGTGCTACGTCATCCCCGAATCCGCCTGGAACGAGACCGGCGAGTTGCAGCGCGAACTCGCCGACAAGGGCTGGCACCAATGCGCCGCGCCGGTCGACCTGCTCATGGCGGTAACAGCCCGGCACCACAAGCTCACCGTGCTGCACGCAGACGCCGACTTCGACACCATCTCCCGCCTGACCGGACAGCCGGTGCGCTGGATCAGCTGACCGATCGTCGCCGGTCGCCGTGAAACCGACCCCGCGAAACAACCCCATACCGCCCTCCATGAATCGCGCCCTGGACCCGATCCGGGCTACGAGCCCGCATCCCCTACGAAGCCGCGAATCGGGACATGTAATATCCCTGATATGTTCATGGGCGAGGGCGTCGAGTGGGGCCTGCACTGCTGTCTGGCACTGGCATGGCTGGAAGAACAGGCTCCAGTGGCCACGGGCCAACTGGCGGAGATCTTCGAACTCCCGCCTGCCTACCTCAAGAAGCGGCTACAGCCGCTGGTCCGAGCGGGCATCCTGGCGTCCACCCCAGGCGCGCGCGGCGGCTACCGCCTGGCCCGTACGCCCGAGCGCATCACGCTCATGGACGTCGTGAGCGCGATCGAAGGCTCGGCCGAGGCGTTCCGCTGCACCGAGATCCGGCAGCGCGGCGCCGGCGCGGAGACCCCGGCCCGGGAGTTCGAGCGCCCATGCGGCATCGCCACCGCGATGCGCCGCGCCGAGCTGGCCTGGCGGCGTGAGCTGGCCGCTCAGACGCTCGCGGACCTCATCGCCGCCAGCCCCGCCGGCGCTCCCCGCCGAACACAACGCTTCCACCAGCGACTCGGCAGCTGACGACACGGCCCGGCCAATCGGCCAGGCTCTCTTACGACCGACGACACGGCCTGGCCGATCGGCCAGGCTCTCTTACGAAGGAGAATCGGGATGCTTAATGTCTCGATAATGAGCGGCCAAGCCTCCGCACCTATGGGCCGCACCAGCCGGGGCAGGGCGGCCCACCAGCGCCCATTCCGGCAGGGCGGACTGGGCCCGGTCCTGGTCCTGGCCATGGGCACCTTCTCCGTAGGCACTGACGCCTTCGTCATGGCAGGCTTCCTGCCCAGCACCGCCGCGGACCTCGACATATCCACCGCCACGGCCGGGCAGGCCGTCACGGTCTTCGCCGCGAGCTACGCCTTACTGTCTCCACTCCTGGCCACCGCGACCGCCCGCGCCCCACGCCGCGCGCTCTTGGTCGCCGCCCTGCTCGTCCTGGGCTTGGCCAACCTCGGCTCCGCGCTGGCCCCCGACTTCGCACTGCTGATGGCCTCCCGTATCGCCGCCGCCGCGGGAGCCGCCGCGTTCACCCCGAACGCGGGCGCCGTGGCCGCCACCCTCGTACGCCCGGAACGACGAGCCCGAGCACTGGCCGTGGTCATCGGCGGGCTGACCATCGCCACCGCGCTCGGCGTACCGCTCGGCGACCTGGCCGGCCACTGGCTGGGCTGGCGCTCCGCCCTCGCGCTGGTCGCCGGCCTCTGCCTGATCACCGCGATCGGCGTGGCCCTCCTGCTACCCGCCCTGCCCGCCAACCCGCCGGTCCCGCTACGCACCCGCCTGGCCGTCCTGGGCAACCCCGCCGTCCGCGCTATCCTGCCGCTGACCGTGCTCGGCATGGCGGCCGCCTACACGGTGTACGCCTACAGCGTCCCCGCCCTGTCGGCTGTCGGCGTCAGCCCCTCGGCCACCGTCTGGGTCCTGGCCCTTTACGGCGTGGGCGCCGTCGCAGGCAACCTCGCCGCCGGATACGCCACCGACCGCTGGGGCAGCGTCCGCGTCCTGACCACCGGCTACCTGACGATGGCCACCGGCCTGGGGCTCCTCGGCGCGATGGCCGCCACCCACACCACTTCCCCGGTGTTGGTCGGCCTGCTCGCCATGGCCTGGGGCGCGGGCAGCTGGTGCCAGACGCCTCCGCAGCAGCACCGGCTGATCGCCGTCGCCCCCCAGGAGGCTCCGCTGGTCGTGGCCCTGAACTCCTCCGCGATCTATGTCGGCATCGGCGCCGGGACCCTCCTCGGCGGGCTGACCGTCTCCTCCGGCGTTACGACCATGTACGGCGCTGCCACTGCGCTAGCCATCCTCGCCCTGACCTATCTCCTGGTCACCGCCGGTAGGGCCCGGGGCAACAGAGCTTCGCGCAACAGAGCTCAGGGGAAGGAAGCCGAAGACAGCCCCTGACCAGCGGCCTGGTGCTCAGCCTGTGGACGCTTGTTGCTCAGCGCGTTCGGTGTCGTTGGGCACGCCGACGAAGGTTCCCTTGCCCAGGACCGAGTACAGCGTGCCGTCGGCAAGCAGGGCATTGAGCGCTCGGCGGGCAGTCCCTTTGGAGACGCCCAGTTCGACGGCCAGTCGCGGCTCGCCGGGAACGGGCATGCCCGGTTGGTATACGCCTGCTGCGATCCTGCGCCGGATCTCGTCCGCCACGGCCTGCCAGCGGAGCTCATCGGGCTTGAAGTCCACGGGGCAACGATAGGCCCAAGCACCCACTCATTCCCCGAGCTGCCTACGGGGAGGCCGGACTAGGAAGGTTGGCCCCTAACCGCTGGCTCGGTGACGAGAACGTCCAGCACCGGCCGACAGGCAGCCGTCTACCCCTGGTCACTGACCTCGATGATGGTCTGGTCTGCGGGCAGCAGGCGGGTTTCTCCGTCTGGGGATGTGATGACCAGTATCGGGATGCCTTCAGCCATGCCGAGTTCCTTGCGCTCGGGTTCGGTTGGCATGCGTGCCATCAAACTCGTGCCGTGAGCGATGGGGACGGTGACCGCCTCGCCTGCATCTCGGACGCGTGAACCTCGGAGTTGGGTGACTATGAGCCCTTCTCCTCTGAGTACGGCCATGGCACGACGGACAGAGTCACGGGAGATGCCGAACTCGGCCACATAGTCGCTCTCGGCGGGAAGCCTCTGCCCCGGCTGAAGCTCTCCCTGTTCAATGCGCGCCCGGATCAGGTCCGCGAGTTGCTTGTAGACCGGGCGGTCGGCGCTGGGATCAATGGCCATGGCTTCGAAGCTACGTAGGACTGTACGTGCTTCCTATTGCAGCTACGTTCGTATGTAGCTACATTCGTAGAAGCATTGACCCGTCTTGAGCAAGGCAGGCCCATGACACTTCATGATTTCGCAGCCCAATACCCCAACTGGGTGATCTGGCGCAGTACGGCTGATAACGGCCCCGGATCCTGGTACGCCACACGGCGCGGGATCTCCCTGAGCAACGCGCAGGTGAATGCCGGGATGGCACAGACGGTGTATGCCGATGATGACGCCGCCCTCGTCCAAGAGTTGCGACGGCAACAGGAGATCGCTCTTCCGCCTGACGACGAGGCGTGATCCCATGGCGAATCTGGCCCAGCTCGATGACGAGTACCACGGGCTTCATGCAGCGGCGGTGGAACCTGGGTACAGGCGCGTGGCCTGGCAGAGATGCCATGGACGCACCACACGGGTGCGTGTCTGCGACTACACCTGCGAGTGCCAGCAGATCGTCTACGAGTTGTGCCAGGCAGGCGGCTTGATGTTCGTCCGGCGTTTCTACCGCTGTGATGGCGTGCTCGAACATCAAAGCGATTGGCTGCGCGCCCCCGCAGCGACACGACTGTGGTCGCGCATCCTGCTGGGGCAAGCTCGATGAACATTCAGCCTGGCCCGCCGATCAGCTGCGGTAGCTCAGCGGCTGGGCCCGTCGGTCAAAGGACGTGCTGACGACCTGGCCCCAGACGGTCAACCCCCCGGGGAGCGCGAGGGGCCGGGGCCCCTCGCCGGGGCGGAGCCCCAATGAGCACAGTCTGAGCGCAAGCGAAGGCCATGCCTGTCAACTGGCAAAACAGCCTGAGCGCAGCGAAGCCCGTGCTTGAGGGATGATGGGCTGTGGTTGAGAACCAAATGAGGAGGCTCCGGTGACCCGTCAGATCGTCTCCGTTGTGGGTGGCAAGGATGCCGCCGGCACCGACACGTACGAATCGACCAACCCCGCACGCATCGCCGAGGTCGTCGCCCGCGTCGGCCTGGTCGATGCCCAGATCTTCGCCGACGCCTGCCGCACCGCCAAGGAGGCGCAGCGGGAGTGGGCCAAGGTGCCGGCTCCGGTGCGGGGGCGGGTGATCGCGTCGATCGGGCGGCTGGTCGAGGCCAATGCCGAGGCGCTGGCCCACCTGGTCACCCAGGAGATCGGCAAGCCGTACGCCGAAGCCCTGGGTGAGGTGCGGGAGATCGTTGACACGTGTGACTTCTTCCTCGGCGAGGGCCGCAGGCTGTACGGGCAGACCGTGCCGTCGGAGATGCCGGACAAGAAGCTTTTCACCTTCCGCAACCCGGTAGGCGTGGCGGCGGTGATCACCGCCGGCAACTTCCCGGTCGCGGTGCCGTCCTGGTATCTGGTTCCGGCGCTGCTCTGCGGCAATGCCGTGGTGTGGAAGCCGGCCGAGTACGCGGCGGCCTCCGCCCATGCGATGTACCAGCTGTTCGCCGCCGCCGGGCTGCCCGACGGGGTGCTGAACATCGTGTTCGCCGACGGCGTCCAGACCTTCCAGGGGCTGGAGCTGGCGCTGGAGGAGGGCACGGTGCACAAGGTCGGCTTCACCGGGTCCAGCGAGGTCGGCAGGAAGATCGGGGAGCTCACCGGGCGGCATCTGCAGGCGGCCTGCCTGGAGCTGGGCGGGAAGAACCCGATGGTGATCATGCCGGACGCCGATCTCGATCTGGCTGTCGAGGGGGCGCTGTTCTCCGGCTTCGGTACGGCCGGTCAGCGCTGCACCAGCCTGGGCACGGTCATCGTGCATGAGAGCGTGCACGATGAGTTCGTCGAGCGGTTCGCCCAGGCCGTACAGAACGCCAAGATCGGTGACCCGGAGCAGGACGTGCTGGCGGGCCCGCTGCTGGACCAGAAGTTCGCCGATCGGTACGAGGAGTACCTGACCTGGATCCAGCCCCACCACCGCGTCGTGTCCGGAAATATCGGGAAAATCACCGACCAAGCCCCGCGCCGCGACTTCACCGGCGACGGCGGCCTCTTCTACCACCCCGTGGTGGTCGATGGCGTCAAGGCGACCGATCAGCTCTTCCTGGAGGAGACGTTCGGGCCCATCGTGGGCGTGACGACCTTCGAGACGATCGACGAGGCCATCGAGCTGGCCAACCTGCCCGGCTACGGCCTGTCCAGCTCGATCTACACCACCGACGCCCGGCACGCGTGGAAGTTCCGCGAGGGCATCTCGGCCGGCATGGTCAGCGTCAACAACTCGACGTCGGGCGCCGAGGCGCACCTGCCCTTCGGCGGCAACGGCAAGTCCGGCAACGGCAGCCGCCAGTCCGGCATGTGGGTGCTCGACCAGTTCACCCGCTGGCAGGCGATGAACTGGGACCACTCCGGCCACCTGCAGAAGGCCCAGATGGACGTCGTGGACATCGCACCGGATATGAACTTCCGGCTCTAGGTCCTTCTACCTGGAGGGAAGAAAACCACCCCGCCGGGAAGCACGCGCTTCCCGGCGAGTGATGGTCGTGTCACGATAACGGCGCCTTCGATTACAGGGAGAAGCCGATGCGTGACGATCCGACACCATTAATCGAGGCGCCGACCACCCCGGCGCCGTCGACCAAGGCGCGGGCTACCCAACAGACTGCTCAACAGACCGCCCAACGACCGACTGAACGGGCTACCGAGCGGGCTGCCCAGCAGACCGCTCAGCGGACGATCCGGCTGCGGGCAGGCTTCCCCTGCCGCTGGAGCGTGTGGAGCGCCGACGGTAAGGGCTGGTTCCCGCGCGACACCCCGCCGGCCCGCGACCTCGACGGCCTGCCGTACTTCCACGGCGACGACCTGGTGCTCGACGTCCCACGCGAACCGCTGACGGTCAGGGCGGCCAGAGGCATGGAGTACGACTGGGCGGAGACGAAACTCCTACCAGGCGACGGCGAGACGCTGGTCGAGCTGGCACCCCGGCGCATCTACGACGCGGCGGCCCGCGGCTGGTACGGCGCCGACCTCCACGTCCCCCTCACCCGGCCGTCCCAGTGGGTGGCCGACTCGCAGCACGGCGAGGACCTGCACGTGGTCAACCTGCTGCCCGGCGACCAGGACGCCATGGAGCGCTGGTCGGGGCGCGATCTGCCGTGGTCGGACGAGACGCACGTGGCCAGGGTGGATCTCGCCCACCACGCGCTCGGCCCCGAAGAGGGCTACGACAACGTCCGCAAGCTGCGCGAACGAGGCGCGCTCATCAGCTACGCCAACGCCTTCCGCGGGCCGGTCGAGACACCCGAGCAACTCATTGGCGCCGGCGATCCGCACTACGACGCGCGGCTGTCGGTGGTCGACGCGGCGCTCGGGCTGGTCGACAGCTTCTGCTCGGCGATCGGCTCGGACCGCGCCTACCGCAGGCTGATCGGCGCGGGCAACCGCGTCGCCGCCGTCGCCGGTACGGCCCAACGCCTCGGGCCGATCGGACGCGAACGCACCTACGCGCACGTGGCCGGGCGGCTGACCGCCGAGTCCTACGCCGACGCGGTACGGTGCGGCCGCACGTTCGCCACGACCGGCCCGTTCCTCGAGCTGTCCATCGAGGGCCAAGGCCCCGGCGCCACCCTGGATCTGGCCCCCGGCACCAGGGTGCGCGTCATCGGACGGGTGATCGGGCCGCTGGTGGAGAACGTACGGTTGCTGACCGCCGACGGCGAGCTGGCCGCGGGCCCGCCCGGTGAGGTGGCGGCGGAGCTGACGGTGATCTGGCCGACCTACGTGGTGGCGGTCGCCGAGGGCGGCGGGCAGGTACGGGCGCACACGAGCCCGGTCTACCTCGACGTCAAGGGCCGGCGGGTGGCCAGGGAAGAGGACGTGACGTTCTGCCTGCGCTGGCTGGAACTGCTCGAAGAGCTCCTCAGGGACCGGGTGAGCGCCGACTACCTGGCGGTCGTGGAGGAGGCCCGTAGGGTCTACCAGTCCCGCCTGGCGTGAGAGACGGAGGAACGCGGGCCCCGTATCGGGGGTGCCCGCGTTCCTCTCTACTTCTCTACCGGATCAGACCTGGCCGGCCTTCTCCAGGGCCGCGCAGCAGGTGTTGACCAGCAGGCGGGTGACCACGTACGGGTCGACGTTGGCGTTGGGGCGGCGGTCCTCGATGTAGCCCTTCTTCTCCACCTCGACCTGCCACGGAATGCGTACGGAGGCGCCGCGGTTGGAGACGCCGTAGCTGTACTTGTTCCACGGGGCGGTCTCGTGGGCGCCGGTCAGGCGGCTCTCGATGCCCACGCCGTACTGGGTGATGTGCTCCATCGGCTTGTCGCCCTCGCCGAGCGCCTCGCAGGCGGTGATGATGGGGTCGTAGCCCTCGCGCATCGCCTTGGTGGAGAAGTTGGTGTGCGCGCCGGCGCCGTTCCAGTCGCCACGGGCGGGCTTGGCGTCGAGGGTGGCCTCCACGCCGAACTCCTCAGCCGTGCGGTAGAGCAGCCAGCGGGCGATCCACATGTGGTCGGAGACCTCCAGCGGACTGGCCGGGCCTACCTGGAACTCCCACTGACCCGGCATGACCTCGGCGTTGATGCCGGAGATCGCGAGGCCGGCGGCCAGGCAGCGGTCAAGGTGAAGCTCGACGATGTCGCGGCCGAAGATCGCGTCGGCGCCCACGCCGCAGTAGTAGGGGCCCTGCGGGGCGGGGAAGCCGCCGTCGGGGAAGCCCAGCGGGCGACTGCCCTTGAAGAAGGTGTATTCCTGCTCGATGCCGAACCATGACTCCTGGTCGGCGAACTGCTCGGCGATCGGGCGAAGCAGAGCGCGGGTGTTGCTCTTGTGCGGGACGCCGTCGATCTCCTCGACCTCGCAAAGGACCAGCACGCTGGAGCCACCACGGATCGGGTCAGGACAGGTGAAGACCGGACGGAGCACGCGGTCCGAGGAGTGGCCCTCGGCCTGGTTCGTGCTGGAACCGTCGAAACCCCAGACCGGCGGCTCGGCTCCGTCGGCCAGGATTCTGGTCTTCGAGCGCAGCAGGGCGGTGGGCTCGGTGCCGTCGATCCAGATGTACTCAGCCTTGTAGCTCACGTCGGTCCTTTCAGGATGTCTCACAGCCACGCCGAGTCTTGCGGTCAACCGTTTCCTGCTTTTTGCCCGAATGTGAACGTCGTGTTAATCAGCACGGAGAGTCAATGGGGCCGTGAGATCATTCATTACAAAATAGGGGGATCTTCATGTACGACCTGTGGTACGGCGCCTTCCTCGCGCCCGAGGCCGCCGGGCTGGAGTGCCAGTGGTGATCACCGACCTCGACGAGGCACGCAGGCCACGCGGCCACAAGCACGATCCCGCGGCGCTCACGCCGGGACAGCGGCAGCTCGGGCGGCACCTGATCGACGTGCACGACGGCTACCGTCAGGAGATGCGGCAGGTCCTGGACGCGCTCGACCAGGTCGCCGCGGGCGCTCTCGACGCGGCCGCCCTGCGCTCGGTGATCAATCAGCTGACCATGCGCCAGAACTACTGGACGCTGGGCGCGTTCTGCGCGACGTTCTGCCGGCTGGTGACCGTGCATCACACGATCGAGGACGAGGCCATGTATCCGGCGATACTCGAGCGCGACGGCTCGCTCGGGCCCGTGATCGACAAGCTCAAGGAGGAGCACGAGGTCATCGCCGGGCTGCTGACCCGGCTTGACCAGGCGTGCGTGGAGCTGGTGGCCGGCGACACCGGCCTCGACCGGGTACGGGCCGAGGCCGAGCAACTGGCCGCCGTCCTGTCCTCGCACTTCACCTACGAGGAGGAGGAGCTGGTCGAGCCGATCGGCCGGCTCGACATACGCGTTTAGAGCTCCCTGCCGCTTTAGGGCTCCCGGCCGCTTCAGGCTCCCGTCCGCACTAGGGCCTCCTGTCCGTTCCTCTGCCGTCGTAGCCGAGCAGCCGCATGGCCGTGTCGGGGTCCATCGCGGCGGCCAGCAGTTGCGCCCTGGCGTGGGCCTGGTCGCGTTCGTGTTCCGCCTTGGCCTGCGCCGCTCGTACGGCCTTGATGGCGATCAGCGCCAGGCCGGTGCCCACGATCACCGCCACCACGACGACGAACAGGACGAGCAGCAGTCCGGGCGAGGCCATCCCGGCGACCGGGGTCGCGCCCGTCAGGGCCAGGCCGGTGAGGAGCGCGAGCACGACGAGCGCCAGCAGGCTGGCGACGACGACCCACGCCCGGCGCCTGGGTGGCGGCGGCTCGACCGGCAGGGGCGACGGCGCCGCGTGGACGGGCGCGGGGTCGGGCGCCCACGGCACGAACTCGGGCCTGCCCGGCTCAGCGAGGAACTCGGGCCGCCCCGGCTCGACGGCGGAAACCGGCCGGCCCGGCTCGGCGACGATCTCGGCGGTCACCACGACGGGCTCGGCCTCCAGCACAGTCCCTATCGGCTCGGGCTGAAGAACCGGCCACCCGGCGGTCTGACCGTTGGGCTGGTAGGCAGGCTCCTCCACCTGCCCAGGCAGGTCGCGCTCGATCCGGCTGTGTTCCTTGTGCGCTCTGGCCGCGTCCCGGTGGTATTCCTCCAGCTCCTGGTACAGCTCGTCAGAGGCGTAGATCGTGCCGTCGATGAGCGGCCCGGTCGCCCGTTCGATGATCGCCACCACGTCGTCGCCGTTGAGCGTCTTGTGCGTCTCCAGCGCGTGCGCGAGGCAGAGCACGTCCCGGCGATGCTCCTCCAGCAGCCGCTCGGTTTTCTCCAGCAGCCGTACCAGGTTGAACTCGATCCGCTCGCCCAGCACATCAGGCGTCAGCTCGGCCTGGCCCCGGCTCGGCTCCCGCTCGGTGATGCCGATGGGGCCACCGCCGCCGCGCCGTGGCATCGCCTTGCCGCCGTGGATCTCCAGCTCCTGCAGCGCGGGAAGGGAGGTGACGCCCGAGCCCATCCCCCAGTACGACTCCATGAGCGCCGTCAGGAACGTGGCCGAGTGCAGGTCGCTGGAGACCCCGGAGGAGTTGTCCTCGCCGAAGAACATCCGCTCCCCCGCCAGAGAGGCGAGCGAGACCATGATGTCGGCCTCGTATTCGGACTTCCACCGGGTGAACTGGTCCTCGGGCTTGATCGAGGCGACCATGCCCAGGTAGTCGGCGCCCTTCTCGATCGTGGCGATGTCGATCTCCAGGTGGAAGCGGGTCACGTAGGCCACCACGGCGTGGCACGCCTCGTGCACGGCCACGGCGTGCCGCTCTCGCTCGATGTACTCGACGTCCTCGGGCGGGCCGAGTTGCTTGAGCCGCTTGGCCCGCAGGACGTCGGACCAGGAGATGATCTCCCGGCCGTCGCGGATCGCGGTGATCAGCGACTCGTTCACCAGGTCCTTGATCGTGGCGCCCGTCGCGTACGGGGTGATGGTGGCGAGCTTGTCGATCTGCTGCTCGGTCAGCTCGTGGTCGACCTTGTCGAAATAGCCCTGGTACGTGCGGACCCGTCCGGCCTTGGAGGGGTAGCCGACCTTGTAGATGCGGTCGATGCGGCCGGGGCGCAGCAGCGCCTCGTCGAGCGCGTCGGGCCGGTTGGTGGCCATCATGACGAGGATGCGGAACTTGGGCGGCGGCTTGGGCCGCATCCCGAGCAGCCGCCTGACCAGGCGGTTGAAGAAGCCGCGCGGCTTCTTGAGCCCGGACAGCTCGGTGAGCAGAGCCTGGAGCGTGCCCGGGTCACCGCTGTTCATGCCGCCGCCCATGAAGAAGCGGTTGCGGGTCTCCGGCTCCTCCACCTCCCGCCGGGCGCGGAAGGCGAGCACCGAGCGGGTCTCGTCGGACAGATAGTTGGCACCGTGACAGCCGGCGAAGCCGCCGCCGCCCTGTCCCTGCGGGCCCTGCTGGGCGAGCCGGCCGCGCTTGCCGAGCGAGTCGGCCTCGTCGAAGAAGACGATCACCCCGCCGTACCGGAGCGCGAGCTTGCGCAGCTTCCTGAAGAGCGTCTTGACCTTGAGGATGCCGATGCCCATGAACATGTTCGTGAACGCGCCGGGGTCGACGAACACGTACGGCTTGCCGGTCTCGCCGGCCACCGCCTCGGCCATCAGCGTCTTGCCGGTGCCCGGCGGCCCCCACAGCAGCAGGCCGCTGGGCACGTACCCGCCACGCTTCTCGATCTCGTCGGGTCGTTCCAGGAAGACGATGTTCTCCTGGACGCGTTCGACCACGTGGTCCTGTCCCCAGACGTCGGAGAAGCGGGTCTTGATGTCGTCGGGGAAGTACGTCTCGACGCCGCCTCTGGACAGGAACCAGAACAGGCCGACGAACTGGATGATGACCACGAAGAACAAGAAGGCGATCTGGATCAGGAACGGCATCGCCTTCCAGATCAGCGCGGGCGCGCTGAACAGGGCGAGGAACGGGCTGGTCTCGAGCACCGCGCCGAGTACCAGCGCGATCAGCACCACCCAGAAAATGATCTTCGCGGCGCGGGAGAAGCGATACCTGGTCCAGTCGTCGAACCGCCGGTGGGACCACCGCTCGAACCCGCCGAAGACACGGTGGCTCCAGAAACGGTGGTAGGCCGACCACCGCTCGCTGACGAAGAAGTGGAGCTGCCGCAGCGCCTCGACGCCCAGCAGCCAGAAGATCCACTGATAGGTGTACGCGATGGCCCGCATGGCCTCGCCGAAGGACACGATGCCCTCGTAGTCGGCCATCACCTTCCAGGTGAGGACGAGGAAGGCGAGGACCAGCCCGATGAGGAACTTGCTGCGATCCCAGAACCGCATCTTCTTCCTGGTCACGGCTTCGGGGTCGGAGGGGCCACTACCGGGCGCGCGCAGCCCTCCGTGATGCGTGGTCGTGGTCAATGACGCTCCCTCATCCGGGCAGCCGGAGCAGCTTGAAGGTTTGCTCGATCTTGTCGAACTCGGCCGCGCGCGCTCTGAAGCAGATCGCCTGGCAGCCGATGAGCATCACGGAGACCGTGGCTCCCTGCTCGTCGAGGATGGCGGTGTGGTCGAAGGTCTGGACGTCGCCGCCGATCTGGTAGTTGAAGCGAACCCGCACTCCCCTGGCGCCACGGTCCAGCTGGAGGATCTGATCGCTGATCGGCTCGAACCGGCTGAACAGCGGCTGCCGGCCCGCCTCGGTCGCATTGGACAGGTAGAGCGCGCGGATCTGCGCGGTCACCGGCAGGACGAAGTCACGCAGCCGATCCAGCGACATCCCGTCCCGCTGCTCGTCGGTGAGCTTGTGCACGGTGGCGTAGATGAACGGATCGGTCGAGCTGAGCAGGTGTGCGACGGACGGCCGCGCCGACTGGTCGAAGGCCGTGGACCAGACCCGCTCGCGCCGCAGCCGGGCCGCCTCCGAGTTCGGATGGTCGCCCGACAGGGAGAGCTCGATCGGATAGGCGTTGAGCTGACTGAAGGAGGACGGCACCTTGAAGTAGGTGGTGCCTTCCCTGTCACGTACGTAGGTGAAATCCGGCTGCCCGCACGCTGACAGCATGACGATCGCGGCCATGAGCGCGATCCAAGCCCGTGTTCTTTCCACCAGGGCTTACCTCCGCTTTACGGACCAACGGAGTTGTTGTGCCCGTTTTCATGCGGAATGAGGCCGAGTGTACGGTGATAAATCTTGACCAAATCTTGGCCGTACCTTGGCTTCAGTTGTTACAGACCCGCTCGAAGCGGACGCCCGAACTACGTTGGCGTGCCCCCATTGGTTCCACCGGCAAAGTAGCGAAAGATAGAGGGACCCCTGCTACCCGGAGCGGACAATGACAGAACCGGCCATGGAGACTGTGGACAGCTTCGGCATGACGGCGGAGCGGATGTTCGCCGACGTCTGGTCGCGCGGCGTCCTCTCGGCCAAGGAGCGCCGCCTGCTCCTGCTCGGCCTGCTCGTCGGGCAGGGCATCGACGACCAGTTGGAGGTGCAGCTCGACGCCGCGTTGCGCGCGGGCGAGCTGAGTGAGAGTGAGCTGCGGGAGGTCGTGGTCTTCCTCACCCACTACGCGGGCTGGACCCGCGGCTCGCGGCTGAACAATCAGGTCGAGGACCTGATCGAAGGCGCCAGGCGGGGTCGATCCGACAGACGAGGCCTTGGCGGCTGAGCGCGCAGAGCTCCCCCGCCGAGCCCCTCTCCGAACGACGAGAGCTGCCGCCCACCCTTCCACGCCCATCCCTAACCGGGACATATCACCGCGCATAACCCTCTGCGCCTTCGATCGGGGCGCTTGGTCGTACCATGGCGGTATGAGGCGTAAAGCCATCGCACTTGTGACAGTCGGCGCCGCCCTCGTGGTGGCGGCGACGGTGGTCGTGATTTTCCGTGGTCCCGCTTCCGACGAGGCGGCGACCGGGATCCACAATACGCGCGCTCCGCAGGACATCGCGTCCCACTGGACCAAGGAGCGCATGAATGAGGCCAGTCCGGGATGACGAAAGGCGAGGGGCCGATAAGCCCCTCGCCTTTTTTATCGTGATTAGTGGGCTGTTACATCGTTATAAACGTTGACAGCCCCGTCACCGTGGTAGGGCGACTTGTAGACGATGCTGGTCGGGTTCTGGTTGGCGTCGACGTCCCGGTGGCTGTTGGCCCCGATGATGTAGCCCCAGCCGCGGCTCACTTGCAGATCCTGCAGCCAGGGGCCGCCGCTGGAGCCGTGGAACATGTCGTTGTTCATGAGCATGCGGTCGTCGGAGGAGCTGGCGCGGGTGGTGTTGCCGAAGCAGTACCACAGGTCGTTGCCGGTGAAGTCGGTGCGCTGGTAACCGTCCTGCGGGAAACCGAACGCGTTGATGCCGGTCCACGCCTGGCCCTGGTTGAACTTGTAGCCTTGCGAGCCGAGCCAGTCCTGGAGGTTGCCGCGGGCCGGCTGCGGGTTGAAGGCGATGGCCGCGATGTCGAAACTCCAGTTGTGGCTGTTGAACCAGCCGTTGGTCGTGTTGGCGTATCGCCAGGTCCAGCGGCCCTGAGGCTCGAGACCGTTGTCGGCGTCGGGGACGAAGATGAAGTCGCGGAACCAGCCGGACGCGCCACCGCTGCCCGCGTGCACGCAGTGGCCGGACGTCCAGACCGTGTTCTTGTTGGCGGCGTTGATCACGCTGCCGGTGCAGTAGCCGGAGCTGTTGTCGTTACGCGTGTAGTAGATCTTGCCGATCGTGAGGGCGGGCATGCTGCCCTGGCGGCCCCAGCGCTCGGCCCGCTGGCCGGCGAGCAGACCGGCCGACGGGCTGGCGGACCGGCTGATCTTCCTGGTCGGCAGCGATCCCTCGGCCGCGCGGCTGGGCAGGACGTTCTTGACCTGTTCCGGCACCGCTTTCGCGTCCGGGGCCGCCACAAGCGGCTCCGGCGTGGCCGCGCGCATGCGTTCGGCGGTCCAGTGGGCCTGGATGCTCTTGCTGTCGGACTTGTTCACCGCCCCCGTGGCGGACGCGGCAGGGGAAGGTGCTGCGGTCGCGGTCGCGCTCAACCCCGAGACTGCCAGCAATGTCGCAAAAGCGACAATTGCGGCGCGCCTTGAGCGTGCACTCATGAATCTTCCCTTCCATGAAGCGATTCTGGCGAACTTTTTCATCTTGAGAGGTCGCCGCTTCCATGTGAAGGGGTAAGGGAATTAATTTTCGCCGACACGCGAATGACGGCGCTGATTTTGATATCTAACATTTCACATGACAATAAATAGCATTCGTGACGGTACTGGTGGTTGGCGAGTCAATAGCGATGTTTGTTCCTCCGGTGACCCCTGAGGCCGCCCATTCCCGGCCTCCACCCCGGCAGGCCCGCGCCCCCACATCGAGACGACGCACAGTGAAGGAACGGATACAAAGGAATTAATGCTGCGAAAACGCGCCCGCGGCCCTATTCTCACCCCTCGTGAGAAAATTCTCGATCATGGCGCTGACCGTCGCGTCGATGCTCTCCTTAGCCGGTACGGCCAACGCCGCCACGACGGCGGCCACCCCCGTCAAACACCCCAAGCTGATCGCCAACCCCCTCTACGAGGCCGGCGCGCTACCCGCCACGACCTGTGACGAGCCGCCGGTCAAGCGCAACAACCGCAAGCTGGTCCGCGCCTACATCGACGCGATCGTCGCCTGCCTCGACACCACCTGGGAACAGCACCTCACCGCCGCCGGCCTGCCCTTCAGCAAGCCCAAGGTGCGGCACGTGGACAAGATCCCGAAGACGTACTGCGGCACGAAGATGGACAGCGACGACTCCACGACCTACTACTGCGCCCGCACCAACACGCTGATCTTCCAGGTCGGCAAGACGTGGCTCAAGGATCCGTCCGACATGTGGCTGCTCAGCACGGTCTCCTACATGTACGGCTGGCACGTCAAGAAGCTCGTCGGGATCGCCGACGCCTATGATGCGCTGTCGGTCCATAGCAAAGCCGAGGACCGCGAGCTGAGCCGGCGCAGCAAGCTCCAGAACGAGTGCCTCTCCGGCGCGTTCATCAAGAGCGTCTGGCCGCTGAAGGGCAGGACCATCAAGGACTGGAACTACCTGCAGAGCATGCAGAACGGTGACTCACCCGGCGAGGCACGCTGGTACGGCAAGACGGCCACCATCGTCGCCTGGAGCAAGCGCGGCTTCGCCACCGGCGACCCGGGCTCGTGCAACACCTGGGCGGCACCCTCCTCCAAGGTGGCCTAGCCCCTTCTGCATCGGCATCCGGCGGCCGCCCAACCCCGGTCGCCGGATCGGCGCTGCGGCAATCAGTTGACAACTTCGCCTGGATGAAACCTATAATCTCAGCTGTAGGTTTCCTCTCGGACGGAGGATAGGTATTCCGGGGGACTGAGGGGCCCCCGGGTGTCTTCGGAGGTGAAGCGCGATGCTGCTCACGTCGATCGACCCGTTCATCCAGGAGTTCGAGCGTCAGTTCGACCGTCTCGCCCGCCAAGCCAACGCTCAGGGCAACGGGGCGACGATGCCCATGGACGGACTCCGCCGCGCCGACGATGTCGTGCTGCGGTTCGACCTGCCCGGCGTCGACCCCGACTCCATCGAGGTCACCGTCGACCGCGGCGTCCTGTCGGTGACCGCCCGGCGCGAGGAGGAGTACGAGCAGGAGGAGCGCCTGTTCGTCCGGGAGCGGGTGATGGGCTCCTTCACTCGCCGGGTCTACCTGTCCGAGCACCTGGACGCCAACGCGATCGAGGCCGCCTACAACAACGGCGTGCTGGCGGTGCGGATCCCGGTGCTGGAGCAGGCCAAGCCGCGCAAGGTGACCATCCAGCGCACCGCCGAGTCACACAAGGCGATCAAGAGCTGACCGCCCACGCGGCACCCTTGCACCTGGACAGGCTACGGCCCCGCCCCGGTACGGCCCCTTCGTGCGCCACCGGGACGGAGCCGCCCGCATTTCGACAGGAGGAACGGTCATGAAACTACCCATGGACGACGAACACGCGGCCCTCTTCACTGTCGGTCAGGTGGCGAGCATGCTGGACGTACAGCAGGCCTTCCTGCGGCGCATCGACGACAACCAGGTCGTCTCCCCCCAGCGCTCGGCGGGTGGACAGCGCCGCTACAGCCGTCACGAGATCGGCCGTGTCCAGGAAGTGGTGACGATGATGGACCAGGGCATGACGCTGCCGGCCATCCGCCGCATCATCGAGCTACAGCACGAACTCGCCCAGATCACCCGTGAACGCGACGAACTCGCCCGGCGCCTGGCGGAGCCCAATCCCGCCCGAAGCACATCGGAGGCCCCTGAGCACCAGTGAGCACACTGCCATCGGACGGTGACAGGAGAGGCGTTAAGGTGCTGCCATGCCTACCGCATTGATCACTGGCGCGACCGCCGGCATCGGCGCCGCCTTCGCCCGCCGGCTGGCCGCCGACGGGTTCAGCCTGGTCCTGGTGGCTCGCGACGAGGCCCGGCTGGGCGAGATCGCGGGCCAGCTCAAGCTCAGGTACGGCGTCAGCGTCGAGTCGCTGCCCGCCGATCTGGCCACCGACGACGGCCTCGCCCGGGTCGAGGCGCGGCTGCGCGACGGGGTCGATCTCCTGGTGAACAACGCCGGCTTCGGCCACCCCCAAAATTTCCTGGAGGTGCCGGTCGAGGATGAGCTACGCATGCTCAAGGTCCACTGTGAGGCCGTGCTGAGGCTGACGCTGGCCGTACTGCCCGGAATGAAGGAGCGCGACCGGGGCGCCGTGATCAACGTGGCCTCCGTCGCGGCGTTCTTCGTCCACGGCACCTACAGCGCGTCCAAGGCGTGGGTGGTGAACTTCAGCGAGGCGACCGCGGCCGAGGTGGGCAATCCGCGCGTCAAGGTGATGGCCCTGTGTCCCGGCTTCGTGCGAACGGAGTTCCACGACCGGGCGTACATGGACACCTCCCACATTCCCGGCTTCCTCTGGCTCAAGGCCGACAATGTGGTCAACGCGGCCATGCGCGACCTGGCCCTGGGCAAGCGGGTGTCGATCCCGGATGTGCGATACAAGGCGGTCGTGGCGATCGGCAAGTTCGTCCCTCGCACGATCGTCAGCGGCACGGCGGCGAGATTCGGCCGCTGAGGAGGACGTACAAAGCAGGCGGGCCCCCACCGCGGGAGGGGGTCGCGGTGGGGGCCCTGTCCGGGTGCGAGGTGATCGCACCCAGGCGGGTGTGAGGGGGGACTCACGCCCAGTCGGTCGTGAGCGGGCTCACGGCCGAGATTCGGTGGAGATCACTTGCCGACGTTCGCCTCGTGGCCGATGGCCAGGCCGGAGGTCGGGTCGAAGAAGTGCATGTTGTGCGTGTCCAGCACCAGGTCGAGGCTCGAACCCGGACGGGCGTGGCTGCGGGCGTTCACCCGGGCGGTCCACAGCGACTTGTCGCCCACCAGCGGCAGCGCCGCCTCCTCGTCGTCCGCGTCGGCGGCGGCGACGGTGTCCTTGTGCTCGACCGGCGGGGCGTCGATCAGGAACAGGACGTTGATCTCGGAGCCGAGCTCCTCGGTGACCTCCGCCTTGACGGAGAGCGTGGCCCAGCCGTTGGCGTTCTGGCCGGCGGAGGCGGCGTCCTCGAAGTCGGACGGGCGGATGCCGAGGATGACCTGCTTGCCGATGTACTGGTCGAGGCCCGGCTTGTCGGTGAAGGTCGACTCCGGGATGTCCAGCTTGAGGTCGGCGAACGTGACGGCGGCACCGCCGTCGCGGACCAGCTCGGCCGTGACGAAGTTCATGGACGGCGAGCCCATGAACCCGGCGACGAACAGGTTGACCGGCTTGTCGAACAGGTTCTGCGGCGTGTCGACCTGCTGCAGGAGACCGTCGCGCAGGACGCAGACGCGGTCGCCCAGCGTCATGGCCTCGACCTGGTCGTGCGTGACGTAGACGGTGGTGACGCCGAGGCGCTCGTGCATCTGGTTGAGCGAGGCGCGCATGGAGACACGGAGCTTGGCGTCGAGGTTCGACAGCGGCTCGTCCATGAGGAACGCCTGGGGCTCGCGGACGATGGCGCGGCCCATCGCGACACGCTGGCGCTGACCACCGGACAGGGCGGCCGGCTTGCGCTTGAGGTACGTCTCCAGGCCGAGCATCTTGGCGGCGTCGTTGACGCGCTTCTGGATCTCCGGCTTGGGCATCTTGCGAAGCTTGAGGCCGAAGGCGAGGTTCTCCTCGACTGTCATGTGCGGGTACAGGGCGTAGTTCTGGAAGACCATGGCGATGTCGCGGTCCTTCGGCGGCAGGTGGTTGACCACCTTCTCGCCGATCGCGATCTCGCCACCGCTGATGTCCTCCAAACCGGCGATCATCCGGAGCGCGGTCGACTTACCGCAACCTGATGGGCCGACCAGCACCATGAACTCGCCATCCTTGATCTCAAGGTTGAGCCCGTTCACAGCCTTCACGCCACCGGCGTAGATCTTGTCGACATTGGTCAGAACGATGGATGCCATGACATTCCTTCGCGCCCCGGGCGGGTGACCCGGATGTTGTGCGGGGGGTATCCACTTGCATGGATACGTTTTCAAGCATCTCACCCGAAACGGACAAGAGTGTCAAGAGACCAGCCCATGTCAGTGTCATGGTCTTCCAGGGCGACGGAAACCATGATGGAATCGTTTCCATGGAATCGAGGCGGGCCACTATCAAGGACGTGGCCGAGGCGGCGGGCGTCGGCGTCGCGACCGTGTCCCGGGTCCTGTCCGGCGGTTCGGCCAGCCCGGAGACGAGGGAACGGGTGCTGGCCGTCGCCGCCCACCTCGACTACCGGCCGAGCGCGCTCGGCCGCAACCTCCGCCAGCGACGCACCGGCGGCATGGGGCTGTTCGTGCCCGACCTCACCGACACCTTCTACGGGCAGCTGGCCGAGGGCGTGCTGGCCTGCGCGCGCTCGGCGGGCGAGCCGGTGGTGCTCGGCTCGACGGGCGACGATCCCGAGCAGGAGGCCGAGCTGGTCGGCATGCTGCTGGAGCAGAGCGTCGACCGGGTGATCGCGGTCCCGTCGGGCGGCGCCGAGACATGGGCCCCGGCGATCAAGGCGGGGATGACGGTGGTCTTCGCCGACCGGCTGCCGTCCGACGCGCCTTTCGACACGCCGTCCGACAGGGACTCGGTGTCGCGCGGCGTCTCCGATCTCATGCTGCTCGACGGCCTGCCGCCCGCCTCGCGCGGCCGGCCGCTGGAGGTCCCCGCCGTGCTGGCGGACGACCGGGCCGGCATCCGTACGGCGGTGCGCTACCTGAGAGGGCTCGGCCACCGGCGTATCGCCTTCCTCGGCGGCCCGGGGCACGGCAGGCGGGTGGCGGCCTTCCGCGAGGCGGTGGGCGCGCCCGTGGACGAGGACCTGGTCGTGTTCGCCACGGGCAGCCGCGACTCGGCCTACGCGGCCGCCTCCGGGCTGTTCCAGAGCCGTCCCGACCTGACGGCCGTGGTGACCGGCGGCAACGTGCTGGGCGAGGCGGCCGTCCTGGCGGCCAGGGAGCTGGATCTGCGGGTGCCGCGCGACGTGTCGCTGGTGATGTATGACGACGTGCCGTGGGCCGAGTTGTGCTCCCCACCGCTGACCGTGATCGCCCAACCGGGCCGCGACATCGGCTACCGGGCGGCGGAGCTGGTGCTGCGCGCGGGGAGCAGGCGACCCCGGAGCGTACTGCTCCCGACGGAACTCATCGTCCGAGGCAGCTGCGGCCCACGCCACTAGCCACCTCTCGACGTCCGGGGCGGGTGCGGCCCGCGCCACTGGCCGCCCCCGGCCGACTGCCGCCACCCGATCGCCAGCCGCTAGACCACCTTCTCGATCGCGGCGATGACCGCCGGGTCGTCCGGGGTGGTACCCGGGCGGAAGCGGGCGACCACGGCGCCGTCGCGGTCCACGAGGAACTTCTCGAAGTTCCACTGGATGTCGCCGCCCGCGCCCTCCGCGTCGGGCGTCTGCACGAGCTCCTCGTAGAGCGGGTGCCGGCCGGGCCCGTTCACCTCGGCCTTCTCCAGCAGCGGGAAGTCCACGCCGTACGTGGTGGCGCAGAACTCCTGGATCTCCTCGGCCGAGCCGGGCTCCTGGCCCATGAACTGGTTGCACGGCATGCCGATCACGCTGAACCCGCGCTCGCCGTACTGCCGCTGCAGCTCGACGAGGCCGGCGTACTGCGGGGTGAGGCCGCACTTGGAGGCCACGTTCACGATGAGCACGGCCTTGTCGCCGACGAGCTCGGCGAGCGTGGTCGGGGCGTCCGCGAGGGTGCGGACAGGAATGTCACGAAGACTCATGATCCGACCCTACAGAACGCCTCCCCCCGCGGTTTGTGATGCACTCCACATTTTCCCGACATTTCCCCTGAACAGCCCTAAAGAGTGATCTTTGCCAATGATCTACCTTTTCATGGTCAATTCGCAGTAAATCGGGCGGATAGGGCAGGGTGGCGCGGTCCCCCGAACCCATCGAAAGGGAACCCGCATGCCCATGCTCCGCCGTACGAGCGCGTTGATCCTGTCCACCACGTTCGTGGTGGCAGGCGGCGCGACGGCCGCACAGGCGCAGAGCTCCCAGGCAAGCTCCCCGGCAAGCACGCAACGAGCCATTAGCAAGAACGCCATGAGCAAGAACACCGTCAGCAAGAACAGGACGATCGCCAAGCACATGGTCGCCAAGCGCGGCTGGACCAAGGCCCAGTACCGCTGCCTGGTGCGCCTCTGGTCGCGAGAGAGCGGCTGGAACCACCGGGCCGGCAGCGGCTCGGGCGCCTACGGCATCCCGCAGGCGCTGCCCGGCCACAAGATGGCCACCAAGGGCCGCGACTGGCGCACCAACCCGCGCACGCAGATCGCGTGGGGCCTCGGCTACATCAAGCAGCGGTACGGCTCCCCGTGCCGCGCGTGGGCGCATTTCCAGTCCCGGCACTGGTACTGATCCGCCACCCCCTGCCTGTCCCTGTTTTCGCGAAAGGCCAGGTCAACCAGCGAACGGGCCGCGCCATGGCGGTCCTGCGAGCATGCTAAATATCTCTAGCGATCACGCCAGCGTCTTCCCAAAGCCAATCACCGAGAGTGATTGATGGTGACTGTGCGTAATAGAAACCGGCTAGAGACAACGTCGTGGAGCCCTCCGGGCCGCCCAGCACCTTGTGGGCGTCAACGGAAGCCCGGGGGGCCGCGCGGACCCTCCTCGTCCGAGCCACGGACGCGGACCGGCAAGGGCGCCGGGGAAGCGAGAGCGCCCGTCCGCACGCGACCTGGCAGCAAGGATCGACATGGACAGCAACCGCGCTCTGCGCTACACGTTCATCACTCTGACCACGCTCACAGCTGTCACCGGCAGTTCGACCCTCGTCTGGGCCGAAGCCGGGCCACGAACGGCGGCGCCACGAACCGCCGGACCGCGAACCGCACAACCGAGCACCGCACAACCGAGCACCGCACAACCGCCGACCGCGCAGTCACGAACAGCGCAACCGCGAACAGCACAACCGCGAATAACCGCACCGCAAGCACCGCGAATAGCCGCACCGCGGATACCCAAGCCCCGCACCATCGAGGGCTCATGGCAAGCCCCCGTGATCAAGACCCGTTCCTGGACCACCTCCGCGCGGCCGAAGATCAAGGCCAAGGCGCCGAAGAGCCGGAACAAGGGCATCGCGCTGAACCAGGTCGTCCAGCGAGCCTGGTCCTACCAGGAGTTCCAGTGCCTGGACAATCTCTGGACCAGAGAGAGCAACTGGAACCACCACGCGTACAACAGCTCCTCAGGCGCCTATGGCATCCCGCAGGCGCTCCCCGGAGGAAAGATGCGGGGAGCGGGCGAGGACTGGAAGTCCAACCCTGAGACGCAGATCCGCTGGGGCCTGGGCTACATCACCGGCAGATACGGCAAGCCGTGCGGCGCCTGGGGCCACTTCAGAGCGCACAACTGGTACTAGAGCAGGAGGGCATCCGGGATCACCGGGTGCCCTCCCTCTTCCGCTTCGGCAGCACCGCGATCGCCTGGATCAGCAGCTCGACGCCGAAGTCGAAGTCGGCGTCGTGGTCACAGCTGGACAGCAGCGGAGCCAGCCCGTTCACCTCGGGGAACAGGGTGGGATCGACGTCGTCCGGGTTGACCAGGTGCTGGCGCGGCGGAACGAACGTGGGCGTGACCCCGACCTCGCGCAGCAGCGAGCCCACGATGTAGGCGATGAACATCCGCAGCACCCGCACCGCGTCGACCCCGTCGAACCCGGCGCTGCGCAGCGTGGCCAGGGCCCGCTCGACCGGCAGCAGCCCGGCGTTGGAGTGGAGCTGGCGGCTGACGACGAGCATCGTGGAGCGCGGGTGGCCGTGCGCGATCTGGCGGAAGGCGCGGGCCTGCATCCGCACCCGGTCGGTCCAGTGGGCGTCGGGGTCGTCGGTGAACTCGATCTGGCTGAGCACCGCCTCGGCGACGCCGTTGAGCAGGGCGTCCTTGTTCGGCACGTGGTTGTAGAGCGACATCACGCCGACGCCGAGATCGGCGGCGATGCGCCGCATGGACACCGCGTCGGCCCCCTCGCGCTCGATGAGGTCGATCGCCGCGGCGACGATGCGGGTCCGCGAGAGAGGCTCGGTGGGCATAGCTCATTCTATTGACGCACGTACGCCGTACGTGCAAGCCTCGACAGTGGACGTACGGTGTACGTAGCCCCCCTGCGGAGGACCCCATGTCGACGCACGATCTCTACACCATCCCGGCCGAGCTCTCCACGTGGGACGTGGAGATGTCCGGTGCCAGCAGGTTTACGTGGGAGTACGACGACGGCAGGGATCGGATGCTGGCCCTGTACCAAAAGGGCAAGGACAAGCAGTGGGACTCCACCAAGCGCATCGACTGGGATCTCGAGGTCGACCCGTACAACGTGCTGGGCATCCCGGACCAGACCATCGCCATCTACGACACGCCGCTCTGGCACCGGATGGACGACAAGCAGCGCCAGGACGTCCGCCTGCACGGCGCGGCCTGGCAGTTCTCGCAGTTCCTGCACGGTGAGCAGGGCGCGATGATCTGCTCGGCCAAGATCGTGGAGTCGGTCCCCGACCTCGACGCCAAGTTCTACGCCGCCACCCAGACCATGGACGAGGCCCGGCACGCCGAGACGTACGCCCGCTTCCTGCAGGAGAAGGTGGGCCTGGCCTACCCCATCAACGAGCACCTCAAGTCGCTGCTCGACTCGACGCTCAGCGACTCGCGGTGGGACATGCCCTACCTGGGGATGCAGGTGCTGATCGAGGGTTTGGCGCTGGCGGCGTTCGGCGTCATGCGCGACATCACCACCAAGCCGCTGCCCAAGCAGATCCTCGCGTACGTCATGCAGGACGAGGCCAGGCACGTGGCGTTCGGCCGGATGGCGCTGCGCGACTTCTACGGGAACTTGACCGAGGCCGAGCGGCGTGAGCGCGAGGACTTCGTCATCGAGGGCTGCTACCTGATGCGCGACCGGCTCAGGGGCCGCGAGACCTGGGAGAACCTGGGCCTGTCGAAGGCGGAGGTCGAAGAGGCCGAGGTGGCCACGGAGCACTCGGAGTATCTGCGGCTGTTCCGGTCGCTGCTGTTCAGCCGGATCGTGCCGTGCGTGAAGGACATCGGGCTGTGGAGCCCGCGGTTGCGGCAGGCGTACGCGGACATGGGCGTGCTGGAGATGGCGGGCCAGTCGCTCGACGCGCTGATGCGGCAGGACGAGGACATCGCCGACAAGCTCGACGAGACCCGCTTCGCCGAGGAGGAGGCCGAGCGGCACGCCGAGGTCGCCGAGACCATCGAGCTGGGCTCCGACTGACGCCCGCCGACGCCTCAAGAGCTCCGGCGAGTGGTTTAAGAGTTGCCTTCTGTGCCATATGCACCCTATGAGCATCCGCCGGAGGGGGCACCTCGCCATGGTCCAGGAACCAGCACGGTCCACCAGGCCGCATGTCGTCGTCGTGGGCGCGGGCTTCGCCGGGCTGAACGCCACCCGGGAGCTGGCCCGCGGCGGCGCGCGCGTGACGCTCGTCGACCGCCATCCCTACTCCACCTTCCAGCCGTTGCTCTACCAGGTGGCGACGGCCGGGCTCGCCGCCGGGGACATCACCTACCCGACGCGGGCGTTCGCCGCCAAGTATCGGAGGGCGCGGGCCCGGCGGGGGGCGCTGACGAAGGTGCACCCGGACGAGCGGCGGGTCGAGTTCGACGACGGCACCTCGCTCGACTACGACTACCTCGTGCTCACCACCGGAGTGACCACGAACTGGTACGGCATCGAGGGCGCGCGGGACAACAGCTACCCGATCTATTCGGTCCAGGACTCCATCGTGCTGCGCAAACGGCTGCAGAGCCTCTTGGGGCAGGTCGCGGAGGGCAAGCGTGAGAACGCGCACGCCGTGGTGGTCGGCGCGGGCGCGACCGGGGTGGAGATCGCGGGCACGATGGCCGAGCTGCGCCAGCGGACGCTCCCGGTGACCTATCCGGAGATCAAACCCGATCAGACGAGTGTCACGCTGGTCGAGCGGTTCGACTACGTGCTCGCGCCGTACAAGCCGAGGCTGCGCGACGCGGCCGCGAACGCGCTGCGCAGGCGCGGCGTGCACCTGCGGCTCGGCAGCACGGTGGCCGCGGTCGAGCCCGACGCGGTCGTGCTGAGCGACGGCACCCGGCTGCCGAGCGCCGTGACCGTATGGGCGCTGGGCGTCGCCGCGCCCGCCGAGGTGTCGAACCTGGGCCTGCCGCAGGGCAAGGGCGGCCGGATCGAGGTCACCCAGGCGCTCAACGTAGCGGCGCACCCCGAGATCTTCGTCGCCGGCGACCTGGCCGGGCCGCCCCACCCGCTGCCGCAGCTCGCCCAGCCCGCCATCCAGATGGGCGAGCACGTGGGCAAGCAGATCCTGGCGCTGGCCCATGGCCGCCCCGCGGCGCCCTTCTCCTACAGCGATCCCGGCATCATGGCCACGGTCGGCCGGGGCTCGGCCGTGCTGCAGCTGTCCAACGGCATGACCATGCACGGTCCGCTCGCCTGGCTGGCCTGGGTCGGGCTGCACCTGACCTATCTGCTGGGCGGGCGCAACCGGGTGAGTGTCCTGGTCAGCTTCTTGACACGGTACGCGGGGCCGCGCCGCAGCGCGGCCACCGTCGTCGAGTAGAGCAGCGCGCGGATATCACTTCGTTACGCCCGCTAAGCCCGATTGAGGCTCTGCTGCTATAAATCTGCAAAGTGATCAAGAGCGGGGAGGGAAGCACTTGGACCGGTCCTTCCTGTACAGCCCGGCCGACCGGGTGCTGAGACGCTACAGCCGATTACCAGCTCGGACGGGTGGCCGATGAGCCCCCTGGAAGACCTCATGCGGCACCGGGTCGGCCAGGGCTGCCTGCACGTGCCGTCAGCCCGGTTCGGCCTGCTGCTGGCGCTGCGCCACTGGTTCGACCCCGGCGACCGGGTGCTGATCGCGCCGACCACCTCCGAGACCGTGCTGTTCACCGTGCTGGCCGCCGACCTGGAGCCGGTGATGGCGCCGGTGTCGTGGCGCGACGGCAACATTGACGCGCCGCGCGTCAACTGGAGCGGCCTGGCCGGCGTCATCACCACTCACCTGTACGGCCAGCCGGATCAGATCAAGGATCTGGTCACGCAGTGCGAGCGGCGCGGCCTCGTCCTCATCGACGACGCCGCCCACGCCTTCCAGACGATGGTCGGCGGGCGCTTGGCCGGCACGTTCGGCCAAGCCGGCGTGTACAGCCTGGCCAAGCACGGCCGGGCGATGTCCGGCGGCTTCCTGACCACGCCCAACTCCGGCGCGCTGGCGGCGCTGGCCGAGGCGAGAGACGCGCTGCTGCTGTCCGGCGAGCCGCGTGACCAGCTGGAGGCCGTGCTGCAGCCAATGCTCCGCGAGACCCTCCACCGCACCGGCACGGTCCGGCTGATGTGGCATCTGTCACGGCGGCTCGGGATCGTCACGTGGAGCGGGCACCGCCCCGCGCCCCATGAGGACGCCCTCATGGCCGTCAGGGGAAACCTGTCAGCCATGGACCCGTGGCTGGGGATCGACCACGAGGGCTGGCGGATGAGCCCGAGCCCTGCGCTCTGCCGCTACCAGCGCTCGCGCCTGCGGGCGATCGACCGCGAGCGGGAGCGCCGCCTGGCCGGGGTCGAGGTGCTGCGCCGGACCCCGTGGGTGGCGGCGGGGGTCCGCGAATCCCCCGTACGCCCGCTCCTGCGGGTGCCGCTGCTCGTCGACAGGCGCGACGAGATCGTCGCCGGGCTGGAGCGGCTCGGTGTGGTGCCCGGTTTCGTCTACGATCCGCCGCTGGACGACTACCTGCCGATGATCCGGCAGGGGCCCACACCCGAGATCGCCCGCTGGTGGACCGGCCATGTGCTGCCGGTGGATCCGCTCGACGCCCCGCGTATGGTGCGCCTGCTGACCAGGCTGGGTGCCCGCCCGGCGGAGGGCGCGGGATTCGCCTGATCAGCCGTGGATCACTATCTCGCAAAGCAGGACGTATCCCTTTATATCGTCGGATAAGGTCGTTCAACGCATGAAGCGGGCTATCTCGCTAACCGCCCGCCGCAGCGGAACAGTGTCGTTAGCATCCCCGGCAATGCCGGTGAATTTTCTCTCCCAGGAGTGACCTTGACCGTCGATGCCGATGTCGCCAGGCGACGTATCGAAGAGCTGCTCCGCGAGAACGAGACGCAGATCCTGCACCGGTGGACCCTGATCGCCAAGACGTCCGGCGAAGAGCTGAGCGACATCTACCGGGCCCTGCTCGCCTCCCTGGAACACGGCGGCGACCTCGCCGACATGCGCGGCCTGCTCGCCGAGTTGTCACGTTCCCGCGCCCGCCAGGGCTTCACTCCGGCCGACACCTCCAGGGCCGTCTTCGGCCTGAAGGAGGCGCTGTACGAGGCCGTCGAGAGCGATGGCGGCGCCGAGGCGCTACGCGGCTTCATCTGGTTCTCCAGGCTCATCGACGACCTCGGCCTGTTCACCTTCGAGACGTACACGACGGCCCGCGAGCGGATCATTCTCGACCAGGCCGAGCAGTTGCTGGAGCTGTCCACGCCGGTCGTCAAGCTGTGGGAGGGCATCGTGGCGGTGCCCCTGGTCGGCACGCTCGACTCCGCCAGGACCCAGGTCGTGATGGAGAAGCTGCTGCAGACGCTGGTCGACACGGGCGCCGAGCACGCGGTGATCGACATCACCGGCGTCCCGGCCGTCGACACCCAGGTCGCCCAGCACCTGCTGAAGGCCGTCGTCGCCGCCCGGCTGATGGGCGCCGAGTGCGTCATCTCCGGCATCCGCCCGCAGATCGCGCACACCATCGTCACGCTCGGCATCGAGTTCGGCGACATCGTGACCAAGGCCTCGCTGGCCGACGCGCTGGCCCACGCGCTCAGGCGCAGCGGCATCGAAGTGATCGCGCCGAAGGCGACCCGCCTCGCGGTGCGGACGGAGAACGTCTGATGGACCGGGTGCCCATTCTCAAGCTCGGCGACATCCTGATCATCTCCATCCAGATCGACCTGGACGATCAGAGCGTGCTCGCCCTGCAGGAGGACCTGGCCGACGCCGTGGTGACCCACGGAGCGCGCGGCGTCATCATCGACATCACCGCGGTAGAGATCGTCGACTCCTTCATCGGCAGGATGCTGGCCAATATCGCCGCCACGTCGCGGTTGCTCGACGCCCAGACCGTGGTCGTCGGCATGCGGCCCGCCGTCGCGATCACCCTGGTCGAGCTCGGCCTGTCGCTGGGCGGCGTACGAACCGCGCTCAATCTGGAGAAGGGAATCGCGCTGCTCGACCATGTGAGAGGCGCGACGCCGTGACCGGCGGCTGGGAACTGCCCATCGCCAGCAGCTCCGACGTCGTGATGGTCCGCCAGCGGGTTCGGAGCGTCGCGGTCGAGGTGGGACTGTCTCTCATCGACCAGACCAAGGTGGTGACCGCGGCCAGCGAGCTGGCCCGCAACGCCCTGGTGTACGGCGGCGGCGGCCTGGCCCGCATCGAGATCGTCAAGAACGGGCCGCGCCGCGGCCTTAAACTCACCTTCAGCGACGAGGGGCCGGGGATTCCCGACATCGAACAGGCACTCACCGACGGCTGGACCACCGGCACCGGGCTGGGGCTGGGCCTGAGCGGATCACGACGGCTGGTCGACGAGTTCGACCTGGTCTCGGCTCCCGGAAAAGGCACGACGGCGACGGTGACGAAATGGGCTCGATGACATGGTGCCGGTGAGCTACACGCGTGACGACATCTGGGTACGAGCGGAGAACCCCAGTGCGGTGGGCGCCGTACGCCGGATGGCCGTCGAACTCGCCGTGGCCGCCGGGTTCGACGGCGAGCGAACGGGGCAGACTGCGGTCGCGGTCACCGAGGCCGCCTCCAACCTGGTCAAGCACGCGGTGGAGGGCGTCGTCATGGTCCGTTCCCAGCCCGGGGACCCGGCCGTCGTGGAGCTGATCGCCATCGACAAGGGGCCGGGCATGCCCGACGTCGCCCGCGCCCTGCGCGACGGCTACTCCACCTCCGGCACTCTCGGCATCGGGATGGGGGCGATGGCCCGCATCTCGTCCTGGTACGACGTCCATTCCCTGCCCGGCAAGGGCACCGTGCTGGTCATGCGCTTCGCCGCCACCGACGCGCCCGCCTCGGCGCCGCACGCCAGCGGCCTGAGCCGTCCCATCGGCGAGGAGGTGGTCTGCGGCGACTCCTTCGCGATCGCCGCCACAGGTGACGGCACCACGCCCGAGACGACGATCCTGGTGTGCGACGGCCTAGGCCACGGCGAGCCGGCCGCCCAGGCGTCCAGGACGGCGGTGGAGCTGTTCCTGCGGGCGACCGGCGAGGAGCCGCTGGCGACACTCGAACGCCTGCATCGGGGCCTCGTCCATACCCGGGGAGGGGCGGTCGCGGTGGCCCGCGTCAGGGCCGCCACCGTCTCCTACGCCGGGCTGGGCAACATCTCCGGCTGGATCGTCGGCGCCGACGGCCGCCGGGGGATGGTCTCGGTGCCCGGCATCGCCGGACACCAGGCGCGGCAGCTGCGCCAGTACGAATTCGAGCTGCCCGAACACGCCACCGTGGTGCTTCACTCCGATGGTCTGACCGAGCGGTGGGACGCCTCCGCCATGCCGGGCCTGTTCGCCCGCTCCCCCGCGGTCATCGCCGCCGGGCTGCTGCGCGAGGCGGGCAGCCGCCGGGACGACGCCTGCGTGGTGGCCGTGAGGCCCGGCGATGACCGCGACTGAACTGGCCAGGGCCGCGCTCGAGCGCGACCATGACGTCTTCGTGGTGCGCCGCCTGGGCAAGGCCGTCGCCGAGCTGGCCGGGCTGGAGGAACAGGACCAGGTCAGGGTGGCGACCGCGCTGAGCGAGGTCTGCCGGGAGCTCCTCGGCACCGGGGCGGTCGTCGTCTTCTCGCTCGATGAAGGGAAACTGCTCATCACCATGGATCACGCAATGGGCGCGGATTTCGCCCGATCCGAGGGGCTGGCACTGGCCGGCCGCCTGGTCGACGTGGTCACCTTCGACGCCGAACACGGTCGCGTCACCATAGCCAAGAGGCTGCCTCCCCACTCCCCACGGCTCCCGATCGACCGGATCCGCGAGCGCCTGGCAGGGATGGCGCCGGTCAGCGCCCTCGAAGAGCTGCGCCAGCAGAACAAGGAGCTCGCCTCGACCCTGGAGGACGTGCTGCAACTCAACGCCGAGCTCCAGGAGACCAACACCGGGGTGCTGGCCCTGTACAACCAGCTGTCGGCCGAGCTGGAGGAGACCAACCGCGGCGTGGTCGCCCTGTACGGGGAGCTGGACGAGAAGTCCTCCCAGCTCCGCGAGGCGGCCGAGGCCAGGAACCGGTTCTGGGCGACCGTCAGCCACGAGCTGCGCACCCCGCTCAACTCCATCATCGGCCTGGTCAGGCTGATGATCGGATCCGGTAGTGAGCCGCTCAGCGAGGAGCAGACACGTCAGGTGCGCTTCATCGGCGACTCGGCCGAGACGCTGCTGGAGCAGGTCGGCGAGCTGCTCGACATGGCCAAGGCCGAGTCCGGACGGCTCGACCCCCAGTCGTCGGTGGTCCACCTGCCCACACTGGCCGAGCACCTGCGCCTGACGATGCAGCCCACCAGCGGGCCCGGCGACGTCACGCTGCGCGTCGACGTCGCGCCCGACGTCACCGACGTCTACACCGACGAGGGGATGCTGATCCGCGTCCTGCGCAACCTGCTGTCCAATGCCCTGAAGTTCACTCAGGAGGGCGAGGTACGGCTGAGCGCGCACGCCGACGCGGCCGCCGGCGAGGTGGTCATCACGGTCACCGACACGGGCATCGGCATCCCCCGGGAGTATCTGGTGGCCGTGTTCGAGGAGTTCTTCCAAGTGCCGAACGCGCTCCAGGTCAGGGTCAAGGGCACCGGGCTCGGCCTGCCGTACGCCCGCCGGCTCACCGAGGCGCTGGGCGGCACGCTGGAGCTGGCGAGCGACGTCGGCCGGGGCACCACGGTGACGATGCGGCTGCCGCACCACGACGGCACGCCCGAGATCGCCCGGGTGCTGGTCGCCGACGACGACGAGGCCTTCCGCGCCGCCGCCCGCAGAATGCTGTACGGCTTCGCCGTCGAGGTGGAGGCGGCGGCCGACGGAGTCGCCGCGCTGGAGATGATGACAGCGCGCCCGCCGGATGTGATCCTGCTGGACATGCTGATGCCGCGGCTGGACGGCACCGCGCTGCTGCAGCGCATGGCCGAGGACCAGGCCCTGGGGCGGGTCGGCGTGGTGGTGGTGACGATCCGGCCCGACGCCGCGCCGTCCGGCCACCCGGTGCTGTCCAAGCAGGGGCTGCGCCGCGACCAGCTGCTCCAGGCCATCCGGGGCGCGGCGGGGACGAATCATGACTGAGCACGTGGCTGGGGCGGTGATCGAGCCCGCCGGCGCCGCGACGGTGCTGGTGGTCGACGACACCCCGACCAAGCGCTATATCCTGTCGAGCTGGCTGCGCAGGGCCGGCCACACCGTGGTCGAGGCGGCCGGCGGCGAGGAGGCGCTGGCCATCCTCGCCCTGAACCGCCCCGACCTGGTCGTGCTCGACGTACGGCTGCCCGACATGGGTGGCTTCGAGGTGTGCGAGCGGATCAAAGCGAACCCCGCGACAACCTCGATCCCGGTCATCCAGGTGTCGGGCAACGCCATCACCTCGGCCGACCGTACGGAAGGGCTCGAACGCGGCGCCGACGCCTATCTGTCGGAGCCGATCGAGCCGGCCGAGTTCGCCGCGACGGTAGAGGCGACGCTGCGCTACTACCGCGCCAGACGGCGGGCGGAGCTGATGGCCGAGCGCCTGGCCAAGCTGGCCGACGTCACGCTGCGGATGAACGGGGCCGACTCCTTCGACCGGCTGCTGGCCGTGGCCGTCGAGGGCACGGCCGACGTGCTGGGCCGCCACGCGGGCGCGCTGGCGCTGCCGCCCGACGGCCGGATGCGCCGCTTCCGCGCCCGGCCCGGCGAGACGGCAGGCAGCAGGTCCGCCGCTCCGCAGCTGCTGGACCGGCTCAGCGCGATGTCGCTGGGCGCGCCGGCGGGCGCCAAGGTCTTCACCGTGGCGGCGGCCGAGTGGCTCACGTTGGTGAACGACGTACAGATCAAGGCGCCGGTGACGGGGGTGCTGTGCCGTACCAAGAGGGGCCAGCCGCCCGTCTATCTGGGGCTGGAGGCCGACCCTCCGCTGGGCGGCGACGAGCTGAACGTGCTGAGGCAGCTCGGCCAAGGGCTGGCGCTGGCCGTCGACGCGCTGCGCGTCTACACCGAGGAGCACACGATCTCGCTCACCCTGCAGCGCAGCCTCCTGCCGACGCGCATCCCCGAGGTTCCGGGGCTGCAGGTGACGTTCCGCTACCAGCCGGCCGTGGACAACATCGAGGTCGGCGGCGACTTCTACGAGGTGCTGCGGGTCGGCGACCGGGTGCTGGTGGCGATCGGCGACGTGGCCGGCCACTCACTGCACGCGGCGACCATCATGGCCGAACTGCGGCACGCGCTGCGCGCCTCGCTGATCGACTCGGTCGACCTGAGCGCCTCGATGGACCTGCTCAACAAGGTCCTGCGCCGCTACCACCCCGGCATGACGGCCACCGTCTGCCTGCTGCTCATCGATCCGGAGACCGGCGAGGTCGAGCTGGCCAACGCCGGGCACATCCCGCCGATGCTGGCCGGACCCGGCGCCCACTACCTGGGCCTGGGCAACCTGCTGCTGGGCGTGGCGCACGAGGACTACAAGGTGAACCGGCTGGAGCTGCCCGCGGGCGCCACGATGCTGCTGTTCACCGACGGACTGGTGGAGGACCGGGGCATCCTGCTCGACGACAGCCTGGAGCAGGCCAGGCAGGTGGCCGAGACGGTCGAGGGCGATCTGGAGGAGTTCTGCGACCGGCTGCTCGCCGCGTTCGGGTCGCGGGAGGACGACGTGGCCATCGTGGCGATACGCCGCGAGGCCTGACGCGGCGACGGCCTGCCCCCTTGCCCGGTTCCCCGCCAGAGCCTGGCCTTTCGCCTGGCACACGCGATGGTCAGCCGGATCTGCGCTTGCGGTAGGCGCGCTGCTGGCAGGCCCGTGAGCAGTACGCGCGCGGACGTCCCGATGCGGCCCGCTCCACCGGCGCGCCGCACATCTGACAGGTTTCATCACGCATTACATCACGCTCTTGGACCAAGATCTCGATCCCGTCCAGCACCCGGCGCAGGCCGAACTCGAACGGGTCCTCCGGCTCGTCATAGCCGCCCTCCTCCCACAGGCGCGTGAGCGTCGGGTAGCGCTCGAACCGCGCGTAGAGCGAGTCGCGGGAGCCCCACCACTCCTCCTCGCTCACCCCGCTGAGCCGCTCGGTCCGCGCCACCTCGGCCAGCCGCAGGGCCTCGGAGTCGACGAACCGGGCGACGAGCCCGACGACGGCGATCATCTCGGCGGGCGTGAGACCGGTGCCGGAGACGGCGCTCAGCATGTACTCGTAGTGGGCGACGGCATTGGGGCCCGGCACACGGCGAGAGCCCCGCACCTCGGCCAGCCAGGGATGCCGTTCGCGCAGCCGCCACCCTTCACGCGCGCACGCCTCCAACCGCGCCCGCCACCCGCCCGCCTCCTGGACGTCCTCGCCCCGCGACCGGCCGCCCGCCTTCTCGACGCCTTCGTCCCGCCCCTGGCCGCCCGCCTCTTCGGCGCCGGCGTCCCGCCCCTGGCCGCCCCTCTCGGAGGGGGCCGTGCCCGGCAAGCCCATGACGGCGTCGCGCATGAGGTCGAGCAGATGGTCGCGGCCGGGCACGTGGCGGTAGAGCGACATCGTGGTGAACCCGAGCCGGTCCGCGACCTTGCGCATCGACAGCCCTTCGAGCCCTTCGGCGTCCGCCAGCTCGATCGCTGTCCGGACGATCCGGCTCAGGCTCAGCCCCGGTCGCGGCTCGACGTCTCCCTCTCGCCACAGCAGTTCGACCCCGTCGTCGGGATCTCCCGCGCCGCCTCTCGCCATGGGCGCCTCCCTTGTTTATGGTGTAATACCTCGTGTACACCATAAACTGCAAAAGGGCGGTACATCATGACCGAGTTCCACGTCGACCCCTCGGGCAGCGACTCCTGGCCCGGCACCGCGGAGCGCCCGTTCGCCAGCCTGCACCGCGCCCGCGACGCCGTACGAGACCTCGTACGGGACCCCGCGCGAGACCCCGCCGGGACCGCGACCGGCGATGTCGTCGTCCAGTTGCGGGCCGGCACCCACGTGCTCACCGAGCCGTTCGAGCTCACCGAGACCGACTCCGGCCGTGACGGCCACCGGATCGTCTACCAGGCCCACGGCTACGGAACCGCCGACCAGGAGGAGGTCGTCGTCAGCGGCGGCCGCGAGATCACCGGCTGGCGGGTCGAGGACGGCGTGTGGCTGGCCGACGTGGGCGATCTGGACACGCGCCAGCTGTACGTGGACGGCCGCCGGTCCGAGCGCGCCGCCATAGACGGCCTGCCGGGCACCGTGACCATGACGGAGACCGGCTACGAGAGCGACAACGCGGCCCCGCGAGCCTGGCACAACCCCGCCGACGTCGAGTTCGTCTACCGCGGCGTCTACCCATGGACCGAGGCCCGCTGCGGCGTCGCCGCGGTCACCACCGGGACGGACGGTGCTGTCACCGCTGGGACGGTCGCCGCGGTCACCGCTGGTACGGACGGTGCTGTCACCGCTGGTACGGACGGTGACGCGGCGACCGTGATCACCATGGCTCAGCCCGGCTTCGGGTGGGCCCTCGACCTCTACAACTACGCGTGGGACGGCAACACCTTCCACGGCCCCGGCCTGCCCACCCGAGTCGAGAACGACGTCACCTTCCTCACCGAGCCCGGCACCTTCGTCCTGGACCGCTCGCAGCCCGGTCGCCACGTCCTGCGTTACCTTCCCCTTCCGGAAGAGACGCCGGACCGCACGCGCGTGGTCGCCCCTGTTCTCGAGACGCTGCTACGTGCCACCGGCACGAGCGGGGTGTCCTTTCGCGGCCTGGTCTTCGCCGACGCCACCTGGCTGCGGCCCGGCCGCGCGGAGGGCTTCCTGCACTACCACGGCAGCGGCTACTACGAGGGCGGCCCCGTCGACAAGGTGACGCTCGTCGAAGGGCAGGCGTGGGTGACGGTTCCGCGCGAGTCGGCCAGGATCCCCGCGTGCGTGGTGATCGAGGACGGTGTACGCGTGGAGGTCGAGCGCTGCCGTTTCACCCGCATGGGCGCCGCCGGCCTGGAGCTGACCGGCGGCGCGGACGTCAGCGTGCGCGGGTGCGACTTCGACACGCTCTCGGCCGGCGCGGTCTCCGTCACCCGCGCCGTGAACCCCCTGGTCGAGGACAACTGGATCCAGCACACCGGTCTGGAGTTCACCGGCTCCCCCGGCATCGCGGTGCTGGGCACCAAAGGCTGCACGGTCGCCCACAACCAGGTCGAGGAGGTGCCCCACTGCGGCATCGTGGCCGGGCCCGCCGAGGGCACCCGCATCCTGCGCAACCTCACCGTCGGCACCATGGGGGTGCTGGCCGACGGCGGCGGCGTCTACCTGTCGGGACCGCAGGGCGACTCGCACGAGAACGGCGCGGTGATCCGCGGCAACGTCATCAAGGACACCCGCACGCCGTACAACTTCGCTCTCTACACCGACTACGGCGCCGCGTGGGTGACCGTGGAGGGGAATGTGGTCACGCGCGCCGACAACACCGCCGTCCTGCAGGTGTCGCCGCCGCTGGACAATGTCGTCTACCGGGGCAACTTCTGGGACGCCGACCCGATCGGGGCGGCCGACGTGCCGGCGGGCGTCACGTACGTGGACAACACCACACTCCCCGACGAGGAGAAGCTGGCCACCGCCACAGCCGCCATCCAACGGGACGCCGGCCTGCTCCACCCCCGCTCCCGATGAACGCGGGCCTGTGAAAGCGGGCCTGTGAAAGCGGGCCTGTGAAAGCGGGCCTGTGAAAGCGGGCCTGTGAAAGCGCGGTCCGTGAAAGCGCGGTCCGTGGACGCTGGAGGCGGGCGTCAGCGAACTCGGCGCCAGCGTGACTCGCCGAAGCAATAACCCGCGAACAGCACCAGCCCCAAAGCGACCACCACGAGCAGCCAGGGCCCCACGGGCGTCTCGGCGAAGGCTCTGAGCGTCGCGTCCAGCCCACCCGCCTTGTCCGGGTCGTACGTGATCGCCGCCTCGACGACGAAGACGCCGGCCAGGCCGGCGATGACCCCGCGGGCGACGTACCCGCCGAGGCCGAGCTTGTCCATCATGGAGCGGGCCCGCGGGGACATCTGGCCGAGGTTCAGCTCCTCCCGGAACCTCTTGGTGACGCCCTGGTGCCCCCAGCGGACGCCGAGCGCGACGAGACCCAGCCCGATGGCTCCCACGATGAACGGCCCGCCCGGCAGGCCGAGCAGCGCCTCCGTCGCGTCCCGTGACTTCTCGTCGTCGGAGGTGGCCTTCCCGGCCCGCAGCACGCTCAGCAAGGTGCTGCAGACCAGCGCGTACACGCCGGCCCGGCCGATCGTCTCCAGCCGGTCCCCCACACCGAGCCCGCCGAACAGCGCCTCCGACAACTGCCAGAGCGTCAGCGCGACGAACCCCGCCACCATCACCCACAACACCACCTCCCCGAACGGCAACCGCGCAACGGTCGAGATCGCACCTGCCTTGTCCGCCTCCCGTCCCCCTCCTCCGCCGAGTGCGATCCGCACGGCCACCACCCCGATCAGCGCGTACAGCACTCCCCGGCAGGCCAGCCCGACCCTGGCGAGCCGGTTCAGCGCCGGATGCGCGGTCGCCTTCCTGGCGGCGGCCTGAGCCTGCCGCCCCGCCTTCTCCGTTGCGGTCACCGTCTCCTCCTTCGCCCAAGAGCCTGCCAAGTGCCCCGACCGCGGCCGTCTAGGCGCTCCACCCCGCTTCTCCACCCGTATCTCCACCATCTGGCGGTGCCGCTCCACCCGCCCCGATCCGTAGTTTCACGGTCATGGACAGAAACGAACTGCTCCGGCTCGCAGCCGACAAAGCGCAGGAATCACTCAAGGGAGGCAAGATGAACGGCAAGACGTGGGTCGGGATCGCCGTGGTCGCCGGTGTGGTGCTGGTGGGGTTCATCGCCTACCGGCTTCTGCTCATCGAGCTCATCACCCGCCTGCGCTGACCAGCCCGTACCTGGTGGAATCAAGCGCATGGAAGAGAAGCGGTCGCTGCCGGACACCATCGCGCCGGGCTGGCTGGTGGTGCAGGTGTTCGGCACGCTGTTCGTCATCATCACCCTGGTCACCGCCCAGGAGAGCGCGCTGTGGATCTGGGGGCTGTACGGGGTCAGCGCCGCGTGCTGGCTGCTGTTCGTGGCGCTCGACCGGTCCCGGCCCCGGCTCACGGCCGGACTGCTCGGCGCGGCGACGCTGCTGCCCGCCGTGGCGCTCGGGGCGGCCGAGGACAGTACGGCGCTGCTCCTCACGGCGATCATCCTCGGCCGGTACGCCGCGCTCTCCACCCCGCCCGTGGCCGCCATCGTGGGCGTCGGGGCAAGCACGATAGCGCTGGCCATACTGACCTGGCCGGTCTCCGGGGAGACGCCCGTCGGCGCGTTCGGGCAGGCGCTCGTACTGCTGGCGATCACGCTGATCGGCGTCAATCACCGACAGCACGTCGTACGGCGGGAACAGGCCGAACGGCTCCTGGAGCAGACAAGGCTCGCGCAGGCGGAGCAGGCGCGAGCCGCCGCGCTGGACGAGCGCACCAGGATCGCCCGCGAGATCCACGACGTGCTCGCGCACTCGCTGGGCGCGCTGGTCGTGCAGTTGGAGCTGGCCGAAGCCCTGCTCGCGGAGACGAACGACGTGGCCGGCGCGCTGGCGACGGTGCGGCGCTCGCGCGGGCTGGCCGCGGACGGTCTGGCGGAGGCCCGCGCCGCGGTGGCCGCGCTGCGCCAGGACATCCCCTCGCTGGCCGACGCGCTCGCCACACTGGCCGAGGTGCACCGGCGCGACCACCGCTCGCCGGTGGACTTCCGCGCGGACGGGACCCCCCGCGGGCTGTCGTCGGCGGCCACCGTCTCGCTGGTCGGGACCGCGCGGGAGGCGCTGACGAACGCGGCCAAACACGCCCCGGACGTGCCCGTGTCGATGACGCTCGACTTCACCGCCGATGTGGTGCGATTGCGGGTACGCAACCCGCTGCCCGCCGAACTCCCGGCGCGGGGCGGGTTCGGGCTGACGGGCATGCGCGAACGACTCGCCCTGGCCGGCGGCACCCTCGCCGCCGGCTACGAAGACGGGCTCTGGCAGGTGACCGCGGAGGTGCCGGAGTGAGCAACGCGGTGAGCGCGGGGGCGGCCGGTCATGGAGATGGGGAAGTGAGCAGCGCGGTGAAGGTGGGGACGGCCGGTTGTGGAGGTGCGGAAGTGATCAGAGTGGTCGTGGTGGACGACCAGCAGGTCATGCGCGAGGGCCTGGCCGCCCTGCTCGGCCTGGTCGAGGACATCGAGGTCCTGGGTACGGCCGGAGACGGCCGCCAGGCCCTCGACCTGCTGGCCGCCAACGCCGCGGCCATCGCGAACGGCACGGACGGCGCCCATCCCGCGGACGTCGTACTGATGGACCTGAGGATGCCCGTGATGGACGGCGTCGAGGCGACCGGCCGCATCGTCGGCGAGCATCCCGGCATAGCGGTCATCGTGCTCACCACCTACACCGACGACGAGTCGATCGCCGGCGCGCTCCAGGCGGGCGCGCGCGGCTACTTGACCAAGGACGCGGGCCGCGCCGAGATCGCGGCGGCGCTGCGCTCGGCCGTCGCGGGCCAGTCGACTTTCGCCGCCAAGGTCTCGGACCGGCTGGTGGAGGCGATGCACCGCGCGCCGCGCCCCAAATCCCGGCAACTGCCCGACGGCCTGACCGCCCGTGAGGCAGAGGTGCTGGGCCTGATCGCGAGCGGCCTGAGCAACACGGAGATCGCCGAGGCCCTGTTCATCGGCGAGGCCACGGTCAAGACGCACATCAACAACACGTTCACCAAGATCGGCGTCCGCAACCGCGTCGAGGCCACCCACTACGCGACCCGACACGGGTTAACGGGCTGAGCAGGACAAGTGGGTCGTCAGGAGTGCAGGAGGCGGCTTCTGGTGATGTCGTGGCAGCCGAGGCCGTGATACAGCCGCGCCGAGGCCGGGTAAGCGTCGTCTCCACGAGGCCCCACCACGGCCCGCGTCGCGCCCGCGCTCCGGGCCGCGTGCAGGGCCGCCAGGCAGCGACCACAGGCGGCTGCTCAGCTCCTGCATCGCCCGCAGATCCGCCTCGCCCGCATAGTCGCTCACCGATGCGTTCACGCGAGGCAGTCAACTTCATCGACGGCCCGCAGCGCATCCGGATATATCACCCCACGGGTCTCGGGCCGCGGCCCTCAATGGGCTGGGCGGATGCAAAACTGTTCCGCTTTGGCCGCAGGGAGCAGGCGGTGGGCGCCAGAAAATCGGTTGATCCCACGTATTAGCCTAGATGGGATGCCTCCCGATACGCGTTCTCCTCGCCGTCCCCTGCCCATCTTCAAAGCGCTCTCCTCCAATGCCCTGTGGCGGATGAAGCCCTATCTCCGCCCCTACGTCACCAGGTTGGTCTTCATCTGGCTGGCCGCGGTCATCGGCATCGGGGCGAGCATCGCCCTGCCTCTCGTCGGTAAGGAGGTCGTCGACGGGCCCGTGCTCCGTGGCGACTCCGGCGCCCTGCTTCCGCTCGGCCTCATCGCCCTGGGCGTGGGCGTGCTCGAAGCGTTCCTGATCTTCTTCAGGCGCTGGACGCAGACCGGCCCGGTCCTGGGGCTGGAGACCCAGATCCGCGACGACCTCTACGCGCACCTGCAGCGCCTGCCGATGGGCTTCCACGGCGACTGGCAGTCGGGTCAGCTGCTGTCGCGGGCCACCACCGACCTGTCGACGATCCGCCGCTTCCTCGGCTTCGGCATGCTCTTCCTGGTCATGAACATCCTGCAGCTGACCACCGTGACGGTGCTGCTGCTGAACATGTACTGGCCGCTGGGACTGCTGGTGGCCGCGTCGGCGGTGCCGATCATCCTGGTGTCACTGAGCTTCGAGAAGAAGTACATCAGGATCTCCCGCCAGGTGCAGGACCAGCAGGGTGACCTCGCCACGGTCGTCGAGGAGTCGGCGATCGGCATCCGGACGATCAAGGCGTTCGGCCGCCGCCATCACGTGTTCGACCAGTTCGACGACAGCGCGCGCAAGGTCTACGGCACCTCGATGGACAAGGTGCGGCTGTCCGCCCGCTTCTTCACCTTCCTCGAGGTGATCCCCAACTTCACCCTCGCCCTGGTGCTGCTGCTGGGCGCGCTGGCCGTGGGCGGCGGCTCGCTGACGCTGGGCACGCTGGTCGCCTTCACCACGCTGATGCTGCAGCTGGTCTGGCCGGTCGCCAGCCTCGGCTACATCCTGGCGATGGCCCAGGAGGCGATGACCTCCGCCGACCGGGTCATGGAGGTCATGGACACGGTCCCGGCCATCGAGGGTGGTTCAGGGTCGATCGAGCGGCCGCGCGGCCACCTGCGCTTCGAGGGGGTGGAGTTCCGCTTCCCCGACTCCGACCAGCCGGTGCTGCGTGACGTGTGGCTCGAGGTACGCCCGGGCGAGACGGTGGCCATCGTCGGCGCCACCGGCTCGGGCAAGACGACGATGACCTCGCTCGTACCCCGGCTCATCGACCCCACCGCCGGCCGGGTGACGATCGACGGCCATGACGTGCGCGACCTGTCGCTGCCCGCGCTGCGTGAGGTGGTGGCCACGGCGTTCGAGGAGCCGACGCTGTTCTCGATGAGCGTGCGCGAGAACCTCACGCTCGGCCGCCAGGACGCCACCGAGGAAGAGCTCGACGAGGCCATCCGCACCGCCCAGGCCATGTTCGTGTACGACCTGCCGTGGGGCCTCGACACCCGGATCGGCGAGCAGGGCATGTCCCTGTCCGGCGGCCAGCGGCAGCGCCTCGCCCTGGCGCGGGCCGTGCTGAGCAGGCCGCGGATCCTGGTCCTCGACGACACGCTGTCCGCGCTCGACGTCGAGACGGAGGCGCTGGTGGAGGAGGCGCTGCGCCACGTGCTGCGCGAGGCGACCGGCATCGTGGTCGCCCACCGCGCCTCCACGGTCCTGCTGGCCGACAAGGTGGCGCTGCTCAGGGACGGCACGATCACGCACGTCGGACGGCACCACGAGCTGCTCGACGAGGTGCCCGAATACCGCGAACTGCTCGCCCAGGACGCCGACTTCGACCCCTCGGAAGGAGCCCTGCGATGACGACCACCACTGCGTCGAGCACCAAGACACCGAGCGGGGCCGACTGGCGGGGCGTCGCCTCCGAGAACCAGGACGACCTGTCCGAGACGGTGACGGTGTTACTACGGGAGCGCTCCCGCAGGCTGCTCGGTGACCTGCTCACGCCGCACCGCAAGGCGATCGCGCTGCTCACCGCGATCATCATCGTGTCCAACCTGGCGGGCCTGGCGATCCCCTACCTGGTGAAAGTGGGCATCGACGCGGGCATCCCGCCGATGCTCAAGGGCACCGGCCCCGGCACGCTGCTGACCGTCGTCGGCGTCATCCTGGCGGCGGCGGTGACGCAGGCCCTGACCCGGCAGGTGTTCCTGCAGATGGCGGGCCGCATCGGCCAGAACATCCTGCTGGAGCTGCGCAGGCGCGTCTTCGACCACTTCCAGCGGCTGTCGCTGAGCTTCCACGAGAAGTACACCTCCGGCCGGGTCATCTCCCGGCTCACCTCCGACATCGACGCCATCGCCGAACTGCTGCAGTCCGGCTTCGACGGCCTGGTCACCGCCGTGCTCACCATGTTCGGCACGGCCGCGCTGCTGCTGGTGCTCGACGTCCACCTGGGCCTGGTGGCGTTGATCCCGCTGCCGCTGCTGCTGCTGTTCACCCGGTGGTTCCGCCGCCAGTCGGCGATCGTCTACCGGCGTACCAGGGAGACGGTGGCGCTGGTCATCGTGCACTTCGTGGAGTCGATGACCGGCATCCGCGCCGTGCAGGCCTTCCGCAGGGAGCCGCGCAACCAGGAGATCTTCAAGCAGCTCAACGACGACTACCGCGGCGCCAACGCCAGCAGCATGCACCTCATCGCGGTGTTCATGCCGGGCATCAAGCTGATCGGCAACGTGACCGTGGCCGCCGTGCTGGTCTACGGCGGGTATCTGGCGCTCCACGGCGAGGTCACGGTCGGTGTGCTGGCGGCGTTCCTGCTCTACCTGCGCCAGTTCTACGAGCCGATGCAGGAGATCAGCCAGTTCTACAACACGCTCCAGTCGGCGGGCGCCGCCCTGGAGAAGCTGTCGGGCGTGCTGGAGGAGGAGCCGGCCGTACCGGAGCCGCGCGAGCCGGCGGCGCTGCCCAAGGCCCGCGGCAAGGTCAGGTTCGAGGGCGTCAGGTTCGCCTACGTCGAGGACCGGCCGATCCTGCCGGGGCTGGACCTGACGATTCCGGCGGGGCAGAGCGTCGCGCTGGTCGGCTCGACGGGCGCGGGCAAGACGACGCTGGCCAAGCTGATCTCCCGCTTCTACGACCCGTCCGCGGGCCGCGTCCTGCTCGACGGCGTCGATCTGCGCACGCTCGACGAGCCGACGCTGCGCAGGGCCGTGGTCATGGTGACGCAGGAGAACTTCCTGTTCAGCGGTACGGTCGCCGACAACATCAGGTTCGGCCGCCCCGGCGCCTCCGACCGTGAGGTACGCGAGGCCGCCAAGGCGATCGGCGCGCACGAGTTCATCTCCGCGCTGCCCAACGGCTACGACACCGAGGTGGGCAAGCGGGGCGGCCGCATGTCGGCCGGTCAGCGTCAGCTGGTGGCCTTCGCCAGGGCGTTCCTGGCAGATCCGGCGGTGCTCATCCTCGACGAGGCGACCTCCAGCCTCGACGTGCCGAGCGAGCGGCTGGTGCAGCGGGCGCTGCGCACGATCCTGGCCGACCGCACGGCGCTGATCATCGCGCACCGGCTGTCGACCGTGGAGATCGCCGACCGGGTGCTGGTCATGGAGGGGGGCGAGATCGTCGAGGACGGCTCACCGGACCGGCTCATCGCCGCCTCCGGCCGCTTCGCCGGCCTGCACCAGGCCTGGCTGGACAGCCTCAGCAGCTGAGGTCGGCCTCAGCGTGGGTGCACCCTGCCGTTGTCAGCACGGGTGCACCCCGCTGTTGTCAGCACAGGTGCACCCCGCTGTCCTGTCGTCAGTGCGGGTGCACCACGCGCGTCATGTTCTCGTACAGCTCGTAGCCGACGAACAACGCCACGGGCACGCCGACCGCCAGCAGAAGCCGTCCGGGGAGGGGTGCCCGTGCCATGGGCACCCGCCTCGCCGCTACGGACGCGGCGGCCATGGCAGGCGCCTCCACCACGGGCTCAGGCACCGGCACCGGCACCAACTCGGGGTGTCGTGACAGGTATCCCGCCGGGAACGACGTGACGTGGTATGCCCCGCAGCCCGGGCAGGACATGCCTGACCAGGGCGGTTGCACGGTCACGCCGGCCCGCAGCCAGATCGTGACCTCGTTGCCGTAGTCGTCCATGAGGTGCCTGACGACGTACTCCTCTTCCCAGACATGTAAACAGCGCATGCACTCGAAAGGCCATATCTCCTGGGTGTTGAACCCATCCCGCACCAGGACCACCCCCGGTCACGTGCCGCCATCCGATTAGAGTGTCCACCCCGCCCCGCCACTCGGCAAGACGGCACTATGACACTCAGGGCTATGAAATGCTCACCTACTGTCAGGTTAGAGCGGGTAAACCCGTCTCTGGACCGGACTGAGCAGCGGTGTCGCGTCGGGCGTAACAGGCTCGACCGGCGGCCTCAGCTCCGGATGCCGGCTGAGATATCCCTCCGGGAACATGGTGGCCTGCTGGCAGCCGCAGTTGGGGCAGATGGCACCCGACGAAGGCGGTGGGACCGGCACACCGGAGCGCAACCAGATCTCGCGCTCGTTGCCGTGGCGATCGTCGAAGCGCCTGACGAGGTATTCCTCTTCCCACACATGCCAGCACCCGCGGCACTCGAATGGCAGGATCTTGAGCTCTTCTTCCATGAGTCACCCCCTACTTCGAGTGTCGTCCTATTTGTCGCGAACTGGCAACCGCCCCCTACTCTGGAGGTATGGGCGCAGACCTGGTGACCCTGTGCCTCTGTGGCGACGTCATGCTCGGGCGAGGTGTGGACCAGGTCCTGCCGCATCCGGGTGATCCCGCCCTGCGCGAGCCGCACATCGACGACGCGCGCATCTATGTCGAGCTCGCCGAGGCGGTCAACGGACCGATTCCGCGCCCCGTCGGCTTCGCCTGGCCCTGGGGCGACGCGCTGTCCATCCTCGACGCGTACGCGCAGGCCGTCCGGGTGGTGAACCTGGAGACGGCGGTGACCACGAGCGGCGCGTACGCTCCGGGCAAGGCCATCCACTACCGCATGAACCCCGGCAACCTGCCCTGTCTGGCCGTGGCGCGCCCGGACGTCTGCGTACTGGCGAACAATCACCTGCTGGACTTCGGCCGCGCCGGGCTCACCGAGACGCTCGACACGCTGGCCGCCGCCGGGCTCTCGACCGCCGGGGCGGGCAGGGACCAGGACGAGGCGCGCCGCCCGGTGGCCGTGCCCCTGCCGGAAGGGCGGCGCGTGCTGGTGTTCGCGTTCGGCATGCCGTCCAGTGGCGTGCCACCGGACTGGGCGGCGGCCCCGGACCGCGCCGGCGTCGACTTCGTACCGGAGCCGTCGCCGACGGCCGCGGCCGCGATCACCGAACGGGTACGGCGGGCCAAGCGGCCCGGGGATATCGCGGTGGCCTCCCTCCACTGGGGCTCCAACTGGGGATATTTCATCTCCCGGGAGCAGATCGTCTTCGCGCACGCGCTCATCGACGGCGGCGTCGACGTGGTGCACGGGCACTCCTCGCACCATCCGCGCCCGATCGAGATCTACCGCGGCCACCTGGTCCTGTACGGCTGCGGCGACATGATCGACGACTACGAGGGGATCACCGGGTACGAGGAGTACCGCGGCGACCTGCGGCTGCTCTACCTCGCCTCGCTCGATCCGGACTCCGGACGGCTCGCCGCCCTGCGCATGGCCCCCCTGCGGATCCAGCGTCTACGGCTCCGCCACGCCGCACCCGACGACACCGAGTGGCTGCGCGCGACCCTCGACAGGGCCGGCCGCGGTCTCGGAGGGCGGATCCGCAGCGCGCCCGACGGCATGCTCGCCTTGGTGGCGGACCGAGCCGGACGAACTGCGGCCGCAACACCACGGCCCGGCTCCTGACTGGACCGGGCTGCTCGTCGTGGGCTCGCTGGAGAAGGACGGGACCGAACTGCGCGGCGTCGGATGACCCACTCAGGACGGGACCCGGCTGCGCGGCGTCGGATGATGAGGTCAGGACGTGGCGCCCGCTGCCGTACTAGCGCTAGGCGAGAGCCGGCACAAACTAGGCGAGCGTCAGCACGAACGCGAGCGCTCCGGCCGCCACGCTGAGCGTGCCGAGCCAGGCGAACAGCGCGTCCGGTCCGGCGTCGACGGGCCGGCCGCCATGCAGCGCCTCCTGTACGCGGCGGAACCGTATCCGGGTCCTGAGCAGCAGCACCGCGCCGCAGAGCGCGGCCGGTACGAACGTGATGACGACGGCGAGGGGCAGCCCGTGCCGCGCGGACAGGCCCATCGCGCCGAGGCCGCCCGACGACAGGGCCACGGCCGTGCGTACCCAGGCCAGGCGGGTCCGCTCGCTCTGCAGCCCGGGGTCCCAGATCTCTTCGGACATGGCCGGATCAGGCGCCCATGACGATGACCACCAGGGCGATCACCGCCACCGCCGCCACGCCGTAGCCGAAGACGGCGGCGAGGGCGGGCGGTGGCAGCGGCGCGCGATCGCGCAGCGCGCGCTGGATGTTGCGCCAGCGCGGATAGGCCATGCCCGCCGCCAGCGCGGAGAGCGAGACCAGGACCACGGCCAGGGCGGTGCGCACCCAGGGGACGAACAGGTGGTCGGGGAGCGCCGCCATGGCGACGCCCCCCGCGCTGAGTGCCAGCGCGGTGCTCAGCCATGTGAGGAAAGTACGCTCGTTCGCGAGCGTGAAACGCGGGTCAGGCTCCATACGAACGACGCTAATTGGCACACATTCCCCCTAGAGAAGCCGGGGTTAGCCGCCGCAGGCCTTGGCGACCTTCTCCAGGTAGGCGGCGGTCTCGGAACCGACCTTCTGGACCGCGTCGACGGCGCCGTTGACGTCCTTGACGTTGATGCCGCTCAGTGTCGTGGCCAGGTCGTCGGAGGCCTGCTTGAGCGTGGTGTTGGCGGCCTTGTCGGCCACGTCGTTGAGCTTGGCGGCGCTGTCGTCGAGGGCCTTCTCCATGGCCTGCGGGTCGTTCTTGAGGTCGGCGAGCTTGGCGCCCAGCTCGGTGACTATTTTGGGGGCCTCCAGGCAGGACTGGGCCTTGTCGATGGTGTTGTTGACCTCACCGCAGCCCGCGGCGAAGACGAACATGGGGAAGGCGGCAAGGGGCACGAACCGGCTTTTGAGGCGACGCATGCTTCGACCCTACCCAACGGGTTCACGCCCCCGGCGGGACCAAGTGGGAGGGGTCCGGGCAAATCGCCGTGCCGCAAGAGCTCTAGGATTTCACCCATGGCAACGTGTGAGCATATTTCCCAAGCGGATGACCCGGCCCCGCGCACGCCCGAGGGCTGCGAGGAGTGCCTGGCGGCAGGTGGCCGGTGGGTGCACCTGCGCCGCTGCCTGGACTGCGGTCATATCGGGTGCTGCGACTCCTCGCCCAACAAGCACGCCACCAAGCATTTCCACGCCACCTCGCATCCGGTGATGCAGTCGTACGAGCCGGGCGAGAGCTGGAAGTGGTGCTTCGTCGACAACGCGATGGCCTGAGGCGGGCCTAACGCTCCAGGATGGCCTCCTCGAAGTCGAGCTCGGCCATCACCTCGCGCAGCACCTCGTCGTCGAGGCGACGTTCGTCGCGTAGCCGGACGAACGTCTCGCGCTCGGCCTGCAGCATCTCCCGGCGCAGCCGGCGATAGAGCGTGCTGGGCGTCTCGGCGCCGCCCTGAGCGGTGCCGCCGCCCAGACGCTCCCACGCGGTCAGCGAGCGCCGCCACGACTTCTCCCTGAGCTGGTCGATGACCTGCTTCTGGATCTCGTCGGGCTCGCCTTCGGCCTCGATCAGCCCGTCGAGCACCTCGGTGCCCGCGGCGAGCGCGGCCTGCTGCGCCGCCGCCTCGGCCAGCCGGTCCTCATACTGCTCCTGCTCGCTCGACACGCGCAGCCGCCTGATCAGCGCGGGGAACGTCGTGCCCTGCACGAGCAGCGTGCCGATCACGGTGGTGAAGGTGAGCAAGAGCAGGATGTCGCGGTCGGGCATGCCGACCGGAATGGCGAAGGCGGCGGCGAGCGAGACGACCCCGCGCATGCCCGCCCAGCTGATGATCACGGTCGGCGCGGGCTCGGGCGCCGGCTCGCCCCTGCGCCTGCCGGTGAACAGCCACGTCAGGTACGTGACGGGGAACATCCACACGAACCTCGACAGCACGGTCACCAGGAACACCACGACCGCGTACAGCGCGACCTCCCAGGCGCCGTAGCCGCCGATCCCCTTGATCACCGTGACCAGCTGCAGGCCGATCAGTGCGAAGACGATCGCCTCCAGGAAGAAGTCGGTCACCTTCCACACCGCGTCGGACACCAGCCGGGTGCCGAACCCCCGCTGGTGCATCTGGTTGCCCAGATAGAGCCCGACGATCACCACCGCGATGACGCCCGAGGCGTGCACCGACTCGGCCGCCAGGTAGGCGGCGAACGGGATCAGCAGCATCAGCGTGTTCTCGACCAGGGAGTCGCGGGTGTGCCGGAACACCCAGGAGAACAGGAACGCCAGCGCCAGCCCGATCGCCACCCCGGCCGCCGCCGAATAGAGGAACTCGCCGACCCCTTCGAGCAGGTCCACCGTGCCGCCCACGGCGGCGCCGATCGCCACCCGGTAGAGGGTCAGCGCGGTCGCGTCGTTGAACAGGCTCTCGCCGATCAGGATCGTCAGCGCCCGGCGCGGCAGCCCGAGCCGCCTGCCGACCGCGACGGCGGCCACGGCGTCGGGAGGCGCGATGATGGCGCCCAGCGCGAACGCCGCCGCCAGCGGCAGATCGGGCAGCAGCAGGTGGACGACCAGCCCGACGACGGCCGTCGTGAACAGCACCAGCCCGACCGACAGCAGCGCCACTGCCCGCTTGACGTCACGCAGGCGCAGGTAGGAGCTGTCGAGCGCGGCTGAGTAGAGCAGCGGCGGCAGGAACACGAACAGCACCAGCTGCGGGTCGAGCGGCACGGCGGGCACCAGCGGCGAGACCAGCAGCCCGGCGGCCACCAGCAGCAGCGGCGCCGGCCAGCCCTTGCGCCGGGCGACGGCGGCGACCGCGACCGCCCCTGCCGCCACCAGCAGCAGTTGCAGGCCCATCGTGGGGTTCACGGCGCTCCTCCACCTCGGCACGGGCACGCGAAGGCAGCGTACCGCTCATGAGATGGGTCGCCCGCCTCGGGCTCACCACTCCCTGCGGCGGTCCCTGTCGTCGTCGTACTCCTGGTCGGGACGGAGCCGCTCACCGGTGGAGAACATCGGATCGCCCACGTAGGGCCGCGACAGGTCCGTCTGGTACGGCGTGCCCTGCTGCTGGTTGCTCCCCATCGCGAACAGCGGGTCGACCGGGTTGGGCGGGGTCTGGTAGGCGGGGAAGCCGTCCGTGGAGGGGTAGGGCACCTGCGTCGGGTACGCATCGCGGTTGGCGTAGGTGATGGGCTCCCGGGGCCGGCCCGCGCCGGGGATGCCGTGCATCGGAGTGCCGAGACCGGCGGCTCCCGGGTCCGGCGGCGGCTGTTGCTGCTGGTATCCGCGCTGGCCATAGGGGTCGTGCGGCTGCTGCTGCTGGGCGAACGGCTCGGGCTGCGGCCGGCTCGGCGCGGCCGACTGGGAGGGGAAGCCGAGCGGGTCGGTGTTGGGCGCCTGCCGGCGGCGGTCGCCGGGCATCTGGTAGACGGGCTCGCCTGGGTCCTGGGCCGGCGCCGGCTGCGCGTACTGCTGGGGGCCGGTGAAGGGGTCGCCGGTGTACTGGGGGCTGCCGCTGTAGGGATCCGGGGCGGCGGGGACCGCGTACTGCGGGCCGGTGAAGGGCTCGGGCGGCTCGGGCTCGGTGTACTGGGGGCCGGTGAACGGCTCACGGAGATTCGGCTGGCCGTACTGCTGCGCGCCGAAGGACCCCTGCTGGCCGTACTGCTGACCGGGGGACTGCTGGCCGAGGGGGTCGCGCGGCGGCGCGGTCGTCTCGCCGTAGGAGGCCACCAGTTTGTCCTGAGGCGGCGGGGTGCCCCTGGCCACCAGGACGTCGTTGGGGGACAGAGCCGCGGTGGGCCGATCCTCGTGCGGCGGCGGCGGGGAGCTCTGGTGCGGCCGCTGGTATTGGCCGGTGCCGGGGATCACCTCGGTGCCCGGGTCGTGCGCGGGCACGGCGGGCTGCTCGCCCGTGGCCTCGGCGAACCCGTCATCGAGGGTGTCGAGCAACCGGCCGACATCGTCCATCGGCATGCGGAAGCTGGCGGTGCACATCTCACCTCGCCACAGGCTGAGCACCAGGGTGCCCTCATGCCACGTGACCCGGAGACACCGCTCCTGACCTCGAGCATCGAAGAACACTTCGCCGAACGACGGCAACGGGACAACTTCCGACATGGCAGACATACTGCTTTAACCAGCCTTTATCCGTCCACTCAACCCCGGTAAACCCTACTGAACCGGCTCTCCCCATCTGACCTCATACCCCACTGGCCACTTCCAGGTAGATCATTTGAGCCAGTTGGAGTTCCGATCGTTCAGTGTGCCACGCGAGCCGCCGTGGACGTCCCAGAACGCCGGGATGCGTCCGCACGATCACACGGCGTTCGGCGCGTCGGCCCTTGATTGCAGGTACCGTTTACTGCCGTGCCGGACTCCCATCTTCCCTCAGCCGAAGAACTGCTCAGCATCGCGGTCAACGCTCTCGGAGGGAGCGAACGGCGGGGCCAGATCACGATGGTGCAGGCCGTACAACGGGCCATCGAGGAAGAGGAGCATCTGGCGGTCCAGGCCGGCACGGGCACCGGAAAGTCGCTCGCCTACCTGGTGCCCTCGATCAGGCACGCCATGGCGGCCGACAAGCCGGTGGTCATCTCGACGGCCACGATCGCGCTCCAGCGGCAGCTCGTGGACCGCGACCTGCCACGGCTGGCCGAGGCGCTCGGCAAGGAGCTGCCGCACGAGCCGACGTTCGCGATCCTCAAGGGCCGGCGCAACTACCTGTGCCGCTACAAGGCGACGGCGGGCTGGCCCGAGGACGACGAGCAGGACCAGCTTTTCGACCCCCGCGAGGTCGGCGCGACGGGCCGGATGGTCCAGCGCATCCAGGAGTGGGCCGAGGAGACCGAGACGGGCGACCGCGACGAGCTGGTGCCCGGGGTCAACGAGCAGGCGTGGCGGCAGTTCTCGGTCAGCGCCCAGGAGTGCCTGGGCGCCACGCGCTGCCCCAGCGGCGCCGAGTGCTTCGCCGAGCTGGCCAGGAGCCGGGCCGGCGAGGTCGACGTGGTCGTCACCAACCACGCGCTGCTGGCGATCGACGCGATGGGCGACATCCCGGTGCTGCCCGAGCACGCCATGGTGGTCGTCGACGAGGCCCACGAACTCGTCGACCGGGTGACCTCGGTGGTGACCGCCGAGCTGTCGGAGAGCTCGGCCGCGCTCGCCGTGCGCCGGGTCGGCCGGCTCATCGAGCAGCCCATCGCCGACCAGCTCATGGAGGCGGCCGAAGACCTCAAGGCGCTGCTGGCCGCCGCTCCCCCCGGACGCGTCGACGAGCTGCCCGAGGTGCTCGGGCTCACGCTGGCGCTGGTGCGCGACGCCTCGGCCCGGTGCGTCTCCGCGCTCGGCCCGCGCGGCGGCGACAAGGACGATCCGGACAGAGCCGGCCAGCGCAAGGCCGCCTTCACCGCGCTCGACGAGGTGCACGACACGGCGGTACGCATGCTGGAGGCCTACGGCCACGCCTCGGAGGAGGACCGGGCCGAGGTGGTGTGGCTGGAGGGCGCCACCGACCGGCGCCCGCCCGCGCTGCGGGTGGCCCCGCTCAACGTGGGCGGCATGCTGCGCGAGCGGCTCTTCGGCGACCGCACGGTGGTCCTCACCTCGGCCACGCTGGCGCTCGGCGGCACCTTCGACGGCCTGGCCCGCCAATGGGGGCTGGGCGACAAGGGCTGGCAGGGCATCGACGTCGGCTCGCCGTTCGACCATCCACGGGCGGGCATCCTGTACGTGGCCAAGCACCTGCCGCAACCGGGCCGTGACGGCCTGCCGCAGGCCTACCTCGACGAGATCGCCGAGCTGATCGAGGCGGCGGGCGGGCGCACGCTCGGCCTGTTCTCCTCGATGCGGGCCGCCAAGGCCGCCACCGAGGCGCTGCGCGACCGGCTCGACGTGCCGCTGCTGTGCCAGGGCGACGACTCCACGATGCTGCTGGTCAAGCAGTTCGCCGAGGACGAGGCGACCTGCTTGTTCGGCACGCTGTCGCTGTGGCAGGGCGTCGACGTCCCCGGCCCGTCGCTGCGGCTGGTCATCATCGACCGGGTCCCGTTCCCGCGCCCCGACGACCCGCTCACCTCGGCCCGGCAACGGCATGTCGCGGCCAAGGGCGGCAACGGCTTCATGACGGTCGCCGCCACCCACGCCGCCCTGCTGCTCGCCCAGGGCACCGGACGGCTGCTGCGCGCCCAGCACGACAAGGGCGTCATCGCCGTCCTCGACCCGCGCCTGGCCACCGCCCGCTACAGCGGCTTCCTGCTCGGCTCGCTGCCCCCGTTCTGGCGCACCACGGACCCGGCGATCCCCCGAGCCGCCCTCAAGCGCCTGTCAACGGAAGACTGACCCGCCGGCCCCCTGCCGGCAGAGTCAGTGGACCCAGGGGGCGAGGTCGGGGCGTTTCGGGTCTAGGCCGTCGCCCGAAGAGGCGCCGCGCAGGCGGCGGGTCACCCACGGCACCAGGTGCTCGCGGATCCACTGCGCGTCCTCGCGGCGCCGGGCGCGGGGGTCGAGGGTGCGCTCGGGCCACACCTTGTGCCAGTCGTCGAACGGCACGCCCAGCACGTCGAGGACCCGGGCGGCCACCAGCCGGTGCCCGTCCTGGTTCATGTGCAGCCGGTCCTCGCTCCACGCCCGCCAGTCGCGCAGCCCCTGCATGGACCACTGGTCGACGAGCCGGCACCCGTACAGGTCGGCGATGGAGCGGATGTGCAGGTAGAAGATCGCGAAGCGGCCGCGCAGCCGCCGCATCACCGGCGTGTCGCGCGGGTCGACGCCGGTGAACAGCAGCACGTCGGCGCCGGTGGCCCGCAGGTCGCGCACGGCGCGGGCGAGCCGCTTGGCCATCACGTCGGGGTCGCTGCCCGGCCGGAGCAGGTCGTTGCCGCCCGCGCACAGGCTGACCAGGTCGGGCGCCATCTCGACGGCGATCGGCACCTGCTCGCTGACGATCTGGTCGAGCAGCCGGCCGCGCACGGCCAGGTTCGCGTAGCGGAAGGACGCGTCGTCGGCCGCCAGTCGCTCGGCCACCCGGTCGGCCCAGCCACGGTAGTGGCCGTTGGTGCCGGGGTCGTTGAGACCTTCGGTAAAGCTGTCACCAAGAGCGACGAAAGAGTGATATTGCCTCATGACCTGCTGTTCATCTCCGCCGTGCCGTGGTGCGTCAGGACATCTGACTGTAGTGCGAACCCCGCCGCCACGCCCGACGCCACCCCGACTCGCGGGAAAAGCAATCGAGCGGAAGGCGGTTAAGGAAAGGCGATCAGGGGAAAGGCGTCACCGGCCGACCGCCTGATAGGCGGCCTCCAGGAGCTCCTCGGACGGCCCTTCCAGCCGTCCCGGCTTCGCCAGCCCGTCGAGCACGACGAAGCGCTGCTCGGCGCCCCGGTTCTTCTTGTCGAGCCGCATGTGGTCGCGCAGTCGCGGCCACGCGTCGGCCCGGTAGGTCGTGGGCAGGCCGACCGAGGTGAGGATGGTCCGGGTGCGCTCGACCAGGTCGATCCCGATGCGCCCGTCGAGCCTGGACAGCTCGGCGGCGAACACCATGCCGATGGCGATGGCCTCGCCGTGGCGCATGGTGTAGTCCTCGGCCCGCTCGATCGCGTGGCCGAGCGTGTGACCGTAGTTGAGGATCTCGCGCAGCCCGGCCTCGCGCAGGTCGGCGCCGACGACGTCGGCCTTGATCTGGATCTTCCGCTCGATCAGCTCGCGGGTGTGCGGCCCCTCGGGCGTGGCGGCGGCGTCGGGGTCGTCCTCGATCAGCATGAGGATGGTGGGGTCGGCGATGAAGCCGCCCTTGATGATCTCGGCGAGCCCGGCCGCGTAGTCGGCGCGCGGCATGCTCGACAGCGTGCTCAGCTCGCACAGCACGCCGGCCGGAGGCAGGAAGGTGCCGACGAGGTTCTTGCCCTCGGGCGTGTCGATGCCGTTCTTGCCGCCGACCGCGGCGTCGACCATGGCCAGCAGCGTCGTCGGCACCAGCACCACCTGGACGCCGCGCAGCCAGGTGGCGGCGATGAACCCGGCCAGGTCGGTGGTGGCTCCCCCGCCGACGCCCACGACGGCGTCGGAGCGGGTCACGCCGTAGCGCCCCAGGGCGGACCAGAGCTCGGCGGCCACCTCGATCGACTTGGCCGCCTCGCCGTCGGGCACGGGCAGCTCCACCACGTCGTATCCGGCGCCGGACAGCGCCTCGCAGACCGGGCGGGAGATCTCGGGCAGGCCCGCCGGGTGGATGACCGCGACCGTGCGTACGCCCGGCTTGAACAGCCCGGCCAGCTCCGGCAGCACGCCGGTGCCGATCACCACCTCGTAGGGGCTGTCGCCGCGCACGGCGATCCTGGTCGCGCTCATGACGGGAGCCCCTTCACAATCTCTTCGGCCAGCTCGGCAGGCTCGCGCTTGTCGGTCACGACCGTCAGGACGGCGAGCCGCTCGTAGATCGGGCGGCGCTCCTCCATGAGCTTCTTCAGCTGGCTGCGCGGGCTGAGCACGAGCAGCGGCCGCGCCGAGGCCAGGCCCACCCGCTGGACCGCGTCGGACAGGCCGACCTGGAGGTAGACGACCGGGTGGCCGGCCAGGAGCTCCTGCGCCTCCTCGTTGAGCACCGCGCCGCCGCCCAGGGCCAGCACGCCGTCGTGCTCGGCCAGCGCCCGGCGCACAGCCAGCAGCTCCAGCTCGCGGAAGCGGGCCTCGCCCTCCTCGATGAAGATGTCGGCGACGGGCTTGCCCGCGGCGGCCTCGACGTCGGCGTCGGTGTCGCGGAAGGAGACGCCGAGCAAGTCGGCGAGCAGGCGGCCGAGGGTGGTCTTGCCGGACCCCGGCGGGCCGATCAGCACGGCCTTGATCATTTGATCACCATCGATGAGAGGTAGCCGGACAGGTTGCGGGCGACCTCCTCGACGGAGTCGCCTCCGAACTTCTCGAGCGCCGCGTCGGCCAGCACCAGCGCGACCATGGCCTCGGCGACGATGCCCGCGGCCGGGACCGCGCAGACGTCGGAGCGCTCGTGGTGCGCCTTGGCCGCCTCGCCGGTCTTGACGTCGATCGTGGCCAGCGCCCGCGGGACGGTGGAGATGGGCTTCATCGCGGCGCTGACCCGCAGGATCTCGCCGTTGCTCATGCCGCCCTCGACGCCGCCCGCGCGGTTGGTGATGCGCTTGACGCCGTCGGCCGCGGTGTATTCGATCTCGTCGTGGGCGCGCGAGCCCGGCCGGCGCGCGGTCTCGAAGCCGTCGCCGACCGCCACGCCCTTGATGGCCTGGATGCCCATGAGCGCTCCGGCCAGCCGGGAGTCGAGGCGGCGGTCCCAGTGGGTGTAGCTGCCGAGGCCGGGCGGCAGGCCGTAGGCGAGCACCTCGACGACGCCGCCGAGCGTGTCACCCTCCTTGTGCGCCTGGTCGATGACGGCGACCATCGCGGCGCTGCCCTCGGGGTCGGCGCATCTGACGGGGTCGGCGTCGATGCGCGCCAGGTCGTTGGGGCCCGGCAGGTCCTCGGTGGGCGTCTGGGCGCCGCCGATGGAGGTGACGTGGCTGACGATGTCGACGCCGAGCGCCTGCTTGAGGAAGCGCCTGGCGACCTCACCGAGCGCGACGCGGGCCGCGGTCTCGCGGGCGCTGGCCCGGTCGAGGACCTGCCGGGCGTCGTCGAAGCCGTATTTCTGCATCCCGGCCAGGTCGGCGTGGCCCGGCCGGGGGCGCGACCTGGGCGCGTTCCTGGCCAGCCCGTCGAGCTCGGCCGGGTCGACCGGGTCGGCCGACATGACCTTCTCCCACTTGGGCCACTCGGTGTTGCCGATGCGGACGGCGATCGGGCTGCCCATCGTGCGGCCGTGCCGGACGCCGCCGGCGATCGTCACCTGGTCCTGCTCGAACTTCATCCGGGCGCCGCGGCCATAGCCGAGCCGGCGGCGGCGCAGGGCCTCATCGATGGCGGCCGTGGTCACCTCGACCCCGGCCGGCAGGCCTTCCAGGACGGCTACGAGTTCGGGGCCGTGAGACTCTCCGGCGGTCAACCAGCGCAACATGCGTACAAGTCTTCCACGTGCCGCCTAGTGGGATGTCCGGTGTTCACTGGCCGAGACAGAGTGCCGTGAAGGCGCCGAGCAGCATGAACGGGCCGAAAGGGAACTGTGTGTCGCGAGTGGCGCGTCTGGTGAGGAGCAGGACGATGGCGTAGAGGGCGCCTAACAGCTGTCCGCCGACGGCCGCGACGACCCACGCCTGCCAGCTCATCGCCGCGGCCGCCATGCCGATCAGCCCCGCGAGCTTGACGTCGCCCAGCCCCATCGCCTCCGGCCGGGCGAACCAGAGCACGGCGTACGCGGCGGCCAGTGCCAGCGCGCCCAGCAGCGCCCTGGGCAGCTCTCCCGTGGGCAGCAGGGTGAGCGCCAGGATCGGGTACGACGGCAGGGTGATCACATCGGGCAGCCTCGTGGTCCGCCAGTCGATGAGTGCCAGAGCCGTACCGGCCAGGGCGAAGTAGACGTAGGGCAGGCCCGCGCGCCAGGCGACGAGCGCGGCTACGGCGGCGGTGGCCACCTCGACGGCGGGCGGCCGGCGCGGCACGGGCACCGTGCGTAACACGGCGTCCAGGGCGGCGCGGGCCTCCTCACGGGTGTCCGGGGGGTTCGGCACGAAGCAGTCGGCGAGCGTCCTGACGTAGCGGCCGACGATCAGTCCGAGGAGCGCGACGAGTGCCACCACTCCGCCGACACTACTTCCTGGAGAACCAGCGGCGCTTGCGTACCGGCTCGACGTGGGCCACGGTCACGCCGGAGACCTCATCGAGCGTGCCGGACTCGACGGCGGCGAGCGCTTCCAGCACGCCGCCCTCGATCACGAACGGCACCGGCCCCGCCACGTCCACCACGACCGCCGCGACCCGCTCACCGGCGGCGGCCCGGCAGACCTGGAGCAGGGTGGCCTGGATCGGCCGCGCGTCGGGGCGCCATCTGGCCAGGGACTCGGCGCCGGTGAACGCGGGCACCGCCTCCCTGCCGTCCTTGCCGACGAGCTTGGGGAGCGCCATCTCGCTCTCCTTCTCCTGGCGCAACCCGTGCTCGCCCACCTCAGTCTCAGTCAGCAGAGCGACCACGGGGACGAGGAGCCGGGCGCCGGTCAGGGCGTTGAGCACCTCGGTGGCGTCAGCCGCGCCTCGCTCGTAGGAGGCCAGGGCGGCGGCCACGGCGGGCGCGGCCGTCCCGTCGTCGCCGGGGTCGAGTGGCTGCGGAATGCTGGGCACAACGCCCGAGACTACCCTTGTCCCAGGTCGGCGATGGCGGCGACCGGGCCGCCTCCCGATGGGCCCTGGTGGACGGCGGCGACCGAGACGAACACCGCCGGATCGCCCGTGACCGCCGCCGCCACTCCCCCCACCGTGGCCTTGATCTGGCGGTGCCAGTGCACGTCGGAGTCGTCGAGCATGATGTTGCGCCGCCCCCGGACCCGGCCGGACGGGTCGGCCTCGCACTTCATGAAGACGTTCACCAGGCGCTCGCCGAGGTCGGTGTGGTGCGGCCGCTCGGGGAGCGGCAGGCCGGAGTCGCGGATCGCGTCCCAGATGCCGTCGGCGTCCAGGGCGTCCCGCATCACGCCGTGGCCGATCCGGTAGCGCCCGCCGATCCCCCGTACGTTGCCCACCAGCACGATCTGCGCCCGGTCCAGCTCGACCCCGGACGAGCACGAGGCCACCGACGAGTACAGGGACAGGTCCTTGTGAATCTGATCGGCCCGCGGCGGGGCGATCTCGCCGAGGGCGACGGCGATGCCGAGGGCCGTGGTGGAGTTCGACAGGTCCATGGAGGGGCCGGTCTCCTCGATGGCGGTGTCCTGGCCGCGGCTCTTGGCGTCGGTGATGGTGGCCAGCGTGAGCAGGGGCGTCTTGGTCTGCACGTAGTGGACGTCGCGCGGGTCGTCGATGCCCGCGATCTTCATCGCCTCGCGTACCCCGGCCGCGACCTTCTCCACCATCGCCGGGCGGCCGATGTCCTCCGGGAGGATCACGTCGCTCATCGCGACGCCGACCGACACCCGCGGTTCATCCGATCGCGGCGCGCCGGCCGGGTCGGTGGTGGCGAACACGGTGGCGTGCGGGCTGAGCACGCCGTCCGTCCCTCCGGACCACACCAGGGGTACGGTCTCCGGCGCCGGATGCCCCTTGGCCGCCAGCACCTCACGGAAGGCCCGGTCGGCCAGGATCCGGGTGTAGTCGTTCACACCTCCGTTGCCCTCGGTCTTGCCGATCACCGCGAGCACCCGGTGCGCCTCGATCACCCCCTCGTCGATCAGCCGCGCCAGCCCGGAGGCGTCCGTCACGCTCTCGATCGGCACCTTGCGCACTTCTATCGGATCCGGCATCACAACCCCTGTTCGACGATTGGGCGGCGTACACGCGCGACTCCCAGACCTACCCCGGCGGCACGCAGGACACGCTATCCACCAGCCGTTCGGGCTCTCACCGGCAATGTCTGCCCAACGTGGCGGCCGGCCTCGGGGATAGGGTCACCGGTGTGATTCGCGAAGCGCACGTTAACGGGATCAAGCTCGCCTATCGCGAGGAGGGCGACCCGGCCGCTCCTCCGCTGGTGCTCATCCACGGGCGGACCGCCGACCACAACGACTGGAACGGCATCACCCAGCACTTCGCCGCCCGCTATCACGTCCTGGCCATCGACCTGCGGGGGCACGGCGCCAGCGACTACCCGGGCACGTACGCGCTGGCCGACATGGCGCGGGACGTCGTCGCGCTGCTGGATGAGCTGGGCTTCGAGCGGGCGACGCTGGTGGGGCACTCGCTGGGCGGGGCGGTGGGCTATCTCGTGGCCATGACCTGGCCCGATCGCGTCGAGCGGCTGGTCCTGGAGGATCCCGCGCCGCCGTACGCGATGAAGAACCGCCCGCCGATCGTGGAGGAGGGCGAGTCCCCCGGCTTCGACTGGCGGATGGTGCACGAGACCGAGCGGCAGTTCCTCACGCCCGATCCGGCGTGGGCCGAGGGGCTCGGCTCGATCACCGCGCCGACGCTGGTGCTGTCCGGCGCCAGTCACCTCGACGTCGAGGCGGTGGCCGCGCGGATTCCGGGGGCCAAGCTGGTCACGATCGAGGTCGGGCATCTCATCCACGTCTCCGCGCGGGCGGCGTTCCTGCGGGCTGTGGACGAGTTCCTTGCCGGTTGAGCGCCGCAAGCTGGGTAGGCCAGGGTTCGTGCAGGTGAAACGGCGGCTGAGCAGGCTGGTACTGATGGCGCCGACGGTCGGGCAGTGTGCCGTTGCGGCGGCACTGGCCTGGGTGGTGGCCAAGGACGTCCTCGGGCACAGCCGCCCGTTCTTCGCGCCGATCGCGGTGATCATCTGCATCGGCGTGGGTCTCGGGCAGCGGCGGCGCCGGATGGTCGAGATGGTCGTCGGGGTCAGCCTCGGCGTGGGCGTCGGCGACGTGCTGGTGTCCTGGATCGGCTCGGGCCCCTGGCAGATCGCGCTGGTGGTGGCGCTGGCGATGGCCATGGGCGTGCTCCTGGACAGCGGTTCCCTGATCGTCCTGCAGGCCGGGTCCTCGGCCGTGCTCGTCGCCACCCTGCTGCCCCCGACAGGCACCGGCGGGGTGAACAGGATGCTCGACGCGCTGGTCGGCGGCGTCATGGGGATCATCGCGATGGCCCTGCTGCCGGCCAGCCCGTTCGCCCTCGTGGCCAAGCAGGCGTCGGGGATGTTCGAGGCGCTGGGCGACGCGCTTCGGCGGATCGCGGAGGCGATCGAGAGGTCCGACCCCGGCCTGGCGACCGAGGCGCTGGAGGCCGCGCGGGGGACGCAGGCGAGCGTCGACACCTTCCGGCAGGCGCTGGGGACCAGCTGGGAGATCGCCACCATCTCACCGCTGCACTGGCAGAGCCGCCACCGGCTGGAGGGGTACGAGACGGCCGCCGTACCGCTCGATCACGCGGTCAGGAACGTCAGAGTGCTGGCCAGGCGGGCCGTCGTCGCCCTCGGGGGGCAGAACCCGCCGCCTGCCTGGATGCCGGCCGCGCTGCGGGACCTGGCCGAGGCGACCCAGTTGCTCCGCGAGGAGCTGGCCCTGGGACACGAGCCGGATCGGGCCCGCGAGGCGATCCTGGCGGTGGCGTCGCGGCGGGTGACGGATGAGCGATGGGGGTTCTCGGCCGGGGTGATGGTCGCGCAGTACCGGTCGATCGTGGTGGATCTGCTCCAGGCGAGCGGCGGCGACCGCGAGCAGGCGATGGCCGCCCTCCCGCCCCTGGACACGGGCGAAGAGGACGTCCCCTGACGCGGTGACCACCGCGGTCCCGACACGCCCGAATACGGGCAATGTGACCTTAATGTCACAAAGATCCGCCAAGGTAGAGGGGTGCGAACGAGGCTCAGCGATCATGTACGGGAACGGCTGAGCGGGTTCGGCCTGATGGCGCCCTCCATCGCGCAGTGCGCGGTCGGCGCGGCACTCGCCTGGACCGTCGCCATCCAGTTGCTCGACCACCCTCGCCCGTTCTTCGCGCCGATCTCCGTGCTGATCTGCGTCGGCGTGGGCCTCGGGCAGCGGTTGCGCCGGGTGGCCGAGCTCGTGGTCGGGGTCAGCCTCGGCGTCGGCGTCGGCGACCTGCTGGTGTCCTGGATCGGCTCGGGCGCCTGGCAGATCATGCTGGTGGTCGCGCTGGCGATGACCGCCGCGGTGCTGCTGAACAGCGGGGCGCTCTTCGTGGCCCAGGCCGGGTCGTCCGCGGTACTCGTCGCCGCTCTGGTGCCCGCCGACGGCGCCGGGGGCTGGGACCGGATGGCCGACGCGCTCACCGGCGGCGTCATCGGCATCGCCACGGCGGCACTGCTTCCCGCCAGCCCCTTCACCATCGCCGCCAAGCACCTGTCGGGCGTGCTCGACGCGCTGTCCACGGTGCTCGAACGGGCTGCGGAGGCGATCGAGAAGCGCGACGTGGACCTGGCCGCCGAGGCGCTGGAGGAGGCGCGCAACACCCAGGCGGCGGTCGCGGAGTTCGAGCGGGCGGTGGAGACCAGCAAGGAGATCACGCTGATCTCGCCGCTGCACTGGCACCGCCGTGGCCGGCTGGCCAGGTACGAGACCGTGGCCGTGCCGGTGGACCTGGCCCTGCGCAACGCCAGGGTGCTGGCCCGCCGGACACTGGCGGCACTGGGCGAGACGAGCCCGCCGCCGACCTCGCTGGCCGAGGCGATGCGCGAGGTGTCGGAGGCGGCGCTGCTGCTGCAGCTCGAACTGGCGGCCGGACGCGAGCCCATGCTGGCCCGGCAGGCGCTGCTCGCCGTCGCGGCGCGGGAGCGTCCCGAACGGCTGGGCTTCTCGGCGCACGTCATCATCGCGCAGCTGCGCTCCATCGCCGTGGACCTGCTCCAGGCGACCGGGATGGACCACGAGGAGGCGACGGCGACGCTGACCCCGCTGGACGCGCCCCACGACCAGGACGCCACCGCTTGACCGTGGCGGAGGTGGACACCCGGAGAGCCCACCTCAGCCCCGGAGGTGCGTCACCGGGCCAGCAGCCCGCGCGCGTCGAGACCGGCTTCACCCTTGGTCCAGTTGCAGGCACAGAGCTCGCTGGACTGCAGGGCGTCGAGCACCCGCAGGACCTCCTTGACGTTGCGGCCCACGGAACCGGCGGTCACCATCGTGAACTGGATCTCGTCGTTGGGGTCCACGATGAACGTGGCGCGCTGGGCGACGCCGTCGTCGCCGAGCACCCCGCACGCGGCGGACAGTTCGCGCTTGATGTCGCTCAGCATCGGGTACGGCAGGTCGCGCAGGTCGTCGTGGTGCTTGCGCCAGGCGTGGTGGACGAACTCCGAGTCGACGGAGACGCCGAGCACCTGAGTGTCACGGTCGGCGAACTCGCTGGTGAGACGCCCGAACTCGGCGATCTCGGTCGGGCAGACGAAAGTGAAGTCCTTCGGCCAGAAGAACACGACCCGCCACTTGCCCTCGTAGCTCTTGTGGTCGATCTCCTCGAACGCCTTCTCGGGGTCGAGGCCGACGCAGGCGGTGAGCTCGTACTCGGGGAAGCGGTCACCGACGGTGAGCAACGTATGGTCTCCTTCAGGAGGTGATTCCTCTCAGTGAGGTGCCGCCCACCCTAGCTCAGCTGCGCTCATTTCTCTCAGTAACCAAGTGGTTGCACTTTCGTAAGATGGGATCGCCTAGGCCGACAGGCGCTTGAGCCGGGTGACCGCCTCGTCGATGACCTCGTCCTTCTTACAGAACGCGAACCGGACGAAGTGTCTGCCTCGGTCGGGGTGGTCGTAGAAGACCTGTGTCGGGATGGCCACCACCCCCACCAGCTCCGGCAGCCGCCGGGTCAGCTCCAGCCCGTCCTGGAAGCCCAGCGGCCGGATGTCGGTCTGCACGAAGTACGTCCCGGACGGCCTGAGCACCTCGAACCCGGCCGCCGTCAGCCCCTCCATCAGCCGGTCCCGCTTGTGCCCCAGCCCGTCGCAGAGCGCCGACACCCACTCCAGCTCGTTGCGCAGGCCGTAGGCGACCGCGAGCTGCCACGGCGCGCTCGCGGTGAAGGTGAGGAACTGCTTGACCGTCTGCACCGCCGTGATCAGCGAGGCGGGCGCGCAGATCCAGCCCGTCTTCCACCCGGTGACGGAGAACGTCTTGCCCGCCGAGGAGATCATCACCGTGCGTTCGCGCATGCCGGGCAGCGTCGCCAGGGGAATGTGCTCGACACCGTCGAACGTCAGGTGCTCGTACACCTCGTCGGTGATCGCGATCAGCCCGGCCTCCTGGCAGAGCTCGGCGATGACGGTCAGCTCGGCGCGGGTGAACACGGTCCCGGTCGGGTTGTGCGGGGAGTTGACGAGGATCGCCCGGGTACGCGGCGTGACGGCGGCGCGTAGTTCGTCCGGGTCGAAGGTGAATCGTCCCTCCACGGGCCGCATCGTCACCGCGGCCAGCCGTGCCCCGGCCAGCGCGATGGAGGCGGCGTAGGAGTCGTAGTAGGGCTCGAAGGCGATCACCTCGTCGCCCGCCTCGCACAGCGCCAGCACGCTGGCCGCGATCGCCTCGGTGGCCCCCACCGTCACCAGGATCTCGCCGTCGGCCGCGTAGTCGAGGCCGTAGTGGTCGGCCCGGTGCTCGGAGACGGCCTGCCGCAGCTCCGGGACGCCGGGGCCGGGCGGGTACTGGTTGGCGCCGGACACGATGGCCTGCACCGCCCGGTCGAGCATCGCCGCGGGCCCGTCTGTGTCGGGGAATCCCTGGCCCAGGTTGATCGAGCTGGTCTGTACGGCCAGCGCGCTCATCTCCGCGAAAATCGTCGTTCCGAAGGCGCGCATCCGGGATACAAGTGGTTCCGTCACGGCCCCAGACTATTAGTCTCGTCCCGTGATCATTCGGGTCCTCCTCGCGCTCGCCCTGTCCGCGCCGCCCGTCATGGGTCCGGGCGGTGTCGAGAAGAGCGCGTGTCCCGTCGTCATGCCCGACCACACGACCTGCGGTTTTCTGGTCGTCCCCGAGCGCAGGGGCACGCCGGGAAAGACCATCAAGGTCGGTTACGCCGTGCACGCCTCGACGGCCAAGGACCGCAAGCCCGACCCGGTCGTCTACATGAGCGGCGGCCCTGCCTCGGCGTCGATGCAGCTGACGGGGTTCCTGAGCCAGATGTTCCCCGACCGTGACGTGGTGGCCGTGGAGCAGCGCGGCAGCAAATACTCCCAGCCGACGCTGGGCTGTCCGGAGACGGCCGAGGCGATGCTGGACCGGCTGCGCGAGCCGTCGGCCGACGTCGGCGCCGCCGCGCTGAAGTGCCGGGAGCGGCTCGGGCAGCAGGGCGTGGACCTGCGCGGCTACAACACCAAGGAGATCGCCGCCGACGTCGTCGAGCTGCGCAAGGCGCTCGGCTACCCCACCTGGAACCTGTTCGGGGTCAGCTACTCGACCCGGGTCATGATGGACGTGGCCGCCGCCGACCCGGCGGGCGTGCGCTCGGTGGTGCTCGACTCGTACCTGCCGGAGAAGGTCGGCTGGTACGACGACGCCGACCGCAATCTGACCGACACCGTGGCCAAGCTGGGCCTGCGCGAGCCGTTCGAGGCGATGGTGACGCGGCTGAACGCCCGCCCGGCCCGGGTGCCGACCACCGACCCGCTGCTGGACACCGGTTTCACCGCCCGGCTGACCGGCGACGACGTCTCGACGATCATGGCGGAGGCGCTGCACGAGGCCGACGTGCTCGCCGTGGCGCCGGCGATGATCGACGCGCTGAGCAAGGGCCACGACGAGCTGCTGCGCCCGCTCGCCGATCAGGTGGGCGACGCCCTGGTCTCCCACGAGTTCGGGCTGTATCACGCGGTGCAGTGCCAGGACGAGGTCCCGTTCAACACGTTCACCACAAAATCCCGACTTTTCACCGTAAACAGTGACAAAGCGGTGTGTGATGCTTGGAAGCTTCCCAAGTCGGCACCCGTCAACGCCACCACGAAGGCGCCGGTGCTCGTGGTGGGCGGCCAGTACGACCCCACGACGCCCACCAGGACCAGCGAGCCCGCCGCCAAGAGCCTGCCCAACGCCCGCTTCGTGGAGTTCGCGGGCACGGGCCACGCGGTGTTCCTGGTCAACGCCTGCGCCCGCCGCCACATCCTGGCCTTCGTCGACACCCCGTCAGGCGGGGCGGCCGCACCGTGCTCGCCTGAGAAGGCGGCCGTCTACCCCCGGCTGAACCCGGGCGACATACGGGCGAGCGGCGCCCCCTACCAGATCTCGCTGTCGCCCTGGCTGGCCGCCCCGTTCGCGCTGTTCGCGCTGGTGTCGCTGGTCCAGCTGGTCGCGGGCGCGCTGAAGGGCCGGGCGCTGGCCGCCTTCGCCGGGCTGGCGGGGACGGCGTTCACGGGGCTGGCCGGCTCGGCGGTGTGGAGCATGGTCAAGGAGAACGAGACCGCGCTGGCCGTCGGGCTGCCCGCCTCGCTCTGGCCGTACACCTGGGTGGCCGTCGGCTCGGCCGTACTGACGCTCGGCGCGCTCGCGCTGCGGCGGGGCTGGCCGCAGGCGGTGGCCGCCGTCACGGCGGCCGGATTCCTCGTATGGTGGTTCGCCTGGATCCTGTGAGGCGTATCCGAGAGCTCGACGCGCTCCGCGGCTTCGCGGTGGGCGGCATCATGCTGGTCAACACCTGGCAGCACGCCGTGCACGAGCCCAAGAACGGCATCGACTGGACGATCGACGCGCTGTTCCAGAGCCGGTTCTATCCGATCTTCTCGCTGCTGTTCGGCATCAGCTTCGTCCTGGTCCTGGAGCGGGCCGGGCGGTGGGTGCTGGTGCGCCGGCTGTTCTGGCTGCTGTGCTTCGGGCTGCTCCAGCGCGTGTTCTACAGCGGCGAGGTGCTGACGGCCTACGCGGCGTTCGGGGCGCTGGTGCTGCTGCCCGCCTCGTTCCTGACCGGCGGCCTGCCCATGGTGATCCTCGGGGTGGCCGCGGTCGTGTGGGCGGTGCGGATCGGGGCCGGGCCGTTTCTCATCCCGGCGCTGTTCCTGCTCGGCATGGCGCTGATGGAGTCGCGCCCGTCCGGGCGGCTGCTGCTGCCGGTCTTCGCGGTCAGCGCGCTGGCCTCCGCCCTGCTCACCGCCGCCTGGACCACCAACCACAACTGGACCGTCTACAGCGTGGCCGCGCTCGCCGGGGCCACCGCCTACGCCACCGGCCTGCTGCTGGCCCTGCGGACCCGGTGGTCGGCACCACTGTCGGCGGTGCTGGAGCCGCTCGGGCGGATGGCCCTGACCAACTACATCTCCGGCACGCTGGTGATCTCCTTGGCGAGTCACCTGCTCAAGACCGACCCGACACGCTGGTGGGTGCTCGTGGTCACGGTGGCGACGCTGGCCGTACAGGTGCCGTTCAGCGCCTGGTGGCTGTCGAGATTCAGGTACGGCCCCCTCGAGTGGATCTGGCGATGCCTGACCTGGTTTCGACGGGTGCCCAACCGGTTAGAGTCGGGCCGTGACCAGAATCGCCCTCTGCCAGATCCCGGTGTCTCCTGACCCGTCGGCCAACCTCAAGAGGGTCCGCGAAGCGCTCGCCAAGGCCGAAGGCGCCGACCTGGCGATCTTCCCCGAGGCGACGCTGACCCGCTACGGCAGCCGCATCACCGACCTGGCCGAGCCGCTCGACGGGCCGTTCGTGACCGGCGTGGCGCAGGCGGCCCGCGAACACGGCGTCGCGGTCATCGCCGGCGTGTTCGAGACGGGCCCCGGCCGGGTGCACAACACCGCCCTGGCCATCGACGCGCAGGGCTCCGTCAAGGCCGCCTACCGGAAGATCCACCTGTTCGACTCCTTCGGCGCGAAGGAGTCCGAGCTGGTCGCCCCCGGCGCCGAACCCACCGTGGTGGAGCTGGCCGGGCTCCGCGTCGGGCTGATCACCTGCTACGACGTCCGCTTCCCCGAATTGGCCAGAGCGCTGGTCGACCAGGGCGCCGAGCTGTTCGCGGTCATCGCCGCGTGGGGGTCGGGCCCGCTCAAGGAGGACCACTGGATCACCCTGGTCCGGGCGCGGGCCCTGGAGAACACGACATGGACCGCCGCCGTCGGGCAGGCACCCAATCCAGCCGAATCGAGCGACGGTTTCGGGGTGGGCCGCAGCATGCTGGTCGATCCGCTCGGTGTAGTCCGCGCCGATCTGGGCACCAATCCGGGCATTCAGCTCGTGGAGGTGGACTCAGAAGTGACCGCCGTGGCCAGGACCGCCCTGCCGTGCCTCGAACATCGCGTACTAGGTACGCAGCGATCGTAAAGTAGAACAGTGAGCAGAACGCAGATGCAGAAGGTCGTCCCGCCGCGTCTGCTCGTGCCATACCTTTCGGGTAAACGCACGGTCATCTCCGGCTACGTCTACCGGCTCCAGGACTGCGTCCGGCTGACGACCCCCAGACAGCTCTACTACGGACTCGACCTTTCGTTCGAGGGATCGGAGCTGACGGCCGACGTGCCCGAGCTCTATGTCATGCGCTGGTACGCCCGCGACGCCGACACCTACGCCGTTCCGTACGGACCCCATATGGGCGGCGACTGGAGCGACGCGCCACCGTTCGCGGGAAACGGGTTCACCACGTCGCGCGAGCACGTGGTCCCGCAGTTCCACACCACGCCGATCCCCATCCCCGCGGGCGCGGAGATCGTGCACATCACCCCCGAACAGCAGCGGCCGTTCGCCGCCTACGACGGGCTCACCTGGCGGCCCGCCGCATGAGTGACGACATCACCCCCGTGGCCGCCGGCTTCGTCGCGCGGTTCGCCGAGCGCACGCTGCCCGCAGCGCTCGGCCCCGACAGCGACCAGGTGGTGCTGTTCAGCGAGGAGGAGCTCGACGGGTTCGAGCCGGGCTCCGGCTACTGGCGGCGCACGGTCGGCCGCGCCGAGCTCGACTGGCTGGTGCTGATCCGCACGGTCGGGGCGTTCGGCGGCGAGCCGTGCATCGTGCTCGACGAGGACGACGACGGCCTGCACATCGCCTACACCGGCCACAGCGGCATGAAGGCGGAGGCGCTCGGCTACTGGATGGTCGACCACGGCGCCTACGAGGTCGTCGTGCCCCGGGAGGAGGTCTTCTCGATCCGCGTCGAACGGATTCCCGTCCCCTAGTCAACCGACACCCGTCTTGGGTGTCTCTGTACTGTGATCGACTCCTCCACCATGGCGCAGCCGTCATTCGCCGAGCTGTTCGCCGCCCACTACCACCCCCTGGTACGGCTGGCGGGCCTGCTCGGCGCCGACGACCCGGAGGACATCGCCCAGGAGGCGTTCTCCCGGCTGCACGTCAGACGGCTGCGCGACGACGGGGCGGCCGTCTCGTACCTGCGCACGATCGTCTGCAACCTCACCCGCAACCGCCTGCGTCACCTCAGGCTGGTCCGGCTGCGCCGCCCCGATCCTCCCGAGCATGAACGCAGCAGCGAGCACGCGGTGATCATCGCCGAGGAGCACCGCGAGTTGCTCGCGGCGCTCGACCGCCTTCCGCGCAGGCAGCGCGAGGCCCTCGTCCTGCGCTACTGGCTCGACCTGTCCGAACGCGAGATCGCCGAGGTCATGGGCGTCTCGGCGGGTTCGGTCAAGACCCACGCCAGCAGGGCCCTGGCCGCGCTGGGCAAGGCGCTGAAGGAGGAGGACCAGTGAGCGACCTGGAAGCACGCCTGCGGGCGGCGCTCGAAGCCCGCGCCCAGACCTACGAGGCCGATCCGAACGCCTGGCTCAAGGTCCAGCGCCGCACTCCCCCGCCGGTGCCGCGCGGGCGGTGGCTGCTCGCCGCCCTGCCCGTCGCGCTGCTCGCCGTCTTCGTCCCCATCCTGCTCAACGGGGGCCTGGGCCGGAACAGCGCGAGCGACCCCGACGAGGTCTACAAGCAGCTCATGCAGGGCAAGACGGCCGCCGGGGAACAGGTCGTGGTGGACGACCCGGCGCGGGGCAAGCCGCTGCGCCTGTGGTTCGCCCGGGGCCCGCTCGGCGTCCCCGAAGTGTGCTTCGTCGCGGTCCCGGCGGACGGCGATCCGTACGGCTCGTGCCACAACCTGCGCATGGCCGGGATCATGGAACGCAGCGGCACATACGAGGGCTCCACCCGCGCCGACGCCCCGTCCGCCTACGTGGACTACGGCGTGGCCGGCAACGACGTGGCCAAGGTCACCGCCGTGCTGGCGGACGGCCGCCGCGTCGACGCGACCGTGCACCGGTCCGAGGGCGCCCCGATGATCATCTGGACGCTGGCCCTGTCGGCGGGGGACAAGGTGTCCACGGTCGAGTTCACCGACGCGCGCGGCAGGCGAGGCTCGGACACGTCGCCCAAGCGCCTCGCCGGCGAGAGCAGCAGGCATACACCGATCGGCCAGCCCATGCGACTGCCCGGCGAGGTCACGGTGCGCCCCTACGACGACAAGGTCCAGGGCCGCAGTGTGTTCTGGTTCCGGGGGAGCAAGGAGCTCGGCTGGGTCAACCTCGACCTGAAGGATCCGATGACGGCCAAGGCACCCATGATCTTTTCCGAGGACGGCATCATCTACACCGCCACGAAGAGGAACACCGTCAAGATCCAGATAGCGGTCGGCTCCGACGCCCCGATCACCATGCAGGGCATCCCCGATCCGTGGAACCTCGACCTCAACCTGTTCACCACCGCGCGCCTGCTCCCGTTCGACTGGACCCTCGGCGGCTGGTGGGCGGGCTACGACGCCGCGGGCAAGCAGCTCTGGCGTGAAGACAGGCCACGCCGCACCGCGCCTGAGAAGCCGAACTTCAAGCGGACCGGCGAGCCCATCACCGTCCCCGGAACCGACGACTTCAGCAAGGGGCCGGTACGGCTCTCCTTCGGAAAGTACCCCTACGAGGACGCGCTGCAGCTGTGCGCCACCGGTGGCACCGGCTCCAACGGCGGGGATCAGGGTAGTTGCGCCAGGGTGCGGCCCGAACCGCCGTTCGGTGGCTTCTCCAGCAACCGGGTGGAGACCTACCTGCCGCTGCCGGGCAGCGTCGTCGCCTTCGGCGCGGCCGAGGACGACTGGTTGTCCGTCGACGCGGTGCTGGAGGACGGACGCCGCCTGCCCGCCACCATGACGCGCGGCAAGGATCTGCCCGCGCCTGTGTGGTGGGTCAGATACCCGAGTGACGCGAAAGTGAGCGCCTTCGCGTACAAGGTGCGCGGAAAACAGCTCGAACAGGTCGACCTGACGTGGCCCGGCTGGTGCTGGGAGGACAAGAAGCCCATCGACGCCGGCCACGTCTTCCCCAGCGGGCTCACCGCCCATCTGTACGCCGACACGTGCGTCAAATGGACGAAGGACGGCAAGGAACAGCCGGGCGCCTTCCAGGCCGTCCCGGGCGGGAAGCTGAGCGACATGATCGCCGCCCCGGAGCTTCCGCTGCAATGGTCAGGAAACCGGGAGGATTGGTACGGCTTCACCGTGCCCGGCACGGCCAGGGTCGAGCTTACGCTCAAGAACGGCGGGCGCTTCACCGCGAGCACGGTGCCCGACCCATGGGACCAGGGCGTGCTGCTGTTCGCCGGGCCGCTGCCGAAGGCGGTCGCCAAGCAGGGGCTGTCCTCGCCGGGCATGCGGTTCACCGGCTACGGCGCCGACGGGGGCGTGCTCTGGACGTACGAGCCGAAGGAGCCGCGCTAAGCGTCCAGGTAGCGGTAACGGTCCGCCAGGCTAGCCGCCCAGGTTGCGGTAGCGGGCCTGGCGGGCCACTCGACGGTCCGCCGGGCTCCGCGCCAGGAGTCCGGCGATCTCGTACTCCAGCGCCCGTCCCACCCGCTCGCAGAACGCGCGCGGCTCGTACGCGGCGTCCGGCACCTCCGGGATCACCCGGTCGACGATCCCGTCACGCCGCAGGTCGGTGGCCCGCACCCGCTGCTGCTGGGCGATCTCCGGCGCGAAGTCCACGCTGCGATAGAGGATCGCCGAGGCGCCCTCCGGCGGCAGCGGCGACAGCCACGCGTGCTGCGCGCACAGCACCCGGTCGGCGGGCAGCAGGGCGAGCGCCGCGCCGCCCGCGCCCTCACCGAGCAGCAGGCACACCGTCGGCGCGTCGAGCATGACCAGGTCGGCCAGGCAGCGGGCGATCTCCGCGGCCAGCCCGCCCTCCTCGGCCGCCTTCGACAGCGCCGCGCCCGCCGTGTCGATCACGGTGACCAGGGGCAGCCCCAGCTCGGCGGCCAGCCGCATGCCGCGCCTGGCCATCCGCAGCCCGCCGGGGCCGAGCGGCGAGCTGGGCCGCGCCCGGCGCCGGTCCTGGCCGAGCACGACGGCCGGCGCGCTGCCGAACCGCGCGAGCGCCAGCAGCAGGCCCGGCTCGTTCTCGCCCGCGCCGTTGCCGGTGAGCGGGGTCACGTCAGTGGCGGCCAGCTTGAGCAGCGTGCGCGCGCCGGGACGGTCGTCGCGGCGCGAGCGGGTGATCGCCTCCCACGCCTCCACCGGCCGCAGGTCCTCCTCGGGCGGCTCGCCGGCGACCAGCCCGCTACGTTCGGCGCACAGCACGGACAGCGCCCTGATCGCCACCTCCCGCGCGTCGTCGGCCGACACCACGGCGTCGACCAGCCCGTGCTCGTGCAGGTTCTCGGCCACCTGTACGCCTTCGGGGAACGGATAGCCGTGCAACGACTCGAACACCCGCGGCCCCAGGAACCCGATCAGCGCCCCCGGCTCCGCGGCGGTGACATGCCCGAGCGAGCCCCAGGACGCGAACACCCCGCCGGTCGTCGGATGCCGCAAATACACCACGAACGGTAGCCCCGCCCCGCGATGCGCCTGCACCGCGGCGGTGATCTTCACCATCTGCACGAAAGCGAGCGCGCCCTCCTGCATCCTGGTGCCGCCCGAGGCGGGCGCGGCCAGCAGCGGCAGCCGCTCACGGGTGGCCCGCTCGGCCGCGGCGACGACCCGCTCGGCCGCCGCCACCCCGATCGATCCGGCCATGAACGAGAACTCGGAGACCACGACGGCGACCCGGCGCCCGTCGAGCAGGCCCTCACCGGTGACGACGGACTCGTCGTAGCCGGACTTGGCGCGGGCCGCGGCCAGCTCGTCGGCATAGGAGGAGCCCGGCGCCACCGGATCGGCGGGCGGCGCGTCCCACGACTTCCACGATCCCGCGTCAAGGACCGTTTCGATCAGTGTGCGCGCGTCCGGACGGCTCACCATGGCTCCCTACTAACCGGCGATGTTGGAATGTTGACGCACCAGAGCGCCCGCCGGTGCCATCGGATTCGCATCACCCCTCGCGCTCTTGCAGCCAGCTGAGTACGGCGTCGCCGTCCTGGCCCAGGGCGGGCGGCGCAGTGTGCACCACCTCAGTGCGGCCGTCGGGCCCGTCTTCGAAGCGCAGTGGGGGGCCGGGCAGTTCGATGCGGCCGAGGACGGGATGGTCCACCTCGATCACCAGGCCCTGCGAGCGGGTCTGGTCCCAGGAGTAGACCTCGTCGATCGAGCGGATCGCGCCCGCGGGCACTCCTGCCTCGCCGAGCCTGGCCAGCCAGTGGCCGCGGTCGTGCGCGGCCAGAGCCTTTTCCATGTCGGCGATCAACTCATCCCGATGGGCGAATCGCTCCCTGTTAGTCGCATATTTAGCCACATCTGGGTCTATGCCCAGTAGGGCGGCCACCTTCTTCCACTGGCCGTCGTTGGCCGCCGCGATCTGCAGCATCCCGTCGGCGCAATGGAAGGCGCCGTAGGGGGCGATCGAGGCGTGGTGGTTGCCGTTCGCGCCGGGCACCTGGCCGCCCACCGTCCACGCCGTGCCGTGGTAGGAGTGCACGCCCGTGACTGCGGCCAGCAGCGACGTACGCACCACCCGGCCCCTGCCGGTCCGCTCCCGCTCGTACAGGGCCCCGGTCACGCCGTACGCGCCGTGGATGCCCGCGAGCAGGTCGGCGATGGAGGCGCCCACGCGGTACGGCTCGTCGCGCGAGGGGCCCGTCAGCGACATCAGGCCGGCCTCGCCCTGGGCGATCTGGTCATAGCCCGGCCGGCCGCCCTCGGGCCCGTCGTGGCCGAAGCCGGTGATCGACAGGATGACCAGGCGCGGGTTGAGCTCGTGCAGCAGCTCGACGGAGAAGCCGAGGCGGTCGAGCACGCCGGTACGGAAGTTCTCGATGAGCACGTCGCTCTGGCGTACCAGGCGCTCGACGAGTTGCTTGCCCTCTGCGGACTTCAGGTCGATGGCGATGGACTGCTTGTTGCGGTTCGCCGCCAGGAAATAGGTGGAAATATCGTGATCCGGCCCGACGAAGGGCGGCCCCCAGCCCCGGGACTCGTCCCCTCCGTCCGGATGCTCCACCTTGATCACCCGGGCGCCGAGGTCGCCGAGCATCTGGGCCGCGTGCGGGCCCGCCAAGGCTCTGGACAGATCCAGCACCACGATGTCACCAAGGGGTCCGGGCAAGATCAGCCTCCAGAATTGCGTTCGTGGCGAAAGAGTAGTCTTTCAGGCTCCCTGTCTCCTTCACCTACCCTGGTAGCCGTGACATCGCCCGTCCGCCGCATCCAGGCGCTCGATCCGTCGTGCGGGCCGGTCCGGCTGGTCGCCGTCGACGGCCCCGCCGGGTCGGGCAAGACCACGTTCGCCGGCGAACTGGCCGCCGAACTCGGCTGCCAGGTGGTGCACAGCGACGACTTCCCGGTCCCGTGGGACGAGGGCCCCGGCGGCTGGTTCGACGCCCTCGACACGCAGGTACTCCGCCCTCTCCAGCGCGGACTCCCGGGCGCGTTCCGCCGTTATGACTGGGTACGCGGCGAGTACACCGACCTGATCACGGTCCCCGCCGCACCGGTCCTGATCATCGAAGGCGTGGGCACGGCCCGCAGATCGGCGGCCCACCTGCTCGCCTTCACCATCTGGGTGGAGGCCCCCGAAGAGGTGCGGCTGCGCCGGGTGATCGAGCGTGATGGCCCTGAGCTGGAGCCGAGGTGGCGCGTGTGGTTCGCCACCGAGCAGGAATGGTTCGACGCCGACGACACGCGAGGCCGGGCCGACCTCGTCAGAACGACCGCAGGTGCTCGATGGCGTTAAGTGGCTGATGTCGCTATAAGGACCGCAGGTGGTCGATGTCGTTGAAGGACAGCAGCTCGAGACGGCCCTCCAGCGCCCGCCACGTCGAGACGGACGCGTTGAGCACGGGCGCGAACTCCTCCATGGCGGCCAGGTCGGCGTCCGGCGTCTCGGCGATCACATGCCGCAGAGCCAGCACCACGGTGTCGTGCGCGACGATCAGCACCCGCCGCCCGTCGGCCCGCGCGCCCAGGTCACCGACCGCCGCACGCACCCGTACCGCCACGTCACCCACCGACTCACCGCCCGGCGGCCGATAGTCGTAGTCCCCCGCCACCCGCCACCGCGCCAGCTCCTCGGGATGGCGCCGCCCGATCTCCGCCTCGTTGTACGGAGCGAGCATCCCCCGCTCCTGGTCTCTGAGCCGCTCGTCCGTGGTCACCGGCAACGTCCGCCACACCTCGGAGGCACTCGCCCAGGTGTCGAGCGCGCGCGTGTAGGGCGAGCACCACACGACCTCGGGCGCCTCCTCCTCCGGCAGCGCCCCCAGCAACTGCCCGAGCGCCCCGGCCTGCCGCCGCCCCAGGGCCGTCAGGGTCACCTCGTCATCGCCGCGCTCGTAGACGAGCGGCGTGTCGCCCGCCCGCCGGTAGGCGGCGTTCGCCTCGCTTTCGCCGTGTCGTACGGCGAGGATCCGTGACGGTCCCATGCAGTGCATGGTGCCATAGACGCGGCGGCGCGCCTTTACAAAGTAGATCCGTATCTGCCAAAGTGAGCGCCGCCCTGTGGGGCAGGCCGGCCGTCCACGACGGTCCAACCCGGCCAGGCCACCCGGGCGCCGCGCGTCGGCACCGCGGCCGGCACCTTGGCCGGCGCCTCGGTCAGGTGGGCGGCGTGGCGGCCAGCACCTTGGCCAGGGCCTCGGCCAGGTGGGAGGCGTGGCGGGGATCGTCCATGAGCATCGACTGCCGGACCCAGACCACCTCCCGAGCCGCCGCCTCGGCGGCCGGGCACGGCTCCGCCCGAGCGCCCTCCCGGGTGAGCGCCGCCATCGTCCCGAGCGGCGGGTACCCGCCTTCGAGCGGCACCCCCTCGGCGGCCATCGCGGCCAGCAGGAACTCCCGGTCCACCGGCTCGTGGAAGCGGAGCATGAGCAGGTGCCGGGAGTCCCGGGTGGTACCAGGCGGCCGTGGCACCACACTCACCGAACCCGCACCCGCCGATTCACCGCCGTTCGCCGCACATCGCTGGGCGGTCAGTTCGCGTTCGACGGCGGCGCAGAAGTCCTCGCGGCGGTCGATCTCGGCGTCGAGGCGGTCGAGCCAGGGCAGCAGGAGGGCGGCCTGGATCTCGGTGAGCCGGAGGTTCCAGCCGACCGACGGGTGGCCGTACCACTGGCCGCCGAGTCTGCGGCCGAGGTTGCAGACCGACCAGATCGCCTCGTACGCGGCCTCGTCGCGGCAGACGATCAGGCCGCCCTCGCCCGCCGTCATGGCCTTGCTCGCCTGGAAGCTGTACACCCCGGCGTCGCCCAGGCCGCCGACCGGGCGGTCCTTGTAGGTCGCGCCGTGCGCCTGGGCGGTGTCCTCGACCACGACCAGGCCGTGGCGGGCCGCCAGCGCGTTGAGCGGGTCCATGTCGGCTGGGCTGCCGGCCAGATGGACGGGCATGATGGCGGCCGTTCTGTCCGTCAGCGCCGCTTCGACGGCCTCCGGTGACAGATGCAGGTCCACCGGGTCCACGTCGACGATCACGGGCGTGGCGCCGGCGAGGAGCACCGCCGTGGCCGAGGCGACGAAGGTGTAGGCGGGCACGATCACCTCCTCGCCCCGCCCCACGCCCAGACCTCTCAGCGCGGCGAACAGGCCCAGTGTCGCGTTCCCTACCGCCACGCCGTACGGCACGCCGGACCTGTGGGCGAACGCGGCGGTCAGGTCCGCGACCGTGGAACCGCCCTGGGTGGCGCCCCACCGGCCGCTCTCCAGGACCTCGGTGACGAGAGCGCGCTGGGCCGGGTCGAGCGGCGGCGGCCATGCGGGCCAGGGCGCCGAGCGGACCGGCGTACCACCGTGGAGGGCGAGTGTCACAGGGAGCGTCCCTTTCGATGCGACGTCGGGGAAGGCTGGGGAAGGTCGAGGAGGCGGGCGAGGTTGGCGCCCTGGATGAGGGTGCGGTCCGTGTCAGTGAGCGGGGCGAGGGCGATGCGGCCGAAACCGGTGCGCAGGTCCAGGAAGCAGGCGTCAGAGCCGAACACCACCCGGTCCGCCCCGATCATGTCGACGAGGCGGGCGATCCAGCGGCCGGTCATCTTGGAGCCGCAGATCTCCAGGTAGAGGTTCGGGTGGTCGGCCGCCAGCCGGGCGGCGCGGGCGAAGCCGTACACCCAGAGCCCGGTGTGCCCCATGAGCAGCGGCACCGCCGGATGGCGGGCGGCGACGGCGGCGAACTGGACGGGGTCGCTCCACGGCGAATCGGTCTGGCCGTGGGCGAGAACGGGCAGGCCGAGCTCCCACACCGGGTCGTAGAGCGGGTCGTCCAGACGGCACTGGTGCACGTCGGGATGCAGTTTCACGCCCCACACGCCCTCCAGGGTCAGGGGTGTGCGGTGGTGCGGGTTGTAGACCTGCCAGACGCCGAACCGGCCGGGGAAGCGCTCGGCGATCTCGGCGGCCAGCCGGTTGCCGCGTACGGCGTCCGGGCCGACGGCGAGCAGGTGGCTGATGCCCATCGCGGTGACGCCGATCCGGTCCATCGTGGCCACCAGGCCCGCCGCGGACGGATCGGGGATGAGGAAGTCGGGCCACTCGCCGACATGGCCGTGCGCGTCCAGGATCACATCGGCCCGCTCAGGAAAAAGGCGGGTCACATCGCCCCGCTCAGGAAAGAGGGTCACATCAGCCCGCTCAGGAAAGGGGATCACATCAGCCCGCTCAGGGAGCCGGCGGCGATCAGGTCGACGGCGGACGGCTCCAGGTCGAGGTGGTCGAGGAGGAAGCGGGGGCCGCAGTCGTCGGCGATCGGCGCGCCCGTACCGAAGACCAGCCGGTCCGCCCCGAACCGGTGGGCGAGCCATTCGACGCCGCCCTGGGTGTTGACGGTGCCGATCTCCAGCCAGAGGCGGCGGGTCTCCGCCATCAGTTCGGCCACCGCGCGCAGGCGGCGGTAGCCCGGGTTGAGCAGGAGGACGCGCTGCTCGGGCAGTCGCTCCATCAGCGTACGGAGCTGGGCGGGCGACGTCTCCTCAAGGTCGATCGCGACGGACAGGCCGAGCGCGGCCAGCCAGCGCAGGGCGGTCGGGCCGGTGAGGTCGAAGCGGTGGCGTTCGGGACAGAGCCTGATCATGCGGACGTTCCACCCCAGCACCTCGTGCAGCTCGGCCGGCGCGGACGCCCCCGTCACACCGGGTACCACGACGGGCACCGGGATGAGCCGGGGGTCGTCCAGCCGCAGGAGGGCCTCGTTACCCGCCTGGGCGTCCGAGTAGAGGCTGAGCGTGTGGGTCACACAGGCCCGGTCGATGCCCAGCCGGTCCATCTCGGGCCCGGGGTCCGACGGCAGGTCGTCGAACGGTACGGGACCGATCAGCCGGTGGGCATCGATCACTGATTTCGGCACAGACCGAAATCTAGCCAGCGGTCGCCGGGATGGTCAAGGGCGGGCAGCCGGGGTCGAGCCTGATCCGGGCCAGGTTCCGGCCCACCAGGGCCCAGGCGCGCCAGCTGCCGGGCTCGAAGTGGAGCTGGGGATTGGTGTACCACTCGTCGCCCAGGCCGGTGGCCAGCAGCTTGGCCTCGGTGCCCAGTTCGTAGGCGTTGCCGCCGCCGAAGAAGGTGGACACGAACACCTTGTCCCGATGCACGGTCAGTTCGCCGTAACCGGCGAGCTTGCCCTGGCTGACCACCTTCTTGGTGGCCAGGTCCATCGCGATCCAGGCTCCCGAGTCGCGCTTGTACACCCCGTACAGCAGCCCGCGGTGCACCTTGATGTCCTGGAACGTACGGAAATTGGCGACGGGATCGACCTGCCAGAGCACCTTGCGCTTCCTCAGGTCGAAGGCCGCCACGGACGCCGAGGTCTTGACCGGCGGGGTGCCCCCGCCACCGAGCACGTCGCCGCCCAGGTAGACGACGCCGTTGCCCAGCGAGAGGCTCATCAGGCTCTGGCCGGGGATGACGTCCAGGTAGACGTCCATCTTGCCGGTGTCGGGGTCGACCACGGACAGGGCGCCCGACAGCTTGGGGCCGAGCGGCGCGGAGGCCACCAGGAGCTTGTCGGTCACCGGGTCGTACTCGATGTCCCACGGCCGCTGCTGGTCGTGGCCCAGGTAGCCGAGCCCGCGCACCTGGTCGGTGCGGATGTCGATGGAGAGGATCTGCCCGCTGGGGTACATCGCCGCGTAGATCTTGTCGCCGCGCCGTACCAGGTCCTTGGGCTCGCCGGGCAGGCGAAACCTGCGCTTGGCGCCCGTACGCAGGTCGCGGACCTCCATCGAGAAGTGCCCGCCGATGTAGAGGGCGCGGTTGGGCACGAGCAGCATGCTCTGCGGCCGTTCGGCGCCGGCGGGTATTCCGGCCTCGATCAGGTCCACGAACTCAGACTTGCCCGTGCGCAGGTCGAGCCACCACATACCGCCGGAGCCCGAGACACCGAAGAGGGTGTTGTCGTCGAGCAGTTCCAGCCGCCTGGTCTCGTCGCCGAGAGACGGCGGGTCGGCGATCTTCGTGAGCCCGGCGTCGCCGGTCCGGTAGCGGTAGACGGCTCCGTCCGGGCGGGTGGTGGCGTAGACCGTGCCGTCGGCGGCCACCGTGAGCATGTCGAGGCTGCCCTCCGCCAGGGCCGGCTGCCGGAGGTCGGTGCCGTCCTTGCGCACATCGATGAGGGTCCCGCCGCTGGACGCGAGCACGCGGTCGCCGTGCTGCGCGACGGCGCCGAATCCCGTGGGGCCGGTGGCCAGCCGCGTGACCGTGCCGGTGGCCCGGTCGATCGACATGAGCTGGGCCTTGTCGAGCAGACCGGCGTAGACGTGGTCGGCGTCCGCGGCGATGGCTCTGACGTAACGCTCGCCGGGCGCCAGAACGCCGAAGTTCCGGACCGCGCCGGTGCTGGGGACGTACTCCCAGACCTTGCCGTCCGGGTACGTCCCCGCGTAGAGGGTGCCATCGGGCGCCGCGGTCAGGCTCCAGACGAAACCGCCGTTCTTCCCGAAGGAGTACAGGCGCTTCACCTCACCCGTCGCCGGGTCGAAGCTGTAGAGGTCGGGGACCGGGTACGTGCCGACATAGATCTTGCCGCCGGACACGGCGGTGGCCCAGCCGCCCTCCGCCTCACCCGCGGCCGGGCCGTCGGGGAGCGTGACGCTTCTGACGACCTTGCGGGTGGCCAGGTCGATCTCCGCCAGTACGGGCGGCTTGGGTCCGCGTTCGACGACGTAGGCGTGTCCTTCGTGGACGACGGCGCCGACGATCGCGCCGGTGACCGACGCCGGCCCGAACGTCTCCACCGCCGGGCTCGCACAATCGGTGGCGGCGACGGCCGCGGCGGTGGGGGCTGTGAGGAGGGCGGGTAACAGGCCGGCCACGACGACCATGAGTGAGCGGAGCATGTGGGCCTCGCGTTCATTTCTGAGCAATTTTGGCCCTGACCGTAATCTTATGCGCGCTGTTCGTCAATGGCATGATTGGCGACATGGCGATTAAGGACAAGACCGTTTGGGAGAGGGCCGGTAGGGCGTTCGACGCTTGGGGGCTGATCGGTGGGCTGGAGGTGGCCCTGGACGTCGACGTGCTCGTGGGCGCCTACCCGGACCGCGACGGGCCGCCCGGGACACCGGCCACCGTACGGGCGATGCTGGCGGCGCACCGGATCCGGGCGGGGGCGGTGGCGAGCCTGCGCGCGGCGCTCTTCGACGTACGCTCGGGTAACGACGCGACCCTCGCCCTGACGGCGCCCGGCGCACTGGGCGCGCCCGGCGCACTGGGAGCATCCGGCGGAGGTGCGTCGGTGGGGTTCGTACCGGTCGGGGTGGTGGATCTGCGGGATCCCGTGGGGGCGGGGCGGGAGATGGACCGTCTCGCGGCCGCGGGCGTCCGGGTGGTCCGGCTGTTCCCGGATGAGCAGGGCGTGGAGGCCGGTTTCCCCTCGGTCCGGCATGTCGCCCGGCGGGCGGCGCGGCTGGACATGACGGTCCTGACCGGTGGCGACGTACGCAGGTTCTGGCAGCCGTTCGCCGGGCTGGAGGCCAGGGTGGTCTTCCTCGACACGCACTTCTACCACCTGGGCGACTTCCTGGTGGCCGCCGCCGACGAGCCCGGCTTCCACACCTCCACCCGCCTGCTCAACTCCCCCGACGCGCTGGAGACGGTCGCCGCGGAGATCGGCGCCGAGCGGCTGCTGTACGGCTCACGAACCCCTCACTACGAACCCCTCGTCCCGCTGCTCAGGCTGGCGACCAGCGGCCTGAAGCCCGGCGAGGTGGCCGCCGTGGCAGGCGGCAACGCCAGGAGGCTACTCGGATGATCATCGATGTCCACGCCCACTGGGGCCCCTGGTTCTTCACCATGGACGTGGCCGGGGCGACCCTCGCCACCATGGACCGCTACGGCATCGACCGGGCCATCGTGTCCGCCACCGAGGCGGTCATCTACGACGCCCCGGCAGGCAACCGCGCCCTGGCCACAGCCCTGAACGACCTGGGAAACGGCCACGACGGCGGGCACGGAGGCGGCCTGGGCCGGTTGTCCGGCTACGTCACCATCAACCCGCGCAGGCTTCAGGAGGCGGTCCGGGACCTGGCCGAATACCTGCCGACCGGCCGGTTCGTCGGCGTCAAGATCCACACCGACTACACGGGCTCGCCCGCCACCTCGCCCCAGCTGCGCGACGCCCTCGAACTGGTCGCCTCGGCGGGCTGCCCGGCGCTGGTCCACACCTGGGGCCCCTCGGTGCTCGACCTGGCCCAGGTCTGCCTCGACACGCCGGGGCTGCGGGTGATCGCCGGGCACATGGGCGCCGACGGGTTCCGGTACGCGATCGAGGCGGCCCGCGCCTGCGACCGCCTCTACCTGGAGCCCTGCTGGTCCCATGCCCCGGCCGGCCGCATCGCCGAGGTGGCGGCGAACGTGGACGCGCGGCAACTGCTGTTCGGCACCGACGCGACGCTCATCGACCCGTCGTCGGCCTTCGGCTCGGTCGCCGCGGCCAACCTCACCGGCGAGACGGCCGAACGGATCGCGTGGCGCAACGCGGCGGAACTGTTCGGCCTGGAGACGGCCTAGCGGCAGTCCGGCGGATCCGGCGGCGGCCTCAGCGTTCTCGGAGCGATCTGGACATTACGGCCCGGTCCGTTATAGCGTGCGGCGAAACTTCACCAAGGGAGCCGCACATGATCCCCCGTCGTCGTTTCCTGCGAGCGGCCGCCGCGGCCGCCTCCCTCACCGCCGTGCCGGTCATCCAGGCCCGGACCGCCGAAGCCCGGTCCAGCGAGGAGACCACGAGCAGCCGCGAGCCCGAGGGCACCGTCACCGGCCTCGGGCCCGCGAGCGTCGCCAGCCCGCTGGGCAACGGCGAGTTCGTCGGCGGCGTCCTGTACGTGGGCTCCCGCGGCCTGTCTCCCAACGTGGTGGGCGCCTACGACCTGGCCAAGGATTCGGTCACCACCCATTTCGACATCCCCACCGGCGTGGGCGTCTGGGCGATGTGCCGGGTGGGCACCGACGTCTACGTGGGCACGCACGCCCGTTCCGACCTCTACCGCATCGACACCGTCGCGGGACAGGTGACGAAGGTCGCCGAATACCCCGACCACTACATCTGGACCATGGCCTCCTCCCCCGACGGCAAGGTCTACATGGGCACATCGGAGCCGGGCCGCGTCTGGGAGTACGACCCGGCCACGGGCACCAGCCGCGACCTGGGCCAGCCCGCCCCCGGCGAGGCGTACGTGCGCAGCATCCAGGCCGACGACAAGTACGTCTACGCGGGCGTCGGCTCCCACGCCCACCTCATCGCGATCGACCGCACGACCGGCGAGAAGCGGGAGCTGCTCCCGGCTGCCCTGGCCGACCGCGACTGGGTGTCGAGCATGAACATCTCCGACACGCACCTCGCGGGGGGCATGAACTCCCTCGCCGAGCTGGTCGTCCTCGACAAGGCCGCGCCGGGCGACTACAAGCTGGTCAAGGCCACGGCGCCGGGCGAGAAGTACGTCGTCGCGGTGCTGATCCACGACGGCTTCGTCTACTTCTCCGGCCGCCCCTCGGGCACCTTCTACCGCTATGAACTGGCCACAGGCAAGCTGGAAGTGCTGGGCGTGCCGTACTTCGAGGCGCTCACGCACCGGCTGCTGGCCCACGAGGGGCGCGTCTACGGCATCCAGGACAGCGCGGTCTTCGTGTACGACCCGGCGACGGGCACCCTCGACTACCTCAACCTGGTGCAGCGCGGGCTCAAGGCGGCGCCGGAGGAGCCCATGTCGGTCCACTCCGACGGCCACCGCGTCTACGTGGGCGGCAAGGGCGGCGCCGACGTCCACGACCTGGCCACGGGCAAGGTGAACAGGCTGGGCATCTCGGGCGAGCCGAAGACGCTGCTGACCGTCGGCGGCACCACCTACCTCGGCGTCTACACCCAGGCCGCGCTCTACTCCTACCGGCCGGGCGAGGCGGAGCCGAAGCTGCTGGCGCGTACCGGCAACCAGCAGGACCGGCCGCGCGACCTGGCCTACGACACGCGGACGGGCCTGATCGTGATGCCCTCGCAGCCGGAGCCCGGCCACATGAACGGCGCATTGTCGCTCTACTCACCGCGCACCGGCACGTACGAGACCTATCGACCCGCCGTGGAGCGGCAGACCGTCTACTCCATCACCACCCGCCACGGCATCGCCTACCTCGGCACCACCACCCAGGAGGGCCTCGGGCTGCCGCCCGTCACCACGAGCGCCCGGCTGGCCGCGTTCGACCTGGTCAAGCGGAAGCTGCTGTGGCAGATCGAGCCGATCGCGGGCGCGCGGTACGTCTCCTCCCTCGCGCTGGGCCCGATCACCCTGTACGGCATGGCGAGCACGGGTGAGGTGTTCGAGTTCGACCTGATCCGCAAGAAGGTCACCAGGACGCTGAAGGTGGGCGCCAAGGGCGGCGAGCTGTTCGTCACCGGCCGCGTCGCCTACTGCACCGACGGCGACAAGGTGTACAAGCTGGACCTGGTCACGTTCACGGCGAAGGCGATCGTCGAGGGCTTGGCCGGTCAGTGGTTCGGCGGCGAGCCCAAGCTGGCCCTGGACCCCTCCGGCACGGCCCTGTACGGCGTGCGCGGCCGCGACCTGGTCCGCATCGCCATCTCGGGCCGCCGCTGACCCGTCAGAGCGAGAGCCATCGCTGAGCCGTCAAACTGAGCCGCCAGACTGAGCCGTCAAAAAGAGCCGTCAAAACGAGCGCCGAGCCCGTCAGATCCAGCCGCGTTCCCTCGCCGCCATCCCCGCCTGAAAGCGGGTGATGGCGTTGAGGTCCCGCATGAGGTCGTGGATGCGGCGCTGCACGGTACGCAGCCCGAGCCCCAGCGCCCGCGCGATGCCCTCGTCGGTCAGTCCCCCGGCCAGCAGCGCCAGCAGGTCCCTGGCCAGCTCGTCCGGACCGTCGGCGGGCGGCCGGGGCACCGCGCGTAACGGGAAGCCGCGCAGCCACTCCCGCTCGAACAGCGCGATCAGCGCATCCAGCAGCGCCGAGTGGTGCAGGATGAACGCCGCGTCGATCGAGTACGCCCCGTTGCGGATGGGGATCAGCGCCAGCGCGTCGTCGGCGATCCACATCTTCACCGACGCGTCCGCCACCACGCGCACCTTCTCCCCGCGCGCCGCCGCGGCCTGGATCAGCTCCAGCCGGCCCGGCATCACCAGCGCCTCCAGGTCGTAGACGCTGCGGTAGTCGATCCCCGCCTGGAGCATCCGCTGCTCGCGCTCCACGTTGCCGGAGAGGTCCGGCATGACGTACGGGGGCTTGTCGATGTTGCGGAACATGCTCTGCGCGCTGTCCTGGAGCGCGTACGCCCGGCTGATGATGTTCTCGGTGCCCATGACCACCTCCACCTGCTCGGCCGGATGCGCCGCGTAGCGCGAGGCCCGCTGGAACGACGTGGTGAGCTCGTGGATGGCCGTCCGTACCTGGTGCAGCTCCTCCTCCTGGCGGCTGAGCATCGGCCGGATGGCGATGTCCGGCGCGACCGCCACGTACCGGGCGCGGCGGCCGGGCAGCCGGCTGGCCAGCCCGCGCCTGGCGAATCCCGCGAGCGTGCGCGCGGCCAGCGGCGTCGACACCCCGCAGTGCGTGGCGAGCTCGGCGGCCGATGACCGCGGATTCTCGACGAGCATCGTGTACAGGCGGCTCTCGGCCGGTGACAGGCCGATCGCTTCGAGCATGCGCCACCATCCTCCTCCGGTGGCGGGATGCCGCCACCTGGCGGGTTTTGGCCCGTTCGGCGTACTTGTGCCCTGACTGATTCCCAGATTAGGTCAGCGAAGAAACGATCTCCATACACCTCTGGAGTGTGTTGTGCCCATACTGCCCATCCCCCGGCGCCGCGGACTCGGGCCCTTACTCGTGCTGGCCCTGGCGGTGCCGCTGACCGCGGTGCCAGGACCGGCCACCGCCGCCGCCACCGCCACCACCGCCGCGCCGGTGGCAGTCGGTACGGGCCCGGTCAAGGTCACCCTGATCACCGGGGACACCGTCACGTACTCCAAGGACGGCTCGGGCCGCGCGTCGGTGGCCGTCGACCCCGATGACGGCCGCGAGGCGCGCAACTACCAGGCCGAGCAGAACGAGCACGGCTACTACGTGATCCCCGCCGACGCCGGGCCGTACGTGAGCAGCGGCCTGCTGGACAAGGAACTGTTCAACGTCGACTACCTGGCCGTCAACGGGTACGGCGACGCCAAGGCCGATCGGCTCCCCCTCATCGTCCAGTACCAGCCGCAGGTGAAGTCCGGCGACGTCGCGGGCAAGGCCCGGTCGTTGAAGGGCGGCGCGGAGCCGCTGGTCCTGAAGAGCATCGACGGCGCCGCGCTGAAGGTCGACAAGAAGCAGGCCCGAGCCTTCTGGCAGTCCGTCACCGGGGAGACGACCCCGGAGGTCAAGGCCAAGGCGAGCCCCGCCCTCGAGAGCGGCCTGCGCAAGGTGTGGCTCGACGGGAAGGCCAAGGCGCTCGACGACGTCAGCAACCCGCAGATCGGCGCGCCGAAGGCGTGGGCCGCCGGGTTCGACGGCACCGGCGCGACGGTCGGCATCATCGACACCGGCATCGACGCCCAGCACCCCGACCTGCAGGGCAGGATCGCCGAGGCCCGCAGCTTCGTCCCGGCGGGCAGGCCCGGCGGCGGCGACCCGGCCAACGTCTCCGACAAGTTCGGCCACGGCACCCACGTGGCGGGCATCATCGCGGGCAGCGGCGCCGCGTCCGACGGCCGCTACAAGGGCGTCGCGCCCGGTGCCCGGCTGACCATCGCCAAGGCGCTGGACGACACCGGCAGCGGCAACGACTCCGAGATCATCGCGGCGATGGAGTGGCAGGCGGCCACCGAGCACGCCCGGGTGGTCAACATGAGCCTGGGCAGCAACGGCGCGACCGACGGCAACGACCCGCTGAGCCAGGCGGCCAACGACCTGACCGCCGAGTACGGCACGCTGTTCGTGGTCGCGGCGGGCAACTCCGGCCCCGACCGGTTCACCGTGGCCGCGCCCGGCGCGGCGACCTCGGCCCTGACGGTCGGGGCGGTCGACTCCGCCGACAAGATCGCGTCGTTCTCCAGCCGCGGCCCGCGCCTGAGCGACGACTTCGCGATCAAGCCGGAGATCGCCGCGCCCGGCGTGAACATCATCGCGGCCCGCGCGGCCGGGACCTCGCTCGGCGAGGGCAGCAGTGTCCCGGGCGGCGGCCCGATCGACGACAACTACACGGCGGCGTCCGGCACCTCGATGGCCACCCCGCACGTGGCCGCCGCGGCGGGCATCCTGGCCGCCCAGCACCCCGACTGGACGGCCGACCAGCTCAAGACCGCCCTGGTGGGCACCGCGCAGCCCCTCGACGCCACCTCGCCGTACGACCAGGGCGCCGGGCGGCTGGACATCGGCCGGGCCGTCACCCAGCAGGTCTTCGACGACCTGTCGGCGGTGTCGGCCGGGTTCACCGACCCGTACACCGGCCAGACGCTCACCAAGAAGGTGACCTACCGCAACACCGGCAAGGACCCCGTCACGCTGGACCTGTCGCTGGCGCTGGCGCGCGGCGAGGCGCCGGCGCCCGCCGGGATGGCCTCGATCACGCCGACGTCACTGACCGTCCCCGCGGGCGGCACCGCCGCCGCGGACCTCACCATCGAACCCAAGCTCGGCGAGCCCGGATGGTACGAGGGCCGGCTGACGGCGACGGCCGGGACCGACCGGCTGACGGCGCCCGTCGCCTTCCGCAAGCAGGCCAAGATGGACACGGTACGCGTCAAGCTCGTCGGCAAGCCCGAGTGGGCGACGCTGCACCCCGGACCGCTGTCCGTGATCAGGGTCAACGACACCGATCCGCTCCTCGCCGGCGAGCCGCTCACCATGATCACCGAGAACTGGCGGACCACCGACGTGCCCGGCACGGTGGAGACCGTGATCAAGCTCGCCCACGGCGGCGTCTACTCCACGAGCGCCCAGCCGTGGTGGTTCACCAGCCGGGCCCATCAGCAGCTCCAGTACGGGCTGCTGCTCGCCCCGGAGACCAAGCTCGACGGCGACACCACGATCGTCCTGGACGCGACCAAGACCGAGCGGCTCCAGGTCAGCACGCCGCGAGAGTCCGAGCCGGTGTTCCTGAACACGATGAACACGCGGACGACCGCCGCGGGGCGGATGTACGCCGGCGCCGCGCTGCTGAGCTACGAGCCGGTCTCCTCGGGCGATTACTGGGTCACGCCCACGAAGTCCAAGCCGACCGTGGGCACCGCCACGTTCCTGTTCGACGAGATCCGCCGGGCCCCGGAGGTCTCGCTGAGTGTGCCGGGCCTGCGGCTGCACCCGCGCTACGTCAGTGAGCACGACGCCCTGGTGCCCAAGTTCGCCGCCGACCAGCGCGTGAGCCTGACCGTCAGCGGCGCGGACGTCCGCGGCAAACTGGTCTACCTCCCCGCCAGGAACTCGCTCCAGCTCCTCCTGGCCGACCTTGACCTGGCGATCAAGGGCGGCGCCGCGGGTGTGATCACCAGCGACCGCTTCGCCTGGCTCATGAGCGCCGACGCGTACAAGGCCCAGAACAAGCTGCCCATCCTGTGGATCGACAGCGCCGAAGCCGACACCCTCGGCAACGCCATGGCCCGCGAGCCTTACCCGACCGGGAGGCTGACCGTCCAGCCGACCAGCCCGTTCGAGTACAAGCTGGCCTACTACGTGACGGGCGCCACCGCCGGCCGCCTGACCTTCGCCCCGAAGGCCCGCAACCTGACCGAGATCGACACCACCTACCACGCCGAGTTCTCCCCACAGCAGGGGACGTGGGGGCCGTACCCGAACTTCAACGAGGTCGACCACACCTTCATCCCCCTCCAGCCGCTCAGTGTCCGGGGCTCGCACCTGTTCGGCGCGCCCCTGACCCGGATCGAGTACTACAACACGACCGGCAGCGAGGTGCTGTGGCAGCGCGACTACCAGTTCCGCGACCCCGCCACGGACGCCATCCGGATGGCCACGTCCGAGCGGGCGTTCATCCGCGCCACCCGGGAGCGGGAGGACTGGAACGAGGCTCTCCTGCCCACCCAGATCACCACCGGGCCTGACCGGCCGGACTGGGTCGATCCGGCGATCTTGTGCGACACCTGCCGCCAGGGCGACCGGATGCGGCTGCGCGCGCTCGCCCCGTTCGGCCTCGGCCACTACACCGACGCCTCCGACCCCAGCCACACCTACGTGGGCGCGCCGGGCGACGAGCAGACCCACCTGTTCAACGGCGACACGGAGGTGCGGCCCCAGGTCGACGAGGTCGGCGTGCCCTACTACAGCGTGCCCGCCGGGTCGGGCACGTACCGGCTGACCGACGTGTGGAAGGACGCCTTCCCCGGCAAGCACGCCGGCACCAGCGTCGAGTCCTCCTGGACGTTCCGTTCGGCCCGGCCGGTCAAGAACAACGCCCCCTACAAGTGCATCGACAGTGTGCTCTTCGATGACGAGCAGCCCTGCGCCAAGCTGCCGCTGATCCAGCTCCGCTACCAGCTCGACCTGCCGGGCAACGACACCGTGGCGGCCGGCCGGCCGTTCGCGTTCACCGTCAAGGCCGAGGGCGGCGCGTCCGCGCTGCGGGTCTGGACCTCCGCCGACAAGGGCGCCCACTGGACGCCGGCCGTCGTCCTCCCGGCGCCGGGCGGCTCCTACAAGGTCCTGGTGGTCAACCCCGCCGGCAGCATCACGATCAAGGCCGAGGCGAAGGGCAAGGACGGCAGCGCCGTCACGCAGACCGTCGCCGACGCCTACGTGGCGAGGTAACCCGCCGCCCTCGCCACCGCGGCCCGTTCCTGCTCCGGCAGGGACGGGCCGTACGGGTCGTGGGCGTGGGACTCCGGGATCCGGCCCTCGGCCGCCGCGAGCCACAGCATGCGCTGGACGTAGCCCTCCATGGGCTCGGTGAAGGTGGCCGTGGCCAGGCGGTCCAGGCGGCCCGACGCCGCGTCGAAGGCCCGCAGGTCCGAACCTCGGTAGGCGGCCATGACCGCGGCGGTGACGGAGACCGACGCGGCCGCGAGGCCCACCAGGGCGGCCTCGGCGCCCCACAGGAGCGACGGGCCGAACATGCGGTCCTCACCGGTGATGGCCAGCCTGCCGGCCTGCCTGGCGAGGGTGATGGCGCGCTGGCAGCCCATGGCGTCGGACAGCAGCGCGGTCTTGATCCCGGCCACGCCGGGATGCCGGAGGAGGTCCCGCATGGTCTCAGGTGGGCAGGGCCGGGTGTAGAGGTCGAAGGCGATCATGGGGATCCCGGCCGCCTGCCAGATCGCCTCGTGGCCGCCCAGCCGGTCGCCCTCGGCGGGGAAGACCAGGACGCCATCGGCGCCGAGCCGCGCGGCCACCCGGGCCTGCTCCTCGGCCTGAGCGAAACCCCCTGTCTGCTCCGGCGAGCCGGCGACGCCCCCGGTCTGCTCCGGCGAGCCGGCGACGCCTCTGGACTGTTCCGGCGAGCCGCCGATGCCGACGATGACCGGCACGCCGAGCGCGACCGCGCGCTCGATCACGGCGGCGCGTACGTCCGGCGTCAGGTACGGCCCGCGGCCGGTGTGCGCGAGCACCGCCAGCCCGTCGGCACCGTCCTCGACCAGCCCGGCGAGGTAGCGCGACACCACGCCGAGATCCACCTCGCCCGACTCCGTCATGGGGGTGGCCGCGGCGGCGAGCAGCGTGCCGCGAAGACGATCACGGAGGACTTGAGCCGAAATATCCACCCGAGAGAGCTTATTTCAGCCCAGTCATCGCGATGCTGTTGACCAGGTACCGCTGCAACAGGAAGAAGACCACCAGGCACGGCACCACGGAGATCGCCGCCGACGCCATCAGCACCGACAGCTGGATCTCCTCCGTCCGCAGCGTGGTCAGACCCACGGTGAGCGTACGCGTGGCGTCGCTCTGCCCCACGACCAGCGGCCACAGGAAGTCGTTCCAGTGCCACAGGAACACGAACACGCCCAGCGTGGCCAGGACGGGCCGGGTCAGCGGCACCACGATCGTCCAGTAGACCCGCAGCTCGGAGGCGCCGTCGACCTTGGCCGCGTCGAACAGCTCGTCGGGCAGCCCCATGATGAACTGGCGCATCAGGAACACGGCCTGCGAGTTGGCCAGCGTCGGCACGATCAGCCCCCAGAACGTGTCCACCCCGTCCAGGCTGTTGACCAGCACGAACGTCGGGATGAGGGTGGCCTGGAAGGGCACCATCATGGTCGCCAGGAAGGTCCAGAACATCGCCTGGCGGCCGGGGAAACGCTTCTTGGCGAACGCGTACCCGGCCATCGAGGCGGTGAGCAGGATGATCACCACCGAGACCACGGAGTACACCAGCGAGTTGACCGTCCACCCCACGAAGCCGGAGGCGGACAGCACCCGCGTGAGGTTGTCGAGCGTGAGCGAGTCGGGCCACTGCGCGGGCAGGGTCGGGGCGCCCGCGGGCGACAGCGCGACGATCAGCATGGCGGCGAACGGGCTGACGGTCAGCACCGACAGCACGCCGAGCAGCGCGACGAGCGGCCATCTCTGCCGCGTGCGCGTCATGTGTTCCCCCGGTCCAGGAAGCGGCGCTGGATCAGCGACACGATGAGCACCAGGGCGAACAGGACCATCCCCCACGTGGCGGCGTAGCCGAAGTCGAAGGATCTGAAGCCGTGGTCGTAGATGCCGTAGATGAGGGTGTAGGTGGCCCTGGCGGGACCGCCACCGGTCATCACGTAGACGGTGTCGAAGGTCTGGAAGGCGCTGATCGTCTCGATCACCAGGACGAAGAAGAGCGCGGGCTTCAGCAGCGGCAGCGTGATCCGGCGGAAGCGCTGCCACGCCGAGGCCCCGTCGACCCGGGCCGCCTCCAGATAGGAGCCCGGGATCGCCTTCAGCCCGGCCAGCAGGATCAGCATCGAGTAGCCGAAGCCCTTCCACGCCGACACCACGGCCAGGGCCGGCAGCACCAGCGACGACTGTTCCAGGAAGGCCACCGGGCCGAGCCCGGCCTTGCCCAGCACGCCGTTGATCAGCCCGTCGAACTCGTAGATCCACCGCCAGATGACGCCCGCCAGCACGAAGCTGGTCACGTACGGCAGGAACAGCATGCCGCGGAACAGGCCGCGCAGGAACACGACCTGGTTCAGCAGCAACGCCGTGCCCAGCGACACGAGCAGGGTGAGCGGCACGTAGACGGCCACGTACACGAGCGTCACGCGCAGGCTCGTCCAGAAGATCGCGTCGTCGAGCAGCCGGGCGTAGTTGTCCGCGCCGACGAAGCTCCACTCCCCGCCGATGTTCCAGTTGGTCAGGCTCATCCCCGCCGCCGCGAGGGAGGGGAAGATCCGGAAGATCAGGAAGAGCACCAGCACGGGCAGCACGAACAGCAGGCCCGTGACCGGGTCACGCAGGCGTTGGCGCATCCCTATCCGCCGTTGCCCAGCAGCGCGTCGGCCTCCTTGGCCGCCGCGTCGAGCGCCGTCTTCGCGTCCTCCTTGCCGAGCAGGGCCGCCTGGATGTGCGGGGCGATGAGGCCCATCACCTGGCGGGCCTTCGGGTGGGTGTCACCGGGGAAGGCGTACTGCAGCGACTTGGCGAACTCCGTGGCCGCGGCCGACTGTCCCGGCACGGTCACGTCGGTGCGGGCGGGGAAGAAGCCCGACTCCGCGGCCAGACTGGCGGCGACCTCGGGCGAGGACAGGTAGGTGGCGAACTTCTTCGCCGCGTCCTGGTTCGCGGCGTGCTTGGCCAGCACCAGGGCGCCGGGGATGCCGAACGCGACCCGCTTGGTGCCCTCCAGCGGCAGGCCGATGCCAACGTTCTCGGCGCCGATCGCGGCGCCGAGCTGGGTGGCCTGCAAGGCGGTGGCCGCGTGGTACATCGCGCTCTTGCCGGTGGCCAGGGCGCCGCCCTCGATCTCGTTGCCCTTGCTGGCGGCGTCCGCGGGCAGGCCGCCCGCGGCCTTCAGGTCGAGCAGCAGTTGGAGGCTGTCGACGCCCTGCTGGCTGTTGAAGGCCACCTTCTTGCCGTCGGGGGCGAAGACGCTGCCGCCGTTGGCCCACAGGATGGGATAGAAGCTCTGGTTGAGGCTGACCTCGGGCTTGCCGGGGTAGTCGAGCACGGCGACCTTCTTTGCGGCCAGCTTGGGCGCCGCCGCCTTGAGCTCGGCCAGCGTCTCGGGCACCTTGTCCACGCCCGCCTCGGCGAACAGCTTCTTGTTGTAGATGGGCGCGGTGATCGTCTGGTAGATCGGCACGCCGTACAGTTTGCCGTTCACGGTCAGCGCGGTGATCGCGCTGGGCAGGTAGGCCGCCTTGTCCTTGCCCACCACGTCGTCGACGGCCTCGACGGTGCCCTGCTGGGCGTACTGCGGGATCTGGTCGGGCCCCAGGACGACGAGGTCGAAGCCCTTCTTCGAGACCAGCGCCGTCGTGACCTTCTCCTGACGGCCCTCCCACGGCTGCTGGTCGATCTTGATGTCGATCGTCGCGTTCTTGGTCTCGAAGTCCTTCTCGACCTTGGCCCAGAACGCCTGGCTCTTGGCCTGGTCCCCGATGACGGGGTACATCCAGAGGGTCACGGTGCTCTTGTCCGAGCCGCTGGATCCGCACCCGGCGGCGGCGAGGGCCAGGGTGGCCGCCAGGCCGAGTGCCGCTGTCTTCCTCATCGGCGGATTCCTTTCGAGTAATACCGGTCCTGACCGAAACCTAATGACGAGGACCTCGTGCGGTCAATGGGCGATACCTGAACGTAACTACGGTCACCGCGTCAACTCGCGGCGAAGCGGGTGATCTCCCGGGCGACGGCGTCGGCGTGCTCGGCCGTGTAGTTCTCGTTCCAGTCGATGATCAGCAGCGTCTCGGCGACCAGGCGCTCGGCCTCGGGACACGGGTTCGGGACGTAGCCGTCGAGCGGGTAGCGCGCGGAGCCGTAGACGGGCCGATCCCACAGCGGGGCGCGGTTCAGCGGCTCCTCCAGGTAGCCGGCCCGCGCGGGTATCCCGGCCGCGGCCAGGTGCGCGGCCAGCTCACGGGCGTCACCTCCGGGCCGCACGAGGGGGAACAGCCACCAGGCGTGCCCCTCCGGCCGCGGCAGGCCCACCCCTGGCAGGCCCTGAAGGGCGTCGAGCAGCCGTACGGCCGTGCCGCGGCGGGCCGCGACGACGCCGGGCAGCTTGGCGAGCTGGGCCCGCGCCACGGCGGCCTGCAGCTCGGTCATGCGGTAGTTCAGGCCGAAACCGGCGTGCGAGCGCCCGGCCGCCCGGTCCCAGCCCTTGTCGGCGAACAGCCGCATCCGGCGCGCCAGCTCGTCGTCCTCGGTGAGCGCCAGGCCGCCGTCGCCGCAGGTGATGTGCTTCCACTGCTGCAGGCTGAGGGTGGCGACGTCGCCCACCGTACCCGCCGGCCGGCCGTCCGGCAGCTCGGCGAGCCACGCCTGGGCGCAGTCCTCGATCAGCGCGAGGCCGTGCTCGTCGGCCAGCGCCCGCAACTCGGCCACGCGGGCGGGCGCGCCGAACAGGTGCACGGCCATGATCGCCCGAGTCCGCGGGCCGATCAGCTTGGCCACCGCGCCGGGATCGAGATTGCCGTCCGAGGGATCTACATCCGCGAAGACAGGGACCGCGTTCTGCGCCAGGATGGGGGCCACGGTCCCGAAGTCGGTGATCGGCGTCGTGATGATCTCGTCTCCGGGGTCCGGCGCAGCCGCCACGACCGACAGATGGAGGGCCGCGGTGCCGGAGCTGCACGCGACCGCGTGGCGCACGCCGTACAAGGCGGCGACCTCGCGTTCGAGGGCTCTGGTCTCGGTCCCCCAGACGGAGCTGAGCATGCCCGAGCGGATCACCCGCGCCGCGGCGGCCACTTCCTCGTCGCCGAGCGTACGGCCGGCGGCCTCGGCCATGGACGGGAACTTCACAGGGGCTCCTCACAAGATATAATTGCGGTCTTGACCGAAATGAGCGAGAGGGAGGCGTGGGTGGGAATCGTCATCGGGGTCGTCGGCCCGCATGATCTGGTCGACGACGTCGCGGCCACCTGCGAGGAGCAGCCCGGGGTCACCGCGCTGCGCCTCGACTACGACCACGAGTCGCAGGCGCCCGCGATCGTCGAGGCGCACGCCGCCGCCGTGGAGGGGTGGCTGTTCACCGGCATCGTCCCGTACATGCTCTCCCGCGACGCCGAGACGCTGAGCCGGGCCGCCGCGTTCGTCGACTACTCGGGCGCGACGCTGCTCAGCGCCCTGGTACGCCTGCAGCACGAGGGCCAGGACGTCACCGGGCTGTCGATCGACACCCTGCCCGCGGCCGACGTGGTGGCCACCTTCGCCGAGGCCGGGCTGCCCGCCGACACGCTCAGGACGCTGCCCTACCGGCCGGAGATGACCTCCAAGAAGGCGATCGCCTTCCACCGGCGCGGCCCCGCCCATCCGGTGATCACCTGCCTGAGCTCGGTGCACGAGGCGCTGCGCGGCGAGATGCAGGTGCTGCGCCTGGCGCCCTCCGTCCACTCGGTCCGGGTGGCGCTGCGCCAGCTGCTGCTGACCGCCGAGGGGCAGGCGCAGGAAGACGCGCAGATCGCGCTCGGGCTGGTCGAGGTCGAGAACGAGGAGGGACTGCTGCGCGAGGCCACCGCGCTGGGCGGCACGCTGGCCGCCTTCCGGGGCGGCACCCATCTCCTGGTCACCACCCGGGGTCCGCTGCACGACGCCACGGGCGGCTTCACCGGCCTGCCCATGCTGGGTCGCCTCGCGGCGCAGAATCAGGTGGTACGCGTGGGTTTCGGGCTGGGCCGCAGCGCGGCGGAGGCGGAGAGCCTGGCCCGCCGGGCCCTGGCCCGCGCCCGGCGCATCGGCGACGTCGCGGCGGTGCTGTCGCTGCGCGCCGACACCGACATCGTCCTGGAGTCGGTCGCCGGCGTCCCGGAGTCGGAGCGCAACCTCTCGGTGATCGCCCGCCGCGTGGGGCTGTCGGTGGCGACGATCGAGCGGCTGCTGCAGGCGCGGGCGGCGGCGGGCGACGAGCCGCTCACCACCCGAGAGATCGCCGACCGCCTCGACGTCCAGCAGCGCACCGCCCGGCGGATGCTGCACCGGCTGGAGCTGGCCGGGCTGGCCGAGCGCACGGGCAACCTCACCAGCGGCTCCAGTGGCCGCCCCCTGACCCTGTACCGCCTCACACTCTGAGGCGGCGGGCTCGGGGGCTGTCTTCTTGCCGGCTCGCATGAGGATCAGGCGAGCCAGCGGGACAGGCCGGCGCTGACGAAGTCGTCGTCCCGTAGCCATGGGTAGGCGGCCCAGATCCGGTCGAGCTCCGCGAGCTGCCCCGGTGAGAGCTCCTCCGCCGGGTCCAGGCACCAGCGGCCCGCCAGCAGCCCCTGGCGGCGCAGTACCTCGTGGATGCCGGGGATGCAGCCGTGGAAGCCGTTGGCCGAGTCGAAGATGGCGGCGTTGGCGTCGGTGAGGTGGCCGTCGAGGGTGAGCAGCCGCCGCATGGCCGGGTCGTCGCCCGAGCGGGCCAGCTTGGCCTCCTCCAGCAGTTCGACCGCTCGCCGTACCCAGACCGCCCACTGACCGAGCAGCCCGCCGACGAACTCGATCTCCACCTCGTGCCCGTCCACGACGACCCGGTGGGTGGTGACGAGATCGGCCAGGATGTGGTCGTCGTTGCCGGTGTAGAGGGCGACCTCGGCCGCGCGACCGGCCCGGACCACGCCGTGCAGCACGTCGAGCGTGCGGTAACGGTCGAAGGGGGCGACCTTGATGCCCACCACGGACTCGATCGCCGCCAACCTGGTCCAGAAATTCCGTGACAAGGGGCGTCCGCCGACCGCGGTCTGCAGGTAGAAGCCGATCACCGGCAGCACCTCGCCCACCGCCCGCGCCCGCTCGATCAGCCCGTCCTCGTCCAGCTCCCGGCACGGGCTCAGCAGCACCATGTGGTAGCCGAGCGACCTGGCCAGCTCGGCCTCCGCCACGGCCTGCCGCGTGGACCCGGTCGCGCCCGCCACCAGGAGCACCTCGCGCTCGTACTCCCCCGCCGTCCGCGCGGCCAGCTCCAGCACCGGCCGCAGGAGGTCGGTCCCGTGGATGGCGAACTGCGTGGTGTGCACGCCCACCGCCAGGCCGCCCGCGCCCGCCTCGACGTAGTAGCGGGTCAGCGCCCGCTGCCGGCGCTCGTCCAGCTTCCGGTCCTCGGTCAGCGCCAGCGGATGCGCCGGAATCACCAGGCCGCGCCTGAACAGCTCGCGCACGGACGTCTGCGCCTCTGAAATCGTGCTGAGCACGTCGGATCCCCCTAGGGTCAATGGGCCGGGCACGCGGTTAGAAGCGGCCGTCACGGCGTTCGAACTTGGTGGGCTTGCCGAGCGACGGGCCGCCGTCGGCCACCCAGCGCGCCGTGTGCTCGATCAGCTCGGCGGGCGTGAGCTCGGGGTAGCCGAACAGGCGGTGGCACTTGCCGGCGTTCGACAGCAGCGCCGTGGGCGCCTCCTCGCCGCTGAACACCGGCTCCTTGCCCAGCGCCGCGCCGAGGTCCAGCGCCGCCTGCCGGACCGAGACCAGCTCGGGCCCGGTCACGTTGAGCACGTACGGCGGCGCCTCGGCGAGCAGCAGCGAGCGGAGCACGACCTCGTTGGCGTAGCCCTGCCAGACCACGTTGACCTGGCCGGTGGCCAGATCGATCGGCTCCCCTGCCAGGATCTTCCCGGCCAGATCGACGAGCACGCCGTAGCGCAGCTCGACGGCGTAGTTGAGCCGCAGCAGCGACATGCGCGTGCCGTACGCCTCCGCGAAGTGCGACAGCACCCGCTCCCTGCCCAGGCAGCTCATCGCGTAGTCGCCGACGGGCCCGGTCGGCGAGCCCTCGGTGCTGCCACCGCCGACGGGGACCAGTGGATAGACGTTGCCGGTGGACAGGGCGGCGATCCTGGCCTCCCTGAACCTGTCGGCGACCCTGCCCGGCAGGTACGTGTTGGTGAACCAGGTGGCGTGCTCCCTGCCCTCGGTGCCGAACTTGGCGCCGACCAGGAACACCACGTTCGGCGCGTCGGGCAGCTCGCGCAGCGCCCCCTCGTCGGCCACGTCGGCGGCCACCACGGTGGCGCCGTCGTCCTGGAGTGCCCGGGCCAGCCCGGGTTCGGAGAAACGGGACACCGCGATGATCCGCCGGTCGCCACGCGTGGCGTTGAGTGCCAGCCGGACCAGGCTCGGGCCGAGCTTGCCGCCCGCGCCGAGGATCAGGATGTCGCCGTCGAGCCTGCTCAGGTCGTCGAGGAGGGCGGCGCCCGGCCGCGCCAGCCGTTCCTCGAGTTCCGCTGTCGTCCGCACGCGGTCTACCTCCGTTACGTCATTTACGGTCCAGACCGTAACTGCGGCGGAGTTCAGCTGTCAATGGGCGCTCTCACGCGCTGGTCGGCCTGCTGGTCATTGGGTGGTTTCGCGGGCCGCGACCAGTACCTCCAGGATGGCCCGGGTCTGCGCCCACGGGACGGGGCTCGGCGCGCCCCCGATCATGGCCAGGAACGCCTCGATCGTCCCCTCGTAGCCCAGGCCCTTGACGTGGTCGTCACCGCCCTCGATCACCACGGTGTCGGTGCCGCCTCGCCGGTGGACGGTGACGGCGTAGGACTCCTCGTCGGAGACGCCGAGGATCTCGACCGTGCCCGTGACGCCGCTGTCCCAGCGCAGGGCCATGACGCCGGTGTCCTCCGAGCGCAGGCCCGCGTAGTGCCTGGTGGCCGACGCCGCGCCGGCCAGCCTCACATCCGGGCCGAACAGCGCGACCAGCAGCTCCACGCCGTGGATCCCCATGGTCACCAGCGTCCCGCCGCCCTCGCCGGGGGTGTCCTGCCAGGCGTTGTAGCCGCCGGCCCAGAGGCCGACGTCATGCCGTACGGTGGCCCGGACCGCGAGCACGTCGGCGGGGTCCACCCGCAGCCCCGCGAAGGCAGGGGCGAAGCGGAGCACCGAGCTGGACAGCACGCGGTCGTGGATCCGCAGCCGGTCCAGCTCGTTCAGCTGGGCGCGGGTGGCGACGGCGGGCTTGTTCACGAAGCAGGCCGCGCCGGTGTCGAGCACGGCTGCCAGCGCCCCGGGCACGCGCGGGCTCGGCACGGTCAGCACCACGCCGTCGGGCTCGGCGGCCAGCAGCGCGGCCAGGCTCGGCAGCACCTTGGCGCCGGGGTGCTCCTCGGTGAAACGGCTCAGCCGCTCCGGGTCCTCCTCCCACACCAGCAGGTCCGCGTGGCGGGCCAGGGTACGGGCGTCGGTGAAGGGATGGCTGGTGGCGAGACCGGCGAGGGCGACACGCATGACGGACTCCATTTCGCGACATCTGAGGGAATTTGAGGAAATCTCAGGGAATCTCAGGAAATGGAGCCCATCATGGCATCCGCTAGAGCTCGTCCACCTCCGCGTGGGAGCGGCCGCCCGACAGCTTCGGGTAGCCGGGGCCGCGGTCGAAGAAGCGGCCCGCCGGCGGGCGCAGGTTGGCGCGGAGCTCGGCGGTGCCCTGCTCGTCGATGCGGTCGCCGTCCAGCACCACGCCGTAGTCGCCCAGGGCGCCGGCGATCGACACCTTGCCGTCGCGGACGTCCGCCGCCACGGCGCGCGGGTCCCGGTCGTACGGTGAGCCCCAGCCGCCGCCCCCGGTGGTGCGGATGCGGATGGTCTCGCCCGCCTGCACCTGGTGGTCGTCCACCAGGCCCTCCATCTCCTTGCCGGCGATCTCGACCCGGAACGGCCGCCCGGCCAGCCCGCCGTTGACGCCCCAGCACGACAGGATCGACCGGTCGGCGATCGACATGTACGAGGCGTCCCTGAGCATCCTGATGTGCTTGTCGTAGCCGAGCCCGCCCCTGAACATGCCCGGCCCGCCCGAGTCGCAGGCCAGCGCCAGCCGCTCGACCCGGAACGGCCAGCGCGCCTCGGCGAACTCCACCGGGATGTTGCGCGAGTCGGGCACCACGTGGATGGTGTCCTCGCCGTCGGCGTACCAGCGCCCGCCGGAGCCGCCGCCGAGGACCTCCCTCATCAGGTACGGCACGCCCTCGGCGTCGGCGCCGTGGACGCCGGTGTAGCGGATCGTCTCCTGGTCGGCCGGCATGCGGCCGCCGGTGGCCTTGGCCAGCACGCCCGCGAGCACGCCGAGCAGCCGCAGGATCACGAACGTCCGGGCGTTGGTGGGCGCGGGGAAGATCGGGGTGAGCAGCGTCCCCTTCTCCGGGAAGACCATCTCGATCAGAGGGACGACGCCCTCGTTGACGTCCAGCTCGGCCATGCGCTCCGGGGTGTCGGCGAGGTTGCGCAGGATGGGGGCCAGCCACTTCTTCAGGAACACGCCGTCGGCGTAGTCGCCCGCGTGGTTGATCGGCCCCTTGGCCTGCGGGGACGTGCCGGTGAAGTCGATCTTCAGCGGGGCGTCCGCCGCGTGGTCGACGGTGAGCGTGATCCGCTGGGCGTGCAGCCGCGGCTCGTCCACGCCGTCGTGCTCGGCGTAGTCCTCCCAGGTGTAGGTGCCCTCGGGGATCTTGGCCAGCAGCTCGCGCCGGAACGTCTCCGTCGTCTTGCCGATGATCGCGTCGAAGCACTCCTCGACCTCGGCCCGGCCGTACCTGTCGAACAGCTCACCCAGGCGGCGCGCCCCCATGAGGCAGGCCGAGCACTCGGCGTCGAGGTCGCCCGCCAGCGAGTCGGGCATGCGCGAGTTGCGGGTCATGATGCGCAGCGCGGCCTCGTTGGGCACGCCCGCGTCCCACAGCTTGATCGGCGGGACCATCAGGCCCTCCTCGTACACGCTGCGCGCGTGCGAGGGCATCGAGCCGGGCACCGAGCCGCCGATGTCGTCGTGGTGCCCGAACGCCTGCACGAAGGCCACCACAGCGCCCTCGTGGAAGACCGGGACGGTGACGCACAGGTCGGGCAGGTGGCCGATTCCGCCTTCTGACAGGTAGACGTCGTTGTGGAAGAAGACGTCGCCGGGCTTCATCTCCTCGATCGGGAAGTCGCGGACGATCGGCTGGACGAGCGCGCTGTAGGAGCGGCCGGTCAGCTTGCGCAGCCGCGCGTCGTGGATGCCCGCGCGGAAGTCGTGCGCGTCGCGGATCATCGGAGAGCGGGCCGTACGCGCGATCGCGGTCTCGACCTCCTTCTCCACGGAGGCCAGGGTGCCCTCGACGATCTCGACGAGAATCGGGTCAGCCACGCCGCACCTCCACGTTGCCGTAGTCGTCCACCTGGGCGGTGAAGCCGGGATGGATGGGGATCGTCGAGCCGTACTCCTCGATGACCGCCGGACCCTCGACCACGGTGCCCGGGTCCAGGTCGGACCGCTGGTGGATCGGCGTGTCGGCGGCCGAGTCGAAGTGCACGCTCCTGGTCGTCGCCGCGGGCCGCTCGCCGGCGTGGGGCTCCCTGCGGCGGATGGCCGGGCGGGTGATGGGACCGATGCCGGAGACGCGCAGGTTGACCCATTCGACGCCGTGCCGCTCGTCGTCGCGGTAGCCGTAGCCGTAGAGCTTCTCGTGTGCCTGGTGGAAGCGGTCCAGCACCTCCCGGCGCCACTCCTCGTTCACCTCACCCGCCGGGGCGGCCACGCGCACCTCGTACGCCTGACCGTAGTAACGCAGGTCGGCGGTGCGCGCGTAGACCGGCTCGTCGAAGCCCTCCCGGTCGAGCGCCTGCGCCGCCTCGCCCTCCAGCTCGCGGAAGATCTCCCCGGCCGTCGCCGGCGACAGGTCGCGGGTGACGTGCGTACGGACGTAGTCGTTCTTGACGTCCACCGTGAGCAGGCCGAACGCCGAGACGTTGCCCGGATCGGGCGGGACGACCACCGCCGGCAGCCCCAGGATGTCGATCAGCCGGCAGGCCAGCAGCGGCCCCGAACCGCCGAACGTCACCAGCGGGAAGTCCCGCACGTCGAGCCCGCGCTTGACGGTGAGCTGGCGGATGGCGTTGCTCTGGTTGAACGCGCTGATCTCCAGGATTCCCGTCGCGGTCCGCTCGGCGCTGAGCCCGAGCTTGTCGGCCAGCGCCTCGATGCCGGTGCGCGCGGCCGCCACGTCGAGCGGGATCTCCCCGCCGAGCAGGTGCGGCGGGATGCGGCCGAGGAAGACGTGCGCGTCGGTGACCGTCACCTCGGTGCCGCCCCTGCCGTAGCACAGCGGTCCGGGATCGGCCCCGGCCGACTTGGGGCCGACCTTCAGCGTGCCCTCGGGCGAGATCCAGGCGATCGAGCCGCCGCCCGCGCCGACGGTGACGATGTCGATCATCGGGATCTTGCACGGGTAGCGGCCGATGACGCCCTCGGTGGTGATGGACGGCTCGCCGTCGATCACCACGGCGACGTCGGTGGACGTGCCGCCGCCGTCCAGGGTGATCACCGACGGGTGCCCCGCCGTGGCGGCGATGAGCGCCGCCCCCAGGGCCCCGGCCGCGGGCCCCGACAGCACCGTGGTGATCGGCTGGTTGACGACCTCGCGGGCCGACAGCACGCCGCCGTTGGACTTCATCACCGAGAACGGCATGCCGAGCCGGGCCGACAGGTTGGCCAGGTAGCGCCGCATCGTCGGCTTGACCGCCGCGTCCACGAGCGTGGTGACCGACCGCTCGTACTCGCGGTATTCGCGCAGCACGTCGCTCGACAGCGAGACGACCGCCTCGGGGTGCTCACGGGCCAGCACGTCCCGCATGCGCCGCTCGTGGTCCGGATTGGCGTAGGAGTGCAGGAAGCACACGCCGATCGCGGTGACGCCCTTGGCCTTGAGCCAGCGGGCCACCTCGGCGGCCTGCTCCTCGGCGAACGGGCGCACCTCGGCGCCGGTGTGGTCCAGCCGCCCCCCGACGGTCTTGACCAGGTGGATCGGGACGATCCTCGGCGGTTTGACCCAGAAATAGGAGTTGCCATAGCCGTCGGGCACGCTCTGCCTGGCAATCTCCAGGATGAACTCGAAGCCCTCGGTCGTGATGAACCCCAGGTTCGCGATCCGGTCCTCGAGCAGTTGGTTGGTGGCCACAGTGGTGCCGTGCACGACGGAACTCGCGTCGAGCGGCCCCAGCTTCTCGATGCCCCTGACGAACCCGTCGGCCGGGTTCGCGGGGGTCGAGGGGGTCTTGGTCGTGACGATCTCACCGGTCTGGTCGTCCACGGCCACCACATCGGTGAACGTGCCTCCGGTGTCGACTCCAATACGGACGCTACGCATGGCTCCTCAGCTTCGGCGCCGGCCGAGCACTTCATCGATGACCCGGGGCGCGTTCTCAGTGCCAACATAGGCGGCCAGGCGCACTACCAGCTCCTGTGACCTGGCAAGTTCGGCCTCGACCCTGGCCTTACCCGACTGTCCCGCCTGCACGCCGAAGTAGGCGCCGATGATCGTGCCCACCACTCCGGCCACGCCCGCGAACAACGCCGCGAACTCCTTGGTGGCGAACACGGCGGCCCCGAAGGCCACCAGTACCGCGACGATTCCCGCCACGACCACAAGGAAGCCGTACCGCCACCTCGTGGCGTCGGCCTGCGCCGCCGTGAGGTCGTCGGTCGTCATCATCGCGTCGAGCGAGGGGGGCTTCTCTGTGACCACGGTTCCTCCTGATAACTCCAGGGGAGAAATCTCCCACGAGGTCAGGTAACAAGCCAAGCCGCTAAGGTGGCCCCCTGTGACCGACACGTTCGCCCTGTCCGCCGTCCCGTCCGGCGCCCGTGATGCCGTACTGAAGTTCTACTTCGGTCCCATGGACTGCGGGAAGTCCACGCTCGCGCTCCAGATGAACTACAACCACGGCCGCCAGGGCCGGCGCGGGCTGGTCCTGACCAAGCACGACCGCTCGGGCGGTCCCCAGGTCACCAGCAGGATAGGGCTCGGCCTGGACGCCATCGAGGTCGTGGACTCCCTCGATCTGCTGACGCTCGTGACCGGCCACGACAGGATCGACTACCTGATCTGCGACGAGGTCTGCTTCTACACCGTCGACCAGATCGAGCAGCTCGCCGACCTGGTCGACGAGCACGGCATCGACGTCTACGCCTTCGGGCTGGCCTCGGACTTCAGGTCCGTGATGTTCCCGGCGGCCCAGCGACTGTTCGAGCTGGCGGACGAGGTGTGCCGGTTGCAGGTCGAGGTGCTGTGCTGGTGCGGGCGCCCCGGGCAGCTCAACGGGCGGATCGTGGGCGGGGAACTGGTTCGTACGGGCGAGCAGGTCGTGATCGGCGACACGGACGCGTCACCGGTCCGCTACCAGGTCCTCTGCCGCCGCCACCACCGCTCCGGCCTCCTGGGCGAGGGCACCACCTGAGCCTGGCCTGGCGGTTCAGCTTGTCGGGCAGTTCCCCGCACCGACCCTAGATCAGCTTGTCGGGCAGTTCCCCGCACCGACCCTAGATCAGCTTGTCGAGCAGCTCTCTGAGGCGGGCCGCGTCGTCGGGCGCCAGCTTCGCCAGGAACGCGCGCTCCGCCTCGTCCACGGCCTGACCCCCCTCGCGCAGCGTGTCGCGGCCACGCGGGGTCAGCTCGACCATGTTCTTGCGCCGGTCGTCCGGATGCGGCCGGCGGCTGACCAGCTCCTTGCCCTCGAGCGTGTCGATCATCGCGACCATCGTCGTCCTGTCGATCCGCAGCCGCGTCGCGGCCTCCTGCTGGGACAGCGGGTCGGCCGCGTCGAGCACGTTGAGCACCGCGAGCTCGCGGCCGTCGACGCCGTACGGCTCCAGGGCCGGGCCGGTGTGCTGGGCCAGGCGCAGGTTGGCGTGCTTGAGCAGGTATCCAAGGCGGCGTCTCGACACCTCCCGATTCTCGCACTAGCCTAATCGTCAGTAGAGCTGACAATCAGTGGAGCTGTTATATGCTGAGCTTCGGAATGAAGACCGTCCCCGTCGGCGTCACGTACGACACGCTGCTGCGGACCTGGCAGCAGGCCGACGCGGTCCCCGCCATCGAGCACGCCTGGCTCTGGGACCACATGCTGCCGCTGTTCGGGCCGGTGGACGCGCCGATCCACGAGGGCTGGACGATGCTCGCCGCCCTGGCCGCGCGGACCTCCCGGCTCCAGCTGGGGCTCATGGTGACGAGCAACCTCACCCGGCCGCCGGCGGTACTCGCCAAGATCGCGGCGACCGTGGACGCCATCGCGCCCGGCCGCCTGGTCCTCGGCCTGGGGGTCGGCGGCACGCACCAGCCGGGTGACACGCTCGTGCCCAGGGAGTACAACGCGTACGGACTGCACATCGCCTCCCCCGGCGAGGGCGTGGCCCGGCTGGCCGAGTCGTGCGCGATCATCAAGCGAATGTGGACCGAGGACCGGTTCGACTTCGACGGCCGCTACTACCAGCTGCGTGAGGTGGTGTGCTCGCCGAAGCCGGCCGTCCCGCCGCCGCTGCTGATCGGCGGGTGGGGCGACAAGACGCTCGAGGTGGTGGCCGAGCACGCCGACATCTGGAACGTACCGGGACCGCCGCACAACACGATCGAGTTCATCCGGGAACGGAACAAGGTGCTCGACGAGAAGTGCGCCGCCATCGGCCGCGATCCGGCGGAGATCACCCGCTCGACCCAACTCGTCGTCTCCACCGAAGACCCCGCCGCCGCCCGGTCAACGGTCCGGGAGCTCGCGGACGCCGGTCTGACCCACTTCGTCCTCGGCGTCCGCCTGCCCGGCCCCGCCAACGTGGCCGAATGGCTGGCCGAGGAGATCATCGCCTACGCGACACGGTAGCCGTCACCACCGCGCACATGACGCGGTAGACGTCACCACCGCGCACATGACGCGGTAGACGTCACCACCGCGCACATGACGCGGTAGACGTCACCACCGCGCACATGACGCGGTAGTCGCCATCACCACCAAGGCGGAGCTGTAGCCGCCGTCTTCTCTCAAACGGCGCAATAGCCGTCGTCGCAGCCGTCGGCCGGGGGCGCGAGGATGGTCACCGGGGTCTGGCCGGTGCGGGCCGCCACCTCGTCGAGGGCGGCGTCGAACGTCTCCGCCGGCTGCGCTCCCGACACCGCGAACTGCCCCTCGAACAGGAACAGCGGCACACCCGTTATCCCCAGCGCCCGCGCCTGGTCAAGCTGCTCGCGTACCTCCTGCGTGCCCTCACCCGACGGGTGATCCACGTCCAGCTCGGCGGCCAGCTTGGTGAGCACGTCCTGGTCACCGACGTTGAGCCCGTCGGTGAAGTGCGCGTGGAACAGCCGATCGACCGCCTCCAGCCCGCGCCCCTGCCGGGTGGCGAGTTCGACCAGCCGGTGCGCCTCGAACGTGTTCGCGCTGATCGCCTGCGCGAAGCGCACGTCCAGCCCCTCTTCCGCGGCGACGGCGGTGACGTGGGAGGTCATCTGCGCGACGTTCCCGCCGAACTTCCGCTCCAGGGCCGGGAGCAGCGGCTCGCCTTCGGCGGGGGCGTCCGGGTTCAGCTGGAACGGGCGCATGGTGATGTCCACGACGCCGCCCTTGGCGCGGAAGCGGTCGGCGGCCCGGCCGAAGCGGGTGTGCCCGATGTAGCACCAGGGGCAGACGATGTCCGAAAATATCTCGACTTTCACGCTCGACCACAACCTCTACGGCCTCGACCCCATTCCACCGGCCTGGGCCGTATGCGCGCGCGGCCTTGTCCGTACTCCCGCACGACCTTGACCGGATGCACGCGGCTTTGTCCGGGTCGCTCCCCCGCCGGGCCGGTCACCCGGCCGCCAGTTCCTCCAGCCGGTACGGGAGGTAGGCCGAGTCGTCCACCAGGGCGGAGGCGCCACGCCACCAGCCGAACCACTCCCCGCTGCGCCACATCCAGTCGACCCGCTCGATGGTCGCCACCACGTCGCCGACCGTCTGCCACCGCTCGCCCAGTTGCTCGCGGGTGGCGCCGTGCCGTAGCGCCCAGGCGCGCAGGATGCCGGCGGCGGCGGCGGGCACCTCGCGGGCGTACGGGTCGGGGTCCTCGTCCGGCAGCCGGTGCGGCCCGAGCCCGGCCGCCACTCCCCAGCTCCACTGGGCTTCGGCGGGACGCGAGTAGCGCAGTGAGTGGAAGTCGAGGTTCGACCCCAGATTCTCGTCAGGCCGCCGGGTGACCACCGCGTCGAGCCGCCCGCCGGCGTCGAAGTGTACGACGAGCCGCTGCCCCGGCTTCGCCCCGTCCGGCAGGTCGAAGCGGTCCTCGGCCTGCCACGAGTTGAGGTCCACCTGGGCGACGGGCTGGCCCCACAACTGGTCGGCCGCGTCGTCGGAGATCCAGGCGGCGAGCATCTCCAGGGCGGTCAGGTCGGTCCACGGCTCGATCGCGACGGCCGTACGCAGCACCTCGTCGGGCGCGGGCAGCTTGCCGCCCCTTGGCCGCGTCCACCACTCCTCGCCCAGCTCTCGCACACCGACCAGCAATGCGGCGATGGCGGCCAGCTCGGCGGACCGCCGGGTGAGAGACGCGCCGAGCGCCAGGCTCAGGCAGCGGCCGACCCGCTCGTCACCGAGCACGGAGCGCGCGTCGCCGATCAGCGCCTCGGCGGTCGGGCGTTCCTCTCCAAGTAGGTTGCGTATGACTCGCCGGGCCTCGGTTCGTGCGTCTTCAGCGTGTGCCTGCCGCATATAGCCACGCTACGCCTGGAGATCCTTTTCCGCGAGAGCCCAGTTCCGCGCTCATGAGCAGCCCGTTTGACGACACGACCGCCCTCGGGCACCGGCCGGCCGGTTCAGTTGGGCAACGGTCAATGGCGTGAACGGCGGCCGGCCCGGCCGAACAGCCAGCCCACGGCGACGCCGGTCAGCGCGATGCCCGCCCCCATGCCGAACGACGCCAGCATCACCCAAGGCCTCGTCTCGGTGTGGCTCTTGGGCGGGCGCTCGTACACGCCGGACGGCCGTTCGTACACGGCGGGCGCCCGACGCCCCTCCGCGCCCGCGACCTCGTCGGCCGCACGCGCCAGCACGGCTCGCCGGGCGGCCAACTCGTCCACCCCCGCACCGTCCGGTGCGAGCAGAGGACCGTCCGGGGCGTGCAGGTGGTGCTCGACGGCCGCGAAGAACTCCCCCGCCGTCCTCTTGGCCACCGAGCCGAGCATGCGCTGCCCCACCCCGCCGATCATCCCGCCGACGACCGCGTCGGCGTCGTAGTCGACGCGGGTCCCCTCGTCGACCTCGCTGAGCCGTACGAGCACGGTGGCCTCCACCGTCCCCGGCGCGCCCTGGCCGCGCGCCCGCAGCACGAAGCTCTCCGGCGCCGACGGTTCGGTCAGCGACACCTCGCCCTGGTAGACGCCCTTGATGGACGCGACCCCCGCCGTCACCGTCATCCGGTACGTGTCCGGCCCTGTCTCCTCCAGGCGCTCACAACCGGGGATGGTGCGTACCAGCACCGCCGGATCCTGAAGCGCGTCCCACACGCGATGCCTCTCGACGCCGATCATGGCGCTACCTGCGACCTTCACACCGCCACTCTAGGGACGAAGCACGTTTCGCGATAAGGGCAACACTCGCCAGAGGGAGGACCACTCCTTATCGCTAATCACTCCCTGTCGCTAATCACTCCTTATCGGATGTACTCGCCCGGCGATCACGCCTGGCAGGATGGGACCGGTGTGCGACAAGCGAGCCCCGGGGCGAAAGGCGACGACCGTGGCTCACGTGGCGGCGGTCGTGCTGCTACTGGCCGGTTGCGCGGCCAACGGCGGGCCAGGCCGGACGACAGACGCCCTAGGAAGTGACACGAGCGGCACCACCGTCACCCGCACCCCGGGGCTCGGCCCTGACGCCGCGACCACCCGGCCGCTCGACGGCCCGCCCGGCGCGATGCCCAGGCGCGGCGAGGTGAAGGAGATTCAGGCGACGGGCTCGTTACCTCCGGTGATCAGCTCCATCCCCACCAACCGCAAGGTCGTCTTCCTGACCATCGACGACGGGTGGGAGCAGGACCCCGGCTTCCTTGCGGAGGTACGTGCCCGGCGCATCCCGATCACCGCGTTCGCCATGCGGGACGCGGTGGAGGCCAAGGGCACGCCCGACCCCGCCGGTGGGCCCGGCCAATTCGTCGGAGCCGGGAAATGGGGATATTTCCGGCAGCTGCGTGACGCCCGCGTACCCGTCGAGAACCACACCCTCACCCATCCGAACCTCCGTCTCCTCGGCTACGACGCCCAGCGACGGGAGATCTGCGGCTCCTCCATCATCATCAGGAGGCAGCTGGGGACCAGGCCGACGCTGTTCAGGCCGCCGTTCGGCAACTACAACACCGACACGCTCAGGGCCGTCAAGAACTGCGGCCTGAAGTCGGTCCTGCTCTGGACGGCCACCGTGCAACCGGGCGGCAAGATCGCCTACCAGGTCCCCGACAAGCGCCTGCGCCCCGGCGACATCCTTCTGCTCCACTTCCGCCCGAACCTGGCCAGAGACTTCCGCATCCTGGTCGACAAGATCAAGCGCCGGGGTTTCGAGCTGGGCAACCTCCAGGCGTACCTGGACGCCGCCACCACCGCCCGCTGAGCCCCGCCGACAGCGGGCCAACGCGCGGGCCATCCCTGGGCGTATGCGCGGGTCAGCCCTGCACGTAGGCGGTCACCCCGGACATGCGCCCGGATCAGCCCCTGGACGTACGCGGGGATCAGCCCCTCGGTTGACGCGCCCGCGGATCCCCGTACGCCATCGTTGGACCACCGATCCGCAGGCTGTGACGAAGATCGCATAGCCGTGCTCTACAGCCTGTAGTACTACTGTAAGTAGATGTACTACAGCTTGTAGAGCTAAGCACCCGGTGGGGGGAAGATGGACGCGCTCGATCTCGCGCGGTGGCAGTTCGGGGTGACCACCGTTTACCACTTTCTGTTCGTACCGTTGACGATCGGTCTGGGCGTCTTCGTGGCCGGTCTCCAGACCGCCTGGCACCGGACGGGGAAGGAGCATTACCTCCGGCTGACGAAGTTCTTCGGCAAGCTGTTCCTGATCAACTTCGCCATGGGAGTGGTCACCGGCATCGTGCAGGAGTTCCAGTTCGGTATGAACTGGAGCGAATACTCGACCTTCGTCGGCGACGTGTTCGGGGCGCCCTTGGCCATGGAGGCGTTGCTGGCGTTCTTCATGGAGTCCACGTTCCTGGGCCTGTGGATCTTCGGCTGGGAACGGCTGCCGAAGAAGATCCATCTGGCGTGCATCTGGGCCGCCGCCATCGGCTCTAACTTGTCCGCATATTTCATCCTCGCGGCCAACGCCTGGATGAAGCACCCGGTCGGCTACGAGGTGGTCGACGGCCGAGCCAGGATGACCGATCTGTGGGCGGTGCTCACCAACCCCACCGCGATCGCCCAGGTGCCGCACGTCGTCGGCGCCGCCTTCATCGTGGCGGGCGGGTTCGTGCTGGCGGTCTGCGGCTACTGGCTGCTGCGGACGAAGGCGCCCATGTGGCGCAGCGCCGCCCGGGCCGCGCTGCTCATGACCGCACTGGCCGGCGCCGTCGTCGCGGGCACCGGCGACACCTCGGCCCGGCTGCTGTACGAGCAGCAGCCGATGAAGCTCGCCTCCGCCGAGGGCCTCCAGCACGACACCGCCGGAGCCCCGTTCTCCATCGCCCCCGGCATCGAGATCCCCAGCCTCCTCAGCCTCCTCGCCACCCACGACCCCACCGCCACCGTCCAGGGCACCGAGGACCTGCAGGCCAGGCTCGAGCAGCAGTTCGGCCCCGGCGACTACCGGCCCAACCAGACCGTGGTGTTCTGGTCGTTCCGGGTGATGATCGTCTTCGGCCTGACCACGGTGGCGTTGTCGGTGCTCGGCCTCTGGCTCACCCGCCGCAGGCGCGACCTGCCCCCCTGGCTGGCCCGGATCATGCTGCTGGCGCTGCCGCTGCCGTTCCTCGCGATGATCGCCGGCTGGCTGCTGAGCGAGATAGGCCGCCAGCCGTGGACGGTGACGGGCGAGTTGCTCACGGCCGCGAGCGTGTCACCCGGTGTGAGCCTCGCCGAGGTGGCCATCTCCCTCACGATCTTCACACTCCTGTACGGCGGGCTCGCGGTGGCCGAGGCCGTACTCCTGACCAGGCACGTACGCAAGGGCCCTGAGCAGACGGAGCCCGCCCCCGCGACCGAGCGACTCCAGCCGTCGCTGATGTACTGAGGTGGAGACAGTGGTCAACCTGTGGTTCGTCATCATCGCCTTCCTCTGGACCGGCTACTTCGTGCTGGAGGGCTTCGACTTCGGCGTGGGCCTGCTGGCACCGTTCGTGAGCAGGGGCCCGGAGCAGCACCGGCAGAGTCTGGAGACGATCGGCCCGGTCTGGGACGGCAACGAGGTGTGGCTGATCACCGCGGTCGGCGCCATGTTCGCGGCCTTCCCCGCCTGGTACGCCGGAATGTTCAGCGCCTTCTACCTCCCCGTCGTGCTCATCCTGGTCGGCCTGATCGTGCGCGGCGTCGGCCTGGAGTGGCGCGGCAAGGTGACCAATCCGCTCTGGTGCGACCTGGGCATCGTGGTGGGCAGCGCCCTCCCGGCGTTCCTGTGGGGCGCGATCTTCGCCGACGTGCTCTTCGACAGCGCTCTCGCGGCCCTCGTGGGCGGCCTGTTCACCCTGGCGACCTGCGTACTCCATGGCGCCGTCTTCCTGTCCCTCAAGACCGACGGCCCCGTACGACGTCGCGCCCGCGCCACCGCCCTGGCCGCGAGCGCCGTGGTCCTGCCGCTGGCCGTGGCGGCCCTGTCCAGACTGGGCTCGATTCCCGCCCTGATCTCCATGGCGGCGCTGGCCGCCGGGGCGGCGCTGACGTATCGCCACAGGGAAGGCTGGGCCTTCACCGCCACCGCCGGCGCCATCGCCCTGGCCTCGGTGGCGGTCTTCGCCGAGCTCCGATGGGCCCCGCTCCCGGGCATCACGCTGACGGACGCGGCCTCGGGACCCTACACGCTGACGATGCTCAGCTGGATCGGCCTGATCACGCTGCCGTTCGTGCTGGTGTACCAGGGCTGGACCTACTGGGTGTTCCGCAAGCGGGTGGCCCTGACGCACTGACGCCCATCCGCTCGTAGCGCCTCACCACAAGTGGGGCACGGTCCTCACTCTGCTTGTGGCGCGGCCGACATCCGAGCTACTGTGGATGTTATGACTGAGGCTTACGAGGACGTGCCCTTCAGCGAACTACTCCACCATCCGGCCGCGACCACGCGAAGACTGGACGCCGTCCGCGCGTTGCGGCTGCGGCGGCGCGACGCTGGGGACCTCGCTCTGATGCGGGTCGACCAGATGGAGCGGGACGCCACCGTCGTGGACTTCACCTCACGCCTGCTCACCGGACTGGTCCGCACCGAGAACATCGAGGCGCTGCGCCAGGCCCTGCCCGAGGCCCTGCCGTGGAGCACCTTTCTGCCCGCCGAGGATGTGGACACGCTCCTCACCGAGCTGGTGAACACGGCACGCGGAGCGGTGGCCCTGGACAACCTCGCTCCGATCGCGCTCCTGCTGACCCAGTGGCGGCACAGCGCGGAGATCTACGCGGACCCCGCCCTGCTGGCCATCCTCACCCGCGAGCCGGAAGGCGACCTCGGCCCCGTCCCCATGCCCCAGGTGAGCGAGTGAGCCCCAAGCGCGGAGACCGGGCCGCGCCACCTCCGATGGGCGACGAGTACGACATCCGCTTCGCCAACACCGAAGCCGCCGACGGCTGGGAGCACCTCTCCCGCCACGCGGCGGGCAACCTGCGCCGCGCCTTCGAGACAATCCGCGCCACCCCACGCGCCCTGGACAACCCCGACCGGCAGCACCACCTCAAAGGCAAACTCGGGACCAGCACCTTCAAAGGCCACACTCTGGAACGCTGGCAGTACGAAGTCACTGGCAGCGGACGCATCTGGTACCTGCTGGACGACGCCAACCGCACCGCCTGGATCACCTACGCGGGCACCGGACACCCAAAAGCCACCGACTGAGCGCCGTGTTCCTCACGGCCAGCTCATCGGGGCCCAACCGCACCATGAGCGTCTTCCGGGATAGATTGCCGAAATGCCATCGAAGTCTTTTTATGACCTGGCTTTCGGGGTGTCCCCGGGAGCAGCCCGCAAGGATGCCCACTACATCAGAGGCAGCCTCAACGAGGTCAAAGAGGATCTGGCCGGTGAGCTGTCCGAGAGCATCAATGTGTATCTGCTGTGCTGGCACGGCGCGGATCTGGCGCTGCATGTATACGAGCAGGGCGAACGGGTGCACTCGATCGACCTGCACCCGTTCATCACCGTCTCAGTGGACGGTTATCCAGATATCACCTTTCTCGATTCAGGCAAGCCGACTGGTTATGACGCCGGTGCGGATGACCCGCGCAAGGTACAGCAGGCGCTCGAGGATGGAATGTTCTCGGGGGAGCTCAACGACGCGATCAAGGTGACCGTCAGCTGGGCCGAAATCGAGGTCCCGGTACTGGTCGGAGAGATCGCGGCGGAGGGCGACCAGGTGAAACTCATCGACGACGACGGCTGGGACGATGGCGATGAGGACGAGTTGGACGAGAACGACCTGGACGAGGACGACCTGGACGAGGACGAGCTGGAAGACGAACTGATCGATCGAGGCTATATCCCTTACGGGTTTTCCGACCTGGATGCCTGAGCCGCATCAGCCGGCTCGTCCAGAATCCGGGCCAGGGTTATCAGGGCCCGCGCGGTCGGTTGGGTCCCGGCGAGCCCGTCGACGCTCGTCCAGTAGGCCGCTCGGGCTCAGGCCTCGTCCTCGTCCTCGTCCTCGTCCTCGTCCTCAAGTTCGCCAAAGGTCGCGTAGTAATCGCCAAGCTCGGCGTAGGCAGTTGCTGCCAGCTCCGGGAAACGGGCACCGGCCGTTTCCGCGATGTACCGCACCTCCTCGGGCAAGTGCATGGCCACCGTCGTCCGCATCAGGCGCTCACCGATGGCGGCGGCGACCTCCTCCGGGTGAGCATTCTCGCTTTCGAGCACGTACCGCCACATCGTCGACCCCAGCTCGGCCGCCACACGCAACTCCAGCAGGGCGGCCACCGTTTCGTCATCGCCCTCGCGGGCATGGACGAACGCCAGGTCGGCGACGATCAGAGCCATACGGGTGCGGTCGAGGTCGCCGCCGGGCCCCCTCCCGTCCGCGGTCTCGAAGTCGCCGTCAAGAAGGGCCACAGCGAAGTCGATCACCTCGTCACCGCCGTCGTACGCCCGTCTCAACTCGGTCAGCGCCCCGAAGCGGTCGCCCGCGCGCATGAGCCGATGCGCGCGCTCGGCGGGGGACACCATCCCCGCGCGTTCTCGGGCCTCGCCCATGAACTCCGGCACTCCGAACGAGTGCACGATCAGGTACGCGGCCCGCGCATCCGCGTCCCGGCCCTCTCCGGAGAGCCGGACGCAGAGCTCCAACGCCGCCCTCACCTCGTGGGCGGCCCGGTCGTCGAAGTGCAGGGCGTCGAGGTCGATGTCGAGATCATCAAGGGCCAGCAGCGCCCGTACCGTGGCTTCGGGGTCGTCGACGGCGGCCGCGCGCCGGAACGCGTGAGCCGCCCCTACCCTGTCGCCCCGGTCCTTGAGAATCAGGCCGCGACGCACCAACTGACCGCCCGCCACCGTCCAGCCCCATGAGGGGAAGCCGGTGCCCATTCCCTGACCCTCGCGGAGCGGCTCCAGCCAGCGCGCGTCGGTGACGACGACGTCGTAGTCAGCTTGGAGGAGTAGGTCCTCGTGTTCCCATCGCTCGTGCCACCGGTGGAGGCGCCGATCGAGTTCCGTGTAGTGGGTTTCGTACAAGTCTGCGAGCTCATCGCCGGCGGGGAGATTCCGGGCACCGACCCTCTCCACGCTCTCAACAAAGCGGCCTGCGTTCGCCTCGACCCAGTCCGGGTCGAGGGTGTCCTCAAGTGGGACGAGGCCGTTGAGCGGGCCGCGCCGCCGTCCCGCCTCCCCGTCGGCGGCCTGCCACAGCACGCCGAAGAAGAAGCTCCGCCCCTCAGGAAGGAGAACCCTGTGAGGCTGGGACGGATCGTAGTCGGCCAGGAACACGCGCAGGCGCACGCGCCGTTCGTCCAGCTCCAGTACACGGACGCCGTGGGTGTAGATGATCATGCAGCTCATCCTTGACCTTGTGAACTCACCATCGAGCTGATCGTGGCTACGAAACGGCACATCCGAGCGACGCCGTCGCCTCGCTCGCGATGCCGGCTTCTGTCGACCGCTGCCCGGTCGCGAACTGGACGCCGTACTTGCGGTCCAGCAGGCCGTACAGCGAGATGTTCGACAGGTCCTCGTCGAGGATGAGCTTGCCGACGGACAGCGGTAACTGCGTGATGGTCAGCGTTCGAGATCAAGGTCGTCTGGAAGCAATGGTCTGAGGTCCATTCATCGCCTCTCGCAGGATCGACGCGTCCTGATTCAGCAAATGACGCTCTCTCACGGTCGTGACCACATGCAACCTGAACCCGTCCCCGTCGTAACGCGGAAACACATGCAAATGCACATGGAAGACCTGTTGGAACGCCGCCGCACCATCAGCGAGGAACATGTTGACGCCCTCGCAGCGGAGGCCTGAGCGGCGCAGTGCGCACGCCAGCCGATGGCCGATCCGCCACATGTGGATCCCGGTCTCCTCGTCGAGGTCATGCAATCCGACAGCATGGACGCGCGGAATGACCAGCGCATCCCCCGGAGCGACGGGATTGATATCCATGATCACGACCACCAGATCATCCTGGTAGGGCATGCTCGCTTCCGCTCGGCCCGCCATGATCTCGCAGAACACGCAGGGAGAACTGGTCGCAGCACCCATGCCCCCATCGTTTCACCTCGCTCAGGGCAACAACCAGTGACCTGCCCTCTGCCGGCGTTCACAGGGTGGCGCCTGACCTAGGCTCGAGATCTGAGGTGAACACCTGCCCAAGGCCCCTCCGCGCAGTCTGAAACTTTCACCGGGGGCGCGCCCCCGACCTGCCCGGAGACGAGCCATCGGGCGCCGCGCAGGCGGTCTCATTGACGATCGTTCCTGACTTCGAGTCCACTGACGGAAGGCGCCCAGGCCGCTGGGAAGTGCTCTACTACGCGCCGCGCCCGTGACGAACGGGGCGAGCCGGAACCCCATATCCTCTCTCGCTCTGGGAGTCCGCGTGCTTCCCCTATGCGTCGGCACGGTCATCGGCAAGGGCGCCCCGCCAACCGGCTCGCCCCCATCGTCGCATCCAAGATCGGACTCTCATGAGGACCCGGCTGCTGCTGAGCACGCTCATCGTCGCCCTGGTCATGGCGATCACGCCGCGGGCCGAAGCGGCGAGAGGCGACGGCTCCCCCACCGACGCCAACATCTCCTTCACCGGTCGGTGGGACACCTCCGTCCCCACCGCGTACGTGCCGTACTGGGCGGGCGCCTATCTCACCACCGGTTTCACCGGCAGGACGGTCAAGCTGAGCCAGCGCAACACCATCGATCTGTACTACAGCATCGACGGCGGCGGGTGGGGCTACATCCAGAACGTACGTGGCACGGTCAGCCTCACCCCGACGCCGCTGGCCGCGGGGAACCACACCTTACGCCTTTCCTACCGAGTCGTCGCCGGGTCCTATCACGGTGACGCCGTCTTCCAGGGCCTCGAACTCGACCCGGGTGCCACGACGTACGCGGCCGCGGCCCCGCCCAAGCTGATCGAGTTCGTCGGGGACTCCATCACCGTCGGCACGACCACCTCCAAGAACGCCTTGACCGCCTATGGCTGGCTCATCGGCGAGCGGCTCGGGGTCAGGCACACCCAGATCGCCCAGGGCGGCGCCTGCCTGGTGGCGACCGCGGACGGCTGCGTCGGCCTGGAGGCGAGCTTTCCCAAGCTCAACCCCAACGCCGGCACCCCGAACTGGGACTTCTCCCGCTACCAGGCCAATGCGGTGGTGATCAACCTGGGCACCAACGACGTGGGGCACGGCGTGAGCACCACCACTTTCCAGACGTCGTACACCCACCTGCTGCAGGAGGTAAGGGCGGCGTACCCCGCGGCGGCGATCTTCGCGATGGAGACCTTCACCAAGCGGTACGCCGCGCAGACGCGAACCGCGGTCGCCGCTCGCAATTCCGCGGGCGACGCGAACGTCTACTACGTCCCCACCGAAGGCTGGTTGACCAGCGCGAACATGTCAGACAACGTCCACCCGAACGACAGCGGCCATGGGGTCATCGCCGATCGCCTGGCGCCGATCATCACCGCCAAGCTCTGAGCCTGGCCGGGGGCGAATGTCCGGAGCGAAGCGGAGGCCCTTTAGGGCGGCCCAATGGTGCTGGCGCGCAAGATGACCGTTCCCGGCACTCGTTCGATTCGCCTTCGTCCCCGGCTCCCCTCCCGTAGGGCCAGAGCGATCACCCGCTCCCCCATCTCCTCCAGCGGCAGCGACACCGTGGTCAGCGGCGGGGTCAGGTCCCGTACCACGGGGATGTCGTCGAAGCCCGCCAGCGAGACGTCCTCCGGCACTCGCAGCCCGCGCTCCCGCAAGGCGGCCAGCGCCCCCACCGCCATCACGTCGGTGGCGGCGAACAGGCAGGTGGCGTCGAGACCGCGGTCCAAGAGGGCGGACGCTCCGGCGTAGCCGCCCTCGCGGTTGAACGGGCCCTCCTCGATCTGGTCGACCGATACCCCGGCCGCCGCCAGGGCGTCGCGGAAGCCGCCGACTCGGTCCACGACGGTGCTGAGGCCGACCGGGCCCGACAGGATGGCGAAGCGGCGGTGGCCGAGGGCGAGCAGCGCGCGGGCCAGGGCGGCGGCGCCCTCGCGGTTCTCCGGCAGTACGGTGTCGACGCGCAGGCTGCGGTGCCGGCTGACCACGGCGACCCGGCCGCCGGCGTTCAGGTAGGGGCGCAGTTCGACGTCCATGGCCTGTTCCCAGCGGCGGTCCTCGAAGCCGGAGCCGATCAGCAGGATCGCGCGGGCCCGCTGGGCGCGCAGCATGGAGACGTAGGCCACCTCGCGCGTGCTGTCGCGGAACGTGCTGGCCAGCATCACCAGCAGGTCGCGCTGCGCGGCGGCGCGCATGACGCCCCTGGCGATGCCGGAGAAGTAGGGGTCACTGACGTCGTGGCAGATGACGCCGACGGTCTCGTTGGAGGCCCGGACGAGGGCCTGGGCGTGGGCGTTCGGCGTGTACGCGAGCTCGGAGGCGGCGGCCTCGACCCGCTCGCGCAGGTCTTCGCGGACCTTGGCGGTGCCGTTGAGGACACGTGAGGCGGTGGCTGAGGAGACTCCGGCGGCCAAGGCCACATCCCGGAGAGTGACGTGAACTCGATCGGCCACTCGCCCTCCTGTAACAGGAAGTTAACGACCATTGACCCCTGGACCATGCCGGGTTAGCGTACCGCAGGAAAGCGCTTTCAGATAGCGCTTTCTCGCATATGGCCTGATGGAACGCGATGAGGGGATACCTTCGATCGTGGTACAGACCGTTGATGGAATCGTGCGGCGCGAGAGTCCGAGCTCGCGCGACCGCATCGTTGAACTGGCGGACCGCTCCTGGCGGCCCTTAGCTCTGCTCGCCGCCTGCTACGCGATCTGGTGGGCGATCACCGAGTTCGAGATCGTGCCCAGGTTCCTCGTGCCCTCCCCCGGAGTCACGCTCCAGGTGATGGCCGACAAGGCCGGCTACCTCGCCCACCACACCTTGGTGACCGGCTACGAGACGGTGCTCGGCTTCGCGATCGCCGTCGTCGTCGGCATCGCCGCGGCCGTGCTGATGGTGGCCTCGGCGGAGGTCGAGAAGACCCTCTACCCGCTGCTGCTGTTCGCGCAGGTCGTCCCGAAGATCGCGATCGCCCCGCTGTTCGTGGTCTGGCTCGGGTTCGGGCTGACGCCCAGGATCGTGGTCGCCGTGCTGATCGCGTTCTTCCCCGTCGTCATCTCCATGGTCACCGGCCTGAAGTCGGTGGATCCGGAGATGCTCCAGCTGGCTTCGACCATGGGCGCGAGCCCGGCGAAGACCTTCGTCAAGATCAGGTTTCCCGCCTCCCTGCCGTTCCTGTTCTCCGGGTTGAAGGTCGCCGTGACGCTCGCCGTCACCGGAGCGGTCGTGGGCGAGTTCGTGGGCGGCAACGACGGGCTCGGCTCGGTCATCCTGCAGGCCAACGGCAACATCGACACGCCCATGCTCTTCGCGGGACTCCTCGTCATGTCCCTGCTCGGCGTCGTGCTCTTCGCCGCCGTCGAGTTCGCCGAGCGGCTGCTGCTGCCCTGGCACGCCAGCCGCCGCGGCGACGCCGTCACCGTCACGTACTGAGGAGCCACCCCGCCGATGACGTCACCCCCTGAGGACGCCACTCCACTGAGGACGCCATGAAGACACGCACGCTGATCGCCGCCATAGCCCCGGCTCTGCTCCTGTTCGCCACCGCGTGCGGCTCCGGCGGCGGCGAGAAGACCACCAGCTCGTCGGGCAAGCAGCTCGACAAGGCCACGCTCACCCTCAACTGGTATCCGTACGGCGAGCACGCGCCCTTCTACTACGGCAAGACGAAGGGCATCTTCGAAAAGCACGGCATCGACCTGACGATCCAGGCCGGGCAGGGCTCGCAGAAGACCGTCCAGGCCACCGGCGCCGGCCAGACGGACTTCGGCTGGGCCGACACCCCCGCGCTGCTCGGCGGAGTGAGCTCGGGCGTGCCGGTGAAGAGCCTGGGCGTCTTCCTGCAGACGACCCCGGCCTCGGTGCAGTTCTTCCAGGACAAGAACATCACCAAGCCGGCCGACCTGAAGGGCAAGACGATCGCCTCGACGGCCGGTGACGCGCTCACCAGGACGTTCCCGGTGTTCCTCAAGGCCAACGGGATGAGCGACGCCGACGTCAAGCTGCAGAACACCGACCCGGCCGGCAAGATCGCGGCGGTCATGTCGGGGCAGACGGACGCGCTGCTCGGCTACGCCTCCGACCAGGGCCCGACCATGCAGAACAAGGCCGGCAAGCCGGTCGCGTACCTGCGCTTCTCCGAGTTCGGCCTGAACTACTACAGCAACGGCCTGCTCACCTCGTCGTCCTTCCTGCAGAGCAAGGCCGACCTGGTCAAGCGGATGGTCGCGGCCACCAGCGAGGCGTGGGCGGCGGCCGAGAAGGACCAGCAGGCCGCGGTGGACGCCATGAAGGGCGCCTCGGAGCAGCTGCCGCCGGCCCAGGTGCTGCTCGACCAGTTCAAGACCACGACCACGCTGCTGCACACCGACGCCACCCAGGGACAGGCGCCGGGCGTCAACACCGAGGGCGACTGGCAGAAGACGATCGACACCTTCGCCAAGGCCGGACTGGTCTCCAACCCACAGGCGCCCAGCGCCTACTGGGACGCCAGCGTGGCGCCGAAGGGATGACCGTGACGCAACAGACCCCCGCCGTCGAGATCGACAAGGTGGCGGTGCGGTTCCGATCGAAGAAGCGCGACGTGGTCGCGCTGGAGAACGTGTCGATGGACGTCCGCCCCGGCGAGTTCGTGTCCATCGTGGGCCCGTCGGGCTGCGGCAAGTCGACGCTGCTCAAGCTGGTCTCCGGGCTGCTCAAGCCGTCGGCGGGCGCGGTGCGGCTGCTCGGCGGCACGGTCGGCGGCCCGCGTCACGACGTCGGGTACGTCTTCCAGCGCGCCGCCCTGCTGGAGTGGCGTTCGGCGCGCAAGAACATCCTGCTGCAGGCCGAGATGCGCGACATGCCGCAGAAGGAGGCCGCCGCCAGGGCCGACGAGCTGATCGAGATGACCGGGCTGACGGGCTTCGAGGACGCGTTGCCGCATGAGCTGTCCGGCGGGATGCAGCAGCGGGTGGCGCTGTGCCGCGCGCTGCTGCACCGGCCGCCGGTGCTGCTCATGGACGAGCCGTTCGGCGCGCTGGACGCCCTGACCAGAGAGCAGATGAACGTCGAGCTGCACCGCATCTGGCACGAGACCGAGACCACGGTCCTGCTCGTCACGCACTCCATCGCCGAGGCGGTCTACCTGGGCAACCGGGTGATCGTCATGACGCCGCGGCCCGGCACGATCTCCGAGATCATCGACGTGGCGCTGCCGCGGGTACGTGACTACGCGGCGACCATGTCCCAGCCCGCCTTCGCCGCCGCGACAGGCCACATCCGCGATCTGCTGGGGGCCGCCACGCACAACGATTGACCGCTCGGATCCACCCCCTCCCCCACTGAGAGGATTCCGATGCCCACATTCGTCCGCTTGTGCGCGCTCGCACTGGTGCTGGCCCTGACCCAGTTCATCGCGCCCACCGCCCACGCCGCCGACCACGTGGAGGCCGCCGCGAAGGCTCGCGACTGCACGTTGGGCCGTACGGCCGTCCGCAACACCAACGCCGCCACCAGCTGGGCCCCGGTGACCCCCGCCAAGTGGCAGTTCCCCGGCGACCAGGTGATCCTCGCCGAAGCCGGGGAAGCGCGCCCCGGCCCGCGCCGCCCCTTCGAGTACGCCGTGCTGACCAAGGGCCCCGTCTTCGGCTCGGTGCAGATCGATGCCGAGGTACGGCTCGACACCCCGACCAGCGTCAGCAACCGCGACGTGATCATCGTCTTCGGTTACCGCTCCGACCTGCAGTTCGACTACGCCCACCTGTCGCAGGACAACACCATCTATCCCCACAACGGGATCTTCGTGGTGAACAACGCCGACCGCCTGCGCATCGACGACCAGTGGAACGGCCAGGTCGGCGCGCCGCCCGCGGTCACCGATGAGGCGTGGCACAAGGTCCGCGTCCGCTACTGCACGGACACCGGCCGCATCGAGGTCTTCATGGACGGCTCCACGACACCGCTGATCACGGCCACCGACCGGACGTTCACCTCGGGCCGGGTCGGCTTCGGCTCGTTCGACAACATCGGGCGGGTGCGCAACCTGACCGTCACCGGCACACCGGCCCGCGCCGACCGCTCCCAGCCCTGACCCCCTGCGTCGAGCACCGAGAACCCCTGACGTCACTCTTCTTGACTCCCCCCACTTCTCCCCTTTACCGTCCCTGGTAAGCGCTTTCCAACAACCCCTCAGGTGGTGCACAGGAATGCCGAAATCCCCTCTCCGGTACCTCTTAGCAGCACTGCTGGCGACCGCGCTCTGGGCGCCGCCGGCAGCCGCGATGGACTCGACCCCGATCGACGATCCCATTCCGGAAAATCCCACCGCGTCCGGTCTCACGCTGACGCTGACCGAATACGCCACCTTCCCCAAGACCGAGCCGGTCCCCACCCCCACCGACCAGCGGCTGATGCGCTGGGCCAGGATCAACAACCTCGGCGAGATCCCCGACGGGTCGCACCGCCAGTTCGTCAACGACCTCAACGGCAAGCTGTACTTGCTGAAGAACGGCCAGCCGCAGGAGTACCTCGACGTCGGTGCCACGTTCGCGCCGGACTTCCTCTCCGGCCGCGGTCTGGGATCCGGGTTCGGGTACGTCGCCTTCCATCCGGACTTCGCCCGTAACGGCAAGTTCTACACCGTACACACCGAGTGGGGCGCGGCCCTCACCACCAAGACGCCGGACCTGACGCCTCAGCCCGACACCAAGTTCCACGGTGTGATCACCGAGTGGACGGCCACGAACCCGAAGGCCGACACCTTCAGCGGCACCCGCCGAGAGGTGCTCAGGCTCGGCGTCAACGGCCAGATCCACGGCATCCAGCAGATCGACTTCAACCCGTACGCGAAGCGCTGGGACGCCGACTACGGCCTGCTCTACGTCGCCGCGGGCGACGGCGGCCGGGGCTCGTCGAGCGACGACCCGCAGAACCTCGCCATCCCGCAGGGCAAGGTACTGCGCATCGACCCCCTGGGCACGAACGCCGCCAACGGCAAGTACGGCATCCCGGCCAAGAACCCGTTCGTCACCAAGGCCGGCGCGATCGGCGAGATCTACGCGTACGGCATGCGCGACCCGCACCGCTTCAGCTGGGACCCGCAGGGCAACAGGCTGTTCGTCGGCCACATCGGCGAGCACGCCATCGAGGCGATCTACGAGATCAAGGCCGGTGACAACCTGGGCTGGAGCGAGCGCGAGGGCTCCTTCGTGTTCAACAAGGCCGACCGCTGCCATCTGTACACGCTGCCCGACAACGACGCGTCGTTCGGCTACACCTACCCGGTCGCGGCCTACGACCACGACCCGCCGCCCGGCCACTCCTGCACGGCCGACAGCGGTCACGCGGTGGCCGGCGGATTCGTCTACCGCGGCTCGCGGCTGCCCCTGCTCTACGGCAAGTACCTGTTCGGCGACATCGTCGACGGCCGCGTCTTCTTCACGATCGCCGGCCAGATGAGGCAGGGCGCCCCGCGCGCCACGATCTACCAGCCCAAGCTCGTGAACGCGAGCGGTGCCACGATCACCATGAAGGATCTGGCCGGGGACGCCCGGGTGGACCTGCGCCTGAGCCGCGACGGCGCGGGCGAGCTCTACCTGCTGTCCAAGGCCAACGGCAAGATCTGGAAGGTCACCGGCGCCCGCATGACGGCGACGCCATGAGGCACCGCTATCTGGCCCCGGTGCTGGCTCTCGTCCTGACGGCGACGGTCGCCACTCCGGCCGCCGCCCACGACCGGCCCGGCGTCCTGCCCACGCTGCGCCCCAACCTCATCGCCGCCTACGACTTCGAACACCCGGTCCCCGGAAACCCCGCGCAGGAACGCGACCAGGGCAGATCGGGCACGGACCTCACGCTGATCAACGGCGGTGCCGCCATGCGCAACGGCGACGGCGCGCATCGGGGCAGCCGTCAATCGATCCAGCTCCAGCAGGTGAACCCCGCCACGACGGGCAACGACGACTGGAAGGCCGGGATCTACTCCGAGACCGGAGTGCCCACCCTCCACGCCTTCAACGCCGTCAAGGGCGCCACCGTCATGGGCTGGTTCAAGATGACCGGCGAGAACCCCAGCCCCAACTCCAACACCGCGGACCCGGCCGACCGCTACGGAGCGATCGGGCTGGCCGGGGTGCTCACCGGCACCTCCCAGGGCCACGACGTCAGAGCGCTGCTCGAACTCATCACGGTCAACGGGGAACTGCGGGTGGTCGCGCTGGGCAGGCGCGTCGACGGCAGCAGTTCCCAGACCTTCGCCGCGAGCGAGCCGTGGCAGAGCGTGCTTCCGCAGGACGAATGGGTCTTCCTGGCAGCCACGTTCGACTACGACAACGCCGCGATGAAGCTCTACAAGAACGGCCGCCCGCTCGACGGTTTCTACACGCTCACGGGTGATCCGTGGGGCGTGGAGGGAGCGCCGGAGCCCGATCTCACCTCGGCCAGCGACCCCAGAGGCATCAAGATCGGAGGTAGCTATCCGCAGAACACCAGAGAGAACAACCCCTGTAACTGCCGGATGGACGATCTGATGTTCCTCGACAGGGTCGCGGCCCCCATGGAGATCTGGGCCCAGTACAAGCTGGCGACCGGAGGCTGAACGGCTGAGGCTGGGAGGACTCCCACCGCCTTCCCAGCCCTCCGTCAGCCGTTAGGCTGCATCTGTTTGGTCCTGTGGTCCTTGAGATGGAGCTCACCGTGGAGACGCTCCTTCAACGCGTCTAGCACCTTGCGGCTGGACAGCACGGTCCATCGGTTGCCGACCAGGTGCGGGTTGTATTCGGGCGCGGTGTCCATCCAGGCGTCCTTGCCGGCCTGGGTGGCGAACGTGTTCACGAAGAACTCGCCGTCCTGGGTCTTGCAGAAGCCCGTACGAAGATCCGTGGCGTTCACCTGGATCTTCGGCTTGCACCCGACCTTCTCGGCCAGTTGCTCGACGGTGTAGACGTTGTTGTCGACCGTGGCGGGCTTCTGCACGATGGGCTCGCCCCCGGCCATCGCGGCACTCTGGCCGGCTCCTACGGAACCACTGGCGTTCGTACAACCGGCCACGAGCCCGACCAGCAGCGCAGTAGCGGCCAGACGTGGAAATGTCGTCATGTGCCGAGATACGCAACCCCCGTAGGTGGGGTTCACTCCGGCCGAGATTAAACCGAGATTCATCCGAGACCTCGGGCCAAGAAGCGACCGGCGACCTCAGCGCAGGACGACGCAGCCCCGCTCCGCCAGGCGGCGCAGCGCGTCAGGCTCGCCGTCGAGCTTGTTCCAGCGCAGGTCGAGCTTCTCCAGCGCGGGCAGCTCACCGAGGCTCTCCGGCAGCGTCCTGAGCCGGTTGTTACGCAGATCCAGGTGCGTGAGCCGGGCCAGCCCCGCGACGGCACCGGGCAGCGAGCGCAGCTGGTTGTTCCGCAGGTCGAGCACGCGCAGCTCGCCGAGCCCGCCGATCGAGTCAGGCAGCGCGGCCAGCCGGTTGCCCTGCAGGTGCAGCTCCCGCAGCCGGCCCAGCCCGCCGATGGAGCCGGGCAGCCTCTCCAGACGGTTGTTGTAGAGCCGCAGCTCGACCAGCGACGCCATGCGGCCGAGCGCCTCAGGCAGGCCGGTCAGCCGGTTGTCGGTCACGTTGAGGTAGGCGAGCCGGTCGAGCCGGCCGATCGCGGCGGGCACCTCGGTGAACCGGTTGTCACTCAGATAGAGATAGTCGGTCAGGCCCAGGTCGCCGATCGCCGGCGGGATGGCGGCGAGGTCGTTGTGCCCGAGGTCGAGCATGCGCAGCCGGGTCAGCCCGCCGATCGCCGCGGGCACCTCGGTGAGTGCGTTCTCGGCCAGGTTGAGCGATTCGAGCCGGGTCAGCTTCCACAGCGCGTCGGGCACGCCGGTCAGCCGGTTGCCGCCCGCCGCCAGGTGCCGCAGCCCGCCGCCGAGCCGCTCGGGCAGCCTCTCGATGGCGTTGCCGTACAGGGACAGCGTCTCCAGGTACGGCGGGCAGCCGGGCACCTCGGTCAGCAGGTTGCCGTCGAGGTGCAGCGCCCGCAGCGCGGTGAGTCCCGCCAGGTCCGGCAGCGAGCGCAGGCGGTTGCCGTCGAGCCGGAGCTCCGCCAGCGACGTCAGACCGCCCAACCAGGCGGGGAGGTCGGCGAGCTCGTTCCAGGCCAGGTCGATCAGCCGGACTCCGCCGAGCTCGGCGGGGTCCGAACCGGGGAACGTGGTCAGGCCCGCGCCGGGTGCGCGCAGTTCGTCATGGATCGTCACGGCGCCGATCATCGCACGCCGCCACGGGAAGCGCGCCTTCCCGCCTAGGTGCCGGGCTAAGCGTCCTGTTGGGTGCCCGGCTCGGCATCCTGTCCGGCGAGGTTCCTGAGGTCGAACAGCTCCGACGGCGAGATCGGCATGCGGTCGATCTCGATGCCCTCCGCGTCCTCGATCGCCCCCGCGATCACCGCCGAGACCGGGATCACCCCGGCCTCCCCCGCCCCCTTGATGCCGAGCGGATTGAGCGGCGACGGCGTCTCCAGGTGGGCGGTCTCGATGTGCGGGATCTCCGTGACGTACGGCATCAGGAAGTCCATGAACGAGGCGTTGAGCAACTGCCCGTGCCCGTCGTACACCATCCGCTCGTACAGGGCGCCGCCGATGCCCTGGGCCACGCCCCCGTGGATCTGCCCCTCCACGATCATCGGGTTGATCAGCCGGCCGCAGTCGTGCACGACCGCGTACCGCAGGACCTTGATCTCGGCGGTCAGCGGGTCGGTCTCGACGATGGCGGCGTGCATCCCGGCCGCGAACGTGGACCTGATCGGCGAGTAGTAGTCACGGCCCTCCAGCCCCGGTTCGTCGCCCTCGGCCACCGGCGGTTTGTCGGGCGAGGAGATGCCGGAGAACTGGGTGGCCTTGGCCGCCTCCTCGTCGAAGGCGTACCGCAGCGGGTTGGCCAGGACCGCGACCGTGGACAGCGGGATCGAGGCGGACGGGGTGCCCACGACGTGCACCAGGCCGTCGGCGATCTCCAGGTCGGCCGGGTCGGCCTCCAGCGCCTCGGCGGCGATGCGCAGCGCCTTCTCCCGCACCTTGCGGCAGGCCAGGGCGATGGCGTTGCCGCTGACCACGGCCGCGCGGGAGGCGAACGTGCCGACCGCGTACCCGAACCTGCGGGTGTCGCCGGTGACGACCGAGATCCGCTCGATGGGCACGCCCAGCTCGGTGGCGGCGATCTGGGCGAACGCGGTCTCGTGTCCCTGCCCCTGCGAGGTGAGCCCCGTGGAGACGTGCACGCGGCCGTCGGAGGTGATCTGGACGTGGCCGCCCTCGTAGGGGCCGACGCCGGTGCCCTCGACGTAGCAGCCGATGCCGATGCCCCGGTGCCGGCCGGGCTCGAAGTCGTCCCAGCCGATGAGCTCCTTGAGCATGCGGAGCATCTCGGGGTAGTCGCCGCTGTCGTAGATCAGCGGGCGTCCGTCCTGGAAGATCAGGCCCTGGTCGTAGGGGAACTCGTCGGGCCGGATGAAGTTCGCCGCGCGCACCTCGGTGCGATCCTTGCCCAGGTAACGGGCGATCTTGTCCATCGTCCGCTCCATGCAGAACACGGCCTGCGGCCGCCCCGCCCCCCGGTACGGGGTGACCTGCACGGTGTTGGTGTAGACGGCGGAGAACTCGACCCGGTAGGCGCCGATCCGGTACGGCCCGAGCAACTGCGTCGAGGTGATGATCGGGACGATGATCCCGTACGGCGTGTAGGCGCCGTGATCATGCAGGATCGTCACGTCCAGCCCGTTGACCACCCCGTCGTCGTCGAAGCCGACCCTGACGTGCTGCACCTGACCCCGTTCGTGGGCGGAGGAGATGAAGTGCTCGCGCCGGTCCTCGGTCCACTTGACCTCCTGGCCGAGCCGCATCGCCGCCCACGGCACCAGGATCTCCTCCGGCCACGGGTGCACGATCTTCACCCCGAACCCGCCCCCCACGTCGGGCGCGATCACCTCGACGTGCGGCAGGGGCAGGTCCAGGGTCGCGGCGACGGCCATGCGGACGCTGGTCGAGGTCTGGGTGCTGGTGTAGACGCGCAGGTCGGAGCCGTCCCACCGGGCGTACACGCCGCGGCCCTCCAGCGGCATGCTCGCGCTGCGCTCGATGTCGAGCCGGAAGCTCAGCGTGTGCGGCGACGCCTCGATGGCCTCGCGGGCGCTCCGGCCCGCCGCGTTCGGCACCTCCTGCACCAGGTGGGCGCCCACATTGTCCGGTACGTCCTCGTGGACGAGCTGCGCCCCCTGGACCGCCTCCTCCAGGCCCACGACCGGCTTGAGCGGCTCGTAGTCGACCTCGATCAGCGCGCAGGCGTCCTCGGCGAGGTAGCGGTCCCTGGCCACGACCATCACCACGGGCTCGCCCACGTGCCGGACGACGTCCCTGGCCAGGGGGTAGGCGGTGCGGCCGTGGGTGAGCGCGGGATGCGGAATCAACAGGGGCAGGGGCCGGCCCACCCGCTCGGGCAGGTCCTCCCAGGTGTAGATGGCGACCAGGCCGTCCACGTCGAGCGCGGCGCTCACGTCGACGTCGCGGACGCGGGCGTGGGCGTGCGGCGAGCGCACGAACGCCGCGGCCAGCGCGCCGGAGCCCAGGTCGTCGAGGTAGCGGCCGCCGCCGGTGAGCAGCCTGGGGTCCTCCCGGCGCTGGACCGGCTCCCCGAACAGCCTGGTGGTCATCCCTAGGTCTCCTCGGCGATCAGCTCCGCCGCCCGGTGGACGGCCTTCACGATGTTCTGGTAGCCGGTGCAGCGGCACAGGTTGCCGGAGATGCCGTCGACCACCTCCTCGTCGGTGGGCGCCGGGTTGTCGCGCAGCAGCGCGGTCACCGTACAGAGGAAGCCCGGCGTGCAGAAGCCGCACTGCAGCCCGTGGCACTCCGCGAACGCCCGCTGCACCGCCGACATCCCGTCCGCCCCGGCCAGCCCCTCCACCGTGGTGATCTCGCTCCCGTCGACGGTCACCGCGAACGTCAGGCACGAGCGCACCGGCTCGCCGTCCAGCAGCACCGTGCAGCAGCCGCACACGCCGTGCTCGCACCCCACGTGCGTGCCGGTCAGCCCGAGGTCGTGGCGCAGGCAGTCGGACAGCAGCCGCCGGCCGGGCACCCGCACCCGTCGTGCGGTTCCGTTCACCACCAGCGTGATCTCGCGCTCGCGCTCCAATCCGGCCTCCCTCACGTACCTCCTGGGCTGCTACCCCACGGTCCCGCCGCCTCACGGGCCGGGTCCCTGAGAGCCGCCTCACGGGCCGCGTCCTTCAGCGCCTGCTCGGCGAGGACGCCGACCAGATGCAGCCGGTACGCGGCGCTCGCGTGGATGTCATCGTCCGGCTCGGCCTCTTCCCGTACGGCCCGCGCCACACCCGCCCAGTCGACGCTGGAGGCGGGACGGCGCTCGCACGGCCCGCCCACGTCCACGACCACCGGCACGGGACCGACGCTGACGCAGGCCACCCGGGCGGCGATGATGCGCAGGTCGTCGTCCAGTGTGACCACCGCGCACACTCCGGCCAGGGCGTAGTCGCCGTGCCTCCTGGCCACCTCACGGAAGGCCGTACCCGACCGTTCCGGCGGCGTCGGGAAATATGCGGAAACGGCGAGTTCGCCCGGCTGGACGGCCGACTCCATCGGCCCGACGAAGAAGTCGGCGGCCGTCACCTCCCGGCTCACCACGCCCTCGGCGGCCTCCAGCCGGGCCAGCCGTACCGACCCGCCGAGCAGCGCCAGCACGGCGGGCAGCTCTGCGGCCGGGTCGGCGTGCACCAGGCTGCCCACCACCGTGCCCCTGTTGCGGATCACCGGGTGGGCGACCAGCCGGAGCGCCTGCCGCAGCAGCGGATGCCCGGCCAGCCGCTCCACCTGGGCGTGCCTGGCCAGCGCGCCCACTGTGACGCCTTCGGGGGCGAGGTCGAGGGTGGCCAGCGACTCGACGCGGTTGATGTCGACCAGATGCTCGGGCGCCGCCAGCCGCATGTTGAGCATGGGGATCAGGCTCTGGCCGCCCGCGAGCACCTTGCCGCGCGGGCCCACCTCGGCGAGGACGTCCAGGGCCTCGCCGAGGTCGCGCGGCGCGTGGTGTTCGAAGGGCGGCGGCTTCACCCGGCCTCGCTCCCCCTGTCTGTGGCGGCCGCTTCGGCGGGCCGCCCGGCGATGACGCGCAGCAGGTGGTAGCCGCCCACCACGACGATCGTGCCGAACGCGATGCCCTCCAGCCGGAAGTCGCCGCTGATCAACTGCTTCACCGGTCCGATCGCCAGGATGATGCCCGCACCGATGGGGACCATGTTGACCGGGTCGGCGAAATCCACCCGGTTCTCGATCCAGATCTTGGCGCCGAGCAGGCCGATCATGCCGTACAGGATGACGGTCACGCCGCCCAGAACGCCTTCCGGAGTGGCGGAGACCAGCGCGCCGAACTTCGGGCTGAGCCCGAACAGGATGGCGATGAGGGCGGCGATGTAGTAGGCGGCGGTGGAGTAGACCTTGGTGGCGGCCATGACGCCGATGTTCTCGGCGTAGGTGGTGGTGGGCGAGCCGCCGACGGCGCTGGTGACCACGGTGGCCAGGCCGTCGGCGGCGATGGCGCGGCCGATGTACGGGTCGACGTCGGTACGCGTCATCTCTCCCACGGCCTTGACGTGACCGATGTTCTCCGCGATCAGCGCGATCACCGCGGGCAGCACGAGCAGCACGGCCGAGACCTTGAAGTCTGGCAGATGAAAAGGCGGCAGTCCGAACCATGGCGCCGCCTCCAGCTTGGAGAAGTCGACGCGCAGGTGCGGGGCGATCGTGAGCGCGCCGTCGGTGTAGGCGGGAACCTGGCCGAAGAGCCGGTCGGCCACCCAGGACAGCGCGTAGCCGACGATCAGGCCGAGCAGGATGCCGATGCGCCCGATGAAGCCCTTGAACGCCACCACGATCACGAACGTCACCAGCATCGTGATCAGCGCCATCCACTGGTCCTTGGGCCAGTAGACGTCCGCCACCACGTAGGCCAGCCCAAATCCGATCAGCATGACCACCGCGCCGGTGACGATCGGCGGGAAGATCCGGTGGATGATCTGCACACCGAGGAAGTGCACGGCCAGCCCGGCCAGCGCGAGCACGAACCCGACGACCAGGATCGCGCCGGTCACGATGGCATCGGCGCCAGGGGTGTCACCGCCGAACACCGCCCTGATGGCCAGCACACCGCCCACGAACGACGCGCTGGTGCCCAGGTAGCTGGGGATCTTGCCCTTCACGATCAGCAGGAACATGATCGTGGCCACGCCGGACATCATGATCGCGACATTGGGGCTGAGCCCCATCACCAGCGGGAACACGAACGTCGCGCCGAACATCGCGATCACATGCTGCGCGCCGAACCCGATCATGCGCGGCCAGGTCAGCCGCTCGTCGGGCTTGACGACCTCTCCGGGAGCCAGATGCTTGCCGTCGCCGTGTTTGGTCCAACCGAAAACCATGTGAGCCCCTCTTCACCCGGGCTGCCGCTTCCAGTGCCGCCCCGCAGGCTCCTTCCGCATCCCGCTCGAGATTCGTGCTGCCGTTGCGGGCACATTAGGCCCGTGGGCGTGCTCGTACACGGGCATGATCTGCCAAATTCGCTTTCCTGACCAGAGGAGTGGTCGCGCACTACCTTCGGAGGGTTCGGATTTCAGTGCACCTGGATCGAGAACCCTTCCCCCGTCACCACCTGCCCCGTCCGGATCTTGCAGGTCTTCCGGAGTTCCACCTCCCCGTCCACCGACACCAGCCCCTCGGCGATCAGGTGTTTGGCCATGCCGCCCGTCTCCGTGACCCCGCAGTACTTCAGCAGGTCACACAGCGGGATGAAGTCGGAGCGCAGTTCGAAGTCCACGACCACTCAGCCTAGATGCCCCGCATGCGCAGCACGTGCAGGGCCAGGGTCAGGTTGAGGCGCAGGTGGGGGTCGTCGGTGAAATTGCCGAGCAGGCGCTCCAGCTTGCCGATGCGGTAGCGCAGCGTGTTGTAGTGGAAGTGCAGCCGCCTGGCCGTCTCCGCCACGTTGAGGTTCGTCTCCAGGAGCACCTGCAGGGTCCTGCGCAGGTCGGAGTTCTCGGCGTCGTCGTCGAGGGCCAGCGGGCCCAGCGTCTCGCGGACGAACGCGTGCAGTTCCTCCGTGTCGTTCACCAGCGACAGCAGCCGATACACGCCCAGCTGGTCGAAGTGGGCCACCGCGCCGGGGCCATGGAGCTGGCGGCCGACGCGGGCCGCCTTCAGGGCCTGCGAGTACGCCTCGGGCAGCAGGTCAACGCCGGGCGACGGGCGGGAGGTGCCGGTCGAGAACGTGGCGGGCGGCACGTCGGCGAAGGCGGAGGCGGCGTCCTTGGCCACCCTGGCGGCGTCCACCGTGGCGTCCAGCACGGCCACCACCTCGTGCGAGAAGCCGGCGACCGCGCCCTGGGGGTCGTGGCGGCGCATCGCCGCGACCCAGCACGCGACCAGGCGGTCCTGGGTGGCGCGCTCGTCGCCGTCCGGGTCGAGTTCGGCGACCAGCACGGTGACGGGCCGCTCCAGATCCCAGCCGAACGCCCTGGCCCGCGCCGTGACGCGCTCGGCCGTGCCCGCCCGGCCGGTGAGCACGTCACGCAGGAAGTCGGCCCGGTACTTGCTCTCGACGGCGTTGACCGCCTCCTGCCTGGTGACGACGAGCGCGGCGACGGTCGCGGCCCGCTCGAGGATGCCGACATCGCTGTCACGGAGCGTCCCGGCCGGGCTGTAGGCGACGATGCGGCCGTGGTGGTGGCCGCCCGCGAGGACGGGCACGGAGGCGAACGCGCGCGTACGGCCCGCCGTACCGGAAGCGGGTCTGCCGGAAGGAGTGCGGCCCGAGGCGGGGACGAGTGGCGGTCCCTCGTGCGCGATCGACTCCCACAGGAGGGTCACGTGGTCGGCCGGCCCCGCCGTGGCGAGCACCCGCCCGCCGCCGTCCACCGCCGCCACCGCCACGTCGAGCAGCGCGGCCACCTCGGCGGTCACCTCGTCCAGCCCGCCGCCGGCCAGCACCACCTGGACCAGCGCCCGGTGCGCCTCCTCGGCGCGGGCGAGCACGGCGGCCTGGCGGTTGAGGATGTCGGTCAGCACCTGGTTCAGGATGTCGTCGAAGCCGACGTCGTTGGGCAGCAGGATGAGCGGGAACCCGAGCCGGTCGGCCTGCTCGACCATCTCGTCGGGCAGCTTGTCCACGTACCTGCCGAGCTTGATCGCCAGGGCCGCCAGCTTGCGCTCGTCGAGGTCGGCGACCAGGCGGCCGAGCGACTGGGGAGTGTTGCGCAGCGGGTAGCCGGTGGTCAGCAGCAACTCGTGCGGCTTGACCCAGGCCAGGATGTCCGGCACCTCCATGACGTTGAGGCGCTGCACGATGCGGCCCAGCCCGCTCTCCCCCGCGATGAGGCGGGCCTCCGCGAGGGTCGATACGCCGAGCACCTCCCCCACCGAGACGCCGTGGGTGATCGTTCCCGTGCTGGCGAGACGGACTGGGGGCTCCATGTGGAGATTGTGACCCTAGAAGCGGTCTGTCAGGAAGAGCCAACCTTCACGCTGACTCTTGGCAAATTTCTCCGTACGGACGGTTGTGCGGCACGTTCTACGGTCAGGTCCAGAGCCGGTAGGGAGGTTCGGTGACCGTCGGTATTCATGCGAGGCGCCCGCGTACCCATGTGACAGGAGCGGCCAGCGCGGCGGTACGCCCTGTGCTGGAGGCGCCGCGCAGCCCCGCGCGGGTGCTGGCTGTCTTCCCCGCCGGGGTGTATCTGGAGGTCAGGACCGAGCTGGAGCCGTCCGTGCTGGCCGTCATCACGGGCGCGGCGACGCGGCTGCCCAACTCCGTGCTGCTGGCCGCCGAGCTGCCGCGCGTCACCGTGGGTGACGAGGCCGCCGTGGGCGACGGTTCGATCGAGCTGGGGCGGCTGAGTGTGCGGGCGCGCCGCTGGTGGGATCCCGCCCCGCCGCTCGGCCGGGTCGATCCCGTACGGCTCAGGCAGGCCGCCCCTCGCCTGACCCCCGGCGAGCCGGGACTGGCGGGCAACGACGCCATCGAGCTCCTGGCGGCCGGCTGCGCGAGCGGCCGCTTGCTGGACGCGGTGACGGCGGCCGAGCGGCTGGTCGGCCTCGGTCCCGGGCTGACGCCGAGCGGGGACGACGTGCTGGCCGGGCTGCTGGTGACGCTCAGGCACCTCGGCGCGGCGGCCGGGGCGGAGCGGGCGGTGTGGCTGGCGGACTGGCTGGCCGCGACCGTGACGTACGACGCCCGCACCCGTACGACGCCGATCTCGGCGACCCTCCTGCACTGCGCGGCCAGAGGCGAGGCCGGCCCCGAGGTGATCGCCGTGCTGCGCGGCATCGCCGGGCGGCAGGAGCTCGAACCGGCGCGGCGGCAGCTGCGGCGGCTCGGCCACACCTCCGGCTCCGACCTGCTCCAGGGCATCTCCATCGGCCTCGCCGCCGTCCTGGCCATGACAGAGGCCCCGAGCCCGGACCAGGCCCCAGAGGCCCCGAGCCCGGACCAGGCCCCAGAGGTCCCGAGCCCGGACCAGGCCCCAGAGGTCCCGAGCCCGGACCAGGCCCTGAGCGTGACCGGGTGACCCGCGACGCGGTGCTGCTGCGCAAGGGCGTCTACCACGACTCCGTCACCCTCATGCGGGTGAGCCGCTCGCTGTCGGACCTGCCCGGCATGCACGTGGCCATCGTCGCCATGGCCACGGAACTGAACCTCGCCCTGGCCCGCGACCTGGGCTTCGACCTGCCCTCCGCCGACCCGGGCGACCTGCTCGTGGCCCTGCGCGGCGACAGCGTGGACACCGCCACCGGCGAGCTCGACCACGCCCTGGCCCGGCTGTCCGCCTCCCGGAGCCAGTCGGCCGCCGACCAACCCCCGCTCACCACCCTCTCAGCCGCCAGGAGCCCGGCCGACCTGGTGCTCGTGTCGGTTCCGGGAGAGCACGCGTTCTGCGAGGCGCTCGACGCGGTCCACGCGGGACTGCCTGTGATGATCTTCAGCGACGGCGTGCCGGTCGCCCAGGAGCGGCGGCTCAAGCTGCTGGCCGAGGAGCGCGACGTACTGGTCATGGGCCCAGACTGCGGCACCGCCGTGATCGCCGGGGTGGGGCTGGGCTTCGCCAACGTGCTCAGTCCGGGCCCGATCGGCGTCGTCGCGGCCTCCGGCACCGGCGCACAGCAGGTGACGTCCCTGCTCGACCAGGCGGGCGCGGGGGTCAGCCATGTTCTCGGCGTGGGGGGCAGGGACCTGTCGGCGGAGGTGGGCGGGCTGTCGGCGATGCGGGCGCTGCGCATGCTGGACGACGACCCCGCCACCGAGCTGATCGTGCTGGTCTCCAAGCCGCCCGACCCGGCGGTGGCGCGGGCCGTACAGGAGGTGGTGGAGAGGCTGGGCACGCCGGTCGTCTCAGCGCTGCTCGGGGAGCGCGATCTGACGGCGGCCGCGGAGGAGGCGCTGCGTGCTCTCGGCAGGTCCGTTCCCGCCTGGGAGTCCTGGCCCGGCTGGTCGCCCACATCGTCGTACACGAAGCTCAAGGGCGTCTACTCCGGCGGCACGCTGTGCGCCGAGGCGCGCCTGATCGCCGGGGCGGGCGAGTTCACCGACTACGGCGACGACGCCTACACCAGAGGCCGCGCCCATCCGATGATCGACCCGACGCTCCGCCTGGAGGCCCTGGCCCAGGTGGAGCCGGGCGACGTGATCCTCATGGACGTCGTGCTCGGCCACGGCGCCGACCCAGACCCGGCCGCCTCCCTCGCCTCGGCCGTCGCCCACGCCACCCACCACGGCGCCACCGTCGTCGTCGCGCTCATCGGCACCGAGGGCGACCCTCAGGGCCTGCACCGGCAGGCCGCGGCGTTCCGCGAGGCGGGCGCCACCGTCTTCACCTCCAACGCCCAAGCCGCCCGGCACGCCAGGAACCTCCTTTGACTCTGCTCTCCGGTCCACCCCACGTGATCACCGTCGGCGCCGGCCTCCTTCAGGAGTCGCTCGACGCGCAGGCCGTGCCGACGACCGCCGTCGCATGGCGGCCGCCCCTGCCCGGCACCGCGGACGCGCTCGCGCGGGTGCTCGCCGACCCGCGCCTGCCCGCGGCCAACGAACGGGCCGTCGGCCGCCTGACCTCGGCCCGCCCCCAGCTCGTCGGGGTACGGCGGGCCTCGGAGGTGCTCGACCTGCCGGAGCGGATGTTCCTGCACGCGGGTCCGCCCATCGACTGGGAGCGCGCGTCGGGCCCGATGCGCGGCGCGCTGATCGGCGCGATGCTGCTCGAGGAGTACGCCCGCGACGTGCCGGCGGCCGAGGAGCAGCTGGCCTCCGGCCGGGTACGCCTGGAGCCCTGCCATCGGCACGCCACGGTCGGCCCGATGGCGGGTGTGGTGAGCCCGTCGATGTGGATGCTGGAGGTACGCGACGCCGAGCACGGCGGCACGGCGTACTGCTCGCTCAACGAGGGCCTGGGCAAGGTGCTGCGCTATGGCGCCTACGGGCCCGAGGTGCTGGAGCGGCTGCGGTGGATGGACCGGGTGCTGGGGCCCGTCCTGTCGGCCGCGATCGAACTGGGCGGCGCGATCGACCTGCGCGCGATGATCGCGCAGGCGCTGCAGATGGGCGACGAGCTGCACAACCGCAACCGCGCGGCCACCTCGCTGTTCCTGCGCGAGCTGGCCCCCTGGGTGGTCGAGGCCGCGGCCGGCAGGGCCGCCGAGGTGCTGCGCTTCGTCAACGGCAACGACCACTTCTTCCTGAACGCCGCCATGGCCGCGGGCAAGGTGAGCACTGACGCGGCCAGGAACGTGCCCGGCTCCTCGATGGTCGTCGCCATGGCCCGCAACGGCACCGATTTCGGGGTACAGGTCTCCGGGCTGGGCGATCGGTGGTTCACCGGGCCGGCGGGCGTGCCGGACGGGCTCTACCTCGGCGCGTACGGCCCGGCGGACGCCAACCCGGACATCGGCGACTCCACGATCACCGAGACGTCGGGCCTGGGCGGGTTCGCGATGGCGGCCTCCCCGGCCATCGTGCGGTTCGTCGGCGGCGAGGTGGCGGACGCGGTGGCGGCGACCCGGTCCATGTACGAGATCACGCTGGCCGAGCATCCCGCCTACCAGATCCCGGGGCTCGGCTTCCGCGGCACGCCGGTCGGCATCGACATCACCCTGGTGGCCAGGACCGGCGTGTTGCCCGTCGTCAACACCGGTATCGCGGGCCGCGTGGCGGGCACCGGCCAGGTCGGTGCGGGCCTGGTGAAGCCCCCGGTAGAGGCATTTACCGCCGCATTGCTCGCCTTGGCCGACAACCGTAAGTGATCCATTTGATACTCGATATTGCGGCACGTCAAGGCGTTTGTAAGAACCGAGTTGTGGTTCCCTTGGGAATGACCTGCCTATATCGTGGCCAACGCTCATAATCTTGACGTATGGCGGCGCGACGCTTGTGACCGATGAGGCTGGAGATTGGGGCGGGAACATGGCAGCCGACCGCTTGCTCAGCGGGCCCGGTGCGGAGGGAAACGCTTCACAGAGCCAGGGTCGTTTGATCGGCAGGCGCTACCGGTTGATGTCACCGGTCGGCCGCGGCGGCATGGGGATGGTGTGGCACGCGCATGACGTGCTGCTCGCTCGCGACGTGGCGGTCAAGGAGCTGATCCTGCCGTACGGACTCGACCACGCGGGCAAGCAGGTGGCCCACCGGCGCATGCTGCGCGAGGCCAGATCCGCCGCGCGACTGACGCACCCCGGCATCGTGACCGTGCACGACGTGGTCGAGGAAGACGGCCGGCCGTGGATCGTCATGGAACTGGTCCGGGCGTGGTCCCTGGAGCAGGCTGTCCGGCAGAGCGGACCCCTTCCGGTGATCCAGGCCGCCGAGATCGGCATCCGCGTGCTCGACGCGGTCCGGCACGCGCACGCGGCCGGGATCCTGCACCGTGACATCAAACCGGGCAACGTCCTGCTCACCTCCGACCGCGTGGTGCTGACCGACTTCGGCATCGCCGCGATCGAGGGCGACGTCACGATCACGCAGACCGGGCTGCTCATGGGCTCGCCCGCCTACATCCCGCCGGAGCGGCTGTCCGGGCAATCGATCACCCAGGCGGCCGACCTGTGGTCGTTCGGGGCGACGATGTACGCGGCGGTGGAGGGGCGCCCGCCGTACGAGGGGCCGGACCCGATCGCGGTGCTGGGCGCGGTCCTCACGCAGGACCCGGTCACGCCGCAGCGGGCGGGCGCGCTGGCGCCGGTGATCGAGGGCCTGCTGCGCAAGAACCCGACCGAGCGTCTCACCGCCGAGCAGGTCGGCGAGATGCTGGAGCGGATCCTGCACGCCCACGGCTCGACCCGCCCGCGACCCGCCGAGACCTCGCGGTCCCTGCCCACGCAGGCGGACTCGACGCCCGCCGGGTTGCTGCCGCCGTTCGACTCGCTGTCCGGGCCGCTGCCGTCGCGGATCGTGGAGACACCCTCGGGGCCGGTACGCGTCCCGTACGACCCGCTGAACAGCCCGTCGGGCGGGTACTCCATGCCCTACGAGGGGATGTCGAGCCCGTCGGGCAGCCACAGCACGGACGCGCTGCCCTCACTGCCCTCACTGCCTCGGGCGGACGGGTTCGAGGCGTTCACCAGCCCGTCGGGGTCACACCGGACACCGGAGGCCGGGGAGCGCCCGCCGACGGGCCCGCACCCGTCGTTGAGCGACTCGGCCGGACCGCCCTTGGTACGCCCCCTTCCGGGCAGCTACCCGTCAGGCAGCTTCCCGGCGAGTGGGCCGCCGTCGTCCCCGGGCTTCCCAGCAGGTGGGCCACCGTCGTCGCCAGGCTTCCCGGCCGGCGGGCCCCCGTCGTCGCCAGGCTTCCCAGCGGGTGGGCCCCCGTCGTCGCCGGGCTTCCCAGCGGGTGGGCCACCATCGTCTCCGGGCTTCCCGTCCAGCGGGCCGCTCGGTGCGCCGCCGTCGTTCGGCGGGCCGTCGGGATCGCACCGGGCATCTGACAGCGGGGCGTTCGGGAGCCCTTCGGGGCCGCGCCGGATCCCGGAATCGCGTGCGGGCTCCCCGAGCCCGTCGGGCCCGCAGCCGATCCTGCCCCTGACCAGCGACAGCCGCGCCACCCCCTGGCCGCTGGCCTCGCCGGACCACCTGCGCGACCAGGCCATCGACCTGTCGCGCGACCTGACCCACGACCGCCTCACCAAGCTGCCCAGTGCCACCTCGGAGCGCCTGACCAAGAGCAGGCGCAGGCTCGAGGACGACGATGAGGGCGGCTGGCTCCGCGACGGCCGCCCCACCCCGCGCCTGATCGTCACGGCCATCGCGGCCATCGGCGCGATGGTGGCCGTCGTCCTGTACGTCCGCACGGGCACCGCACCCGCGCCGGTGCCAAGCATGGCGCCCACCGTCGAGGAGTCGTCGGCACCCGCCGCCGATCCCCTGACGGCGACCGTGCCCAAGGGCTTCAGCGAGCAGACCCCGCCCGGCTTCTCCGCCGCCGTCCCCGACGGCTGGAAGCTGACCGCGTCAGGCGGCGACGCCACCTTCACCGGGCCCAAGGACTCCGGCATGACGGCCCGCGTCGAGCAGACGACCCCGCAACAGGACGGGGGCCTGTCGGAACTGACCCGCGAGGAGGCGGCCGGCCGCGTCGACGGCTACATCCAGGTCCAGCTCCAGGCGACGCGGTATCGCGACTGGAAGGCCGCCGACTGGGAGTACACCTACACCCTGGCCAACGGCGTCCCCATGCACGCGCTGACCCGTTTCGTCACGATCGACGACACCAACGCGTACAAGATCACCTTCAACATGCCCGAACTCAAGTGGGACGACCAGGCCGAAACCCGCAAGGTCTTCTTCGACACCTTCCGCCAGACGTGACCACCTGGCCGCCTCGCGCTCAGCGGACCGTGGCGGCCGGTACGATGCGGGGCCGGACAGGGCTGACACGCGTTCGACGCCCCGATCGCCGCCAGATGGGTGTGGGGTACGGTCGCCGCATGAAGTTGGCGAGCATCCACATCTATCCCGTCAAATCGACAACCGGGCACGAGGTACCGGCGGCCGAGGTGCAGCCCTGGGGCCTGGCCGGTGACCGGCGCTACCTCATCGTCGACGAGCACGGCGAGATGCTGACCGCCCGCGAGCTTCCCCGGCTGCTGATGTGCCTACCGGAGCCGGACGGCGAGACGCTCAAGCTCACCGGCCCGCACGCACCGCCGCTGCGGGTCACTCCCACTTCCGGCCGTTCGGCGATCACCATGCGGAAGACGTCGATAGAGCTGACCGACTGCGGCGACGACGCGGCCGCGTGGCTGAGCGCGCTGATCGACCGCCCCGTCCGGCTGGCCTGGCAGGACGACCCCACCTGCCGTCCCGTCGATCCCGAGTACGGCCGGCCGGACGACCGGGTCAGCCTGGCCGACGCCTATCCGCTGCTGCTCACCTCCACGGCTTCGCTGGCCCGGCTCAACGACTGGATCGCGGAGACGGCGGTCGAGTACGGCGAGGAGCCGCCCGCGCCGCTGCCCATGGGCAGGTTCCGGCCGAACGTGGTCGTGGACGGCGTACCGGCCGCCTTCGCCGAGGACGGATGGCGGCGCGTCCGCATCGGCGACACGGAGTTCCGGGTGGTCAAGGGCTGTGACCGATGCGTGCTGACCACAGTGGACGCCGCCACCTACACCAAGGGCAAGGAGCCCATCCGCACCCTGGCCAGGCACCGCAGGTGGGACGGCAAGGTCTGGTTCGGCATGAACCTCATCCCGGAGGCCCCTGGCCGGATCACACAGGGGGATCCGGTGACGATCCTCTGAACCGGACGGCGAACCTCTCAACCGGTGACGGTCCTCTCAACCGGTGACGGTCCTCTCAACCGGTGACGGTCCTCTCAACCGGTGACGGTCCTCTCAACCGGTGACGGTCCTCTGAACCGGGCGGCCGACCTTTGAGCCGGGCGGCGAATCTCCGAGTCGGGCGCGGCGAAGAACTCCGCCTCACCCGGACAAGCACCCGAAAGCAGCCATAAGTAGTTGAATAACGCTGCGTGGGGCGATTTGGGCCTTTGGGGGGATCTCATGGGCTATGCGAGACTTCACAAGTGACCAGCGCCCCTATAAAGCCCGACATTTCATCCCCTGACCGGATCCGGGCCGTCCAGCGGCGCACTCTCGTGATCCTGTCCGCCGCGCAAATAGTGGGCGGCGTAGGCGTCGCCGTCGGCCTGGCCCTGAGTTCCGTCGTCGTCGACGAGCTCTCCGGATCCACCGTGATCAGCGGCTTCGCGGGCACCGCGACCGTACTCGGCGCGGCCCTCCTGGCCCTGCCGACCGCCAAGGCGTCCGGCAGGGGCGGCCGGCGGACGGGCCTGACGCTGGCGTACGTGGCCGCGCTGGCGGGCTGCGCGCTGTCCGTCGGCGCCATCAGCCTCGGCAACTGGCCGCTGCTGCTGGTCGGGCTGGTCCTGGTGGGCGGCGGCAGCGCGGGCAACCTGGCGGCCCGCTACTCGGCGACCGATCTGTCACCGCCGGGACACGCCGCCAGGCACCTGTCGCTGGTCGTCTGGGCGGCCACCATCGGCTCCGTCGCCGGCCCGAACCTGGCCAAGCCCGCCGACCAGATCGGCATGAGCGTGGGCCTCGGGGAGAAGGCCGGGCCGTTCGCGTTCGCGGCGCTGGCGTTCGCGCTGGCGCTGCTCGTCATCCTGGTGGGCCTGCGCCCGGACCCGCTCAAACTGGCTCGCCGGCTGAACGGCACGCAACCCCCCGCCGCCGGCCAGAACCGGACGATCAGGAACGCCTGGACGACTCTGCGCACCACCCCCATGGCCCGCAAGGCTCTGGTCATGATCGCGGTCAGCCACACCGCGATGGTGTCGGTCATGTCGATGACCCCGGTCAAACTCCACCACGACGGCTCGAACCTCGACGTCATCGGCCTGGTGATCAGCCTGCACATCGCCGGAATGTACGTCATGTCGCCGGTGGTGGGCTGGCTGGCCGACAAGGCGGGCAAGGTGCCGGTGCTGCTGCTCGGCATGGCGCTGCTGCTCAGCGCCGCCGTTCTGGCGGGTACGGCCGGGCACCGCGTCTGGCAGGTGACCACCGCTCTGGTGCTGCTCGGCCTCGGCTGGTCGTGCGGCCTGGTGGCGGGGTCGGCGCTGGTCAGCGAGTCGGTCCCGGTCGGCAGCCGGCCCGCCGTGCAGGGCCTGTCCGACCTGCTGATGAACGTGTGCGGCGCCACCGGCACGATCATCGCGGGCGCGATCGTGGGCGGGCTGTCGTACGGGGTGCTCGGGCTGGTGGTGGGGCTGATGGTGACACTCGCCGGAATCTGGCTGGCGATCACCTGGCGCCACGTGAACAGCGGCCCGCTGACACCCGCCGAATCAGCCGCCACCTGACGCCCCGCGAAATCAGCCGCCACCGACGTCCGAGTCAGCCCCCGCCGACGTCCGGACGGTCAGCCGCCACCGGACGCCGGCGGAGTCACTTCGCGTCGGCATAGCAGGAGACCGCGACCGCCTCCATCGGGAACCGCACCGGCGTCCCCCCGAACAGCAGGCGGCTGGCCTCCGCGGCCGACTCCGTCACCGCGGCCATCACCTCTTCGGCCTGGTCGAGCGGGCAGTGCACCATGATCTCGTCGTGCTGGAAGAACACCAGTCTGGCCGGGCCGGACAACCGCCCCCGCAGCACCGCCATCAGCACCAGCGCCCACTCGGCGGCGGTGGCCTGGACGACGAAGTTGCGGGTGAACCGCCCCCGGTCCCGGATCGCCCTGCTCCCCTCGGGCCCCGACACGAGGGACTTCCACCCCTCGGACGGCGGCGGGCTGGTGCGGCCGAGCCAGGAGCGCACCAGCCGCCCCTCCTCTCCCGCCTTGGCCGCGTCCTCGACGAACTGGTAGGCCTTGGGGAAGCGCTGCCGCATCACCGCCAGCAGCTTGGACGCGTCACCGCTGGTGCCGCCGTACATGGCGGACAGCATCGCGATCTTCGCGTTGGCGCGCTCGCCGCCGAACGACTTGGCCAGCGCCGAGTACAGGTCGATCTCGCCCGCCGCCCGCGCCAGCCCCCCGTCGGCGGCCATCGCGGCCAGCACCCGCGGCTCCAGCTGGGCGGCGTCGGCCACGATCAGCGTCCAGCCGTCGTCGGCGACCACCACACGGCGCATCACCTTGGGGATCTGCAGCGCGCCGCCACCGTCGGTGGCCCACCGCCCCGACACCACGCCGGCCACCACGTATTCGGCACGGAAGCGCCCGTCGCGCACCCACTGGTCGGCCCAGACCCATCCGTGGAAGCTGTACAGCCTGGCCAGCTCCTTGTAGGCGAGCAGAGGCGCGATCGCCGGGTGGTCGAGCTGCTTGAGCTCCCACGACCGGGTGGTCTTGAGCGCGACGCCCGCCCCTTTGAACGCCTTGATCAGCTGCTGCACCGAATCGGGATTGACCGGATGCCCGAACGCCGCCGACACCTCGTCGGCCAGCGCCTGGAGCTTGGCCGGTCGCATGCCGTGCACCGGGCGCGGGCCGAGCAGCTCGGTGAGCAGGGCGTCGTGTACGTCCCGGCGCCACGGCATGCCGTCGTGGCCCATCTCGGCGGCGATCAGCGCGCCCGCCGACTCGGCCGCCACCAGCAGCCGGAACCGGCCCGGCTCCGGCAGCGCCTCGATCCGGCGCAACTGGTCGGCCAGCACCTCCGCCACCGCCTCAGCGCCGAGCGGCTCGGGGGCGAACAGGGTGTCGGGCACGCTGGGCCGATCGTCGGGCACCGGCAGGCCGTGCAACCTGGCGTGGGCGGCCTTGGCCGAGCGCGGCTGACCGTATCGTCCCTCGTACGCGAGCAGCAGCCCCTCGGTGAGCGTCAGGTCGTGGCAGCGCGACACCCGCACGCCCTTGGACAGCAGGGACGGATAGATCTCGCGGGCGTCCGCCCAGACCCAGCGCGGCCGCTCGGCTTCGAGCTCACCCACGGCCCGCGCCAGGTCGTCGACCCGGCGAGCCGGACCACCGACCGGCAGGATCGTCCCGTCTGTCACCACTACGTGCACGCCGTCCAGAGTGCCAGGTGACTACGACAAACTGATGTGCACCTCGTCCTCCATCGGCGGATCCACCTCCTGCGGCAGGCAGCCGGTGGCGGCGAAGCAGCGCACCGTGAGCAGGTCGGGCGTGACCGAAAGATGCAGGAACTGCTTGAAGAACGGTGGTGTGTCCCAGTCGGACAGCTCGGAGAGGTAGCGGTGGAAGACCGTGCCCACGGGCAGCCGGAGCGGCATCGGCCAGGCCCCGAGCAGCCGGGCCGCCCACCTCATCCGCCGAGTGATCTTGACGGGGTTCTCGATGGGGCGTACCGGGGTGTTCTTGATCTGGTCCGCCATGATGCAGGCGGCCTCGGCCGGGGTGAGGTAGATCCACTTCATCCGGAGCCGCTTGGCGTAGAGCTGGCTGTAGAAGGACAGCGAGTCGCCGCGCAGGGGGTAGCACTTGAAGTCGTCCTCGTGCACGCCCGCCACGTCCACCCGGCGGGTGGTGTGGGTGGCGTGCATGAACGCGCCCCCGCCCCCGGAGACGATGTACTGGATCACCCGGTCGCCCACCCTGACGGGATAACGCTGGTAGTTGTGCACGTCGCCGCCGATGGCGGCCACGTAGCGGTGTTCTGGGGCGCGGATGATGTCGTCGATCGTGCCGCCGCCCTCCAGCGGGGACGGCTTGTAGTCGTTGCGCGTGTAGATCGGCTTGCCGGTGACCAGGATCTTCGGGCGTGGGTCCAGGGAGGTGCGCCGCAGCCATGCGGTCTGCTGGGCGTCGATCTCCCCCTGGATGCCGGTGTCGACGCCCACGATGAGCAGACTGGGGGTCTCGATCGCCCAGTACGGTCCCGGCTGCGCGGCCCGCTGTGCCGGACGCTCCCTGAAGGTGCGGGCCTCGGCCAGCAGCCGCTCGTCGATCGTCTCCGACCTGCGCCAGAGCAGGCCGCGTAACCCGGCATCCCGCTTGGGCGCGAGTGCCGGGGCGTCGCAGAACACGCGCATGAAACCGCCTAGCCCGTCGTACCAGTCGTGGTTGCCGGGGATCGCGTAGATCGGCGCGTCATAGTCCTTGTACGGGCGGAAGAACTTGTTCTCGTACTCGTTGCCGGACCCGGCCGGATAGAGCACGTCGCTGGCGATGACCGCGAAGGAGGTGTCTTCGCCCACCTTGAGCAGGCCGGGCACGACCGCGTACTGGGAGGCGTCGCCCTCGCCGGTGTCGCCGAGCAGCAGGAAGCTGAAGCTCTCCCCCACCTCCGGCTTGACGCGGAAGTCCGGGTCGGCGCCACGGGCCTCCTGCTCGGCGACCCACCTGCGGCGCACCCGCCCGGACGGGTCGCCGAAGAGCCCGGCGACGATCTGGTTGCGCGAGTGCCACAGCGTGCGCGGGCTGAACCAGGTGAACCCCTTGTGGTCGGGTCTCAGGTCGTTGAACGTGCCGATCCGCTGACAGGCCCACCCCGCGCCTTCCTCCGACACCCGGGAGGAGAGCTGCTTTCCACGCTCGGCCGCGACTTCCACCATGACTCCATCTTTACGCGATCTTCCCGAAGCCGCACCCCCTTCCAGAAGCGCGTCCGAACGCAGCGTGCCGTTGAGAACACATTCGGTTCGCGATGGTGTAGCCTCACGCCCCAAGCAAGCGGTTCGTCGCCGCGAGGGGGGCTGCCATGGCCCGGAACGGTTCGGACGACGCCACCCGGAGGGGCACCGCGGGGGTGGCCGCCGTAGAGGGACTGCTGGCGTACGCCGGCAGACGGTCGCGCTGGGGTGGTGGGGCGCTCAACAGGGTCCACCAGGCGATCGGGCTCAGCCGGGAGCTGGCCGCCGTGGACCCCGGCGAGCACGGGGTGCTGCTCGCCCGCTGCCTGCTGGCCGCCGCCAGGCTACTGCTCAAGCGCGGCCGGGCCGCGGAGGCGCTGCCGCACGCCGAGGAGGCCGTCGAGCTCTGCCGTCCGGCGGGTGGCGCGCCGCTGGTCGTCGCCCTGGTCTGCCTGTCGAAGGTGTACGAGGCCCAGCAGCGCTATGGGGAAGCGGCGGCGGCCATGACAGAAGCCGCATCGGTCGACCCACCCGACTGACCAGCAGGCCTACCCGGGTCCAGACCACGGCCTAGGCCCGAGGCCCGAGGCCCAGGTCCAGGCCCGCGCCCCCGCCCCGCCCCCGCCCCCGCCCCCAGGCTCGAGGGCCGCGGCCCGAGGTCGGTCTCAGGGGATCAGGATGCCCGGGTTCAGGATGCCCGAGGGGTCGAGCCGGGCCTTGACGGCGCGCAGGATGTCCACGCCCACGGGTCCCAGCTCGGCCGCGTACGCCTCGCGGTGGTCGCGGCCCACGCCGTGGTGGTGCGAGATCGTGCCGCCCGCCGCCACGATGGCCGCGCTGACCGCCTCCTTGGCCCGCTCCCACTGCGCCACCGGATCCCCCTTCTGCGCGGTGACGACGGTGAAGTACAGCGAGGCCCCGGTCTCGTACACGTGCGAGATGTGGCACATGACCAGCGGCGACTCCAGCGCCCCGAGCAGGGCCAGCCGTACCGCGTCGTACAGGCGCGGCAGCGCGGACCAGAACCCGGCCGTCTCGATGGTCTCCACCGTCGCGCCGGCGGCCAGCAGCGAGTCGCGCAGGTACGGCGCCGAGAACCGGCCGTGCTCCCACGCCCGTCCGGGCTCGGTCCCGAGCGGCACCCCGCCCATCCGCGCCAGCACCGCCCCGGCCCCGGCCCTGCGCCCCTCGACCGACGTCGCAGGGGAACCTGTCCCCAGCCCCTCGGTCGGCCGCTCGACCGGCCCCTCGATCGGCCCTTCGGCCGGCTCCTCGGCCGGGCCCTCGTAACCCGCGATCACCAGGCAGCTGCTGGAGCCGCCCCCGATGTCGTCCGGCCGGGCCAGCCCGATCATGGTCTCCGTCTCGTCAGAAAGCCGCAGCACCGTCGGCAGCGGCCCTTCCTGCGCCAGCACCCGCAGCGCGGCCGTCCCCTCCCGGAACGACGCGAACCGCCACCCTTCGTACACCCGCCGCCCAGGCACCCGCCGTACCCGCAGCCGCAGCGCCGTGATCACCCCGAACACTCCCTCGGACCCCAGCAGGAGCTGCCGCAGATCGGGCCCCGCGGCCGATTTGGGCGCGCGCCCCAGGTCCAGGTCGCCGGAGGGAGTGGCGACGGTCAGACCCACCACCATGTCGTCGAAGCGCCCGTAACCGGCCGAAGCCTGCCCGCTGGACCGGGCCGCCGCGAAGCCGCCCAGCGTGGCGTACTCGTACGACTGCGGGAAATGCCCCAGGGTCAGCCCGTGCCGTTCGAGCAGCCGTTCGGCCTCGGGCGCCCGCAGCCCCGGCTCGGCGGTGACGACCATCGACTCGGCGTCGACCGAGACGAGCCGGTCGAGCCGGGCCAGGTCCAGCGCCACCACCCCGGCGAAGCCGGACCGGGACGCCGCCAGCCCGCCCACCACGCAGGTGCCGCCGCCGAAGGGCACCACCGCGATCCGCTCGGCGGCGCACAGGCGCAGCAGCGCGGCGACCTCCTGGTGCGATCCGGGCAGCAGTACGGCGTCGGGCGCGGCCGAGCCGTCTCCCGCGCGCATCCGCAGCAGGTCGGGGGTCGACTTGCCGCGCGTGTGCCGGATCCGGGCCGCGCGCGAGGTCAGCACCTGCTCGTGGCCCACGACATCGGCCAGAGCGGCCAGCCGCGCGGGTGAGAGCGTGACGGGGGCCAGCCGTACGGACTCGAACGAGGCGGCGGGAGCGGCCGGCTCGCGCACGCCCAGCAGGTCGTGGAGCAGCTCACGGATCTGCGGGGGCAGCTCGCGGGCCTTGGCGGGATCGCCCCAGCCCGACCACAGCATCGGTTCGTTCAGCACGTCTACACTGTGACATATGACGTCGATTCGTCACAATGACGGCGTGCTGGACGCGGCCCGCGACTGCGTGCTCGCCTACGGGGTGCGGCGCACCACGCTCACCGACGTGGCGCGGCGGGCGGGGGTGTCCCGGATGACGCTCTATCGCCGCTGGCCCGACGTAGGGAGCCTGGTCGCCGACCTGATGACGCGCGAGTGGGTGCTGGCCGTCACCGATCTCGACCTGTCGGACCCGGTCGCCGCCGTCGTCGATGGGGTACGGCGACTGCGTGGCCATCCGCTCTGGCGCAAGATCGTGGAAGCAGACCCGGAACTGCTGCTGCCGTACCTGCTGGATCGGCGCGGCGCCACCCACGAGGCGGTGCTCGGCGTGCTCGAAGCCGCCGTCGGCGACCGCCGCAAGGCAAGGGCGGTGCTGCTGGTGGCGCAGTCGTTCCTGCTGTCGGCGCCCACCATGCTCGACCCCGTGACGCTCGACGAACTCGACGCCGAACTCGCCACTTTGCTGGAGGCCTACCTTGCATAGCCCGCCGAACGCCGCGCGCCCCGTGGACAGCTCGCTGAACGCCGCGCGGCGGGCCCGCGAGCTGGCCGTGGTCGCGGAGGAGACGGTCGACGTGCTGGTCGTGGGCCTGGGCGCGACAGGCGCCGGCGCGGCGCTCGACGCCGCTTCGCGCGGACTCAGTGTTGCGGCGATCGACGCGCACGACCTGGCCTTCGGCACGTCGAGGTTCAGTTCCAAGCTCATTCACGGCGGCCTCCGCTACCTCGCCAGGGGTCAGGTGGGCGTGGCCCGCGAGAGCGCGGTCGAGCGCGGCGTCCTGCTGCGGCGGACGGCTCCGCACCTGGTCAAGGCGCACCCGTACGTGCTGCCGCTGACGCCGGAGGTCACCAGGTCCCGGGCGGAGCTGCTGATGACCGGCTACCGGCTCGGCGACGCGCTGCGCGCCGCCGCCGGCACGCCGCGCCGCCTGCTGCCCGGCCCGTCCCGACTGACGGCCGCCCGGGCGCACACGCTCGCGCCCATGCTGAGCGAGGACGGCCTGCGGGGCGGCCTGCTGTCGTGGGACGGCCGCGTGTACGACGACGCCCGGCTGGTGGTGGCCATAGCCAGGACGGCGGCGGCGTACGGCGCCCGGATCCTGACCCGGTGCCGAGCCCTGGAGCTGACCGGCGCGGGCGCCAAGGTCCGTGACGAACTGACCGGCGCGGAGTTCGGCATCCGGGCCAGGACGGTGATCAACGCCGCGGGCGTGTGGGCGGGCCTGCTGGACCCGCGGGTGAGCCTGCGCCCCTCACGCGGCACGCACCTCGTGCTCCGCCCCGGCACCCTGCCGGGCCTCCTGTCCGGACTGCACATTCCGATTCCCGGAGAGAGCAACCGTTTCGCGCTCGTACTCCCCCAAGCCGACGGTCGCGTGCACGTGGGCCTGACCGACGAGCCCCTCGACGGCCCCGTCCCCGACGTGCCCGAGGTCCCCGAGGAGGACATCAGGACGCTCCTGAGCGTGCTCAACACGGTTCTGGCTGTCCCGGTGGCCCGCGAGGCCGTCGCGGGCGCCTACGCGGGACTCAGGCCGCTCCTGGCGGCGGACGGGCGGACGGCCGACGTCTCGCGCAGGCACGCCGTGTTCGCGGACGAAGGGGCCACGAAGGGAGGGACCGCAGGCGGAGGGGTCGTCACGGTCGTCGGCGGCAAGCTCACGACATACCGGCGGATGGCGGAGGACGCGGTGGATCGAGCGATCTCGGCGGGGAACCTCCCGGCGGGCCGGAGCCGTACCGGCTCGATCCCGCTTGTCGGAGCCGTCCGGGATCACGGCACCGTGACCCCCCGAACCGGAGCGGGCGCGGGCCGGGGCCGCGTGCCCGAGCGGCTGGTCGCCCGCTACGGCGTCGAGGCGGCGGCCGTGCACGAGCTCGTCCGGGCGCATCCCGAGGAGGTCGGCCTCGGCATCACCATGGGCGAGCTGTTGTGGTCCGTCACCCACGAGGGCGCTCTCGACGCGGACGACCTCCTCGACCGCAGGACCAGGATCGGCCTCGTCCCCGAGGACCGGGCGGCGGCACTGCCGGCCACCAGGGCGGCTTTCACCCGATAACCCGTACATCCCTCTGACCGTTAGGTTAGTCTTACCTAATTCGGAAGTAAGGGGGAGGGCGTTGACCAGGGGCTGCGAGCATCCGGTTGGCTGCCACACGGGCGGGGTGCCGAATCTGGCCAGCGCCACCGTGGGGGCCCGGCTGTGGCTACTCGTCGAGTACGACGGGCCGTGGCCGTCACATCTGGAAACCTTCGAGCTTCCTGAAAGAATCTCGAACCTCGTGCGCCGCGCCCAAGAACGTGGGATCAGACCCCAGCTCATCCGCCGACCCGGCAGGCGGGTCCGCCCGCAGGAGCAGGACATGCGTGTGCTAGTGGGGTACGCCACGGGGCCCAACCCCTGGCTGGCCAGCGGAGTCGTCGCAGGTACCGAGGATCTTGACCTGGACGCGCTGGTGGCCGGAGTGGTCCCGGAGTCCTGCATACTTGAAGACGAGCCGGTATTTCTGGTCTGCACGCACGCCAAGCGCAATGCGTGTTGCGCCCGCATTGGACTGCCCATCGCTCGAAGCCTGGCCGAAAACTGGCCGGACAGAGTATGGGAAACATCACACGTTGGCGGCGATCGCTACGCCGCCAACCTCGTGTGCTTGCCACACGGAATTTTCTACGGCAGCATGTCTCAGGCTGCTGCGATCGCAGCGGCTAACGCGTACCGGTCGGGCGAGATCATTCTCGACCGTTACCGGGGACGCGCAGGCATCCCTGAGCCATTGCAAGCCGTCGAGCACTTCGCCCGAACCCATTCGGGAGAGTGTTCTGTCGGCGCAGTGGCCGTGGAATCCTCCAGGTCGGACGGCGACGTCACCGAAGCCATCGTGCGCTGCGGCGACGTCCGGTTCGAGGTTGTGGTTGAGCCATCGGTGTTCCAAGCGCCGTGTGGTACGGCTTGCGCCGAGAAGATCACCACCTACCGGCTGGTTTCGCTGGACAGGCTCACGCCTGTGCGGTACGCCACGCCCGCCCTTACCTGATCACGGGAACACTACGGCCCACCTTTGCGTTGGAACAGTGACGCCGAAAACGTCCAATGCGGCTCAATTACCGAAATACCTCTCACGAAGGTGGTTTTCTCATGTCTCAGGTACGTCGGCAGCTCGCCCGCCCGCGCCCCAGCTGGGGTTGGCAGGATGATGCCGCGTGCCGGGGTGAGGACCTCGTGCTCTTCTTCGGCCCCGATGGGGAGCGGCAGCCCGAGCGTGACGTGCGCGAGCGGAAGGCCAAGGCGATCTGCGCCCAGTGCCCTGTCCGCAACGAGTGCCTGGACTACGCGCTGTCCCGTCCGGAGAAGTACGGCACGTGGGGTGGCCTGAACGAGGACGAGCGCGCTTCCGAGCGTCGCCGTCGCATGCGCCGCGCCGCCAGCGCCGGCATCTCCGCCGCCTGACTCCACCCGGCAGCGATCACCGCGTGATCATGCAGTTGCCCCGATGAACCGGAGCCTGGCCCGCCAAGTCCAGGCTCCGGTGAACCCGGTCGGGGCAACTGCTTGATCAGGCAAAGACCTCAGCCCCCAGCACGCAGTTCAGCCCGGCGTCATCCGTGACGCCGGGCTGAAGTGGTTTCCGGGACCGCCGCCCGCCCCAGGCCAGCACCTTCGAGGCCGGCTTTTACCTCTGGGCCGGCGCTACGCCTGGCTCGGGGCTCCTGGCCTGGCTCGGGGCTCCTGGCCTGGCTCGGGGCTCAGACGATCAGATCGTCGAACTCGCCGTCCTTGGCGCCGAGCACGAACGCGGTGATCTCATCCCGCGTGTAGACCAGCGCGGGCCCCTCGGGGAAGCGCGAGTTACGCATCGCCACCTCCCCCGTGGGCAGATCGGCCACCTCGACGCAGTTGCCGTTGGGGTTGCTCCGCCTGCTCTTGCGCCAGACGGCGGGAAGGCGACCGGCGGGCGTTCCGTTGCGGAACTCATGCATTGGGGAAGCTCCCTCGCGCGCTTACGGATGCACGTGCAGCCGTGGTTGCGAGATCACGTTACGGCATCGCCAAGATCACCATATAGGGGTCGACCAAAACCCCGATATGGGGTGGATCACACTGAAAGCAGGCGCTCCAGGAAGCGTTTGGTCCGCTCAGGGGAGTCGGCCTGAACGCTCAATCGGTCCATGACCTGCATGTAATGCTCGGACTCAGCCGGCTTGTCCAGATAGAGAGCACTCGTGAGCTGCTCCAGGTACACGACGTCGGGCAGGTCGCGCTCGGGGAAGCGCAGGATGCTGAAGGGGCCGCCGGCGGCCGCGTGCCCGCCGCGCTCGAACGGTATGACCTGAACGGTGACGTTGGACCGTTTCATCATCTCCAGCAGGTGCTCGATCTGCCGGCGCATCACCTCACGGCCACCGAGCGCGCGCCGCACCACGGCCTCGTCGATGACCGCCCACAGCTTGAGCGCCCGGCTCCCGGCCAGGCGCTCCTGCCGCCTGGTGCGCAGCGCCACGCGCCGGTCGAGCTCGGCGTCGGGGGTCGTCTCGTGCGCCAGCTTGATCACCGCCCTGGCGTACTCGGGCGTCTGGAGCAGGCCGGGGATGAACTGGTTCTCATACGTACGGATGACCGAGGCCGCACCCTCCAGCCCGATGTAGACCTCGAACCAGCCGGGCAGCAGGTCACTGTACTTGTGCCACCAGCCGGGGGCGTTGGCCCGCCGGGCCAGCTCCAGCAGCGGCGCCCGCTCGGCCTCGTCGGTGACGCCATAGAGGGTGAGCAGATCGGCCACGTCGCGTTCCTTGAAGCTGACCTGCCCGAGCTCCAAGCGGCTGATCTTGGCGTGAGAAGCGCGAATCGCGTACCCCGCGTCCTCCCGCGAGATACGCTGCTCCGTGCGGAGCCTGCGTAGTTGCGTACCCAGCAGGATCCGCAGCACCGTCGGGCTTCCCGGCGAGTAGCCGACCACATTCCCTTCCGCACTCAGTGCGCTCACACTATCGCTCCCAGATCATCTGCACGTGCAGATGCTATTTGCATCTGTAAAACACGAAAAGTCTTGCATCGGTAAGCACACGCCGTAAAAATGGGCATTGGATCACCTAGACCGCGCTTCGGGGGCCAGGATGACGACTTTCGACGCTCGGCCGCAAGCCGCCACGTGTGCCCAGGCACCGGGATGGCTGCTGCCCATTCTGCTCGAAGGGCGGCGCGGTCCGTGTGACGAGGTCTTCCGCTTTCATGAGCTGAGCACGTTCGAGCCCGGCTGTGTGGCCTCCGCCAGGCTGTTCGTCGACCGGACGCTCACCTCGTGGGGCTCCGACGGCATCGTGTTCGACGCCCAGCTGGTGGTCTCCGAACTCGTCACCAACGCGATGCGGCACGGCGGCGGCGCCATCCAGCTCCGGCTGCTGAGCCGGCGGCCCGAGGTGGCGTGCGTGGTGAGCGACTACAGCCGGCACGCCCCGGCCGCCCCGCCCAGCACCGACGTCTTCGCCGAGTACGGCCGCGGCCTGCGCCTGGTCGAGGCCCTCACCACGGGCTGGGGCTGGCTCACTCCCGGCGCCCAGGGCAAGCTCGTGTGGGCCGTACTCTCCAACTGACCCCCAACTAGGCATCCGCCAGCAGTTCCAGCACGTCGGCGTCGCTGAGCTGGTCGAAGTGCTCGTACCACTGCCCCACCGCCCGGAAATCCGCCGGGACCCGCAGCACCACCACCTCGTCGGCCTCCTCGCGCATGGCCGCGACCGTGTCGCGGGCGCCCATTGGCACGGCCAGCGTCACCCGGCCCGGCTTGGCCGCGCCGACCGCCCGGAGCGCGGCCCGCGCGGTGGCGCCGGTGGCCAGGCCGTCGTCGACCACGATCACCTCGCGGCCGGCGAGATCGGGCAGCGGGCGATCACCCCGATAGACCTTGACCCGGCGGGCCAGCTCGCGCCGCTCCTGCGCGACCACGTCCGCCACCGACTCGGGCGTCATCCCGAGCCTGCGCAGCAGCAGCAGGTCGAACACCGGCTCGCCGCCCTCGGCGATCGCGCCGACGCCCAGTTCGGGCGTCGGCGGATAGCCGATCTTCCGGGTCACCAGCACGTCCAGCCGGCCGCCGACGCTGCGGTGGATCGGCACGGCCACCGCCACGCCACCGCGCGGGAGCGCCAGCACCACCGGGTCCTGTGCATCGAGCAGGCGCCCCGCCAGCATCGCCCCCGCTTGCGCGCGGTCCGCGAACAGCAGGTCCATGCAGTGGTGTTACCCGGTCAGGGCCGGTTTCTGCCCGCGCGCCGCATTTCCTTGTGGATGACCTTCCACTTGTTCTGCTGCTCCTTGCGGAGCCGCGCGTCGGTGCGCGAGGCCATCCAGGCGGCCTCGCGCTGGAGCTTGCGCCAGCTGATCAGCCGCCGCTCGGGCAGCTCGCCGCACTCCAGCGCGGCGAGCACCGCGCAGCCGGGCTCGCTCTCGTGACCGCAGTCGTCGAACCGGCAGGCGGCCGCCAGCTCCTCGATGTCGGAGAAGACGAGGTCGACGCCCTCGCTCATCTCGTAGAGGCCGACGCGGCGGATGCCCGGCGTGTCGATGACGAGGCCGCCGCCCGGCAGCGGGATCAGCTCCCGGTGCACGGTGGTGTGGCGGCCCCGGCCGTCGGCGGCGCGCACCTGCTGGGTGTCCATCGCCTCGCCGTCGGCCATGGCGTTGACGAGCGTGGACTTGCCGGCGCCCGACGGGCCGAGCACGACGGCCGTGCGCGAGCCTTCGAGGTAGCCGCGTACGAGCTCGACGCCGTCGCCGCGCGTTGAGGAGACGGCGTGCACGTCGACGCCCGGCGCGGCGGTGCGCACGTCGGCGAGCAGGTCGTCGAGGCCGCGTTCGAACAGGTCGGACTTGGTGACGAGCACGACCGGCGTGCCGCCCGACTCCCAGGCCAGGGCGACGAGCCGTTCGATGCGGCCCAGGTCGGCGAAGTCCGTGGCGTGCATGGACGGCTCGGCGACGAAGACGACGTCGATGTTGGCCGCGAGCACCTGGCCCTGGCCGTCGCCCGACAGGCCGCCGCGCGAGTCGCGGCTGACGCCGCCCCTGACGAAGGCGCTGCTTCTCGGCAGGACCGCGTCGAGCTCGTAGCGGCCCTCTGGGAGCTCCTTGAGGGCGACCCAGTCGCCGACACAGGGCAGCGCCACCGGGTCGTCAGCGGACGCCCTGCGGACGCGCGCGCCGTACTTGACGTGATGCTGCCCATCGGCGGCGATCACTTCGGCCGCGCCACGATCGACCCGGGACACCCGGGCGGGCACGGTCTGCGGTGGTAGCTCGGCGGCGCGGGATTCGGTCCAGCCGAGCGGGAAAAGCATGGAGAACAACGCAGTGACACCTTTGTGGTCGAGAAGGACCCGGGTGACCACGCGTGTCTAAGCGGGCCCCCGGAGGATGACGGACGGCAAGCCGAGCAGAACAGCCCGCATGGTCCTCACCTCCTCGCTCGAGTTCTCGGTGCAGCTGGGGAGTGACTCTACGCATCCCTCCTGCCACTTCGCAACGACTTTCTTCCCGATCTATTGAACCGTGTCGGGGAATCTGTCCGTACTTCCTGCCGACTGCACTTTGAAAGGGGAATGATGCGAGTCAGCACGTGTCCCCCGCCCTCGGCCGAGGGAGCCGCCCCCATGGGCAAGCCACGCTCACGCCACCGGATGAGGCGAGTACGTCCGGATGACGAAGTGGTCGTCTCCACGCTCTACCGGGAGTACCACCGGCCGCTGCTGGCCTTCGTGATCCGGCTGACGGCGGGCGATCGGCAATGGGCCGAGGACGTCGTGCAGGAGACCATGATCCGCGCCTGGCGCAGTTCGGAGCAGCTCGATCCGGACTCGGCTTCGCTCATGCCCTGGCTAGCCACCGTCGCGCGCCGTATCGTGATCGATGACCGGCGGCGCAAGGAAGCCCGCCCGCCGGAATCAGGCGACGGCCCGCTGGAGAGCATGCCCGTGCCGGACGAGATGGAGGGACTGCTGCACCAGGTGGTCGTATCCGAGGCGCTGATGGCGTTATCCCCGGCCCACCGCGAGATCCTCAACGAGACGATCTTGCGGGACCGGTCGGTCAACGACGCTGCCGTGGCGCTCGGCATCCCCGTTGGCACGGTGAAGTCCCGGGTTTACTACGCGGTCCGCGCGTTGCGCGTCGCACTGCAGGAGAGAGGGGTGACGGCGTGAACAGGGTCGAGCATACGGACGTGGGCGCCTACTCCCTCGGTCTGCTGGACGACGACGACAGACTGGCCTTCGAAGCGCACCTCTCCCTCTGCCCGTCGTGTCGGGCGGAGCTGTCAGAGCTGGCCGGCGTGGCCAGCGTGCTGACGGGGATCGGGCCGGTGCGCGAAGAGCCCCCTCCTCCCGATTACGGACAGGCCGATGTCATCGACCTGCTCCGGCGTAAGAAGGCGGAGGACCGGCGGTCGAGGCGGGGCACATTCGTGATCGGGCTGGCCGCCTCGGTCACGCTGGTGGCCGGCGGGCTCGCGGTGGGCACCCAGCTCGGGGGCGGTGACGCGCCGCCGAGCGTGGCGGCGGGCCATCCCACGCAGCATCTGGGTCCGGCCGAGCAGTTCTACGCCGACGGCAAGCCCATCATGGGCGTCGGCGCCGACGGGGTGACCGGCGGGCTGGTGCTGGAGTCCAAGGGCTGGGGCACGCATGCCGCGCTCAAGCTCTCGGGGGTGAAGGGCCCGCTCGAATGCGAGCTGATCTCGGTGTCCAAGACGGGCAAGCAGCGGATCATGACGGGCTGGTCGGTGCCGCCCGCCGGATACGGCGTGCCCGGATCGCCCGATCCGCTCTACATGCACGGCGGCAGCCCGTGGAAGCTCCAGGACATCGATCATTTCGAGGTGGTCACCACCTCAGGTAAGACTTTACTTACCGTCAGAGCCTGAATTCCCCGGGACTCATCTCCCAGAAGCCCTTCCACCACAGGTGGGAGGGCTTTTTTGCGCTCGCTTTCTTTCTGTGTGATTTTACGGGTTCCGCGGTTGAACCTCTTCGAGCCGGGTCGCGTACTGCTTGCCGTACCAACCCCAATGACAATCCTTGAAGAGGTTTCATCATGTCGATTCCTACGCTCGCCCTCTCCGGGGCGCTGCTCGCCACCGGCCTTCTCGCTCCGGTCACCGCCGCTCAGGCGACTGTCTCGGCCTCCGGTGACGACGTGTACCTCGCCGCCGGCCTGCGCGGCGCCAACGAGGTGGGCGTCAAGGGTGACGCCGATGGCCGGTCGACCGTCGTCATCAAGATCAGCGGTAACGAGGTCACCTTCGCGGCTCGCTGGAACAAGATCGACTCACCTACCGCCGGGCACATCCACCAGGCCGCCAAGGGCGCCGACGGTGATGTCAAGCTCGAGTTCTTCACCAAGCCGCTGCCCAAGTCCGTGCTCGGCGTGACCGGCACGGTCACCGCCGACCCGGCGCTGGTCAAGGCACTGATCGACGACCCGGGCGGCTTCTACGCCAACCTGCACGACGCCGCCCACCCCAAGGGCGCGGTCCGCGGCCAGTTCCACCGGCTGAACAAGCCGATCGACCTCAACGGCGTCCTTCAGGGCAGCGACCAGGCCACGCTCTCCGCCCGCGCCGACGGCACCAAGGAAGTGCCCGCGAACGACGGCAAGAAGCGCGGCGACCAGGACGGCCAGGCCACCTGGTGGCTGCGCCCGGACGGCTCGGCCATCGGCTACACCGCCTTCTGGACCGGTCTGGCCCCGGTGACCAACGGCCACATCCACAAGGGCGCGAGCGGCAAGAACGGCGACGTGGTCGCCGACCTGTTCGCCGACGCCGCGGGCCTGCCGTCGAACCTGACGGGCGTCGCGGGCGAAGCCAAGGTCGCCGCGCCCGTCGTCAAGCGCATCGCCGCCAACCCCGGCCGGTACTACACGAACCTGCACACCACGGAGTTCAACGGCGGCGCGGTGCGCGGCCAGCTGTCCGGCGACCCGTTCGACCACCCGCGCGCGGTCACCGCCGAGGTGCTGAAGGGCGCCCAGATCTACGCCTGCACCCAGCAGCCCGGCGCGGCCCCGGCCTTCACCCAGTTCGGCGTGGCGGCCAAGCTGCGGCGCGGCATCGACCACTCCTTCGTGACCCCCGCCGCGGGACCGCCGCAGTGGATCGCTCCAGACGGCAGCGCGGTGCGCGGCACGGTCGTCACCAAGACCCCCAACGGCGACGGAAACATCCCCGAGCTGGTCCTGGACGCCACCCAGTCCGGCAAGAACACCGGCCTGCTGGCCCACGCCGCCACGATCCTGCGCCTGAACACCGAGGGCGGCGTGGCTCCCGCGGGCACCTGCACGGTCGGCGCCAAGACCCAGGTCGACTACAAGGCCGACTACCTCTTCCTCGGCTGATCGCCCTTGGGAAGGCCGCAAGACCGACGCCCCGCCGTAACCCCCCGTACGGCGGGGCGTCCTCATGCCCGCAAAAGGTCCGAAGCGTCACGGACGGGGAAGAAGCACGCGGCGACGTGCCCGGTGGAGCCCTGGACGGCCAGCGGCGGCCGGGTGTCCGCGCACTCCTCGCGGGCGACCGGGCAGCGGGTGCGGAAGCTGCACCCCGACGGCGGATCCGCGGGAGAAGGCGGATCCCCGCGCAGCACGATCCGCTGCCGCGTCCGCTCCACCTTCGGGTCGGCGATGGGAGCGGCCGACAGCAGGCTGTGCGTGTACGGATGACGCGGCGCCGTGAACAGCTCCTCCGTCTCGGCCAGCTCCACGATCCGCCCCAGGTTCATCACCGCGACCCGGTCGGCGATCTGCCGCATGATCGACAGGTCGTGCGACACGAACAGGTACGTCAGCCCGCGCTCGGCCTGCAGCCGCTTCATCAGGTTGATGATCTGCGCCTGGATCGACACGTCGAGCGCGCTGACCGGCTCGTCGCAGATCACCAGCTTCGGCTCCAGCGCGAGCGCCCTGGCGATGCCGATGCGCTGCCGCTGCCCGCCGGAGAACTCGTACGGGTACCGATCCTGGCCGCCCGCCTCCAGCCCGACCGCTTCCAGCAGCCCGGCGACCCGCTCGCGCGCCTCGGCCCGTCCCGCTCGCCCGCGCCCGACGCGGCCGTGCGTGACCAGCGGCTCGGCGACGATCTCGCCGACGCGCATGCGCGGGTTCAGGCTCGCGTACGGGTCCTGCAGGACGACCTGCATGTTCTCCCGTACGGCCAGGAGCTCGCGCCGGCCCAGCCCGAGGAGTTCGCGGCCGTCGAACCAGATCTCCCCGCCGCTCGCCTCGACGAGCCGCAGGATGACCCTGGTCAGGGTGGTCTTGCCGCAGCCGGACTCCCCCACCAGCCCGAGCGTCTCGCCCGGCCGGATGTCGAGCGACACGTCGTCCACGGCGACGACCTTGGAGCGGCCGAAGTGCCCGGTGTATTCCTTGCGCACCCCGCGCAGCGACAGCAGCGGCTCGCTCATCCCAGACTCCCCGCGTATCGGCAGAAGTGGTCACTCATCCCAGACTCCCTTCGAGCAGGCACGCGGCGCGGTGCCCCGGCGCCTTCTCGGTCAGCGCCGGCACCAGCTCCGCGCACTCCGGCAGGGCCATCGAGCAGCGCGGGTGGAAGGCGCAGCCATCGGGCGGCGCGAACAGGCTCGGCGGCGCGCCGGGGATCGGGTCGAGCGGCGCCCCGCCGGGCACGTCCGAGCGGGGCATGGAGTGCAGCAGCGCCCGGGTGTACGGCATGCGGGGATCGGCGAAGACGTCGTCCACCGGCGCCAGCTCCACCGGCCGCCCCCCGTACATGACCAGGACCTGGTCGGCCGCACGGGCGACCACGCCGAGGTCGTGCGTGATGAGCACGATCGCCATGCCGAAGCGCTCCTGCAGACCGGCCAGCAGCTCCATGATCTGCGCCTGCACCGTCACGTCCAGCGCCGTGGTCGGCTCGTCGGCGATGAGGATCTTGGGCCGGCAGGCCAGCGCCATCGCGATCATCGCCCGCTGGCGCATGCCCCCGGAGAACTGGTGCGGGTAGTCGCCCGCCCGCCGCTCGGGAGCCGGGATGCCGACCTCGCGCAGCGCGTCGACGGCCTTGGCGCGCGCCTCGGACCTCGACAGGCCCTGGTGCAGGCGGAGCGATTCGGCGATCTGGGCGCCGATGGTCTTGAGCGGGTTCAGGCTGGTCATCGGGTCCTGGAAGACCATGGCGATCTCGTTGCCGCGGATCTTGCGCATCTCCCGCTCGGAGAGTTTCAGCAGGTCACGGCCGCCGACGATGATCTCGCCGCCGGTGTAGACGCAGGGCGGGGTCGGGTGCAGGCGCAGGATCGACAGCGCGGTGGCGGTCTTGCCGCTGCCCGACTCGCCGACGACCGCCAGCGTCTGCCCCTCCTCCACCGACAGCGACACCCCGTTGACCGGCTTGATCGTGCCCGCGTCGAGGCGGAACTCGGCGTGCAGATCGTTGATCTCCAGCACGCTCATACGGGTCCTCCCCGGAAGATCCTCAGTAGTTCGGCCGGGTCGGCCTGGACCGTGCCCTCCGGCGGCGGCGCGGCCTGGGCCAGCGCGGACGGCTGCTTGAGCGCCCCGCCCGTCACCACGCTGACGACGGTGTCGCGCTCCGAGACCCAGCCCTGCGCGCGGGCCCGCAGCAGGGCGGCGGTGGACGCGGCGGCGGACGGCTCGGCCGACACGCCCTCCTCGCCCAGCAGCCGCATCGCCTCGAACAGGTCGTTGTCGTCGACCGCCACCACGCGCCCGCCGGACTCGTAGACGGCCCGCAGCACCCGGGACCCGCCCTGGATGGGGGCGTCGCCGGCGATGCTCTGGGCGACGGTCAAGGTCGCGTCGCCGTGCCGCCCGGCGACCTTCTTGCCTTCGGCGAACGCCCGGACCAGCGGCGCCGAGGCCGCGGGCTGGACGCCGACCATCCTGGGCAGCCGGTCGATGAGCCCCATCCGACGCAGCTCGCGAAAGCCCTTCCAGGCCCCGTAGAGCCCGCCGCCGGTGCCGACGGGGTGCACCATCACGTCCGGGACCCGCCAGTCGAGTGCCTCGCAGATCTCGTAGGCGTAGGTCTTCATGCCCTCGTGGCGGACCGGGTTGATGAAGTTGACGAAGCAGTAGAACCCGGCCTCCGACAGGGCGCTCACCCCGGCGAAGATCTCCAGGCTGGAGCGGTAGCGCAGCCGCAGCACGCGGGCGCCGCTCAGGCTGATGGCGGAGATCTTCGACTCGTTGGCCACGTCCTCCACCAGGACCGTCGCCTCGATGCCCGCCCTGGCCGCGTAGGCGGCGAAGGAGGCGCCGGCGTTGCCGGAGCTGTAGGTGAACGCCTGGCGTACGCCGATCGAGCGGGCGAACCCGACCGCGACCGAGAAGCCGCGGTCCTTGAAGCTGCCGGTGGGCATCAGGGTGTCGTTCTTGATCAGCAGGTTCGGCAGGCCCACGTGGCGGCCGAGCCGCCGGGTGCGCATCAGCGGGGTGTCGCCCTCGCCCAGGTAGAGCGGCTCGGCGTCGTCGGGCAGCGGCAGCAGGTCGGACCAGCGCCACAGGCCGAGGTGACGGCGGCTCGCCGCCCGCTCCAGGATGTCGCGGGGGTTGGCCGCGCTCAGGTCGTACTCGATCTCGAGCAGCCCGCCGCACGCCTCGCAGAGCAGCGCGGGGGTCTTGAGCGGCACCTGCGCGTGGCAGTCGTCGCAGACGTAGTGGGAGGCCAGGTTCATCGGATGTACGCCTTCGGGTCGGCGACGTCGCGGAGCAGGTCGCCGGTTACGTTGATCGCCAGTGTTGTCATCATGATGGCAGCGCCACTGAAGACCGCGATCCACCAGGCGCCGCGCAGATAGAGCTGCCCGTCGGCGAGCATGCTGCCCCAGGTCGGGATGCTGGGCGGGACACCGAGGCCGAGGTAGCTCAGCGACGCCTCGGCGACGATCATCGACGCCACCTGGAGGGTGCCGATCGTGGCGAGCGGGGCGACGATGTTCGGCAGCAGGTGGCGGCGCATGATCTGCGGCCCGGTGTCGCCGATCGCCCTGGCCGCGGTGACGAACTCCCGCGAGCGCAGCGACAGCACCTCGGCGCGGACCACGCGGGCGTACGACACCCAGCCGGTCAGGCCGAGCACCAGGATCAGGAACAGCAGGCTGGGCCCGAGCACGGCGATGATCGCCAGCGCGAGCAGGATCGACGGGAAGGCCAGCTGGACGTCGGCCAGCCGCATGAACACCTGCTCCCGCCAGCCGCGGTAGTAGCCGCTGATCACCCCGATCGCCGTGCCCACGACGCCGGACAGGAGCGTGGCGGCCAGGCCGACGAGCAGCGAGACGCGCGTGCCGTACATGATGCGGCTGAGCACGTCGCGGCCGAGCTTGTCGGTGCCGAGCGGGTATCCGGGTTCGGCGCCGGTCTGCCAGAACGGCGGGCGCAGCTTGAGCCCGAGGTTCTGCAGGTTGGGGTCGTGCGGCGCGATCAGCGGCGCGAACAGGCCGACGACCACGACCAGGACGATGACGCCGAGCGCGACCTTCGCGGCGTGGTTGCGGCGCAGCGCGCGGACGATTGCGGTCACCATCAGGTCAGCCTCACGCGGGGGTCGAGCACGGCGTAGGACAGGTCGACGATGAGGTTCACCACCACGAACACCGCCGCCAGGAACAGCACGGTGGCCTGCATCAGCGGGTAGTCGCGATAGGTGATCGCCTCTACGGTCAACCGGCCGATGCCGGGCCAGGAGAACACCTGCTCGGTCAGGATCGCCCCGCCGAGCAGGCTGCCGACCTCCAGCCCGACGACGGTGACGACGGGCAGGGAGGCGTTGCGCAGCCCGTGCGAGGTCACCGCGCGGAACCCGGACAGGCCCTTGGCCCTGGCCGTGCGGATGTAGTCCTCGCCCAGCACATCGATCAGCGACGACCTGAGCAGCCGGGCGATCATCGCGGCCGAGTACAGGCCGAGCGTGATCGCGGGCAGCACCAGGTGCGCGGGCGAGCCGGTGCCCGAGGCGGGCAGCCACCGCAGGTTCACCGCGAAGACCAGGATGAGCAGGATGCCCACCCAGAAGGCCGGGGTGGACTGCCCGACCAGGACCGACGCCATCACCGAGGTGTCGGTCGCGGTCCCCCGCCGCACGGCCGAGACGATGCCCGCCGGAATGGCCACGATCAGGGTGAACGCCAGGGCCGCCACGGCGAGGTCCACCGTCAGCGGCAGCCGCTCGACGATCACCTCGAAGGCCGGGCGGTGGAAGAACACCGACTGGCCGAAGTCGAGCCGCAGCAGGCCCGTCATGTACGACAGGTACTGCTCGAGCAGCGGCCGGTCGAAGCCGAGGCTGGCCCGCAGCGTGGCCTCCTGCTCGGCCGTCGCCTCCGGCGGGAGCATCTGCTGGACCGGGTCGCCGGCCATCCTGACGATGAAGAACGACACGGTGGCCACGCTGAACAGCACCAGCAGGGTGTGGCCGACGCGTCTGGCGATGAACCCCGTCATGCGATCTTGGCGCTCGCCATGGCGAGGGTGCCGTTGGAGTTCGTCTTCCACTGGACCTTGTCGCTGATGGCGTACAGGATGCTCGCCTGGTACAGGTAGAGGAACGGGGCCTCGTCGATCAGCATCTTCTGCAGCTCGCCGAACGCCTTCTGGCGCACCTCCGGCTCGACCGACTGCTCCTCCTTGTCGATGAGCTCGTCGGCCGCCGGGTCGCTCCAGCGGCTCTGCCGCCGGTCGTGCCGGACGAAGGACTGCAGGTTGCTGGCTGCGTCCATGGTCCAGCCGGAGTTGCCGACGAAGTACATCGCGCCGAGCGCCTTCTTGTTGTCCGAGACCAGGCGGCCCTTGAACGTCGCCGGGTCGAGCAGCGACACCTCGGCCTTCACGCCGACCTGGGCGAGCTGGCCGGAGATGGCCTGGGCGATGTCCTTGTCGAGGGTGGAGGCGCTCAGCTTGAGCGAGAACCCGCCGGCCTGTCCGGCCTCGGCGAGCAGGGCCTTGGCCTTGGCCACGTCGTAGGTGTACGGCTGGATCTCGGCGTCGAAGCCGAACGCCTGGCGCGGGATGAGCGTGGGCGTCCGCTCGGCGGCGCCGTTGAGCACCGACTTGATCAGCGTCGGCACGTCGAGCGCGTGGTTCAGGGCCTGGCGGACGCGCTTGTCCTTCAGCGGGCCCTCGGTGGTGTCGAGCGAGACGAAGAACGTCCGCACGCCCGGCGAGGTCACGGCCTTGAACCCCGGGGCGTCGCCGAGCTGCTCGGCCGCGTCGGGCGTGAGGCCGGTGACGATGTCGACCTCGCCCGACTGGAGCGCGGCCAGCGACGACGACGGGTCGGGCATGACGCGGAAGGTCAGCCTCTCCACGCCCGGCTTGCCGTTCCAGTACGACGGGTTGGCCTTGAGCGTGATCTGGCTGTCGCGCTGCCACGACTCGAAGGTGAACGGGCCGGTGCCGACCGGATGCTCGGCGAACGCCTGGTCGCCCTTCTCCTTGATGTACTTCGGCGGCACGATGACGCCGCCGAACAGCGACAGCTTGGCCGGCAGGATCGGGTCGGGCTCCTTGGTCACGATGTCGACGGTCTGCGCGTCGACGACCTTCACCTCGGTCACCAGGCGCAGCTCCACGATGGGCGAGCGGGTGGCGGGGTCGATGAGGCGCTGGATGCTGTAGGCCACCGCGGTGGCGTCGCACGGCTCGCCGTTGTGGAAGCTCACGCCCTTGCGCAGGTGGAAGCGCCAGGTCTTCGGGTCCGTGGACTCCCAGCGCTCGGCCAGGCCGCCGACCAGCTTGTCGCTCACGTCGCGCACGGTGAGGGTGTCGAAGACGTTGATCAGCACGTTCATGGACGGCAGGTCGCCCTGCTTCTGCGGGTCGAGGGTGGTCGCGTCGGCGGCCAGCGAGACGCGCAGCGCGGCCGTGGCCGAGGGCTCCCCGGCCGGGCCAGCCGGCTTGGTGCTGGCGCAGGCCACGAGCAGGCTGGGCGCCGCCACTCCGGCCGCGGCGAGGCCGCCCATCCTGAAAAGGTCCCGGCGGGCGATCGTCATCCCGACCCTCCATTTCATATGGTGAAATCTCGTATCATCTGGTTGAATATGTCGCGTTTCGGGTCGGCCGGTCAACCCTTTCTGGATGGGTGAATATGAATTCAGTGGAGAAGACGCTAGCCGTGATCAGCGCTCTGGCCGGCCATGACCGGCCCCGCAGCCTCGCCGACATCGCCCAGCGGACCGGCATCAACAAGACGACCGTCCACCGGATCCTGCAGATCTTCATCACGCAGGGGTACGCCGTCACGCGCGGCGACGGCACGTACGGCTCGGGCCCGGCGATGCTGGCGCTGGCCGGGGCGGCGATCACCGACGGGGACATGACGGCGCTGGTCCGGCCGATCCTGGAGAACCTCCAGCGGCACACCTCACACACCGTGCACTTCGCGGTGCGCAGCGGATCCGCGGCCGTCTACCTGGCCAAGGTCGACTCGCAGCAGCCGTACCGGATGGCCTCGCGTGTCGGCACGCAGATCGCGCTGCACAGCACCGCGATCGGCAAGGCGATCCTCGCCCACCTGCCCGAGGAGGAGGCCCGCGCGGTCATCGCGGCGACCTCGCCGCTGATCCGCAACACGGCCGCCACGATCGTGGACCCCGAACTGCTGCTCCAGGAACTGCAGGCGGTACGCTCGCGCGGCTACGCGATCGACGAGGAAGAGAACGAGGCGAACGTGCGCTGCGTCGGGGCGGTGGTCCGCGACGCGAGTGGGACGGCGGTGGGCGCGGTGAGCGTCGCGGGTCTCACGCTCAGCTTGAGTCAGGACGACATACCGCTGCTGGGACCGCTGGTGGTGGCCGCCGCCGCCCGCGTGTCGGCGGCTATCGGGAGGAACGGATGACGGACGTGCTCGCGCGGGCCCGCGCCCTCGGGGAGTTCTCCGGCGCGGCCTGGGCCTACGGCAGGTCGAACGGCCTCATTTCGCGTGGCCACCTCGGCACGCTGGCGTGGAACGGCGACCCCGTCGGTGACGACACCCTGTGGGACCTGGCCTCGCTCACCAAGCCGATCGTCGGGCTGGCCGTCATGGCGCTGGTCGAGTCGGGCGAGCTGACCCTGGACGATCCCATCGCGCTGCACCTGCCGGAGTACGCCTCGACCGACAAGTCCGGCATCACGGTGTTCGAGCTGCTGACGCACACTTCGCGCATCCCCGGGCGCCAACCGCTCTACCGCGACCACCCGACCCGCGACGAGCTGCTCGCCGCGGTGTCCCGGCTGCCGCTGTGCCCCTCCCCCGGGGTCGAGTACAGCTCCCAGGGGTTCATGATCCTCGGCCTGATCGCCGAGCGAGCCACCCGGACCCCGCTCGACCGGCTCGTACGGGAGCGGGTGACCGGGCCCGTCGGCATGGACGAGACCCGCTTCCTGCTGCCCGAGGCCGACCGGCGGCGCGCGGCCGCCACCGAGGACTGCCCGTGGCGCGGCCGGATCATCCAGGGGACCGTGCACGACGAGAACGCCGAGGTGCTGGGTGGGGTGGCCGGGCACGCGGGGCTGTTCGGCACGCTGGACGACCTGGCGCGGCTGGGCCGGGCGCTGTGCCGGGGTGGCGGCTTCCTGGGTGCCCGGACGCTCGAGGTGATGACGCGGACGCGGACCGGCGGCCGGGCCCTGGCCTGGGAGGGGTGGGAGCGGCCCGGATGCAGCGGAGGTGATCTGCTGAGCCCGGCGGCCTATGGGCACACCGGGTTCACGGGGACGAGCCTGTGGGTGGATCCGGAACTGGACGTGTTCGTGGTGCTGCTGACCAACCGGGTGCACCCCGGCCGGGGGTCGGACGCGATCAACCGGATCCGCCGCGCCTTCCACAACACGGCTGTCGCGGAGATTCTGGCATGACCGGGGGCGCGGGCGGTTTCGGAGTCGGCGGTTTCAGGATCGGCGACGCGGACGCGGGCAGCGCCGGGATCGGCGACGCGGACGCGGGCGGCGCCAAGATCGGCGGCTCCGGGGGCGGCGGTGTGCTTCGGGTGGTCGGTTCGTCGGCGGCGGTGCGGCTGGTTCCGGGAGACGGGGGGCTGGTGCTGGAGCCGACCCGGGAGCGGCCCGGGGATCTCTGGATCGGGCCCGGCTGGGTGGACCTGCACGCCCACGTCTACGACGCGATGACGGTGATCAGCGTGCCCGCGGACCGGGTCGGCCTGGAGCAGGGCGTGCACGTGGTCGCCGACGCGGGCAGCGCGGGCGAGGCCACGATCGACGGCCTGGCCCGCTATGTCGTCCCGGCCGCCGAGACCGACATACGCGCCTGGGTGAACATCGGCTCACACGGCCTGGTTCACCTGCGCGAAACGGCCGACCCCAGTTTCATCGACGTGGACGCCACGCTGGCCGCCATCGGACGGCACCGGGGCCTGGTGTGCGGCGTGAAGGTCCGCTCCAGCGGCGCGATCGTGGGCGCGATGGGGCTGCAGCCGCTCCAGCTCGGCCGGCTCGTCGCCCGGCAGGCGGGCCTGCCCCTGCTGGTGCACGTCGGCGAGGCGCCACCGCTGATCGAGGACGTGCTCGACCTGCTGGACGAGGGCGACGTGATCACCCACTGCTACCACGGCAAGACCGGCCATCCGTGGCGGCCCGACGGCACCCCTGTCCCGGCGCTGGCCCGCGCGCTCGACCGGGGCGTGCTGCTGGACGTGGGTCACGGCGCGGCCAGCTTCAGCTTCGACGTCGCCGAACACGCGATCGCCGCCGGTTTCCCACCGCACTCGATCAGCACCGACATCCACGTACGGAACATCGGCGGCCCCGTGCACGACCTGGCCACCACGATCACCAAGCTGCTGGCCTGCGGCCTGCCGTTGGAGAACGCGATCACGGCGGTCACGGACACACCCCGCCGCGTCCTCCGCATGGACTCACCAGAGTCGGAATGGCTGGCGGAGGACGGCACGATACGGCACGCCACGGTGTTCCGGCTGGCCGAGGAAACCACGGAGTTCCGGCCCGCCGAGGAAACCACGGGGTTTCGGCCCGCCGAGGAAACCACGGAGTTCCGGGCGACCGCGGAGACCACGGAGTTCCGGCTGGCCGGGGAGACGAAGCGGGTCTATGTGGATTCTCGCGGAACCCACCGCGAGCCCACCCACCACGTCCTCCCGGTGGCCACCATCCGGGAGGGACGCCTCCGGCCCACCGAACCGCGCCACCGGCCAAGAACGCGCACGTAACGGCGCCGAGCCCGGTGCGGGCTCAGCGGCCGTTTTCCTGGAGGCCCTCAGCCACGTATGGCGGGTGGCGGTGGGGGCGGCGGTGCCGTAACGGAAAAGGGTCTGTTAAGAGCGGCGCTGTAACGGAGAAGCGTCTGTTAAGCGGCGCCGTACCAGAAAAGCGTCTGTCAGGAGAGGCCGGGCGCCGGGAACTGCGCGGTCAGCTCGCTGACCTCGTGATGCACCCGGCTGATGACGTGCTCGGCGTCGCCCTTGGCCAGGGCGGTGACGACCTCGTCCATCCATGCGCCGATCTGCCGCATCTCGGCCGGCCCCATCCCCCGGGAGGTGACAGAGGGGGTGCCGATGCGAATGCCGCTCGGGTCGAACGGCTTGCGGGTGTCGAACGGGACCGTGTTGTAGTTGGTCTCCAGGCCCGCGCGGTCGAGCGCCTGGGCGGCCGGCTTGCCGCCGATGCCCTTGGGCGTGAGGTCGAGCAGGATGAGGTGGTTGTCGGTGCCGCCCGAGACCAGGTCGAAGCCGCGGCTCGACAGCTCCTCGGCCAGCGCCTTCGCGTTGGTCACCACCTGGTGCGCATATGCCTTGAAGTCGTCGGTGGACGCCTCGTGCAGGGCCACGGCGATGGCGGCGGTCGTGTGGTTGTGCGGGCCGCCCTGCAGGCCGGGGAAGACGGCCTTGTTGAGCGCGGTCGCGTGCTCGTCGGTGGTGGCCATGAGCATGGCACCACGCGGGCCGCGCAGCGTCTTGTGCGTGGTCGTGGAGATCACGTCGGCGTGGCCCACCGGCGACGGGTGCGCGCCGCCCGCGACGAGGCCGGCGATGTGCGCGATGTCGGCGGCGAGTACGGCGCCCACCTCGCGGGCGATGGACGCGAAGCCCTCGAAGTCGATCGTGCGGGGGATGGCCGTGCCACCGCAGAAGATCAGCTTCGGCCGGTGCTCCAGCGCCAGCGCCCTGACCTCGTCGAGGTCGATGCGGCCGGTGTCCTGGCGCACGCCGTAGCGGACCGGGTTGAACCACTTGCCGGTGGCCGAGACCGACCAGCCGTGGGTGAGGTGTCCGCCGAACGGCAGGCCCATGCCCATCACGGTGTCGCCCGGCTGCAGGAAGGCCATGTAGATGGCCAGGTTGGCGGGCGAGCCCGAGTAGGGCTGGACGTTGGCGTGGTTGACGCCGAACAGCGCCTTGGCCCGCTCGTTGGCGAGGGTCTCGACCTGGTCGATGACCTGCTGGCCCTCGTAGTAGCGCTTACCGGGGTAGCCCTCGGAGTATTTGTTGGTCAGGACGGTGCCCGTGGCCTCCAGAACGGCCTTGGACACGTAGTTCTCCGACGCGATGAGCTTGACGGTGTCGGCCTGACGGCGCTCCTCCGCCTTGATGAGCTCGGCGATCTGCGGGTCTACGCTCGTGAGAGAACTCATGACTCTCCTGTCATCGTTGACAATGTGCGAAGACCCAGGCGCACGGCCTTCTGCCCTTCCGCTCCCTGGTGGTTGGCCCCACCTAACGCGCCAGTCGCGACGTTCTAGACGATAGCGGATCGGGCAGAGGGGACCGGGCACGGATCAGGTGATCAGGCAGATGAGAGGGCCACGTTCTTGATCGTCCCGAACTGGGCGTCCGCCCGGCGGGGATCATTCCCTACTTGGTACGACTGGCACCGGGCCAGAGCCGGTCGACCTCGGCGTTCAGGATGGCGCCGATCAGCACGGCGAGCGCGGTGATGTAGAGCCAGAGCAGCAGCGCGATGGGCGCGGCCAGCGAGCCGTAGACGGACACGGGCGAGAACCACGCCGCGAGCACGGCCCGCAGCACCGCGGCACACACGATCCACAGGAACAACGCCAGGATCGCCCCCGGCAGTTCCCGGTACCACTTCGTCCGGACCGGCACGCTCACGTGGTAAAGCACGGTCAGGAAGAGCACCGAGCCGATGACCACCACCGGCCAGTACAGCAGGTCGACGAGGACGCCGTACTCCCCCGGTAGCGCGTCCTTGAGCAGCGTCGGCCCGATGACCAGCACCGGCATCACGATGATCCCGATGACCAGCCCGATCACGTAGAGCCCGAACGACATCAGCCTGGTCCTGATGATGCCGCGTTCCTCGCCGAGCCCGTAGGAGACGGAGATGAGGTCCACGTAGACGTACAGCGCCCGCGATCCCGACCACAGGGACAGCAGGAAGCCCACCGAGATGATCGACACCTTGCTCGCGTCGTCGCTGAGGACGTCGGTGATGAGCGGGTTGACCACCTTGTGCACCGCGTCGTCGGTGAACAGCAGCCCGGCCTGGTCGATCACCCAGGTCTTGACCTGCACGACAACCTGGGGCCCCAGCCAAGTGCCGAGCTTGGCCAGTACCCCGATCAGTCCCAGCACGAACGGCGGAAGGGACAGCAGCGCGAAGAAGGCCGCCTCCCCCGCCAGGCCCGTGACGCGGTAAGTGACTCCCGCGTTCGTGGTCGCGCGGACGGTCGCCCACGAATTCGTGTCGAGCACCCAGTTCAGCCTGGCACGGGCGTTGGAGGCGAGCCGCCTCCTCATCGACCGGCTAGGCGCATCGGTGGACGTCATGGCACCCAACGGTTATTAGCAGTGACTCTTCGGGACAGCTTACGTCCCCCGGGCACTGCCCTAGTCGACGTCGACGATGCGCGCACCCAGCGGGAGCAGCGAAACCGGGATGAGCTTCAGGTTCGCGATGCCCAGAGGGATGCCGATGACCGAGATGAACAAGGGGATCGAGGTGAGCACGTGCCCGATCGCCAGCCAGATGCCCGCGAAGACGAGCCAGATGACGTTGCCGATCGTGGAGAGCGCCCCCGCGTCGGGGTCGCGCACGACAGTCCGGCCGAACGGCCAGAGCGCGTACGCCGCGATCCGGAACGAGGCGATGCCGAACGGGATCGTGACGATCAGGATGCAGCAGATGATGCCGGCGATCGCGTAGCCGATGGCGAGCCAGACGCCCGCGAAGATCAGCCAGATGACGTTCAGGATGGTCCGCATGCTTACAGCATGTCACCGGGACTGCCTCTCAAATCATCGGGAATGCCCCTGGCCTTTCCCTGATCGACCCTTACCGGGTGGTCCGGCGAACGCCTGCGCGATCTCCATCCAGGCGCGGGCGGTCTCGCCGGTGATCTCCAGGTCGGTGTCGTCCCGGTGGACGCGCTGGGTGACGAGCAGGCAGAAGTCCAGCATCGGCCCGCGGACCGTGTCGGCGGCCTCCTCGGGCCCCGCCGTCCACGGCGTCCCGTCGGGCATGGTCAGCTCCACGCGCACCGGCCGCGACGGAAGGGGCAGATTCCGTACGGCGAAACCGAAGGGCATGGCCCTGAACCCGATCATCGCCACGTGCCGCAGCCTCGGGGTGGGCTCCCTGGTGACGCCGAGCGCGTCCGCCACGTCCTGGCCGTGCGCCCAGGTCTCCATCAGCCGGGCGGTGACGAAGGACGCGGCCGACATGTCGGGCCCGTACCACGGCAGCCGGTCCCGGGCCGACAGCCCGGTGAACGCCTTGATGCTGCGGGCACGCGCCGTACGGAACCATTCGAGCAGTTCGTCGGGGGCGAGCCCGCGGAACTCCGCGGCCAGGTCGTCGGTGGAGGTGAAGTGCGCCGCCGCCGCCCGGAAGACGTCGGGATCGGTCACGGCGGTGCGCGCGGCCTCGTCGAACCAGGCCAGGTGGCTCACCTGGTCGCGCACCGCCCATCCCTCGGCGGGTGTGCCGAGCTCCCAGTCTCCGGCCTCCAGGGGCCGTAACAGCTCCTCGAGTGACGCGGTCTCCGCACGCAGGTCGGCCAGCAACTCGCCCATGAGGTCCACGCGCGCCAGCCTAACCGAACAAGGTTCTACGAGGAATAATGCAAGGGTGATCTGCGAGAAGTGCAAGGAAAAGCGCCACGAGGAGTGTCGCGGCGGATCCTGGTGCGATTGCCAGCACCAGGAGGCGGAGGAGCCGGCCGAGTCGGACCTGGACTGGCCTCGTCAGGGGTGATGAACGTCCACAGTCTGGACCCACTCTTGGACATACCGGATACCTAGCGTATCTTCGAACTATGCCAGCGGACCCCATGCTTGTCGGTCGACGACACGTCGATCTTCAGCGTGTCCGCAGTGCCATCTGTTGCGACGCCCGTTAACCCACCCGTTTTCTCCGTTGCGCGCGTCGCAAATCTCCTCCTTCACCCCTGCCCTCAATGATGAGGCGGGAGGAAGCCTGCGCGCGCCCATGAACCGAAGGACGCGCAATGAGCACCCCTGCCAGCCGGCATCACAAACGCCCGCGCGGCGAAGGCCAGTGGGCTCTCGGTTACCGGGAGCCGCTGAACAAGAATGAAGAGAACAAGAAGAACGACGACGGCCTCAACGTCCGCCAGCGCATCATCGACATCTACTCCAAGCGTGGTTTCGACTCGATCGACCCCGCTGACCTGCGGGGCCGGATGCGTTGGTACGGCCTCTACACCCAGCGCAAGCCCGGGATCGACGGCGGCAAGACCGCGATCCTGGAGCCCGAGGAGCTGGACGACCGCTACTTCATGCTGCGGGTGCGCATCGATGGCGGTCAGCTGAGCATCCCGCAGTTGCGGGTCATCGCCGAGATCTCCAACGAGTACGGCCGGGGCACCGCCGACCTGACGGACCGGCAGAACGTCCAGCTCCACTGGATCGAGATCGAGTCGGTGCCCGACATCTGGGCGCGGCTCGAAGCGGTCGGGCTGTCGACCACCGAGGCGTGTGGCGACACACCGCGCGTCATCCTGGGCTGCCCGCTGGCCGGGATCGACACCGACGAGGTGCTGGACGCGACCGAGGAGATCCGCCTGCTGAACGAGCGGTTCATCGGCGACCCGGCCTACTCCAACCTGCCGCGCAAGTTCAAGTCGGCGCTGAGCGGGTGCCCGTCGCACTGCACGGTGCACGAGATCAACGACGTGGCGTTCGTGGGTGTCGAGCTGCCCGGCGGGGAGAAGGGCTACGACCTGTGGGTCGGCGGGGGGTTGTCCACCAATCCGATGTTCGCCAAGCGGCTCGGGGTGTTCGTCCGGCCTGAGCAGGTGGCGGACGTCTGGGCCGGTGTGATCGGGATATTTCGTGATTACGGCTATCGGCGGCTGCGGCACCGCGCGCGGATCAAGTTCCTGGTCAATGACTGGGGCGTGGAGAAGTTCCGGCAAGTCCTGGAGACCGAGTACCTCAAGGAGGCGCTGCCCGACGGGCCCGCGCCCCAGGCGCCCCGTGGCTCCCGCCGCGACCACGTCGGGGTCTACCCGCAGCAGGACGGCAACTTCTACGTGGGCTTCGCGCCCAAGGTGGGCCGCCTCGACGGCGACAAGCTCCACGTGATCGCCGACCTCGCCGAGCGGCACGGCTCCGGCCGCGTCCGCACCACGGTCGAGCAGAAGATGGTCATCCTCGACGTCGCGCCGGACCAGGTCGACTCCCTGGTCGCCGAGCTGGAGGCGAACGACCTCCAGGTCAACCCGTCGACGTTCCGCCGCCAGACGATGGCCTGCACCGGCATCGAGTACTGCAAGCTGGCCATCGTCGAGACCAAGGCCAGCGCCGCCAACCTCATCGACGAGCTGGAGCGGCGCCTGCCCGACTTCGCCGAGCCGCTCACCATCAACGTCAACGGCTGCCCCAACTCCTGCGCGCGCATCCAGGTCGCCGACATCGGCCTCAAGGGCCAGCTCGTCGTGGACGAGCACGGAGAGCAGGTCGAGGGCTACCAGATCCACCTGGGCGGCTCGATGGGCGTCAACCCCGGCTTCGGCAGGAAGGTACGCGGCCTCAAGACCACCGCCGCGGCCCTGCCCGACTATGTCGAGCGGGTCGTGACGCACTACGACGCCCAGAAGAAGGAAGGCGAGGCCTTCGCCGACTGGGTGCAGCGAGCGGACGAGGCGGACCTGCGATGACCACGCGAGCCGTGCCCTTCCACTGCCCCTACTGCGGCGACGAGGACCTCGAGCCCTACGAGGGCGACCCCGAGGCCGCCGACCCCGCGGCGCACGGCGGCTGGTACTGCCGGTCCTGCGCCCGCGCCTTCAAGCTGAAGTTTCTTGGAATCGGAGTGAAGATATGACACTCGTCGACATCGAGGTCGGTTTAAGAGAGCAACGCGGCGCGCTCGACCTGCAGGACATCGTCGAGTCCGCCGCGGTCTTCCTGGAGGACGCGTCCGCCCGCGAGATCATCCGGTGGGCGGCGGCGACGTTCGGCGACCGGCTGTGCCTGACCTCCTCGATGAGCGATGCCCTGCTCATCGACCTGGTCAGCCGGGTCAAGCCCGGGGTGGACGTGCTGTTCATCGACACCGGGTTCCATTTCGCCGAGACGATCGGCACCCGTGACGCGGTCCAGCAGGTCTATGACGTCAATGTGATCAACGTGCAGCCGTCGCGCACGGTGGAGGAGCAGGAACGCGAGCTCGGGCCGCGCCTGTTCGGCCGTAATCCCGACCTGTGCTGCTACCTGCGCAAGGTGGAGCCGCTCAACCGGGCGCTCGAACCGTACCTGGCGTGGATCTCGGGCATCCGCCGCGACGAGGCGAGCACCCGCGCCGACACCAAGGTCGTGGAGTGGGACGCCAAGCGGCAGATGGTCAAGGTCAACCCGATCGCCAGGTGGACCCAGGACGAGGTCGACAACTACATGGCCGACAACGGGGTGCTGATCAACCCGTTGCACTATGACAACTACCCCTCGATCGGCTGCGCCCCCTGCACCCGCCAGGTCGCGGAGGGCGAGGACCCGCGCAGCGGCCGCTGGGCGGGGCTGGGGAAGGTCGAATGCGGCATTCACCTCTAACCCCCAGCAGGTGGCCCGTCCCGTTGGCAGACGGGACGGGCCAGGACATCCCACTGGTCGCGGTGGCGCACGGGTCTCGCGATCCGCGCGCCGCCGCGACCGTGGAAGCCCTGCTCGACGAGGTACGGCTGGCCCGGCCCGGACTGCCGGTGCGCACGGCGTACCTCGACCACGCGGCCCCGTCCCTGGGGCAGGCGCTGAGCGGGCTGGACGCGGCCGTGGTGCTGCCGCTGCTGCTCACCGAGGCCTACCACAGCCGGGTGGACCTTCCCGCGGCGCTCAACGAGGCCAGGGCGCGTGACCCGCGGCTGCGCGTGCGCTACGGCGCGACGCTGGGACCGCACCCGCTGCTCCTGGCGACGCTGGAACGCCGGCTGGCGGAGGCGGGAGTGGTGATCGGAGATCCGGATACGGCGGTCGTGCTGGTGTCGGCCGGGTCCAGCGATCCGCGGGCCAACGGCGTGGTCGCGCGGATGGCCCGCGACTGGGGGCGGCCGACGTTCTCAGGGGCGGCCTCGAGCTTCAGCACCGGCTCGAGCTTCAGCGGTGGCTCGGGCGTGGAAGGGCAAGGCGGTGGCTCGGGCGTGGAAGGGCGAGGGTGGTGGGCGGTGACGGCGGCTTACGCGTCGGCGGCCGAGCCGACGCCCGCGCGGGCGGTGGCGCTGCTCCGCGAGGCGGGCGCGCCCCGGGTGGCCGTCGCGCCGTATCTGCTGGCGCCCGGCTATTTCGCCGACAAGGTACGGCGGACCACCCTCGAGGCGGGCGCCGACGTGGTCGCCGACGTGCTCGGCCCGGCTCCCGAACTGGCCGAGGTCCTCCTGGAACGCTACGCCACCGCCGCCCACGCCCCAGCGGGTGCGGCGGCCTCGTAGACGTACGAAGCTAGGGCGACTCGCCCGCCAAGCTCTCGAAGCATGGCCGCAGCAGGGCGATGATGTCGTCGGCGGGCGCGTCCGCCAGGGAGCTCAGCTTGAGCAGGTAGCGATCGAGCACCACCCCGTTGATGATCGCGCTGATCAGCCCGGCCCGCAGCTCGGCATCGGCGGCCGGGATGGCCGCCCCCATCCGGTCGAGCCAGGCCGACGCCGCCACCCGGAACTCCCCCGACGCCTCCGCGTGCGTGAGCATGGAACGCAGCACGACGAGCGACGCGACCGGTTCGTCGTCGAGTCGCCGGCGCAGCGAGGTGAGCAGGGCCTCCGCCGGATGTCCCACCGGCAGCTCCTCCTCCGGCAGCATGGCCGAGCGCGAGAACAACTCCTCCTTGCTGCCGAAGTAGTGCATCACCAGCCCCGCGTTGACCCCGGCGGTGGACGCCACCCCTCGGATCGTCGTGCGCTCGTAGCCGAGCTCGGCGAAGGTGGCGCGGGCGGCGGCGAGGATCCGGGCCTCGGTTTCACGGCGCTGTTCGGCTCGGGTACGGCGCGGCTTCTCGTCGGACACCGATTCATTGTACGGGCGTTGACTGAAACCCAGACTTCGCTATACGGTCGTTCAATGAACACGCGTTCAACGAAAGAGGGATAACTGTGAACGTGCGCGAGGTGGCTGAGCGGGTGCTGGAGACGAGCCTGTCGGCGGACGTGGAGCGGTTCGTGGAGTTGATGGCCCCCGATGGCGTCATCGAGTGGCCGTACCGTCCCGATGGCGTCCCGGAGACCCTCAACGGGCGGGACGAGATCCGGGCGTTCATGGCCACGGGTGGGCGGCTGATCAAGTTCGAGAGGCACGTCGATGTGGTGATCCACGAGACGGCCGATCCCGAGGTGGTCATCGTCGAGTACACCGTCCATGGTCACGTCAGGGCCACCGGGGCGCCGTTCACGCAGCGGGTCATCGCCGTGATCCGGGTGCGTGACGGACTCATCGTGCACTATCGCGACTACATCAACCCGCTGCCGTTGATGGCGGCGATGGGTTCATGAGCGCGTCAGTAGCCCCGGCGCACGACGTACTGCTGCCGGGCACCTGACGCGCTGCCGAGCACCTGACGCCTCAGTAGCCCCGGCGCAGGTCGCGGCGCAGGTCGCGGTGGTCGTCGCGGAGTTGCCTGCGCATGCTGCGCCACTCGTCTCCGTGCAGCTTGCGCCACTGCTCGCGCCACGCCGCCAGGCCGCGCTGCAGCGGCTGCGCCTGGGAGTCGCCGATCACCTTCACATCGCCCATGACCGCGTACGCGTGCACCCGGATGACCGGTGCGTTGGTGCCCGGCGCCGCCTCCAGGACGTCGACCCGCTTGTCGCCCATGATGGCCATGCCGTCGAGGTCCACGTTGACGCCGTCGGGGACGATGATCTTCACGTCGCCCATCACCGAGACGGCCATGATGTCGACCAGGTTCGTACGGACCTCGGCCTCACGCAGGTCGAGCAGCACGTCGCCCATCACGGCGACCGCGCCCAGCTCCTGGTCGATCCGCCAGGTGCCGCGCCGCTTGGAGTCGCCCATGACGCCGACGAACCAGCGCCGCTTGCGCGTGGGCCCCTCCTGATGGACCGGCGGCACGGGCGCGGCGCCCGAGGCGGGCAGGTCCTGGACGAGCAGGGCCAGCTCGGCGTGCGTGGAAGCGGTGTAGGCGGCCTCCGTGCGGTCGGTCAGCTCGACGAGCGTCAGCCGCCCGTCGACCGAGGCGACGCGGAGTTGCTCCACGACGGCTTCACGTTCGGCGTCCGAGGCCCTAACCTCGCCAGGGTCAGTCATACTCGCAACATATCGCGTTTCGGGACGATCGGGATCCTCCCGGAGAAGGAACAGTCATACTCCGAACTGCTCATCCATACTTCGAACTGCTCATCGCGCTCCCGAGGGGCTGACACGGCCGGAGCCCGATCCAAGCTAGGGTCCAGTCATGCATGAGGAACAGCTCTACCGGGCCGCGTTGAACGGCGAGTCGGAGAAGGTGAGCGAGCTGCTCGCCGGTGGCACCGACCCCAACCAGGTCAGCGCGGGCGAGGAAGAAGGGTTGCCGCTCTGCGCGGCGGCCGCCTGGGACCGAGCCGAGGTCGCGGGCCTGCTGCTGGCCGCCGGGGCCGACGTGAACGGCCGGGAGAGCGGCGGCTGGACCGCGCTGCTCTGGGCCGCGGCCAAGGGGCACGCCGAGACGGCCGAGTTGCTCGTCGAGGCGGGGGCCGAGATCGACGCCGCCAACGACGTCGGCGACACCCCGCTCTCGCTGGCGGCCAGGCGCGGCGCCCTGGGCGTCGTACGGCTGCTGCTGGACAGCGGAGCCGACGCCGCCAAGTACGACGGAGACGGCGACAGCCCGCTCGAGATCGCCGTCGACTGGGTGGGGGTGCATTTGGAGAGCGCGCTGCTCGACCAGATCGGCCAGGACGACTGGGAGTACGTCGTGGCGCGCCAGTTCGCCAAGGACGGCACCGAGCTCGTCACCGTGGCCGGGCGCTCCCCCGACGGCGAGCAGACCGAGCAGGTGCAGGCGCAGCGCGGGCACGCCGCCATCGCGACGCTGCTGGAGGACGTCACCGGCGTCCACACGCCGGCCGACCAGCTCGTGGCGCGGGCCCTGGCGCACCGCGACACCGACGAGGACGCCGAGACGTGGTGGATCGTCGCCGACTCGCTGGGCAAGCGGGCCGACGATGAGACGTACGAGGTGCTGGCCGGGCTGTGCGTGAGCGAGGACGCCAGGGAGCGGGAGTTCGGAGTCGACGCGATCGCCCAGTTCGGGTTCGCCGACGACGAAAAGCCGTACCTTGAGCAGACGCTGCCGCTGCTGCAGAAGATGGCCACCACCGAGGGCAACCCACAGGTCCTCCGCTCGGTGCTGGCCGCGCTCGGCCATCAGGGCGACCCCCGGGCGCTGCCGCAGGTGCTCGACATCATCGGCCGGCCGGATCACCGGCGCACCATGACCGACGCGATCGCGCTGGCCGACGTGCTGCCGCCGGACCACGAGGAGGGGCTGGAGCTGCTGATCGGCATGACGCGGGACGACGAGGCGGAGGTCCGCGACTGGGCCACGGCCGGGCTTGCCTCGCTCAAGGCCGACACGCCGCAGATCCGCGAGGCACTCGCCGACCGCCTCGACGACGCCGACTTCCGTACGGTGGCGGAGGCCACGCGCGGGCTCGCCGAGCGGGGTGACTCGCGGGCCGAGCAGGGCGCCAAGCGCGTGCTGGCGGAGAGCGACGACGAATACGCCAGGGACCTGGTGACACAGACCCAGCCGCAGTAGGGACGTGACACGGACCCGGCCCTGACGCCGCGGATCCTAGGGACCGTGGTGACACGGACCCGGCCCTGACGCCGCGGATCCTAGAGACGGTGGTGACACGGACCCGGCCCTGACCGCCTGCGGAGAAGCGGGCGTCAGGGGCCCGAAAGGGCCGGGGCCGTGTTGAGGACGTCGTGGGCGAGGGCGAGGTCGCCTTCGAGGTCGGCGGGGAACGACCGCGGGTCGCCCCGCCCGCCCAGCAGGAAGCAGAACCCCACCACGTCCGCCGTGATGTGCGCGTCCGGGGCGCCGCCACCGTCGGCGCCGTCCGCCACGCCCAGCGGAACGTGCCACTCCCCTCCCCCTGGCCCCGTCAGCGTGAGCAGGAGCGTGCGCCCGCTGCCGTCCAGGCCGGACAGGAGCATCGTCCACGGCAGCAGCCGCGCGCACAGGTCGGCCGTCGGGTGGATGTGCTCGGGGATCGGGTCGGGGAGCCGGCGGCCGCCGGTGCGGGCGGCGTCGTCGGTGTGCACCCACGTCTCCAGGCACCGGGCCAGCACGTGGTCGGACACCGGCGCGTCAAGGCCGTCGAGGTTCGCGGCGGTGCCGGGGTCGAGGTCGGCCAGGTGCCGGCAGAGGGCGTCGGCCTGGGCGCGCCAGTCGCGCCTGGTCTGTTCGGGGCTGCGGGCCCGCTCGTAGTTCTGGACGTCGGCGGTACGGCCGAGCGAGTCGCTCGCGCCGATGGCCGGGCCCAGTACGGGGGCGCCGACCGAGGCCGCCAGCAGGCCGTCCTTGGCGGCGAGGTGGGCGACGAGTTCCTGGAGCGTCCAGCCCTCGACGATGACCCGTGACCAGTCGTCCTCCACGGCGGAGGCGAGCAGCGCGTCCATGGCGGCGACGCGCCCCGCGTACGGCCGCGCCCAGGGGGCGGTGGGCGCGGCGGGCCGGCGCCGGGCCCTGGCTCCGGCCAGGAGCTGGGGCCGCAGGGAGCGTTCCGGTACGGCCGGGTCCTCCATCAGCGCGTCCAGGTAGAGACGCTCGACGGGCTCCATCACACCTCTTCCTCTGCCAGCGCGTCTGCCAGGCGGCGTAGCGCCAGCCGGATCCGCGACTTGGCCGTGCCCTCGGGCACGCCCAGCTCCTCGCCCACCTGGCGGTATGTCCGCCCACCGTAGTAGGCCAGTTCGACCGCTTCCCGCAGGCCGTCGGGTAACGCCGTCACCGCCTGCCGTACCCGCTTGGCCTCGTCGGCCGCGAGCACGTTGTCCTCCAGCCTGGCGGGCTCGGGCTCATACAGGCGGGGGCCCAGCGCGGAGACGCGCCTGCGCTCCTCGGCCCGTACGTGGTCGACCGCGCGGCGGTGGGCGATCGTGGCGAGCCACGCGCGCAGGGTGCCACGATCTGGGTCGTAGGCCAGCGGCCGTTCCCAGAAGACCAGGAACACCTCCTGCGTGATGTCCTCGGCGATCACCCGGTCCCTGGTGGCACGCAGGGCGAGACCGAAGATCAGCGAGGAGAGCCGATCGTAGACCTCCCCGAGCGCGGCCTCGTCGCCGCCGACCACCCGCTGGTGCAGCAGGCGGTCGTCGTACGGTGCCTCCACTGGCACCACACTCCCGTGATCCGGACCAAGGCGGCGGGTGCGCCGCGACCCGAGCATGTCATTATTCGCCGCAAATGCGCACACGGATGACCGAGCCGCAGAACTTTGTCGGGCTCGCGATAGGGTCGGAATTCCTACGACCAGAGGGAGCAACCACTATGGCCACCACTCGCACCGCCACCACTCAGTGGAAGGGCGCGCTGCTCGACGGGTCGGGCACGGTGTCGCTGGACACCTCGGGTGTCGGTACGTTCGAGGTTTCCTGGGCGTCCAGGGCCGAGGCCGCCAACGGCAAGACCTCGCCCGAGGAGCTCATCGCGGCCGCTCACTCCTCCTGCTTCTCCATGGCGCTCTCGCACGGCCTGGCCGGCGCCGGCACGCCGCCGGAGTCGCTGCAGACCAGCGCGGACGTGACGTTCCAGCCCGGTGAGGGCATCACGGGGATCGTCCTCACCGTGAAGGGGCAGGTGCCCGGGATCACGGCCGAGCAGTTCCAGGAGGCGGCGGAAACCGCGAAGGCGAATTGCCCGGTGAGTAAGGCGTTGACGGGCACGACGATCAGCCTCAACGCCGAACTCCTCTAACGGGACTGCGATCGCGTGCGACAATTGGGTCACATGCGCGAGGTCTGGCCGGGCGAGCCCTATCCACTTGGCGGCACCTGGGACGGCGTGGGCACCAGCTTCTCACTGTTCTCCGAGGTGGCCGAGCGAGTTGAGCTATGCCTCTTTCACGATGACGGCTCCGAAGAACGCGTGGATCTGCCGGAAGTCGATGGATTCGTCTGGCACGGTTACCTGCCGGGCATCGCGCCGGGACAGCGCTATGGCTACCGCGTGCACGGCCCGTACGAGCCGTCGCACGGGGACCGGTGCAACCCGGCCAAGCTCCTCCTCGATCCCTACGCCAAGGCGATCGACGGTGATCTGACGTGGAACGAATCGCTGTTCCCGTATCACTTCACCGACCCGACGCGGCTCAACTCCGCCGACAGCGCGCCCTTCATGCCGAAGAACGTGGTCGTCAACCCGTTCTTCGAGTGGGGAAACGACCGGCCACCGCGCACTCCGTACCACGAGAGCGTGATCTACGAGGCGCACGTGCGCGGGCTCACCATGCGCCACCCGGCGGTGCCCGAGGAGCAGCGCGGCACGTACGCGGGCGTGGGGCACCCGGCGATCATCGACCACCTGCTCTCGCTCGGGGTGACGGCGGTCGAGCTGATGCCGGTGCACCACTACGTGCCCGAGCACTTCCTGGTGGCGCGGGGGCTGACCAACTACTGGGGCTACAACACGATGGCCTACCTGGCCCCCCACGGCCGCTACAGCAGTTCGGGCACGCGCGGCGAGCAGGTGCTGGAGTTCAAGGCCATGGTGCGAGCGCTGCACGAGGCGGGCATCGAGGTCATCCTGGACGTGGTCTACAACCACACGGCCGAGGGCGACCACATGGGGCCCACGCTGGGGTTCAGGGGCATCGACAACTCGGCCTACTACCGGCTGCACGACGGTGACCGGCGCTACTACCTCGACTACACCGGCTGCGGCAACTCACTGAACGTCCGCTCGCCGCACGCGCTCCAGCTCATCATGGACTCCCTGCGTTACTGGGTGCTGGAGATGCACGTCGACGGGTTCCGGTTCGACCTGGCGGCGGCGCTGGCGCGGGAACTGCACGACGTCGACCGGCTGAGCGCCTTCTTCGATCTGATCCAGCAGGATCCGGTCATCTCGCAGGTGAAGCTGATCGCGGAGCCGTGGGACGTCGGCCCCGGCGGCTACCAAGTCGGAAATTTCCCGCCATTGTGGACAGAGTGGAACGGGAAATACCGCGACATAGTGCGGGATTTCTGGCGTGGCACCCACTCGGCGCTGCCCGAGTTCGCCTCCCGCCTGACCGGGTCCGCCGACCTCTACGCCACCTCAGGCCGCCGGCCCGTCGCCTCCATCAACTTCGTGACCTGCCACGACGGCTTCACCCTCACGGACCTGGTGTCGTACGACCGCAAGCACAACGAGGCCAACAGCGAGGACAACCGCGACGGCACCGACGACAACCGCTCCTGGAACTGCGGCGCCGAGGGGCCCGTCGAGGACCCGGAGATCGTCCGGCTCCGCCACCGCCAGCGCCGCAACTTCCTGACGACGCTGTTCCTGTCGCAGGGGGTGCCGATGCTCTCCCACGGCGACGAACTCGGCCGCACGCAGCGGGGCAACAACAACGGCTACTGCCAGGACAACGAGCTCGCCTGGATCGACTGGTCGCAGGTCCACACCGAGTCCGACCTGCTGGATTTCGTCTGCAAGCTGTCGCGGCTGCGGCGCGAGCACCCGGTCTTCCAGCGCCGCCGTTTCTTCCACGGCCGCCACCCGGACGACGGCAAGCGCGACCTGGTGTGGATCACGCCGGGCGGCACGGAGATGACGGCCGGAGACTGGCACATCGGCTACGCCAAGTCGCTGATGGTCTACCTCAACGGCGAGGCGATCACGGAGCCGGGGACGCGCGGTGAGCGGATCGTGGACGACTCGTTCCTGTTGCTGATCAACGCCCACCATGAGGACATGACGTTCACGCTGCCGGGCGCGGAATTCGGCGACCACTGGCTGCCGATCCTGGACACCGACGACAAGGGGGTCTGCGACGGCGAATACGCCCCCTCCTCCCAGGTGACAGTGACCTCCCGCAGCATGCAAGTCCTCCAGCGTCCGCTTTCATAGGAGCAGTTTTAACGGCAGGCACGGTCTTTTTAGAAGCCTTCTTTACGGCAGGCACGGCGAGCCCCACCCGCCATACGGGGTCGGCGTCTGTCCAGGGGGACGCTCCTGCAGTGGAGGCGGCCGGGCGCCGTGACGAGACGGTGAGACCGGGCCTTCCCAACGCGCCTCATGCCGCCCGTAGAGGTCCTGTCGCGGCCGTAGAGGGCTCATCACGGGCCCTCAGAGCAGGCCCGCGACGCTTGAGGTGAGGATGACCAGGACGAATGTGGCCACGCCCGCCACACCGTGCAGGAGTACCGCGAGGAGTGGGAAGCGTCGCTCCGCGCCCCGTGCGTGGCGGCCGGCGCCCAGCCAGCGGGTGAACATCACGAAGCCCAGCAGGGCCGCCGCCGCCAGGACCAAGAACGCCGTCCACGCCAGCGTGCGGTTGCCCGTGAGCAGGAAGGCCACCCAGCAGGCCAGCGCGACCACCCCCAGCACCGGATGGGAGAAGATCAGCGTCACCGGAAAGCGCGTGACCTTCGTCGCCTGTTGCCGCAGCCCACCCCCCGACAACCACAGATAGAGCAGGTAGATCCCCACAAGCGCGGTGAACAGCCATGTCACAGCGGTGATCAACCCCACTGGGCCCTCCCTCAAGTGCCCCGATTCCCCTGCTGCCACGTTATGCGCGTCACGCTGCGTACGTCCCTAGATACGCCAAAGTGCTATCTCTGAGCCCAGTCCGGGCGGTCAATCGCCCGGCCTGGACCTATCAGCGCCGCCGTCGATCACCTGGCTTGGACCCACCAGCGCCGCCATCGATCGCCCGGCCTGGACCCACCAGCGCCGCCCGGCCTGGGCCGCAGCGCCGTTGTCGAGGGTCCTCCGTCGGCTCGTTGTCGGAGGCGTGTGCCAAGGTAGAGGAGTGCGTCGCATCCATCCCGACATTCAGGACGATCCAGATATTCAGCAGGCCTATGCCTATCCGGCGGACCGGCCGTGGCTGCGCCTCAACATGGTCGCCAGCGCCGACGGGGCCGCCTGGCTGAAGGGCCTGTCAGGTGGGCTGTCCAGCCAGGGCGACCGGCGGATCTTCCGGATCCTGCGCGGCCTGGCCGACGTGGTCATGGCGGGCGCCGCGACCGTGCGTACCGAGGGATACGGCGCGGTCAAGCCACGTGACTCCTGGAAGGAGTTGCGGAGAGACCGACCGCCGGCTCCGCCCCTCGCGGTGGTCACCCGCCGGCTCGACCTCGATCTGGGCAGTCCGCTGTTCACCGAGGCCGTGAGCCGGACGATCGTCATCACCTGCGAGGCCGCGCCCGCCGAGCTCCGCGCCGAGGCCGCCCGGGTGGCCGACGTCGTCGTGGCGGGCGGCGACCGGGTCGACATGTCGGTGGCCGTGCGTGAGCTGCACGAGCGCGGCCTGACGCGGATCCTGTGCGAGGGCGGCCCCCGGCTCAACGGCCAGCTCGCGGCGGCCGACCTGATCGACGAGCTCTGCCTGTCGATCAGCCCGCTGCTGGTCGGGGGCGGGGCGGCGCGCGTTCTCAACGGCGAGGCGGCACAGGTCGAGCTGCGGCTCAGCCAGGTGCTGGAGGAGGAGGGGGTCCTCTTCTGCAAGTACACGAGGGAGTCGACGACATGACCGAACCCACCCAGCCGCCCGCCAAGGCGCCGGTCGACCCGCCGGGCGAAGCACCGGGCGAGGCGCCGACCCAACCGCCCGTCGGAGCACCGGGCAAGGCGCCGGCCCAACCGCCCGTCGGAGCACCGGGCGAGGCGCCGGCCCAACCGCCGGGCGAGGCACCGGCCAAGGCACCGGTCGCCGAAGTGCCGGAACCGGAGCCGGTGCCCAATCTGCCGGTCCGGCCGCCGGTGGCGCCGATGCTGGCCAAGCCGGTCAAGAAGATGCCCCAGCAGGACGGCACGTTGTTCTACGAGCCGAAGTGGGACGGGTTCCGGTGCATCGTGTTCCGCGACGGTGACGAGGTCTACCTGGGCAGCCGCAACGAACGGCCGTTCACCCGCTACTTTCCCGAGCTGGTCGAGGCGGTCAGAGCGGAGCTGCCGGACAGGTGCGTGGTCGACGGCGAGATCGTGCTGCCACAGGGGTCGCAGCTCGACTTCGACGCGCTGCAGCAGCGCATCCATCCGGCGAAGTCGCGGGTCACGATGCTGTCGGAGCGCACTCCCGCGTCGTTCGTCGCCTTCGACCTGCTGGCGCTGGGCGACGAGTCGCTGATGGAGGCGCCGTTCAGTGAGCGGCGGGCGCGGCTGGAGCAGATCTTCCCGGAGAAGGGCAGGTCCATCCGGCTGACCCCGGTCACGACCAACACCGAGCAGGCGGGCGAGTGGTTCGAGATGTTCGAGGGGGCGGGGCTCGACGGCATCATCGTCAAGCCCGGCGACCAGCCGTACATCCCCGACAAGCGCACGATGTTCAAGGTCAAGCATGAGCGCACCGCCGACGTGGTGGTGGCCGGTTATCGCGAGCACAAGACCGGGCCGATCGTGGGCTCGATCCTGCTCGGCCTCTACGGCGACGATGGCAGGCTGCATCACGTGGGCGTGGCGGCGTCGTTCCCGATGGCGCGCCGGGCCGAGCTGGTCGAGGAGCTCAAGCCGTACATCGCCGAGCTGGGCGAGCATCCCTGGGGCCACTGGGCCGAGCAGGCGGCGGCCACCGTCGGGCAGCCGACGGCCGGGCCGGCCACCGGCGGACAGCGGGTGCCCGGCGCGGTGTCGCGCTGGAACGCCAAGAAGGACCTGTCGTTCATCCCGCTCCGGCCGGAGCTGGTGATCGAGGTGGCCTACGACCAGATGGAGGGCGACCGGTTCCGGCACACCGCGCAGTGGCGGCGGTGGCGGCCGGACCGCACGCCGGAATCGTGTACGTACGAGCAGTTGGAGAGGCCGGTCTCGTACAACCTTGACGATATCCTTGCCCGATAGCCCATTATCCCGTTATATCTCGACATATGAGTACCGGTGATGAGCTGCGGGCGGCGGTGGGCGCCCGACGGGACCTCGGTCCCGATTTCGAGGATGCGATAGTCGAGTCGTTCCTCGACAAGATGGGGCAGGAGGTCGACCGACGGGTCGACGAGCGGCTCGCCGCCGCGGACCCCAAGGGCAAGAAGGCCAAGCAGCAACACCAGCGGCCGGGCGACGGTCAACGGCTGGCTCTGGCGATCGTCTCGATGGCTCTCGGCACACTCCTGACGTTGGCCGTGATCATGGGGCAGAAGGAGATGTGGGTGATCGCGCCGATCTGGTTCGCGATCATCGTGGTCAACGGGATCTTCTCCGGCAACGGCAAGGGCTGATCCAGGGGGCGTCGGGGGTCAGGTGAGCCAGATGAGGCCGGCGAAGCGGCCGCCCGGCTGCTCACGCCGGTGGGAGTAGAGCTCCTGCGATTCGATCGTGCACCGGGCGTCGTGTCGTACGTCAGCGACGCCCGCCGTACGCAGCTGAGCCTCGATGCCCGCCCGCAGGTCCAGCGCGGGAGTGTCCCACGAGGTGGTCGACCAGGTTTCCGGCACTTGAGATGCGACCCGTTCGCGCAGGTCGGCAGGCACTTCGTAGCAGCGGCCGCACGCGCCGGGCCCGATGAGCGCCACCATCCGCGCGGGTGCCGCGCCCTTGGCCGTCATCGCCTCGACCAGGGCGGTCGCGATGGCCGCCTCGGTGCCCGGACGTCCGGAGTGAGCGGCGGCCACCATGCCCGCGACCGGGTCGGCGACGAGCACGGCCGGGCAGTCGGCGCCCAGAGAGGCCAGCGCCAGTCGCGGCTCGGTGGTGAAGACGCCGTCGAGCGGCGGCGCGTCGTCGCCGAACGGCTCGCTGACGTAGGCGACGTCGGCGCTGTGGACCTGCCGCATGAACACGACGGCCCGCACACCCAGCTCGGCCGCGACGCCCGCCCGGTTGGCGCGCACCGCCTCGGGGTCGTCACCGACCAGCCCGCCGAGATTGCGCGACGCGTACGGCGCGGCGCTCACGCCCCCGTGGCGATCGGTGATGGCGACATGCACTCCGGGGGCCAACTCCATACCCCGATCTTAGGCCCGCCCGCCGGCGACTCGGCCGCTGAAGGCGCCCGCCTCGACGACACGGATACCTGACAGCGGAGCAGTCATAGTGTTACAAAAACCCCACTTCGGCCGGGGGCCGCCGCACCACTCTCGGTCGCGCCGGGCTCGTCTACGAGCCGAGATCATCTACGAGGAGAACTGACCGATGACCACCCTTGCCGACCTGCACGCCCTGATGGCTCGCCTAGGACATCCGGTGGTGACCACCCCCGTGCCCTCCGTGGCCCGGTTCGCGGACGGCTCTCCGTACCGGTTCGAGATTCCCAGCGTGGAGGGGCCGGAGGTCCTGGAGGCCGTCGTCGCGGAGGGGGACCTCCTGAACGTACCCGTGCACCGGACCTCGCAGGGCAGCGGCGTGATGATGCTGTCCGACGCGGAGATCACCCGCATGGCGCGCATCGGCGCCGAGCGTGGCATCGAGATCAACCTGTTCCTCGGCCCGCGCGCCGCCTGGGACACCGGCGGCCAGGCCAAGGTGACCCAGGCGGTCGGCGCCGCGGCCAGGGGCAACGCGATGGTCGCCGCCTGCGTGGCCGATGCGCTGCGGGCCTGCGAGCTGGGCATCCGCAGCCTGCTCGTCGGCGATCTCGGCACACTGGAGGTGCTCACGACGATGAAGGCCGACGGCGCGCTCCCCTCCTCCCTGGTGCTGAAGACCTCCGTGCTCCTGCCGCTCACCAACGGCCCCACCGCCACGATCTTGGAACGGCTCGGCGCGAGCACGCTCAACGTCGGCACCGACCTGACCGTCCCGCACCTGGCCGAGATCCGCGCCGCCACCGACCTGCCGATCGACCTGTATCTGGAAGTGCCCGATGACCAGGGCGGGTTCGTCCGCTTCTACGAAGCGGTGGAGATCGTCCGGGCGACCGCCCCGGTCTACCTGAAGATGGGCCTGCGGAACGCGCCGAACATCTACCCGTCCGGCGCTCACCTCGGCTCGGTGCCCCGCGAACTGGGCCGGGAGCGAGTACGCCGGGCGGCCCTGGTCCAGCGGTTGCTGGAACAACTCGACCCCGACCTCACCAAACGCCCCACCTCAACTCAACACCCCTCGGACCTTGGCATCCCACAGCCGTAACGAGCTTCCGTTCTCCTTTGTCCCACTGGTCTGGGTGCGGCCGTTCCAATCCTGGGTAGCTACACGCTGTACATGTATGAATACATAAAGTAGCTAGCGAGGGATCTATGGGACTTCCAATAGGACGGTTCTCCATCTACCGGGGCACGGAGCTCCACCCCCAGAGCCGACTGGACTTCGCATACGGCACACAGTCCACCGTCGACCACCCTTCGCGCCTGGTGGACACCAAGTGGCTGTGCTGGGGCGCCGTCGATTCCGCTCAGGCGCGCTTCCGCGTCGTAGACGGCCAGGAAGAGGACGGCGGCTGGAGCTGCCGAATGAAGATCGACGACGGTCCCTACGCCGGCTACTGGCTGGACTCCAGCGACGGCTACGTCTGCGCCGTAGGCTCCTCCAGCCAGCGGTGGAGGTTCCTGGGCGGCGGCGACCAGTGCGAATGGTGGCAGGACGAACGGCCGGTAGTGATCAGCGACCACAAGCCCGCCTCCAACGTGGGCAGTGGCCGGCAACTGCGCGCCCAGCTCGACGCCACCCCGCAGATGTACACCATCAGCCGGATCGACCGCTGAGCGCTGGTCACCGAACCCTGCCCGTCGTGACGTGGGCCGCTACCTCGGCAGCCACGGCAACTCGATCAGCGCGATGTAGCACCCCTACACGCTAGGTCTGAGCTGGGCGCATTCCCTCATCCGGTGGTACCGACCCGCGCCGCTGCGACCGCAGTACGCGGGCCGGGACACGCCGACCGGGGTTGTGGCGCGGCGGGCGCGGGCCGGCGCCCGCCGTCATGTTCTTCCAGCACAGACGTCCTCAGCTGGGTCAGAAGTCGGCCATGACCCCTCCCATGGATTCCCAGTCGGATCTCCAGCTGCCGTCGTCGACCTGCCACTTGTGCCAGACAGCGGAGTCGTAGCCGAGGTAGAAGGCCTCCAGCCGGCCGTCGTCGTTGCGGGCCAGAACCGGATCGCCGGCGGCCTCGCCACCGAGAGAAGTCCACGAACCCCAGCCATCCTCGGTCTGGGCGATCTCGTAGATCACGGAGTCTTCGGACCCTCGGGCCAGGACGACGAGGCGGTCGTGTTTGTCCAGGAACATCGCCGGAATGCCGACGACCTCCCCGCCGAGGTCCTCCCATTCGCCCCAGGCGCCGTTGGCGCTGGTCTGCCTGATGTGCCACAGGGTGTTGTCGGGGTGGTGCGCGAACACCTCCAGGCAACCATCAGCGTTCTGGAACACCGCCGGATCGGTGTCCACGCTGCCGCCGAGGCTCGCCCATTCGCCCCAGGCACCGCTGGCGGTGGTCTGCCCGAGGTGCCATACGGCGTTGTCGGCCCACCGTACGAACACCTCCAGCCGTCCGTCGGCATTCTGGAACACCGCCGGGTCGCTGCGCAGTTGGCCGCCGAGGTCCTTCCACCCTGTCCATTCGCCGTCGGGGGTGGTCTGCCAGGCGCATTGAAGGGTGTTGTCGATGTCGCGCATGAAGGCGGTCAGTCCTCCGTTGGCGTCCTGGAATACCGCGACTTCGCTGCCGAAGGACTCGCCGCCGAGGTCGGTCCACTCGCCCCATACGCCAGGGCTCTTCTGCCGCATGCAGTGAATGCCGTTGTCGATGCCTGGGGCCAACACCTTGAGGCATTTTTCGGCGTCGCGGAAAACGGTCGGGGCGGCGACGATCACGCCGCCGAGGCTGTCCCATTCGGCCCAGTCGCTGTTGGGGCCGACCTGCCAGGCGTGCTGCAAGGTGCTGTCGATGCCTCGGGCGAACGCCTCCATGCGCCCATCGGCGTTGAGCGCGACGTGGAGGCTGGCGAGTTTGGGATCCAGAAGCATGGCCTCTCCTCACATAACGGAGTTGACTGATGACAGAGAGTCAATCACAGCGCCTGGATGGGCGACGGGTGGGCCGCGGCGTGCGGCCCGGGCAGGGGGTCCGGAGACAGAAGACGTCCGTCTGGACGTCCGGCCGCCTCGCCTCGCCCGTAAACCCCTGCCTGGCGGGCCATTGTTCAAGAATTCCATGAAAGTGATCAACGGCGACGAGTGTCGGAATTGGTCAAAACATCACCATGGCGACCATCGATCCAGTGAAAGGAAGATCTTGCTGACATGTGCACAATGAAGCCGGGGCGGTTTCCCCGCAACCTGGACGCCGTTGATAGCTTCAGCGCATGGGCCGGCCAAAGGTCGCGGAGATTTAGCGGGACCTACCCTGACGCAGACCGGACTTCATGGCCGAGAGCCCATGGCCACATCTTCACGCCGCCCCACCGGTGCGGTCGGAAGTATTATCCAAAAGGAGTTCATGATGGGCTGGCTGGATGCTGCTCTCTCTGTCGGGACGACCATCGGCAAGATCGCGGGAGCCCTTCAGGGGAGTCCGGGGGCAATGACCCATATCGGCCCGATCGGCAACGGCATCAATCCGAAGATCGGTCAGGTGATTTTCTGGTTGGATGAATTCAACCATATCTGGGCGGTGAACCAATCGGACGACCAGGTGGGGGTCTACTTCCCAGGCGCCAAGGGCGGCATGCCCGAGGGAGATAATTATACGATTGCCGCACACAGTAAGTTCCCTATTTCAGGCGCGTTCAACACCTATTCACTGGCGGACGTGGACGAGTTCGTCGTCACCCCGTTCAAGAGCAATGGCTCGGCGGGGCTCGGCAACGGCGAGGGAAATAACACGATCCAAGCGTCGGCTTCAAACCAGCCCGCGAACGTGGAATTCAAGGTCGGCGCCTTCATCCGCATGAGGGTGAGCGGGTCGGAGCGGTTGGCCATGGTCACCGTCGTCGGCGGTCTGGCCCTGGCGGGTATCGTCCTGTTCACCATCAGGGGAGCGGGTCGCACGCAGGGCCAGTTGTCCAACCTCGAGCCCCCCGAGTCGGCGAATGGCGGAGTTACGAGCATGACAATTCCGCTTCCGGCCGGTGTCGACGTAAGCGCAGGTGTGTCATTCGTCGACATCACCGTGTCCGTCCAGAACATGCAGCCGCTCTTGGCGAAACTCGCACACGAGAAGGCGGGTCTGATGGTGCCGCTCACCAAGGAAGATCACCAGAGGATCGCCGCCTACGCGGGACCGTAACCGCTCCTGCCGCTGCCCCGGCCTGCCGCCTTCGCAGGCCGGGGCAGCGATTGCCGGTGAGCTCAGCGCGGCTTCCGAATGCGGATCTGGTTACCCGCCGGATCACAGGCGGCGCGGTCACGGGTCCCTAGCCCACACAAGACAAGCAAGCATATGCTTGGCTTCGTGGCTGACTATCGCAACTTGATCGGCGGCAAGCTAGTCCCGGCCGCCGACGGCAAGACCATGGACTCCGTCAACCCGGCCACCGGCGAGGTGTGGACCCGGATCCCGGCGAGCGGCCCCAAGGACGCCGAGGCGGCCGTGGCGGCGGCCCAGGAGGCGTTCCCCCGCTGGTCGGCCATGCCGGCGCTGGGCAGGGCACACTTCCTGCGCAAGGTGTCCGAGCTCTTCGCCCAGCACGCCGAGGAGCTGGCCAGGCTGGAGACGCGCGACAACGGCAGAATCCTGCGCGACACACTCAAGAAGGACCTTCCGGGTATGGCGCACCTGTGGCAGCTCGCCGCGGGCCAGTGCCTGGACGCGGTCAAGGGCGACACCGTCATCCTGGGGCCCGACGCCCTGGGTCTGACGCGGCGCGAGCCGTACGGCGTGGCCGTCTGCATCATCCCGTGGAACTCCCCCATCTCGACGTTCTCCGCGAAGGCCGCCTTCGCCCTCGCTGCCGGCAACACGGTCATCGTCAAGCCCGCCGAGCAGGCGAGCGTGTCGGTGTTGCGGCTGGGCGAGCTGCTCGCGGAGGTGTTCCCGCCCGGAGTGCTGAACATCGTCAGCGGCCTGGGCGAGGACGTGGGCGACGCCCTGGTACGGCACCGGGGCGTCGGCAAGATCAGCCTCACCGGTTCGACGGCCACCGGCCAGGCCATCACCCGGGCCTCCGCCGACTCGCTCAAGCCGATGACCTTCGAGCTAGGCGGCAAATCACCAAATATCGTCTTTCCTGATGCTGATCTGGACGCGGCCGCCCAGGGCATCACCGTGAACTCCATCTTCACCGGCAACGCCGGGCAGGTCTGCGTGGCCGGTTCGCGGATCCTGGTCCACCGGTCCGTCTGGGACGAGGTGCTGGAGCGTACCCGGCAGATCGCCGAGAGCCTCATCCTGGACGACCCGCTCGACCTGGCGACCACGATGGGCCCGATCGTGTCCGCAGGCCAGTACGAGCGCGTCGTCTCCTACCTGGAGGTGGCCGAGAAGGAGGGCGCGGAGCTGGTGTTCGGCGGCCGGGCGGGCGCCGAGGTGGTGCCGCATCTGCCCGGCGGCTACTGGGTGGCGCCCACCCTCTACACGACCGGCGACAACGCGCTGCGCATCTGCCAGGAGGAGATCTTCGGACCCGTGGCGGTGGCGATCCCGTTCGAGACGGACGAGGAGGCGCTGACGATCGCCAACGACTCGCCGTATGGGCTGGCGGCCGGCCTGTGGACGCGTGACCTGCGCCGCGCCCACCGGTTCATCCGCGATCTGCGGAGCGGGACGGTGTGGGTGAACACCTTCCGGCAGATGCCGCCGGGGCTGCCGTTCGGCGGCGTGAAGGACAGCGGCTACGGGCATGACTCGGTCCTCGAATACACCCGGGAAAAGGCGGCCATCATCCAGATTTAGTTAGATAGATTCCCATCATGAGCGAGGGGATCAACGAAAAGCCGGAGCTTTCCGAGGCTGCCGCACAGTCGCGGGCCTCGGTGCTGCGCAGCCGGGCCGAGTCGTACATCGCGCTGTCGAGACACGACGCCGCCATCGCCGATCTTACGGAGTCGATCGCGCTCGTGCCGGACAATGCCCGATCCTGGCGGCTGCGCGGTGAGAGTCACCGGATCATCGAGCGCTACGAGGCCGCGCTGTCCGACTTCGACGAGGCACTGCGGCTGGAGCCGGACAGCGGGTACGCCCTGGGCTCGCGCGGCCAGGCGTACGCCTCGCTCGGCCGCTTCGAGGAGGCCATGGCCGACTTCGAGCACGCGCTCACCCTCTCGCCCGAATCGCTGTGGATCCTGGAGGCGAAGGCGGACACCCTCGCCGATCTCGGCCGCCTGGACGAGGCGCTGGAGGAGCACGCGAAGATCATCGCCCTGAACGCGGAACTGGCGTACTCGTGGCTGGCCAGAGGCGATCTCTATCAGCGCATGCACCTGTACACCGAGGCCATCGACGACTACACGCGGGCGCTGGAGGTGGAGCCCGAGTACGTACGGGCGTACAGCAGGCGCGGCGAGGCCCTGCGCATGATCGACCGCTACGACGAGGCTCTGTCCGACCTGAACCGGGCCATCGACCTCGACCCGGACAACGACCGGGCGCTGGGCAGCCGTGGGGCGGTGCTCAGCGAGATGGGCGACAACGAGGGCGCGGTGAAGGACCTGGACCGGGCGATCGAGCTGGACGAGGACTACATCTGGGCCTACCGGGTGCGGGGAGAAGTGCTGCAGGAGATGGAGCGGCACGAGGAGGCGGTGGCCGACTTCACCCGGGCACTGGACCTGGAGTTCGGCGACTCCTGAAAGCCCCCTTACGACCTGGACAGGTGCAGGGCGAGTTGGGTGCGGTCGCGTAGTCCCAATTGCTCTCGTCCTGACCGCCGTCCTGGTGCTCAGATTCCCGAGCGGCCGCGACCGGGCGTCCGATCCCGCGCGCGCGGTTCCGGACGCCCTTTCCTAGAGGCACCCGATTTCACGGGAGGAGTGTGAAAGGGGATCGTGGACATCGCGCCCGGTATCGCCCAAGCTGATCAAGTAACGGACGCCGCTTAGCCGCACCTGTACCCGCGGTCGTCCCAGCAGGAGTCAGCCGCGGCCACGCTGACCGACAAGCCCTCTTGTTGGCCTTTTGGAGAAGTGTCAGTGATCTCTTCGAAGGCGATCCCGATGAGCCGCGGGCCCACCTGGTCGACAAGCTGAAATTCCGTACAGCTTGGAGTGCATTCCTGCGAGGCGGGCGACCACCCCGCCTCGACGAACGCCTTCCACAGCTCATCACGTGGGAGTTCTGGGCTCACCAGAACGGACAGTCCGGCACCGTTGTTGGCGGAGTCGCATCTGTTCCATTCGTCGACACTCAAACGCTTGCCCGATGGCAGAACGGCCCCGATCGCCTTCAGATACAGAGCGTTCTCCCGGTTCGCCCGGTCTACGCATAGCTGGCCGCCACCGTACGTGCCCTCATAACCGAGGCTGCAGCCGATCAGGCTGCATGCCAAGACCATCAAGGCGCTCGCCGTGCAGAGCCTCCTGGATGGCCGAATCGAGCGACGTAAGCCCATGGGGAACAGTAGATCATCTTTGCGTGGTACACGGCCAACTGATGCGCCACCTGACAAGGAGGACGAACATCCCCGCGCCGATTCGCCGAAAGAGACCGGTTCCAGGCGGCTACTCTCGGAGAAGGCCCCCACGACCCCTAGAGGTGTTCTGGATATGGCGACCGAATCAGCGCTGGGCGACAACTTGGCGCGCATCCGGGTGAGCAAGGGATTCACCCAGGAAGAACTCGAAGAACGTTCGGGCGTCAGCGTGTCCACGATCCGCAAGCTCGAACAGAACGACCGCAAGAGCACCCGAGTTTCCACCCTCCGCAAGCTGGCGCAGGCGTTGGACGTGCGGACCTCAGAGCTGTTCCGGCCTTCGCCGGAACCGGTGTCGCCCCAGGACGAAAGTGTGCACGCCGATCTTTTCGCCCTGCGGCGCACGCTTCAGCCGATACGCGGTCTGACAGGCGTTCACATACCTGATCTCGACGGGCCGGTCACGTACGAGACCGTTCGGGGGTCCTTCCTCGCCGCCAACGGGCTGTACCGCGAGGACGATTACCGCGCGGTGGTGCAGACCATCCCTTCACTGCTTCTGGAAGCGATGACCTTGGTGGCCGAAGCGAATGACGCACCGTCGGAGCGTGCGGCCAGAACGCTGCTGTCCCAGACCTTCCAGTTCTCCGCGCAGGCACTGATTCAACTTCAGCAGTACGACCTCGCTTATCAGGCGATCACCGAGGGCATCGCGCACGCGGAACTGGCCGATGACGCGTTGCTGGCCGCGTGGCATGTCTTCAACGAGTGCTGGCTTTTTCTCCGTGAGGGGCGCTTGGAAGACTCCCGGCGTGCGGCGCTTACGACGGCGCAGGCGATCGAGCCTCGCTTCTCGACCGGGAATCCGGCCGAGTTCGCCACATGGGGATGGCTACTGCTGTGGGCCTCCGCGGCAGCCGTACGGAACAACCAGGGCGACGAAGCCGATGACATGCTCACACTCGCGCAAGCGGGTGCGCACCGAATCAGCGAACAAGAGCTCCAAGCCCCGCCGCTGTGGGCAGCACGAGGAGCATCGACCTTCGCCGGCTTCTCCCCCGAGCTGATCCAGATCAAGGCCGTGGAGTACGCCGTGGTGCGTGGCGACCATTCACGGGCGTTGGAGATCCACAACACCGTACGGCTGTCGAACCGGCTGTCCAGCAGCACGAAGCACCGGTACATGCTCGACGTCGCCAGCGCCAACGCCTCTGCGCGAAATGCGGCGGAGTCCTGGGCGATACTTCACGACCTACGGACTCGGGTACCGCACTGGCTCAAGTACCAGTCGTTCGCCCGACGTGTCGTGGATCAGCTCATTGAGGACAGGTCGCGGGCACTTCGTGCAGACCAGGCCGAGATCGCGACATTCCTGGGTGTCGAGTCCTGATCGAAGTGCCACCAAGTGTGGCAGGTGTCGCTCGGAGGGTCTCCATGTGCCACATCACGTCCCTGGAGTGGCACGTAACTCTCCGTGATGCTTGGTGACATGTCAGCCACTCCCCCGGAAACCTTGAACTCCAGCTCCGGCCGCCATGCCCCCGCTGCCGCAGAACAGCTCAGAGATGAGCTTGAAACGCTGGGTATCCACGCTGACGTTCACGAGGGTTACGGGATGGCTCTCGTGTCGGTGTGGGTCGGCCTGGTCGTCTGGTGCGACGGTGAACGCTACTGGTGGCGTACGGGATGGGACGCCCAGCGCAGGCGCGTGCTTTACGCCTGGCATCCCGCTGTCGAACCCGTCCGGGCTGCTCGCCGGGTAGCCCTCCGGTATGCCGATCTACGTGCGAATCATCCACTGTCCGAGGTGATCGCCGACGTCACACTTGGCACCGGGGCCCCAGCAGTCGACGGCGCGCGATGAGTGAGCCTTGGCATACGGTCGGCTAGACGAGTCAGCGGAGGTGCGGGTGGTCGTGGCCTGGTTGGCGTCGAGCCAGGGTACGTGCGCGGGCGGTGACCTCCTCGGCGGACACGGTGCCCTGGCCGGCAAGCACATCCTGCAGGGCGTCCAGCCAGTGCTGGTAGTAGTTCCAGCGCTCATCCTGGACCGGTGCGGTCTCCCAGGCCGAGATGCGGGCGATCAGGGCGGCCCGGAACCGCGGCCAGGTGAAGACGCCCGCCTCGGACAGGGTGACGGCCATGCCGAAGGCGCGGCTCTGCCACGGCTCGGCGAACACCAGCTCGCCGTTGGAGCGGGGCGGTGCGGCCGGGCCCTCGGCGTCCAGCGGGGTGGTCATGGCGCCTTGACCTCGGCTGCGTCCAGCGGGGTGCCTGGCGCCTTGACCTTGGCCACGCCGACCATCGCGTCCCGGGTCACCAGCGACACGAGCTCTTCCTCCGACAGGTCCTCGGTGCCTGCCGGGCGTTCGGGCAGCACCAGCCAGCGCACTTCGCTGGTGGAGTCGCGGACGGTGATCCGTACGTCGTCGGCGAGTTCGAGCCCCATCTCCGACAGCACCGTACGTGGCTCTTTGACCATGCGCGCCCGGTAGGCCGGGTCCTTGTACCAGCTCGGCGGCAGGCCGAGCACCGGCCACGGGTAACACGAGCACAACGTGCAGACCACCACGTTGTGGGTGGTCGCGGTGTTCTCCACGACGACGATGTGCTCGCCCTGCGGCCCGCTGAAGCCCAGCTCCTTGATGGCCGCGGTGCCATCGGCGAGCAGCCGTCGCCGGTACTGCGGGTCGGTCCACGCCTTGGCGACCACCTTGGCGCCGTTGAGCGGGCCCACGCTGGTCTCGTAGTTGGCGATGATCCCGTCCATCGCCTTCGGGTCGATCAGGCCCCGCTCGGTGAGCAGTTGTTCGAGCGCCTCGGTACGCAGCGCCGCGGGGAGATGTCGGCCGGTGGTCATGAGAGTGCCTCCAGGTAGCTCTCGTACAGCTCCGCGGTGAGCGTGAAGGGTTCGGCGTCGGCGCCCCACAACTCCCGTGAGTCGAACCGCACCGAATAGACGTGCTGCGGGTTCTCGCCCAGGAAGTGCGCGTTGGTGTCCGGCAGCAGCGCGGCGGGCTGGATGAGGTCGACTACGCCGGTATGTCCCCGGACGTAACCCGGCAGCCTGGTGTGCCCGGGCGGCGACATGTCCTTGGCCCGTACCCGCTCGCCGACGGCGAAGGCCGGAGGGACGTCCACCGAGCGCAGCGCGCCCGCAGCGGTCGGCGTGTAGTCGGGCTTCGCGGGTTCGGGGATCGGTGGTTCCTCAACGTCTTCGCCGCGCAGGTTGCGAGCGCGGGCGTCGATCGCGGTCGGTGCGAGGATGGCGCTGTCGGTGAGCATCAGCTCCGAGGCGTTGAGCCAGCGGCCGAAGTAGCCGTCGTCGAGGTAGGCGCCTCGGTTTAGGCGCTCTTGCGCATGCCGGAAGGCGTCCAGGTTTCGCCCGGACACCCGGATGGACAGCAGCGTCAGCGCGAACGCCCTCCCCTGCCAGGGCTCCTTGAAGACCGGTTCATCGCCTCTTGGCGGATGGGTGGGACCCCAGCCCTCGGTGCCCCCCATATCGGCGATCCCATCCACGCAATCACCCCCATATCCCTACATAACGGGACACATACCCAAGCGGTCAGTGGGTGATGTGGAAAGTGAGCCGCCTTTCGGTCTCCCCGGCGGGGACGGTGTGGACGTAGCCATGAGCTGTGCTGTACGCGCCCGCGCCGCCCGTGATGGGGATGTCGATCGCGGGAGCGGGGGGCAGGTGGAGCAGGGCTTGTCCGGCGATCTGTCCCCGGGGCAGCGCGAAGGTGCCCACGCACTGGAGCTGGCTGGGGTCGATGTGGACGTAGACGCAGACGACGCTGTGGTCGCCGATCTTCTTGCCGTCCTGGTACAGGTCTTCGGCGATGATGCGCTCGTCACCCAGGCTGAGTCCCTTCTTGCCCAGGTCGAGGGATTCGGATTGGGTCTGCTTGGCGACCAGCTGGATGATTTCCTGAGCGTCTCGCACGTTGTCGCCAAGGGGCGATGCCGATGCCGGCGGGGCGGCGGTGAGGGCGGCGGTCAGGCCGGCGGCCGCGCTCAGGCAGCGTATGTTGATCTTGCGCATGGTGCGTCTCCTGACGCTGTTTCTGAGTGGATTTCCTGCTGCGCGGCGGCCAGTGATCGTTTGGTCAGCGCCCGGTTGAGCCCCTCGGACCACAGCCGTACCCCCGCACAGCCGTTGTTCACCGCCGCGGCGGCCGGCGTAGCACGACGCCGACTGTGCGTGATCTGTTGCCTCTGACCTCTGGAGATCCACCCACCGGGCTTCTAGATTCGGTCGCATGGGGATCGGGCTGACCGAGGAACACCGGGCGCTGGCCGCCTCCGTACGCGGGCAGGCCGAGCGGGACACGAGCCACCGGGCGCTGGCCGAGCAGGGCGTGCTCGGGCTGCACCTGCCCGAGCGGTACGGCGGTCAGGGCTACGGGCTGCTGGAGCTGGCCGTGGCGCTGGAGGTGCTCGGTGAGCGGCGCGTGCCGGGCGCCTACCTGCCGACCGTGCTCGCCTCGGCGGTGCTCGCGCGGTCCACGGGGCCCAAGGACCTGCTCGGCGGCCTCGCCGACGGGTCGCTCACGGCGGCGGTCGCCCTGCACGGCACGGCCGACGGCGATGCCCTGCTCGCGCTGGGCTCCTCCGAGGCCGACGTCTTCCTGCTGCCGGTCGGGGACGGGGAGTGGTCGCTGTTCGAGTGGCAGGACGTCACCGCCGAGCCGTTCGAGAGCGTGGACCTCGACCGGGCGGTGTGCTCGATCATGGGATTCACTGGGACGCGGAAGCGGCCGCTCGGTGTCGTACCGGTGCGCGAGGTGGCCGCCGTGCTGCTGGGCGCGGACTCGTGCGGGGTGGCGGCGTGGGCCGTGGCGACGGCCGCCGGGTATGCCAAGACGCGGGAGCAGTTCGGGCGGCCGATCGGGCAGTTCCAGGGGGTCAAGCACCGGGTGGCGGCGGCGCTGGTGGCACTGGAGCAGGCACGCGCCGCGGTCTGGGACGCGGCCAGGGCCATGGACGAGGCGATCCCCGCCGCGCCGACCCTCGGTCGTACGCGGGTCACGAGCGGACCGGCCGCCAGTCGTACGGGACCGTGGATGGTTGACGACGCGGCGCGGCTGACGGTCGGGGTGGCGGCGGTGCTGGGGCCCGATGCGGCCGTACGGTGCGCCGCCGACGCGATCCAGGTCCTCGGCGGCGTCGGCTACACCTACGAGCACGACGCGCATCGCTACTACCGCCGGGCCCTGTCCGACAGGATGCTGGCCAACGATCCGGGCGTGTGGGCCGAGAAGGTGGCCGAGTTGGCCGCCGCGGGGGTGCGGCGGCGCATGGAGCCCGATCTGCCCGAGGAGGCGGCGAAGGTACGCGACACGATTTGGGCCGAGGCGGCGTCCCTGCGGGCGTTGGAGCGGGAAGCCCGGCTGGGGAGGTTCGCCCGGGAAGGGTGGATCATGCCCTACCTCCCGAAGCCGTGGGGCCGGGCGGCGTCGCCGCTGGAGCAGGTGATCATCCACCAGGAGTTCCGCGACCTCGGCCGGCCGAATCTCGGCATAGCGGCGTGGGCCGTGCCGTCCATCGTCAAGTACGGCACCCCCGAGCAGGCCGAACGCTTCCTGCCCAGGACGTTCGCCGGCGAGATCGTGTGGTGCCAGCTCTTCAGCGAGCCGGGCGCGGGCTCCGACCTGGCCGGCCTGTCGACGAAGGCGACCCGGGTGGAGGGCGGCTGGTCCCTGACCGGCCAGAAGATCTGGACATCCCTCGCCCAGTACGCACATTTCGGGATTTGCCTGGCGAGGACATCGCCCTCAAAACCCAAGCATCAGGGCATTACTTACTTCCTGGTGGACATGGCCACGCCGGGCATCACCATCAGGCCGCTCAAGGAGATCAACGGCGAGGAGGTCTTCAACGAGGTGTTCCTGGACGAGGTGTTCGTACCCGATGACCTGGTGGTCGGCGAGGTCGACGGCGGCTGGCGGGTGGCCCGCGACACGCTCTCGCACGAACGGGTGGCGCTCGGCGACTCCTGGGGCCCCGGCTCCCAGCACACCGACATGATCGAACTCGTCGGCAAGCTGCCCGACCTCCGCCAGTCCCAGCGCGAACAGGCCGGCCGCCTCTGGGCTGAGGGTCAGGCCATCTCGGCGCTCGGCCTGCGCGTGACGCTCTCCCAGCTCTCGGGCACAGACTCAGGTACGGCCTCCAGCGTGCGCAAATTCCTCGGCATGCGCCACGCCCAGGCCGTCTCTGAATACTGCTGGTCGCTCGACCCGTCGAACGCCCGCTGGTCACGGACGATCCTGACCACCAGGGCGTTCACCATCGGCGGCGGCACCGCCGAGGTCCAGCTGAACATCATCGCCGAACGCGCCCTCGGCCTGCCCCGCGATCCTTAGCCCTTGAGATGGTACGGCGCCGCGAGGTGGGCGAACACGATGGTGTTGTCCCGATAGCTGTGGGCCTGCCGGTCAAAGGTGCCCCCGCAGGTCACCAGCCGCAGCCCCGGATAGTTGATCTTCCCGTACACCTTCTTGGTGGGGAAGCTCTTCTTCGGTGTGTGCTCGACCCGGTCCACCACGAACACGGCCACGGACCGGTCGGCCCGCAGCACCTGCACCTGCTCGCCGCGCTTGACGTTCTTGAGTCTCGCGAACACGGCCGGGCCGCTCTTCGTGTCGAGATGACCGGTGATCACGGCGGCGCCGCGCCCACCGGGGACGGCACCGTAGCGGTACCAGCCGGCGAGGTTCGGCGGGTCGAAGGGCGGGTTCTGGATGGCCCCGCCGGCGTCGAGGCCGAGCTCCATCAGCGGCGCCGACACGCCGATCGAGGGGATGTAGACGGCCGTCGGCCGCGCGGCCTTCATCGGTTTGGCGACCTTGTCGAGCGGCACGTCCAGGGATGGCAGGCTCGTGGCCTTGAGTGAATGGGGCACCTGGGGTCCGGCGGCCGCCACGGATTCGGGCGCGCCGTCGCCGAGCATGCCGTTGATCCCGAACCCGATCAGCAGCACCCCGGTCAGCGACACCACACCCGCCCCGGCCCAGATCAGCTTCGAGCCAGCCACTGTCTCACCGCCCCGTCTCCGATGCCATCGGCCACTTCAGCCTTGGGCCGCCTGCGCCATCCACGGCCGTGTCACCGTTGGGCGGCCTGCGCCATCCCCTCCACGCCTGTGTCGCCCTTGCCGCGCCGCACGGCGAACCCGGTCAGCCCGGCCCCGGCCAGCAGCGCGGCGCCACCCGCCGCGAACGGCCACACCGGCGCCTCAGGCACCAGCCCACCACCACCCGTCTCGGGATGGCCCTGCGGCATCCGGTGCTCTTCTTCGTCGGCCGGCTTCCACGGCCGGTCGGGCTCTTTCGAGGGCGCCGGCTCACCGGGCGGCGGCGACCACGAGTCGTCCGTCGTGGGCGCACTGGACCAGCTGTCGAGCGGATTGGGGATGGGCAGGTCGGGCACCGCCAGCGACGGCTGGATTTCGCACGGCAGGATGGGCAGCAGGCAGGTGGCACCCGCGTTCGGCTCGTCCCGCGTAGAGGCCGAAGCGGTTCCGATGCCCGCCGCCATGCACACGCCACCGGCCACGAAGGCCGCCAAGGCTCCGGCGGCTGCGAGACGTCGCGCTCTTGTCATTACAAGGCTCCCGAATCGGTTGTCACGCCCCGAGATAGAAAGAGAGCCTCGCGAATTATTAGACCAAGAGTCAAGTAATGTGACCGAAGTGAAATCAGTCACTTACTCTGCGCTTTCTCCCACCCCGTAAACCGCAGGAGAGACCTACAGGCAGTGACCGCAGTCCGAACGGACCACGACCACGCCCACCGCGCACATACCCGGCCTCCGGTGGACAGGCGGCCACTCATATCTGTCGGATCAGCGAGCTTCGCGATTAGTACTTGACGGACGATAGCAAGTACTTGCTATCGTCCGTCAAGTGAGTACGAGCGAGCACGTCGCGTTGGCTGGTGAGCTGGTCAGACTGATCGAGCGGCGGATCGTTGATCCGCTGGAGATCCTGTTCGGCTCGGACGAACAGGTGGGTCCGGTCAGGGGTCGATTGCGGATCGAGGCCGAGGTGTGGGCCGCGCAGTTGCTGGGACCCGACGACCGGCTCGCGGTTCATACGGCAGCGCGGCTGATAGCGGCGGTCTTTCCCGGAGACAGTCCGTTCGACCCACCCGACGAGTGGTGGCGCACGGCCTTTGGCCGGACGGTGGCCAGACGTGTGGGCCACCCGGGCAAGACCGCGGTGCCGTTCGCCACGGCGGGGGCGATGCTCGGCATCACCCGGCAGGGCGTTCACGACCTCGTCAAACGCGCGAAGCTCGACCGCCATCCTGACGGCGGGGTGACCACAGAATCCATACGCGAACGACTGAACCAACCTCAGGAGCGTTATGCCACACGACGTGACCATTACTGACCACGAAATCCCCCTCGCCGCGCGGGACTTAGGCGGGTACGGCGAACCCGTGCTTCTTCTCCATGGGCTCGGTGGCACCCTGGAGGCCTGGGACGCACTGGAACTTGGCGACCACCGCGCCGTGGCCATGGACTTGCGGGGCCACGGCCTGTCCAGCGATGGGCCGTGGGAGTGGGAAAGAGTTCTGGACGACATCGAGGTCGTGGTGCGGCGTTTCGACCTCGGCAAACCGGCGATCGTCGGGCACTCGCTGGGCGGAATGCTCGCCGTATTGTGGGCCCGGCGCCATCCCGAATGCCCGGGCATCGTCAATCTGGATGGACTGCGATCCGCCGAGAACGACCCGGACAACTATCCGGGGATGGATCCGGCCGCAAGGGACGAGGAACTGGCGAAACTCAAGGCCATGTTCGACGCGCAGGCCGCGAACATGGGCCGGCCGCTACCCGCCGAGTTCCAGGCGATGTTCCCCAAGAGAGCTCTCACTGAGAAGGACGGGAACACGTACGCCCGGCCCGGCGCGGAACTCCTCGAAGCGGTGCGATACGCGCCGGAGTTTCGCGACACGATTCCGCTGCTGCGTCAGGTCACCTGTGCCGCGCTGGTGGTGATCCCGACGCAGGACCCGCCCGGGATGTCGGGCGGGGAATTGATGGAGGCGTTCAGAAGGGGGGTGCGCCGGGACCTCACCGACGTGCCGTCCAATATTCAGGTCAAAGAGCTGGACGCCAGCCACAATATGCTCGCCGAGCAGCCGAAGGTGGTCGCCGCGCTCATAACAGACTTCCTCACGGCGAATGGTCGAGGCAGCGCATCATCAGCGTGAATCCGTAAGGCGAAGTGACAGCCATACCGTGCTCGGCGCCGGCAGATCAGTCCTGGTCACTGTCCCTGGCCTTGCTGGGCTGCACGCGCTTGGGCTCGCCGGGCATCTTCGGGTAATTGGGGGGATAGGGCATGTCGCCGCGTTCGTCGCTTTCGTAGCGGTCGAGCAGGGCCTCGATCGAGTACGCCTGGTCATCGATGGCGGCGTGGACGTCGCCGAGCTTGGCGAAGCGGGCCGGGACGGTGCGGATGTCGAAGTCACGCGGGTCGGCGTCCGCCAGTTCGTCCCAGGTGAGCGGGGTGGAGACGGTGGCGTCCGGCCTGGCCCTGACGGAGTAGGCACTGGCTATGGTGCGGTCGCGGGCGTTCTGGTTGAAGTCGATGAAGACCCGTTCGCCGCGTTCCTCCTTCCACCAGGCGGTCGTGACCAGGCCGGGATCCCGCGCCTCGACGGCTCTGGCCAGGGCGATGCCCGCGTACCGTACCTGGACGAAGTCCCAGCGCGGCTCGATCCGCACGGCGATGTGCACACCGCGGTTGCCCGAGGTCTTCACGAACCCGGTCATCCCCAGCTCCTCCAGCACCTCGCGGGTCAGGAACGCGGCCTTCCGCGCGGCGTCGAACTCCAGGCCGGGCTGCGGGTCGAGGTCGATGCGCAGCTCGTCGGGGTGCTCGGTGTCGGCGGCGCGCACCTGCCAGGGGTGGAAGTCGATGGTGCCGAGATTGGCGCAGTAGGCGATGGCGGCCACCTCGGTGACGCGCAGGGAATCGGCCTTGCGCCCGCTGGGGAACGTGACGGTCACGGTCTCGAGCCAGTCGGGATGCTTGGGCGGCATCCGCTTCTGGTAGATCGCCGGGCTGTGCACCCCGTCAGGGTGGCGCTTCAGGTTGGTCGGCCGATCCTTGAGCGCCCGCAAGGCGCCGTCGCCGACGCTCACGTAGTACTCGACCAGCTCGCGCTTGGTCGCCCCGATCTCCGGGAAGTACACCTTGTCGGGATTGGTGACCTTAACGGTCCGCTCCCCCACCTCAATCTCAACAAACGGTGACGCCATGCCCCCAACCTAACGTGCTTCCGCTGGAGATCGCCTGCGCGCCGTACCTCCTTCTCTTGACGATCTTGTAGGGCAGCGCGCCGGTCTGATCCGCATCCACCACCTCGGCCAGGCCGCGCTCCTCACCTCACTGGCCTCCGCGCCACCCTCGTCAACGGTCGCCCGGATTTGATCGCTCAGCGGTCGAACGCTCGCGCGATGTCGCCGGACTACTCCGCCTCATCCATTAAACGTGGCAACAGGTCGAGCCAGCTTCGCACCTCGCTTGCGAGCCACTCGTCGCTGATGCCACCAGCCACCCAAGTAAGGGCCGGAAGTACCGACTCAATGTCGGCAAGCGACCTGAACCTCTGATCCAGCGGTGATGGCCCGACTGAAAGGTCTTCGCCTGGAATGTGGACCCGGTCTACTCCCCCCTCTGGTTCGGTGCGTCTTCGACCGGCCTCCGCCAGCGCTTCGTCTCGTGAGAGAGGAAGGCGTTCCAGTACCAGTTGCGCAACCCCGTTCGGCGTCAGCACCTGCGGAAGGGCCTGCACGTGGCCGCCGTACCGAAGCGCGACGGCCGCCAGCCTGACCATCCAATATGCCGAGTAGCAGGCGCTCATTCCCCCATGCTCCAGAGCCAAATCCAGCAGACTGACCGCGAACTGGAAATTATCTCTACGCTCGTTCCATGAGAGCTCCTTCGTCGGGGCCACATCGACCTCGGCGTATTCCACCATCGCCACCCACCATTGGACTGGGGGCCCTCCTGGGAACCGCTCACGCACCCAGGCGCTCATCGCTTCCCGAGTCGTTCCGTGGAGTTCGCAGTAGTCTCGTTCGATGCGCGTCAATCCAGTCCGCCCATGTTGCGAATTCCTCTCATCAGCACCGGAATCCCCCTCTTCTCGAATGCCGCGACTCCTGTGTCGAGGAATTCTTGAGCGCATTCACATGTCGGAGTGTAGTGGCCAGTCCGATTATTGATCCCTCGGACGACACCGCCGCTGATCTCGACCTCTCCTGCGCCTAAGAGGGGCTTTCCAGCCGTCAGGACAGTGTGATTGATCAGTGGCTGGTTCGCGGCCATGTGCAAGGCACCGTCCTCACCGACCCCCCAGAGGAAACTTCCGCCCTGCTGGACTGCCTCTGCGAACTCGGGGCTTCCCGCGGTCACCGGAGTCACTCCGGCGAGTTGCGCCTCCATCATCTCGATCGCTTGAACATCCGCGGATCGATTGTTGGGCACCGGTCCGCAATTATGCGCTAGGACGGCCCCGTCAGCCACCTTGACGTAGAAGGTGTGAAAATCGACGACGGTGAGGTCGTAGACGGTGGGATGAGCCGACTGGGGAATGATCGCAACAACGTTCAGAGTCCTGCCATCGGGGCTTCGGAGGTGGTCCGCCTTTGTGAGCTGGTCCGCGCGCACCCAGGTGCGGTCTGCGGTGTCCCAGAACAGGTGGTGTTCGGTGGCGAGGATGACCCCGGTGGCATCGCCCTTCTTGCCGTCGGTGTCGACCGTGATCTGGATCAGGCTGAGGTAGCCGACACCTGAGAAGGCGGCGAGGACCACCTTCGGTGCGGTCTTGCCCGTGATCGGGTCGGTGGCGAGGACCTTGTCACCGGGCTTGATCTTCTCTATCGCCTTGGACGTGCCGTCAGCGAGCTTGACCATGGTGCCGGCGACGAAGCTGTTGCAGCTCGGACGGCCTCCGGAGGACGCCTTGGGTCGGCCTGCCGCCTTGCCCGCGGTGCGTCCTGCGGCGCCGCCGGCCGCCCCGGCGTCCTCCGCCGCCGCGCCGCCGCCGCGCCCCAGGGCGGCCTTGGCCTTCCCTGCCGCCTTGCCCACCGCCCCGGCGACGGTCCTGCCCGTCGCCGTGGTGCCGAGCTTGCCGAGTGCTGCGCCCACTCCCTTGCCGACAGCGCCGCCGACAGCGCCCGAGATGGCTCCGACCGCGGCGGCCTTGACCGCGCCTCCGGCGCTCCACTCATCGCGTGGTGTCGAGACCATGTAGCCCGCGAGGTTGCCGGCCGCTCCTCCGGCGGCGGCACAGCCGATGCTGCCGACGCCTCCCGTGGCCACCTCGCATCCGGCCGTGACGACGATCGCGACCGTCACGTTGACGATGGTGGCCTTGTGCTGGTTCCAGAAGTTCTTCGCCTTGCAGCCGAAGCTCCAGCGGCCGCAGTGGGGCGGGTTGCTCGGCGGAGGTGGCGGCGGGTAGGCGCCACCGCCGCCACCCCCACCACCACCGCCGCCACCGCCGCCGCACTTTCCGGAGTAGTAGCAGTTGGTGTCTCCGGTCAGCGGACCGTCGAGGCCGGTGGGGTCGCTGATGTTGACGGGGTTGTTGTCCGAGTAGGTGTAGCCGTTCCAGCTCTGCGGATCACCCGCGTTGAACAGCGGGTCGACGGAGATGAAGCGGCCCGTCTCGGCGTCGTATTCGCGGGCGCCGAGGTGGGTGAGGGCCGTGGCCTCGTCGATGATGCCGCCGACGTAGCCCTGCTGGCCCGGCCAGGACGACGGAGGGGTGCCGCGTTCCTGCCCGAACGGGGTGAAGCGGCGGCGGGTCGCCGTCTGGGTGTCGGTGTCGGCGACCGAGGCGTCCGCGCTGCCGTGGTGGTCCGCGCCGAGCCAGGTCACGCCCTTGTTGGTCCGGGTGGCGATGGTCTCACCGGCGTGGGTGTAGTAGCGGGTCGCCGTCTTGGCGCCGGTCTTGGCGTCGAGCCGGATCTCCATGCCGGCGACGTACAAGGTGGTGGAGGCCGGGTCACGGCGGATCAGCCGGTCGCCGTCGGCGTCGTAGAGGTACGTGCTGACGCCGGAAGGGTCGGTCGACTTCGCCAGGTGGCCCTCGACATCCCACTCCAGCAGGCGGCCGGAGCCGCGTTCGGTGGTGTTGCCGGCCTTGTCATAGGCATAGGTGTCGATCTCGCCGTCACGCGTGCCGCCCTTGTACGCGACGGAACTGAGCGTGTGCGGCTGCGGCTTGCCGGCACCCGCGTAGGTGTAGGTCTTGGTGAGGTCACCCGTCGCCTGGTGGTCGACCTCCTGAGTGCGGTTGCTGACGATGTCGTACTTGAAGGACTGCCAGTACGGCGCCGGTCCGCCGACGATGCCCTGGGAGGGGGCGGTGGCGCAGTCGTTGGTCGACGTCCAGGCCTCGGTCAGACGCCGCAGGTAGTCCTGCTGGAAGCACTGCACGTCAGGCGTCTGTCCGGACGGCGTGTCGGCGATCTTGGTGATGTTGCCCGACGGATCGTAGGTGTAGTTGGTGTCCGCGACGGAGATGGGTGCGCTTTCGCGCTCGTACAGGGAGCGGGTGAGCCGGTTGGTGCCCTCCTCGTAGAAGTTGGTCTGCTTGACCCGCTTCAGCCCCGTACTCATCGTCATGTCGAGGACCTGACCGAGCTTGCCGTACGTCGTGGAAGTGACGTAGTTGGTCAGGCCGCGCATGGTGGTGGGGTTGCCGAGGTCGTCGTAGTCGTACAGCAGCGTCTCGCCGAGCAGGCCCCCGACGGCGGGCAGCACGGCGCGGTGGACGGTGCCGTCGGAGTTGTAGTCGGTCGTGGTCTTGTACGTGCCGGCCAGCCCGCCCTCGGCGGCCGGGATGACGGTCTGGGTGCCGGTGGGCCGGTAGGCGTTGTCGTAGCCGGTCACCGCGCTGGTGTAGGCGTCCAGCGCGCCGGTGGTGGCGTTCTTGACGTAGCGGGTGGAGGAGATCGGCTGGCCTTTGACCGAGGTGCCGTCGGGCAGCGTGTCGAACGTCCACTCGGCGAGCTTGGTGCCGGCGGCGGAGGTGCCCGCGTACTCGGCGGTTTTGCGGCCGAGGGCGTCGTAGGTGAAGAACAGGCTGGAGCCGCGCGCGTCGGTGACCGTCTTGAGCAGGTCGCTCTTGTCGTCGTAGGAGAGCTTCGCGGGGCCCTTGTCGGGATCGTCGACCTGGATCATGCGACCGCGCAGGTCGTAGTGGTAGGTCCAGGCGTTGCCCGCCGTGTCGGTGATGGTGGCGGGCTGCCCGGCGCGCGTGTAGGTGTACTTGGTGGCGTCGTAGTCGCCGGTTGGGCCGTCGCCCTTGTACTGCCGGACCTCGGTGGTCTCGCCCTGCGCGTTGATGATCTTGGTGGTGGGGGTGGAGCCGGCGGGCGGATCGACGCTGATCCGGTCGCCGCCGTAGATCGTGGTGGTGCGCCACTGCTCGCTGCCGCGCTTGCGGAAGATCTGCGCGGTGGCCCACTCCATGCCGTTGTAGACGGTGACGTTCTGGCCGGGGACGTCGTCGTCGCTGGCCGGGACCCACAGCGTGCTGCCCGCTGTACCTTCGGTGTAGTAGTCCTCGTTGGACTTGTAGACCAGGCCGCGAGTGTCGTACAGGGTGTCGTCCACGATCCGGCCACCACCGGGGGCCGGCTGCTGGGTCTGACGGGCGCGCAGCAGACCGTCGTAGAGCGCGTAGCCGGTGGTGTAGGTGGTGCCGTCGTCACGCAGCGTCGAGGTCGAGACGGTGGTCGGCCCGTCGGTGCGGATCTGGTAGCCGAACTTCATGTTCGGGGCCGAGGGGTACGTCGCCTTGGCGTGGCCGGGCAGCCAGACGCCGGTCAGCCGGCCGAGCGAGTCGTACGCCAGCTCGGCGCGCCTGCCGTTGGCGTCGGTGGTCGCGGTGGCGAGTCCCAGGGCCGGCTCGATCTCGGTCGTGGTGACGTGGCCGAGCGCGTTGGTCTCCTGCTTGGCGGTGACCGGCCCGGTCGCCGGGGTGTAGGACGTCTTGGTCGTGGTGCCGTTGGGATCGGTGACCACCAGCGGCCGGCCGTAGACGTCGAAGGTGGTGGATCCCGCGGCGACGTACCGCGGGCCGCCGTTCCACGAGCCGAGCTTCTCGGTCTTGGTCACGTCGCCCTTGGACGGGGCCGCGCCGTACGCCTTGCCGTCGTAGTACTTGCGTACGTCGGAGACGACGTCGTCGGGACGGTCGGGCGTGGCGGTGCACGCCTTGGTGACCGTCTCCACGCGGGTGGCGTAGGAGAGCATCCATCGGGCGGCGTCGCGGGCGTAGGTCGTGCGGACACACTGGTCGTCGTCGGCGGTGGCGTCGTCGCCCGTGTCGTTGACCTGGGTGGGCAGACCGTCGGCATTGAAGTCGGTGTCGGTCGTGGTGTGCCGCCACCCGCCGGAGGCCAGCGCGGTGCGGGTGCGCACCTTGTCTCCCCGCACCATGGTCGCCGTGGTGGTACCCCAGGAACGGATCCGCTTGGCCGTCTGTTTGGTCCAGTAGCCGCTGATCGCGCCCGTCATGGCGGCCCCGGTGGGACCGTCGTAGCGGATCTCCTCGCGGACCTGGCCCTGCAGCGGCTCGGCGTCGTCGACGGCGCTGCCCTCGGAGTCGGTGACCTTGACGTCGCGGGTGCCGCCGCCGGACAGTTCGTCGCCGTCCATGCCGCGGAAGTAGCTGAACTCGGCCTTGGACCGCTGCTCGCCGGGGGCGCCGCGCAGCACCCGCACCTTGCCGTAGCCGCGCCACTGCGACCAGGTCTTGTACTTCTCCTTGGTCAGCCCGTCGTCGTCATCGTGGTGCCAGGCGCCGCCGCCGAGGTATTCGTAGGTCTCCAGCACATCGGGGGCCCCGCCGGTCCGGTCGATCTGCTGGACCTGGGTGACCACGTACTTGTGGAACCAGTCGAGCTTGGGGGAAGTGGCGCCTTCCGGGGACCAGTACTGCGGGTAGCAGCGGCGGGTGTTGGCGTCCGGCTCGGGGGTGTCACCGGCCTCGCAGTCCTCGTCCGAATAGGTGATGGACAGGGAACCGCCGGTCTCGTTGTCGATCGCGGAGATCCGCCACTTGGTCAGCGGCGGACGCCCCTCCAGGGCGTCGACCCGGTTGGGCCGCTGCACACCGGCGAACTTCACCGCCGGCAGGGACGCCGTCCCGCCGACCTTCCCGGTGTGCTGGATCCCGGCCAGCCACAGCGCCGCCGCCGTGCCGTCGCCGGGCGCGCGCATCTGCTGGTCGAGGGTCCAGGTGTCGACGTCCTTGTACGCGCTGCCCGACAGCATCCGCGTGGTGACGGCGGCGAGCCGCTTGCGCGTCCAGAAGGTCGGCGAGTACTTGTCGATGCACTTCTCGCCGGAGTCACAGTTCTGGTCATAGGGGACATCCGGCCAGTACTTGGCGTTGTCCTTGGTGAACTTGTCGGCCGCGCAGTCGAAGGCCGACGTCGGAATGCACCGCTCCTTGACGTCGAAGACGACCTGGGCCGGGGCCGAGGAGGAGAAGATCGCGTTCGAGCGCTGCCCGTAGTCGATGCGCTTGAGGTAGCCGCCCCGGTCGTAGGCGGTGGGGGTGCCGTTCGGAACGCCGTCGGTCAGGGTGGTGACGTCGCGGCGGTAGTGGTTGGCTTCCTGGCCGTACCAGAAGGTGGCCACGGTGCCGTGCGGGTCCATGACGTAGTCGAGGTTCCACCGCCACGCCTGCCGGCACCAGGAGTCGGCGAAGGAGTCCTTGTGACAGGGCTCCCCATCATCGTCGCCGAACACCGGGACCGTCCACGTCGACTGGGTCTCCGTCTTGCCGCTCGCCCAGCCCGGCAGGTGGTTCTGGCCGAAGTAGTACTGCGTGCCATCGGGAGTGGTGACCCGCCAGTACTCACCGTCGTTGTCACCGTTGTCGGCGCCGGAGAGCTTCTCGACCTTGGAGCCGTCGTCCTCCTTCGGCTGCCAGGTGTTGGTCGCGTCGTCCAGGACCAGTTCGGTCGCCTGGCCGTTCAGGGACAAGGTGGCGTTGAAGTTGCCCCAGCACTGGTCGGCCCGCTTCGGCGTCACGCCGTCGTCGGCGCACTGCTTGTACCTGCGCTCGATGAAACCGGGCCAGTAGTCGAAACCCTCGCCGATCCAGGACGCCTGGTTGTTGGTGGCGACCGTCCGCCCGTCGATGCTCCCCGAGGAGTACGCGAACCCGACATTGGGCGTCGGCCCGCCCGGGGTCGGCGGCAGGCGCAGGGGGTAGGACCAGGAGAACGCGCCGCTCTGGTTGCTGACGCTCCAGGTCGCCGAGGGCGACAACGACGTCGCCTCGTAGGTGCCCGCGGAGCCGGACGGCGCCGCCTCGGCCGCCAGGGTGGTCACACCCGCCGCGAGGCCGACGTCGGCGGCCAGCCGGCCCGTCCTGACGTCATTGCGTGTGGGCAGCGGCGTACGCGTCTGGCACTCGGGGCGCTCCGGCGTGGTGGCCGCGCACGCCGGCAGCTTGACCAGGCGTAACCGCGAGCTCCAGTCGCCGCCGAAGGCGTACCGGAAGCCCGAATAGTCCACCTCGACGGCCAGGCGGGCCGCGGCGGATGGCGTTGTCTGGGGCGTGAGCCGGATGCCGAGCCCGTTGATCTGCGACCTGCCTGCCGTCGGCGCGTCCAGTGTCCGTACCTGGACCTCGGGGAGGGCGACGCCGGCCGATTCCTTGCCGTTCTCCTGGGAGACCGGCGTGGCCGGGCCCAGCCAGATCGGCAGCCCCCCGGCCCGCACCCTCCCGGCACCACCCGGCGCGACGTCACCCCGCAAGGTCGGCGTCGCGGCCGGCGTCGCCTGCCGCGTGGCGTCCGGTGTCGGCTTGCTCGTGACGCCAGCGGGTGTGCCGTCCGTCGGCGACGGTAGCTTCACCACCGCCGTGCCCGGCGCCGGCCAGACGACCGAAGGCGCCCCCTTCAGGTCGTACCTGGCCCCCGGGTCAGTCAAGGGCCCGCGTGCCTTGACGGCATGGCCGGGCACGGCGTGCTGCGCCTGGGCTTGATGCCAGCCCGGGTCGCCGGTCGCCTGGGCGGGGGTGACCGGGCTGATCAGCGTGGCCGGCACCACGACGGCCAGGATTGCGGCGAGCTGGGGTAAGCCTCGTCTCGAACCGAGCACGGCTCTCCTCCGAAGGTTCGCGAGCATGGGACGGTCAGCCGCCGATGGGCAGGTTCATCGCGATGTTGATCACCTGACGGTCGGTCAGGGTGCCGGTGTAGGCGCGGACGTCGTCCACGTCGCCGCCGAAGTAGTCGACGGCGGCGCCCCTGTACTTGGCCCGGCCGATCTGCAGCGCGCCGGCGGCCCAGCCGGTGGATGGACGCTGGTCGACGAGCTGGCCGTTGACGTAGAGCCTGATCTGCTTGGCGGGCTCGTCGTACACCCCGGCCAGATGCGTCCAGGTGTTGAGCACCGAGCAGTCGATCGGCTCGGCCGACGTGGCATGCGTGAAGGTGCCGGCGTCGGCGTCGGCGCTGATCGTCGAGAACGCCCAGCGAGGCACTTTGACGCCGTTCTCGGTCAAGATCCGGTAACCGAGGTAGAAGCCGCTGTACCTGGCGCCGTCCTGGCTGAGTGCGGTCATCACGTGATCGGGCAGCACGCAGGTGTCGTCGCCGGCCAGGCGCACCCACGCCGTCACGGCGTAGCTGTGGTCGGTCCGGATCGGGGCCGATGGCGTGGCCGCGTAGCCCGTGGTGCCGTTCAAGCTCAGCGCGCCGCCGCCGTCGAAGCCGTCGTCGGACCACGCGGCGGCTCCGCCGAGCGTCGCGGGCCAGCGGCTGTCGGAGGAGTTGGCCGCGGTGGCGCCGGTGCCCTCCTCCAGCTTCCACCAGCCGCGCTGGATGGGCGGCTGCTTGGCCATGGCGGCGATCTCGTTGCCGAGTGCGGGGTCGTTGACCGTGCGCGGGTCGTCGGACAGCTCCCGGTTCCAGACCTTGAGCTCGTCGATGTCGCCGGCGAAGTTCTCGATGAAGGTGTTGTGCCACTGGGTACGTCCGACCTGCAGCGAGCCGGTGGCGTCCCAAGGGGTGTAGGGGAAGGCGGCAGGTGCCGACTGAAGTGTCCCGTTGACGTACAGGCGAAGCTGCCGGTGCGGCGCGTCCCACACGCCTACCAGGTGCGTCCAGATACCCGTCACCGGTTCGGTGTCGCTCACCGCCCGGACGATGGTCTCGTCGCCGGTGTCGGCGTTGTACTTGTTGAAGATCCACCGCTTGTAACCGGAGGAGTAGTACAGCTGGAAGCCCGAGGAGTAGGTGGCGGACTGGCTGACCACGGTGGAGTTCTTGCTCTTGTCCGACAGCAGCACCCAGGCGGCGACGGTCATGCTTCTGTTGGTGTGCACCACCGGGCCACTCGTGCTGCCGTAGCCGGTGGCGCCGTCGAAGTGCACGCCGCCGGCCACGCGGCCGCCGGCCCAGCTCGCACCGCCGGCGAACGTCACAGGGTGCGGCGTCGCCGAGGAGTCACCGGCCGTGAATCCGCCGCCCTCGTCCATCCGCCAGTGCCCCACCGGGTCGAATCCGGCCTTGACGTAGAAGCTGTAGACGGCCGGGGTCTTGCCGACGTTGCCCGCCCGGTCGACCGGGTAGACATACAGCGCGTTCAGCCAGTCGTGGCGGGGCGCGATCCGCACGTTGACGGAGCTCTGACCCGCCGGGATCGACACCTGGGTCGCCGGGGTGGCCTCGGCCGGGTCCTCGATCGCGAACCTGAAAGCCGTCACGTCGCTCTCGCCGTCGCCAGGAGCCAGCGTGAAGCCGCCCGCCCATCCCACACCGCCCTGCCAGTCATCGGGGGTGCCAGCCGGATAGTCGGCCGAGGTCACCTTCGGCAGCTGGGCCGGATCCACCGTGTCGACCGTGAACTCACACCACTTGCTCCACGCGCTGGAGTCGGTGCCGTCGTAGGCCTTCACCCGGTAGGAGTAGATCTGCCCGGTGGCGAGTTTGGCCAGCTTGATGGAGTGGTCGGTCGCCGAGGTGGTGTACTTGTAGGCGGTCTTCCCGCCGCCGGGCAGGGTCGAGGTGATGTCGTCCCACGCTCCGGTGCCCGCGTTGTAGCGGTGCATGACGAACTCCGCCCGCACGCCGTCGTTCGCCTTGTCCGGGTCGTAGATCCGCGCCTTCAGCTGGAGCGGGTTCTCCACGTCACCGGCGTTGACCGCCGGCCGGGCGGCTCCGGTGACGCAGGGCGTCGCCGGATAGGTGCCCACGCCCGAGGGCGCCGACGGCGGGGTGTTGTAGTCGATGACGAGCTTCGGTGAGGCGCTGAAGCCCTTCCACCCCCACACGCTGCTACCGGTGTCGTTGTAGTCCTTCAGGCCGAACGTCGTGTTCGACCAGCCCGACTTGGCGGCCTTGACGATCGCGCCGGTCACGTCGAACTCGATGCCCTTGTCCGGGCAGGAGGAGCTGTAACCGGCGTCGGAGGAGACGCTGTCCTGCCAGTCGATCCAGGACGGCTGGTGGCTCCAGTTCGTCGACTTGGAGATGCCGCCGGTGAGCCAGAGCTGCACGGCCTGCGGGTCGGAGGTACAGCCCCAGGACTTGATCTGCGAGATGCGGAACGTCGCCCTGAGGATGTGCTTGCCATTGACGTTGTTGGAGTCCATCCGGAAGAACGACCGTTTGACCCCGCCGCCGTAATCGCCGGCTTCCGCCATGTGGCCGGAGTTCCAGTACTCCTGGGCGGGATAGGCCTTGTCGACATAAGTCCAGGCCAGTTTGGATCCTGACCACTGCGGATCGATGTACACCGGATACGTCGTGCCGGGCCCGCTGAGCAGGCTCTTGTCCGGTGTGATCGCGATACGGTCCTGAGTCACCTCCACCCCCATGACCGCCTGCCTGCCCTCCCGCCGCGGCCCGGCCGCCAGTGACGATGGCCCGAGCGCCGTCCCCGAGGAGTCCCACATGCGGGGCGGGGGCGCGTGGAAGACCTCCGCCCCCGTCTCGGTCACGGCGCTCAGGCCACCGCTCGCCGTCTTTCGCACCGCCAGCCCGTTCGACCGCATACCGAAGGCAAGCCTCGCCAGCGCCGGGCCGGCGGCGGCGTCCCGGTTCTTGACCACCAGCACCTCGGAAAAACCGAGCACCGACGCGGTCACCTTCAGATCGACACCTGGCAGCACCTCGCCGTACGTCGCGGTGCCCCCCTCGAGCACCGGCTTCGGCAGGCTCCCCGGCCAGGACATCGCGACCGAACGCCCACCCGTCCCGATGGCCGCCAGCGGAGCCGTCCCACCACCGGAGAAGGTCAGATCCAGCGGGGTCGCCACGGTCCGCACGGTGCCGTCCGCCGCGAAGACCAGAGTCGGGTCGACATCGGCCCAGCCGCTGCCCCGCCGTACCCGCTCGGGCAGAGCCGAAGTCTCCGAGGTGAACGAACCGTCGGGATTGGCGAACACCTGACGGTTCTCGGTGCGCAGGGACAGCACCTCGACGTGCTCTTTCCGGCTCCGGGCCTGATCCAGGGCCTCCCGTTCGCTCTGCGCCGGCGGCTCGCCCGTGGCCGCCACCGCGGCGCTCGCGCTTACCGGGGCACCGAACGTAGCGGCCAGCAGCGACATGATGACCACGACGAGAACTGCCCCGCAGGGGGAACGGCGCATGAGGCCCTCCAGAGAATCCGGGTAATTACGCGGAGTACTCGTCGGTGCCGCCGCGCCAGAGGACGGATCCCGTCCCGATGCCTGTACGCCACATCCCGAGAGTGCCGGGACCATTTTTAGGAGAAGTCGGAAATCAGAGCGTCAACCCGGCGGATGAAGATCGCCTAAACCTTCGCCGTACGGCTGCGCGGCCCTGATTCCACTTTTGCCGTACACGGGACAGGCCGGTTGGCCCGGTAATCCGGTGGCGCGCCGCGTACGGCCACGCCAGAGAGGTAAACCCCTGCGGTATGGCGGCGCGCGTATACCGCAGGGGTTGTAGCGGCGGTGGCCGGGGCCGTCCGCGTGTGTGGGCACCTGCCGCAGCCCTTCCACGCGGGTGGTCGTGCCGTCACGTCACGGTGGCCGGCCACCTCCACCGGAGGAGCGTTTCCCTGGACAGGGCCCAGCCCCGTGTGGCGAGTGGGACTCACCGGGCTTGCCGTAAAGAAAAAATGGTCATTGGGGTGTGGGTATGAGGTGGTCCGGCCCGGAGCGGGCGCGGTGGCGGGACCGGCGCTCGACGGGACGGACCAAAAGATCACTCGCCACCGTTCCGGGCGCTGGCGCGCCACCCGGCCGGTCTTCGGATCGCCGGCGGCGCCAGCACGGGCGTGGGCTGTGCCGCGCAGGCGATCCGGCGAGTGATCTCACCTCTGGGCAGGAGGTGATGACACCCCCTTGTCGTCAAAGACGCAAATTGGCCCCAGAAGGGATGCTTCACCCGACGGAGATCTCTTTTTGCCGGATCTCGTACGCTGGAAGCATGGAAAAGGTGGTCAAGAGCGATGCCGAGTGGCGGATCCAGCTCTCTCCCGATGAGTTCCGCGTGCTCAGGCAGGCGGGCACAGAGCGTCCGTTTACCGGCGAGTACGTCGACACCAAGACCGAGGGCGTCTACTCCTGCCGGGCGTGCGGGGCCGAGTTGTTCCGGTCGGACACGAAGTTCGAGTCGCACTGTGGGTGGCCGAGCTTCTTCCAGCCCTCGGATTCGGACGCGGTGCGGCTGATCGAGGACGCCAGCCACGGCATGGTGCGGACCGAGGTGCGCTGCGCGCGGTGCGACTCTCATCTGGGGCACGTCTTCCACGGCGAGGGGTACGCCACGCCCACGGACGACCGTTATTGCATCAACTCCGTGTCCTTGCGGCTCGAACCCAGCGCGTGAACGACCGGCGACAGCGCGTATCGAGCGCGTGGAGCGGGTAAGTACTCCGCTGTGAATCTTGTTCATCTTCGTCACCGCTGGCACACGATCGAGGCCATCGGCCGCATCGTGACCCAGCGGTGCGAAGTGTGCTTCAAGACCCGCACGCGCGTGCGCTAGCTCTCCCCGCGACCAGGGACGAGCACGAGTTCGGTCATGTCCATGACTCGGCGAGGCGAGCGGTCAAGTCCACGACGCGACTCCACGAGCGATCATGTCCATGACGCGGCGAGGCGAGAGCGGTCATGTTCACGACGTGGCGACACGGATGGTCAGGTCCACAACCCGGCGACGCGGGCGACGAGGGCGGTGCCCTGGGCGTAGCCGGCCTCGGCGCTGGCGCCCCGCACGTCGGGGTCGAGAGGGTCGGCGCCGACCGCCGCCACTGACGCCTCGTCGGGCTCGATCACCTCGACCTTTCCGCCCGTCACCGGAGGCTCGGAGCCGAGCTCGGGCATCGGGGCGAGGATGAGGATCCGGTCGTAGCCGGAGGCGAGGTCGGCGTTGGTCATCGAGCGTATGCCGCCGTCGACGTAACGCACGCCGTCGATCGTCACCGGCGGCCAGACGCCCGGGACCGCGCAACTCGCCGCGACCGCGTCGACCAGCGCGACGCCCGAGCCCGGCTCGAACAGGGCGGGCTCGCCCGTGACCGCCTCCACGGCCACGATGACGAGGTCGCGCTCCGGCCAGGTGTGGACGGGCAGGCGCGCCTCGATCACCCGGCGGCGTTCGGGCTCGCCGACGGTGTCCGCGGCCAGGGCCAGTGCGCCGAACCTGCGCCGCTGCTCGGCCGGGTCCTCCGTGCTCTCATAGACCTCCTGCATGGTCGCCCACAGCTGGTCCATGGGGACGCCGCTCGGGAGCTCGGGAGCCTGGAGGGCGGGGTTGGTCTGGCGTTCGAGGAGGTCGGGCAGTGACAGGCCGCTGGTGACCTGCGCGGCGACGGCGGATCCCGCCGAGGTGCCGATGATCTTGTCGGCGGAGGCGGCCACGTCCACTCCCCCGGCGGCCAGGCCGGCCAGTACGCCGGTGGTCCACGCGATCCCGGCGACCCCACCGCCGCCCATCACCAGTGCCCGCTTGATCTCGCTCATATGAAGGCCCCTCGCTCGCTACCGAAGATGACGTAAAGCCCCAACGAGCCGTGAGCCGATCGTCTTCCTGGCGCGGGCGGCCGGGCTAGCCGGGTTCGGGGTAGGTGACGCGGCAGGTCTTGTCGGTCGGGCCGAGGATGTTGGCCAGGACCGGGTTGCCGTTCTCGCCGAACTTGGCCTGGACGAAGATGATCGGGTTCGTCTCGCCGCTCTCCCTCAGATATTGCAGGGCGCGTTCGCACAGGGTGATGGCTTGGCTGGAGTTGCCGGCCGACTCCGGGAGGTCGGTGTACAGGCGGAGATATCCGCCTACGCTGCGGATGTCCTTGAGGCGTTTGGACGCCTTGTCGTCCGGGGGCCAGTGCGTGCGGAAGTATTCGGCCGCCTGCTGGTCGGTGTGCATCGAGGGGCCGTCCGCCTTGTAGTCGGACCCGTCATCCCCGGTCGACAGATCTCCGGTCAACGCATCGACGGTCGACGGGTCCACGGTGCCGCTGTCCGGGGGCGCTTCGGCCTGGGGGTCGCTCCCCGTCACGGAGCCCGGCGTGGCGCCGGCCGGAGGGCTCTTCGAGGCCGGGGTGCCGTGCGTCGAACCGCCCGAGCGCTGGGCGCCGCCGCCCAGTGGGGTGGGGGTGACGCTCATCGGGATGCGGGTCGCGCCTCCCTCCGCGAGGGCCTGGCCGTGCTTTCCCGAACCGCCGTGGACGCCCGCGCTCGTGCCCCCGCGCGGGCTCGGGTCCGCGGCCGCGCGGGTGTCCGCGCCTCCGCTCGCATCCGATCGGGCCGTCAGCGCACCGGCCAGCGGACCGGCGAGCGGGCCGTCCGTGCCCAGCAGTCCCAAGGTCGCGCCCGCCAGCACCAACGCCCCCGCCGTCAACCCCAAGGCCCACGGCCGCCGAGCCTTCGTACGACGCCGCCGCCCGGCATGCCGTGACCTCCGCGGTGAGTTCCGCGGCGAGCCGTGACCGGACGCCTGCCGGGTCTCCCCGCGACGCTCCAGGCGGCCCGGCGGAGGCACCTCGGACCGCCCCCGTCCTAGCGCAGGCGCCTCGAACCGCCCCCGTCCTAGCGCAGGCGCCTCGAACCACTCCCGGCCAGGCGGAGGCGCGTCAGACGGCCCCCTACCCAGCGGAGGCGCGTCGGACCGTTGCCGTCCCGGCCTGGTCCGCGGATCATCCCGCTCTGCCGCGTGTCGCCCAGAGGTGTGCCCTTCCGACCGCCGCACCCGGCCCGCCCCCTTGGAACGTGACACCCTCGCACCGCACAGGCAAGGGATTCCCACGATTGTGACAAGAAGCGGTAGATCAATTCAGTTGGATGCCCCAACTTGGGGCGCCAGTGAACAGGGAGGTCGAGGTTACGGAAGCGCCCCGATGAGCTCCTGAACGGGCTTGCGCACGCCCGTGTAGAAGGGGACCTCGATGCGCGTGTGCTCGCGGGCCTTGGCGCCCCGCAGGTGACGCATCAGGTCGACGATCCGGTGCAGCTCATCGGCCTCGAAGGCCAGCATCCACTCGTAGTCGTTCAACGCGAAGCAGGACACCGTGTTGGCCCGGACGTCCGGGTAGTCACGCGCCATGTGACCATGCTCGGCCAGCATCGAGCGCCGCTCGGCGTCGTCGAGGAGGTACCACTCCAGCGAGCGGACGAACGGGTAGACGCTGACGTAGGCGCGCGGCTCCTCCTCGGCCAGGAAGGCTGGGATGTGGGACTTGTTGAACTCGGCCGGCCGGTGCAGCGCCATCGCCGACCAGACCGGCGCGCTGTGGCGGCCGAGCGCGGTGCGGCGGAAACGGGAGTAGACGTCCTGGAGGTCCTCGGCCGTCGGGGCGTGCCACCAGAACATGTAGTCGGCGTCGGCCCGGAACCCCGCCACGTCATAGAGCCCGCGGGTCACGACGTCTTTCAGCGCGGCCTGTTCGAGCAGCTCGGCGACCTCGCCGGTCATGCTCTCGCGGTTGGCGGGACAGGGGTCGGTGGCCTTGAAGACCGACCACATCGTGTAACGGATCACCTGGTTCAGATCGCGGGCCTTCGGCCGCGGTGCGCCCTCAGTCATGGGTCCATTGTCCTTCCGGCGAGAGGTGGTCCAGAATCCGGGCCGCCGCCGTGCGGGCGGTGGAGACGCACGCGGGGATGCCGAGCCCGTCGTAGGCCGCCCCGCACACCGCCAGGCCGGGTTGCACGGCGACCGCCGCCCGGATGCGGGCCACCCGGTCGAGGTGGCCGACGTCGTACTGCGGCAGCGCCCCGCCCCAGCGTGAGACCCGGGTGTCGACCGGCAGCCCGCGTACGCTCATGACGTCGCCCATCTCGGCCGTGGCCAGGGAGACGAGTTCGGAGTCGTCGCGCTGGAGCAGTTGTTCCTCGCCGATCCGCCCGATGGAGCAGCGCACCACCACCAGGTCGCCGGCCAGGTGCGGCCACTTGACCGAGCTGAACGTCACCGCCTTGACCGGCCGTCCCTCGACCGGCGGGACGAGGTAGCCGCTGCCCGTGGGCGGTGTGGGGAAGGCGTCGACGGCGTAGGCGAGGGTGACGATGGCCATGCTGGCGTAGTCGATCCGGTCCAGCTCGGTCGCCGCCTTGGGCGCCTCGGCCCGCAGCAGCCGGGCGGCGGCGGGTCCCGGCGTGGCGATGATCACCGCGTCGGCCTCGATGACCTCGGGGCGCGGCACGGGGCCGGTCACGAGCCGCCAGCCGTGCTCGGTCCGGTGCAGCTCGCGTACGGTGACGCCGGTCCTGATGTCGGCGCCCGACGCCTTGGCGACCGCCTCCGGCAGGCGGCCGAGCCCGGTCCTGAGCGAGGTGAAGACGGGTCCCGCGTCGCGGGGCGCCTCCTCCACGATCTTCTTGGCCGCCGCGAGCAGCGAACGCTCGGAGCGCGCGACGGCGGCGATCGCCGGCATCGTGGCCTCCAGCGACAGCCGGTCGGCCCGGCCCGCGTAGACGCCGCCGAGCAGCGGTTCGACCAGCCGCTCGAGCACCTCGCCGCCCATCCTGGCCCTGACGTAGGAGGCGACAGAGACGTCGGTGCGTACCAGCGTGGGGGGCAGGATCTGGTCGAGCGGCACGCGCGCCAGCCCGCCGGGCGACACGATGCCGGACCTGACCAGCTCCATCAGGTCGGCGGGCACCCCCATGACCTGACCCTTGGGCATCGGCCGCAGCGCGCCCCTGCTGTAGACGGCGGCGCGGGTGACGCCGGGGTCCACCAGGTCGTCGCCGAGCCCGACGGCCTTGGCCAGCTCCTTGCCCTCGGGCCGCCTGGCCAGCATGGCCTCCGCGCCGGCGTCGACGTCGATGCCCGCGACCTCGGAGACCAGCAGCTTGCCGCCGATGCGCGGACTGCCCTCCAGCACGGTCACCTTCACGCGCTCGCCCGCGCCCTGTCTGAGGTGCCACGCCGCGGCCAGACCTGAGATCCCGCCCCCGATGACGACCACGTGCGCTTTTTTCCTTACCACGCCTCCTGACGCTACCGTCTCGCGGGCCCGACAGCCGCTTGGGGGCACTCACTTGGGATCATGCTGGAGGCATGTGACCTGACCGTGACGCCCGTGGTCAAACCCGCCGGAGCCACCGCCCGTCTTAGGTGCATGGAGAGATTCCGGTACGGCGTCGCGTTATCAGCCGCCTGCGCGATCCTGGCCCTGTCCAGCTGCGGCGGTAGCCAGTCGAACATCATGTCCGACCAGGCCGGGGCCCCGGCGGTGGCGCCCGAAGCGGCGGCGGCGTCCGGCCAGACAGAGTCGAGGGCCGCCCAGGACAGCGCCTCCACCCCGCAACGAAGAGCCCCTCGGTCAGCCGAGAACATCGCCTCGAAGGTCAAGGTCACCCAGCAGGACCGCCAGGTCATCTACACGGCGAGCATGACCGTACGGGCCAAGGAGGTCACGGGGGCGGCGCTCCAGGCCAAGCAGATCGTCACCGCGGCCGGCGGCTACCTGTCGAAGGAGGAGTCGAACTCGGCCGAGGGCAGCGAGGCAAGCGCCATGCTGGAGTTCAAGATCCCGCCCGCCCGCTACGGCGAGGTGCTCGCCGCGCTCGGCAAGAACCTGGGCAAGCAGTTGTCGCTCCAGCAGGGCACCCAGGACGTCACGCTGCAGGTGGCCGACGTCAACAGCCGGTTGAAGTCGGCGCAGCAGGCGCTCGACTCGCTGCGTACGCTGCTGAAGAAGGCCACCACGATCGGCCAGGTCCTGCAGGTCGAGCGGGAGATCTCCGACCGCGAGGCCGACCTGGAGTCGCTGCAGTCCCAGCAGAAGGAGCTGGCCACCCAGGTCGGCATGGCCACGCTCACGCTCCGGCTGGTCGGCCCCGTCGCGGTCGTGAACGAGCCGTCGGAGGAGCCCGCCGGCTTCCTCGGCGGCCTGAAGTCGGGCTGGAGGGGGCTGGTCGGGTTCGTGAAGGTCGCGCTGACGGTCGTCGGGGTGCTGCTGCCCTGGCTGATCGTGGTCGTGCCCGTGATCGTTCTGACGGTCGTCCTGGTACGGCGCCGCCGCCCGGCTCGCCCGGCGACGACCCCGGTGGAGACTCAGGCCTCGTGAACCAGGTCGGTCAGGCGCATGAGCTGGTCGGGGTCGGTCGAGGGCAGTACGCCGTGGCCGAGGTTGAACACGTGACCCTCGGCCGCCTCGCCCCGGCGCAGCACCTCGCGCGCCTTGCGCTCGACGACCTCCCACGGAGCCAGCAGGAGGGCCGGATCGAGGTTGCCCTGCAGCGCCTTGCCCGGCCCCACGCGGCGGGCGGCCTCGTCGAGCGGCACCCGCCAGTCGACGCCCACCACGTCGGCCCCGGCCTCGCCGAGCAGGCCCAGCAGCTCGCCGGTGCCCACGCCGAAGTGGATGCGCGGCACGTCGAGGTCGGCCAGGCCGTCGAAGATGCGGCGGGTGTGGGGCAGGACGAACTCGCGGTAGTCCTCGGGGGCCACCGCGCCCACCCACGAGTCGAACAGCTGGACGGCCGACGCCCCGGCCCGGACCTGGATGCGCAGGTGCTCCAGGACGATGGCGCTGAGCCGGTCCATCAACGCGTGCCACAGCGCGGGCTCGCCGTACATCATGGCCTTGGTGCGGTCGTGGTTCTTGGACGGTCCGCCCTCGATGAGGTAGGAGCCGAGCGTGAACGGCGCGCCCGCGAAGCCGATCAGCGGCGTGCCGCCCAGCTCGCCGGTCAGCGCCTCGATCGCCTCGCTCACGTAGGAGACGTCGCCGGGCTCCAGCGGGCGCAGCGCCTCGATCCCGGCGGCGTCGCGGATGGGGTCGGCCACGACCGGGCCGACCCCCGGCTTGATGTCGAGGTCGATGCCGATGGCCTTGAGCGGCACGACGATGTCGCTGAAGAAGATGGCCGCGTCGACGCCGTAGCGACGGACGGGTTGCAGGGTGATCTCGACGATGAGGTCGGGCGTCGCGCACGCGGTCAGCATGGGCACGCCCTCGCGAACCTTCAGGTATTCGGGCAGCGACCGCCCGGCCTGCCGCATGTACCAGACCGGGGTGTGGGGTACGGGCTGACGGCGGCAGGCGCGAAGGAAGGCTGAGTCGGCGAGATTCACTTCTCAAGGGTCCCATGACCTCGTGCCGGTCCGTTCACCGGCGCGACGTGTCGGAAAAGTATGCATTGAATGACCAAAATCATGATCAGATAGCCAGATGGATGTTTACCGGTCGGCTCGGCATCGGCGCCCCACACGGGTCGAACACACCCCATGGGCGACCAGAAAGCCGGTCTCGTCTGGACCAAAAGTTGGCCAAGCCACCGCGCGGCATCGATTCAGCATCCACTTTCGGGACACGCCGAGCGCGTTGCGGCGAATTGTCAGCGTGCCGTGCCAACGTCGGAGCGACGACCCGAAGAAAGGCTCCGGTGCGATGACCGCGTTGTGGGGTTCCCCAGAACACCGCAGTGAGCAATGCGCTCCCTGCGCCGGCGAGCGGCTGTTCCAGCAGCCTCCGTGTCTCGACGGACACGAGCCGGGAGAGTGTCCGGAGTGGGCCTGTGTCGACTGCGGTCACGCGATCCTTCTCGGCGGGATCACCCTGCCGGTCCGCCAGCTGGCTATGGCATCGGTTTGATCGCGAACTATGAGCACCCCCGTGGTCCCCTTCCGCCCCTCTTCGACCTACGCTTCGGCTATGACCCTCGGTGAGCAGCCGCCGGCCCCCGCCTCCTTCAGGCGTGCGGTCGAGAGCCTGCGCCAGGCCGAGGTCAGACCGGAGATCGAGCTCGAAGACCTGCCCGCCCCCCAGCGGCTGGCCCCCTTCTCGGCCGCGATCGGCGCCTCGGTCTACCGCGAGGACGACGAACTCGCGGTCGGCAGGCTGATCCTGCTCTTCGACCCCGACGGCCAGCGCGGCTGGGAGGGTCCGTTCCGGCTGGTCGCCTATGTCAGGGCCGACATGGAGCCGGAGATCACCTCCGACCCCCTGCTCGGCCCCGTCGCGTGGAGCTGGCTCACCGAAGCGCTCGAGGCTCATCAGGCCGACTACTCCGCCGCTGGCGGTACCGTGACTAGAGCCGTGTCCGAGGGGTTCGGCAACAAGGCCGAAGACCCGGTCACCACCGAGCTAGAGCTGAGGGCGTCCTGGTCGCCCGCGCATGAGGATCTCTCCGGCCATGTCGCAGCCTGGTGCGATCTCATGTGTCTGGCGGCCGGGATCCCGCCGCTCCCTCCCGACGTGGCCGCCATGCCACGCCGACGTGAAGATCCGGAGAGTGACCGTACGAAGTGAGGGCACCAGTCAATACCGCACAAGCGTCATGAGAACGGTGATCTCATGACAGAAGAACGAACCGTCGTCCCACTGCTGGAGCCACGTGAGGGCATCCCGGCGGTCGTCGAGGATGGCGCCTCTTTGGCGCGTGTCGTCGCGGCCTTCCGGGCGGGCACCGGTCCCGTGGCCGTCGACGCCGAGCGGGCCTCCGGCTACCGCTACGGCAACCGCGCGTACCTGGTGCAGCTGCGCCGGGTGGGCGCGGGCAGCGCGCTGATCGACCCGATCGCCTGCCCCGACCTGTCGGAGCTGGACGAGGCCGTCTCGGGCGCGGAGATCGTGCTGCACGCCGCGTCGCAGGATTTGGCGTGCCTGCTGGAGGTCGGGTTCAGGCCGCGTGACATGTTCGACACCGAGCTGGCGGGCCGGCTGCTCGGCTACGAGCGGGTGGGGCTCGGCACGATGGTCGAGACCGTGCTGGGGCTGCGGCTGGAGAAGGGCCACTCGGCGGCCGACTGGTCGACCAGGCCGCTGCCCGAAGACTGGCTGCGTTACGCCGCGCTCGACGTCGAGGTGCTGGTCGAGCTCCGTGACGTGCTCCACGGCGAGCTGGTGGAGAGCGGCAAGCTGGAGTGGGCGCGCGAGGAGTTCGCCGCCGTGCTCAACACGCCGCCGCCGGTCCCCCGCTCCGATCCGTGGCGGCGTACGTCGGGGATCCACAAGGTGCGCAACATGCGGGCGCTGGCGATCGTGCGGGAGCTGTGGACCATGCGCGACCGCATCGCCCAGGAGAGCGACCTGGCGCCCGGCCGGGTGCTGCCCGACTCGGCGATCGTCACGGCCGCGCTGGAGGTGCCGCGTACCAAGAAGGCGCTCACGGAGATCTCGGCGTTCACCGGACGCAGCGCGCGCCGGCACATGAGCGACTGGCTGGCCGCGGTGAGCAGGGCGCGCGGGCTGCCCGAGTCCCAGCTGCCGCAGCCGAGCACGCCCGGCGACGGGCCGCCCCCGGCCAACCGCTGGGCCGATCGCGATCCGGCGGCGGCCAAGCGGCTCGCCGCGGCGCGCGCCGTCGTGGCCGCGCTCGCCGACGAGCATCGGATGCCGACGGAGAACCTCCTGCAGCCCGACGCGGTCCGCAGACTCACCTGGGAGCCGCCGGTGGAGATCACCGATGAGAGCGTGACCGACCGGCTGCGCGGGCTCGGCGCCCGCGAATGGCAGCTCTCCCTCACCGCCCATCCGCTCGCCAAGGCGCTGGCCCGGCTGGAAAGCAAGGGCGAGCTCTAGGGACGGCCCACTTGACGCCCCCACGGGGGCGGCCTTACCGTTCGGGAAAGCGCTTTCCGCGAAAGGATCCTCATGAGCGTGCGCACCATCGGCGTCGTGATGAACGGCGTCACCGGCCGGATGGGTTACCGCCAGCATCTGGTCCGATCGGTCCTGGCCATCAACGAGCAGGGCGGGGTCGTCCTGTCCGACGGCAGCCGGGTCAAGCTCAGGCCGGTCCTGGTGGGCAGGAGCGCGGACAAGCTTTCCCGGATCGCCGCCGAGCACCACATCTCCCGCTACACCACGGACCTCGACGCGGCTCTGTCCGACGACGACAACCTCATCTACTTCGACGCCCAGGTCACCAGCGCCAGGGTGAAGGCGGTCCTCAAGGCCATCGAGGCGGGCAAGCACATCTACGCCGAGAAGCCCACGGCCGAGTCGGTCCAGGAGGCGGTCGCGCTGGCGGAGGCGGCCAAGGCCAAGGGCATCAAGAACGGCGTGGTGCAGGACAAGCTGTTCCTGCCGGGCCTGCTCAAGCTGAAGCGGCTCATCGACGCCGGCTTCTTCGGCCAGATCCTCTCGGTACGGGGCGAGTTCGGCTACTGGGTGTTCGAGGGCGACTGGCAGGAGGCGCAGCGTCCGTCCTGGAACTACCGGGCCGAGGACGGCGGCGGCATCGTGCTCGACATGTTCCCGCACTGGCACTACGTGATGGAGAACCTGTTCGGCCGCGTCGAGTCCGTCTACGCCAAGGCCGTGACGCACGTTCCCCAGCGGGTCGACGAGCAGGGCAAGGCCTACGCGGCCACCGCCGACGACGCCGCGTACGGCATCTTCGAGCTGGCCGGCGGCGTGATCGCCCAGATCAACTCCTCCTGGACCGTCCGCGTCAACCGCGACGAGCTGGTGGAGTTCCAGGTGGACGGCACGCACGGCAGCGCGGTCGCCGGCCTGCGCAACTGCCGCTTCCAGCACCGCGCCGCCACGCCCAAGCCGGTCTGGAACCCCGACCTGCCCGCCACGGCCCGCTTCCGTGAGGGCTGGCAGGACGTGCCGGACAACGCCGACTTCGACAACGGCTTCAAGATCCAGTGGGAGGGGTTCGTCCGCCACGTGTGCGAGGACGCGCCGTTCCCGAACGACTTCGCCTCGGGCGCGCGCGGCGTGCAGCTGGCCGAGCTGGGCCTGCGCTCCTCGGCCGAGGGCCGCCGGATCGAGGTGCCGCACCTGTGATCATCGACCTGCCCGGCGGCGCGTACACCCTGCGCGAGCCCGTGACCTGGCCCGTGGTCGACGCCCCGGCGTCGAGCCGGGTCGTGTACGCGGCCGCGCACGTGGTGGCCGACCCGCTCGGCGACAACACGCCCGGCTCCCCCGCCGCCGTCGACTGGGAGGCCACGCTCCGGTTCCGCAGGCATCTGTGGTCGTACGGCCTGCGCGTCGCCGACGCCATGGACACCGCCCAGCGCAACATGGGTCTGGACTGGGCCGCCACCAAGGAGCTCATCCGGCGCAGCGCCGCCGAGGCCCGCTCGTTCGGCGACCCCGCCGCGCTGGTGGCCTGCGGCGCGGGCACCGACCACGCCCCCGGCGCCGCCGACCTGCGCGCGATCACCGCCGCCTATACCGAGCAGCTGGAGACCGTGCAGGATGCGGGCGCCGGGGTGATCATCATGGCCTCACGGCAGCTCGCGCGGGTGGCGAGCGGGCCCAAGGACTACCACCAGGTGTACGGGGAGCTGCTCGGGCTGGCCGAGCGGCCGGTGATCCTGCACTGGCTGGGCGAGATGTTCGATCCGCAGCTGGCCGGATACTGGGGCTCCGCGGATGTGGCGGCGGCCACGGAGTCGTTCCTGGAGCTGATCCACGCGCACGCCTCGAAGGTGGACGGGGTGAAGGTGTCGCTGCTCGACGAGGAGCACGAGGTGGGCCTGCGGGCCGCGCTGCCCCCGGGGGTCAGGCTGTACACCGGCGACGACTTCAACTACCCGTCGTTGATCAAATCGGGGTCGCACGCGCTGCTGGGCATCTTCGACGCCATCGCTCCGGCGGCGGCCGCGGCCCTGCGGGCGCTGGACGCCGCCGAACAGAGCACGGGCGCGGAGGCCGACCGAAATCTCGCACTTTACGATGAGATCTTGGCGCCGACCGTGCCGCTGTCCCGGAAGATCTTCGAGACCCCGACCTACAACTACAAGACCGGCATCGTCTTCCTGGCCTGGCTGAACGGCCACCAGGACGCGTTCGCCATGGTGAACGGCGCCCAGTCGGCCCGCTCGCTGGTCCACCTGTCGGAGGTCTTCCGCCTGGCCGACCAGGCCGGGCTGCTGGCCGACCAGGAGCTGGCCGTACGGAAGATGACGGCGCTGCTGGAGGTGAACGGGCTGTGAGCCTGTCCCTGAACCAGCGGACGACCAAACGGTGGTCGGTGGCGGAGGCCGTCGAAGGCTGCGTACGACACGGTCTGGAGGCCGTGGGGCTGTGGCGTGAGGAGGTCGCGGAGCAGGGGCTGGCCGAGAGCGTCAAGCTGGTCCGCGACGCCGGGCTGCGCGTGTCGTCGCTCTGCCGGGGCGGCTTCCTGACGACCCCCGCCGACCCGGCTCCCGGCACGACCGGCCCGGCGCAAGGTGGGACGGCCCGTCGGGCGGCGCTCGACGACAACCGGCGGGCCATCGACGAGGCCGCCGAGCTGGGGGCGGCCTGCCTGGTCATGGTCGTCGGCGGCCTGCCGGGCGTGCGGCCCGGCGAACCGCTGCCGAGTGAGCCGTTGTCGGCCGACCCGGACGGCGTACGGCGGCCGTTCTCGCGCGATCTGGCCGGGGCCCGTGAGCAGGTGGCCGAGGCGCTGGAGGTGCTGGCCCCGTACGCCGGTGAGCGGGGCGTCAAGCTGGCGCTGGAGCCGCTGCATCCGGTCTACTGCGCCGACCGGGCCGTCCTGTCGACGCTGGCCCAGGCGGTCGATCTGTGCCTGCCGTATCCGGAGGAGCAGGTGGGGGTGGTGGTCGACACCTTCCACGTGTGGTGGGACCCGCGGCTGTTCGAGGAGATCGCCAGGGCCGGCCGCCGGATCGCGTCGTACCAGGTGTGCGACTTTCTGCAGCCACTTCCGGCGGACGTACTGCTGGGGCGGGGGATGATGGGCGACGGGGTGATCGACTTCCCGCCGATCACCCGCGCCGTGGCCGCGGCCGGCTACACCGGGGACGTCGAGGTGGAGATCTTCAACGCCGACGTCTGGGCCGCCGACCCGGACGAGATCGTGGCCACCATGAAGCACCGCTACGCCCAGGTGGTATCTCCATAACCCGACGGGGTCAGGCCGGTTCGTCCCGTGCCGCGCCGCCCAACCCCGGCCGGGTCGTCCCGCGCTGACCCCGACCGGTTCAGGCCGGGGTCGCGGCCGGTTCAGGCCGGGGTCGCGGCCGGTTCAGGCCGGGGTCGCGGCCGATTCAGGCCGGGGTCGCGGCCGGTTCGTCCAGTGCCGTGTCTTCGTCCTCCGGGTCCGGCTCGGTCTCGGTGATCGTCACCGTGCCCGCGGCTCCGTTCACGGTGATCTCCTGGCCGGTGACGATGCGGTGGGTGGCGTCCGGGACGCCGGCCACCGCCGGGATGCCGTACTCACGGGCCACCACCGCGCCGTGCGACATGGCGCCGCCCATCTCCATCACCAGCCCGCCCGCCGTGAGGAACAGCGGCGTCCAGCCGGGGTCGGTCGACGGGCAGACCAGGATCTCGCCCGGCTCCAGGTGCGCCCCTACCGGGTCGAGCACCACCCTGGCGCGGCCGGTGACCGTGCCGGCGGAGGCGGCGCTGCCGATCAGCGCGCCCTCCGTGGCGGGGGCCGCCAGGGCCTCGGGCTCGGTGCCGTCCGACAGCATGATCCTCGGTACGTGCCTGCGGCGTGACTCCCGTGCGTAGGCCGCCCGCCGCTCGATCACCAGCTCACGCGGATCGCCCCCGTCCAGGGCGGACCGCGCCTCCTCGATCCGCAGGAAGAACACGTCGTCCGCCGCGTCCAGCACGCCGGTGGTCACCAGGTGCTCGCCGACGACCAGCAGGCTCCGCCGGATCGCGGCCAGGGTCTTCACCAGGTAGTACTTCGGCATCTCGCGTACCCCGGCGAACATCCGGGTCCGCCGCAGCCCGAACCGGGCCACGGCCCCCCGGAGCGCGCCCTTGCGGCGGGCCGTCGCCACGATCCGCGCGACGGCCGCCTCGGCCTCGGCCGCTCCCCTGGCGAACAGCGCGTCGGGCGCGAGGTCGGCGCCGCCCTCCATGCGCAGGTAGTTGGCCAGGACGCCGAGGATGTGCGTCGGGTCCTCCGACCAGCGCGCGACGCCCAGGTCGATCTCGGCGATGCCGCGATGCCCGTACTTATCCAGAAAAGCAGTGATCCCCTGCTGGGCCTTCGGGGGCAGTTCGCCGGCCCTGAAGCGGCGTACGAGCTCGCTCACCGGCTCGTTCCTGAACGGCTCCGGTTCGATGCGCGTCGCCAGCGCCCAGAGTTCGAGGTCCATCTCGGTGGTCGGGTTGTTGGGGACGCTGCGCAGCACGTCCTGCATGTCGCTCATGGACAGGCCGGAGAGCTTCGAGGCCAGCGCGAACAGGCCATAGCCGACGATCGCGATCGGCATGAGCGAGACGATCACCGGGAACGCGCCGCCGAGCATCCGCTCCGCGTGGTCGAGCCGCTGGACGGGCGTGGCGGAGCCGGGCAGCCGCAGCCGCCGGTCCAGCTCGTCGCCCAGCCTCCTGGTGTAGGCGATCGCCCGATCGGGCCGGGTCAGCGCCTGGAGCAGCCGCTTCGGGGCGTGTACGCGGCGGGCGAAGTGCGCCACCCCACGGAAGAACGGGCGGCGCGAGGTGTGGATCACCGAGAACCGGGGCTCCTCGAACAGGTCCGTCAGCACCGCCCCGGCCCTGGCCTCGCCCATCAGCAGGGCGCGCGGCATGATGGCCCGGCCCATACGGCTGCGCAGGGCCGTGGTGACGTCCAGCCAGACGCGCTGACCCCCCTCGAACATGAACGGCGCCCCATCCCGCGCCCTGGCCGGGCCGTAGCCGAACATCCCGGCGGCACCCGCGCCGAGCAGCTGGAACGCGGACAGCCCCATCGGGGTCAGCGGGCCCATGACGCCCTGGGCGACATTGACGGAGAAGTAGACCCGCAGGCCCTGCCTGGTGGTCTCGGGCAGCGGGTAGAGCGTGGTGATCGGCCTGGCCTGGGTGAGCCAGAGCTTTCCGTCGGCGTCGATGGCCCACTCGGTGTCCTGCGGCGCGCCGTAGTGGTCCTCGACGCGGGTGCCGAGCGCGGCCAGGTCGCGTACCTGCTCGTCGGTCAGGCAGAAGCCGTCGTGGGCGGACTCGACGCGTTCCGTGCCGCCGCCGGGCAGGGCGCGGATCGTCAGCCGCTTGTCGCCCGCGTGCCGGTCGAGGATCTCGCCGCTCGCCGTGTCGACGACGAACCGGTCGGGGTTGACGGCGCCGGAGACCACGGCCTCGCCCAGCCCGGGGTTCGCGTCGATGACGGCCTCGTGCCTGCGCCCGGTGAGCGGGTTCGCGGTGAACAGTACGCCGGCCGTCCGCGCGTCGACCATGACCTGGACGACCACCGCCAGTCGTACGGAGGCGTGGTCGATGCCGTTGGAGTCGCGGTAGGCGACGGCGCGGTCGGTCCAGAGCGAGGCCCAGCAGCGGCGTACGGCGTCGAGCACGTCGTCGGCGCCGACGACGTTGAGGTAGGTGTCCTGCTGACCGGCGAAACTGGCGAACGGCAGATCCTCCGCCGTGGCCGAGGATCGCACCGCGACCGGCACCGCGTCCTGCTGCGCGATCCGGCTCAGGGTGGTGTACGCCTCGCGGATCGACCGCGCGACGGCCTCGGGGATCGGGGCCGCCAGCAGCCGGGTCCTGGCGGCCTCCGCGAGCCCCGGCCCGCCGGTCGCGATGACGTCGTCCAGGCCCGCCGCCTGCGCCACCTCGTGGTACGCCTCCGTGGTGAGCGCCCAGCCGGGCGGGACGGGGAGCCCGGCCCGGGTCAGCTCGCCAAGGTTGGCCGCCTTGCCACCGACTTCGGCCAGCATGCCACCGTCAATGTCGGAAAAGTCCAGTGCCGTCGTCATCGGGCGTACTCCCACCGTTCAGCGTCTCGTTACGAGTTTCACGCTTTACGGCAAAGAATTCAACACTTGATGAACAGTGGCGTCGCTCACACCTCCAGCGGCACGCCGTCGAGGCCCCAGGCGGGGTCGCATTCGATGCCGAGCAGGGCCAGCGCGGTCGGACCGACGTCCACCAGCCTCGGACCGCCGAGACCGGCGCCATCCCGCTCCGCGCCATCCCGCTCCGCGCGACCCAGGTCGGCACCGCTGAGGTTCGCGCCGCCCAGGTCCGCGCCGCCCAGGTTCACGCCGCCCAGGTCCGCGCCCAGGCGGGCGGCGATGACGAAGACCGTTCGCTCCTCGATGGAGGTGCCGCCGTGGCCGCCCTCGTCGACATGGCCGTGGTCGGTGGTGACCAGGACGGTCCAGCGCTCGCCGGCGAACGTCGGTCTGCCCCGGATGGCGTCGAGGAAGCGGCCGAGGTAGGCGTCCTGGGTGTGGAGCGCCGCGGTGTAGTCGGGGCAGTGCGGGCCGAGGTCATGGGCCACCTCGTCGGTCTCGCCCAGGTAGACGAAGGTGAGGTCGGCGCCGGTGCTCGCGAGGTGATTCTCGGCGGCCGCGGCGACCTGCTTGTCAGCGGTCGGCCAGGTGATCGCGTAGCCGTCCAGGGCCAGGCGGGTGCCGATGGCCGGGCCGAACGCGCCGTGGTCCGCCAGCGCCGCCCAGGAGAAGAACGCCGCGGTGGTCAGGTCGGGACGGGCCGCATTGGCACGAGTCAAGAAGTCCGGATATTTCGCGAATTGGGGGTCGGTGAACGCGTTGTCCACGACGCCGTGCTTGTCGGGCCACACCCCGGTGGCGATGGACGACCATCCCGGCCCGGAATCGGTCCGGGACCTGATGGCCCGCCCGGAGGGGATTTCGCCCGAAGCGCCGGTGCCCTCGCCAGAAGTAGCGGTGCTCCCGCCTGAAGCGACGGCGCCCTCGGGGACGATCTCGCCGGGGGACTCGGTGCGGGGGGCGGCGGACTCGCCGTACGGGAGCAGGCTCCTCCCGTACGCACCCGCCGACATCAGCCCGCTCAGCACCGGCGGCTCCAGCGCGACCAACCGGTCGAAGCGCAGGCCGTCCATGCCGACCACCAGCACCTTGTCTCTCACTGGGCCCCTAACCGGGTCCCTCACCGGGTCGCTCGTCACTGGCTACTCCCTCCCGAAACGCCGCACCCACTCGGCGGCCCCAGGCAGTATCTCCTCCACCGGCGCGACCTGGGGATACCAGGTCCGCTCCCACTCGAGCGACACCCACCCGGAGTAGCCCCACGAGCGCAGCAGCTCACCGGACTCCTCCAGCGGCACCGTGCCGCTCCACATCGGTACCGGCGTGGTGTCCTGGGCGGAGACCGCGTCCTTGACCTGGACGTAGGCGAGGTGCGGGCCGAGAAGGGCCAGGGTGTCGGCCGGGGACTCACCGTGCCGCCACGGGTGGAGCAGGTCCCAGAGCGCGCCGGTGGTCTCGGGGCAGGCCGCCTCATCGAGCAGCCGCGCGACGGCCGCGCCGGTGGCCATCTGGTCGTGCGTCTCGACGAGCACCCGCAGACCGAGTCCGGCGGCCGTACCGGAGACCGCCTTGAGCCTGCGCGCTCCGATCGACGGGTCGTCGCCGCGCGGGAACACCCGGACGCCCGGAGCGCCGAGGTCGGCCGCGAGCGTCAGGTCCGCGACGAGCGCCTCGACGACGGGCTCGTCGGGGCCCGGCTCGCATACGCCGACATATCCGGCGAGCGCCGATATTTCCAGACCTGCGGCTTCGACCCGCTGCCGCACCGACGACCGCTCGTCCGCCGACAGACCCCGGTGTACGCCGGTGTCGGGGTGCAGCCGCAGCTCCAGGCCCTGGCACCCGTGCCCGGCCGCCACCTCGATCGCCCTGTCGAGCCCATAGCCCGGCATCCCGAGCGTGCTGACCGCCAGTTTCATTGCGCCCTCCCGAGCGACCGTCTCGCCTGTGCGACGCGTCCCTTTGGAAGCGCCCCCTGTCCACGCCCTCTACGGCGCGCCCCTTCGGATGCGCCCTCTGTCTCCGCCCTGCGCAAGGCGTCCCCTTCGGAAGCGCCCCCGTCCATGTCCTGTACGGCGTCTCCCCTTCGGAAGCGCCCCTGTACGGCGAGCTCAGCGCAGCGCGCGTACGCTCTCGCGCAGGACCACCTCACCCGGCACCTGCTCCACCGTCGGCTCCTCCTCGGCCGCCAGCGCCAGCTCAAGGGCGCGGGCGCCCATGTCCTGCAGCGGCAGCCGTACCGTGGTCAGCGCGGGCACCTGGTCGCGCAGCGTCGCGATGTCGTCGAAGCCGGCCACCGACACGTCGTCCGGCACCCGGATCCCCCGCTCACGGTAGGCGGCGAGCGCTCCCACGGCCATCACATCGTTGACGGCGAACACGCACGTCGCGTCCCCGGTCTCCTGAGCCGCCTGATAGCCGCCGTCGCGGTCGAAGCGTCCCTCGATGACCCGCGGCTCCGGCAGGCCGAGCTCGGCCAGCGCCGACACGAACCCGGCGCACCGGTCGCGGGCGGTCATCAGGCGCGGCGGCCCGGCCAGTACGGCGAAGCGGGTGTGGCCGAGCCCGGCCAGCGAGCGGGCCAGGGCGGCGGCGCCCTCGTGGTTGGCGGGCGCGACCGTGTCGACGCCGAGCAGGTCCTGGCCCACGCACGCGGCCCGCCCGCCGCTGGCCCGGTAGCGGTCCAGCTCGGCGCGGAGCCGTTCGGTGACCTCAGAGTCGGCGACGCGGGAGCCGACCAGCAGCACGGCGCGTACGCGCTGGGCGTTGAGCGTCGCCACGTAGGCGATCTCCTGCTCGGGGTCGCGGTGCGTGGTGCCCACCATGACCAGCAGGCCCTCGCCGGCCGCGGCCCGCATCGCGCCGTCGGCCAGTGCCGCGAAGTAGGGGTCGGTCAGGTCGTGGACCACGATGCCGATGACGTTGCTCGCCCCGCGGGCCAGTGTCTGCGCCGCGATGTTGGCGCGGTAGCCCAGCTCGTCCGCGGCTCGCTCGACGCGGGCCCGCAGATCGGCGCCCACCTGGCGGGTGCTGCCGTTGAGCACCCGCGAGGCGGTGGCGAGCGAGACGCCCGCCTGCTTGGCGACGTCTTCCAGCGTGACCACGAGACCTCCCGGAAAGCGGTTTCCCAGTGTGCCAGACCGGCACCTGGGTCCGCATCCTTACACGTCTCGGGGCCGACCCGACAGTAAGTCGCCGCCGAAGGGCATCATCCCCAGGGGAACAGGATGTCGAACAGGCCCTTCTTGGTCTCCGTCGGGACCGGCGCCGGAGCCTGTGTCTGCTGGACCGCCTGCGTCGGCTGGCTGGTCTCCTGCTTGGCCGGCTCCTGCGTCGCCTGCTTCTGGGTGGTGCCGGTGTCCGTGTCCTTGATCGTGTCCTGCGTCGCCCTGGTGGCCCGGGTGCTCGGCTTGGCGGTCGGCTCACCGATGCGTGTACGGGTGGCCCGCGGCGAGGGGGTACGGCTGGCGCGCACCCGGGCGGCGGTCGGCGACGGAGCGGCGGTGGCCGAGGCGGTCGGCTCCGGGGAGTCCGATTCCGTGGGGTCGGTGGCCTCCTCCTCCGTGTCACTCGGCTCCGCCTCCGTGGGAGAGGCGGCCGGCCCGCTGACCTGCTCGGCGCTGGCGCACTTCCCGCTCTGGCACGGGTCGTCGGAGGACGTGCCGGTCAGCATCCAGCCGGCCCCGGCGCCGAGCACGACGACCGCGACGGCCGCCATGAGCAGCACCTTGGTACGGCGGCGCACCTCCTTGTCGCCCTCGGCCTGGTGACCGCCCCCCTGGGAGCCGTCGGTCCAGCCGGAGCCGAGGAAGCCGCGCTTGGGCTCCGCGGGCTCGTCATCGTCGTAGGAGGACCCGTAGCTCTTGTCGAGCGGGAGGTAGGCGTCACTCGGCTGGTCACCGGTGTAAAGCGGCCCGCTCGGCGCATCGCCCGTGTAAAGCGGTCCACTCTGCGCATCGCCCGTGTAGAGCGGCACGCCGGTGTCACCGGTGTAGAGCGGCTCACCCTGCGCGTCACCCGTGTAAAGCGGGCCGCTGGCCTGGTCGCCGGTGTAGAGCGGCCCGCTGGGCGCGTCGCCGGCGTAGAGCTGGTCGCCGCCACTGTAGAGCGAGTCCCCGTAGAGGGGGCCGCTGGCCGGGTCACCGGTGTACAGCTCACCCTCGGCGCCCGTCGCGCGGTGCTGACCCTCGGTCGGCGGGATGTACAGCTCGGGCGCGCCCTTGTCCGGCGGGAGAATGTAGGTCTCGTTGCCCGAGACCACGATGGCCGGCTGCTCGTCGGTGTCGTCCGTGCTCCAGCGCGGGGACAGAACGTCGCCGGTCAGCTCCGGGTTCGCCGGCCTTCCCTGCCCATCCTCATATGGCCTGTCGTTCTCGTCGCGCGCCACGATGGAACCTCTCTAATACGAATCTGGACCGCGACCCTTCCTAACAGACTTCTCCACCACTTGTCCGGAAATTTCACAGGATGCTCATAAATAAGCTGGTGTCACAACTCCGATCTCCCGTTTCAGCCAACCCCCCCGAGGGGTATGGCTGAAGGTTGCCTGGACATGACCACGCACCTGCTCCAGCCCTATACGCACGGTAACGGGACACGGCCCACCTAAAGCCAGCAAAGGCTGCACCTGACGGCGCTGATCTCGGTCAGGACTGGAGTTTCGGTCCAATCGGGAGCTTCATCCACAAGGCCGGAATCCGGGGCGCAGTCACGCGCCGTGACGACATCATGACCCCCATGACCGAGGCCGCACCCCATCCCGGCGCCCTGGCGCTGACCGGATTGCGCGCGGGCGCGCGTCGGCGCCGCTGGCGGCCCGTCCTCGTCTGCGGTGTGGTTACTGACGAGTAGCATAGGCGCGGTAACTGCCGAGCAACGAGGAGCGAATCCGTGCCTTCCTCTCGTGACGTCGTGTTCGTCGACGGCGTACGCACACCTTTCGGCCGGTCGGGGCCCAAGGGCATGTACGCGGAGACCCGCGCGGACGACCTGGTCGTCCGCGTCATCCGCGAGCTGATCCGGCGCAACCCGGGGCTGCCGCCGGAGCGCGTGGACGAGGTCGCGATCGCCGCGACCACCCAGATCGGCGACCAGGGCCTGACCATCGGCCGCTCGGCGGCGGTGCTGGCCGGGCTGCCCAAGACCGTGCCCGGCTACGCGATCGACCGCATGTGCGCGGGCGCGATGACCGCGGTGACCACGGTCGCGGGCGGCATCGCGTTCGGCGCGTACGACGTGGCCATCGCGGGCGGCGTCGAGCACATGGGCCGCCACCCGATGGGCGAGGGCGTCGACCCGAACCCGAGGTTCCTGTCGGAGCGCCTGGTCGACCCGAGCGCCCTGGTCATGGGCATGACGGCCGAGAACCTGCACGACCGCTTCCCCACGATCACCAAGGACCGCGCCGACGCCTACGCGGTGCTGTCGCAGGAGAAGGTGGCCAAGGCGTACGCCGACGGCCGGATCCAGCCCGATCTGGTGCCCACGGCGATCAGGACGGCCGAGAAGGGCTGGGGGCTGGCGGTCGAGGACGAGGCGCCGCGCCCCGGCACCACGCTGGACGGGCTGGGGGCGCTCAAGACGCCGTTCCGCGCCCACGGCAACGTCACGGCGGGCAACTCCTCGGGCATCAACGACGGCGCCACCGGCTGCGTCGTGGCCGCCGCCGAGACGGCCGCCGAGCTGGGCCTGAGGCCGAAGATGCGGCTGGTCTCCTACGCCTTCGCCGGGGTGGACCCCGAGGTGATGGGCGTGGGCCCGATCCCGTCCACCGAGCGGGCGCTTCGCCTGGCAAACCTCGATATTTCTGACATCGGGCTGTTCGAGATCAACGAGGCTTTCGCCGTACAGGTGCTGGCCTTCCTGGAGCACTTCGGCATCGCCGACGACGACCCGCGGGTGAACCCCTACGGTGGCGCGATCGCCTTCGGCCACCCACTGGCCTCCTCGGGCGTACGGCTGATGACGCAGCTCGCCCGGCAGTTCGGCGAGCGCCCCGACGTGCGCTACGGCATCACCACCATGTGCGTCGGCATGGGCATGGGCGGCACCGTGATCTGGGAGAACCTGGCATGAGCAACCTCGAGACCTGGCGCTCGCTGCTGACCGAGCGCGACACCGGCGAAATCGTCACCAAGGCCCTGGTCCGCGACGTCGAACTGCCCGGCGGGGCCGGCACGATGGCGCTCATCACCCTCGACAACGGCTTCGACCACACCAAGCCCAACACCTTCGGCCCGCGCGGGCTGTTCGCGCTGAACGGCGCGCTGTCCGAGATCGCCGCCCGAACCGACCTGGCCGCCGTCGGAGTGACGGGCAAGCCGTTCGTCTTCGCGGTCGGCGCCGACCTCAAGGGCGCGGCGACCATGGCCGCACGCGAGGAGGCGCGGGCCATCGGCGCGCTGGGCCACCACGTGTTCCGCCGCCTGGGAGAGCTGCCCATCCCGTCGTTCGCGTTCGTCAACGGCGCGGCGATGGGCGGCGGCCTGGAGGTGGCCCTGCACTGCACCTACCGGACGATCTCCTCGGGCGTCCCGGCCATCGCGCTGCCCGAGTGCTTCCTCGGGCTGGTGCCGGGCTGGGGCGGTACGCAGCTGCTGCCGCACCTGATCGGCCCGGCCCGCGCGATCAAGCTGATCATCGAGAACCCGCTGTCGCAGAACCGCATACTCAAGGGCGCCCAGGCGTTCGAGCTGGGCGTGGCCGACGCGATGTTCGAGCCGGCCGACTTCCTGGAGGAGTCGCTGCGCTGGGCCGCCCGGGTGCTCACCGGCGACGCCGTCGTGGCGCGCGACTCGCACGCGGACAACGTCCAGGACAAGAACGTCCAGGATAAGGACATCTGGGACAAGGACGTCTGGGACAAGGCGGTCGCCGATGCGCGCTTCCTGGTCGACATGAAGCTGCGCGGCGCCTCCCCCGCGCCCTACCGGGCGCTCGACCTGATCTCCCTGGCCCGTACGGCCTCGCGCGACGAGGGCTTCGCCGCCGAGGACGAGGCGCTGACCGACCTGCTGATGGGTGACGAGCTGCGGGCCGGGCTCTACGCCTTCGACCTGGTGCAGCGGCGGGCCAAGCGCCCGGCGGGCGCCCCCGACCCCGCGCTGGCCCGCAAGGTGACCAAGGTCGGCGTGGTGGGCGCGGGGCTGATGGCCTCGCAGATGGCGCTGCTGTTCGCCCGCCGCCTGGAGGTGCCGGTCGTGCTGACCGACCTCGACGAGAGCCGGCTCGGCAAGGGCGTGGGCCACGTGCACGCCGAGGTCGACAAGCTGCTCGCCAAGGGCCGCGTCTCGGCCGACCAGGCCAACCGGCTCAAGGGGCTGGTGACCGGCTCGCTGACCAAGGACGCCTTCGCCGACGCCGACTTCGTCATCGAGGCGGTCTTCGAGGAGCTGTCGGTCAAGCGGCAGGTGTTCGCGGAGGTGGAGGCGGTGGTCTCGGCCGACTGCGTGCTCGCGACCAACACCTCCTCGCTCTCGCTGGCCGAGATGGGCGCCGCGCTGGAGCGTCCGGAGCGGCTGGTCGGGTTCCACTTCTTCAACCCGGTCGCGGTGATGCCGCTGCTGGAGATCGTCAAGGCGCCCGCGACCGACGACGCGACGCTGGCCACCGCCTTCGCCGTGGGCCGGACGCTGAAGAAGTCGTCAGTGCTGGTGAAGGACGCTCCGGCGTTCGTGGTGAACCGGCTGCTCACCCGCTTCATGGGCGAGGTGATCGCCGCGGTCGACGAGGGCACGCCGCTGGAGGTCGCGGAGCACTCGCTCGACGACCTCGGGCTGCCGATGACACCGTTCGCGCTGCTCCAGCTCGTGGGGCCGGCCGTCGGCCTGCACGTGGCCGAGACGCTGCACGCGGCCTTCCCCGAGCGCTTCGGCGTCTCGGCGAACATGGCCAAGCTGGTCGCCTCCGGCAAGCCGGGCGTCTATCTGCCCGACTTCTCGCTCGACCCCGAGGCGGTGGCGCTGTTCGCGGGCGGCTCGGCAGCCTCCAGCGCCGCCGAGGTACGGCTGCGCGTGCTGCGGGCCTTGGCCGAGGAGATCCGGATCATGCTGGACGAAGGCGTGGTCGCGGCGGCGCAGGACATCGACCTGTGCATGATCCTCGGCGCGGGCTGGCCGTTCCATCTTGGCGGGATCACCCCGTACCTGGACAGGTCGGGTCTGGCCCAGCCGCGCTTCCTCCCAGCCGGCACCGCCTCCGTGCCCGCCTGAGACCGGCCCGCTTGACCGAATCTTGGCAGGCCCGTCCGGCGGGCCTCCCAAGGTCCGGCGATCCGTAACGTAGCGTGTTCGCCGCGCTACGAACGGAGAAGAGCCATGATGAGAGCAGTCGGCACGATCGCGCTGTGCGGTGTCGCGCTGGCGACGGCGGCCCCCGCACTCGCCGAAGCGACCCCCAAGTCGACCCTGAGGATCGTGGTCGTGGTGGACGACCTGCCGAAGGGGGTCACCCTCACCTGTGACCCTGACGGCGGCAGTCACCCAACCCCCGCCGCGGCCTGCGACCTGCTGCGGAAGGTCAAGGGCGACCCGAGCAAGCTGAACGTGGTGCCCAATCCGGTGTGCACCGACGAGTACCAGCCGCACACCGTGGTGGTGGTCGGCAAGTGGCGCGGGACATCGCTGCGATGGACTTACATCTTCTCCAACTCCTGCCGGATGAAGGCGGCGGGCGGAGCGGTCTTCACCGTCAGAGCGCCGGCCGCCTGACCGCCGGGGGTGGGCGCCCCGCGCGCCTACCCCTTCGGGCCGGGCACCTGGACCCGGCTGTGGCGGTAGCCGTAGGCGAAGTACAGCACGGCACCGATGATCAGCCACACCACGAACCGCAGCCACGTCTCGACCGGCAGGTTGAGCATCAGGTAGAGGCAGGCCAGCACCGACAGGATCGGCAGCAGCGGCACCATCGGCGTACGGAAGGCCCGGGGCAGGTCCGGCTGCGTACGACGCAGCACGATCACCCCGGCCGAGACCACCACGAACGCGAAGAGCGTGCCGATGTTCACCAGCTCGGCCAGCGCGCCGAGCGAGATGAACCCGGACAGCACCGTGGTGACCAGCCCGATGATGATCGTCAGCCGGGCCGGCGTACCGAACCTGGGGTGGACCTTCGCCAGCGCGCGCGGCAGCAGCCCGTCGCGGCACATGGCGAACAGCACCCGGCTCTGCCCCAGCATGAGGATCATCACCACGGTGGTCAGGCCGGCGATCGCGCCGATGCTGATCAGCGTGGCCGCCCAGGACTGACCGACCGCGGTGAAGGCGTCGGCGAGCGGCGCCTTCTCGCTCAGCTTGTCGTAGCGCTGCATGCCGACCACGACCAGCGAGACCGCCACGTACAGGACGGTGCAGATGGCCAGGGAGCCGATGATGCCGCGCGGCAGGTCGCGCTGCGGCTTGATGGTCTCCTCGGCGGCGGTGGCGACGATGTCGAAGCCGATGAAGGCGAAGAAGACGACCGCGGCGGCCGAGAAGATGCCGATCACGCCGAAGGCGACAGGCGTGATGCCGAACAGCACCTGGATCAGCGGCGCCTTCAGCCCCTCGACCCCCGGCGTGGACAACGGCGGCGGGATGAACGGTGAGTAGTTGGCCTTGTTGACGAAGAACAGCCCGGCCACGATGACGAGCAGGATCACCGCCACCTTGATGGTGACGATGACCAGGTTGACCCGCGACGACAGCTTGATCCCGGCGGTCAGGACGCCGGTGAGGATCAGCACGATGACCATCGCGGGCAGGTTGACCACGGGGCTCTCCCCCGCCATCCACGCGGGCAGTTCGAGGCCCACAGAGGACATCAGCGAGGCGAAGTAGCCCGACCAGCCGACCGCCACCACCGCCCCGGCCAGCGCCATCTCCAGCATCAGGTCCCAGCCGATGACCCAGGCCGGGAACTCGCCCAGCGTGGCCAGCGAGAAGGTGTAGGCGGACCCGGCCACCGGGATCGACGAGGCGAACTCCGCGTAGCACAGCGCCGCCAGACCGCAGACGACGGCGGCCACGACGAAGGAGAGCGCCACCGCCGGACCGGCCGTCTCCTTGGCCACACGGCCGGTGAGGACGAAGATGCCGGTGCCGACGATGACGCCGATGCCGAAGACGGTGAGGTCGACGGCGGTCAGTCGCTTTCGCAGCCGATGCTCGGGGGCTTCGGTGTCGAGGATCGACTGCTCGACGCTCTTGGTGCGAAAGATGTCCACACCCAGCGTCTTCCCACACCCCCGGGTGATCATTCCTATCCGGGGGGTGAGCAGGGCGATCAGCGCGGCGCGGGCTTCAGCCGCCGGTCAGCGCGGCGCGGACTGGCTCTCGATCGGGCTGCTCCGCTTGGCGATGGCCTCGGTGATCTCGCGCGCCAGGTCCTGGCCGGTCAGCCCGATCTGGCCGAGGATCGCGGCCCGCTTGGCATGGTCGAGGAAGCGCTGCGGGATGCCGTAGCCGCGTACGGGCACATCCACGTCGGCGTCGCGCAGCAGGCGGGACACCGCGTCGCCGACGCCGCCCACACGGCCGTTGTCCTCGACGACCGCGACCAGCTTGTGGGCGCTCGCGGCGGCCACGAGCGCCTCGTCGAGCGGCTTGACCCAGCGCGGGTCGACCACGGTCGCCGAGATGCCCTGCGCGTCGAGCAGCAGGGCGGCGTCCATGCAGATCCGCGCCATCGGGCCCACGCCCACCAGCAGCACGTCGGGCTCGCCCGCGCGCAGCACGTCCATCGTGCCCAGCTTGCCGACGGCCTCGATCGGCTCGGCGACCGGGCCCTTGGGGAAACGCAGCACGGTCGGGCCGTCGGAGACCTCCACGGCCTCGCCGAGCAGCTCGGTCAGCCGCTCCCCGTCGCGTGGCACGGCGATCTTCAGGCCGGGGACGACCTGGAGGATCGACAGGTCCCACATGCCGTTGTGGCTGGCGCCGTCGTCGCCGGTGACGCCCGCCCGGTCGAGCACCACGGTGACGGGCAGCCGGTGCAGGGCCACGTCCATGAGCAGCTGGTCGAAGGCCCGGTTGAGGAAGGTCGCGTAGACGGCCACGACCGGGTGCATGCCGCCGAGCGCCAGCCCGGCCGCGCTGGTCAGGGCGTGCTGCTCGGCGATGCCGACGTCGTAGATGCGCTCGGGGTAGGCCTCGGCGAAGGCGGCCAGGCCGGTCGGGTGGAGCATCGCGGCGGTGATGGCGACCAGGTCCTCGCGGTCCTTTCCGAGCCTGACCAGCTCCTCGCTGAACACGTTGGTCCAGATGCGGCCCTTGGGCTTCTCCGCGCCGGTGGCCCGGTCGAAGGCGCCGGGCGAGTGGAACTGGTCCTCGTCGTGGTTCTCGGCCGGTGAGTAGCCGCGGCCCTTCTGGGTGAGGGCGTGCACGATGACCGGGCCGCGGAAGTCGCGGGCCTTGCGCAGCGCCGCCTCCATGGCCTGCTCGTCGTGGCCGTCGATCGGCCCGACATATTTCAGGCCGAGGTCCTCGAACATCACCTGCGGGGCCAGGACGTCCTTGACGCCCTTCTTGATGCCGTGAAGCGCGTCGTAGAGCACCGGAACGTTCCCGATCTTGTCTTTGACGTATTCGAGCATGTCCTCATAGCGGCGGTTGACCCGCAGCGAGGACAGGTGGGAGGCCAGGCCGCCGATCGTCGGCGAGTAGGAGCGGCCGTTGTCGTTGACGACGATGACGAGCCGCAGGTCCTTGCCCGCCGCGATGTTGTTGAGCGCCTCCCAGGCCATGCCGCCGGTCAGCGCGCCGTCGCCGATCACCGCGATGGCCGTGCGGTCGTGCTCGCCGCGCAGCTTGAAGGCCTTGGCCAGGCCGTCGGCGTAGGACAGCGCGGTGGAGGCGTGGGAGTTCTCGACGAAGTCGTGCTCGGACTCGGCCTGGCTCGGGTAGCCGGACAGGCCGCCCTCCTGCTTCAGCGCGCCGAAGCCCGCGGCGCGCCCGGTCAGCAATTTATGAACGTACGACTGATGTCCGGTGTCCCAGACGATCGGGTCGTCCGGCGAGTCGAAGACGCGGTGCAGCGCGATGGTGAGCTCCACCACGCCGAGGTTGGGGCCGAGATGACCGCCGAACCGGGCGCAGCAGTCGACGAGCAGGTCACGGATCTCCGCCGCCAGCCGCGGCAGCTCCTCGGCATCCAGGCGTTTGACGTCATGCGGTCCCTTTACCGAGCCCAGCAACCCGCTCACGGATGCGATCCCCTCTGCTCCTGTGCGCTAACCCGATCGAGTCTAGTTCGTGCCTGCCCTGCTGACTCCATCGCGCTCCATAGAGTCAAATCCACCCACATATGTCCGATCTTGACCTAGTCTTTCCTTCACTATGAACACTCTCCCCATGAAGAAGCTGTCGTCCCTTGTGGCCACAGGCGCGGTTATCGCCCTGGCCGGCGCGGGAACGGCGACAGCCGATGTCAAGCCCGTCTCCGCAGGTCAGCAGGTCGTCCAGCAAGCCGCTCAGCAGGCGGCGCCGCCCCGCGGCAAGGCCGCCGCGACGGCCAGCCCGCTGTACCGGACGGGACGGCTCGCCAGCTCCAACTGTTCGCCCGGCAACCTGCCCAAGGGCAGCACGACCGCCTACAAGCGCTTCCTCACCAGCGTGACGAACTGCCTGAACCGCTCCTGGGCCTCCCAGTTCCGCAAGGCCGGCCTCTCCTTCAGCAAGCCGCGCCTGCGCATCATCACCAAGAAGGTCCGCACCCCTTGTGGCCCGTGGAGCGCGGGTGCCGACGGCATCTACTGCTCGACCGACCGCACGATGTACATGCTGATCACCAAGACTCAGCTGCGCCAGCCGTTCGCGCTGGGCATCACCCGGCTGATGGCCCACGAGTACGGCCACCATGTCCAGAACATGTCGGGCATCTGGAACTACTACTGGGCCGCCAGGAACGCCAGTGGCAGGTCCGGCCAGCTCGCGCTCTCGCGCCGGTCGGAGCTGCAGGCGGAGTGCTTCTCCTCGGTCTTCATGCGCACGGTCGAGGGCACGCTGCCCGTCGACTCGGGTGAGTGGGACTACACCGTCAACTGGTTCCGCAAGAACGGCGCCAAGGGCTGGCCGCAGAACGACCACGGCCGGGGCCCCTCGCAGGCCTACTGGATGAACCGCGGCTACGGCTCGGCGTCCCCCGGCTCCTGCAACACCTGGGCCGCGTCGTCACGTACCGTCGCCTAGTTCTCCACTCTGAACGTTCTCCACTCTGAACGTTCTCCACTCTGAACGTTCTCCCGCTGTGATGCGGCCGCGCCCTACGGCGCGGCCGCATTGCGCTTTCCGGACAAAGCACAGGTCTCGCGAACAGGGCCCCATCTAGTGGTCTAGTATCCGCGATCGTGCGTATACCCCTTATCGCCGCATCTGTCGGCATGGTCGTGGGTTTGGCCCTATCTGGCACAGCCAACGCGGAGACCACGGCCCCGCAGGTCGCGCAGATCGCGCCGCCCGCCGTACTGGCCAAGAACAAGATCTATCGGTCCGGCACCCCGTCGCCGCAGTCGTGCGCGATCCCCGCGATCCGCAAGGGCAGCGCCGCCTCGCTCAAGACCTTCCACCGGGCCATGGCCAGGTGCGCCAACAGCTTCTGGGCCACCAGGTTCAAGGCCGCCGGGCTGCGTTACAGCCCCCCGAAGATCGCCATCACGACCGGCAGCGGGTCGGTCTGCGGTAAGATCACCAGCAACGGCGCCCAGTACTGCCCGGCGCAGCGGACGATCGCCATCCGGATCATGAAGCGGGACCTCCAGGACCCGTTCCGGATGAACATCGCGCACTCTGTCGCCCACGAGTGGGGCCACCACGTACAGCAGCTCAGCGGCATGCTGGACGAGCAGAACAGGCTCTACTGGAGGGCCGGAGGAAGCGCGCGCACGATACTCAGCCACCGCCTGGAGATGCAGGCCGAGTGCTTCGCCGGCGTCTTCTACAGCTCCACGCTCGACTCCATCGACCCCGGCATCACCTGGGACGAATGGACCGACGCCGTGAGCAGGGCCGGGGAGAGCAAGGTCCACGGCAAGCCGGCCAACCTCGCCTACTGGCAGGACCGCGGCTACAGCGGCGGATCGGCCCGATACTGCAACACCTGGACCGCGCCGAAGAGCCGGGTCTCCTAAGCGTTGGCCCTGGCCAGCACTTCCAGCGGGTCCGCGAGCACGTGGGCGAAGGCCAGCTCGGCCGCGCCCACGAGCGTCGCGTCGTCGGCCAGGGCCGAGGTGCGCAGCCGCAGCTTCTCCCGCTGCGGCGCCATCGCGTGCAGCGTCAGCCTGGTGCGCACCTGAGCGGCCGAGCCGAGATAGATCTCCCGCAGCATCCCGCCGAAGATGACCATCTCCGGGTTGAAGATGTTGACCAGGTTGGCGACGCCCAGGCCGAGCCAGTCGCCGACCTTCTTGAGCGCCTCCTGGGCCACGATGTCGCCCCGGTCCGCGGCGTCGACCACGGCGCGCACCGCGTCCCTGCCGTGCTGCTCGCCGGCCAGCCGGCCGGCGGTCTCCAGCAGGGCCCGCTCCCCCACCTCGGCCTCCAGACAGCCGTGCGAGCCACAGCCACAGGCCCGCCCGCCGGGGTTGACGACCATGTGGCCGACCTCGCCGCCGTAGCCGTCGTGACCGCCCAGCAGGTGACCGCCCGCGATGATCCCACCGCCGATGCCGACGTCTCCGTGCAGGTAGATCAGGTCCCTGACGGCGGCCCCCACGCCGCGGCTGTGCTCGGCCAGCGCGGCCAGGTTGGCGTCGTTGCCCACGCTGACGGGCAGGCCCAAGGCCAGCCTGCGGCCCAGCTCCTCGCCGAACGGCACCTCCTCGGTGCCGAGGTTGGGGCCGAACCTGATCATGCCGTCGCCCTTGCGCACTCCGCCGGCGACCGCCGCGGCCGCGCCGACGCAGACCGTGTCGGCCCTGGTCTTGCGCCGCATCTGCCGGGCGAAGCCGGCCAGGATCCCGGTCAGCTCCTCCAGCTCGAACGGACCGCGCAGGCGTACGGCCTCCCTGCGGTCGAGGATCACCCCGCCCAGCCCGACGCGCGCGACGGCCAGCCGGTCCGGGCCCACGTCGAAGGCGAACACGTAGACCCGCGCCGACTCGGGGCGCACCACGAGCGAGGGGCGGCCCGCGCGGCCGGTCTCGCGCGGCAACTCCTCGCGCACCAGCCCGGCCGCGGTGAGGTCGGAGGTGAGCGCCATGATCGTGCTGCGGTTGAGGCCCATCTTCGACGTCAGCTCGGCGCGTGAGGTCGGCCCGCCCAGATGGACGTGTCGCAACAGGGCGCCGAGGTTGTGACGCCTGATGTCCTCCTGGGAGGGACCGGCACGCATCGTCTGGGCTTCCTTAAAGGGGTGGGAGTCGCTGATCACCTTAGACCAGCGGCTGCCGCCCGCTTGCGCGCCAGAGCGTCCACACCTGCGGCCAGGAGCAGGACGAACCCCGTGACCAGGTATTTCACACTCGCACCGTACCCCATCAGGCCCATGCCGTTCTCGATCACCGCGACCACGGCGCCGCCGAGTACCGCGTCGAGGACCCGCCCCTTCCCGCCGAACAGGCTGGTGCCGCCGATGACCGCGGCGCCGACCGCGTACAGCAACACGGAGCTGCCGCCGGTGTTCGGGTCGACCGAGCTGGCCCGGGAGGCGGCGACGATGCCGCCGACGGCGGCCATCGCCGAGCAGATCACGAACGCGCTGATCCTGATCCGGTCGACGCCGATGCCGGCTCTGCGGGAGGCCTCCGCGTTCCCGCCGACCGCGTAGATGTGCCTGCCGAACGCGGTACGGCGGAGCACGAACGTCCACACGATCAGCAGCACGAGGATCACCGGCACCACGATCGGCACGCCCATCAGCGAGCTGATGGCCGGGTTGCGGGAGCGCTCGAGGTTGAGCACGTAGACGACGAGGCCCCCGATGATCGCCAGTGCGCCCACGCGGGCGGCGATCAGCGAGATCGGGTCGGCCACCAGCCCGCGCTTCGAGCGCCGGCCGGCCCTGATGAGCTGGAGGGCGGCGTAGCTCGCCACGCAGGCCGCGAAGAGCGCCCAGCCGAGCCACACCGGCAGGTTCTTGTTGGCGACGGCGACGATGACGGGATCCCGGATCGAGATGTTCGTCCCCTCGTCGACCAGCACCAGGACCAGGCCCTGGAAGGCGAGGAAGGCCGCCAGCGTCACCACGAACGACGGTATGCCCACCTTGGCCACCAGCGTCCCGAGTACGGTGCCGATGACCATGCCGGTGAGGATCGCCGCCCCCACGCAGACGTACCAGGGCAGGCCCATGGTGGTGAGCGTCACCGCGAGCACCGCCGCGCACACGCCGCTGGCGAAACCGGCCGACAGGTCGATCTCACCGAGCAGCAGCACGAACACCAGGCCCATCGCGATCACCGTGACCGCGGCGCCCTGGGTGAACAGGTTCGCGATGTTGATCGCCGTGAGGAAGGCGGGACGGGCGATGGCGAAGACGGTGCAGAGCACGAGCAGGCCGAGTACGGCCGGCAGCGCGCCCATGTCGCCGCCGCGTACCCGCTCGATGTAGGCGGAGACGCTGTGCCCGATCGACGGCGACCGCGTCGCGGTGACGATCGCCTCGCCGGGGAGTTCCTTGACCTTGTTCATTGTGCGATCCCCAGGTCTCCGCTCCGGCCGGATGTGATCAGTTCGACGACCTGCGCGTGCGTCACGTCGGCGGTCCTGACCTGCGCGGCCATCTTGCCGAGGTAGAGCGCCGCGATCTGGTCGGAGACGGCGAAGACGTCGTTCAGGTTGTGCGAGATGAGGACGACGGCCAGGCCGGTGTCGGCGAGCCGGCGTACCAGCTCCAGTACCTGCGCGGTCTGGGCGACGCCGAGGGCGGCCGTCGGCTCGTCGAGGATGACGACCTTGCTGTTCCACAGGACGGCCTTGGCGATGGCCACCGTCTGGCGCTGGCCGCCGGACAGGCTGGAGACCTGCTGCCTGATGGACTTCACCGTACGGACGGACAGCCCGTCGAGCGTCTGCGTGGCCAGTTCCTCCATCGACGCCTCGTCGAGCACGAGCCCGCTGCGGCGTTCCCTGCCGAGGAACATGTTCTGGACGATGTCGAGGTTGTCGCAGAGCGCGAGATCCTGGTACACGATCTCGATGCCCAGCTCACCGGCGTCACGCGGGCCGTGCACCTGGACGGGACGGCCGTCGAAGAGGATGTCGCCCCCGTCGATCGGGTAGATGCCGCCGATGCACTTGACCAGCGTCGACTTGCCCGCGCCGTTGTCGCCGACCAGGGCCGTCACCTCGCCGGGGTTGGCGGAGAAGGTGACGTCATGCAGGACCTGTACCGGGCCGAAGCTCTTGTCTATCCCGCGCACTTCGAGCAGGGGGGTCATGAGGCTCCCTTGGGGAGGGGTACGGCCGCCCTTGGTAGGTCGCGGCCGTACCCGGTTCTGCTTTCTTACTTTCCTACTGAATGCCGGCCGAGGTGCACTTGGCGGCGAAGTCGCCGGTGCACAGCTCCTCCTTGGTCACGTAGCCGTCCGCCACGACGTCCTTGACGTTGTCGAGGTAGATCGGCTGCGGGTCGAGCAGCTCGGACGGCACGTCCTGGTTGCTCTGCGGGTCCTTGACGCTGCCGCTCGCCGTGGGCTTCTCGCCCTTGGCCAGCGCGACCGCGAGCTTGGCCGCCGCGTCGGCCTCCTTCTTGACGGCCTTGTAGACGGTCATGCACTGGTCGCCGACCAGGATGTTCTGCAGACCCTGGACCGTGGCGTCCTGGCCGGTCACCGGGACCTTGCCGTTGAGGTTGTTCTTCTTCAGCACCGTGATGGCGGCGTTGCCGAGACCGTCGTTGGCGGCCAGCACACCGGCGATCTTCGGAGCGCTGGTCAGCATCTGCTCGAAGATGGTGCCGGCCTGGGCGTTGTCCCAGTCGGGCACGGACTGGTCGGGGCCCTTGACGTAGTCGCCCGAGTCGTACTTGGGCTTGAGCACGCCGTCGTAGCCGGCCTTGAAGAGGGTGGCGTTGTTGTCGGTCGGGGAGCCGTTGAGCTCGGCGATGATCGGCTTGCTGGCCTTCTTGTCGGTCAGGCACTTGACCAGGCCTTCGCCCTGCAGGGTGCCGACCTTGGTGTTGTCGAAGCTCACGTAGTAGGCGGCGCCGCCACCCAGCGTCAGCCGGTCGTAGTCGATGGTCGCCACGCCCTGGGACTTGGCCTTGTCGATGACCGTCTTGCCGGTGCCGCTGTCGAGGTTGACGATCATCAGCACGGTGGCGCCGTTGGTGATCATCTGGTCGGCGATGGTCTGGAAGGCCGTCTTGTCGTTCTGGGCGTTCTGGATGTCGTAGGCCACTCCGGCGGCCTTGAACGCCTCTTCCAGGTACTTGCGATCCGCCGTCTCCCAGCGGGCCGAGGACTTGCTGTCGGGCAGGATGACGCCGATCTTGCCGGCCTTCTGCGAGCTCTGCGTGCTCTGCGCGGAAGACGTGGACGAGGTCGGACCGCTGTTGCCCCCGCAGGCGGTGAGACCGAGGGCTAGAACGGCGGCCGCGGCGGTCAGGCTGAGGATCCCCTTGCGCATAGTGCAGGGTCCTTTCTTCCGGAGGGCCCGGATGAATGTTGTTTGCGGCAACGTATTCCGGGACGGCCTGCTTTGGAAGACCTACGAAGGGGGGAGTTTGTTGTTCCGGATAACAATCTAGAAACGCGCCTGACATCGGAGGTTCACCGTACGCGTGCCGCCGGACACCCGAAACGCCGCACCGGCCGGGGGGATCCGGCCGGTGCGGCGTCTGTCGGGCGTCTCTTGGGCGGCGTCTCTTGGGCGGCGTCTCTTGGGCGGCGTCAGCCGCCCGCGCCCCCGGGGTAGGCCAAAATCGGGGTCCTGCCTGGCTGCCGGTCCAGGAGCCGAGCCCGCCCGCTGTTGACGTCGACCGCGTACGAGCGGTCGCCTTCCTTGCCCCTGTACAGGAGCGTGACCTCGGATTCGCTCTGCCAGATCGTGGTGCCGGCGACGCCGCCGCGGTCGTCCGGCAGGCCGCGGACGGGCACCTTGCGCAGGGTCTTGCCGGTCTTGGCGTCGAGCAGCGTCAGCATGCGCTCTTCGTGCCTCGGGACCTCGCCCTTGCCGACCTTCGGGAACTCGACGGCGGCCACCGTACGACCGTCGGGCGCTACTTCGCTGAACATGATGAACACGCCGTTGAAGCGCACCGGCTTGCCTCCCCCTGTGACAGGCATGAGCCACAGGTCGGTCTTGATGTACCGGACCAGCTCGGCGACGCCGCCCTTGATGCTGACCGGCTCGTACTTGCCGTTGATGGGTGTCGTCCTGCCGGTGCGCACGTCGATCAGCATGCCGGGATACTTGCTGCCCTCGCGCGGGTCGAAGGCGATGTACCGGCCGTCGTCGGAGAGCACGAGCATGGAACCCACGCCGATCCGCTCCTCCTTGATGGTGACCGGCGACGTCGTCTCGGAGCCGCCCACCAGGTCGCGCACCACGTGCGCCTGAGCTTCGCGGCTGTAGTAGGCGAGCATGCGGCCGTCCCGGCTGATCGCGACGGGCGGCCGCTCGCCCTTGGTGGTCTCGACGAGCGCCTGCGGCACGCGGTAGGTCCTGCCGGCGCGGGTGACCACCCGCCACTCGACCGCGGCGCAGTCAACCTCACGCTCAACGAGCTTGCAGGATGTCTTGTACGCGCGGCTGATCGCCCCCACCTTGCCCTGGGGCAGGTCGGGCACGGCCTCTTGGCTCTGCTGCGTGGCCGTCTGGGCACCACGCGGCCACGGCACCGCTGCCACCGCCGCCGTCACGCACAGCACCGCCACGACGGATGCCGCCAGCACGCTCCGCCTCCTGCGCCGGTGGCCCGCGATGGCCACGTCGGCGAGGCTCACCAGCGGAGCCTCCTCGGCGATGTCCCCCAACGCCTCACGCAGTCTCGTCATCGTGCCACCTCCACGATCTCGGGATCATCCAGCAGATGCACCAGTTCCGGCGCGACCTCGCGCAGGCGGGCCAGCGCGTGATGGGTCTGGCTCTTGACGGTGCCGACCGCACAGCCCAGCACCTCGGCCGTCTGCGCCTCGGTCAGGTCCTCCCAGAACCGCAGCACGATCACGGCCCGCTGCCTGCGCCCCAGCTTGGCCAGCGCCTGACGTAACACGATCCGGTCGAGCACGGCTCCGTCGGAGAACGCGCCCCGCTCGGGCGGGTCACCGCTCGGCACCTCGGGACGCGATCTACGCCTCCAGGAGATGTACTGGTTGACCAGGGCCTTGCGGGTGTACGCCTCCGGGTTGCCGTCCTTGACCAGCTTGGACCAGTGGCCCACGACATTGATCAGGACACTCTGCAGCAGGTCCTCTGCCAGGTGCGGGTCCCCTGTGAGCAGGTACGCGGTCCGCATCAGGGCTTGCTGGCGGGCGAGCACGAACTCACGGAAGCCGTCGTGACGGTCCAATGTGATCTCCTCTCCCCCGTTGCCAACGCGACGTGTGCGACGAAAGGTTGTATCGCTCGCACCTCCAATCACAGGAGCACTTTCAGAGGCTCGGGACTCGGGCTCAGAGGCAGACGGCCTGAGGCGGGCGGTGTGGGGCGGGCGGTGTGGGGCGGGCGGCGTGGGGCGGGCGGCGTGGGGCAGACGGGGGTGGGGCGGGCGGCGTGGGGCAGACGGTGTGGGGCGTGGGGCAGACGGTGTGGGGCGTGGGGCAGACGGTGTGGGGCAGACGGTGTAGGGCGGGCGGCGTGGGGTAGGCGGCGTGGGGTAGGCGGCGTGGATCAAGCGGCCTGGATCAAGCGGCCAGGCTCTGGGCGATGAGGGCGGCGGCCGAGAAGGCGGCGACCACCAGCACCGCGGTCCGCACCTTGCCGCCGTCCAGGTAACGCCGCAGCGGCCCCGACACCAGGAACCCGAGCACCATCGGCACGATCAGCACGGCCCCCGTCGCCGCCGCCCGGCCGGAGAACTCTCCCACCAAGCCCAGGATGGCCAGCGACTGCGCGGCGCCCAGGAAGAAGACCATCGCCAGCGTCGCCCGGATCTGCGGCCCCTTGGCGTGCTGGTAGACCAGCGCGATGGGCGGCCCGCCGACGCCGGTCGCGGTGCCGGTGATGCCCGAGACGAACCCGGCCCCCGCGATGGTCGCGGCGTTACGCGGCACGCTGACCGCCCACGCCGTGAGCCCCACCGCGATGAGCACCATGACCCCCACGAAGACGCCTCGTGTGTAGACGGATATGTAGACCAGGACGACACCGCCGATGGCCGCACCGGGCAGCCGCCCCAGCACCGCGAAAACCACCCCGCGCCAGTCCACCTTCCGCCACTCCGCAGCCAGCGTGAACAGCGGCAACGTGATGTTGACCACCTGAATCGCGGTGGGCATCAGGGAGTGGTCGAGCATGGTGAGCACCGGCGCGGCCACCAACCCCAGCCCGAACCCCACGCTTCCCTGGACGACCGCCCCAACGAAGACCGCCAAACCGCCAACAATCATCACTAATGCCATCTGAGTCACGCAGGAGAGTCAATCATCATTACTCTGTGTTGCTATTCAAGCGGCATGCGTTACAGCGAGGGTGTAGGTTTCTTCCCGACGCAGACGTAGCCTCCGGAGTATGGCCGTGAAACAAAAAGCAACGACGATACGCGTCAGCGTCAAGACCCGAGACAGGATCGCCGCACTGGCACGAAAGGCAGGTGAACCCATGACCGCGATCATCGACCAGGCCATTCGGGAGTTGGAGAAGAAGCACCGCTGGCAACATGTCGCGGACCAGATGGAACGCACGAGGAAGGAGGACCCGCGAGCCTGGGCCGACTATCTCGCCGAGTCTGAGCTGGTCCAAGGCCCACCATCAAGCTCCCTCCGCATCGCACCCGAGTGGGAGGGGCTCATCACGTTTCCCGAGGAGAGAGATGAGGGTGATCCAAGGCGAGATCTGGCTCGCTGAGCTGGGCGAGCCGACCGGCCGAGAGCAGGGCTACCGTCGCCCCGTGCTCGTCGTGAGCAACGACAACTTCAATGCCGCGGCCGCAGTAAAGATCATTGTCCCCCTGACAACGACCGAGCGCGGATGGGACAACCACATCCCGGTCAGCCGCGAAGGCACGGGGCTCGACAAACCCAGCTGGGCCATGGTTGAGCACGTGCGGAGCGTGTCTCCCCAGCGGTTCACCAGGAGAGTCGGGATCGCTCCCGACGAGGTTGTCCGCGAAGTGACCGACTGGATCGCGGACATCGTCTGACGATTAGTGCCATCCGGCGAAGCTGAATTTCGCCGGGTGGCACCCTCATAGTGCCAGACTCGCCGATCGACAGTCCGCCAACCCGCCTCAATCGACTGCGGTCTTGCTCCCCTCCGCCGACAGTCGCAGCCGCATGCCGTCCAGGATGAGGGCCAGCCCCGCCTCGAACGAGTGGTCGCCCTGCGGGTCGCCCTCCTCCATCAGGGCCGCCATGATCCGTGGGTAGCGTGCCTGAAACTCCGTCATATCGGGCCCCGACTCGTCCGCGTCCGGCCGCGTCCGGTCGGCCTGCTCCTCCAGTACGAAGCCGGCCACATAGTTGCTCACCGTGAACAGCCCCCGCGCCGCATCCACCACCGTGAAGCCCGCCAGTTCCAGCGCCTCCACCGCCCGCTCCACCATCGCGAACATCTCAGGCGACGACCGCGTCCCGGCCGCCAGCCTGGCCCCGTCCCGGTGGGAGTTGAGTATCGACCGGCTGCCGCGGGCGTAGTCGGCCACCCACTCCCGCCACTGCGACGCGTCCGTGAACACGGGCCGCGTCACGTGCGGCGCCTCCATGGCCACCGCCATCGCGTCGAGCAACTGCTGCTTGTTCTTGAAGTGCCAGTAGAGCGCCGGTGCCTGCACGCCGAGCTCCGCCGCCAGCCGCCGCAAGGTGAGGCCGTCGAGGCCCACCTCGTCGAGCAGGCGGAGCGCCGTCGCCACGATGGTGCCTGTTTCGAGTGCCACGGTTGACAGTTTAACAACGTTCAATGCATCCTTAACATCGTTAGATTTAACGGCGTTAAGGAGGTATGTCGTGATCCATGCGGAAGGACTCCGGAAGAGTTACCGGTCCAAGGACGCGCTGGCGGGCATCGACCTGTCCGTGCCGAAAGGCACGGTCTGCGGGATGCTCGGGCCCAACGGGGCGGGCAAGACCACCGCCGTACGCATCCTCACCACCCTCCTGCGCCCCGACGCCGGTCACGCGGAGGTGGCCGGGCTGGACGTAGTGCGGGACGCGGCGCGGCTGCGCTTCATGTTCGGGCTCGCGGGGCAGCACGCGGCGGTCGACGAGTTACTCACCGGACGGCGCAACCTGGAGATGTTCGGCAGCCTGTATCACCTGCCCAAGGCGGCGGCCCGGCGGCGGGCCGCCGAACTGCTCGAGCGGTTCGACCTGACCGACGCCGCGAACCGGCGGGTCAAGACGTACTCGGGGGGCATGCGCCGCCGCCTCGACGTGGCCGCCAGCCTGATCGTCTCGCCGCCCGTGCTGTTCATGGACGAGCCCACGACCGGTCTCGACCCGCGCAGCCGCCTCGGGCTGTGGGAGCTGCTGCGCGACCTGGTCGCCGAAGGGACCACGCTGCTGCTCACCACCCAATACCTGGACGAGGCCGACCGTCTGGCCGACCAGATCGTGCTGCTCGATCAGGGGCGGGTCGCCGCCTCCGGCTCACCCGAGGAGCTGAAGCGGCGGATCGGCGGCGACCGGGTGCAGATCGTCCTCCGCACGGCCGCCGACCTCCCCCAAGCTCTCGACCTGGTACGGCGCGCGGCCGATGAACGACAGGTGGAGGTCGTGGACGAGCGGCGGGTGACGGTGGCGGTCGAACAGGGGGCGCAGTCGCTCATCCGCATCGCCGGCGCGCTGGACACGGCCATGATCCCGGTCGAGGACCTGTCCCTCCGCCGCCCGACCCTGGACGAGGTCTTCCTCCATCTGACCACCACCTGACACCAGCCAACCGCCGCTGACCATCCGATCACCACCCGACCAGGCCACCCGGCCACCCACCCTGACCACCACCCGACCCGCCTTCCGGCATGTTCCGGCCGATTCCCGCGAGGTGACTCCACATGGCCCTTGTCCACGTACCCGCTCCGCCGACGACGCTCGGCGAGCGCCTCCGCTGGACGATCTCCGACTCCCTGACCATCGCCCGCCGCACCTACTCCAGGCTGAGGGCGCAGCCAGGGGAACTAGCGGGGTACCTGGTGTTTCCCGTAGTCATGACCATCCTGTTTGGCTATGTCTTCGGCAGCGCGATCACCCTCCCCGGTGGGGGCGACTACCGCAGTTACCTGATGCCGGGCATCTTCATGCAGGTCATGGCGATGACCGCGGCCGCCGCGGCCACGGCGGTCGGCGAGGACATGGAACGCGGCATCATCGACCGGTTCCGCGCCCAGCCGATCGCCCGCGGCGCCGTGCTCATCGGCCGCAGCGTCGCCGACCTGTCCATGCACCTGCTGTCGCTGTCCTCGATGGTGGTGGCGGCGGTCCTGCTGGCGGGGTGGCGGGCACACGGCACCTTCGGGCAGACGGCGGCGGCGTTCGGCCTGCTGGCCCTGTTCGGCTTCGCGATGATCTGGGTGGGCACCTACATCGGGCTGTTCGTCAGGAGCGGCGCCCAGGCGGACGCGGCGACGTTCGGGTGGCTGTTCCCGATGACGTTCCTGGCCAACACGTTCGTCCCGACGGAGGGGCTTCCCGGGTGGCTCAAGCCGGTCGCCGACTGGAACCCGATGAGTGCCGTGGTCGCCGCCGCCCGCCTGCTCTTCGGCAACCCGACGTCGCACTCCACCGCCTGGCCGCTCCAGCACCCGATCGTGGCGAGCCTGCTGTGGTCCGGGGCGATCATCGTCGTCTTCATCCCGTTGGCCGTCCGCGCCTACCGCCGCATATCCCGCTGATCCACCGGGTGCCGCGAGCCGAAGCAGGCGGCCAAGGACACGCGCGTCACGGCGCCCAGCCCCGTGAACCGCAGGAGCGTGCCCCTGGACGGGGCCCGGCCACGGACGGCGGGTGGGGCTCACCGTGCCTGCCGTACAAGGGAAGTGCCCGTAAAACAGGTACGGACGGGCGCGCCCCTGGACGGGGCCCGGCCACGGACGGCGGGCGGCCACGGACCGCGGGCGGTGCGAAAGCAGATGTCTGCAAGGAGGCAGCGAAGCGCCGCGCGGCGGTGTGGTGCCGGGCGGCGCTTCGTGGTCGGGTGGTTCACCCCCGATGTGGGCGCGTGAGGTCGCGCCCGCCCGGCCGCGGGAAGTGCGGCGCGGGATCCCGGCGGCCTCCGCCCAGCTGGTGGCCGAGGCGGAGGCGCGGGAGGTCTCAGCACCCTCGCGAAGAACCCTCGCGAAGAACCCTCGCGAAGAACCTTCACTGAAGCCAAGGACTCGAACCCTCGCGAGAGGTCACGACTGGCGTCAGATCAGATCTGACGTCGGGTCAGGACTTGGCGAGGAGGGAGCGCAGGACGTACTGCATGATGCCCCCGTGCCGGTAGTAGTCGGCCTCGCCGGGCGTGTCGATGCGGACCACCGCGTCGAACTCCACCTCGCCCGCCTTGACGTGCACGGTCGCGGGGATGCCGCCCTTGTTGAGCTCCTCCACCCCGGTGATGTCGAACGTCTCCTCGCCGGTCAGCCCCAGCGAGGCCGCCGAGACGCCCTCCGGGTACTGCAGCGGCAGCACGCCCATCCCGATCAGGTTGGAGCGGTGGATGCGCTCGTACGACTCCGCGATGACGGCGCGGACGCCCAGGAGCGCGGTGCCCTTGGCTGCCCAGTCGCGCGAGGAGCCCGAGCCGTACTCCTTGCCCGCGAGCACCACCAGCGGCGTCCCGGCCGAGGCGTAGTTGACCGAGGCGTCGTAGATGAACGACACCGGCCCCTCGTCCTGGGTGAAGTCGCGGGTGTAGCCGCCCTCGGTGCCGGGCGCGATCTGGTTGCGCAGGCGGATGTTGGCGAACGTACCCCTGATCATGACCTCGTGGTTGCCGCGCCGCGAGCCGTAGGAGTTGAAGTCCTTGACCTCGACCTCGTGCGACTGCAGGTATTGGGCGGCGGGCGTGCCGGCCTTGATGGAGCCGGCCGGCGAGATGTGGTCGGTGGTGACCGAGTCGCCCACCTTCACCAGCACGCGGGCACCGGAAATGTCGGTAACGGGGTCAGGAGTCGAGGGCATGCCCTCGAAGTAGGGAGCCTTGCGCACGTACGTGGAGGAAGGGTCCCACTCGAAGGTGTTGCCCGTGGGGATCGGCAGCGACGTCCAGTGCTCGTCGCCCTTGAACACGTCGGCGTAGTCCCGCTCGAACATGTCGCGCCCGATCGAGGAGTTGACCACGGCCGTGATCTCCTCGGGCGACGGCCAGATGTCGCGCAGGAAGACCGCCGTGCCGTCGGCGCCGACGCCCAGCGGCTCGGTGTCGAGGTCGAGGTCCATGGTCCCGGCCAGCGCGTACGCCACCACGAGCGGCGGCGAGGCCAGGTAGTTCATCTTGACGTCGGGGTTGATCCGGCCCTCGAAGTTGCGGTTGCCCGACAGCACGGCCGTGACGGCGAGGTCGTTGGCCTGGATCGCGTCGGAGATCTCCGGGAGCAGCGGCCCGGAGTTGCCGATGCAGGTGGTGCAGCCGTAGCCGACGAGGTTGAAGCCGATCTTGTCGAGATACGGCTGGAGCCCCGAACGCTCGAAGTAGCCGGTGACGACCTGCGAGCCGGGAGCCAGGGAGGTCTTGACCCACGGCTTGCGGGTCAGGCCCTTCTCGACGGCGTTGCGGGCCAGCAGGGCCGCGCCGAGCATGACGTACGGGTTGGAGGTGTTGGTGCACGAGGTGATCGCGGCGATGGAGACGATGCCGTGGTCGATCTCGAACGAGGTGCCGTCCTCGAGCGTCACCGCGACCGTCTTGTGCGGGCGGCTGCCGTTCGCGCGGGCGTTGGAGGCGGGCGCGTCGGAGGCGGGGAAGCTCTCTTCCACGGCCTCGTCGATGCCGTCGTTGTCGAAGTCGGCGACGTAGTTGCGCACGTCGCGGCGCCAGGTGTCCTTGGCGGCCGACAGGGCGATGCGGTCCTGCGGGCGCTTCGGGCCGGCGATGGACGGGACGACGGTGCCGAGGTCGAGCTCGATGTACTCGGAGAAGACCGGCTCGGGCGCCGACGGGTCGAGCCAGAGGCCCTGAGCCTTGGCGTACGCCTCGACGAGCGCGATCTGCTCCTCGGAGCGGCCGGTCAGGCGCAGGTAGTCGACCGTCTGGCCGTCGATCGGGAAGATCGCGCAGGTGGAGCCGAATTCGGGGCTCATGTTGCCGATCGTGGCCCGGTCGGCCAGCGGCACGGAGGAGACGCCGTCGCCGTAGAACTCGACGAACTTGCCGACCACGCCGTGCTTGCGCAGGATCTCGGTCACCGTCAGCACCAGGTCGGTGGCCGTGGCGCCGGCGGGCAGCTTGCCGTTGAGCTTGAAGCCGACCACACGCGGGATCAGCATGGAGATCGGCTGGCCGAGCATCGCGGCCTCGGCCTCGATGCCGCCGACGCCCCAGCCGAGGACGCCGATGCCGTTCTCCATCGTGGTGTGCGAGTCGGTGCCCACGCAGGTGTCGGGGTAGGCCTTGCCGTCGCGGATCATGACCACGCGGGCGAGGTGCTCGATGTTGACCTGGTGGACGATGCCGGTGCCGGGCGGGACGACCTTGAACTCGTCGAACGCGGTCTGGCCCCAGCGCAGGAACTGGTAGCGCTCGTGGTTGCGCTCGTATTCGCGCTCGACGTTACGCTGGAAGGCGTCGGGGTGGCCGAAGTAGTCGACGATGACCGAGTGGTCGATGACCATCTCGGCGGGGGCCAGCGGGTTGATCCGGGCCGGGTCGCCGCCCAGGTCACGTACGGCCTCACGCATGGTGGCCAGGTCGACCACGCACGGCACGCCGGTGAAGTCCTGCATGATGACGCGGGCAGGGGTGAACTGGATCTCCACGCTCGGCGCCGCCTTGGGATCCCAGCCGCCCAGCGCGCGGATGTGGTCGGCGGTGATGTTCGCGCCGTCCTCGGTGCGGAGGAGGTTCTCCAGCAGGATCTTCAGGCTGAACGGGAGGCGGGCTGCGCCTTCGACGGCGTCCAGCCGGAAAATCTCGTAAGACGCGTCGCCTACGCGTAGCGTGTCACGGCTGCCGAAGCTGTTCGCGGACACGATGATTCGCCTCCTCCATAGACATTTGCTCAGTTGAATCCTGCCGCACCCCGGGAGCAGTAAGAACGTTAGGTGAACCTAACCCGCGGGCCGCGCGGCGGATGTCTTGATGTCAAGATATCTCGAAAAGTATCTCGACATCAAGTTAAACTGGCGCCAGCCGCCAGAACAGCAGGCCGATGATGGCGATGGACAGCACGGGAGCCAGGATCTTCTGCTCGAACGTCTTCCCGGTCTTGATCCCGATCTTCCACGGCAGCACGAACCGGACCGACACCGGCCACAGCACCGGACAGCCCCGCTCGGTCATGCAGTCGCCGACGACGTGCACGAGGCAGCCGATCGCCACGGCCATGCCCAGCCACGCGTAGCCGACCCCCTGCGACAGGAAGACGGCGTAGAGGCCGGCGGTCAGGCCGACGTTGACCATCGCCGAGCCGAGCTTGTTGCCCGGGATGCCGACGCCGATCGCACGCAGCGCCAGCCCGATGAGCAGCACGACCATGATGTCGCGGCCGATCGGATAGGTGTTGGCCAGCCAGTGCGTCGCCAACCCGAGCACCACCGCGAACGCCAGCGAATGCGTCGCCCCCCGATGCCCGCCGCTCAGCCAGTTGACGGCCTTGCTCAGCATCCAGGTGACCGGCCCGAACGTCTGCGCGATCGTCGCGCTCGGATGGTCGAGGTCGGGCAGCATGGCCGCGCCGGCGCAGATGATGGCGCCGGCGATGAACTCGGCCGGGGTGAGGGCGTTGGCCATGATCCCGGTCTCGATGAACCTGGACGACTCGGTCAGCATCGGAAGCGCGGCGAGCCCGGGCGCGAGTCCTAGCCAGGCGATGGCCCCGGTCATCGCATGCGAATGCCCCATCATGATCGAAACTGTACGGCAAAGCCGTTCTTTACGCGCGGAGACCCGCCTGGCGCGCCATCACCCTCACCTCAGCGCTACGGACTTTGCTCAACGCAGGCCATCGGAGCTCACCAAAGCTCACCGCGGAGATGTCCGGAAACGCAGACGAGGTCGTCTCCGCGGCGACAGCACCCCCCAGCCCTGCCGACGCGGAACGACCTCGTCTGCTCTGAACAACGACCCCCTCCCGTCTCCTGTTCCCGTAATCCGCAACTTTTTCGTGATCTGTCTCACTCTGCCCTCCCGCTTGCGAACGACATATTGGCGATATATCTTTGAAGCATCGAGAACATTCACAAGAAGGAGAGTTTGACATGACTTCCGCACAAGCAGCAGGCAGACCGTGGCCCGAGCCCCGCGAGTTCAAGCGTGCCGCCCGTGAAGCGCTCAAGGCCGTGGCCGAGGCGTGGGAACAGGGCGGGCACCACCATCACCACCACCGCGGCGGCGGCCCGCACGAGGAGCGGCAACGCGGCCGGCGCGGCTTCCCGCCCGAGTTCGGGCGAGGGCCCTGGGGATGGGGCCCCGGCGGGCCGGGCCCGTTCGGGCACCGGGGCGGCTGGGGAGGCCGGGGTGGCCGGAAGGCCAAGCGGGGCGACGTACGCGCCGCGATCCTGGCGCTCCTGTCCGAGGAGCCGCGCAACGGCTACCAGATCATCCAGGAGATCGCCGAGCGCAGCGAAGGCGGCTGGAAGCCCAGCCCCGGCGCCGTCTACCCGGCCCTCCAGCAGCTCACCGACGAGGGACTGGTCGTCGCCGAGGAGAACGAGGGCCGCAAGACCTTCCGCCTCACCGAGACCGGACTCGCCTACATCGAGGCGCACGCCGACGAGATCCGCGCCCCGTGGGACGAGATGCGCCCCGACATCGACGACAACACCGCGGACCTGTGGGACATCGCGCGCCAGTCGGCATTCGCGATGATGCAGGTTTTGCAGACCGGGAGCGACGCACAAATCCGCGAAGCGCGTAAGACTCTTGTAGAGACCCGGCGCAAGCTCTACCAGATTCTGGCCGACGGCGACCCGGGCGAGGAGTAACGCATGACCGGCGCCACCCTGGAAGGCCGGTACGGGGAGAGCGAGGAACCAGCCATGGACCCCAACGATCTCCGCATCGGCGACGCCGAGCGCGAGCAGACGATGGCCGACCTGCGCGAGCACTTCGCGCAGGGCCGCCTCGACCGCGAGGAGCTGGACCAGCGCCTCGACCGGACGCTCGGCGCGCGCACCGCGCGCGACCTGGCGCAGATCACCGCTGACCTGCCCGGTCAGCGGCGGCAGTACGACTACCGCGAGCCGCATGGCCTGCCCCCCCAGGCGTTCGACAAGGACGCCTTTCGGGCGGCGATGAAGGCGCACCGGCACCAGATGCAGTCGATGCGTCACGAGCGGCGCGGCATGCGCCATGGTTGGGGACGCGGGCACCATGGGCCGGGGCCGTTCCTGCCGATCTTGTTCGTGTTGCTGATGGTGGGGTTCGTGTTCGGGGGGTTCGGCATCGCGAAGGTGCTGTTCTTCGTGTTCATCGGGGCCATGGTCGTCAAGATGATCCACCGGCACTCGCACCGCCGCTGATCCCCCGTATCCCCATTTAGAGGCATATATAGGTCCGATCGCCGCCGTCGCCCGACCGGCGGCGGTCGGCACAATTCGCGGCATGTTCCAACACCCGAACGGCCGCCACCACCAGATCCGCGGCCACCGCCTCTGGGCGGAGCAGGACGGCGCGGGCCCCCCGGTCGTCCTGCTGGCCGGGCTCGGCCCGGCCGGCTCGCACGTGGTCTTCCACCCGCACTTCGACGCGCTGGCCGCGGACCATCGGGTGATCTACGTCGACCTCCACGGCCGCGGCCGATCCGACCGCCCGGCCGACCTGGGCGAGATCACCTTCGCGAGCGACGTGGCCGACGTCACGGCCCTGCTCGGCGAAATCGGCCCCGCGCACCTGTACGGCTTCTCCTACGGCGGCCTGATCGCCCAGGCCATCGCCCTGGACCACCCTAGCCTCGTCACGACCCTCACCCTGGCCAACTCCCTGCACAGCCCGGAGATGTGGCAGCTCAACCACGCCAACATCAACCGCGAACTGGCCGCCCAGCTCCCGGAGACCTGGGAGCGCATCCAGATGCTGCGGCGCTCCGGCCTGCGTTCCACGTCCGCGCCCATGCGCGCGGAGTTCGCCGCGGCGGCACCGCTGATCAGGTTCTACGATCCCGCCAACGCCGCCCTCCTGGCCACCGAGCCGGGCGCCCGCAACGAGGAGCTTTATCCGCTCTTCTGCGGTGACGACGTCGATTTCGTGATCGGTGGGCAGGTGGCGACGATTCCGGACTTCCGGCCTCGGCTCAAGGAACTCGCCGTCCCGCTGATGGTGCTGGCCGGGCGGTACGACCGGGCGTTGTATCCGGCTTTGCAGCTCGACTTCCTGCGGTTCGCCCCGCGGGCGCGCTTCGAGATGCTGGCGCGCAGCGGCTCCTTCGGCCATGTCGAAGAGCCTGAGACCGTGCTGGGCCTGCTGTGCGAGTTCTGGCGGTCCGCATGACGAAGCGGTCCAGCTATGAATCGCCTCGCTCTCCGGCCGAACCAATGACGCGCCGGACGGCGGAGCGTGACTTCGGGCTGCTCTGGGCCGGGCAGTCGTTGTCGCTGTTCGGCGACCAGTTCATGACGCTGGCGCTGCCGCTGCTGGCCGTGACCGTCCTGGGCGCTTCCCCGGCGCAGGCCGCGTTGCTGCCGTTCGCGCTGTTCGTCCCCTTCCTCCCGCTCGGCCTGCCGGCCGGGGCCATCGTGGACCGGCTGCCCCGCCGTACCGTCATGCTGGTCTGCGACGGCGTGCAGGTGCTGGCGTTCGGCGCGATCTGGGTGCTGGCCGCCCTGGGCGGGCTCACGTTTCCGCTGCTGTTCGCGCTGATCCTGGTGAGCGGGTGCGCGGTGGTGTTCTTCCAGGTCGCGTACACCTCCTACCTGCCCAGCCTGTACGACGAGGCGGAGGCGCTGCATCGCGGCAACACGCGGCTGGCCCTGTCGGAGTCGGCCGCCAAGGCGCTGGGCCCGATGGCGGCCGGGCCGGTCATCGCGGTGCTCGGCCTGGTCGGCGCGATCGCGGCCAACATGGTCAGCTTCGCGGCGTCACTCGCCTCGCTGGCGCTGATCCGCCATCGCGAGAGGGGCACCGCCGCGCTGGACATCGCTACGCCGGGGACCGCACCTGAATCGGGCACCACCGCCCAAGGCGCCGGACGTGAGCCCGGCTGGATGCGGCGCGACATCGCCGAGGGGCTGCGGTTCGCGCTCCGGCACCCGATGCTCCGGCCCGTCCTGGCATGCGGCACGGCTTATGTCCTGTTTTTGTCCATGGTCGAGACGAGCCTGGTGCTGTACTGCCGCAACGTCCTCGGCCTGTCCCCCGGCTGGATCGGCGTGGTGATCGGCGCCGCCGCGGCGGGCTACCCGATCGGGAACCTGCTGTCGACCCGGCTGATCCGCCGTCTCGGCTCGCCGCGCACCCTCGTCCTGGCCGCGTCGGTGTCCGTCCTGGGCATCGTCGCCATGCCCGCGCTCGGCTCCCTGGGCGGGACACCCGGCGCGATAGGGCTGGTCGCGGGCAGCATCGTGCACTGCGTCGGCGAGGGCGCCTTCGGCCCCACGTCGATCACGATGCGCCAGGTCCTCACCCCGGCGCCCCTACTGGGCCGGGTCGGTTCGGTGCAGCGATTCCTCATCTGGGGCGCCATCGCGCTGGGCAGTCTGCTCGCCGCCGGGGCGACCGCTTTGGGCGGGCTCGCCGCCGCGGTGTGGATCGGCGCGCTGGGCACCGTACTGTGCCTGCCCGCGCTGCTCCAGCGCGGCATCCGCGCGGCGATGACGGCGCCGGCCGAGGCTATGACGGCGGCGGCCGAGGCTCGGCTATGAAGGCGGCGTCGCGTCGCGGACCAGCAGGGCCGCCTGTACGCGGTTCGCGCACTTCAGCTTGGCGAACACGCGGCTCACGTAGGTCTTGACCGTCGCCTCGCTCATGTGAACCCGCCTGCCGACCTCGGCGTTGGACAACCCCTCGGCCACCAGGGCGAGGATGTCCGACTCGCGAGCGGAAAGGACGGCCAGCCGCCGGACGGCTTCGCGCCTGCGTTCGTCCGCGCCGGGCGAGACCATGTCGATCACCTGCCTGGTCACCGCCGGGGACAGGTACGCCTCCCCCGCGTGGACGGCGCGCACCGCACGGATCAGCTCGTCCGGCGCGCAGTTCTTCAGGAGGAATCCGGAAACGCCCCGCTGAAGCGCCAGCCGTATGTTCTCGACGTCGCCGAACGCGGTGAGCATCACCACGCGCGGTCCGTCCAGTTGCGCGGCGGCGGCCAGTCCGTCCAGCACCGGCATGGTGATGTCGAGCAGGGCCACGTCGACGCGGTGGCGGCGAGCGAGTTCCACGGCCTCGCGCCCGTTCCGCGCGCCGGCCACCACCTCGATGTCACCGGCCGATTCCAGGACGGTCCGGATACCCGTGGTGATGAGCGGTTCGTCGTCGGCGATCAGTACTTTGATCACGCGACGGCCTCCAGCGCGACGGGGAGCATCGCGACCAGCCGGAACGTGTGCGGCTCGTCGTGGACGCGCAGCAGTCCGCCCGCCGAGCTGACGCGTTCCGCCAGCCCGGTGAGCCCGGTGCCACCTGTGGAGATCGTCGGCGCGCTGCCCCGAGCCGGGCTGTCGACGCCGAGCAGCAGGGCGTCGGGCTGCCAGTCGAGCGAGACGGTGACCGGCGAGCCGGGGGCGTGCTTGGCGGCGTTGGTCAGGCCCTCCTGGACCACCCGGTAGGCGGCGTGGCCCGCGCCCGCGCCGCCGAGCGGGGCGGCCCGGCCGGAGCGTTCGAGCCGCACGGCGACACCGGCCCGCCTGAACTCCGCGACCAACATCTCAATCCCCTCCAGTCCCGGCGAATCATCTCCCTCCGGCCCGGGCGAGTCGTCGCCACGCAGGCGGCCCACCGCCACGTGCAACTCGTCCATGGCCGCCCGCGCGGCGCGCGCGAGGTCGCGTACCCCCTGCCGCTGGCGCGCCGGCAGCGCGGCCACCTCCAGCGCCGCCGCCTGCACCGACACCAGGCTGAGCGCCTGTCCCAGTGAGTCGTGCATGTCCCGCGCGATGCGCAGCCGCTCGCGCAGGCGTTCCCGCTCGGCGATGAGCTCCCGCTCGCGGCGCTGGTGCTCGTCCTGCCGGGTCAGGTAGCGGCCGGCCAGCACGGGCAGGACCACCAGCACCACGGCCCGCGCCAGGACGAGCCACGGCTCGGGCGGCATCGTGGCACGGTGCGCGATCATGAGCAGCAGTCCCACGTAGGCGACGGTCGCACCGATCGTCAGGACCGCGTCCCGGCGGGTCAGCATGCGGCGTCCGGCCTGGTAGCTCGTACAAACCAGCAAGGCCAGCGACGCGCCGGACACCACCGCCATCGGGACCGCCACCACGAACGCCACGAACGGCATCCGTACGCTCAGCACCATGACCAGCGCCGTCACCACGGCGTACGCGGCGAGCCCCCAGCCGGCCGTCCCGTCCAGCCACAGCAGCGTCGCGTCGGCGATCACCACAGCAGCCACGACAGCAAACCTCGACATACGCGTCACTCTACTGAGGCCTCAACTCGCCAACCTTCGCTTACACGATCGACAACTTTCGCCGACAGACCGTACGAGGGGTGCGATCCTAGCGTGGGGGCATGATCCAAACTCTCCTGGCGCTGGCCGTCGTGGCTCCGTCCCTTCCGGCCCAGGCTCCGCAGACCCTCCAGTGGCAGCCGTGTCCGGTAGCGGGGACGTCCGAGATGGTGTGCGCGGACCTTTCCGTCTCCTTGTCGAAGCAGAGCGACAGGAAGATCACCCTGAAGGTGGCCCGCCTGCCCGCCACCGGCACCAAGCGGGGGTCGGTACTGATCAACTTCGGCGGTCCGCAGGGCGACCAGATCGCGATGATGCGCTCCCGGCCGGAGATCTTCGCCAAGCTCCGCAAGTCGATGGACATCGTCACCTGGGATCCGCGCGGCTATCCCGGGCTCAGCACCCCGGTGCTCCAGTGTGACTGGAGCGTGCTGCGCACCCCGCCGTTCCCCGATGACCAGGCCGAATTCGAGCGCCTCGTCGTGGAGAACCGCGCCAGGGCCACCAAGTGCCGGGACACCGACCCCGAGCTCTTCGACCACATGGACAGCGCCAGCGACGCCCGCGACGCCGAAGCCATCCGGGTGGCGCTCGGCGAGAAGCGGATGAACTTCATCGGCACCTCCTATGGAGGCACGATCGCGCAGGCGTACGCCAGGCTGTTCCCGAGCAGGGTACGCACGATGTACGTCGACGGCACCGGCAACCACAGCGCCCGCGACTGGGAGCGGGAGCTCGACGCCATCGCCCGCGATAACGAGCGTTTCATGAAGCGCTTCCTCGACTGGGCGGAACCCGGCATGGAGCGCCGCTGGCGGGCGCTGGTCGCCAAGGCGGACAAGGAGCCGATCCCGGCTCCCCAGGTGAACGCCCGCTATGACGGGACGCAGTTGCAGGCGCTCATGTTCCAGAAGGTCAAGAGGGGTCTCGACCAGTGGGACGAGGTCGCGGCGGCCATCAAGGCCGCCGAGGGCGGTGACGCCTCCGGGTTCGCCACTTCGAGCCGCTATCCGTACCCCGGATTGCAGGGCGGCGGCGTCAAGGAATGTCTCGACTTCCCGAGACCCGCCACCCAGGCGCAGGTGGCGAGCACGGTCAAGCGGCTGCGCACGATCGCTCCCAACACCGGCGCCGCGTTCCCGCTGGCGTGGCACGCGCCGATCACCTGCGCCGGCTGGCCGGCCCCGGTCGCCAACCCGCCGAAGCCGCTGCCCAAGAAGCTGCCGCCGGTCCTGGGAGCGGGCACCTGGCTGGACTTCGCGGCCACGAAACGGGTGGTGGACCAGGTCCCCGGCAGCCGGACCATCAACTTCGACGGTCCCGGCCACAACCTCTTCGCGGCAATGGCCAATCCGTGCGTCATCGACCATGTCAGCCGCTACATCATCACCCGCCGGCTCCCATCGCGCGGGGTGAAGTGCGCGGCTCCGGCCTCCGGCGTTCAACAAGAGGCCACAAGAGAGTCAAACAATAGTCAGTAAAGTTCCTGCGTGTCCCTTTATGGTGTCGGTCAGCACTGATCCACCGAAAGGTACGCGGAAGAACATGCGGGTCGCTCACATACTGTTCGCGACGTTGACAGCGTCGGTCCTGTTCGCCCTCCCAGCCCAGGCGGCCGACCGGCCGTCGCGACTGCCGGCGGAGGTGAACGGCGGAGCCTGGCCGTCGGGCCACGTCCAGGGGATCGCGATCGACCAGAAGAAGGGGTTCATGTACTTCTCCTTCACCAACCTCCTGGTCAAGACCGACCTCGCCGGCAAGCCGGTCGGCTCCGTCACCGGCTTCACCGGCCACCTGGGCGACCTGGACTTCAACAGCCGTGACGGCCGTGTCTACGGCTCTCTGGAGTACAAGGCCGCCAAGTCGTTCTACATCGCCATCTTCGACGTGGACCGCATCACCAGCCTCGACATGAACGCCGAGACGTCCAATGTGGTCACGGCCGTCTACCTCAAGGACGTGGTGGACGACTACAGCGCCGACATGAACGGCGACGGCGTCTTCGACGGCGACACGGCCAAGACCCCGGACCACCGCTACGGCTGCAGCGGCATCGACGGCGTCGCCTTCGGCCCCGCGTTCGGCAAGCGCGGCGGCGGCGACAAGCTGACCGTCGCGTACGGCATCTACGCCAACGCCGACCGCCAGGACAACGACTACCAGGTCATCCTGCAGTACGACATCAAGCAGTGGCGCCAGTACGAACGCCCCCTCACCCAGACCGACCCGCACACCTCGGGACCCGCCCGCTCGGACGGCAAGTACTTCGTCCGCACCGGCAACACCACCTACGGCGTGCAGAACCTGGAGTACGACGGCCACACCGGCAACTGGTTCATGGCCGCCTACAAGGGCATCAAGCCGCAGTTCCCGAACTACTCCTTCTTCATGATCGACGGCTCCGAGCCCGCCGTGATCAAGCCCATCGAAGGCCAGCCACAGCCCGAGCGCGGCAAGACGCTCTCCTTGGTCGAGCGGGGTCTCCATGACCAGGCGACGGGCATCTGGGGCTGGGAGTTCGGCGGCCAGTACGGCCTGGCCTCACTGGACGACGGCCGCTACTACGTCGCCCAGCAGGGCACGGTCGTGGAGGACGGCGTGACCAAGCAGACCGGCCTCGCCCAGCTCCACCGCTGGACCGGCAAGGCCCCGGCACCCTTCGAGCGGGTCCAGTAGCGGGTCGTACGCGATCGCACAGCTGGACCGTCTCCTGACAGCGGTCCAGCCCGACCTGGCTCACGACAACGACGTGATGTTCGGGGACGCACGATAGGCGCGGTCAGCTCTCGTAGCTCGGCTGGGCGTCAAGCTTAGGCAATGATCGCAGGGCATGCGGCTTCACCAGGCCGACTACGTCCCGCGACGCATGGGCCACGAATTGGGCAAGCAGGTGGTCGCTCTGCTTGACCTTTGCGTCGAACTCCGGTCGTGGCAGCCTGGGCCGCATTTCATCGATCGTCTCCAGTGCGCTCTGAGCGCAGGCTGTCACGTCGTTGTCGCCGGCGATGATCTGGGCACGGAACAGGGCATGCAGGGCTGTTCCTTGAGCGCGGTCGCTTTCGGCGCGAGCTTCGCGATAGGTCGGCCCTTCATGGTCATCCTTATGCCGGTACCAACGCGTGATCCGTGCCTGTCGGTAAGTAGTCGCAGCGGCGGCAAAGGCGCCATATGCCTCGATCCGCTCTTGTCGGAGGTTGGAGTCTCGGGACCGTATCTCCATTTGATCTGTCGTGCGGCGTTGTAACCAGTGCGTGACGATGGACCCCAGGAGGGTTCCTACTACGGCGACGACTCCTGCCAGCACGGCTTCCATGACCTCATGGCATCACATTCAGTGATCTCTTTCCAACCCGGCAGCGTTGGTCAGACCTTCGAGAGTGTGCAGTGGTCAACTGAAGTGCCAAGTAGCAGCGCTACTGGCTGGGATGAGGTTCGGCCTGCTTCCAGGTGGCGTGGATGGAGCCGAGCAGGTTGAGGGCCTGGGCGCTGGGACTGCCGGGTTCGGCCTGGTAGATCACGAGCTGCTGGCCGGGGCTGTCGCGTACGTCGAAGGCCTGGTACGTGAGGGTCAGGGGGCCGACATCCGGGTGGAGGAAGTGCTTGGCGTCCTGGGTCTTGCCGCGGACGGTGTGGGTGTTCCACAGGCGGGCGAAGTCTGCGCTGTGCTCGCTGAGAGTACGGACGAGTTCGCGCAACTGCGGGTTGTCAGGGTCGAAGCCGGCCGCCTGGCGCAGGTTGGCCACGATGGCTTGGGCCGTCCAGCTCCACTGGGCGTAGAACTGCCGGCCTGCCGGGTCGCAGAAGGTCATGCGGGCCAGGTTGTCCGCCTGCTCGAAGGGTGAGTACAGGGCGGCGGCGAGGGCGTTGACCGCCAGGATGTCCAAGGTCAGGTTGACGACGAAGGCAGGGGCGCCCGGATAGCCGTCCATCAGCTGGCGCAGAGCAGGGCTGACACGGTCGGTGGTGTGGGTGAACTGGTCACTCGGCGATGTCCCGGCCAGCCGGTACAGGTGTGCGCGAGCGTCGGTGTCGAGTCGCAGGGCGCGGCTGAGCGCGTCGAGGACCTGGGATGAGGGATGGCGTTCGCGGCCCTGTTCGAGGCGGGTGTAGTAGTCGCCGTTGACACCGGCCAGGACGGCGACCTCCTCACGGCGTAGCCCGGTGACTCTGCGTAGGCCGTAGCCGGCCATACCGACGTCCTGCGGGAGCAGGCCCGCCCGGCGCGCGCGAAGGAACTCTCCCAGCTGGTTGTCAGGCATGCCTTCAGGCTATGCCGCGGGGCGGCGTGCTGCCTGGGTGTGTCTCACCCAGGCAGCACGCGTCCTGGTTGATGGTCACCGACCTGCGCAGACTCGGTGCGGGACAGATCCGCACCGACGATGGAAGGAGGCCACCATGGCAAAGGCCACCGAGGACGCTGCCGATGTGGTGGGCATGTGGGTGACCGCGGACGGTTACATCCGCCAGGAGTTGCGCTCGGACGGCCGGTACGACGAGGCCCGCGGTAACCGGCGCAGCGCGTACACGGGCCGTTACACGGTAACCGGCAGCCACATCGACTATGTCGACGACACCGGGTTCACCGCGACCGGCGACATCCGCGACGGCGTGCTCTACCACGAGCACCTCGTGCTCTACCGGGAGTAGAGAAGCCGTGCGGCTCAGCACAGCCCCTACCTCCCGACGAAGAAGAGGATCCCTCATGAATGCCGACGACACCACCAGTGCTGCTGTACTCGAGCAGCTCCAGCGCCGCTCTGCGGACCCTCAGCGGCGCATCCTGTTCACCGGTGCGACGATCGTGACCATGGACCCGGCTCTAGGTGTCCTGGACCGCGGCGACCTGCTCGTCGAGGGCGACACGATCGCCGCGGTCGGACCCGCGCTGAGCGCGGACGACGCCGTCGTGGTCGAATCCACCGGCACGATTCTCGCGCCAGGCTTCATAGACACCCACCGGCACGCCTGGGAGGCCCAGCTGCGACGGATCATGCCCGACGTCGACGACCTCGCCGGTTACGTCATGGCCACCTTGGCCGGCTACGCCCCTGCGTACCGGCCTGAGGACATGTACATCGGCACCAAGCTCGCGGCGCTGACCGCAATCGACGGCGGCATCACCTGCATGCTCGACTTCTCCCACAACTCCCGCTCAGCCGAGCACTCCGACGCCGCCATCCAGGCCCTCCTCGACACCGGCATCCGCGGCGTGCACGCCTCGATGGGCCCGCACTTCGGCGACTGGGACCGCCAGTGGCCGGGCGACTTGAGGCGGCTCAAGAACCAGTACTTCAGCAGTGGTGACCAGTTGCTCACCCTGCGCGTGGCGGCTCTGGCCACGGACGAGATCGCCGGGCCTGCTCTCGCCTACGGTCCCGACCTCGCCCGCGTGGCCCAGGACCTCGGCATCGGCGTAAGCGTCGACGCGGTCTTCGGCACGCCCTCATCGGAGGCCGTACTGCGCTGGGCCAAGCAGGGCATCCTCAACCCCGGCGTCACCCTCATCCACGCCACCGGCCTGACCAGCGAGGCGTGGAAGACCATGGCGGCAACGGGCGCCACTGTGGCCCTGGCCCCCACCTCCGACGCGCAGATCGGCCTGGAGACCGCGATTCCCGCAGTAGACGAGGCGCTGTCGGTCGGCATCCGCCCCGGCCTGAGCATCGACGTCGAAGTCGCCCTGGCCAGCGACATGTTCACCCAGATGCGAGCCCTGCACGCCATCCAGCGGATGCGTGCCGTCAACGCCTCCTACGGCACCGGCCGGCCGCTCTCCCGGATCACCACTCACGACGTACTGGACTTCGCGACCCGTCAGGGCGCCCGCACCAACGGACTGCAGGGCATAACCGGTTCGCTCATCCCTGGCAAGAAGGCCGACCTCCAGATCATCCAGGCGGAAGCCCTCAACAACATGCCGCTCAACGACCCTGTCGGCACTGTGGTCCTGGGCTCCGACGCCCGCAACATCAGCGCCGTCCTCATCAACGGTGAACCCCGCAAGTGGAACGGCCACGTCCTCGGCGTCAACCTGCCCGCCTTGCGCAACGAGGTGCGGGCCTCGCGCGCGCACGTCCTGAACGCCACCACCAGGTAACCCTCCCCGCGTAACCCCACGCCTCTCAGGAGAGGGGCGACGCCGACGCCGGTCTGGCCTGCGAGGAACAGCGGAACGAAAGCCGGATCGTGACGTGCCACCCGCGCGCACCTGAAACGGCTGGCGGATCTCGAACACCGCTCCGATCAGGCACGTACGCTTCTGGCGAAGCAGCCGCGCCGAGGCTGATTTCGGGCACGCACATCGAGGGACATCTACCGGGCCCGATCTTTATATCCGTCTTACAGCGCCGCCCGATCGAACGATCGACCGACACATGCGGCCAGAGGCCCTGACAGCCCTGAACTGGCCGTGCTCACGCTTCATGCCGCGACCCGGAGAGGGCGGCGCTGGAGGTCGCGCGTGGCCAGGAAGAGGAGCGCGGCCCAGATCGTGCAATAGCCGCCGAAGGCCGCACCGCCACGGTCGGTGAGCAGCGCGCCGCCCAGCATGCCGACCGCCCCCACCGCTGCCATCGCAGTGCACAGCCACAGCAGGACGAGTAGCACCACGCGCGGCCAGCGACTGTCGAAACGTGCCTGGGCGGCCAGCAGGAGCACGATGATCAGCACCCCGCTCCCGGCGTTGGCCCACTGAGCCGACGCCACCTCGCCCGGCCCGTAGCCCTGGTAGCTCTCGGGGGCGACGTGCGGGCCGCCCGTGACCCCCAGCCGCCCCTCCAAGGCGAAGAACACCTTTGACACCACATAAAGCCCGGTCCAGCCCATGGCCGCGTAACCCATCATCCTCATGGGCGACGACTCTGCCAGCCACGCGATCCACCCAGACTCCCCCGCTCGGGGGAGACCGCCCCCAAAGAGGGGGATCCATGTGGCGTGCGAGTGACCTGGCTCAACATCCGAAAGCTGGGCGTGGTCAGGCGGCGCTGCCCAGCTTCTTCGCGGGGGCGTGTTGCCCGATAGTGCGCGTGGTTCAGGAGCGGAAGTCGGTCACGCCGCGATGGTGCGAGTGATCCACGAGCGGTAGTGGGTCACGTCCGTCCAGATGCCGACCCCCGGCCCGCCGTCGGGGTTGGTGGAGCAGCCGGCGCCGCCGCCCATCCGCTCGTCCACGTCGTCACCGTCGCGCGAGGTGGCTCCGATCAGCTCCCATCGGCCGGCGATCTTGCGAATCTGCGGGCCGCCGGAGTCACCGTGGCAGGCGCTGGCCGCGCGCCCGGCGCTGTCGCTGGTGCACAGCTCGGTGCCGCTGTTGAGCCCGACGCAGCGGTTGTCGGGTACGCGTACGGTGTCGAGTTCCTGCAGCTTCTGGGAACCGTTCTCGCATCTCGCCATGCTCTCGCAGGTCATGCCCCAGCCGATGACTCGGCTCGGGTCGCCCACTCGGCCGGAGCTGTCGGCGATGCGGATGGGCGCGAGGTCTACCCGCCGGTCCAGCTGGATCAGCTCGAGGTCGCCCTTGCGCTCCCCGCTGGAGTCGCGGCCGCTCCAGTCGGGATGGGTGACGACCCGCTTCACGATGGCGACGACTCCGCCCTTGTCCCGGTCGAGGGAGCCGATGCGTACCCGCGTCTTGCCGGGTTTCATCAGTCCCTTGCAGTGGGCGGCGGTGACGACCCAGTCGGCGGCGATGAGGGCACCGCCGCAGTGGTGGTTGGGCACTTCGCTCAGCCGGAAGGAAGCCATGAACGCGTAGGGCTCCGTCGCGTCCCTACCTCCGATGATGGCGGCGTGGTTCACGCCCGCAGCGGCCGTGGCGGTGGTGATCAGTGCGAGCCCTAGAGCCATGAGGGCGGCCAGCGCCACTGATCGCCTGCTGATTGCCTTGAACACAAGTCTCCTATCAGTTGGGGCGGCTGAGGAGACACTTTGAACGCTGCGAACTCAACGTGATGGCAGCCGCACCGGCCCGTGATCTGAGGGGGAATGGTGCTGCGTGGCTGGTCAGAGGCACCGCCACACGGCCAAGGCTACCTGCGGGTTCCAATGGTCGGCACCGAACGTGATCACCCGATCACCCCACGATCATGCTGGTCGGCGGGCCGCGAAAAGCACGTACGTCAGTGGTCCGCGATGAACAGGAAGTTCCGAGGGAAGCCCATGACGTCCCGGGGCAGCGGCGGATCCCACGGCCACCGGCCGTAGGAGGCGCCCTCCTCCCCCGGGGTCTTCAGCTCTGTGACCCGCCAGCCGCACCCGGCCAGGAACTCCTCCGGCTCGTCGGTGCCGAACAGCCACGGGCAGCCGTCCTCCGTCAGCCTGCGCAGCCCTTCCGCCGAGAACTCGCTGATCATCGACTGATGGCTGAGCAGATCCCCGGCGAGCACGCTTCCCGGAGCCGTGATCTCCGCGACAAGCTCCACCAGCTGGCGAGCGTCGGGCTCCGGCATGTAGAACAGCAGCCCCTCCACCACCCACAGGGTCGGCGCCGCCGGATCCCAGCCGGCCTCCCGAAGCGCCTGCGGCCAGGCGCCGGTCAGGTCGGCGCCGACGGCCCGCCGGGCGCAGCGGTGCTGGGCACCGAGTTCGGCGAGCCGTTTGTCCTTCTCCTCCAGCAGGTCAGCCTGGTCGATCTCGTACAGCACGGTCCCCGGAGCCCACGGCAGCCGTACGGAGCGCGTGTCCAGGCCGGCCGCCAGCAGCACGACCTGTCCGAGGCCGGAGCGTACGGAGATCACGTCGTCCAGATAGCGGGTCCGGATGGCGATGAACTCGCCGACGCCCGGGTTGTCGTAGCGGGCGAAGAGGGTCGCGCCCTCCCCTCCGGCGAGGTCCTCGGCCAGGTGGTCGGTGAAGATCGCGTCGTCGCGTCGCGACTCCTTCGCCCTGGCGGCGGCCGTCCAGCGGGCGGTGGCGGAAACAGCGTGCATCGACACTCCTTCGGCATAAAGGATCAAAGATCAACGGCGCGGGCCGCGTACCTGTTCGAGCAGGCGCCGCATCTGCTCCGGGATTCGGGCCGGAACCAGGTGGCCGTTCTCGTCGGGACGCACGCAGGCGATCCGCTGCTCTCCGGTGGCGACCAGTTCCTCTCCTCCGTCCGGGAGCTGACGCCAGTACTCGTAGGTCATCACCGACTGGGTCTGTCCCAGCTCTCCCTGACGCATTCTGATGACCACCTCGTCGAAGACCGCCAGTTCCCGCAGGTAGTCGCAGTGGCAGCTCACGGTCAGCAGGCGTACCCCGTCGGCGAAACCGGCCACCACGTCGGGGACGAAGTCCCGCAGGAACATCTCCCGGGCTCGACCCTGCCAGCGGATGTAGTTGACGTAGTTGACGTTGCCCAGCAGGTCAGTGTCCTCGATGCCCACGACGTGGCGGTACTCGTACGCGTCCCCGCTCATCGGAGCTCACCCGCCTTGCCGGCGTTCGGGTCGGTCGCGGCCAGGATCGCGAGGACGACGGGGGCCGCCACACCGCGCAGCCTGGTGGACATCGTCAGGATCCGGTCATCACCGGCGACGAGCCCCACCCAGCCGCCTTCCCGCGCCGAGTCGAACGTCACCGCGGCGTCGACCGGACGCCCCGCCTTCACCAGGCACTCGGCGGCCGTCCAGACCCGTGTGGCGGCGGTGTCGAAGTCCTCCCCGGTCTCGTCCGCGACGGCCTCGGCCAGCGTGAGCCGGTCGACGCCGAGCAGTGACGACCAGGTCTGCCTGCTCCGGGGCGTGACCGTCTCCAGATCGCACCCCGGAGTGGTGGTCGCCATGGTGACGCCCGCCGAGTGCGCGATCGACACGGTGTCTCCGCCCAGCACCTCAGGCTTGCCGTCCGGGCGCCAGACGACCTCGGCCTCGGCCCCGAACAGCCGCTGGATCGCCAGCCGGCTGGCCTGCCGCCGCTCCAGCCCGTCGCCGTCCGCGTCGAACAGGACGCGGCCGGCCAGGTTCTGCTCGATGAGCACGTGTTCCAGGTACGAGCCGAGCAGCATGGGGACCCACTCGCGGGGCACCTCGTACTTGCTGACCAGCTGCGTCCGGAAGCCCTGCCAGGTCTCGATGACGTCGCCGTCGCGGTTGGTGACCTCGATGTCCCAGCACTTGTCGTCGAAGCGGTGCCGGATGTAGACGTCGGTCGGCTGCGCGCCGGTCGACGGGCCCGGCACGATGCGCTCCACTCCCGCGGGGATGGCCAGTACGGTCGGCCCGCAGGTCTGCATCGGCTGCATGTAGGCGTCTCGGGCGGCCGGGTCGCCGAGCAGCAGCCGATCGGGCAGATACCGCCCGAACCAGGAGGAGCCGGTGCCCGCCAGGAGCCGGCCCGTGACGTGCTGGGCGCCGGTGCGGTGGACGCTCTCGACCAGCTTGAAGCGCGGGCCGTGGAAGAGCATCGGCCCGTAGAGGTCCGTCGCGGGGTCGAAGGCCAGCGGCGGCAGCGCCACGTCGTCGGGCCGGGCGAGCCCGAGGGTCTCGGGCTTAACCCCGCAGTAGTCGCCGGCGTGCCTGAGAGGCTGGGCGCCGGAGTAGTCGCAAACCGCCCGGAAGTGGTCGATCTGGAATTTGGTGGTACTCGTACGGACCGCGGTGACGACCCGCCCCGGCCCGCTACGCAGCGCCGCCACCCGTACCGTCACCGGGGCGTCCTCGGCCACGACGATGGCCCGGAGGAATTCGACGTCCTCCAGGACCGGCACGGTGTCCGTGCCGAGCAGGCCGGCCGCGGCCTGAGCCATGATCTCCATGCCCACCGTGCCCGGCAGGACCGCCCCTTCCCCGCCGCCGAAGACGTGCTCGGCGAGGTAGGGATCGCTGGCCCAGCTCACCTCGGAGTCGGCGACGAGCTCGATGCCGGGGTAGTGGACGCGCGGCTGCTCCAGGAAGCGGAGCAACGGCAGATCATCGCTCCCACCCCCGCCGACGCGGGAAGTCCCCTCCGAATCGGCGCCGAAGGTCCCGGCGCTGAAGGCCCCCTCGCTGAAGGTCCCTGCACTGAAGGTCCCGGCGCTGAAGGTCACCGTCGGCATCTCGCCGAACCGGCCGGTGACCACGGTGACGACGGGCGCGCCAGGGTCGGCGATCAGCTCGCGGAGCATGGCCACCCCCTGGTCGGGCGTGATGGTGGTGACGCCCACCCGGGCGAGGCTCTCCACCGAGCCGAGCCGCTCCCCCATGCCGACACCCGACCACAAAGACCACTCCACGGCCCGGCACCGGCAGTGCGGCAGCTCGCGCGCGAGCCGTTCGACGAGGTCGCTCTGCCACTCGTTGGCTATGGCGTAATGGGCCTCCCCCCGCAGCCCGGCCCGCCCGGTGATGCTGCCGAACGTGACGAGCAGCTTCAGCGCGCCGGTGCCGACGGCGGCGAGCACCGCTTCGAGCCCCTCGACCTTGGGGTCGATCGTGGCGGCGTAGTCGGCGTCGGTGAGCTCCCCGAGCAGCTTGGGCACGTTGCCGCCGGCTCCGTGGAGGACGCCGGTGACCTTGCCGAGGTGCCGTTCGATCGCGGCGACCGCTTCGGCCACCTGTTCCCCGTCGGTGACGTCGGCGCGCACGTAGCGGGCGGTCACTCCGGTGGCCGCCATCCGCTCCAGGTTGGCGGCGAGTTCGCTGTCCTCTTCCGGATCGGATCGGCCGAGCAGGGCCAGCCGGGTGCCCGTCTCCTTGGCCAGGCTCAGCGCGCACTCGGCCGTGATGCCCTTGCCGCCGCCGGTGACGAGCAGCACGTCGTCGGGGCCGAGCGGCAGCTCGGTGCCGTTGAGCTCCACCGGCGTCAGGACGGGCTCCGTACCGATGCCGTCGGCGTCGTAGAAGACCTCCTTGAAGCGGTCGGTCGCGGCGACCTCCGCGGTGATCCGCGCGGGCGCCTCGGCCGCGTCGAGCGGGAGGGTCACGACGGTGGTGGCGACCCAGGGCGCCTCCAGGTGCAGGCTCTTGGCGAAGCCGGCCCCGCCGGGTTCCTCCTGGACGATCGCGCAGCGGGTCACTTCCTTGCCCGCGAGCTTTCCCGCGAGCACCGCCTCGGCGGCGGCGCGCAGCACCGCCAGCCGCTCGGCACGCGGGCCCGAGGGGAGGACGACCAGGACGCCGGTACCGGTGGCCGCCGCTTCGAGCGCGGTCCGGACGGCGTCGGCGGCGGGATGCTCGCCGATGACCTGCCAGGTGCCCTGGTTGCGCGGCATCGTACGGCCCGACGAGATGCTCTCGCGTCGCCCGACGGCGAAGCTGTGCACCCAGGGCGCGATGCCGGGCGGCACGATGCGGGCCGCCGCCGTCTCGGCGTCCTCGGCCGGGGCTTCGCCCGTCGCGACCAGCTGCTCCAGCGTCTCGGCGACCTGGCCCAGCGTCGCGGTGGCGTACCCGGTGGGCGCGGCGGGCTCGGACAGCCCGAGCCGGCGCATGGCCTCGCCGACGAGCTCGCCCACCACGATCGAGCTGAGGTGCAGGTCGTCCAGGAACTTGCTGTCCGCCTGCACCGCCTCCAGCGGGAACTCGGCGTGCTCGGCGACCAGCCGGCGCAGCAGGAGAAGCGGGTCCCCGGTGGGCTCGGCCGTGGAAGAGGGGGCGGTCGCCGGAGCGGTGGCGCTGACCAGCAGAGCTGAGTCGATCTCCGGGACGACCTCGCACAGGTTGGTGATGAAGGTCGGGATGGCGGCCGGATCGAAGGCGCGGGTGAAGCGATCCTCGAACAGCTCGCCGACCTTCACCCCGGCGCCGACGGCGAACGCCGCGCCCAGCGTCTGCAGGATGCCGGACAGGGAGTCGTCGTCCGTACGCGTGGCGACGGCCGGTACGTCGACGATGTCGCGCGCCAGCTGGGTCAGGACCAGGCCGGGTCCCACCTCGATGAGCAGGTCCGCGTCCTTGGCCGCCACCGTGAGCGCCTCGATGAAGCGGACCGGCGCGGTGATCTGCTCGCGCAGCAGTTCGAGCGGCTCGCCCACGACCGGGGCGCCGGTCACGGTCGAGATGACGTGCCGGCCGACGGGCTCGGGCCGCTCTTCGGCCAGCCGGCCCGCGAAGACGTCGGCGGCCGGGGCGACCAGCCGCGAGTGGAAGGCGTGCGAGACGGGCAGCCTGACAGCCGACAGGCCCTGGCGGGTGGCCCGCTCGACGACCCGGGTCACCGCCTCGGCGGGGCCCGACACCACGGTCTGGCGCGGGGAGTTCAGGCCGGCCACGACCACGGGATCGTCGCCGAGCAGCGCGGCCACGGTGTCGTGGTCCGCCGTGACGCTGGCCATCGCGCCGCCGCTCTCCGACAACTCGCTCATCGCCCGGCCCCGGGCGGCGGCGATCCGCAGCGCCGCGGCCTCGTCGAACGAGCCGGCCCAGTGCAGCGCGACGAGCTCACCGAGGCTGTGCCCGACCGCGGTCCCGGCCTCGACGCCCAGCTCGGACAGCACCCGCAGCCCGGCCACCGAGGCGGTCACGATGCGCGGCTGGGCGACGGCCGTCTCGACCTGGTCGCCGCCGGTGGGCAGGGCCGCCATCTCGTACAGCTCGTCGACCGAGTCGAAGCGGCGGCGCAGCGCGCCCCCGTCGGCGCGGGTGCCGGAGCCCTGGCCGGGGAACATCAGCACGATGCGCGGCAGCTCGCCGAGCGTGCCGAGGAAGACCCCGGCCGCGCTGTCGAGGTGCCGTTCCGTGCCCTGCCCGGCCAGCTCGGCGACCTGCCGCAGCCGCTCGGCGAGCACGGCGGGCGTGCCGGCGACCACCGCGGCGCGGCGCGGCCTGCGGCCGATCTTCCGGGCCAGGTACGCGGCGAGGTCGGGCAGCTCGGACCGGGACAGGCCGACCGCGATCTCGGCGAGGCGCTCCGCCTCCTGCCGCAGGTCGGCCGGCGAGTCGGCGTCCAGGCAGAACAGCTCCACGTCCTGAGGGGAGTTCATGAGCGTCCGGGTACGCCCGTCCAGGCGGGGCCGGCGCCGGCGCGGGGACTCGATCACCACGTGCGTGTTGATGCCGCCGAAGCCCATGGCGCTGACGCCCGCGCGCAGCGGCGCGTCCTGCGGCCACGGTTCGGCCTTGCGGAGGGTACGCAGGGCCGGGGAGTCGCCGGAGAGGATCTTGTGGGGCCGTTCGCAGCCGGTGGTCGGCGGCAGCACCGCGCTGTTGACCGCCATGACCGCCTTGATCAGGCCGGCCATGCCGGCGGCCGCCTTCGTGTGACCGATGTTCGCCTTGATCGAGCCGATGACGGCGGGCCGCGCGGCCGGAGCGGCCGCCTTTCGCGCCTCGGAGATAGTCTCCAGCTCCGCGGCGTCGCCGACGGCGGTGCCGGTGCCGTGCCCTTCGAAGTACGGCACCTCCTCGATGCCGAACCCGGCGCGCTCGTAGGCGCGGTCGAGGCAGAGCCGCTGGCCGTCGGACTCCGGCCGGGTGATCCCGCCCGCGCCGTCGGAGGAGACGCCCCAGCCGGCGATGAGGGCGTGGACGCGGTGGCCTCTGGCGACGGCGTCCTCCTCGCGCATCAGCACGACCATGCCGGAGCCCTCACCGGGCCAGAAACCGGCGGAGCGCTGATCGTAGACGCGCATCTCGTCGACGGCGAGCGCGCCGGCCCTGGAGAAGCCGATCAGCTCGTTCGGGTCGATACTGATGTCCACCCCGCCGGCCACCGCGACGTCGAGGTCGCCGGAGACCAGTGCGTTGCAGGAGGTGGTGAGCGCCAGCAGCGACGAGGCGCAGGCTCCGTCGACGGCGTAGCCGCCGCCGTTGAGGTCGAAGTGGTTGCAGATGCGTCCGGCGATCGTGTTGGACAGGCCGCCGGCCAGGTAGTCGCCGTCGGGCACCGGGAACGGCGCCTTGTAGTCGTGCTCCATCCGGCCGAGCAGCTCGGTGAGCTGCTCGGCGTCCAGCTTGCCCTCCAGGGCGTTGGCGACGATGCGGCGTACGTACGGCCAGCGCAGCCTGATCCCGGCCGCGCGCTGGCCCTCGCCGGTGAGCGAGTTGCCGATGACCACGCCGGTGGTCTCGTGCGGCGCGCCCTTGCCGTCGGGGAACCCGGCGTCGGCGAGCGCCTCGGCGGCCACCTCCAGGGCGAGCCAGTGCACCATGTCGGTGTTGCGGAAGGTCGTACCGGCCACCTTGAAGCGCAGCCGGTCGAACTCCCAGTCGCGTAACAGCGCCGCCTCGGTCGTGTAGAAGTGGTCGGGCGCCGAACGGTCCGCGGACCAGTAGTCGGACAGCCGGATGCGTTCCGGGGGCAGCCGCCGGAACGACCTGCGGCCCGCCAGCGCGTTGTCCCACAGCTCACCGGCGGTGGCGGCGTCCGGAAAACGGCATGCCATTCCTACTACAGCGATACGAGAAGTCACGGGCCGTCCTCAAATCGAATTCGTTTTGCCGCTGCGGAGGCGGTGGAATGCGTTGACCCGCGCCGCGCGCAGCAGCGAGCCCGGTGACGCGAACTGTTTGACATCGATGAGCCGGGAGGCGAAGTCGTAATAGTGCCTGGCCGCCCCGGCGTCGCGGGCCGCCGCGGAAAGCAGCAGCCGCTCGAAGACGTTGAACGGCCGCACGGCCGAATAGTCCTCCATCAGCTTGTGATGGCCGTCCAGCGCCGCGCGGTGCGTTCTGCCGTATTCCGCCAGGCCCGGCAGCACGTCGCCCTGGCCCGCCACGGCGCCCCCGACCGCGTCCACCAGCCACTGCGCGGACTGGAACGCCCAGCCGCACCCGACTCCCCACAGCGGGTCGGTGGCCAGGGCCGCGTCGCCGACCAGGGCGAGTCCCGGTCCGTACGGCTTGCGGTAGACGTTGGGCAGGTCGAGCGTCCCGACGATCTTGGAGACGCGTTCGGCCTCGTCGATGCGGGGCGCGTCGGGCAGGGCGCGGACGAACCGTTCGAAGCTGCCTTCCCGGTCGGCGCGGAAGGCGGAGCTGTGCCGTTCCTTGCTGGGCGAGCAGGCGATCACGGTGACGCCCTCGTCGTTGGGGAAGGCGAAGGCGGTGTCCGGGTCGAGGAACCACACCCGGCTCGGCGCGTCTTCCGGCAGGCCACGGTACTGGGCGAAGAAGCCCAGCCGGTTGTTGGCGCTCAGCCTGACGGGCAGCCCGCTGAGGGCGCCCACGGTCGAGTTGCGCCCGTCCGCGCCCACGACCAGCCGCGCCGTCAGCCGGGTCTCCACGCCGTTCGCGGTGACACGGACTCCGGTGACGCGGCCGTCCTCCTCCAGGAGCCCGTTGACGTTCTGGCCGAGCCGGAGGTCGACTCCCGGTGTCTCGGCGGCGAGCCGCCGGAGCAAGGGGTCCAGGGTCTGGCGCCGGATGTTGAGTCCGTGCGCAAGCGGCTCCGCGCCGGGCTCGGCTCGCGGCTCGATCCAGCCCCAGGGCGTCCACAGGTGGGTGACGTGCCGGTGCGCCCCGGCCTCTTCGAGCAGGGGCAGCAGGCCCAGCGTCTTGATGACCGGCAGGCAACTCGGTTGCAGCGTATGGGTGCACAACACCTTGTACGCGTCCATGCCGGAATGCTTTTCCAAGAGCGCGACGCGAGCTCCCAGATTCGCGAACAGTATCGCGCCGGCGCACCCGGAAATGCTTGCGCCGACTATGACGACGTCATAGTCATCTGTCATGCGATATTTCCCTACGAGGCTACGGCGAAGCCCACTTCCGCATACCTGGAAGTGGTTGAACCGTAAACGGGGATTGCGTTGATCATTAAAGAGCTACCCGATAGTAGGGATCGAGCTCTGAGATCGTCAAGAGTTACGCGAAGGCCGCCCGATCTGCTCGCGCAGCAGCCGCAATTCGGCGGCGATGCCGGCCAGGTTCCAGTGGGCGTTGAGGCCGCTCGGGTTCGGCAGCACCCACACCGGCGTGCCGCCCACCGGCTCGGGCTGGGGGCCGATCCGCGCCTTCGGCCGGGCGAAAGCCGTCCGGTACGCCGAGATCCCCAGGACGGCCAGCGCCCGGGGCCGCACCGAAGCCACCAGCCCGGCCAGCCGGGCCCCGCCCTCGATCAGCTCCTCACGGGTCAGCTCCGAGGCCTTGGCGCTGGGCCGGGCGACCACGTTCGTGATGCCCAGCCCGTACGACGGCAGAAGGTGCTGCTCGGCGGGGGCGAGCAGCCGGGGCGTGAACCCGGACAGATGCAGCGCGGGCCAGAACCGGTTGCCGGGGCGGGCGAAGTGATGACCGGTGGCCTCCGACATCAGCCCGGGATTGATCCCGCAGAACAACACCTCGACCGAGGGACCGAGCACGTCGTCAATCACGCACCGGAGGCTAGCCCATCTCCTCAAGCTCGCGCCTTCGGCTCCGGTACCGTCCTAGAAAGTCGATCATGCTGAATGGATGAGTTCGGAGGTATCACGTGACCGCTTCCACCGGGCGTATCAACATGAACGTCGTCGGTGAGGCCGCAGACGGGCAAGTAAGCGCGGATGTCTGCGCTGATGGCCTGCTGACAGCGCTTCGCCTTGACCCCCGGGCGCTGCGATTGGGCTCGCAGGAGCTGGCCGGGCAGATCGTCATCGCCGTACGGGCGGCGCAGCGGGCCCATCTCGATCGGATGGGCGAGAGCAGCGAGGAGCCGGCGGCGCCGGCAACCTGCGCATCTCCAAAGGCATCATCGAGTGGGTCGGGGGTCTGCTCGCAAGCGTGGCGGTCGCCGCCGGGGTCGCCATCGCCTTCGCCCCCCACCTTCTCCCTCGCCTCGCGGCCATGGGCGGGCGGTTCATCGCCATGCTCCGTAACGCCCTGAGCCGCGCCGGACGCATCTTCATGAGCCTGTTCAAGACCTCGCAGGCTCGCAGGATCGACGCTGTGGCCGACCGCCTCCATGACGCCTGGCGCGCTCCCCGCCGGTTGCCCGGAGGAGGCTACGAGCCGCGGGTCAAGACGACAGCAGACCAGGCATGGATCAAAAGGCGCGGCACCGATCAGGTCGACATCGCCAATACCCGATACAAGGACCTGCCGGCCGACTGGCAGAAGGAGAACAAGGAGTCGGCGACCGTGGCGGTCCGATTGGTGGATGACGCGAGCAAGCGCGGAGCCGATCTCAAGAGCGAGGAATTCATGGAATCCGCCAGCGAGAGCGTGCACGACGCCTGGCTTCGGCGCAACGGTGAGTGGGCCCCGCCCGAGCAGAAACTGCCGTACCAGCAGTTGTCGCAGGTCGAGAAGGAAAAAGACCGTGTGGTGGTGCGCGAAGCGCTCGCGGGGAGGGCTCCGGCATCAGGCCAGGGTTGATCCCGCGGAGCAGCACGTCGAGCGAGGGACCGAGCAGGTCGCCGATCACGCGCCGGACGTTAACCCATCTCCTCGAGCTTGCGCCCCTTGGTCTCCCTGACGAACTTGGCGACGAACAGGAACGACAGCACGGCGAAGAAGGAGTACATGGCGTACGTCAGAGGCAGGTTCCACTTCGACAGAGCCGGGAACGACACCGTGATCGCCCAGTTCGCGATCCACTGTGCCGAGGCGGCCACCCCCAGGGCGGCGGCCCGGATGCGGTTGGGGAACATCTCCCCCAGGAGCACCCACACCACGACACCCCACGACAGCGCGAAGAACAGCACGAACACGTTGGCCGCGACCAGCGCGATGGGGCCCTGCGGGGAGGGCAGGCTGAGTCCGCGGGCGTAGGAGAAAGCCCATGCGGCCGTGCCCAGCGAGATGGCCATGCCCGCCGAGCCGATGAGCAGCAGCGGCTTGCGCCCGATCTTGTCCACCAGCGAGATCGCGATGAACGTGCCGATGATGTTGATCACCGAGCTGGAGAAGCTGATCAGCAGCGAGTTGGCCTGGGTGACGCCCACCGACTGCCAGAGCACCGACGAGTAGTAGAAGATCACGTTGATGCCGACGAACTGCTGGAAGACCGACAGGGCGATGCCGATCCAGACGATCGGCAGCAGCCCGAGCGCGGGTCCGCGCAGCTCCCTGATCGTGGGCCGCTGCTCGCTCCTGAGGACATGCTGGATCTCCGCCACCCGGGCGTCCAGGTCGACGTCCTCGCCCTCGACCTCGGTCAGCACCGTACGGGCCTGCCTGATCCGTCCGGCCGCGATCAGATACCGGGGCGACTCGGGGATGGTCGAGGCGAACAGCAGGTACAGCAGGGCCGGCACGACGCAGGCGCCCAGCATCCACTGCCACGCCTCCAGCCCCCACAGCTGGTTGTTGACGTCACCCCCGGCCAGCCGGGCGAAGACGTAGTTGACCAGCTGCGAGACCGCGATGCCCAGCACGATCGCCAACTGCTGGAAGGAGCCGAGCCGCCCCCGGTAGGCGGGCGGCGACACCTCGGCGATGTAGGTCGGGCCGAGCACCGAGGCCATCCCGATCGCGATACCCGCCAGGATCCGCCAGAAGGCCAGGTCCCACAGGGCGAACGGCAGCATCTGCCCGATCGAGCTGGCGGAGAACAGGATGGCCGCCACCTGCATGGTCCTGGTACGTCCCCACAGGTCGGCCAACCGGCCCGCGATCCAGGCGCCGATGGCGGAGCCGAGCAGCGCGATGGCCACCACGATCCCGATCTCCACCGGGCCGACGCGGAAGTACTTCTGGATCCCGACGACAGCGCCGTTGATCACGGCGCTGTCGTAGCCGAACAGGAACCCGCCGATGGCCGCCGCCGCCGTGATGAAGACGACGTGGCCAAGGTTCTCCTGGTGGCCGGACTGAGTAGCCATGCGGGCCTCCTCCCCGAAATGGGGATTTACCCGTAGTCACTCCACGTACGGCCATGATTACCCAAAACTAGAGCCGAGGGTCCACCGGCTCGGATTCCAGGGCGAGTACCGCGAAAACCGGCTCGTGGACCCGCCAACCCGCGTCGCCGTCGGCCAGGCGCGAGAGGGCCTCCAGGCCGAGCGCGTACTCGCGCAGCGCCATGGACCGCTTCTTGCCGAGGAAACGCCTGCGCAGCACGTCGAGCGACTCGGTGTAGTCGGGGCCGTAGATGATCCGCAGGTATTCGCGGCCGCGCACCTTGACTCCGGGCTGGACCCGCCCCGCCACGTACTGGGCGGGTTTGACCACCATGCCCTCGCCGCCCGCCGCCGTGAGCGACGACCACCACTCGACCGCCCCGGCCCGCGACTGCGGCGAGTCGAGCGAGACGAACAGGTGCCGGGTGGGGGTGATCAGCGGCGAGTCCAGCAGGGCGAGCTTGGCCAGGTGCCAGGCGTGCGGCTCCAGCGCCGTGGCCCGGCCTTCGCAGGCCAGGATCTGGAACGGCGCCACCCGTACCCCCTCCAGGCCGTCGACCGGCCAGCAGTAACGCGCATAGGCGTCGCGGAACAGGGCAGCGTTGTCCGTGCGGCGTCGAGTGCGGGCGAGCAGCCCGCCCACATCCAGCCCGCGCCCGGCGGCCGCCTCCAGCGCTGACACCGCCTCGGGCAGCGCCGCCCGCGCCGCCGCGCCGACGGAGGCGTACTGGCTCCTGATCAGCTCGCCCGCCTTGGCCGACCAGGGCAGCAGCTCGCAGTCGAGCACCACCCAGTCGGAGCCGAGCTCGGCCCAGAGCGGCTCGCACGCCTCGCGCAGCCGCTCCACCAGCGGCGCCATGTCGTCGAAGAACGGGCGCCCGGTACGCGTGTAGACGGCGCCCGCGGAGCCGTCGGTCACGCCGAAGCGGGCGGCGGCCACCTCGGGAGTCCTGGCGAGCACGGCGACGGCCCGCGAACCCATGTGCTTCTCCTCGCACACGACCTCGCTCACCCCGGCGGCGGCGAACTCCTCGAACGCCTCGTGCGGGTGCTCCAGGTAGCCCTCGAGCGCGGAGGTCTCGGGCGGGGCCATGGTCGGCGGGAGGTAGACCAGCCAGCGCGGGTCCACGGCGAACCTGCTCATGATCTCCAGGGCGGCGGCCGCGTTCTCCTCCATCACCTTGACGCGGGTGCCGAACCGGGTCTCGATGTGCCTGGTGCCCTGGACGTCGCCGATGTCGAGCATGCCCGGGTCGCGGGCCGGCCCGCCGCCGAGCGGCTTGACCGACTCGTACCAGACCTTCTCGGCGGGGACGGAGACCAGCTCGCGTTCCGGGTAGCGCAGCGCGGTCATCGTGCCGCCGAAGACGCAGCCGGTGTCGAGGCAGATCGTGTTGTTGACCCATTCGGCCTTGATCGTGGGCGTGTGACCGTAGACGACCATGGCCCGGCCGCGGTACTCCTCGGCCCAGGGGTAGCGGACCGGCAGGCCGTACTCGTCGGTCTCGCCCGTCGTGTCGCCATATAGAGCGAAAGAGCGGACGCGGCCCGACGCGCGGCCGTGGTAGGCCTCCTTGAGCCCGGCGTGCGCGACGACGAGCCGGCCGCCGTCGAGCCGGTAGTGGCTGATCAGGCCCTCCATGAAGGTACGGGCCCGCTCGACGAACTCCGGCGGCTCGGCGGCGAGCTGGTCGAGCGACTCCTGGAGGCCGTGCGCGACCGTGACCTTGCGGCCGTTCAGCGCGCGCACCAGCTTCGCCTCGTGGTTGCCCGAGACGCAGATCGCGGTGCCGGCCGCGACCATGCCCATGACCAGGCGGAGCACGCCCGGCGTGTCGGGACCGCGGTCGACCAGGTCGCCGACGAACACCGCCGTACGACCGGCCGGGTGCTGGGCGGCCACCGCCTTGCCCTCGACCCGCTCGATCTGCCAGCCCAGGCTCTCCAGCAGCGTCTCCAGCTCCGAACGGCAGCCGTGGATGTCGCCGATGACGTCGAACGGGCCGGTCAGCTCGCGCTTGTCGGTCCACGCCTTCTCGTACGACAGCTCCGCGTTCTCGATGTCCTCGAGCCCGCGCAGCACGTGCACCTTCCTGAAGCCGTCGCGGGAGATCTTGCCCAGCGAGCGGCGCAGGTCCTTGCGCTGGCGGATCACCACGCCGGGCCCGAAGTCACGGTTCGGGCGGCCGGCGTTGCGCTCGATCGCCACCTCCTCGGGCGTGTCCAGCACGATCGCGTCGGCCAGCACGTCGTGCTTCTTGGCCAGCTCGATGAGGCTGCGGCGGGCGGCGTACTGGACGTTCGTGGCGTCGACCACGGTGAACAGCCCCCTGGCCAGGCGTACGCCGACGATGTGGTGCAGCAGGTCGAACGCGGCGGGGGTGGCCGACTGGTCGTTCTCGTCGTCGGCGACCAGGCCGCGGCAGAAGTCGGACGAGATGACCTGCGTCGGCTTGAAGTGCTTGGCGGCGAACGTCGACTTCCCGCTGCCCGACACGCCGACGAGCACCACGAGGGACAGCTCCGGGACGCTGATCACCGAGTTGACCGAGCTCATCGGGTGAACACTCCCATCTGGGTGGGCGGCCCGACCTCGGGGTCGTCGTCGCCGACAGGCTTGTAGGTGACCTGGTATCCGTACTGCTCGGCCACCCGATCGGCCCACGCGGCGAACTCGGCGCGGGTCCACTCGAAACGGTGGTCGCGGTGGCGCAACCCGGTCAGGAACTCGTAGCGGGGGTTGTACTCGATGTTCGGGGTGGTGACGAGCACGTGCTGGGGCCGGGCATGGCCGAACACGACGCGTTCGAGCGCCGCCAGGCGCGGCGGGTCGACGTGCTCGATCACCTCCATGAGCACGGCGGCGTCATAGCCGGCCAGCCGCTTGTCGGTGTAGGTGAGCGCGCCCTGGAACAGGGTCAGCCTGGCCCGCTTGCCGTCGGGCATCCGGTCCAGCTTGAGCTTGCGCGCGGCGATGGTGAGCGCCATGGCCGAGACGTCCATCCCGGCGACCCTGGCGAACCTGGGCCTGGCCAGCAGCGCGCCGACCAGCTCGCCCTGCCCGCAGCCGAGGTCGAGCACGCTGGTCGCGCCGAGCTCCTCCAGGGTCTGCAGTACGGCTTCACGCCGCCTGACGTTCAGCGCCTTCGGCTTGACCTCCGGCGCCTCGCCCTGGGCCTCGGCCTCGGCGACCGCCGCCTCGTCGGCCGCGGTCTCCCCCGCCGCCGCGTCCTCGTCGACCGCTGGCTCCAGCTGCTCCTCGGTCTCGTCGCCCAGCTCGGCCAGCCTGGCCAGCGCCGTCCGGGCCAGCGCCCACCGGCGGCCCAGGTAGCGGCGCATGATCAGGCCGCGCTCGGGGTGCCCGTACAGCCAGCTCTCACCGGCCCTGACCAGCTTGTCGACCTCGTCGGGCGCGATCCAGTAGTGCTTGCCGTCGTCGAGCACGGGCAGCAGCACGTACAGGTGATTGAGCGCGTCGGCCAGCCGGACGGTCCCGCTGAGCGTCAGCCGGACGTAACGCGAGTCGCCCCACTCGGGGAAGCCCTCGTCCAGGGGTACGGCCCGCGCCTCGACGGTCCAGCCGAGCGGCTCGAACAGCCGGACCGCCAGCTCGGGGCCGCCGCGGCAGGGCAGCGCCGGCAGCCGGATCTCCAGCGGCATCGGCCGGCCCGGCAGGTCCGGCCTGGCCTTGCAACGCCCGGCCCGCGCGGTGCGGAAGACGTCGCCCAGGGCCACGGCCAGCAGCGAGGAGGCGGCGTAGGGCCGGTCGTTGACGTACTGGGACAGGCTGAAGTCGGGCGAGTTCTTGCCGCGTGACCGGACCAGCGCGATGGGATCGACCTCGAGCAGCAGCGCGGCCGTGCAGCGCCCCTCGCCCGACTCCGGGTAGAAGACCGTGGCCGTGCCGAACGACCGGTCGAACTCCTGCACCCGATCAGGATGCTTGTGCAGGAGAAAACCCAGGTCGGTGGCGGGAGTGGCGGTGGTCGTGATGGTCAGCAGCACGGGCCAAGTGTGCCGCAGTCCGGTGGAAGGGCGCTAACGGATATGTCAGACGTGCGGCAGTACCTCGGCCGCGATGAGTTCCAGGTGTTCGAGGTCGGACAGATCCATGACCTGGAGGTAGACGCGCTCGGCACCGAGCTCGCCCAACTGGCCGATCTTGTCGACCACCTCGGCCGGCGTCCCCGCGAGGCCGCCCGCGCGCAGCCCGGCCACATCCTCGCCGATGGCGGCCGCGCGCCTTTCGATCTCGGCCTGGTCGCGGCCGACGCAGACGGTCTGCGCCGCCGACAGGAGCACGGTACGGCCGGTCTCCGCCGTCGCTTCCCGCACCCGGTCATAGGCCGCGCTCGTGTCGGACAGGGTCCTGAACGGCACATTGTACTCGTCGGCGAAGGCGGCCACCAGCCGGGGCGTGCGCTTGGCGCCGACGCCGCCGATGATGACCGGCGGGCGCGGGCGCTGGACCGGCTTGGGCAGCGCCGGGGAGTCGACGAGCCGGTAGTACCTGCCCTCGAAGGAGTAGGTCTTCTCCGCCGTCCAGAGCCCTAGGATGATCTCCAGCTGCTCCTCGAACCGGCCGAACCGCTCCGCCACCGGCGGGAACGGGATGCCGTACGCCCGGTGCTCCTCCTCCAGCCAGCCGGTCCCGAGGCCCAGCTCGACCCGGCCGCCGCTCATCTGGTCCACCTGCGCGACGCTGATGGCCAGCGGCCCCGGCAGCCGGAAGGTGGCCGGGCTCACCAGCGTGCCGAGCCTGATCGTGGAGGTCTCCCTGGCCAGCGCGGCCAGCGTGAGCCAGGCGTCGGTCGAACCGGGGCCCGGTTCCCCTTCCCCGATGCGCATGTAATGGTCGGACCGGAAGAACGCGTCGAAGCCCAGCCGTTCCGTGGCCTGGGCGACGGTGAGCAGGTCGTCGTAGGTGGCACCCTGCTGGGGCTCGGTGAAGATCCGCAACTTCATAAGCCCCATTATCCGCTTACGTACCACCACACAATGGACGACACCCGGAGGATGTCCCCGCCCAACCCCGCTGCTCCCACGACGGCCATAGGATTTTGTGAGCAACGAAGTTTGTGAGCAACGTGGCTTTTGTCGACGAGAGAGGGGTGAGATGGCGACCCGTCCGCAGACGGCGAAGAAGATCCTCCTCTACTGGATGGACGCCACGGTCGCCCTGATGGGCTTCATGCTCTCGATGATGGTCCTCACCTCGGCCCGCGCGGGGCGGATCTCCGTACCGCACGCGGTGGCCGCCGCGGTGTGCGTGCTGGCCGTGCTGGCCTTCCTTCCCCTGATCCTGCGTGACGCCTACGACGACCGGCCGCGGCCCACGGCGAAGCTGGTCGCGGGCGGGCTGTTCGCCGCCGGCGCGGTGGCGCTCGTGCCTCCCTCCGCCACCACCACCGGCTCGTGGGAGATGATCGGGTGCCTCTGGCTCTCGGGCCTCTCCCTCTACCTCCCGCTGCGGGCGACGGCCTGCGTGGGCGCCGCGCTGGTCGCGCTGACCGCCTTCTACGTGTCGGCGGTCAGCGACCAGTCGTGGCCGTACCTCCTGATCTCCCTCACGCTGTCCGCCGTGCTGCTGTCCGGCACCATGAGGCTCTGGCGCTGGCTGTGGTGGACGATCAGGGAGGCCTACGACAGCCGGGAGGCCAAGGCCACCCTGGCCGTGTCGAACGAACGGCTGCGCTTCGCCCGCGACCTGCACGATCTGCTCGGCCACAGCCTGTCCGTCCTGACGCTGAAGAGCGAGCTGGCCGCCAAGCTGGCCACCATCGACGCGGGCAAGGCGGCGGCCGAGATGGCCGACGTAGGCCGACTGGCCGCGGAGTCGCTCGCCGAGGTGCAGGTGGCCGTGGACGGCTACCGGGTGCTCGATCTGGACGAGGAGCTCGCCGGGGTCCGCGCCGCGCTGGAGGCGGCGGGCGCGCGGTGCGTCATCGAGGCCAGGACCGACGACCTGTCCCCCGCCGCCCGTACGCTGCTCGCCTGGGCGGTGCGCGAGGGGGCTACCAACGTGCTCAAGCACAGTACGGCCACGCGCTGCGAGATCGTCATCGACGGTGGCGTGCTGGAGATGCGCAACGACGGCGTGCCCGCGCCCGCGACCAGCGGCGCGACCAGCGGCGCGACCAGCGGCGCGACCGGGGCCGGGAGCGGGCTGCGCGGGCTGGCCGAGCGCATGGCGGCCGCAGGTGGCTCGTTCACGGCGGCCAGCACGCCCGCGGGCGAGTTCCTGCTGCGGGCGGCGGTGCCCGCATGAGGGCGATGGGCGGCGGCCGGCCATGGCGGGCGAGCTGGGAGGGCGGTGGCCGGCTTCGGCGGGCGAGCCGGCTCGACAAGGTGCGCTGGCTGATCCTCTACACCACCGACATCGCCAACCTGCTCGCCCTGCTCGGGCTCTTCGAGCTGTACGCCCGGTGGCGGGCGGGATTTCCCGCGGCCCTCACGACAGCGGCGATCGTCCTGCTCCTCGTCCTGCTCGGGCTGGCCACCCGCGCGTTCAGGATCGCCGTGAGGGGCGGCCGGCGGCCGACCGGGATCCTGGCGGTCGCCAGCGTCATCACGCTGCCCCTGGCCGTCTTGGCGCTGGTCTGGGCGATCCCGGTGTGGCTGGGAATGCTCGCCCCGTTCGTCCGCAGGCGCACCATCCTCATCCTCGCCGCCGGGTCGATCGTGATCCTCAACGCGTACGTCACGCTCACCATCGGGTTCCTGATCGAGATCCTCCTCCTCCAGACCATCCTCACCGCCCTCATCGCCGGCGGCGTCCTGGCGAACCTGTGGCTGTGGCGCGTGGCCAGGGACGCCCACGAGGGCCAGGAGGCCAGGGCCAGGCTCGCGGTGTCGGAGGAACGCCTGCGCTTCGCCCGCGACCTGAACGACCTGCTCGGCCAGAGCCTCGCCGACATCTCGGCCAGGGCCGGGGCCGCCTCCCTGACACTGCGCGAGGATCCCTCGGCGGCGGCGGGCGAGATGTTCGAGGTGCGCGACCTGGCCAGGCAGACGCTGCGCGAGGTGCGCTCCACCGTACAGAGTTACCGGGCCGTGGACCTCGACGAGGTCCTCGCCAGCGTGCGGGCGGTGCTGGAGGCGGCGGACGTCCGCTGCGTCGTCCAGGCGGACACGGCCTCGCTGACCGCCGAGACCCGCACGCTGCTGGCCACCGTGATCCGGGAAGGCGCGACCAACGTCCTCAAGCACAGCAAGGCCGGACATTGCACGATAACGATCGAGGATGGGGTGCTGGAGATGTCCAACGACGGGGTCGACGGGCCGGTGAGCGACCACGCGCCGGATGGACTCGGCGGCCTGTCGCAGCGGGTCAGCGCCGTGGGCGGCACGCTGTCGGCGGCGCCCACGGATGACGGCGCCTTCCTGCTCAGGGCGGCGGTTCCGGCATGACGACGCGCGTACTGCTGGCCGACGACGAGCACCTGGTCCGCGGCGCCCTCGCGGCCCTGCTCGACCTGGAGGCGGGCATCGAGGTGATCGCCCAGGTCGGCCGGGGCGACGAGGTGCTGGCCGCCGTCGTCGAACACCGCCCCGACGTGGCCGTACTCGACATCGAGATGCCCGGCATGGACGGGCTGAGCGCGGCGGAGCAGATCAGCTCCATGTGCAAGATCGTCATCCTGACCAGCCTGGGGCGGCCCGGCTACCTGCGCAGGGCGATGGCGGCGGGGGTGAGCGGGTTCCTCGGCAAGGACGCCTCGGCCGAGGAGCTGGCCATGGCGATCCGCAAGGTGCAGTCGGGCGGCCGCTACCTGGACGCCGAACTCGCGGCGGCGGCCATGGCCGCCGGCGACAGTCCCCTCACCGAGCGGGAACGGGACGCCCTGCGCCTGGCCGACGACGGGGCCACGATCGCGCGGATCGCGGCCGAGCTGCACCTGACTGAGGGAACCGTGCGCAACTACCTGTCCAGCGCGATGACCAAGCTGAACGCCCAGAACCGGCTCGAAGCCATCCGTACGGCGCAGCGCATGGGGTGGCTGTGAAAGCGGCGGGTGGTGAGGTCGTGGACGAAGCCTCGCTGGACTACTACCTGATCTTCGCCACGCCGGACGACAGAGACCGTGGGGAGCAGCCCCTGGGGATCCTGGTCGAGGAGTTCGTGCTCTGCGACGACTACACGGCGGCCGGCATCGACAGTGTCGAATGGTCGTCGGCGACCGGCGCCTGGGGCGGTCCGTCCACGACCGGCGCCTGGGGCGGTTCATCCGCGACGAGCCGTGACCTCCGTACCGACGCCCTGCTGCGTTCGCGGGTCATCCCGGTGACCCGTCACGCCGCGGGCGGCGCCTACCAGGCGTGCGGCGGCGGCGAACTGCCGCAGGAGGCGGAGATCCGCGCCCTGTTCCGCGACCGCCAGCCGCTGCCGGCCGCCGCCCCGCTGGACCTGGGCGTGACGGGATCGCGCCGCTACCGCGTCCTGTTCGCCGGAGAACTCGACGGAGAAGTCGGCGGCGGCCTGGCGAACGTGCGGTCGGCCCTGAGGCTGGAGCCGGTCGACGACCCCGCGGATCCCCTGGCCCGCGTGGTCGGCACGGCGACGGCGACCGCCGCGGGTCACGACTTCACCTGGGAGTTGCGGCGGATCGGGCCGGGGATCGCCTGGTGCCTCGATGCGACCGTACGCCTGGGGCCCGGCCCGGACTCCGCCGTCGGGGCGCTGCTCCACCACCACCGGCAGGCGATCCGCGGCCAGGGCCTGATCCCTGTCACGATCGAACGCTTCGCCTGAACGCGCTGCCGGCGACGGGAAGATCACTCCCTGCGGCACGCTCGGCTCGGCTCGGCGCTGCGGGCCGGGCAGGCAAAGACCGGCGCCGGCGAACTCGCCGAGCGCGTCCGCGGCGCGATGTCCCGCCCCCTGGCCCTCAACGCCCTTCGACACAACGGCTGACGCGTTGGCTGGGGTCCGCTCCGTTACCTGGGAGTGGTGAACGAGTAGGTGGTGGTGCCCTTGGAGTGGGTGCCGTCGGATTGACATATACCGGACCGAAGTCGCCACCCGGGAAGCCGCAGAGGCTGCGGAGGGCACACTCGCGGCATGCCAGTGCGCCTGCGTTCGCACCGTCTGAGGTCGCCGACGAACGCCGCGTGGACAGCGCCGTCGGACCCGAGCCGGGGAGACGCTAGCCGAGGAGCGCCTCGGTGATCTGGCGGGTGGTCTGGGCGGCGACCCGGGGGTTGACGGCGGCATACCCGGCCACCTGTGCACGGTGCTCGCCGTCGGGCCGGTGCCCGGCCCACCGGACCGACTCACCGACGGCCAGAGCGTCGACCCAAGTGCCGCCCAGGCGATGGCGTGTTCGTTGAGGTCACCGAACAGACGTCGGTCCGTCATCCTTGCGGAGGATGCGACGTCCCTACTTCCGCCCGATTCCCTTCTAGTCCGGAGGCGGTCAAAGATCGGGACATGCGAAGATTCGTTGCCCTGTTATCGGGGCTCACAATCCCACTCCTCTTGATCACGCCGGCCACGCGCGCCGCAGAGCGGACCGATCCGGCCCGTACCGCGATCTCCTGGACGCCCTGTCCGGAAGATGCCGCAGTCGACTGCGGGACGATCACCGTCCCCATCGACGGGAAACATCCGGAAGGCGGCACCTTCCAGGTCGGGGTCGCTCGCCGTAAGGCCACCGATCCGGCGGCCAGGATCGGTGTGCTCGCCCTCGGAGCCGGTGGCCCAGGTGGCTCGGGAGTGAACCTGGTCCTCACGAGCCAGCGGCGCTTCAGCGCCGATGTGCTGCGCCGCTTCGACATCGTCGGTCTCGACCCGCGTGGCACGAACCGGAGCCACCCTGTCGTCTGCTCCACAGACCTGATGACGCAGGCGCCGGATCCGCTCATGAAGAGCCAGGCCGACTTCGACCGGATGGTGGCCTACAACGAGACCCTGCGTGCCGACTGCCGGGCCCGTACCGGCCCGCTGTTCGACCACGTCGACTCGCTCAGCACGGCGGCCGACCTGGACGCCTTCCGCGCCGCGCTCGGCGAGCGGCAGCTGTCGTTCTGGGGCGGTTCGTACGGTACCCTCCTCGGCCAGCTGTACGCCGAGCGCTACCCGAATCGGGTCCGCGCCTTCGTCCTGGACAGCACCATGGACCACAGCCTGGGCACGCAAGCGTTCATGGACACCGAGACGTGGGGCGCGCAGGACGCCTTCAACGAGTTCGCGGCCTGGTGCGACCGGGACAGCCGCTGTCTCCAGCACGGTCAGGACGTCAAGGCGTTCTGGCGGGGGCTGCTGGAGCGGGCCGACCGGGGTGAACTGCACGTTCCGGGGGAGCCCGGCAGCCCGGTGACCGCGTTCGCGATCGTCAACGCGGCGCTGGGCGCCTTCTATGACCCCGCCAACTGGCTACCGCTCTCCCAGCTGCTCGCCGATCTCGACAGCGGCCAGGCGACGGGCGAAAGCGCGTTGCGGATGTCGCTCGCCGGCGCCCAGAAGAGCAGCACGCAGGCGAACAGCGCGGAAGAGGTCAGCCCCAATCCGATGCAGACCTTCTGCCTGGACTACCGGCTGCCGATCCGCGACTACCGCGAGTTCTCCGGGCACCTGCGCCGCATGGCCAAGATCGCGCCCGAAATGCGCTACAGCCCGATCGGGATCGCGACGACCGTCGCCTGCCTCGGGACGCCCGGCCCGATCCCCAACCCGCAGCATCGCCTGAACGTCCGCACGGACACGCCGTTGCTGGTCGCCAACTCCCTGCACGACCCCGCGACCGTCTACCCGTGGGCGCTCGGCACGACCCGCCAGCTGGGCCGTTCGGGGCGGCTGCTCACGTACGAGGGCTGGGGGCACATCGTCCTGGGGCGTGGAGCGTGCGGCAACGAGGTCATCGACTCCTACCTGCTCACGCAGAGGCTCCCGGCGAAGGGAGTCCGTTGCCCGGCGGTCCCGCCCGCTGAGGTGAGTACGCTCAGCGAGCCCGTCGCTCCGCTGCCCGGCACACCCGGCTGGAACTTCCGGTTCTGATCGCCACCCGCTCGTGCACGTGTCGCGGACACGTGCACGAGCGACCCCCATTCGCTTGATCGACTTCGCGTCGGTGCCTCGTTATGGTGGGGCGTTCGAGTCCCTTCGCCCCCAGGAAGCATCACGTGCCCCGTCGTCATCTCTTAGCCACTCCCGCCCTGCTCATCATGGGTGTGTACGTCGTCGCGCTGGTCGTCGCCGCCGTGATCGCGCTGACCACAGGCAACCTTGGCGTGCTGTGGTGGTTGACGGTGTTCACGGAGAGGGACAAAAACGTCGTGGTCACCTGGCCGAATGTGCTCGTCCTGGTCCTGGCCGGACTGCCGTGGGCCTGGGCGCTGTGGCAGAGCCTGCGCGGGCCGCTGGCGGGGCCATCGCCCGAGCTGGACCAGGGCACGCGGCGGCTGCGGGTCGCGCTGTATGCCGCGGCGACGTCCTGGCTGCTCGGCTCCGTCCTGCCGTACTGGCCCTGGTGGGCGGTGGTGCTCGACGCTGCGGTGATGTGGCTGGTCGTGACGCTGTTCGCGTCGGTGCTGGGGCCCAACCTGGAGTTCGCCGAACATGCGCGAGGCGCCGGTGTGCTGGCGTACGGAGGCTTCGGCGCCATCGAGGTCCTCAACGTCCTCGAGTGGCCGGTGCCCGACTGGCTCGAGCTGATCTGCGGCGTGGCGTTTTTGATCTGGACGGTGCTGTTGCTGCGCGCGCAACGACGAGACCGCCGCTGGCAGCGGGACACCGTCTGGTACGGCATCGCCGCCCTGGTGTCGCCGTTCGTTGTGGGGCTGGGGGGCACGCTGCTCACGAGCGAGACAAACATTTACGACGACGCCATGGCGGCCGTTGGCGTCCTGATGCTGGTCTGGCTCACCCGCTCAGCCCACGACCTCGCCAACCCGCGCCCCCAGCCGGGCCCGCTCTCGCCCGCGGTTTGACCATCGCGCCATCGCGAACGCTGGGCGACACGTAGGGGCCGGGGAGGCCGCTGATCAGCCGATGAGGGCCTCGGTGATCTGGCGGGTGGTCTGGGTGGCGACCCGGGAGTTGGTGGCAGCGTACGAGGTGTAGGCGTTCAGGCCGGTGGCGAGCGCCCAGCCGCGGCCGCGGGTCCAGGTGTCGTCGTCCACACCGAGCGCCGCGCGGAAGGCGGCCCGGCTCTCGGCCGACATCAGGGTGAAGGCGACGGTCAGGTCGCAGGCCGGGTCGCCGAAGTCGATGACCGCGCTGAGGCGGCCGTCGGCGGTCAGCAGGTTGCCGGTGTGGAAGTCGCCGTGGTACCAGACCGGGGGCCGATCCCATCCGGGAACGCTCAGCGCCGCGTCCCACAACTCGGTCATGGCCTCGGCGTCAAAAGTGGTGCTCACCTGCGCGATGGCGGCCCGCGTGGCGCGGTCCCGGTCTGCCAGCGGCCGGCCCGTGAGGTCATCTCTGGCACCCGCGTCCTCGGGCGCGAACCGCTGAAGGGCAGCAAGGAACTCCGCCAGTTCGACGGCGGCCTCGGACGAGGAGGCCAGGGTCTCCACGGTCGCCACCTCGCCGTCCAGCCAGCGCGACACCGCCCACGGCCAGGGATAGCCGTAGCCGGGCTCGCCCACCCCCACCGGCACCGGGATGGCCAGCGGCAGGTGCGGGGCCAGCCGGGGCAGCCACTCGTACTCCTTCTCGGCCTGCCCTATGGCCCCGGTGTGGCGGGGCAGCCGGACGGACAGCTCCTCGCCCAGCCGGTAGATCACATGGTCCGAGCCGGCCGGTTCGAGCAGCTTCAGAGGCAGCTCGGCCCACTGCGGGAACTGGGCATCGACCAGGCGCCTGACCAGCGCGGCGTCGATGGATGGGCGGCTATCCGTAGTGCTTGCCAAGACCAGCTCCCAGGCGTCGGCCCATGAGGACATGCGGTGGAGGTCAGCTTCCCATCACCAAGCTGTGGGGAAGGACGTCATCCCCTGGCCAGCAGCGCCACGCACTCCACATGGTGGGTCATCGGGAAGGCGTCGAAGGCCCGCAGGTCGACCAGCCCGTAACCGTCGTCGCCGAACCAGGCCAGGTCGCGGGCCAGCGTCGCCGGGTCGCACGAGACGTAGACGATCCGCGAGGAATCCAGCGAGGTGATCCGGTGGACCACGTCGCGCCCCAGCCCCGACCGGGGCGGGTCGACGACGACGATGTCGGCCCGCTCGATCTGGAACCGGTCCAGCGCCTCCTCCACCCGTCCGCGCTCCACCCGGGCCTGCGGCAGGTCGCGCAGGTTGGCGCGGGCGTCGCGGACGGCCGACGCCTCCGACTCCAGGCCGAACACCGCGCCCTGCTCCCCCACGCCCTCCGCCAGACCGGCGGCGAACAGGCCGACCCCGCAGTAGAGGTCCAGCGCCCACTCCCCCGGCTCCGGCGCGGCGTAGGACAGGACGGCGTCCAGCAGGGTCTCGGCGGCGCCCGGGTGCACCTGCCAGAAGCCGCTGCCCGCCACTCTGAACTCGCGGTCGCCCACCTGCTCGCGCAGCACGCCCGAGCCCTTGCGCGGGACGGTGTGGCCCTTGCCCTGATCCAGCAGGATCGAGGCGGGCGCGTCGAGGTCGGGCACGGCCACGCTGCGCCTGGGGCGCGGCCGGACCACCACGGCCCGGTCGCCGGTCGAGGAGGCGATCACCTCGACGGCGGACGCGCCCTGCCACTCGCGCTGCTCGGCCCCTACGGCCTCCACCTCCGGGTGCGCGATCAGGCAGGCGTCGACCACCTCGATGTCGTGCGAGCGGTGCCTGCGGAAGCCGAGCTCGCCGCCGGGCCGCGCGGCGAACTGGACGCGGGTGCGCCAGCCGAGCCCGTCCTTGGCGCCCGGCACCTCCTCGACCACGATCTCGCGCTCGATGCCGGCCAGCCTGCTCAGCTGTTCGGCCACCACGGCGGCCTTGAGGCCGCGCTGGGCCTCCTGGGTGGCGTGCTGCCAGTCACAGCCGCCGCAGCGGCCGGGGCCCGCGTAGGGGCAGGGTGGGACCACGCGGTCGGGGGAGGGCTCCAGCACCTGTACGGCGTCGGCCCGGAGGAAGCGGGTCGTCTCCTCGGTGACGTGGGCGATGACCCGCTCGCCGGGCAGCGCGTGGCGGACGAACACCACCCGCCCGTCATGGCGCGCCACGCACCAACCGCCATGGGCGACCGGACCTACCGTCAGCTCGAGAGATGCCTGTTCCACACGGACACCCTATGCCCTGACCGGCACTGCCACTTTCCGGACTTAGCCCGTTACGCGGAGTGGTCCCCGGCCTTGACCTGCTTCTTGGCCACCTGATGTCCCGCCCGGCGCGAAGCACCCGGGGCGGCCGGCTCGGGCCGGCCCTTGAGCCGGTCGGAGGAGTGGAGCTGCCACGGCACGCTCGTCACCATGACGCCCGGCTTGAACAGCAGCCGCGCCTTCAGCCGCAGCGCGCTCTGGTTGTGCAGCAGGTGCTCCCACCAGTGCCCGACCACGTACTCGGGGATGAACACGGTCACGACGTCGCGCGGCGAGCGGCGGCGCAGGGTCTTGACGTAGTCGAGGATCGGCTGGGTGATCTCCCGGTACGGCGAGTCGAGCATCTTGAGCGGCACCGGGATGCCCAGGCGCTCCCACTCGTCCTGGAGCTGCCGCGCCTCGGCGCCCTCGACGCCGACGGTGATCGCCTCCAGCGTGGACGGCCGGGTGGCGCGGGCGTAGGCGACCGCGCGCAGCGTCGGCTTGTGGATCTTGGAGACCAGGACGATCGCGTGGTTGCGCGCCGGCAGCGTCGACTCGTCGTACTCCTCGGTGATCTCCAGCTCGGCCGCCACGTTGTCGTAGTGGCGCCTGATGGCCTTCATCATGAGGAACAGGACCGGCATCGCGAAGCACACGATCCAGGCGCCGACCAGGAACTTGGTCAGCAGCACGACGACCAGCACCAGCCCGGTCATGATGCCGCCGAAGAAGTTGATCACCCGCGAGCGGTGCATCTGGTGCCGGATCTTGGGGTCGGTCTCCGTCTTGAGATGGCGGGTCCAGTGGATGACCATGCCGATCTGGCTGAGCGTGAAGGAGACGAAGACGCCGACGATGTAAAGGTTCAGCAGGCGGCTGACGTCGGCGTCGAACCCCCACAGCAGCAGGCACGCGCCCAGCGCCAGGATGACGATGCCATTGGAGAATGCCAGCCGGTCGCCGCGGGTGTGCAGCTGGCGCGGCAGGTAGCGGTCCTGGGCCAGGATCGAGCCGAGCACCGGGAAGCCGTTGAAGGCGGTGTTGGCGGCCAGGAACAGGATGAGCGCGGTGACCGCCGAGATGATCACGAACGGCAGCGAGCCGCCGCCGAAGACCGCGTCGGCCACCTGCGAGATGATCGGCTGCTGGTAGTAGCCGGGACCGACCGGTTGCCCGCCGGGCCCGTGCAGGTCCGTGGCCACCACGGACGGCTCGGCCACCTTCACGCCCGAGGCCAGGCCCAGCGCGATGATGCCGCCGAACATGGTGATCGCGACCAGGCCCATCATGAGCAGCGTCGTGGCGGCGTTCTTGCTCTTGGGCTTGCGGAAGGCGGGCACGCCGTTGCTGATGGCCTCGACGCCCGTCAGCGCCGCGCAGCCGGAGGAGAAGGCGCGCAGGATGAGGAAGGCGGCGGCGAAGGTGGTCAGGTTGGTCTGCTCGGCGTCGATGGTGAACCCCGCGCTGGGCGCCCGCAGCTCGTCGCCGAGCACCAGCAGCCGGAAGCCGCCCCAGAGGATCAGCCCCAGCACCGCGATCATGAACGCGTACGTCGGGACGGCGAAGGCGGCCCCCGACTCGCGCAGACCGCGCAGGTTGACCACGGTGAGCAGGGCGACGATGACGATGGCGACGGCCGGCTTGTGCTGGCCGACGAAGGGGATCGTGGCGCCCACGTAGTCGACGCCGTTGGCGACCGACACCGCCACGGTCAGCACGTAGTCGACCATGAGCGCGCTGGCCACGGTCAGGCCGGCGTTCTTGCCCAGGTTGGTGGTGGCCACCTCGTAGTCGCCGCCGCCGCTCGGGTAGGCGTGCACGTTCTGCCGGTAGGAGGCCACGACCGTGAGCATCACGACCACGACAGCGATCGCGACCCATGGGCTGTAGGCGTAGAACGACACTCCGGCCAGCGACAGGATGACCAGGATCTCCTGCGGCGCGTACGCCACAGAGGACAGGGCATCGCTGGCGAAGACCGGCAGGGCGATGCGTTTGGGCAGCAGTTGCTCATGGAGCTGGCCGCTCCTCAGCGCCCGGCCCACCAGCACGCGTTTGACAAGATCCGTTACCTTCGCCACGTTACGAGATGCTAGCCCCCTGCCGTAGGGGCACCGACGAGGTGCTCCCCCATCGGGCCATACTGGTGTCGAGCAACCGGCCGACCGCGAAGTGCGGGGGAGTATGCATATAGTGATCATGGGATGTGGCCGGGTCGGTTCGACTCTGGCCCACATCCTCGAGGACAACGGCCATACGGTCGCGATCATCGACCGGGATCCGCAGGCGTTTCGCCGGCTGCGGGCCGGTTTCCGGGGGCGCCGGGTGACCGGTGTCGGATTCGACCGCGACGTGCTCACCGAGGCGGGCATCGAGTCCGCCTCCGCGTACGTGGCGGTCTCCAGCGGTGACAACTCCAACATAATCTCGGCGCGGGCGGCGCGCGAGACGTTCGGCGTCGACAATGTGGTGGCCCGCATCTACGACCCGCGGCGGGCCGAGGTCTACCAGCGCCTCGGCATTCCGACGGTGGCGACCGTACGGTGGACCGCCGACCAGATCCTGCGCCGCATCCTGCCCGAGGGCGCCGAGCCGCTCTGGCGCGACCCCACCGGCACCGTGGTCCTGGCCGAGGTCGCCGCGCACACCGGCTGGATCGGCACCCGGGCCGTCGAGCTGGAGGAGCGGGGCAGGGTCCGCGTCGCCTACCTCAACCGCATGGGCGAGGCCCTGGTCATCGCCGACGACACCGTGATCCAGGACGGCGACGTGCTGCACGTCATCGCCACAGAGAGCGACATGGACCGGATCAACAAGGTGCTCGCGGCGGCACCGGAAGAGGACCACTGATGCGCGTCGCCATCGCCGGAGCGGGGGCCGTGGGCCGGTCCATCGCGGCCGAGCTGCTGGAGAACGGCCACGAGGTCCTGCTGATCGACATCGACCCCAGGGCCATCAAGATCGACAGCGTGCCGCGGGCGGAGTGGCTGCTGGCCGACGCCTGCGAGATCGCCTCGCTCGACGAGGCGGGGCTCAACAACTGCCACGTCGTCGTCGCCTCCTCCGGAGACGACAAGGTCAACCTCGTGGTGTCGCTGCTGGCCAAGACCGAGTACGGCGTGCCGCGCGTGGTGGCCCGGATCAACCACCCCAACAACGAGTGGCTGTTCAACGAGTCGTGGGGCGTGGACGTGGCGGTCTCGACGCCGCGTCTGCTGAGCGCGCTGGTCGAGGAGGCGGTGAGCGTCGGCGACCTGGTGCGCCTGATGACCTTCCGCCAGGGGCAGGCCAACCTGGTCGAGCTCACCCTGGCCGAAGACGCGCCAGTGGTGGGCCAGCGCGCCGGGTCGGTGCCGTGGCCCAACGACTCGGCGCTGGTCGCGATCCTGCGCGAGGGCCGGGTGCTGGTGCCGACCAACGACGACCCGCTCGAGGCGGGCGACGAACTCCTCTTCGTCGCCAACCAGGAGGTGGAGCAGGAGCTCGCGCACCTGCTCTCACAGCACTGACGGGCTCAGGCGGGGGCGACCGGCGGCTTGATCGGCGTTCGCCCCTTGCCCAGCAACCACAGCATCGCGCCGAGCGCGGCCACCTGGAGCGGCCAGCCCATCGCGATCTTCGCCAGACCGAGGGCGGCCACGGCCTCGTCGCCGCCGCCCACCAGCCACACGGGCAGCTGCACGGCCACCCTGATCACGCACGGCAGCATCAGCAGCCAGGTGAGCTTGACGCAGAGCTTCACGATGCCCGGATCCTTGTGCCAGGCCGTGGGGTCGCCGGTGACCGAGCCGATCAGGAACCCGACCACGGGCCACCGGGTGACGATCGACAGCAGCATCGCCACCGAGTAGCCGGCGTTCCACAGGATGCCGGGCAGGAAATAGTCCTTCGCGTCGCCGCTGCGGCTGGCGAAGAACGCGCCGATGGCGATGCCGATCAGGCTGTTGATCACGAACTGCGGTGTGGACCGCTGCGCGAGCCTGGCCAGCAGGAGCACGACCGCCAGCGAGATGCTGACGATGAGCGAGGTCTTCAGCTCCTCGGTGACGATCCATGACAGCGTGAACGCGATGGTCGGCACCGCCGCCTCGATGATCCCGCGCACTCCCCCGAACGCCTTGGCGAGCTGGGCTCGCACCGCCGATTCGACGGTGTCGTGGGCGACCTCTTCCGCCTCAGCACTCACCTGATCAACTCCCTGGGCGCAGCTCGTATCGAGGATTGAACATCACCTTGCGCCCGTCCTGCATACTGACCAGGCCTTCGGCCTTGACGGTGCGCCCGGGCTCGATGCCCGCGATCTTGCGGCGGCCGAGCCACACCAGGTCGATGACGTCGGACCCGTCGTAGAGCTCGGCCTCAAGGGCGGGCGCGCCGCCCCTTGGTCGCAGTGTCACGGTACGTAGCGTACCGGCCACGCAGAAGCGGCGTCGGCCGCCACACGAGACGATCGGGGTCGCGCCGACCTCGTCGACGTCTTCCCGTAGTTCCTGGGCTTCGATTTCGGACTGGGTGGAGGCCAGCCGACTGAAGAACCCGCGCAATCCCCCGCGTTTGGGGGGTTCTGCCGTACTCATGATGACTCAGCCTACGTGATGTGGGCGCTCAGCGAATCTCGCTGATCTCGGGACCTCGTTTGAACGGGTTGAGCCCCTGGCTGTCGGCCGCTTCGGTGCCCTGCTCGTTGGGGCGGCGCAGCGTGATCGGCTCTTCCCGGGCCATCGGCTCGGTGCCTCGCACGACCACGACGTCCTTGATGAAGTCGAGGAAGACGTTCGCCACGTTCTCGTCGAGCGCGGCGCGGCCGCTGATCATCGCCAGCACGAACCAGCGCGGCCCGTCAATGCCGATGTAGCGGGCCTTGCGGGTGGTGTTGCCCTCGCCGGCGATCTCGCCGATCAGCTCGGGTCCGAAGGGGCCCTCCTGCTCGCCGAGGTCCTTGGCGCCGGTCCGGATCTTGGCCCTGACCTCGTCCCAGAGCCCCATGCTCTTGGGCGCGGCCAGCGCCTGGAGCTGGAGCGAACTCTCCTCGTAGAGCGCGACGACCCCGACGTTCTGGTCTCCCACCGAGGCCAGCCGCAGGTCGAAGTCCGGGTTGTGCGGCAGGAGCAGCCCGCCGAGGTCGATCCTGTCGCTCTCGGGGTGCGGCTCGTCGGCGTCCCACGGGCCGGACTCGCGCGTTGGGGCGGCGGAGGCCTGCTGCTCGGCCGCCTGATCCGGCTGCTCACGACGGCGTCGTCGGAACACTGTGCTCACTCTCCCTGGTTAACGTCCTGTTGATCCGAAACCGCCGGTGCCGCGGGCCGAGCCTGGCAGCTGCTCCACCTCGGTGAAGGCCGCCCGCTCGACGCGCTTGATGACCAGCTGGGCCACCCGGTCGCCGCGGCTCAGGCGGAAGGGCTCCTTGGCGTCGGTGTTGATCACCGTCACCCGGATCTCGCCGCGGTAGCCGGCGTCGACCGTGCCTGGCGCGTTGACCAGCGTGACGCCGTGCCTGGCGGCCAGGCCCGAGCGAGGGTGCACGAACGCGGCGTAGCCGTCGGGCAGCGCGATCGCGACACCCGTCCCGACCATGGCCCGCTCTCCGGGCAGCAGCTCGACGTCCGCGGCCGCGTAGAGATCGGCGCCCGCGTCGCCCGGATGGGCGTAGGACGGCACCGGCAGCCCGTCGTCGAGTCGCTGGATGAGGATCTGCACGTCGGTCAAGGGTTCACCTCATGGTCATGGTGCTCGGCGGCGATGCGCCCCCTCAGCCTCAAGGTACGCCCTTCCGCCCGCGATCCCGGCGCACCGGGCAGGCGGGTGGAGTGTCGTGCCGCCGGAAGCCCTCGTGAGAACGGGGAGACGGCCGCCGATCTCCGAGGTCCCGCGGCGAGGTGGTCACGGGTGACGAGGTTACTCGCTGTCAGGCGGACTATCGTCCTCGGCGGGCGAACCCGAAGCTCGGGAGCCCGAGCGCGGGACGGATGCCGAGGCGGACCCCGCTGGCTGAGCGGGTGCCGGGGTGGATCCCGGTGGCTGAGCGGGTGCCGGGGTGGGTCCAGGTGGCAGGGCGGGCGGTTTGTGCACCAGTTCGGGCAGCGCCCGGTAGATCACCGCCGCCACGGGCACGGCCACCGCCGCCCCCGCGATACCGGCCAGGATGCCCCCGACGGACAACACCAGGATGATGGCCAGCGGGTGGAAGTTGAGCGCCCGGCCGACGATGAGCGGCTGGAGCACGTGGTTCTCCAGCTGCTGCTCGACGATCAGGATGCCGACGAAGATCAACGCGTAGAGGGGCCCCTTGGCGCCCAGCGTGACCAGGGTGGCGATCGTACCGGCGAAGAAGATGCCGACGATCGGGATGAAGCTGGCGAAGAAGATCAGCACCGCCAGCGGCGCCCAGAGGGGCACCCCCATGCCGGCCAGCACGATGCCCATGATCACGCCGTGCACGGCGGCGACCGCGACGGTGCCCTGCACGTAGTGGGAAAGCGTGGTCCAGGCGGCCCGCCCCGCCCGGTCGACGCGCGGCGACATCGAGCCGAACCCCCGCAGGAACCACGACCAGATCCGGTCGCCGTCCTTGAGCAGGAAGAACGAGACGAACAGCAGCAGCACGAGGGAGGCGAGCACCTCGAAGGCGACGGCGCCGGCGGTCAGGACCGTACTGGTGATGGCCGTGCGCTGGGCGTTGACCATCGTCGCGATCTCGTCGACGTAGCTGGTGATCTGCGCCTCTTTGAGGTGCAGCGGGCCGGTGATCAGCCAGTTCTGGACGTCGCGGGCGGTGGACTGAACCTGTTCGACCAGGTTGGGGAACTCCTCGGTGGCCCGCGCGCCGACCAGCCAGCCGGTGCCGGCGAGCACCGCGAGGGCCACCAGCATGGTGATCCAGGTGGCGTAGATGGGGCGCATGCCCGCCTCGCGCAGGCTCCTGGTGAGCGGGAACAGCAGCGCGGTCAGCAACAGGGCGATGGCGACCGGCAGGGCCACGAAGCTGAGCCGCGCGATGCCCTGGACGAAGAAGTAGACGACCACGCCGACGAGGATCAGGCACAGGCACCATGCCGCCATCTTGGCCAGCACGGGTGGCACGAGCTTGGTGGGGCGGTCGGTCAGCACGTGCTCAAGACTGGCACGTCAGGGACATATGTGCGCATGGATAAAAGATCGGGTCTGGGCAACGGCATGATCACATGTCACCGTCATGCACATGAGGACCGTCGCGCTGGTTAAGGTGAGCGCGATCACCGCGGTGATCGCGTGTCTCGTGGCGGCCCCGGTGCCCGCCCTGGCCTCGCGCGGCGAACCCGCGCTCGACGTGCTGTCGAGCCGCGCCGACCGGGTGAGTGGCGGGGACGCGTTGGTCAGGGTACGAGTGAGCCAGGGCATGCGGCTCAAGGTGCTGCGCAACGGCGAGGACGTCACCACGTCCTTCAAGCCGGATCCCGGCGGCGAGTCCTTCAGCGGTCTGGTGACCGGCCTGATCGACGGCGACAACACGATCAAGGCGCTGGCGGGGCCGTTCAAGGAGACACTGAAGTTACGCAACCACCCGATCTCGGGGCCGATCTTCTCGGGGCCGCAGCAGTACCCCTTCCTGTGCAAGACGGAGCGCGGCGGGCTCGGCCCGCCCGTCGCGGACAACCAGGACGGCCAGGGCATGCGCACCACGGGCGGATGGAGCAGGGACTGCTTCGCGCCGGTGCTGACGGAGCGGCTCTACCGCGCGACGGACGGCACGTTCAAGACGATGCCCGCCGAACGGCCCGCGGACATGTCGACCACCACCACCATCGACGGCCGGACCGTGGACTTCGTGGTGCGCCGCGAGCGCGGCGTGATCAACCGCTTCCTCTACTCCATCGCGATGCTGGAGGACGGCTACAACGGCCGGGCGATCTACCGCTTCGACGGCGGCGTGGGGATCGGCCACGACCAGGGCACGCTCGGCGGCAGCGCGCTCGACGCGTACGGGCTGGGCAAGGGCTACGCGATCCTCTACTCCTCGGGCACCCGCACCTCCACGCACGACAACCTGATCCTCGGCGGCGAGACCGCGCTGATGGTGAAGGAGCGGTTCATCGAGAAGTACGGTGTGCCGCTCTACACCGTCGGCGTGGGCGCCTCGGGCGGCGCCCTCCAGCAGTACGTCTACGGCCAGAACTACGGCACCGAGGTGATCGACGCGGCGATCCCGCAGTATTCCTATCCCGACATGGTCACCCAGACCATCCACGTCGGCGACTGTGAGCTGCTCGAACGCTACATGGACCACAACCCGCGCTGGGCCTCCTGGGACGCGCGGACCGCGCTGATCGGGATGAACGCGAGCGACACCGTGGACAACCCCTACACCGGCAAGCCGGGCTCCGACGAGTGCGTCAAGGGCTGGCGCGGGCTGACCCCGCTGACCATGAACCCCCTCTGGACCTCCAACAACGATCCGGAGTGGGCCAAGATGGACCCGCCCGGCGTCAAGGACACCGTCCAGTGGACGCACTGGGACGACCTGCGCGAGATCTACGGCGTGGCCCCCGACGGCCATGCCCGCTCCACCTGGGACAACGTCGGCGTCCAGTACGGCCTGAGCGCGCTGGTGAAGGGCGTGATCACGCCCGCGGAGTTCCTCGACGTCAACGCGCGCGCCGGCTCCTGGAAGGAGTCGAAGGACATGGTGCGGGAGGGCTGCCCGTTCACCCCCTCCCTCTGCCAGGACCCGGCCCAGTTCGACCCGTGGAGCGCGCGCAACATGCGGACCGGCGACCCGGCCCCGCGACGCACCGGAGACCCGATCGCGATCAAGAACGTGGAGCGCAGCGGGCTGGTGTTCAGGGGCGACATCGCCATCCCGATCATCGACTGGCGCCACTATCTCGAGGACCAGCTCGACATGCACGATTCGCACCAGTCGTTCGTCTCGCGGCAGCGGATGCTGAACTACGACGGCAACGCCGGCAACCAGGTCATCTGGTTCACCGACGCCCGCCCCGACGGACCGGCCTTCGACCAGACGCCCGAGGCGCTGCAGGTGATGGACCAGTGGATGGCCAACATCCGCTCGCGCCCGTGGCGCGGGGTGGTGGGCAACAAGCCCGCGGCGGCCGTGGACCGCTGCTTCACCAGCGCCGGGGCGCAGATCGCCGCGGGTCCGCACGTGTGGGACGGCATCCTGGACCGCCGCGCCGCCGGCGCCTGCACCGCGCGCTTCCCGCTCTACTCCACCTCCCGCGTGGTGGCGGGCGGTCCGCTGGAGGGCGGCGTCTACAAGTGCCGCCTGCAGCCGGTGGCCAGGGCCGTCGAGCGCGGTCTGTACGGCTCGTGGCGCCCGTCCCCCGAGGAGCGGACCCGCCTTGAGGCGATCTTCCCCTCGGGGGTGTGCGACTACTAGCGGTTGACAACTAGCGGTTGACAACTAGCGGTTGACAACTAGCGGTTACTGCTGCTCCAGCGTCACCTCGACGGCGAATTCGGGGCCGCCGTCGAGCACGAACTCCTCGACGTTGCCCGCGCCGCACAGGTCGTCCTGCGCCAGCCGTACCAGGGCGATCTCGGGGCCCGACACGGTGAGACGGGAGACCTCGGCGCGCATCGACAGCTTGGCGGCCGACTTGGCCTTGCGGATGCGCCCGAGCACGTCGGAGGCCACGGTGAGCACCGCCGGGTCACCCGCGCCCGCCGGGACCGACGGCCAGGCCGCGCGGTGGACGGAGCCCGGACGCCACCAGGCCCAGACCTCCTCCGTGACGAACGGCAGGAACGGCGCGAAGAGCCGCAGCAGCACGTCGAGCGCCTGGCGCAGCGCCGCGTGCGCCGAGGCGGCCGCCGGGCCGCTCTCGTAGGCCCTGGCCTTGACCAGCTCCAGATAGTCGTCGCAGAAGGCCCAGAAGAAGCGCTCGGCGGCCTCCATCGCCCGGGTGTAGTCGTAGCCCTCGAACGCCTGGGTGGCCTCCTCGACCACCCCTGAGAGCTGGGCGAGCATCGACAGGTCGAGCGGCTCGGTGACCGCCGCCTCGGACTCCGGGAAGCCGAGCACGAACTTCGACGCGTTGAGGATCTTGATGGCCAGTCGCCGGCCGACCTTGATCTGCCCGGTGTCGAACGCCGTGTCGGTGCCGGGCCGCCCGCTGGCCGCCCAGTAGCGGACCGCGTCGGAGCCGTACTCCTCCAGCAGCCCGAGCGGCGTCGTGACGTTGCCCTTGGACTTGGACATCTTCTTGCGGTCGGGGTCGAGGATCCAGCCCGCGATGACCACGTCACGCCAGGGCAGCGTGCCGAACTCCTGGTGCGCCCTGACCACGGTGGAGAACAGCCAGGTGCGGATGATCTCGTGCGCCTGCGGCCGCAGGTCCATCGGGAAGACCCGGGCGAACAGGTCGGGGTCCCGCTCCCAGCCGCCGGCGATCTCCGGCGTGAGGGACGAGGTCGCCCAGGTGTCCATGATGTCCGGATCGCCCATGAAGCCGCCCGGCACACCCCGCTGGTCCTCGGTGTAGCCGTCGGGCACCTGCGAGGAGGGGTCGATCGGCAGCAGGTCCTCCGAGGGCACCAGCGGGCGGGAGTAGTCGGGCTCGCCCGACGCGTCCAGCGGGTACCACACGGGGATCGGCACGCCGAAGAAGCGCTGCCGGGAGATCAGCCAGTCGCCGGCCAGTCCCCGCACCCAGTTGTCGTAGCGGACCTTCATGTGCGGCGGATGCCAGCGCAGCTCGGCGCCCCTGGCCAGGAGCTGCTCGCGCAGCTGGGGGTCGCGCCCGCCGTTGCGGATGTACCACTGCCGGGTGGTGACGATCTCCAGCGGGCGCTCGCCCTTCTCGTAGAACTTCACCATCCGCTTGGTGGAGCGCGGGTCGCCGTCCAGGTCGCCGGACTCGCTCAGCAGCTCCACGACGCGCTCGCGCGCGCTGTGGACGGTCTTGCCGGCCAGCTCTTTGTACGGCTCCTGCTCCACGCCCTCGGGCGGCTCGGGCAGCAGGCGGCCGTCCTTGCCGATGATGGGCCTGGTCTCCAGCGCCAGCTCGCGCCACCAGGTGACGTCGGTGAGGTCGCCGAACGTACAGACCATCGCGATGCCGGAGCCCTTGTCGGGCTCGGCCAGGTGGTGGGCCAGCACCGGCACCTCGGCGCCGAACAGCGGCGTCAGCACCGAGGTGCCGAACAGCGGCTGGTATCGCTCGTCGTCGGGGTGCGCCACCAGGGCGACGCAGGCGGGCAGCAGCTCGGGCCGGGTCGTCTCGATCCAGACCGGCCCCTTCTCGCCGTAGAAGGAGACCCGGTGGAAGGCCCCCGGCCACTCGCGGTCCTCGAGCTCGGCCTGGGCGACGGCGGTGCGGAAGGAGACGTCCCACAGCGTCGGCGCCTCGGCCAGATAGGCCTCGCCGCGCGCCAGGGTACGCAGGAAGGCCCGCTGCGAGGCGGCGCGAGCGGCGCCGTCGATGGTCGCGTACGTCAGCGACCAGTCGACGGACAGCCCCAGCCGCCGCCACAGCTCCTCGAACGCCTTCTCGTCCTCGATGGTCAGCCGCTCGCACAGCTCGATGAAGTTTCCGCGTGAGACGGAGACCTGCCGCTTGGGATCGGGCTTGGCCGGAGGTGTGAAGTCCGGGTCATAGGGCACCGAAGGGTCACAGCGGACGCCGAAGTGGTTCTGCACCCGCCGCTCGGTGGGCAGGCCGTTGTCGTCCCATCCCATGGGGTAGAAGACCTCGCGGCCGCGCATCCGCTGGAAACGGGCGATGGTGTCGGTGTGCGTGTAGGAGAAGACGTGACCCACGTGAAGGGAACCGGAGACTGTCGGAGGCGGGGTGTCGATCGAGTAGATCTGCTCCCACGGCTTGGACCTGTCGAACCGGTAGATACCGTCATCTTCCCAGCGCTCTACCCATACCTTCTCCAAGCCGTCGAGAGTCGGTTTCTCCGGCATGGCTGCATGGCGTAGTCGCTGCTGATTCATGCCTCCTTATGGTACGGCTTCACCGGCCCAGGGAGCGTTGCAGACTAAGGTTCGTTACATAGCGGAAGGAGACGTTCGGATGGCAGACGACAAGCCTGACCTCGCCTGGCGGGTCATCGGGGGACTGGTCGGATTGGCCACCGCGTGGGCGGCACGCAAGATCCTCGGGCTCGTCTGGGTGAAGACCACCGGCAAGGAGCCGCCGATCGACCCAGACTCACCCGAGGTCAGCATGGGCGAGGCCATCGGCTACGCCGTGGTGATGGGCGTCGGGATGTCCGTGGCGCAGATCGTGGTCAACCGGACCGCCAAGAAGCGGTATGAGGCGTGGAAGACGGTAAAGCAGGTGTCTCAAGGGCATTGAGGAACTCTCCTGCCCAGCGGTCCACGTCGTAGGTGGCTACCCGGCGGCGCATCGTACGCATCCGCCGGGCCAGCTCGTGCGGCGTGGCCCGCATCGCCGTCATCATCTGGCGCTTGACGTCCTCAACGTCGTACGGATTGACCAGGTACGACTGCCGCAGCTCGTCGGCCGCCCCCGCGAACTCACTGAGCACGAGCGCACCCCGCAGGTCGTGGTGGCACGAGACGTACTCCTTGGCGACCAGGTTCATCCCGTCACGCAGCGGCGTGACCACCATGACGTCGCTGGCCAGATAGAGCGCGGCCAGCTCCTCGCGGCCGTACGACTGGTGGAAGTACTGGATCGGCTGGAGGCCGAGCATCGCGTGCTCGCCGTTGATCCGGCCGACCTGCAGCTCGATGTCGTCGCGCAGCCGGCGATATTCGTCGACCCGTTCCCGGCTGGGCGTGGCGATCTGCACGAACACCGCCTCGTTGGGCTTCAGCCGCCCTTCCTTGAGCAGCTCGCCGAACGCCTCCAGCCGCAGCCCGATGCCCTTGGTGTAGTCCAGCCGGTCCACCCCGAGCAGCACGTGCTCCGGATCGCCGAGCTCCGCCCTGATCTCCTTGGCGCGGGTCATGATGTGCTCTTGGCGCACCATCGTGTCGAGCTCGGCGAAGTCCACCGAGATGGGGAACGCCTGCGTGGTCACGATCCGGTCGTCGAGGAAGATCTCGTTCCCCTTGTACGGCAGGCCGAGCAGCCTGCGGCACAGCCGCCGGAAGTTGGCGGCGCCGCCGGGCAGCTGGAAGCCCACCAGGTCGGCCCCGAGCAGTCCTTCGACCAGCTCCCTGCGCCACGGCAGCCGCCAGAACAGCTCGACCGGCGGGAACGGGATGTGCAGGAAGAAGCCGATGCGCAGGTCCGGCCGGAGCTTGCGCAGCATGGCGGGGACGAGCTGGAGCTGGTAGTCCTGCACCCAGACGACCGCCCCCTCCTCCGCCACCTCGGCCGCGGCCTCGGCGAAGCGCTGGTTGACGGTGGTGTAGGCGTCCCACATGTCGCGCTCGAACACCGGCGGTGCCACCACGTCGTGATAGAGCGGCCAGAGCGTGGCATTGGAGAAACCCTCGTAGTAGAGCTCCACCTCGCGAGCCGAGAGCGGCACCGGGACCAGGTTCATTCCGTCCTGGTCGAAGGGCTCCAGGCGCTCGTCGGCGGCGCCGTGCCAGCCCAGCCACGCGCCGTGCCGGCGCTGCATGACGGGAGCGATGGCGGTGACGAGCCCGCCCGGGCTCCTGCGCCATGAGGCCGTCCCGTCCGGCTCGACCGTTCGATCCACCGGCAACCGGTTCGCGACGATCATAAACGAGTTACGGCCACTCACCCAGGTCCTCCTAGAGTCCATCATCCTTCATGTGCCGCGGGACACGGCACATGCTGGCGGTCACCCGCTCGGGCTCCGCCTGGGAGATGATCGCGACGACATGGGCGGCCGGCCTGATGATCCAGACCTCGCCCCGCTTCCGCGCCCAGCGTCTTCACCAGGACTTGGGAGCGGTCCAATGCCGCGAACTCACGCACGGCGAGCGGCGCCGTACTGACCTTGCCCAGGACCTGCACAAACAAACGCGAATCACACATATCGCCTAGTGGCAGTGGCCACCGGATGGGTTCGTCACACGACCGTTTCGATCCGTGTGACGGTCTGTGGTGGCCAAGGTCCTTCGGAGGGACACCCCTTCGGGGGAAGGGGAAGGGACGGTCCGTGATGGCTGGGGCCCTTGAGAGGGATCCCCCTTCGGGAGAGGAAGAACGGATGCCCGGCGCGAGTCGGGCGGCGCCGACCGTTGGGGGCGTTGGGGGCGTTGGGGGCGTTGGGGGCGTCGGGCGCGCCGGGTGTGAGGTCGCGGGCGTCGGAGGGCGGCCGGCGGGGATCGGCCGTCTCTTGACAGAGATCAGGCCGGGCGGTGGAGTATTTACCGAACAGTCGGTCAGTTGAGCGAGGGAGACCTGCCTTGGAGAGCGCGCGGCGCATGATGGACGCCGGCACCGCGGCAAGGAGATGAGATGAGACTCGGCGCCGCCCCTCAGCCCGGCGACCTCGACCCGATCGAGCGGATTTCGCGCGACGAGCTCATGGCGCTCCAGCTGGAGCGCCTCCAACGGACACTCCACCATGCCTACCAAAATGTCCCGAAATATCAGCAAAAGTTTGATGAGCATGGCGTCCACCCCGCCGACTGCAAGGAGCTCGGCGACCTGGTGAAGTTCCCCTTCACCACGAAGCAGGACCTGCGCGACTGCTACCCCTTCGGCATGTTCGCCGTGCCACGGGAGCGAGTGGCGCGGGTGCACGCCTCCAGCGGCACCACCGGGCAGCCGACGGTGGTCGGCTACACCAAGAACGACCTCGACGTCTGGGCCGAGGTCATGGCACGCTCGATCCGCGCCTCGGGCGGCCGGCCGGGCGACATCGTGCACATCTCGTACGGCTACGGCCTGTTCACCGGCGGCCTGGGCGCCCACTACGGCGCCGAGCGGCTGGGCTGCACGGTGATACCGGTCTCCGGCGGCATGACGCCCCGCCAGGTACAGCTGATCACCGACTTCCGGCCGGACGTCATCATGGTCACGCCCTCGTACATGCTGGCGCTGCTCGACGAGTTCGACCGGCAGGGCCTGGACGCCCGCGCGTGCTCGCTGCGCGTCGGCGTCTTCGGCGCCGAGCCGTGGACCGAGGAGATGCGCGCGGAGATCGAGGACCGCTTCGACCTGGACGCCGTGGACATCTACGGCTTGTCCGAGGTGATGGGCCCGGGCGTGGCCAACGAGTGCGTGGAGTCGAAGGACGGCCTGCACGTCTGGGAGGACCACTTCTATCCCGAGACCGTCGACCCGTTCACCGGGGCTCCCGCCGAGTCCGGCGAGCTGGTCTTCACCAGCCTCACCAAGGAGGCGCTGCCGATCATCCGCTACCGGACCCGCGACCTGACCAGGCTGCTGCCCGGCACCGCGCGGCCGGCGTTCCGGCGGATGGAGAAGGTGACGGGCCGTACCGACGACATGATCATCCTGCGCGGGGTGAACGTCTTCCCCACCCAGATCGAGGAGATCGTGCTGCGCGTGCCGGGGCTGTCGCCGCACTTCCAGGTACGGCTCACCAGACCGGAGCGGCTCGACGTGATGACGGTCAGGGTCGAGGCGCGACCGGGCCCGCAGGACGGCACAGCGGCCCGCGCAGAGGCAGCGCAGACGCTGCGCAGGGTCGTCAAGGACACGATCGGCGTGCAGGTCGAGGTCGAGGTGGTGGACCCGGAGACGCTGGAGCGCTCGGTGGGCAAGCTCCGGCGGGTCATCGACGAGCGGGACAATTAGCCCAGCACGACCCCGTACGTCTTTAAGGCCGGATCTCCGGCGAGCGGCTGCCGGGCGGCAGCTTGCCGCGCAGATCGTTACGGATGGCCGCACCCAGCTTCTTGGTCGCCATCCGGTTGAGCGCGCCGCCGGCGACGGCGCCGGTGAGGAACGGGCCCAGCGTGGTCAGGTGGCGCCCAAGGGTACGCATGAGACGGTTGCGCAGGGCGGTCTTCGTGGCCGTGCCGAGGGCGAGGGTGACGGAGGCGGGCGCGAGGGGGTCGACGCCGCGCTGCCTGGCCCAGGCCGCGGCGAAGACGGCCGCGCGCTGGGTGCCGGTGCCCGAGACGCGTACGCCATAGATCTCGTGGAGCTCGCCCAGCAGCTTGACCTCGATGGCGGCCACCACCATGGTCTCGGCCACGAGCTGGGCCGGAGCGGAGAGGAGGAGGGGTGGCGCCGCGAACTCGGCCGCGGCGAGCGCTCCGCCGATGGCGCCGACCGTCATGGTCGCCTTCTGGGCGGTGCGCACCAGATCGTCGGCGAGCTGCTCGCCGGTCAGGCCGTGGTGGTGCTCGGAGAGCGTGTGCAGGTCTCTGATGGGGATGCGGGGCGCGATGTTCATGAACACATCCGCCAGCCAGCGTCCACGCCCGACCCCGGTCTCACGCGTCTTGCGCGCGCCGGAGGCCAGAGCGCGGGCTAGACGGCCGAGCAGCCGTCGCCGCTCGGCCGGCTCCAGCTCACCGGAGTCGGCGAGCCTACCTACGAGCTCGCCGACCTCCTGCTCGGGGTCGGCGATCTCGTCGTCTGGTTGCCTGTCCTTCTCAGGTGCGGCCACGCGGAGCCTCCTCCTTCGTCAGGCGGCGCACTCCCGGCACACCTGCTGGCCGTTCTTCTCGGAGGCCAGCTGGCTGCGGTGGTGCACGAGGAAGCAACGCGAGCAGGTGAACTCGTCCGCCTGGCGCGGAATCACGCGCAGGCTGAGCTCTTCGTTCGACAGGTCGGCACCGGGTAGTTCGAGCGACTCGGCCAGATCGGTCTCATCGATGTCGATACTGCCCGACGACTTGTCGGTGCGCCGCGCCTGGAGCTCCTGGAGGCTGTCTTCCCCCAGGTCGTCGTCCGTCTTGCGCGGGCTGTCGTAATCGGTAGCCATCGTGCTTGCTCCATCCCCCTCATCTATACGTCTTCGCGCTCGTCGCGCGTCTTCTAACGTCCAGGAGCCTCATCTTGTGCCCGTTCTGCCGGGGGAATTTTTGCATCGGTACCCAGCAGGAAGGAACCATGAACCTCCCAACACGTCAGGGCCCGCTGCCGTCGGCAATGGTTAGCCAAATATGGCGAAACCCACAGCCTTGGCGGCATGCCCCACCGCGTTCGACGGCACATCCAACCACATGTGCGGCGAGAACGAGACGCCCACCGTGGTGCAACACGCCGGATCAGCGGCTCGGCAGCCGAATGGTCACCACAAGTCCTCCGCCCTCCCGCGGCACAGCGGTCACATTTCCGCCGTGAGCCTGCACAACAGCACGAACGATGGACAGCCCCAGCCCAGATCCCTTCGCCGAATCCACCCGATCCGCGTGGAGCCTCCGGAAGGGCTCGAACAGGCTGTTCACCTCGTACGCAGGGACATGCTGCCCTGTGTTGGCCACCTGAACAACCAGTGCACCGTCTACCATTCCCGTTCGGATCCATACTTTTCCGTTTTCCGGAATGTTGTACTTGACGGCGTTCTCGAGCAGGTTGCTGACGGACCGCTCCAAGAGGACCGGATCGCCTATGGTAGGCGCGCTGACCAGATCGGTGGTGATGGTTACGCCGTTATCTTCGGCGAATGGAGTCACCTGCTCGACGGCCGTCTGGGCGACCTCCTGGACGTCCAGCGGCTTGCGTACCGCCAGCTCGCGTTCGCTCCTGGCGAGCAGCAGCAGTCCCTCGATGAGCTTCTCGTTGCGCGCGTTGACTTCGAGCAGAGTACGGCCGAGCGCCTTGAGGTCCTCTGACGCCTCGGGATCGGACAGGGCGATCTCCAGGACCGTCCGGTTGATGGTGAGGGGTGTTCGCAACTCGTGCGAGGCGTTGGCGACGAATCTGCGCTGGGTGTCGAAGGCGATGTTGAGCCGGGTGAGCATGGCGTCAAAGGTGTCGGCCAGCTCCTTCAGCTCGTCGTCCGGGCCCTCCAGGTCGATGCGCTGGTGGGCCAGGGTGCTCTCGGAGAGTTTCTTGGCCGTGGCCGTCATCTGGCTCACGGGGCGCATCGCCCGGTCGGCGACGAAGTAGCCGAGGATGAGCGAGAGGATGCCGACGCCCGCCAGCGCCATGAAGGAGCTCTGCAGCAGCGCGTCGCGGGCGCTGGCGACGGTCTGGTCCCTGGCGGCGTACCACCGCGCCTGCATGATGGACGCGTTGAGGGCGTCGATGCTGCTGGTGTCGAGGTCCAGCCACGCGGTGGTGATCGCCGTGCCGACGATGGCGTAGATCGAGACGAGCAGCACCGCCGCGGCCACGAAGAACAGCGCGCTGTAGGCGATGGTGAGCCGCCACCGGATGCTCACCCGGCCCGGCAGCGCCTTGACCACCTCCATCGTGGTCCGCTGCGGCCGGGCGTAGGACGGCGGGGGCGGGCCGTCCCAGACGGGCGGGCCGCTCGGCGGCGGCGCCTGCTCCGCCCGCGCCACGACCCGTTCCGAGTGCGGGCTGATCATCGGATGCGTCGGCATGGCCTCGCGCTCCGGCCGTTGAGTCACAACTTGTATCCCACTCCGGGCACCGTCTCGATCACCTGCGGATCCCCCAGCTTCTTGCGCAGGGTCATCATCGTCACCCGGACCACGTTGGTGAACGGGTCGATGTTCTCGTCCCACGCCTTGTCCAGCAGGTCCTCCTGACTGACGACGGCGCCCTCCGCCCGCATCAGCTCTTCCAGGACCGCGAACTCCTTCTTGGTGAGGATGACCTCCTTGCCCTCGCGCTCGACCAGCCGCTTGCCCGGGTCCAGCCGGATCCCGCCCCGCTCCAGGACGGGCGGCAGGGCCGGCGCCGACCGGCGGCCGAGCGCGCGGACCCGGGCGACCAGCTCGATGAAGACGAACGGCTTGGCCAGGTAGTCGTCGGCCCCCAGGCCGAGCCCCTCCACCTTGTCGTCGACGTCGCCGGACGCCGTCAGCATCAGGATGCGCGAGGACGTACGCTGCTCCACCAGGCGGCGGCAGACCTCGTCCCCGTGCACGACCGGCAGGTCGCGGTCCAGGACGATCACGTCGTAGTCGATGTAGGAGGTGCGCTCCAGCGCGCCGCCCCCGTCATAGGCCACGTCCACCGCCATGGCCTCGCGCCGCAGACCGGTCGCGATCGCATCGGCGAGCACCCGCTCGTCCTCTACAACCAGCACTCGCACGACTGGCACCTCTCTCCGGATCCGCTGCTTCATTCTGCCCACACCTGCGATAAGCGCACGGTAAGGCATGTCAGAGCATGTGTGCCGCAAGGCACAGCCAAATTCATGTTTCGGTAAGCGATGGGGCGGGGTATGCCTGCGGGACACCCATCGCCGTATGCCTCTTTCGGCTTTCCCGCGCGTGGTGGGCGCTCTTCGCTCCCAACCCCTGAAGAGAGTAGGTGAGATGGGCGAGTTCACGACCACGATCGAAAGCCGCCTCGACCAGGCTTACAAGGGCCTTCGGGAGGCCCGGTGCACCGGCGACGACTACCTCGCCGACACCCTCACCGCCGAGATCGAGGACCTGCGCCGCCTGGCGGATGACAACGGCGTCCCGTTGCCTCATTGATCGGCGCCTCGTGTGACGAAACGGCCGGAGCCCTGGACAAGGGCTCCGGCTGTTTTCGTGCTGTCACGTCACAGTGTCAGGCATCGCGCTGGGGATCCACGCGCCGTCAGGCGTCGCGTTGGGGATCCAGCGGCACGAGCAGGTCGTGCAGCTCGTCGAACAGCCCCGGCGCCGCGCAGAGCACGAAGTCGTTGCTGTGCGGCCTGCCGTTCAGCCCGCCCAGCCTGGCCCCCGCCTCGGTAGCGACCAGCCCGGCCGCGGCGAAGTCCCAGTAGTTGGTGCCCCGCTCGTAGTAGGCGTCCACCCGGCCCGAGGCCACCGAGCAGAGGTCGACGGCGCACGAGCCGCCGCGCCTGATGTCGCGTACCCGCGGCAGCACCGACGCCAGTACCTGGGCCTGCACGGCCCGGCGTTCGCGCAGGTAGCCGAAGCCGGTCGCGACCAGCGCCTGCGACAGCGGCACGCCGGTGTTGCAGCGCAGCCGCTCGCCGCCGAGCCAGGCGCCCCGGCCGCGCGCCGCGGTGAACACCTCACCGCGCGGCACCACGTTCACCACGCCGGCGACGATCTCGCCGCCCACCTCGACGGCGATCGACACCGCCCACTCGGGCAGGCCGTACAGGAAGTTGACCGTGCCGTCGATGGGGTCGACGATCCAGCGCACGCCGGAGTCGCCGGCGGCCTCGCCGCCCTCCTCCCCCAGGACGCTGTCGCCGGGCCTGGCCGCAAGGACGCGGGCGCGGATGAGCCGCTCCGAGGCCGTGTCCAGGGCGGTGACCACGTCGGTGGGGCTGGACTTGGTCTCGACGACCTCCGACATCGTGGGCCGCTTGGCGAGCAGCATGTCGCCCGCCTCGCGCGCGATGTCCTCGGCCAGTTCGAGCAGGGCCCGTGAATCGCTCATCACGCCACCGAGTCCGGGCGCTTCCATTCCTGGCCGAGGACGTGCTGGCCGAGGAAGGCCAGAACGGTCTCGTACCAGGCAATGGCGTTGCCGGGCTTGAGTATCCAGTGGTTCTCGTCGGGGAAGTACAGGAACTTCGACTCGACGTTGCGGCGCTGCAGATCCCACCACAGGCGCAGCGCCTCCCCGATCGGCACCCGGTAGTCCTTGTCGCCGTGGATGACGAGCATCGGCGTGGTGATGCTGTCGAGCCCGTGGTGCGGGGACAGCTTGGCGTAGCGCTCGGAGCCGGGCTCGCCCATCTCGCGCTGCCAGTACTGGGCCGCGTCGGTGGTGCCGGCGAACTGGTCGAGGTTCCACAGGGCGGCGTGGGTGACGATGGCCTTGTAGCGGTCGCTGTGGCCGGCGATCCAGTTGGCCATGTAGCCGCCGTAGGAGCCGCCCATCGCGCCGATCCGCTCGCCGTCGATGTCGTCCCTGGCCACGACCACGTCCACGATCGCGTCGAGATCGGCGAGTGTACGCGGGCCCCAGTCGCCCCACCCGCGGTCGATCATCTCCTGACCGTAGCCGGTGGACAGGCACGGGTCCGGCAGCAGGACGGCATAGCCGTGCTGGACCATGATCCAGGGGTTCCAGCGCCACTGCCAGTCGTTCCACGAGGCGACGGGACCGCCGTGGATCCAGAGCAGGATCGGCGCCGGGTCGTCGGCCGAGGCGCCCTCGGGGAGCGTGAGCCAGCCGCGGATCGTGGTGCCGTCGTCGGCCGTCGCGGAGACCTCGGTCAGCGTGCCGGGCAGCTCGGGGCGCGGGGCGGGCGAGGGCAGATCGGTGATCTCGCCGGTGGCGGTGTCGATCCTGGCCGGGCCGTGGGTGCGGTCGACGGCGCTGTGCAGCGCGTAGACGAACCGGCCGTCGGCCGATGCGTTGAGCCCGAGGTAGGCGGCGTCGTCCTGGGTCAGCCGGGCGACCTCCCCGTCCAGCGGCACGCGAAAGATCGGGCGGCGGCCCCGATGGTCGGCCACGAGGTAGACGGCCGACGAGTCGGGCGCCCACTCGACGTCCGCCGGGAACAGCTCGGGCGCGTAGGTACGGCCCGCGCCCGTGGCCAGGTCGCCGATCCACAGGTCGATGCGGACGGAGACGTCGAGCCCGGCCAGGCGCTCGCGCGCGCAGGCGACGCGGGCGCCGTCGGGCGAGACCGCGATCGGGCCGTAGAAGTCGTGGCCCTCCTCGGTGAACAGCGTGCGCCGCTCACCGGTGGCCACGTCGATGGCGACCAGGTCCACCCGCTGCTCGGCATCCGGGAGGAGGGTACGCCAGGTCGTGACCACGGTGGCGCCATCGGGCGTGAGCGCGAAGGTGACGTCGCGCAGCGCCTCGCCCGGGTCGGGGGTCAGGTCGCGTACGTCCTCCAGCCGGTCCGCGCCGAGCTTCGCGGCGAACAGCCGGGTGTGGCCGGGGCCGAGGTCGTGGTCCCAGTAGCGGACCGGGTAGCTCTCGTGCAGGATCGCGCTGATACCGGCGTCCTTGCGCGCCTTGCGGCGCTCCTCCTCGGCCGCCTCCTCGCCGCTGAGCACGTCGGCGGCGAACACCACCACGTCACCGGCCGTACGGAAGGCGCCGACGCCGCCGGGACGGGCGGCCACCTGCCGGGCCTCGCCGCCCGAGCGGGGCAGCAGCCACAGCGAGGGCACCTCGTCGGTGGCGTCCTTGACGGTCGGGTCGGGACGGGCCGAGGTGAACAGCAGGTCGCCCGCGTCGGTGAACTCCGCCGCGCTCTCACCCTTGGCCGAGCGGGTCAGCCGGTAGGGCTCACCGTCGATCGGAGTGGCCCAGAGCGCGGTGCCGTACGACTTGCCGTCGGGGTTGAGAGACTGGACCGCGGAGATCAGCCGGGAGCCGTCGGGCGAGAGCTTCAGCGAGAGAACCCGGGGGATGGCAACATAGTCACGAATATCGTCGAATGCGCTCACTCCATAGAACGTACCCTGTTGATTTGCCTAGCTCCGTAGAGACCCGCTCGGGGCGTCGCCACTCACTTGCGGGCCCCAGGCGGCGGCGCTCCCTCGCCGGAATAGGGTGGGCACGTGGGGAACTACGACGCTCTGCTGGTGCTGTCGTTCGGTGGGCCCGAGGGGCCTGAGGACGTGTTGCCGTTTCTGGAGAACGTGGTGCGTGGCCGGGGTGTGCCGCAGGAGCGGCTGCTGGAGGTGGCCGAGCACTACCAGGGTTTCGGCGGGGTCAGCCCGATCAACGGCCAGAATCGCGCGCTCATCGAGGCGCTGCGCCCGGTGGTCGATGTGCCCGTCTACTGGGGCAACCGCAACTGGGAGCCGTTCGGCGAGGAGACCGTCCAGCGGATGATGGCCGACGGGATCCGCAAGGCGGCGGTGTTCGCCACCTCGGCGTTCGCCGGCTACTCCAGCTGCCGCCAGTACTACGAGGACATAGCCAGGATCTCCGTCAAGGGCGGTCCCGAGCTGGTCAAGATGCGGCACTTCGGGGACCATCCGGGGTTCGTCGCCGCGATGGCCGACCACGTCGGGCAGGCGCTCGACCGGCTCGGCCGCGACGACGCCCGGCTGGTGTTCACCGCGCACAGCGTGCCGGTCTCGATGGCGCGCACCGCCGGGCCCTACGGCGGCCTCTACGAGGCGCAGCTGCGCAGGAGCGCCGAGCTGGTCAACGCGGCGCTGGGCCGCACCCAGCCGTGGGAGCTGGTGTGGCAGTCGCGCAGCGGTCCGCCCGAGGTGCCGTGGCTGGAGCCCGACGTCTGCGACCATCTGCGCAAGAGCGACGCCCGCTCGGTCGTGCTCGTGCCGATCGGGTTCGTCTCCGACCACATGGAGGTCGTCTACGACCTCGACACCGAGGCCAGGCAGGTGGCCACCGAGCTGGGCCTGCCCATGGAGCGCGCGGCGACGGCGGGCACCCACCCGGCCTTCGTCCGCATGATCCGCGAGCTGATGGAGGAGCCCGAGCCGCAGCCCTGCGGGCTCACCTGCTGCCCGCCGCCGCGGCGGCGTCAGGCGTAGACACGCGCGGGCCTCAGGTGTAGGCGCGGGCGTACGCCTCGGCGATGCCCATCACCTTGTTCACGTAGTCCCACGAGTGGTTGTAGAACCAGATCGACTTGCGCAGCTTCTGGCCGCCCTGGCCGGCGCCGTTCGCGCAGAGGTACTTGGCCGCCGCGGGCACCGCGTCGTACGGGCTCCAGATGTCGGACTTGCCGTCGCCGTCGCCGTCCACGCCGTAGTGCTTCCAGGTGGCGGGCATGAACTGCATCGGCCCGAGCGCGCCCGCGCTCGATGGGCCGTTGTTGCGGCCGTGCCCGCTCTCCACCTGCCCGATCGCCGCCAGCACGGTCCATGACAGGCCGGGGCAGTGGGTGGCCGAGGCTTTGTACAGGTCGAGGTAGCTGCTGGGCCGTCCGACGTTGACCTGCTGCTGCGGCTTGGCCGTCTGCTGGGCCGGCTGCGTCGGCTGGGCCTTGGGACGGGCGCCGAGCGTCACGACCTGGGCGCCCTTGCCGAGCAGCTTGCGTACGCCCGGCTCGCTGATGCCGGGCTTGCCGTGCAGCAGGACCGCGACGCCCGGCGCCAGGCCGAGTGCCTTGCCCATGTCGGCGCCCACCAGGCCGTCGATCCCCGACAGGCCGAGCGTGGCCGAGGCCGCGACGCGCAGGCGGGGGCCGCCGTCCACCTGGTACTCGGCGCCAAGGATCATGCCGAGCCTGCGTACGGCCGAGGTGTCGGCGACCAGTTCGCCCCTGGACAGCGCGCTCCACACGGCCGGCTGGTCGGCGACGGCCTTGGGCGTCCAGGAGCGGAAGTCGGCCGGGTCGACGGCGAGCAGGTTCAGCCCGGTGCCCGACACCCGGACCGAGCCCGCGTCGACGACGGCGACCTTCTGCACGTGCTTGAGCTTCGCCAGGGCGAACCGGGTGGTCTTGGGCACCTCGGCGCGGGCGATCGCGAGCACACGGGGCGGGGTCGGGGTGATGCTGGGGCCGCCCTCGCCGAAGTCCTTCACCGGCTCGGCCGTGGGCACGATCTTGTCGAGACCGGCGGTCTGCGGCTGCGTCTTCTGGGCCGGTTTCTGTGCCTTCCGTACCGGCTGCTGGTCGGCCGTACTCGCGAACAGGTCGTCCCGCGTGGACAGCGCCACTCCCACGGCCACGACCGAGACGGCGATGACCGAAGCGATCACGATCAGGACGGCGCGGAACGAGGGAAGACCGGACACCCGGCACACGTTAGCCGAGTTGCCGGAAAAATCACTTGCTGTCCGGTCAGCGCACGCGTAAATGTTGGGGCGCGTCAAGGGAGAGGAACGAACGTGGTCGGGCCTTATCGGGGGTTGTTCAAGGGGCCCGGCATCAAGGGATTCGTGCTGGCCGGCTTCGTCGGCCGGATGCCGATGTCCATGCTCGGCATCGGCGTCGTGCTGCTGATCTCCGGCCTCACCGAGTCGTACGCGACCGCGGGCGCCGTCGCCGCCACCACCAACGTCTCCTTCGCGGTGGCCGCCCCCTTGACCGCGCGGCTGGTCGACAGGTTCGGGCAGGCCCGGGTCATCGTGCCCTTCTCGATCGTGAACGCGCTCTCGCTGGCCGCGCTCATGCTGTCGGCGGGCTTCGGGCTGCCCGAGTGGACGTTGTACGCCGCCGGGCTGGCGGTCGGCGCCACCTCCCTGTCCCTGGGCGGGATGGTCCGCGCGCGCTGGTCGCACCTGCACGGCGGCTCGGCCAAGCTGCACACGGCCTTCGCGTTCGAGTCCGTGGCCGACGAAATGATCTTCGTCGCCGGACCGGCGCTGGTCACCGTGCTGGCCACCGCGGTCAACCCGTACATGGGACTGCTGGTGGCGCTGGTCTGCATGCTCGGCGGATCCCTCGCACTCGCGGCGCAGCGGCGTACCCAGCCACCGATACGGCCGGGCGAGTCCGGCACCGGGATGGCCATCCTGATTCCGGGGATCGCCCTGCTGTCCTGCGTCTACCTGGCGCTGGGGGCGGTGTTCGGGTCGGTCGACCTGATCACGGTGGCCTTCGCCGAGGAGCACGGGGTCAAGGGCGCCGCCGGGTTCCTGCTGGCCGCCATCGCGGGCGGGTCGATGGTGTCGGGGCTCTGGTTCGGGTCGCGGCACTGGCGGGCCTCGCTGCGCCACCGGTTCGTACGGGCGCTCGGGGTGCTCGTGGTGGGACTGCTGCCGATCATGTTCATCGGCGACGTGCGCATCATGGCCTTCGGTCTCTTCCTGGCCGGGCTCGCGATCTCGCCGACGCTCATCACCGGCTTCTCCCTCACCGAGCGGCTCGTACCGCCCTCAGTGCTCACCGAAGGGCTGGCGTGGATCTCCACGTCGATCGGGTTCGGGGTGGCGATCGGAGCGTGGGCCGGGGGACGGCTCACGGAGACGTTCGGAGCGTCCAACGCCTACGGCTTCACGCTCGCCGCGGCGGCGGTCGCGGTCGTCGTGGGCGTCGGAGGTTCGGGTTTGCTGAGACTTCCCGAGGCACCTTCACCCGCCGGGAACTGATCCGCTACGGTCGAACAACCCTCGCAACACCCTTCACAAACGAAAGCTTTCGTCATGTCCCGACAAATCACTTCACTTCTGGCTATCGCGGCTGTTGCTGTCACTCTGACACCGGCGACCGCCTCAGCCACCCCCCGTCAGCCCGCCCCGGCCAAGTCCGCCACCGTCGCCCAGGCCAAGGCGAAGACAGTGGACTGCACTGACGAGCAGGTCAAGTGCCTCGCCCTGACCTTCGACGACGGGCCGGGCAAGTACGCGGGAACGCTCCTCGACACGCTGAAGAAGTACGACGCCAAGGCGACGTTCTTCCTCGAAGGCCAGTACGTGAAGAGCCGCCCCGCCTTCGTCAAGCGCATGGCCAAGGAGGGCCACGAGCTCGGCAACCACAGCTACACGCACAAGAACTTCACCACCATCGAGCCGGACGCCGTCAAGAGCGAGATCCAGAAGACCCAGGACGCCGTCAAGAAGGCCGCGGGCGTCGAGCCCAAGCTGCTGCGGCCCCCGTACGGCATGCTGGACATCCAGACCTCGGAGGTCGCGGCCGAGTTCGGCATGCCGATGATCCTGTGGACCGCCGGTTCACGCGACTGGGCGACCAAGAACGCCGCGGAGATCAAGAAGCAGACGCTGGCCGTGGCCAAGCGCGACGGCATCATCCTCATGCACGACTGGGTGAAGCAGACCGTCGACGTGATGCCGTCGCTCGTGCAGCTGCTGCAGAGCCGCGGCTACACGCTGGTGAAGGTCTCCGACATCATCAAGTCGCAGAACCTGCAGCCCGGCGACGCCTTCCCGCTTCCGGAAGGCTGGACGAACTGAGTATCGTTCACGTTTAATCCAAACGATGCTCTAGCGCGAGGGCGGCCATGGTCTTCACGAACTGGGCCCGCAACCAGACGGCCGCGCCCGCCGAGGTGCGTACCCCGGCCTCGACCGAGGACGTCGTAGGCGCCGTCAAGGACGCCGCCGCCGCCGGCCGCCGCCTGCGCATGATCGGTACGGGCCACTCCTTCACCGGAGTGGCCCTCACCGACGGCGTCATGCTCCGCCCTACCGCGCTGACCGGCGTCATCTCCCTCGCCGACGACCGCGTCACCGTGCGCGCCGGCACGACGGTGCGGGAGCTGAACTCCCTGCTCGCCGCGCGTGGACTGGCGCTGGCCAACATGGGCGACATCACCGACCAGACGGTCGCGGGAGCCATCCAGACCGGCACACACGGCACCGGGCGCGACAGCGGCGGCCTGGCCGACCAGGTCGAGGCGCTGGAGCTGGTGCTCGCGGACGGCTCGGTGGTGACGGCCGTCGCCGGGGAGGACCTGTTCGACGCCGCGCGGGTGGGGCTGGGCGCGCTCGGGGTGCTGACCTCGGTGACGTTCCGGGTGGAACCCGCCTTCCTGCTGCGCAACCGGCGGCGCCGGATGACGCTCAGCGGCATCCTCGACTCGCTCGACTCCCTGACCGCGGACAACGAGCATCTCGACTTCTTCTGGCTGCCGCACACCGACGCGTGCCTGGTCAAGACCAACAACCGCGACCCGGGCCCGGCCCGGCCGCCCGGCTCGGTCAGGTATTGGCTGGACAACGTCTTCCTGGAGAACACGCTGTTCGGCGCCGCCTGCGCCCTGGGGGCCCGATGCCCCGGGCTGATCCCGCGGATCAACGGTCTCAGCGCCGCCGCGCTCGGCGACTCCGAGGCCGTGGACGCGTCGCACAAGATCTTCACCTCACGCCGGGACGTGCGCTTCCTGGAGATGGAGTACGCGGTGCCGCGCGAGCACCTCGGCCAGGCGCTGCGGGAGACGCGGGCGCTGGTGGAGCGGATGGGGTGGCGGATCACGTTTCCGGTGGAGGTGCGGGTGACGCCGGCCAGCACGGCGTGGCTGTCAACGGCGTACGGCCGTCAGTCGGCGTACGTCGCCTGCCACATCTATCGGCCCACGCCCAATCCCGCGTACTTCGCCGAGGTGGAAGAGATCATGACGCGGCTGGGCGGGCGGCCGCACTGGGGCAAGCTGCACACCCGGGACGCGACGTATCTGGGGACGGTATACCCGCGGTTCGCGGACTTCGTGGCGCTACGGGATCGGCTGGATCCGGGACGGCTGTTCGGCAACGCCTACCTGGAGACGGTTCTGGGGTAGGCGGCCTGCTTTGTACCGCGCCTCTTACTGTGCTTCGGCGTCACTGTGCTTCGGCGTCACTGTGCTTCGGCGGGCTGGTCCTGCTGCGCCGGTTGCGACTGCTGCGGCTCGGTCGGGGCGGACGGCGCTTCGGTCATGCCGTCGGGGTTCTGGGCCGAACTGGTCGCGGACGGGCTCGACGGCTCCACCGTGTTCTTGCCGGGGTCCTTGCTCGCGTCCTTGTCCGTGCCGGTGGGCGTCGGCGTCGGGCTCTGGGACGAGCGGGTCGGCGAGGCGGTCGCGCTCGGGCTCGCGCTCGGCGAGGTGGCCGGCGTGCCGCTGGGCGTCGCCGGGTCGCTGAAGAGCGTCGTCCGGGGCCGGCCCGCGGGCTCGTCCTTCTCCTTGCCGGGCGCCCTGTCGCGGTCGGTCACCGGCTTGCCGCCGGTGAGCTGGTCGTGCACGGTGGTCTGCGCGATGGTCTGGTAGGTCAGGATGCCGCCCATGCTCACCCCGAACACCAGCGCCGCGGCCATCCCCGTCTTCGCCCACGGCACGCGCCGTCGCGCCGGCACCTCGATCGGCGCCATGACCAGCGTGGTCTCGCCCGGCCGCGGGATTTCACCCGATTCCATGGCCGCACCGGGGTTACGCACCGTAGCGTGCGCGGCCGTCGCCAGCTCGCCCTGGCCCTCGTCACGTTCGGGCGGAGAATCCTGCGCGCCGGAGTCACGCCAGGCGATCACCGTGTGCTGCTTGACCTTCTCGCCCGTACGTTTGAGGTAGTGCGTGTAGACGGCGGTGGCGACCGTGCTCGCCACGCTCATCAGCGCCGCGCCGATCACCGTTCCCCCCACACCGAGGTAGGAGGCTCCGACCGCCGCCGTGACCGCCGCCAGGGCACTTCCCGCGATCTGCGGCATGCTCAGCTCGAACTTCCGCTGCTCGCCGCTCATCCCCCAGATCAGTCCTTTCTTACCCGCGTTCGGTAAAGAGCTTTCTCGTGAATAGACGCGAGGGCGTGTCCTGTTGTTCCTGTGACGGGTGTGACGGACACCCTCGTCGCTCGTGCCCCGACGAATCGGCCTGCCCTCTCTCTACCTCGCCGCGGCCGCGGCGACGGCCGTGACCACCGCGATTCCCCTCGCCATGGCGCCCGCCTCCGGCATCGCCTCCCGGCCGCCGGTAACCGAGCCTACGCGTCCCTACATCGTTACCGTGCGTGACCGGGCCGAGGCCCGCGACCTGGTCGGCGAGATGCGATGGCGGGTGCGCCGCTTCTACACCGCGGCACTGCCCGGTTTCGCCACGGTGCTGACCGCGACCGAGTTGGCGGAGCTCAGCGCGGACCCCCGGGTCCTGGGGATCGAGGCCGACCGCGAGATCCACCCCATGCCGGTGACCACGTCCGCCTCACACCACACCCTCCGCGCTACTCACGCCACTCACGCCACTCACGCCACTCACGCCACTCACGCCGCTCACGCCGCTCACGCCACCGGGAAGGGCGTCATGGTCTACATCGTGGACAGCGGCGTCACCCACGGCCGAACCGGCGGCGCATTCCACTCGGAGAATCTCCACATGTCGGGCCGCACGGGCAATTTCCGCGTGTCGCACGGGTTCGGGGATCGGCTCTGGTGGGCCTTCGACGCCACCGGGCGTACCGGCGAAGACTGCGGCGGGCATGGCACCCGGGTGGCACGCGCTGTAGGCGGCCGGTCGCACGGCGTGGCACCCCAGGCCGGCATCGCGTCGGTACGGGTGCTGGGCTGCGGCGGCTCCGGCAGCCTGTCGGACACCCTCGCCGGCCTCGATTGGGTACGAAGGCACGCCCGGGGTCCCGCCGTGGCCAATCTCTCCCTCGACGGCGCCGACTCCCCCGCCCTGCGGACCGCCATGGCCCGCCTGGCGCGGTCCGGCATCTTCGTGGTAGCCGCCACCGGCACCGGCCGGTGCCGCCTCTCCCCCACCGGCGAGACGTACTCCGCCAGAGCTCCCCGCCTGGCCGGCGCCGCCGCCCGCTATCTGGAGCTCCACCCAGGGGCCAACCCATCCGTTCTGGCCTCTTGGCTGAAGTGCGCGGCGACGCGTGACACTATTCGCCAGAATCCGTCGAGGGCTTTGCCCACGGACAGGCCTTGAAGATGATGGAATCATCAAATGTGACCGGCGTCACATCGCCCCTGGGCTATCCCAGGAAGGCGATGTTCGGACATGCCGGGTACGGTGCTGGCAGGCAACCGGCACACGCGAGAGACTCAAGGGTCCGGGGGAAGAATGAGCAGCACGCTGACGAAGGGACTCGCATGCAGGAGCTCCGACTCGTCGCGGTAAGTGAGGACGGTACCTATCTCGTGCTGGCAACAGCAGGGCGGGGTACACGGTTCACGCTTCCCGTGGACGACCGGCTCCGTGCTGCCGTCCGCGGCAACTTCTCCCGTCTCGGCCAGTACGAGATCGAAGTGGAGAGTCCGTTGCGCCCCAAGGAGATCCAGGCCCGCATTCGTGCCGGAGAGACAGCCGAGGAGATCGCCGCCACAGCGGGCATCCCGGTCGAACGCGTTCGCTGGTTCGAGGGCCCCGTGCTCCAGGAGCGCGAGTACGTCGCCCAGCAGGCGCAGCGCGTGTCGATACGCATGCCCGGAGAGTCCTCAGCCGGCCCGACGCTCGGCGATCTCGTCGCCGAGCGGCTCACCAGGCGCGGCGTGCCCACGGACGAGATCGACTGGGACTCCGCCAAGCGCGACGACGGCCTCTGGCGCGTCAAGCTCGGCTACGTTTGGAACGGTCACACCAGGCACGCCGAGTGGCTCTTCGACCCGCGCAGGCGGCACGTCACGCCGCACGACGACGAGTCGATGCGGCTCTCGGCCGCCGACTTCGACCCCAGCCCCGTGGTGGAGGACACCACGGTCACGCCGTTCACGCCGCGAGTGGCCAAGCTGCAGCCGGTGCCACCGCTGGCGTCGGACCCGCTGCCGTTCCCGTCGGTGATCCGCCACGAACCGGATCCGCAGGAGCCGGCGGTCGGCTACCAGCCGAGAGGCACGGAGTCGCCCTACGGCCGCGCCCCGTCCCGCGAGGTCCCGCCCCGTGAGACTCCCTTCACTCCGGCCCGAGAGGCCCCCTTCGACCGCGCGCCCGCAGCCGACCCCTCCGGCCGCACGTCGGCAGCCGACCCCTCTGGCCGCACGTCGGATCCCGGCTACCGCTCGGACCCGCCAGCGAGGGACTACCGCTCGGAGCCACCCGCCCCGGCGCCCGGCTACAGTGCTCCCGCGCAGGAGACCGGCCACCTGACCGAGCCGTCGGCACCGGAGACGGACTACCGCGCCCAGGAGCCCGGCCACCGCACCCATCCTTCGGCGTCGTCGACACCTTCGGCACCTTCGTCGTCGTCGGCGCAGGACACCGACTACACCCGCCCCAGCGAGCCTCCGGCGCGTCACGGCGACCCTTCGTCCTGGCTGCCCGACTACGGCACTCCTCGCCCGCCTGACCGCCAGAGCGACCGTCCGATCGGCCGGGACGGCGAGGCCATCTACGCCGCGGCGAGCCGCGACAGCATGCCTCCGGACACCCGTACCACTGCGTCGGTGCCCGAAGACGCTGTCACGCGGCCCCCGGCAACGGACGCGACCCCCAGCCCACGCACCACAGAGGGATCGACCTACGGCGCGCCCACAACGGAGGGCCCGGCCGCCAACGCGCCCGTCGCACAGGGTCCGGCCGCCAACGCGCCCACCGGACAGGACCCAGCTACCGATGCGCCCGCCACAGACGGCCCGGCTTCAAGCGGCCCGGGGGTTGGCGACCGCGCCACAGAGCCGGTGGAGAACCACGCGCCGCCTGCTCCTGTGACCCCGGCCGCCGCGCCCGACGTCGATGCCGCCGTGGCGCCTGCCGCCGCGGCCGACGCAGATACCGCAGCGGCCTCCGCTGCAGACGCCGAGGTGGCAGACGTCGTTGCCGCAGGCTCGGTCCCCGCGCAGACCTCTGCGGCGTCGGCGCCCACCACAGAAGTGGCGGCCGACCCGCAGACATCCAGCGCCGCCTCCCCGACAGAGCCCAAGAGCGCTCTCAGCGAGCCGCAGCCCGGTGAGACGGTCGCTGAGCCGCAGCCCGGTGACACCGTCGTCGAGCAGCCCGCTGACGCCGCAGCGGCGAGCGCCGCCGCAGAGAGCACCGCTGTGGACAGCACCGCTGCGGGGAGCACCTCCGCGCCGAAGGCGTCTCCCGCCACGGAAGACAAGACCGAAGGCCCGGTACAGGAAGCCGCCGATCAGGAAGCTACTGGCCAGGAAGCCGCTGATCAAAGAGCCGCCGGCCAGGAAGCTGCCGGCCAGGAAGCTGCTGGCCAGGAAGCTGCTGGCCAGGAGGCCGCCGTAGTTGCCGGCACGCCCGCCACTACGGACACCATCACCACCCCGCCCGTCACCGAGGCCGTGCCTGCCGCGAAGGACGCCACTGTCCCCGCAACGACAGCCGACCAGGACGCCTCCAAGACCGCGCCCGAGACGGCCGCGCAGTCGGCGGCCGAGCCGACCGCCGAACCGACTGCCAAGCCCGCGCCCACGACAGCGGCCCCCAAGCCCAGCCCCACAGCTCCCGAGCCCCAGGCCGCCACAGGCGTACCCGAGGCCGGCACCACGCCGACGGCCGGCACCACCTCGACGGCCGACGCAGCCCCGAAGAGCGAGGCAACCCCGAAGACCGAGGCAGAAGCGACCGCGACCGAGCCGGTACGAACCGCGCCCGTGCCCAAGCCCAAGCCTCAACCCTCGAAGCCCGAGCCCAAGGCCGAATCCTCGGCACCCGCGCCGACCACGGCACCCGCGCCCAAGGCCGAGCCCGCAGCTGCCGAGCCCAAAACCGAGCCCGCCGCTGAGCCCAAGGCTGAGCCGGCGGCGGCCAAGGAGGAGCCGGCGGCGCCTGAGCCTGCCGTACCAGCCGCGAGGACGAGCAAGGACGACACCGCGAAGCCCGAGCAGCCGGCGGCCAAGGAGGAGCCCCCGGTCCCGGTGCCCTCTCCCCCGCCCGCCCCTGCGGCCCGCCAGCCGCGCAAGGGCTCCAGGGGGCGTCGCGCCTCGGTGCCGACCTGGGACGAGATCATGTTCGGCGCCCGCCGCCAGGACTGACTCGGCCTCCGTCGCGTCCGGCCGAACCCCGCCCGCCCGTACCGCTCAGGCGCCGTCCGCACACCGCCGTCTGAGCGCCCCCGCGCACGCCGACAGCGCACCGCCCGGCGCACGGGGCCAGTGGGACGCACGGGGCCGGTCGAGACGTGCGGGGCTAAGGCGAGAGCGAGACGTCCGGAGCTAGGGGGAGAGGACGCTCGGGCCCTAGGCGGAAGGTGCCTGTCTACTGCTCCTTGGACATGAACGGAGTCAGCCACTCCGGCGTCACTTCGGCCGGGAAGCCGATCGCCTGGGGTTGTGAGACGTCGATCGCCGAGTAGCCGCCCTTGCCCGCTCCCACCCCGGCGGTGAGCGTGTACACCCCGGCTCGCCGCTGGAACCATGTCTGCCTGATGTGCCAGCCCACCACCGCGCGGCGTTCGACCACCGCTTGCGAGCGGCGGAGGGAGCCTGAGCGGACCGCGAGGCGTACGCCGTCGTATCCGTGTCCCAGAGACCTGTACCGATCGAGGCCGAGGGGGATCCCCGAGCCCGCCAGGAGAAGGGCGACCACGGTCCCGATCCACCAGACCGGCTGGCCGGTCAGCAGGGCCGTCAGCGCGGTGGCGGCGGCCGGCGCGAGCCAGGGAGCGACGGCGCGGAAGAGACGGCGGTTGCGGGCGATGGGCGGGTGGGGACGGAGTTCGCCCTGGTAGGAGCCGATGGCCTCCCCGGTGACCTGGAAGGCGACCGCGCGCGGGACGTCCGGCAGGAGTTGCCCGCGGGTCTGGGAGTCGCCGAGGCCCGTCACGATGGCCCAGACCCGGGCGACGCCCGCCCAGCGCTCGGCCAGTCCCTCGATGATCTCGTAGCCGCGTACGCGGCCCGCCTCCAGGGACACGCTGCGCCGGTTGATCAGCCCGCGTTCGGCCACCAGATAGCCGTCGCGGCTGATGAGGCGGAAGTTCCAGTTGAACACCGCATACATCACACCGCCCACGAACGGCATCGCCACCACGAGCAGCAGCACCACGGCGAGCAGCAGGTAGGGGTGCTCCCAGAGCCACTCCCCGACGGTGAGCGCGGCGTCCCGACCGTAGCCGAGATCGTCGCCCCACTGGAACGCCAGCCCCACGGCGCCGCCCGCCAGGGCGAACGGGGTCAGCAGGTATGCGCCGGACAGCGGGCCGTACAGCAGCCACGTCCACGGCACGCGGATGATCTCCCGCTCGGCCTCCGCCGTCTCCCCACGGACTGCCGCCGACATCGAGCCTGAGGCGGACGCCGAGGCCGCGGCGGCATCCGTTACTGCGGCGGCATCCGTTACTGCGGCGGCATCAGTGACTGCGGCGGGATCCGTGGCTGCGGCGGCAGCGGAGGTCTCAGCGGGCGTCGCGGCGCGGACGGGGCGGGTGGCGCGGGTGCGTCGGAGCAGGACCGACTTCAGGCGTTCGGCCTCCTTGAGGGTGACGCCGTCGAGCTTGCCCTCCTCCTCGCCGCCGCTCGCCCCAGTGTCGATCTTGAGTACGGCCAGGCCGAGCAGCCGGTGCATGGGCGGGGTGGAGACGTCCACGCCGCGGATCCGCTCCAAGGGGATGGTACGGACCGACCGGCTGATCAGTGAACGCTTGATCTCGAGACGGTCGCCCATGATCTCGTAGCTGAATATCGCCCACCGGACGACGGCGAAGGCCAGCGTGACGCCGACCCCGACCGCCGCCCAGGTGTACGACATGCCGGAGAACCCACCCACGAACAGCAGCCCGACAAGAGGGACGATCAGCGACGGGATCATCCGCACTGGATGGATGAGCAGCACCTTGGGACTCAGCCGCATCGGCACCCGAGCGAGCCCCGCAGGCCCCTCAGGTTCCGCAGGCCCCGCAGGAACGGTCACCGGCAGGGACGAGCCCTCACGAGCGGGATCAGACGGTTCGGGCCCCGACTGGTGCATGGGAGGCCCGGGATGAGGTTCGGGCGCGGACGACCCTGAGCGAGCTTCGGGCGCCGACGAGTGCGCGGGAGGTCCAGGATCAGCTTCGGGCGCGGACGAGTGCGCGGGAGGGCCGGGGCGGGGATCGGTCACGTGGCATCGTCCCTGAGCTGCTCCGCGCGGTGTGCCAGCTCCTCCGCCAGCCCCGCCGCCACCGTGTAGTCCAGGCCCTTGATCGTCGACGACCCCGCGTGGGAGGCCGTACGGATCTCCAGAGTCGCCAGCCCGAGCAGCCGTTCCACCCACCCCTGCGCCTTGTCGACCGTCTGGATCCGGCTGACCGGCACGAAGACCCACTCCCGGGTCAGGAACCCCGACCGGGTGTAGACCACATCGCCCGACAGCTCCCAACGATGTACGGCGTAGCGTACGAACGGCTCGGCCGCCAGGAACGGCGTGGCCAGCACGCCCACCCCCACGGGCAACAGCCACGGGTCGTCCGCGAACCAGCCGGGCACCCACGACCACCCGCTCCCCCCGACCCACCGCGCGACCAGGATCGAGCACCCCACGAGCAGCACGAACCCGAACAACGCCTCAGCGAGCCAGAGCCGGACGGCCTTGGGCGAGACACGGTGTTGGGGATCACGCAACGGGCCAGAAGACGTCACGAGGCCAGCTTATGGCTCCCGCCCCGGGTCGGTGATCGGCCAGAGGCACCGGATCCCACCGGACGCCATCAGATCCCACCGGATCCCATCAGATCCCACCAGATCCCACCGGAGGCCATTGGAGGCCATTGGAGGCCATTGGAGGCCATCGGAAAACTGTCGGTGCCTTAGGTCACAGTGGAGACACCGAGGAGGAGGGGCGGGTCATGCAGTACGCGATTCAGGCAGACGGCCTGGTGAAGCACTATGGCGAGACCAAGGCACTCGACGGGGTGGACCTCGCGGTGCCGACCGGCCGGCTGCTCGGCGTGCTGGGACCCAACGGCGCGGGCAAGACGACCGCCGTGCGCATTCTGGCGACGCTGCTCACGCCTGACGCGGGCACGGCCGCGGTGCTGGGGTACGACGTTCGCCGGCAGGCGCATCAGGTGCGGTCGCTGATCGGGCTGACCGGACAGTACGCCGCGGTCGACGAGATGCTGACCGGTGTCGAAAACCTGATGATGATCGGCCGTCTGCTGGGCTTACCGCGAGGTGAGGCGAGGGAGCGGGCGAGGGCGTTGCTCGGCCGGTTCGACCTGGCCGACGCCGGGGGCCGGGCCACGAAGACCTATTCGGGTGGGATGCGCAGGCGGCTCGATCTGGCGGCGAGCCTGGTGGGCAGGCCGCAGGTGCTGTTCCTGGACGAGCCGACGACCGGTCTCGACCCGCGCAGCCGCACCGAGCTGTGGGGCGTCGTGCGCGGTCTGATGGCCGACGGCGTGACCGTGCTGCTGACCACCCAATACCTGGAGGAAGCCGACCAGCTGGCCGACGACATCGTGGTGTTCGACCACGGCAAGGTCATCGCGTCGGGCACGTCCGACGAGCTCAAGGCCACCACCGGCGCGCAGGTGCTGGAGGTGCGGCCGCTCAGGGAGGACCAGCTCGAACTGGTCGCCAAGGTGGTCACCGACGTCCTCGACGTGGCGCCCGACCTGTCCGGCGCCATGGTCACGGCCGCGGTGCGCGACCCCGCCGTGGTGCCCGCGATCGTCCGCCGCCTCGACGACCTCGGCATCGTCGCCTCCGAGCTGGCGCTGCGCAAGTCCAGCCTCGACGAGGTGTTCCTGGCCCTCACCGGGCACCGCGCGGAGGACGAGCAGACGGAGGAGGCCCTCGCATGACCGCCATCCCGGAGGACGAGCAGACGGAGGAGGCCCTCGCATGACCGCCATCCCGGCGACCCTGCCCGGCCGGGTCGGTCCCGGCGCCACGTTCAGGCAGACCATGACGCTGGCCTGGCGGAGCCTGGTGCAGATCAAGCACAACCCGTGGGAGCTGCTCGACCTCAGCATCCAGCCGATCATGTTCCTGCTGCTGTTCACGTACGTGTTCGGCGGTGCCATCTCCGGCTCGACCGGCGACTACCTGCAGTTCGCGCTGCCTGGCCTGCTGGTCCAGAACGCCCTGTTCTACACGCTGTCCACGGCGATCGGGCTCAACACCGACATCACCAAGGGGGTGTTCGACCGGCTGCGCAGCCTGCCGATCGCGCGCACCGCGCCCCTGTCGGGCCGGATCATCGCCGACACGTTCAAGCAGGTGTGGGCGTTCGCGCTGCTGGTCGGGTTCGGGATGGTGCTCGGGTTCCGGGTGACGACCAGCGTGGCGGGGCTGATCGGGGCGCTGGCGCTGTTGGTGGTCGTGGCGCTGGCGATGTCGTGGATGTCGGTCTTGATCGGGCTCAAGGCGTCGAGTCCGGAGAAGGTGCAGATGATCTCCTTCTCGACGATGATGCCGTTGACGTTCACGAGCAGTGCGCTGGTGCCGGCCGACACGTTCCCCGGCTGGCTGAAGGCCTGGTCCGACGTCAACCCCGTGACCTACTTGGCCGACGCGATCCGCGGCCTGCTGATCGGCGGCGAGATCGCCTGGCCGACGGTGGTCTCGCTGCTGTGGTCGGCGGGGTTCGTGGTGGTGTTCGCGCCACTGGCGATCAGGGTGTTCCGCAGCCACGTGTGAGAGGGGTTTTTCGCAGCCACGTGTCAAAAGGGTCTTCCCGCAGCCACGTGTCAAAAGGGTCTCCCCGCAGCCACGTGTCAGAAGGGTCTCCCCGCAGCCACGTGTCAGAAGGGTCTTCCCGCAGCCACGTGTGAGACCGGCGCCCGGCCGCGTCCGTGTCCGCGTACCTGGTGACCTGGTTTTAGCGAGTGCGGTCCCCCGCCAAGCGGACTGGACCCGCGCCTCGTCCCCCACACCGCCGGGGATGCCGTCCCCCCGGCGCCCGCTCGATCGGCCGGTCGGGTGTGATCGTCGTCACGGCGATGAGAACCAGCAGGCCGGGACCCGATCCCCGGCGATCCCCACGGTTTCCCGGCCCCGCCGGACCGCCCGCGGGCCGAGGTCGACGAAGGTCACGGATGTGGCGAAGTTCACTCCTATCTTGTCCCCATTGCAACCCTTTTCCGGTCCTTTACCGACCACCGACCCTCGCGAAACGGTCGGCGCACGGCGGATAGCCGCGTAGCATCATGCGGCATGGGGCTGTGTAACACGGCAGGACGCGTGAGACACATCGCTGTCTCTGTGACAGCGGTGGCTGTCGTGCTCGCGTCGTCCGGTTGCGACTTCCTCATCGGAAGGTCCCAGGCCAGGGAGATCGCCGAGATCAACGTTTCGAGCCCGGAGTTGCGCGCGGGCGAACCGCTGCCGCGCGAATACTCCTGCAAGGGCGCCCAGGGCAGTCCGCCTCTGCGCTGGTCCAGCGAGCCCCTGTCCGACGCCAAATCGATCGCGATCGTGGTCGACTCTCTCTCACCATCACAATCCGCCGTCCAGTGGGTGCTCTACAACATCCCCGCGACGACGACCGAGCTGGGGCCGAACGCCGCCGCGAACCCCCTGCCGGAAGGCGCGAGCCAGGCCAAGGTGACCAGCGGCAAGGCGGGCTATCAGCCCCCCTGCGTAGACAAGGCCAGCTACCGATTCAGCGTCTACTCGCTGAACGGCAAGGTCGAGGTCAAGGAGGGCGCCCCCCTCTCCGAGATCTTGAGAGAGATCGCGGACCAGACCATTGCCCGCGGCCGGCTCACGGTGGTGAACATCGAGTGAGACAGCAATCACTAAACGTAGTAATAGTTACCAATTCTTCACGTAGGGTGTGACAACGCTCATAGTGGTCCGACACAATCAGATCCAATCGCTAGGTGCTGGTGATCCAAGGGGGAAGGTCGCGTCGATGGCCGCGCGATCTCACCGGTGCCGCAGGGAGGCCATGGCTTTGAGGGTGGTGCAATGATCGCGGTCGTCGTCAGCTTGGTCGCTGTCGTGCTCCTCGTGCTCGTCGTCGTGGCACTGGGCATGCGTTCTATGAACCGTCGGGAGAGCTCTCTGCCTCCCGAGCGGCTGAAGCAGATGGCCGAGAAGGATGAGAGGACTCAGACGCGGTCCACGGACGAGTTCTCCAAGAGCGAACCGCGCATGAACAACTTCAGCCCTGACTTCAGTCCCATCGGTGAGGCCAAGCAGAAGCCGGTACGCACCGGCCAGCGTGGCAAGCGCGGAATGGACGAGTGGGGCAACCCCAGCTCCGAGGTCGAGGACGAGGAGTTCTGGGCCAACATCCGCAGTGACGCGGCAGAGGGCGGCTTCGGCGCCGGCGGCACGGTCGCGGCGCGCAAGGGCGCCTCGCGCCCCGTCGAGCGTCCTTCGGACCGGCCCTCTGAGCGGCCCGCGGAACGGCCCGCCGAAAAGCGGCCCGGGCGAACCCCCGCCCCACGCACCGCCGCCGAGCGGGAGCGGGAACGGGAACGGGAACGCGAGAAGCAGCCCAGCGCCCAGCGCGAGCAGCAGCGGCCCGCCACCAAGCGGGAGCGGCCCGCCAAGCGCGAGCCCGTCACCGCCATCGACCCCAACGCGGCCACCGTCCAGGCGCCGCTTCCCGCGCGATCCCAGCGTTCGCGCTCCCAGCGGCCCGCCGCCGCGGCCGCCTCGTCCGGCTCGTCCGGTCTGGCCGACCTCGTGGAGTCGGCACAGCGTCCGGCCCCGACGGCCGCCGAGGTGGCCGACCAGCGCACGGTGACGTTCTCGGCGCCGACGCCGCCCGACGTGATGAGCATCCTCGGCGTGGGCGCGCAGCAGGTGCAGCCGCCCCAGCCCGGGGCCGGCAGCGGTTCCTTCCCCGCCGTCGGCAGCGGCACCTCACTGAGCACGAACAGCCCGGCCACCACCAGCGGGTCGTTCCCGGCGGCCACCAGCGGCTCCTTCCCGGCCGTCGGCAGCGGCTCGTTCCCCGCAACGCCGGCCCCCGCCACCAGCGGTTCGTTCCCCGCCGCGCCGGTCTCCCCCCTCGGCGGCGGCGCACAGGCCGGCGTCCCGTTCACGGTCTACGGCGCCAACACCGACCCGCTGGAAACCACCTGGACCAACCCGCCGATCGTGCCGACGGCGTCGGGTTCGTGGCCCGCGCTGCAGCACCACGACATCCTCGACGACCCCGCTCCCGCCGCCCCGTCGAGCGACTCCTGGCCGGCCTTCGAGCCGCAGCAGCCCGCCGCCGCCCCCCGCTCCTCCTATCCGGCGTCCTATGAGGTACGCGCCGGCTGGGCCGTGGCCGACGACTCCGACCCGCTGACCGGCCCCTCCCCCGCCACCGGCACCCCCACGGCGCCCGCGCGGGCGGTCTCGGCCTACGACGACGTGCTGTCGGCCCCGCCCATGCAGCCGGCGCCGCAGCACTTCGCGTACGAGACGGGTGACATCACCAGCCTCCCGCCCGGCCAGATCGCGCAGACCTTCGCGTACGAGACCGGCGACGTCACCAGCATTCCGCCCGGCCAGATGCCGGCGGGCTGGGGCGAGCCGCCGGGGAACAACGCCGCGTGGCCCAACTACGGCGGCACGCCCGAGGCGGGCGCCCGGCAGGGCGGCCACAACGGCGGTACCCAGGGCGGCGGGCACCGTCGCTCCACCCCCGAGCAGGAATTCCCCGACTACTACCGCTGATCGGCGACCACCACGCCGACCGCCGACCGGCGGCCGAGTGACGGCGGCCACTCATTAATCTGTAAAGCCGCCGATGACCCCTTAAGCCCCCGGCACGCGGGGCAATAGGGTTCGACGTATGATCGGCACTCTGAGTCGCGTGCTGAGCACGCTCAGGTACGACGTACCTGCCTCGCTCGTGGTCTTCCTCATCGCGGTGCCCCTTTCGCTGGGCATCTCGATGGCCTCAGGTGCCCCGCTGGCCGCCGGGTTGATCGCCGCCATGGTGGGCGGCATCGTGGCGGGCGCGCTCGGTGGCTCCGCCGTCCAGGTGAGCGGGCCCGCGGCGGGCCTGTCCCTGGTCGTCGCGGATCTCGTGCAGACGTACGGGTGGCGGGCCACCTGCATGATCACCCTGCTCGCGGGGGCGGTGCAGCTGCTGCTCGGGGTCTTCCGCGCGGCCAGAGCGGCGCTGGCGGTCTCGCCGGCCGTCATCCACGGCATGCTGGCCGGCGTCGGCGTGGTCATCGCGCTCTCCCAGCTGCACGTCGTGCTGGGCGGCAGACCGCAGCGTTCGGCGCTGGCCAACATCGTGGAGCTGCCCGCGCAGTTCGCCCAGATGCACGGCCACACGGTGGCGGTGGGCCTGCTCACGATCGCCGTGCTGGCGCTGTGGACGCGCCTGCCCAAGCGGGTCAAGGTCGTGCCGGCGCCGCTGGCCGCGCTGCTGGTGGCCGGCGTGACCGCGTGGGCGTTCGACTGGGACGTCACCCGCATCGACCTGTCCAACGCCGTCACCTCCTGGGCCTTCCCGGTGCTGCCGTCCGGCGACTGGCACCGGATCGTGGCGGCCGTGCTGCTCGTCGCGCTGCTGGCCGGGGTCGAGTCGCTGCTCTGCTCGGTCGCGGTCGACGGCATGCACGACGGCCCGCGTACCGACCTCGACCAGGAGCTGAGTGGGCAGGGCGTGGCCAACATGGTCTCCGGCGCGCTGGGCGGGCTGCCGGTGGCGGGTGTGATCGTCCGCAGCACCGCGAACGTGCAGGCGGGCGGGCGCTCCCGGTTCTCGTCGGTCCTGCACGGGGTGTGGGTGGTGGTGTTCGCCCTCGGGTTCGGCTGGACGATCAAGCTGATCCCGATGGAGGCGCTGGCGGCCCTGCTCGTCTTCATCGGCGTGCAGATGGTCAATCTGGGCCATGTCAGAAAGGTGCACGGCCACGGCGAGGTGCCGGTCTACCTGGTGACCATGGGAGCCGTGGTGGTCCTCGGGCTCGCCGAGGGCGTGCTGGCCGGTCTCGCGCTGGCCGCGCTGCTCGCGCTGCGGCGGCTGACCTGGGTCACCGTCAAGACGCGGCCGGAGCAGGACGGGCGCGTCCACGCGACGATCTCCGGCTCGCTCACCTTCCTGGGCGTGCCCAGGCTCACCCGTGACCTGCGCGCCATCCCGCCCGGCACGGCCGTGGACCTCGACCTGAACATCGACTTCATGGACAACGCCGCCTTCGAGGCGATCCACTCCTGGCGGCTGAACCACGAGCGGCTGGGCGGCAGCGTCGACATCGACGAGCTGCACGACGAGTGGTACGCGATGGCGGCCAGCGGGACCCGCATGTCCCGGACCAAGACGCCGCCGCGGACGCCGGACCGGTGGTGGCTGCCGTGGTCGCACCGCCGCCACCGCCCCGCCCGGCACGGCGGGTCGGCTCCGGGCGGCCCCCGTCCGGCCAGCGTGGAGTGCCAGCTGACGGCGGGCGCGCGGGAGTATCACCGGCGTACGGCTCCGCTGGTGCGGCCCATCTTCACCGAGCTGGCCCGCAAGCAGCAGCCCACGCACCTGTTCATCACCTGCGCCGACTCACGGGTCATCCCCAGTCTGATCACCGCGAGCGGCCCCGGCGACCTGTTCACCGTGCGCAACATCGGCAACCTGGTGCCGCGCAGGGGCGCCGAGCCGCACGACGACTCGGTGGTGGCGGCCATCGAGTACGCGACGCAGGTCCTGGGCGTGCACACGATCACGGTCTGCGGGCACTCGGGCTGCGGGGCGATGTGCGGGCTGCTCAGCGGCGGGGTGAAGGCGGGCAGCCTGCCGGGGATGCGGCGCTGGCTGCGGCACGGCTATCACAGCCTGGCCACCTTCATCGAGACCGCGGACGAGCCGCTCGACGGCGGGGCGCTGGACCGGCTGTGCAGGGTCAACGTTCAGCAGCAGTTGGAGAACCTGCGGACCTACCGCAAGGTCGACGAGCAGGTGCGGGCCGGGCAGCTGGAGCTGGTGGGCCTGTACTTCGACATCAGCTCCGCAAGGGTGCACATGCTGCCGCCCCTTCCGTCTACGCTCTCCGTGAAGATATGACCGGTTTGCTGGTTGTACGCGAAGAATGTCGGCATGAGAGTACTGGTCATCGGCGGGACGAGATTTCTGGGACGAACCATCGTCGAGGAGGCACTGGCACGGGGGCATCAGGTCACGACGTTCAACAGGGGGCAGAGCGGGGCGGATCTGCCGGACGTGGCGGCCATCCGGGGTGACCGCGAGGTGACCGCGGACCTCGAACGGCTGGCCGACGGTCGCACGTGGGACTTCGTGGTCGACACGTCCGGCTATGTGCCGCGGGTCGTCGGCGAGTCGGCGCGGGCGTTGTCTGGACGGGTAGGGACATACGCGTTCATCTCCTCGGTCTCCGCCATCGACGGCTTTCCCGGCAAGCCCGCCGCCGAGAGTTCGGGGGTGTGGGACTGCGCGCCGGACGCCGGTCCTGACGATGGTGACTACGGAGTGCTGAAGGGCGGCTGCGAGCGGGCCGTGGAGCAGGGGTTCGACGGCAACGTGCTGATCGTGCAGCCGGGTCTGATCCTCGGCCCGTATGAGAACCTCGGCAGGCTGCCGTGGTGGCTGACCCGGATCTCCCACGGCGGCCAGGTGCTCGCGCCGGGTGATCCGGGCATACCGATGCAGCTCGTGGACGCGCGGGACATCGCCGTCTTCACCCTGGACCAGGCGGAGCTCGGTACGTCCGACCGGTTCGCGGTGACCGGCCCGGCGGGCAACACCACGTACGGCGAGTGGCTGGAGCTGTGCAAGGAGGCGACCGGGTCGGACGCGGAGTTCGTCTGGGTGGACGACCGGTTCCTCGTCGACCAGGGGGTGGGAACGTTCGTCGAGCTGCCGCTGTGGGGCGGGCCGTCGGACGAGGTCGCCAACTTCTGGAGCGTGCCCACGGCCAAGGCCGAGGCGGCCGGGCTGCGCGTACGGCCGGTGGCCGAGACGGTACGGGACACGTGGGCGTGGTTGCGTGACGTCCCGGAGGCGGAGCGGTCGTACGGGACCAAGGCGCCGCACGGCATCGCGCCCGAGAAGGAGGCGGCGGTGCTGGCCGCTTGGGCCGCCCGTTCCGCGTAATCGTCCACAGACCTCGGGGCGGCGCCGGGTTAGCGTCTACGGTGTCGCGCTTGGCAGTCCTTGGTCCCCCACCCTGGCCCGGCGCGGCGGCCGGTCCTCAATCCCAGGGGCCGGAGGGGCGGAGGTATCGGCTGTCAGTGGTAGCGGGACAGCCGGGTGGTCACCTCCGCCCCTCACCACGCCGGCTCATACCGAGGAGCGACCTGATCACGTCCTGGTCCGCCCAGGAGCCGAGGGGACGCGGGCGAGCAGGGCGTCGAGAGCCTCGGGCTCGGCCGCGCCGCCTGCCGCCAGGACGACGCCCCGCCGGTCGGTCAGCACGGCGTACGGCGGCCAGGGGATGCCGTGCCTGTCGAACACCCCGGGATCGATGACCAACGGCAACTCGACCCCCTGCGCGGCCAGGTAGTCGCGAACCTCCCCCTCCTCCGCGGCGCTCACCAGGACGACGTCCACCTGCTCAGCCGCGACGAAGGCGGGCAGCATGGCGCTGCAGACGCCACATGCCGGCGCTATCAACGCGTACAGGACGCCAGGCTTTTCGGAGGTGAGGGCCACCGCAGGCGGGGTCACGTCCCATTGGGTGCCGGGGCGGGGACCGACGCGGCCGCGCTCCACGGCTCCGACCAGCCGGGCCGCCAAGAAGGTCAGCGCGAGGCACACCGCTCCCACCAGCAGGTGGACGGGGGTGAACGGGGAGGATCCCGCGACGGCGGCCATGACCGCCAGCGCCGCGAGCAGGCCGGTACGCGTCATGGTGGCGGCGCCGATGAGGCCGCGGTCGCCGAAGCAGCCGCAGCCGACGCTCATTCCGCGCCACAGCACCGACGCCATCGCGGCGAGGAAGACGGCGAACAGGGCCGCCGCGAGGAACGCCCCCCAGCGCCGGGTGGGTGGCGCGGTGAGCAGCCCCACCGCCGCCAGCTCCGCCACCACCACCGCGACGGCGGCGACGACCGTGAGCCGCAGCGGGACCAGCCGATAACCCGCGATATCGGCGGCGAATCCGGCCAGGTCACGAGCCTTGCTCACGGCCGCGTACAGCAGGACCGCGATCAGCGCCGCATAGGCCGACGACAGAATGATCAACGGATCGCCTCGGGAGCATGGCGCCTGGAGGTCATGTGACCGACTCCTGGTATGCCTGGGCCTGGAGGGTGTACATGTCGGCGTACAGGCCGCCCTCCTCCATCAGCTCGGCATGCGTGCCCTGCTGGGCCACCCGTCCGTGGTCGAGGACGTAGATGCGGTCGGCGTACCGGACGCTGGCGAGCCGGTGTGTGATGAGGACGATGGAGCGGCCGTCGGCGTACTTGCGGATGCGCTCGAACAGGGCGTGCTCGGCGCGGGCGTCCAGCGCGGAGGTCGGCTCGTCGAAGATCACCAGGGCGGCGTCGCGGTAGAAGCCGCGGGCCACGGCGATCCGCTGCCACTGCCCGCCCGACAGATCGTGGCCGCCCCGGAAGCGCTGGTCGAGCAGCGAGTCGTACCCCTGCGACAGCCCGGCCACCACCTCGTCGGCCCCGGCGGCGGCCGCGGCGGCGGCCAGGCGGCCTTCGTCCAGCGGGCGGCCCATGAGGATGTTCTCGCGCAGGGTCAGCGGCCAGCGGGTGTGGTCCTGGGCGATCACCGAGATGAGCCCGCGCGTGTCGAGTCCGGCCAGGTCGGCGCCGTCCCAGCGGATCGTCCCCGAGTCCGGCCGGTACAGTCCGGCCAGCAGCTTGGCCAGCGTGGTCTTGCCGGAGCCGTTCTCCCCGACCAGCGCGATGACCTCGCCGAACCCCACCGAGACGCTGATCCCGTTGAGCGTGGGGCCACTCGCCCCCGGGTAGCTGAACGTCACCTGGTCGGCGGCCAGCCGCCCGGACGGCTCCGGCGCCGCCGTACCGGATGGCTGTCGCACGCGCGAGGCGGCCAGTTCGCGAAAGGACAGGTAGTCGCCGAAGTAGAGGCCCGACTCGTACAACCGGTTCATCATCTGCACCAGCGCGGCGAGGGACATCTGGCCGGCGCGGATGGCCAGCACGGCCGCGCCCGCCACCGCGAGCGGGATGACGCCGATGGCCAGCAGCCCGGCGAGCGCGGCGTAGACGACGACGGTCGCGGCGCCGGTCAGCAGGTCGCCGGCGGCCTTGGTGACGGCACGGCGGCGCGCGACGTCGAGTTGCACGTCCTGTTCGAGGTCGGCGACGTTCGCGTACTCGCCGAGCAGGAAGTCGCGCAGTGCGAACGCGCGCACCTCGGCGGCGGGCAGCCGTTCGGCCATCAGGTCCGACAGCATGAACTTGCGCCGCCGCGCGGCCGACAGCCGATAGTACCCCTGGTACTGCAGGCGCGCCGCCCGTACCGCGGCCCAGCCCGCGGGCACGACCGTGACCAGCAGCAGCGGCGTCAGGAGCGGGTGCATGAGGCCGAGCGCCACGGCCGAGGCCAGCACGCCGACGGCTCCGCCGAGCACGGCGATCGTCGCCTCGACCACGCCCGCGGCATCGGGCACGCCGCTGTCGCGGGCTCTGCGCATCGCGTTGTGGAACTCGTCGTCGTCGAACGCGGTCAGCTCCACCTGGGTGGTCAGCTCGAAGAGCCGCGTCTCGGCCAGCCGTTCGACCTCCACCTTGAGCCGCGCCTGGGCCCAGGAGGCGGCGGTCAGCAGCGCCCCGCGCAGCCCGGCGGCGGCCGCGACCAGCGCCAGCGAGGGCAGCGCCGCCCGCACGCGCTCGGGCGTCGGCCCACCGGCGAACAGCGAGGCGAGCACCTCGGACGTCGCGACCAGGCCGTAGACGGTGAAGACGCCGGCCACCAGGTTTCCGGCCAGCGCGACGATCGTGTCGCGGCGGTGCGCCTCCCAAGCCATGCGTAACGCGGACATCACCAGGTACGGCAGGCGACGCGCGATCTTCGCCATGCTCGCCGTCAGGAGTTCGTCGCCATGGCTCTCCCAGTAGGCCAGCGCCAGCCCCGACCTGTCCGCCGCGACGTCCGGGGTTCGCTTCTTCCAGAACGCTTTCATGCGGGAAGCCAGGGGATCACCTAGCCAATCTAAGTGACCGTTGTGTCGCCGTAAAGCCCTCTTGTAAACGATTTCGCCTCGGCGCGGCCGGGGCGAGGAATCCCGTTCCGTGATGCCTGGACATCGTTGGTGAGTTGTGAACATAATGCGTCCGTTTGACCGCGACAGGCGATTCCTATCGCGGTCAGGGCACGGGTAACGGCACTTATCCGGCGCCGTCCCGTGGCTCAAGCCCCACATCGGCCGCCTACAGGTGGCCAAGGAAGGAGCCCTCATGTCCGTTCTTACGATGGAGCCCCGCGACGCAGGCGTTCTGGAGTACGAGGACCTCGCCATCGACTTCGAAGGCGAGCTCACCGCGCTGCTCCACGGCCCTCAGGCCTGCGTGAACACCTGCAAGCGCACCGTTTGCTCGACGTTCCCCTGCTGCCCGTCGATCGTGTGATCGGGCGGTAACGCGTTCGGCGTTCCGTGGCGGCGCGCTCCTTGCGCCGTACCGCTGTGGAAAGGCCATCGGTGCACTTCCGGTGGCCTTTCTTCGGACATCCGGCCGGTCGGTGCAGAAGGGTTTTCCCATTGACAGTAAATGTGGTTGTTTCTCTTACCCATTTTGCCGAGTTGAACACTAGGGAAATCTACGAGGGCGACACCTGGGTCAGTGTCCACGACCCGCGTGCCACCACCCCCAACCAGGGCTGGAAGCTGCATGTCTCGGCCCGTCCCGGCACCCTGGGCGACACGCTCGACCGGGTCCTGCCCGTGCTGGCCGGCGTGTCCTGCGACTTCAAGGTCGCCCGCTCGCCCGAGAAGCTCGCGGAGCTCAACTCCGGAGACCTCGACGCGGGCGCGGTCGGCAAGGCCATCACCGTCTACCCGCAGCCGGACGAGGTCGTCCCGCTCGGCCACCGGCTGGCCGAGGCGCTGGCGGGGCTGGCCGCGCCGCGCATCGTCAGCGATCGCCAGGTGCGCCGCGACGCGCCGGTCTATTACCGGTACGCCCCCTTCGCCCCCCAGTACCGCGTGGACGAGAACGGCGACTTCGAGCTGATCATCGTCGGCCCGGACGGCGAGCACCTGCCGGGCGCGGCGGGACCCGAGTTCTCCTGCCCGCCGTGGGCGAGCGACCCGTTCCGCCCGCAGAGCGGCGTCCCCGACTCGCCTCAGGCTGCCGGGTCGGACACCGTGGAGGCGCCCGCCAGGCTCATCGGCAACCGGTACCGCGTCACGTCCGGCGTCGCGCGTGGCCCACGCGGCAACGTCTACCGGGCCGAGGACGCCGACGGCAGGCCGGTCGTGGTCAAGGAGGCCCGCGCCTACGTGGGCGAGAACGCCGAGGGCTGGGACCTGCGCATGTACCTGCGCAACGACCTTCGCATCCTCAAGGCCCTGGACGGCGTCGCGGGCATCCCCACGCCGATCGACCACTTCCGGCACGGCGAGGACGAGTTCCTCGTCATGACCGACGCCGGCAGCCTGGACCTCAACCGGTTCGTCGGCGAGCGGGGCCGCTTCACCGAGAACGGCGGCGACCGGGACCTCACCGCGCTGGCGGGCCGGCTGCTGGAGGTGCTGGACGCCGTGCACGCGCGCGGGGTCGTCGTCAGGGACTTCTCCCCCAAGAACGTGGTGCTCGGCGAGGACGGCCGCTGCACGCTGATCGACTTCGGCAACAGCAGGTACGAGGGGCTGCAACTGCCAGGGTGGAGCCGTGGCTACAGCGTGCCCGGCCAGCAGGCGGACCGCCCCTCCGAACCCGCCGACGACTATTTCTCGCTCGGGGCGACGCTGTTCTTCTCGGCTACCGGGATGAACCCCATCATGATCGATTCCGACCCGGCCAGGAACGTCGAACGGACGCTGATGTGCCTGGCGCGGATGTTCCCCGGCGTCACGACCGGCGTCATCGGGCTGCTGCCGCGCCTGCTCAGCCTCGACGCCGAGGAACGGGTGGCGGCTGCGGCCGACATGAGGGCTGACGTGAGGTCCGACGTCAGGGCCGAGCGGGCGGGTCGTACGGCGTCGCGGTCTGACGGGGTGCGGTTCAGCGGTGCGCTGCTGTCGCAGGTCCTCGATCACACCACCCGTGTGTGCGTACGGTTCGCGGAGGGCCTGATGGACGGCCCGGCCGACGCCCGGACGTCGAGCCCGCCGGTGACGAACGTCTACGGAGGGTCGGCCGGGGTCGGCATGGAGCTGTTGCACCATCCCGAGGCCAAGACCGTCGCCGCAGACCTGGCCCGCTGGACGGCGCGCCTCATGCCGCCGACCGCGCTCCCCCCGGCGCTCTACTTCGGCCGCACGGGAACGGCGCTGTTCCTGGCCGCCGCGCGGCTGACCGCCGTCCCCGAACTGCCGGACCCCGGGCCGATCGTCCTGAGCGGCGAGCAACGCGCGGATCAGGCCCACGGCGTCGCCGGTATCGGCGCGGGGCACCTCTCGCTGGCCGCGCTGGAACAGGATCCGCGCCACCTGGAAGTGGCCGCCGAGTGCGCCAGGCTACTCGTCTCCGGCGAGGTGACGGACTCCAAGGACGCGGTGGCACCGGCCCAGGCCGGTTCGGGCGTCAACGTGGAGATGGCCTTCGCCCACGGCGCCGCCGGCTGCGCGGAGTTCCTGCTCTCCTACCACGAGGCCACCGGCGACCACGACGCCGGTCAGGCGGCCAGGGAGCGCTTCGAGTCGCTGGCCACCGCCACCGAGGTCATGCTCGGCGAGCTCACCGGGCCGGACGCCAAGGCCATGGGCGCGTCCTGGTGCCAGGGTGTCTCCGGCATCCTCGGCCCACTGGCGCACGCGGCCACCGCGTACGGCGAGGACCGCTACCTCGACCTGGCGGAGCGGGGCGCCCGCGCGAGCCTGGCCATCGCGCCGCAGGCGTGGGTCGTGTCCCAGTGCTGCGGCCTGGCGGGCATCGGCGAGGCGCTGATCGACCTGGCGATGGCCACCGGCGACGACGGCTACTGGCGTGGCGCCGAAGAGATCGTCGAGCTGATGCTGATGCGCGCCGGCGGCGAGCTCTCGGCACCCGTCTTCACCGGCAACGATCTCGACAAGCCCGGCTACACCTGGGCGACCGGCGCGTCCGGCGTCCTGTCCTTCCTCCGCCGCCTCGACCGCCGCACCGGCTCCCGCCTGTGGACGGCGAACTGGCGCCTGCCCGTATGAAGCTCAGCGCAGGCGGCGGGTGGCGGCCAGGGCGGCCTCCGTCTGGATCGTGACGATCCGGTCGAGCGGATCGTCCAGCTGGACCAGCTGGCCCTCGGCCTCCGCGCACAGGCGCCCCATGCGCTCCTCCAGCGCGGCGCGGACGGCCGTCAGGTCGGCCGGGCGGTTGCCCGCCGCCGCCTCGGCCGCCAGCAGCCGCAGGAACATGGCGCAGGCCCGCAGCGGCAGGCGGCGCACGGTGTCGTGCATGCCGCTCGCCTCGGCCCGCGTGACGGTCCTGGCGGTGTCCTGCCCGTCCACGGCGCCTTCGAGCGAGGAGACCAGCAGGCGGGAGACGGCGAGCGTGTCGTCCACCGCCGCATGGAACGGGGTGTGCGCGACGCACCGCGGCCGGACGTCCGTACGCGCGCGGGCCAGCGGCTCGATCTCCTCGCGCAGCCGTACCGCGGCCGCCTTGACCAGGTGGCCGAAGGAGAGCCCGGCGTCCGAGGGGTCGTCGCACCCCGGAGTGGTCCACAGGGGCACCTCGGCGATCAGCGTGAACGTGCCGTAGCGGTCGGCGTAGTGCCAGCTCGACGCCCCGTACGTACGAGGTGTGCGCGCGTCGCCGCCCGTCTCCACGAAGTCGATGTGCTCGGCCGGCGGCAGCAGCGTGACGCCGGGCCCCGCGACCTGGTAGCCGACGGTGTCGATGGGCCCCAGGTCCAGCGGGACGCCCTGCCCCGCGGCGATCGAGGCCAGCTCGGCGGCCAGGCCGGGTATGTCGCGGGTGATCTGGAAGTACGCGCCGCCGAAGTCGGCGTTGTGCAGCGACAGCATGAACGCGGGCCGCAGCTCGTCGATGACCCGCATCAACGCCAGGGTCTCCGGCAGCGGCCGGTCGAACCGCTTGCGCCCGGCGTGGATGGGGAAGGTCCATTCGGGCTGGTCGCTCATGGACGGCCGGTAGAAGTGACGGTGGTAGTGGCTGATCGTGTACGGGCCGGCGTACCAGCCCTCGTTCAGCCGGGCGCCGTCGGGATCGACGCACGCGATGAAGTGCCAGGTGAACCCCCGCCGCTCGGCCGGGTTCTCGCACAGCACGGAGGCCAGGCGGAGCACGGTCAGGAAGCCGGCGGGCTCGTTGGCGTGGGGGCCGCCGAACACCAGGGCGTTCTGGCGCCCGTCCCCGATCGAGACCAGTTCCAGCGGCTCGCCCCGCCGGGAGGCGCCGATGAGGCGTCTGCGGCAGGTCGCGGGGAACCGGTCGCACAGCTCCCGCAGTAACGCGGCCATGTCGTCGATGGTCGGGATCACGCGCATGGGGGAAGCCTCTCAAGCGCGCGCCGCCACGTCACGTAGCCGGTGCAGGAGGTTTCGCAGCCCCGCTCGCCCCGCGAACCTGGCAGGTGCAGGAGGTTTCGCAGCCCCGCCCGTCAGGCGGGATCCCCGCAGACCTGGCAGGTGTCGAGCCGGGTGACGGGCTGCTCCGCCGTCGCCATCGTCAGGAGGTCGAAGTGGACCACCCGGCCGAGCAGGGCCGGCGGGACCACGCCGGTGAGGTAGCGGACCGCCTCGGCGGCGACGAACCCGGCCACGATCGCGCAGAGCGGGCCGAACGCCGGAATGCTCCGCCCCTGGTTCAGTATGGCGGGCAGCTCCCACCCGCCATTACGGCCCCGGAGCTCCTCGTCCAGGCAGGCCAGGCAGGCCGAGCCGCCCGGCACGACCAGCGGTCCCGCGATGCCCAGGTGCTGGCTGAACCCGCCCGGCAGGAGCGGCACACCGGCGGCCACGCAACCGGCGTTCATCCATTGGCGGATCTGCGGCTGCGGGCTGTCGGCCGTGGCGATGACCAGGTCCGCGCCCGCGACCAGGTCCGCGACGTCCCCGGCGCCGGTCAGCGTGCGGTGGTGCCTCTCCACCTTGACCGCCGGGTTGTGCTCGGCGAGCCGGCGGGCGGCCGAGTCCACCTTCGGGCTCCCGACGTCCTCCGCCGAGTAGAGGTATTGGCGGTGGAGGTTGGACTCCTCGACGTCGTCCTGGTCGACGAGCCGCAGCCGCCCCACCCCGGCGGTCGCCAGTTGCAGGGCGACGAACCCGCCGATCCCGCCGACGCCGAGGACCGCCACCGTACGCCCGGCGAGGTCCCCGGCCATCTCGGCGGCCCGCGACGCGGGCTGGAACATCGAGAAGAACAGGGCCTGCCGCGACGTGGGCCCGTGGCGCGTCAGCAGCTCGACGTCCTGCTCCTCGACCAGGATCCGGGCCCCGAGCAGAGCGGTGATGGCCTGGTCCACCTCGGCCGCCGTGACGCCGCCGATCCCTGCCGTGAGGCTGACCAGCTCCTCGCGGGGCAGCGCGGTGGAGGCGCACCGCCGTACCAGCTCGCGTAGAGCCGGAGAGGCGGACTTGAGCACCTTTCCCGTGCCCGGCAGGTCGCCCAGCCGGACTAGTTCGCGGCGGTCCTCAATGAACAGGGGAAACGCCGGGTTGACCAGAACGCGCGACAATTATCCGCTCCACGTCAGAAAAGGCGCGGGATCGGCGATCCGGGTGGCCACCAATCCCGCGATGAGTATCAGCTGTTGCTGTTACCGCACGTGAGCTCTACTGCCTCTACCTCGGCAATCGTGATCTCCATGCAGTCCCCCCTTCAGATGATGCTGGGACATTTGGGGCTATAGCGGAGAAATGTCCTCGAGCGAGGAAGGTAGTTTCCCCGAACTCCAGTGTCCACCGCTTTGGTGATAAATGACCCACTTGAGCCAGTTTATTCAGTAGCCCGTCTCCGAAACGGGCTTTACGGAGAAGCCCTATCAGGCCGGTCGAGGCGCCGCAGGGAGGCAGGAGAAGGCCAAGCTCTTCGACGGGAGGTCCGGTGGGGAGAGATGATCAACCCGGGCAAACCATAAGGATCATTACAAACCCCGTCAATGATCTCGGCTCAAGGTGTAGGAAGCCCCAGCCCAGCAGGCTGATCCGGCGGGAAACCGGCGGCCTCGAAGGCGTGCGCGTGTTCGGCCACCCACGAGCGGAACGTGCGCGCCGCGGCGCCGGTCACCTCCTCCACGGTGGCGGTGACCGGCGCCGGGCCGAGCGTCATCTCGGCCTGGGCCCGCAGGATGCCGTCCACCGCCGCGGCCGGCCAGCCGCGGGCCAGCATCTGCCGCCGGGCGTCCTGCGGCGAGGTCTCCTCCCAGCGCACCGGGTGGCCGATCACCTCGCCGATGACGCGTACCTGCTCGGCCTGGGTCAGGGACCGCGGTCCGGTCAGCTCGTACACGGCGCCGGCATGCCGGTCCTGGGTCAGTGCCCGCACCGCGACCGCGGCGATGTCCCGCTCGTGCACGAGGGACATCGCGGCCTGACCATACGGCTCACGCACCACTCCCCCGCCGCGGATCTGCTCGGCCCAGCGCAGGGCGTTGGCCGCGAAGGCGTGCGGGCGCAGGATCGTCCATCGCGGCCCAGAACGTTCGATCAGCTGCTCGGCCTGCCGCTCATGGTCACGCACGGCCGCCGACGACAGGTACACCACCCTGTGGGTCTCGGCCATCAGCTTGAGCACCATCTCCAGCCCCTCGGCCGAGGCGAACGGCCAGACCAGGAACACCGCCTCGACCCCCTTGAAAGCGGCATGCAGAGAATCAGGGACCGACAGGTCACCGCGCACGCCCTCGACGGTCGGTGGCAGATCGGCCGGTTCCCGGGTCAGCGCTCGAACCTCGACCCCGGTTTCCAGCAGTTGCGCCATCACCTGACGACCGACCGTGCCGGTCGCCCCGGTGACCAAAATTCGATGCGGCATCCTGGGCCTCCCATCAGTGGTTCTACTGATGGTCAACCGTAGGAGGAGGATCTGAGATGACCAATGCTTAAAAGTCTGTGATTCATACGCGATCGTCTTCTCATCGAAGAGCTCAAACGGCGAGTCGGCCCAAGCTGCGGTCGACGACCGTGATCAGCAGGTACAGGACCGCAGCGCCGATCATGACCCAGGCCAGCTGATGCATGCCGCCGTCATGTGAGGCGTTCCGTGCCGTTCCACGCCGGGAGAGGAGCGGTCATCGACATCACGAGGCGTTCAGCCGGCCAGGGCCTTCCTGGCGTAGGAGCGGACGTCGGCGTCGGAGTCCGCCAGCGCGGCCCGCAAGGCGTCCGCCACCTCCGTGGCGGCGGCCCACGGCGTGAGCGCGAGCACGGCGGCCTTGCGCACGTCCAGGTTGGGGTCCGCCAGCGCTGCGACGAGCGGCTGCATCGCCGTGGCCGGGTCCGCCGCGGCCAGGCAGCGCGCCGCCCCCACCCGCACCTGCCAGTCCTGATCGTCCAGCCCCCGGACGGCCTCGGCCTCCAGCGGCGTCCCCACCTCGCCCGATGACTCCAGGGCGGCGGCCCTGACCAGCGGGTCGGCGTCGCCCGCGAGAGCCGCCAGCGCGGCTGACGGCTTGCCGATGAGGCCCAGCCCCTTGGCCGCCCAGACGCGTACCTCCCTGGAGGGGTCCGTCGCGGCGGTGGCCACCGGGCCGGCCTCGTCGAGGGAGACCAGGCCGCGGATCGCCGCGATCCGTACCCGGTGGTCCGGGTCGGCCAGCGCCGTCTGGAACGTCCCGGTGTCGCCGAGCCGCATCGAGCGCAGCACGTCCAGCCCGGTGGCCCGGACCATGGCGTCCCCACCGGACAGGCATCCGGTCACTGCCGCGCCGAGTTCGGGCGTGGCCGGCAGCACCTCGACCAGCTCCTTGAGGCCGGTGGCCGCCGCCCGGCGTACGGTGCCGTGCTCGTCGGCGAGGGCGCCGGCCAGGGCCAGGCCCGTCCCCTCAGGCACCGTCTCGGTGAGTGTGGCGATGGCGGCCCGGCGTACCTTCGGGTCGGCATCGGCGAGGTAGGGGGCGAGCTGCGCCACCGACGGCTGTTCCTCGGCGAGGCGGTGCAGCTCAAGGATGCGCGGCGAGCGGCCGACCGCGGCGCGGGCCTCCCGGCGCACCTCGTGGCGGCGCACCGCGGTCGCGGTCCGGGCGCGCAGCACCACCGGCTCGGCGGCGACCGGCGAGAACTCCTCGACCGGCACCAGGTACGGCTCCACGGGGCGCTTGACGAACTCCATGGCCCCGTCGCGCCGGCGGAGATTCAGGTGGAACAGCCACCCCTCGTCGTCGCGTCCGGGCTGGTCGGCGCGCTCGTGGTAGAGGCCCCACCGGCTCTCGGTACGGGTGAGCGAGGCACGGGCCGCCATCTCGGCGCAGTCGCGGATGAAGTCGACCTCGGCGCAGCGCATGAGCTCGTGCGGGGTGCGCGCGCCCATCGAGGCGATCTCGTCGCGCATCCGCTCGAAGGACTCCAGCGCGATCTCGAGCTTGGCGCCGGTCTTGGGCGGGGCGACGTAGTCGTTGACGAAGCGGCGCAGTTTGTACTCCACCTGCTGCTGCGGCGGCCCGTCCGGGTTGCGCAGGGGCCGGTAGACCAGCTCGTGCGCGGCGGCGATCTGGTCCTCCGGCAGCGCCGCGCCGCGTCGGTGGTGCTCGGCCGCGTGGGCGCCGGCCAGGTCGCCGAAGACGAAGGCGCCGATCATGTAGTTGTGCGGCACGCAGGCCAGGTCGCCGGCCGCGTACAGGCCGGGCACCGTGGTCGCGCCGTGCTCGTCCACCCACACGCCCGACGCCGAGTGCCCGCCGCACAGGCCGATCTCCGAGATGTGCATCTCCACGTCGTGGTCGCGGTAGTCGTGCCCGCGCCCGGCGTGGAACGTGCCACGGGTGGGGCGTTCGGTGGTGTGCAGGATGGCCTCGATCTCCGTGACCGTCTCGTCGGGCAGATGGGAGAGCTTGAGGTAGATCGGCCCCCGGGCGGAGGCGATCTCGGCGGACACCTCGGACATCATCTGGCCCGACCAGTAGTCGGAGTCGACGAACCGCTCACCCTTGTTGTTGACCTGGTAGCCGCCGAACGGGTTGGCCACGTAGGCGCAGGCCGGCCCGTTGTAATCCTTGATCAACGGGTTGATCTGGAAGCACTCGATGCCGCTGAGCTCGGCCCCGGCGTGGTAGGCCATGGCGTAGCCGTCGCCCGCGTTGGTGGGGTTCTCGTACGTGCCGTACAGGTAGCCGCTGGCGGGCAGGCCGAGCCGGCCGCAGGCGCCGGTGGCGAGGATCACGGCTCCGGCGCTCACCGTGACGAAACGCCCGGAACGCGTGTCGAACCCGGCCACGCCGACCGCCCGGCCCTCCGAGGTGAGCACCCTGACCGGCATGACGCGGTTCTCGACGCGGAGCCTCTCCCGGATGTCGCGTCGCCGCAGCACCCGGTAGAGGACCTTCTTGACGTCCTTGCCCTCCGGCATGGGGAGCACGTAGCTGCCCGAGCGGTGGACCCTGCGGACCGCGTACTCGCCGTGCTCGTCCTTCTCGAACTTCACCCCGTAGCTTTCCAGGCGGCGGACCATGTCGTGGCCCCTGGTCGCGGTCTGGTAGATCGTCTTCTGGTTGACGACGCCGTCGTTGGCCCGGGTGATCTCGGCGACGTAGTCCTCGGGGGTGGCCTTGCCGGGGATGACGGCATTGTTGACGCCGTCCATGCCCATGGCGAGCGCGCCGCTGTGCCGTACATGGGCCTTCTCCAGCAACAGCACCCGCGCGCCCTGTTCGGCGGCGGTGATCGCGGCCATCGTGCCCGCGGTGCCTCCGCCGACGACGAGCACGTCGCACTCCAGGCGCAGGCCGTCCTCGATCGAGGGGATGTCCATCACAACTCCTTGAGGATCTGGGCGCGCAGCCCGGCTCTGTCGGCGCCGGGGTCACGGGGCCCTGGCACCTCGGTCACCGCGCGGACTCCGCCACGGCCGAGCACCACCACGCGATCGGCGAGCAGGAGCGCCTCGTCCACGTCGTGGGTGACGAAGATGACCGTCGCCCTGGTGTCTTCGAGCACGTCGAGCAGGAGCGCCTGCATCTCGGCGCGGGTCTGGGCGTCTAGCGCGCCGAACGGCTCGTCCATCAGCACCGCGCGGGGCGCTCCCGCGAGGGCGCGAGCGAGCTGCACGCGCTGCCGCATGCCGCCCGACAGCTCGCGCGGCAGCCGGTCCTCGTGCCCGGCCAGGCCGACGCGGGCGATCCACTCCCGCGCGGCGGCCCGGCGCTCGCGCCTGGGCAGCTTGCGGATGCGCAGCGGCAGCTCCACATTGCCCAGGACGGTCCGCCACGGCAGCAGCGCGTCGTCCTGGAAGATCATCGCGCGGTCCGGCGAGGTGGCCGCGATCTCCTCTCCGTCCGCGACGATCCTTCCTCCGTACGGCCGCAGCAGCCCGGCCAGCGCGCGCAGCAGCGTGGACTTGCCCGAGCCCGACGTGCCGACGACGACCAGCACCTCGCCGGGGCGGACCGCCAGGTCGAGCTCGCTCAGGACCGGGTCCCGGGCGTACCCCAGCGACAGGGACTCCAAAGTGAGGCCGAGAGTCACGACTTGCTCCCTTCCGCCCGCGGCAGCCAGCGTGTCATCCGTCGCCCGGCCAGCTCGACGGCGGCCGAGGTGAGCCAGCCGAGCAGGCCGATGGTGATCATGCCGACGAAGACGGCCGGGTAGTCGACGATCGTGTACGACATCCAGGTCCGGTAACCGACCCCGAACTCGCCGGAGATCATCTCCGCTGAGATGACGCAGATCCAGGCCACGCCCATGCCGACGGAGAGCCCGCCGAACACTCCGGGCAGGATGCCGGGCAGCACCACGTTCCAGAGCACGTGGCGCCGGCCGCCGCCGAGCGTCCTGACCGCGTCCTCCCAGAGCGTGGGCAGCGCCCGCACGGCGTGCCGGGTGCTCACCATGACCGGGAAGAAGGCGGCGGTGCACGTGATGAACACGATGCCCTGCTCATCGGTGGGGAACAGCAGGATCGCCACCGGCACCAGCGCGATCGCGGGAATGGGGCGGACGGCTTCGAGCAGCGGCAGCAGTGCGTCCCCCGTCCCGCGGGATCTGGCGACCAGCAGGCCCACGGTGATCCCGGCGACCGCGGCCAGGCCGAATCCGGACAGGATCCTGATCAGGCTCTGCAGCAGGTCGAGGTAGTACACGGAGGTGGAGAGCCGCGTGGCGAACCGCGCGGCGATCTCATCGAGCGTGGGCAGCCGGTCGAACCTGAGCCAAAGACGCGCGTCGGTGACCGTGAGGAGCTGCCACAGGGCGGCCACGGCCAGGAGCGAGGCCGCCCTGATCGCCCATCGACGCCCCTTCCCCGCACTTCTCTGAGCCCGGCCCCGCACGGACGGCGCGGCCACGGACGCGGGTACGGCCGCCCAAGACGGGCCGGCTTTCGTCTCCGTGGTCATCGGGCGTCACCTCCCGCTGTGGCCGCCTTCAACGCGGCTTCATAGGCGACGGGCTCGGTCTTCGGATGCTCCTCGCGGTAGGTGGCGGCCCCCTCCTCGGTGGTGAAGGGCAGGAACCTGGCGCTCGCGGCGGCGGCCGGATCCCGGAGCCAGACGGACTTGTCGGCGAACCACCTGGTCCCGGTGACGGTGTCAGGCACGTAGGCCGCCCGTACCGGCTGCTTCGCGGCGGCCACCTGCCGGAGCAGGCAGGTCGGCGTGGCGGCGGCCAGGGTCTCGCTCTGCCCGCTCAGCCACAGCTCCGAGGCGGTCTTGGGATCGTCGACGGCCACGCCGCAGACGGTGTCGTTCCCCGTGATCGGGGCGGGGTTCACGGTCGAGGCCCGGTCGGCGTCGTACGCCGGCCCGTACGCCTTGCGGAGGTAGGCGTCGTTGACGAAGGAGGCCACGTTCACCCCGGCGAAGTCGGCGCTGATCCGCTTGAGGTAGGTCACGTCATGCTCATGTGCCGCCTGAAGGGACTGCTTCAGCGTGACGTCGAAGGTGGCGATGCCGCCGCGGCCGTTGTACAGGTAGACGACCTCGGGCGGCAGGCCCGTGGCGCGGGCCACCGACTCCGCGGCCTGCAGAGGGTGCTCGTGCAGGTAGCGGGTGGCGTCGATCTGCGCCTTGAGGAAGGCGTCCACGATCTCCGGGTGGTCCTTGGCGTACGCCTGGCGTACCACCACGCCGTGAAAGGTCGGCACGTCCAGAGCCGAGCCGTCGTAGACCAGCCGGCCCTTGTTCTGAAAGGCCAGCAGTCCCGGCCAGGCCACGAACTGGGCGTACGCCTGCACCCCGCCCGACTCGAGCTGGGCCGCGCCGACGGCGGGCTGGTGATTGACCGTCTCGACGTCGGTGATCCCCGCCTTCTCCAGCGCCTGGATCAGCGTGCCGTGCCCGGCCGAGCCGAAGCTGGCCGAGATCTTGGCGCCCTTGAGGTCGGCCAGGGTCCGCGCCTTCGACGCGGGCGGGACGATGACCATGTTCAGCCCGCCGCGCGCGTTGTAGCCGGTGATGGAGATCAACTCGGTACGGGCCGCCGGGATCGACTGGGTGCGAGAGGCGTTGATCAGCAGCGGATAGTCACCCATCGAGCCGATGTCGATCTTCCCGGCGACCATCTTGGCGGTGATGGGGGCGCCGGTGTCGTAGCCCTGCCACTCGACGGTGTACTTGCCGCCGAGCCGCTTCTCGAGGTAGCCGAGCGAGCGCAGCAGGGTGCCGGCCGTCACGGTGTTGATGGTCTTGGACTGGTAGCCGACGACGAGCTTCGTCTTCCCCTCGCCGCCCGTGGCGCCGGAGACCGAGCAGGCGGTGGCGGCCAGCAGGAGCACCGCCATCAGGGCCTTGCGCACAGCGCTCTCCTTCATCTCAGCAGGTAAGGCATGTTGATGGTGACCGCGTCCACGGGGCACCTGGCCGCGCAGGGGCCGCAGTACCAGCACTCGTCGACGTGCATGTACGCCTTGCCGGTCGCGTCGCTGATCGCCAGGGAGTCGAGCGGGCACGCCTCGACGCACAGCGTGCAGCCGTCGATGCACAGGGATTCGTCGATCGTCACCGGGACCTCGACGCGCTGGGTGATCAGGGCCATGCCTGCTCCTTGTCTTCTTTTCGGCGGTCCTCGGTGCGCCGCAGATGGCCGCGCATCGTCAGCCGGTCGCCTCTGAAACGGATGAACTCCAGGTCCACCGGCCTGCTGTCGGCCAGGTGGGTGAGCCGCTCGACCATCAGCAGCGCGGCTCCGCGTGGCGTGCCGAGCGCGGCGGCGGTGTGCGGGTCGGCGTTGACGGCTTCGAGCGTGAGCTCCGCCATGCCGAGCGGCTGCCCGGCGATCTGTTCGAGCAGCACGAAGATGTCGTTGTTCGCCAGGTCCGCGTCGAATAGCGGCTCGCCGACGTCACGTACGAGATAGGTGAGGTCGAGCGAGAGGGGCAGGCCGTTCAGGTTGCGCAGCCGTTCCAGGTAGACGACCTGCTCACCGGGTGCGAGCCCGAGCCGGTGGCTGACCGGGGCGGGCGGCTCTATGAGAGTCATCGTGCGGACCTGGTTGGTCACCCGCCCGTGCTCGTGCAGGGTCTCGGCCAGACCGAGCAGGCGATGCAGCCCATGCGGGTACTTCTCGGCCACCACGGTGGTGCCCACGCCCGGGCTCCGCTCGACCAGACCCTCCTCGCGCAGCAGGTCGAGCGCCTCCCGGACGGTGTTGCGCGAGATGTCGAACTCACGGGCGAGCACCGCCTCCAGCGGCAGCTGCCCATGAGGGAAGCTGCCGTGGATGATCTGTCTTCTCAAGAGGTCGGCCACCTGCCGGGCACGATCCGCCCGGCACCGCCGATCATCGAGCACCACCCGCTTCATGCCGCTAAACCTACTCAACGAGTAGGAAAAATGGGATAACGGGGAGGTTGCGCCACCCCATCCGGCCCGAATCACCGGCTTGAGCTGCGGAAACACTCGGAAGACGGCAAGATCTGCCACCTACGTCGCAGGTCGACCACCACGACCTCCACGCCTTACAGGTGATCCACCACCGAGCCGTACCGCCGGGACAGCGGCCCATACCCGCCGCCCGAAGTGCCCGCCGGCAGCCAGACTGCTCGCGGATCGCACGCTTGACGGACCCTGGACCAGGTCCTTGGTGCAGCGCACCGGGACATATGACATGGTCAATCGCGCTCGGTCAGCCGGAACCAGACCGATCCGCCGGTCTCGTCGCGGTGGAACCCCCATTCCTCGGCCAGCAGATCCACCAGCCACAGGCCCCGGCCTCCGTCGTCGTCCAGGGTCGGCGCGCGTACGGCGGGCGTGGTGGTGAAGGAGCCGGCGTCGGCCACCTCCACCCGCACGGTCGCGCCTATACGGGTGATCTGGACCGCCACCTGGCCGCCGAGGGTGTGGGCGGAGTCGGAGTGGGTGATGGCGTTGGTGACAACCTCGCTCAGCAACAGGAGCACATCGTCGAGGAACGGGGACGGGACGCCGACGGACAGCAGGGAGCCCGCCCAGTCACGGGCCTCGGGAACGGATATCGCCGTCGCCGGGAATTTCCTGCGCCAGGTGGCGTGCGGCGCCTTCGTGAATGGCGCCTTGGGCGAGGCGTCGTAATGGCGGAGCGGCCCTCTCATACGTCCACCTCCGCCACGATGATGGCGGCGGCATTGTCCGCCTGCGCCACCACCCATTTGTCGCGCCGCCACAGCCGCGCCCACCATGGACGCCAGGTGAAAACCCATTCGCAGTAACGGCGAATGGCGGTGATGTGGACCGTGGTGCCGTTCCCCAAGAGCATCTCCAGAACCGGCCGGCCGGTCACAGGAACGACCAGGGAGACGCGGATGCCCAGACAGTGCAGCTCCCAGCCCAGCCGGGCCAGATGATCGAATCTCTCGTACTGTTCGCGCGCCGTCATTTCTCTCCCGGCCGTAGAAAGTCATGGGTAACCTTCTTTATCTGCTGCCAGAAAAGAGAGGCTGTGCTTTAGCGTGCCTTCTTGGCGTCGAGTCGGCGGCCGAGTCACCAAGCCAAGGCAGCACGCATAATGACAGCCACTGGTCAGGCGTGGTTTAAATGGTGTAGCCACCCGAAGAGAGTTTCCGTTTTTCTCTGATTAGAGGGGAAATGTGATGCACGTTGTGCCGTCTCTCGACCCGGGGTCCCCTCGCGTGCGATTCGCCGCCGAGATGCGGCGGCTACGGGAGGCCGCCGAGCTGTCACAGGCCGCCGTGGCGTCCCGGCTGGGGTGCACGCAGACCCAGGTGAGCAGGCTGGAGAAGGCCACCCGTACACCGTCGCGGTCCGACGCCGAACGGCTGGACCAGCTCTTCGGCATGGCCGAGGGCGTCTCCTTCACCCGCCTCTACCAGAGCATCACCGCCCAGCCGGGCAGCCCGATCTGGTTCCGGGACTGGGTTGAGGAGATCGAGCCCACCCTCCTCATCCTGCGTTCTTGGGATCCCCTTCTCGTCCCGGGGCTCCTACAGACCGAGGCATACGCCCGGCACATCTTCAGCCAGGCGCCGCAGATCACACCTGAAGGGGTGGACGAGCGCGTCGAAGCCCGCATGCGGCGGCAACACATCCTTGATCGGAAGAAACCGCCCATGCTCCTGGTGCTCGTCGATGCGGGCGTATTGCGCCGCAGGATCGGCGGCCCTGAGCTCATGCGCGAGCAACTCGGCCATCTGCTGGAGCTGGTTCAGGGACCTGATGTCTTCATCCAGGTCGTCGATCCGGAATGCGTAGCCGGCCTGGCAGGGGCCTTTATGATCGCCGAGCTTCCGAACGGCCAACCTGATGTCGTCAGTTCAGACTCACCGACGCAGGCGCATATCACGCCAGACCATGACGTCGTGCGCTCGATCTGGCAGCGCTATGAGGCGATACGGATGTGGGCTTATCCTGAGCGCGTATCCCTCAAGATGATCGAGGAAGCGAGGCGGGCATGGACCTGAGTGCCGCCGTATGGCGGAAGTCGTCGCGCTCTTCAGACAACGGCGGCCAGTGTGTCGAGGTCGCCGTCAACCTTCCCGGGGTGGTCGCTGTTCGGGACAGCAAGGACCCGGAAGGCCCCAAGCTGATCTTCGCCCCCGCCGAGTGGCGGGCATTCATCGCCGGCCTCAAGTCCGGTGACTTCGCCCTTCTGCCCTAAAATCATCCACATCACGCTCCCCGTCGCTGGATGACGACAGGCGCTGACGACCGCCCGCCGTCGAAGACAAGGAACGGGGAGATGAGACTCACCGCCCGACAGCTCAACCGGGCCGCGCTCGCCCGGCAGCTGCTGCTACGGCGCGAATCGCTGACCGTGGCCGACGCCGTCCGACGGCTCGTCGCCCTGCAGGCGCAGGAGGCCCCGTCTCCGTATGTCGCCCTGTGGAACCGGCTCATCGACTTCGAGGCGAAAGAGCTGGACGTCGCGTTCGCCGACCGCGAGGTGGTCAAGGCCACGCTGCTGCGCATCACGCTGCACGCGGTGCACGCCGAGGACTACCCGTACTTCCACACCGCGATGCGGCGCACGTTACGGGCAGCGCGGCTGGGCGACTCCCGCTTCACATCGAGCGGACTGTCCATCGCCGACGCCGACGCCCTGCTCCCCCATCTCGCGGAGTTCGTGGCCAGTCCGCGTACCAGCGCCGAGATCGAGGACTTCCTCAAGGGCAGGTACGGGGAGCCCAAGCGGGGTGCGTGGTGGGCGCTGCGGACGTTCGCGGCTCTGCACCACGCGCCGACCGGTGGGCCGTGGTCGTTCGGCGCAAGGTCGTCGTTCCTCGACGCAGGCACCACATCAGGTCCGGAATCTGAGGACGAGTCCGTACAGCGCCTGGTTCTGCGTTACCTACAGGCGTTCGGCCCCGCCTCGGTGCCGGACATGGCGCAGTTCACCCTGCTCAAGCGGTCGGTGCTGCGGTTGGCTGTGCAGGCTCTGGCCGGCCAGATCGAGGAGTTGGAAGGGCCGGATGGAGCGGCACTGTTCGATGTGCCCGGCGCGCCGCTCCCGGCGGAGGACACCGTCGCCCCACCCCGCCTGCTGCCCATGTGGGACAGCGTCCTGCTCGCCTACTCCGACCGCAGCCGCGTCATTCCGCCCGAATACCGCACGATCGTCATCCGGCGCAACGGCGACGTCCTGCCGACCCTGCTCGTCGACGGCTTCGTCGCCGGTGTGTGGCGCCCGGTCGAGGGTGGCATCGAAGCGACGGCGTTCCACCACCTGGACGACGAGGCGTGGAAGGGGCTCGCGACGGAGGCCGAGGCGCTGGCGGCGTTCCTGGCTGATCGCGGGACCACCGTCTATCGCCGCTACGGCCACTGGTGGACCAAGCAGTTGCCCAGCGCCGAAGTCCGTTTACTCCCGGGCTAGGCCGTGACGGCACCGCGCAAAGATCGTTAGTGCCTGTCCCGGTCCACGATGTGCAACGGTACGTCGCGCTCGACCCGTTCCAGCACAGCGCCCGCGTTGCCGCCCTTGGCCGCCACATACTCCGCCTCGGTCAGCGCAACGACCTGCAGGAACGTCACACGGCCGTGCGGGGTGTCCAGCACGGCCAACTGCGGGTCGACGGCGAACGCGAGCGCCGCGAGTTCGGTGGGATTGTCCGCCTCCTGGTCCGGCCGGTCGTTGAACGTCCCCCGGGCCACGTGGATCGTGTGGCCGGGCGCGAACGGCCGCTCCGCGAAGACGTACCTGGCCAGCTGCTGCAACAGCACGGCCGGCCACTTCGGCGGCGCTTCGTCCTGTGGGCCACGGGCCACCCGGATACTGAACTCGATCCCCCAGCCCGACTCCTCCGGGTCGTCGGTCACCTTCTCGTAGAGCTCGGACATCCCGAAGCTCACGAGGTGCCAGTGCGGTCGCGGCTCGTCCCGAGCGTAGATCCGGATCGCGTCCAAGGGGTCGGGACCGCCGTCCGAGTACGGCACGTCAGGCGCGAAGGTGCCCACCGGTTCGGTGTCGCCGTACAGATCGTGCAACGCCGTCTCGATCGCCGCCCAGCCGATCGCCTCCACGTCCGTGGAGATGACGATCTCGGCCCCTTCCGGTAGGTCCTTCACCTGCCCGTGGATCTGGCCGGCGATGTTGACGCTGACCACGAAGTCGATGGCGTGGATGTTGTCGACCGCGACCCGACCACCGGCGACCGGCGGGTGCTTGAAGTCGTAGACCTGTTCGGCGTCGGGGACGATCCCGGCCCGTTCGGCTTCCTGGACCAGCCCGGCCATCAGATACCGCTCCTGGCCCTCCGGCGTGTCCAGCTCCGCTCGCAGCGCCTCGACGCCGTCCCAGCACCGGGTCAGCGTGCCGTGCACGATGCTGAGGAACCAGCAGCCGTCGCCGGAGCGGAGGAAGACGTCCCCGAACGGAGACGCGAAAAGCGGCACCTTGTCTCCGATATCGGCCCACTGCCAGGCGTCCAGGGCACCCTCATACTGCTCCGGCGAAAACGCTCGAATCATATTCACGCGGGGATCCAACCACAGAACTGAACGGCACCGGGGACGGACAGGCACCGGCCCCCGGTGTCACTGTGACGGTGTGTCGCTTGCCGGGTCCTACTTGTCGGCTGGCGCGTACACCAGTTCGAGGACGCCGGATGGGAAGGCCGTGCTTTTCACCAAGCGCAGGTTCACCGCCTGATCCAGCTCGGGGAACAGCGGCGCGCCCTTGCCGGTGACGGCGGGCAGCACCCACAGCCGGTATTCGTCGACCACGCCGAGCTTGATCAGGGAGTGCATGAACGCGGTGCCGCCGGCGGCGACGAGGTCCTTGCCGGGCTCGGCCTTGAGCTTGGCGATCTCCTCCGCGGTGTCCCCGCCGGCGATCCGGGTCTCGGGCCAGCCCTCGGCCGAAGTCAGGGTGCGGGAGAACACGACCTTGGGGATCGCGTTCATGGCCTCGGCAGAGGGGTGGTCGGAGGTGGGCCAGTAGCCGGCCATGATCTCGTAGGTGTTGCGGCCCATGAGGAAGGCCCCGGACTCCCACAGCCGGCTGACGAAGTACTCCTCCTGTTTCGGGTCGTCGATGCTCATCATGACGTCCCGAATTCCGTTGTCCCCGTCAGCGCTCTTGCCGTCGAGCGAGACGTAAAAACCCAGAATCAACTTCCGCATTTCAGTTCCTCCATGCGTTTCTTCCCGCGCCGGGACGGTCCCAGCACGGGCCAACGTCCCTGGCGGGCGCTTGCCTGAGCTCCGATCAGCGGCCACCACTCGATCAGCTCGTGCTCAGTGGTTGGCCGCGCACACACTCAGACCGCCGGTTCCCGCAAAACTCATCGCGCGCTGCGCCATCGATACCGCTCACTCGCAGCAGGCCGAAGCTGTTCCCGGCGGCGGCACGGTCGCGGCGCGACCGGAGCAGGCTGGGCCGCAGGTCCTGCGCGGTGGCCACGAACCTAGCCGCAGAGCGTAGCCGGACACCGGGACGGTCCGGCAGCGACCTAAGTCGCGCTTCCAAGGTGACCAAAGTGGCCGGTGACCAAAGTGGCCACGATCCGGCCGCCCGGCACTAGCGGCCCGCGCCCGGCCGACCATGCTCGGCGCGGTCAACCACAGCGAGGACCAGGTCGGCCGACTGTGCGCGCTCCGCCGGCTCCAACGGAGCGCCACCATCGGGGAGTTGGCCGCGCTGCTCACCGAGGCCGCCGTCGCGGCGATCGAGTCCGGCGAGGAGGCCATCACCTAGCGCACCCTGCTGCTGGCCTCCTACACGGGCCCGACCGAGCGGCGCCGCAAGTTCGAACGCGAACTGGTCCTGGTATCTCGTGCTACCGGGTACTGCGGGAGTCATCGAACAAGGGACGAAGCTTGCGCTCGAACGCCTTGCCGTCAATGCCGCGCGCCAGATTCCGAGTGGGTTTCACCATCTCTAAGGGACAGCTGTCCTTGTTCGCCTGCGTTCCCGGCACGGTGAACCGCCTGACCACCCTGCCGCTGAGCGCTTCCCGCACCACCACGCGGTAGACGCTCTCGAAGACGTCGAAGGTGTGCGGGAAGCCGAACTCAATTCCGCTGATGGACGAGTAGGAACAGGTGACGTTCCGGCCGGAGTCTCGCGTCGTCTCCACGCGTACACAGATGAGCAACTGGACTTCCTCCTCGGCACGCTCAAAGTCCTCGCCGCGCGGTTTCCAGCGGTCATCCAGGCCGAACTCGGCGTACACGAGGGGGTTCTCATCGGTGTAGGAGGCCAGCGCCATCAAATGAGGTCCCCGACCGGCGTACGGCCGGGCTTCGGCGTTGTAGACAGCGATGCGCGGTGACCTGCAGGCCGATGTCTTGTCCGTGGCCGTCGTGGGCCCCGCCGGCGCGGCCAGCGAAGGAAGCCGGCCGGTGGGCGGCGGGCCGCCAGGCCGGTCGGACGGCCAGGCGCACGAGCCTGATGCCGTGATGGTGAACGTCTGGCCGACGGCGGCATCCTTCTTGCCGGACTCGACCTTGTCGGCGTTGGGCTTTTCGGTTTCGGCCGACAGTTGCGCACGCATATGGGTGCCGTCCGCATGCACGCCGCTGACCACGTGGCCGCGGCCTTCCTCGAAGTCCTCATCGACGTCGACGAAGCCGTTGTTCGACATCCACTGCTGCGCGTCGTCGAGGGTCTTGCGAACCTGCCCGCCGACGGACACGGCGATCTTCGCCTGCGGGAGGACACCCCAGGCAGGACTGTCGTCACCGCAGCCCGCGACCCGCGACACGGCCGGCTTGGAGGCGCGCGCGCCCGGTGACAGGCCCCCCGTCACGAAACGGGACAGGTGCGTGGTCAAGCGCTGCTGCCACTCCTGCGCCGCCACGGTCGGCACCACCGCCGGCTCCGGCGGTCGATCTTCCTCGGAGGCATCGGAGCAGGCACTCAGAAGCATCGTGCACATCAGTGCCGCCGTCATGATCCTCGTGGTGGTCATGGGGTCCCGCTCACAGCGTGGAGTTCGGTCGGACATCGACACCGGGCTGCTCATAGGTGATCGCCTATGAAACAGCAAGACCGGCACGCCGACGCCCGTCTTGTGACCTCCTCTGATAATCGGCCGTTTCGGGGCTGGTTTTGAGCATGAAAACGGGACCAGGGCGGTGCTGTTCCAACTTCGGAGGTGGCGCGGTCGAGCGTCGCCGCCCCCAGCGTCTCGATGGCATCCAAAACAGCCCGATAGTCATCGGGGGGACGCGGCGTCACGCGCAAGCGCCCGCGTGGGGAACTGGTCACTCTGGGCGTACTCAGCAGCCATTGAGGCACTATCCCTGTCCGTCATGGTGCGGTTCGGCCGAGGAAGTCGAGCGCGCGGCGCATGAGCAGCGCGGCCGCGTGGGCGTCATAGGAGGGCAGGCCGGCGTCGGCGAACAGGTGCCGGTCGCCCGGGTAGACAAAGAGCTCGCCGTGCTTGGCCGAGGCGAGCAGGGTGCGGGCCGCGTCAAGGTCGCCTTCGCCGGCGAAGAAGGGGTCTGCGTCCATGCCGTGGATCTGCACGGGCAAGTCCTCCGGCCACTCTGAGGCGGGCAGGCAGGCCTCGATGAGCAGCGCCCCGCAGGCCCCTGGCCGGGTCTGCGCCAGCGTCTGGGCCGCCATGACACCGAGCGACCAGCCAGCGTACACCATCTCGTTCGGCAGGGTGTCGGCAGCGCGGACGCCCTGCTCCAGAAGCTGGTCGAAGCCGATCTTCCCGGCGTGGGCCTGGCCGTCGTCCAGGCCGGCGAAGGTGCGCCCGGCGAAGAGGTCCGGTGCGTGCACGGTGTGCCCGGCCTGGCGGAGCTCGTCGGCGAAGGCGAGGAACCCGGTTGTCTGCCCCTGAATGTGATGAAACAGCAAGATCTCCGCCATGCGGTCGCCTCCTATGAACCAAATATCCCGAACAATCGAAGATGGTAGATTGATCGGTATATGTCAAACAATGTTCCCGACTACGAGCTCGCCGACACGATCGTGCTCACCACTGCGGAGCAGGTCCGGGCCATCGGCGATCCGCTGCGGACCACGATCCTCGGCCTCCTGCACGAGCGGGCCGCGACCGTGACCGAGCTGGCCACCGCGGTCAAACGGCCCAAGAGCACGGTCGCGCACCACGTCAACGTGCTGGCCGAGGCCGGGCTGCTGTACGTGGTACGGACCCGGCGCGTACGGGCGATCGACGAGCGCTACTACGGCCGTACGGCCCGGATGTTCTACGTCGGCGTCGGCCAGGCTCCGGGCGGCGGCCCGCTGCCGTTGGACTTCAACGACTTCGAGGTAGCGGCCAAGGAATCCGCCGCGGCCTATCAGGCTCACCAGCTGCACGCGTTCATCCGGCATGCCCGCATCTCGCCCGATCAGGCCACCAAGTTCTGGCACCGGATCAAGGACCTCGTGCAGGAGTTCGACCTGATGCCTCGCTCCGGTGAGACGACCTACGGATTCGCCATCGGCCTGTATCCCATGACGGACTATCCAACCCTGCCGGCCGAGGAGGAATGACGGCATGCTCACCATGCGGGAACTCAACCGGTCCACCCTCGCCCGCCAGCTACTTCTGGGGCGGCAGGCCCTCGATGTCGCCGAGGCGGTGCGCCGGGTGGTCGCCCTGCAGGCGCAACACGTGGCTTCGCCGTACCTGGCACTATGGAACCGGATCACCGCGTTCAACCCGGCCGACCTGGACGCGGCCTTCGCCGACCGCAAGATCGTCAAGGCCACGCTCCTGCGGATCACGCTGCACGCCGTTCACGCCGACGACCACCCCCACCTCCATGAGGCGATGCAGCCCTCGCTGCGCGCCGCCCGGCTCGGCGACCCGCGCTTCACACGCAGTGGCATCACCCCGGCCGACGCCGACGCGCTGGTCGGCGACCTGCTGGCCTTCGCGGATCAGCCCCGGTCCGCCGACGAGATCCAGGCATGGATCGAAGAGCGGCTCGGCGTTCCACCTAAGGGCGTGTGGTGGGCGCTCCGGACCTACGCCCCGCTCCTGCACGCGGCCACGGGAGCGCCGTGGTCGTTCGGCATCCGCCCGGCCTACATCGCCGCCGGACTCCCGCCGACGCTCGGAGCGGAAGCCGACCAAGCCCTGCGGACGCTGGTCCTGCGCTATCTGGAGGGGTTCGGCCCGGCATCGGCTGTCGACGTGGCGCAATTCGCGTTGGTGACCCGCAAGCGCGCCCGCGGCGCGATAGACGCCCTCGCGGGCACACTCCAGCGGCTGACCGGGCCGGACGGCTCGGAGTTGTTCGACCTGCCAGGCGCGCCTCGCCCGGCCGAGGACACGCCCGCCCCGGCACGGCTGCTGCCCATGTGGGACAACGTCCTGCTCGCCCACGCCGACCGCAGCCGGGTCATCCCGCCGCAGTATCGCAAGCTCGTCACCCGGACCAACGGCGATGTCCTGCCGACGCTCCTGGTAGACGGCTATGTCGCCGGCGTGTGGCGGCCAGCCGGGGATGGGATCGAGGCCACCGCGTTCCATCCGTTGCCCGGCCAGGTGTGGGGCGAGCTGGTCGCTGAGGCGCGGGCGCTGGCGGCGCTGCTGGCCGACCGCGAGCCGGGGATTTACCGCCGCTATGACCGCTGGTGGTCCGATCTACCCGGCGCGGAGGTACGGATCCTTCGGTAAATGGCCGCACGCTGCGGGCGTGCAGGCCACTTCGCGCATCCGTGCAGACGACTTCGGAAACTGACACGGGTTGCCTGATTCCTTCAGACGACCACAGAGAATTCAAGACGCCTACTGGGACGGCACCATGGCGCGCCCGCGAGGTGCGACAGTGCGGCGGCGATAGTAGTGCACCGTCAGCAGGGCGAGCAGCGGACTCCAGACGGCCAACGGCCAGTACATGACATGGAAGACCACGGTCTGCCAGCCGTGCGTGACCAATCCGGTCGGGTCGCCGTTGAACTTCACCCCGAGACTGATGCTGATCATCGCATAGGGGAAGACCAGCAGCACGAGCGCGCCAAGACCAGCGGGAATGACCGCGGCCATGACCGGCACCCGGCGGCCACGCAGGACCGGCACCCAACGCGGCCACACCTCACCCCACTCGCTGACCAGCCCAACAGCGAGAAGGGCCGCCCCTTCACTCACCACGCTGAGCAGAAGGATGTACCACCACCCGGTCAGCTGTTCCTGCCCAGAAGGCGTCGGGCCGGGCTCCAGCAGCGGCACATTCAAGATGAAAGCGGCGATGCGCCACAGGCTGGAGGGCAGCACGGCCAGCGGGATGGCGTAGGCGGCCAGCACGGCCCAGCGGGGGACCCCCGCCGAGGTCCGGCCGTGCGATCTGCTCCACAGGGTGCCAACGGTCATGAAGATTCTCCTCAAAGGCGGCGAACAGGCTGGCGTCATTGAGGATCACACCTGTCCCGAGCCTGCTCATCCCCCACACGAGGGAGGCCGGGCGGCGGGCCGTCGGCTAACGTCGGTCCCCGTGAAAGGTCGCTTCGCCCGAGCTGTGCGGGCCGGGATTTACCAGCTGCTGGGGGCCGCGCTGCTGACCCCGGTGGCCGTGGCGCTCGGCCTGGTCATCCTGGCGGAGCAGACTCCGGTGCGGGTGTTCGCGTTGTGGGCCGCGTGCCTGCCTGCCTCGATGCTGCTGGCCGCGGCGCCGTTGATGCGGCGCCTTGAGATGGGCGCGCTGTCGGAACTGCTCGGCGTCGATGTACCCGAGCGGACCGATCGGCTTTATCTGGCGGCCCTGACAAGCCTGCACCTGTACGGCGGCGCCACCCTTGCTGCGGGGGTGTTGTTGCTGTCTCCTGGGCTGGTCCGGTTGAGCGACGTATCGCGGTGGCGCACGGATCCAGGTGAGCTGGCCGAGGTGTGCTTCCTCGCGGCGGCCACACTGGCCGCGATGGTCGCGGCCGGGCTCGGCCAGCGGTGGGCGGCGCGCCGGCTGCTGGGTACAGAGCCGTCCCGCGTCATCGAGGAACTCGGCCGCCGTCAGAGCCTGGCCATGGAACTGCACGACTCGGTCGGTCATGCCCTCAGCGTCGTCCTGGTGCAGGCGATGGCCGCTCAAGCGGCGCTGCGAAACGCGCGCGTGCCGGAGGTCGGCGACTCGCTCAGCCATCTGACGAGCGCCGCCCGAAACGCCCAGCAGGACCTCGACGTGCTGCTCCGCGTGCTCGACGACGGCGACCCGGCCGAGACACCCACACTCGACTCGCTCCGCGAGCTGATCCGCGGCCTCGACGTGCGCGCGAACGTCGGCCGCCTCGACCGGGTTCCGGCCGCCACCTCGCGGGTAGCCTTCGCGATCGCCAGGGAGGCGCTCACCAACGCCCTGCGTCACGGGCAGGGCTCGATCATGATCGACGTCGCCACCGGCGACGATCTGATTCTCACCGTGGACAACAAAACGGCCGACACCTCCCCGCGGCCCGGCCGGGAAGGGCGCGGCCTCGCCGGCATGCGCATGCGGACCCGCTTGGCCGGCGGCACGTTCGTACACAAGAAGATGGAGGACACGTGGCGCATCCAGGCGACGCTGCCGCTGTGGTCCGCGTCGTCCTGGCCGACGACGAGGCACTGATCCGTTCGGGTTGGTCAACGATGCTCTCCTTCTACGACGACATCGAGGTCGCCGGCGAGGCAGCCGACGGTCGTGAGGCCGTCGAGGCCGGCAGTGGCGCGGACGTTGTGCTGATGGACATCCGCATGCCCCGCCTCGACGGCCTGACCGCCACCCGGGAGCTCGCCCGCCGCTCCCCGGCGACGCGGGTCATCGTGGTCACGACGTTCGAGAACGACCAGCTCGTCTGGGGCGCGCTGCGCGCCGGCGCGGCCGGTTATGTACTCAAGCGCGCGCCCGCGGAGGAGTTGGTGGATGCCATCCGGCTCGTGCATTCCCGCGACGCCGTGCTCTTCCCCGACGCGCTGCGCCGCATCGCCTCTCCACATGCCGGTAAGTCGAAGTCGCGCGTGCCGGTCGAGCTGACTCCGCGCGAGCTGGACGTACTGCGGCACATCGCGTTCGGGCAGAACAACGCGGAGATCGCGGCGACCCTGTACGTGTCCGTAGAGACGGTCAAGACGCACGTCCGCCACGTCCTGGAGAAGCTCGGGGCTCGCGACCGCACCCAGGCGGCGGTTCTGGCCTACGAATTCGGCCTCGTCTTCGCCGGCGCCGAGGAGCGCCTCATTTGAGCGGGCCCTTGTCCTTGAGGACGTAGCCGCCCTGTATCACCGTCGCGTCAGGTCTTCCCATGGGCCGCCTGGGGTGGCTCGGACGAGTGTTCCTGTGACGGTCGCGGTGGGCCGCCGGTCGTCAGGTGGCGGCGGCCAGCACGAGGACCGCCACGGCGTGGCACAGGATCTTGATCATGACGTTTCTCCAACGCTGGCAACGTGAACTGACCCCTCCCGTCCATGCCCTCAGTGATTACGAGGTCCTCGTGAGCCCATCCTGTACGACCGGCGTCCGCGGCCGGCCGGGCAGGAGCGGGATCATCACCAGGACGATCACGATCATGCCGACGGCGAACCAGTAGACCCCGTGGACACCGCCGATCGGGTCGCCCGAGGTCTGGAAGATGAGCGTGACCAGCGCGACGCCGAGTGCCGCGCCGAGCTGGTTGAGCATGTAGAGCACGGAACTGCCCTGCGCCACCATCTCCGGCGGCAGCGCACGGTAGAGCGAGCCCATCGCCGGCGCGCTGAAGCAGCCCATGCCCAGCCCGATCCCGAGTGACGCCAGCACCGGCAGTATCTCCGGGGTGTCCGCGCCGATCCGGGTGAGCGCCAGCCCGCTCAGAGCCGCCACGAGGGCGCCGCCGGTGGCCAGCCCGCGTGGGCTGAGCCGGTCCGACAGCCGCCCGGCCACCGGCATGGCGATCGAGCCGCCGAGCCCGACCGGGGCCATCAGCAGCCCGGCGGCCAGCACGCCGTGCCCGTGCGCCTGCTGGTAGTACAGAGGCAGCGCGAACAGGGAGGCGAAGACCGCCATCCCGCCGAGGCCCATGATCGTGACACTCGCCGTGAAGCCGCGGTTGGCGAACAGCCGCAGGTCGATCAGCGGCGGCCGTCCACCCGGCGTGGTGCGTAGCGCGTGCACGGCGTACCCGATCAGGACGGCCGCGCCCGCGCCCAGCGGGAGCAGCACCTGCCAGGCGGTGAACGCGCCCTGCTCGGCCACCTGTGACAGAGCCAGCACCACCACCGCGAAGCCGGGTCCGAGCAGCGCCAGCCCCAGGACGTCCAGCCGCGCCCCACCACCCTCGCCGGGTCCGTCGGCGGGGATGACCCGCAGCGCGAGCACGAGGGCGACCACGCCGACGAGCACGCCGATCAGGAACATCCACCGCCACTCGAAGGCGTCGAGTATCGCGCCCCCCGCGATCGGCCCGAGGACGGGCCCGAGGGACAGCACCACCCCCATCAGCCCCATCACCCGCCCGGCGCGGCGCGGCCCGGCGGCGCGGGCCAGCAGGATCAGGACGAGCGGATCGAGCAGCCCCGCCCCGAACCCCTGCAGCACCCTGAAGGCGATCAGGCTGCCGACGTTCCAGGAGAGCCCGGCGGCGAGCGAGCCGACCAGGAAGATCAGCAGGCCGGCCACCCACAGCCGCTTGCCGCCGAACCGGTCCACGGCCCAGGTGGTGAACGGAATGGTGGCCGTCACAGCCAGCAGAAAGCCGGTGGAGGCCCAGCCGATCGTGCTGAGCGAGGTGTCGAAGGCCGCGGCCAGGGTGTCCGTGGCGACGGCCGCCATGGTGCTGTTGAGGATCCCCAACAGCCCGCCGAGCAGGATCACGGCGGTCGTGCCCAGCAGTCGTGGGTCCAGCCGGTCATCGACCGAGGAATTTGAACTCATGGGTTCAAAGTAGTGATCCCATGCGTTCGCATGCAACTCGTACGTCCATGAAGTTGAACTGGCAAGTACAATCGACGGCATGAGCACCACGCGCGGGCGGATCGACAAGCGGCAGGCGATCCTTGAGGGCGCGTTCACGGTGTTCGCCCGGCTGGGCTACGCGCAGGCGGGCGTACAGGACATCGCGGCCGAGGCGGGCGTGGCCAAGCCGACGGTGTACAACCACATGACCGACAAGGCCACCCTGTTCAGGCACGCCCTGGAGGCCGCCGCGCGGACCGTGCTGAGCGAGCGGCTGGCCGCCCTCGACCCGCTCACCACGCCCGGCGACGACCTGCCCGCCACGCTGGAGGGCGTCGCGTACGAGCTGCTCCGGCTGCACACCGACCAGCGATCATGCTCGCTGAAACGGCTGCTCTACTCGGAGATCACCACGTTCCCCGACGCTCTCGACCTCGTCCTGGACAGCGGCCCCCATCGGCTCAACCAGGCCCTGGCCGACCGGCTGGCCCGGCTCGCGCTCTCCGGGCGCCTGCGCACCACAGACCCCGACCTGGCGGCCGAGCAGTTCATGGCCCTGCTGACCGGCCCTCTGGAGGCGCGTACCCGGATGGGGACGGAGCAGATCGCCGACGCGCAACTGCGGACCATGGCCCGCGCCGCCGTGGAGACGTTCGTCCGGGCCTGGGGCACTCCCTGAGCCGCGACAGGAGAATCAGCCCCATGGTCGGTTGGTTTTACCAGGTCACAGGGAGTTCGTAGACCCCGTACACCGCCCCATCGTGCTTGAACGGGATCTGCTCCAGGTCGGCCGCCAGGCGCAGCGTGGGGATGCGCTTGTAGAGGGTGCTGTAGGCGACCTGCAGCTCCATCCGGGCCAGCGGCTGGCCCAGGCACTGGTGCACGCCGAAGCCGAAGGCCACGTGGCGGCGGGCGTCGCGGCGGATGTCCAGTTCGTCGGGGTTGGGGAAGATCTCGGGGTCGCGGTTGCCGATGTCGTTCGGCATGATCAGCCCTTCGCCCGCCCGGATGGTCTGGCCGGAGATCTCGATGTCCTCCAGGGCGACCCGGCGGCGTCCGCTGTGGGTGATGTTGAGGTAGCGCAGCAGCTCTTCCACGGCCCCGGCGACCAGGTCCGGGTCGTCGCCGGCGCGCAGCAGCGCGAGTTGGTCGGGGTTCTGCAGCAGGGCGCACGTGCCGAGGGCGATCATGTTCGCGGTGGTCTCGTGCCCGGCGATGAGCAGGAGAACACCCATCTGCGCGGCTTCCATCTGCGACAGCTCACCGCTCTTGACCCGCTCGGCCAGCCGGGACAGCAGGTCGCCGGCGGGGTTGGCGAGCTTCTCACCCACCAGGGCGTGCAGGTACTCGGCCAGCCGGGCGCTGGCGGCGGCACGGGCCTCGGGGGCGGTGCCCCGATTGATCATGACCTTGCTGTTGTCCTGGAAGAAGTCATGATCGGCGTACGGGACGCCGAGCAGCTCGCAGATCACCAGCGACGGCACCGGCAGCGCGAACGCCTCCACCAGATCCACCGGCTTCGGACCGGCCAGCAGGTCATCGATCAGATCGTCCACGATCTTCTGTACGGCCGGCCGCATCCCCTCCACCCGCCTGACGGTGAACGGCGCCTGCACCATGCGGCGCAGCCGGTGGTGCTCGGGGTCGTCCATCATGATGAAACTGGCAAACGAGCCGGTGAAGGGACCCTGCCGCGGATAACCGGGCCGGGAGAACTCGGCGCTGACCCTGGGATCGGCCAGCAGCGCCCGCTGCTCGGCGTAGGTGGTCACCATCCATGGCGTGCTGCCGTCCCACAGCCGGACCTTGGCCAGCGGGCCCTCCTTCTGCAGGGCGTGCAGGTTCGGCGGCGGGTCGAACGGGCAGCGCGCCGCCCTCGCGCCGGGGAACTCCGGGACTTCGGGATGACTCAAGATCTCGGTCATGACTTACGTCCTTCCACACAGGGCTGGAGCGAGGCCACGCTGGGCCTCAGTTTCGGTACCGGCTCCATATCCGTCTCACGCGTCACGGGCGCCGTCCATATCGCGGCGATCGCATCGATCAGGCCGGTCGCCGCGCCGTGCCAGCTGGCGCGGAGCATGGTGCGGCCCTCGACCAGTGCCCGTTCGCGGTCGGCGCACTGGCACCTCGGAACGTCATCGCGCCTCACCATGACTCCTTCGAACCGGCCCTCCTGCACTGTCAGTAAACTCTCGCTGTCGGATTAAGTCAATTGCTTGATTTAACCTGCTGGCGTCAATGATGTCTCACTGGCCTACCGGCGAACAACCGCTGTACGACCACGCCGCCGAACGCCGCGCATACACCGGAGACTGGTTTCCGGACCACCTCATCGGCCAGTGACTACCGAGCAGTGAGGAAACCCATGGACTTCACCGTCGAGACCGCCACCGACGCGGTAGTGGACAGTTTCCGGGAAACCGAGGATCAGCGGCTGCGGGAGATCCTGGAGAGCCTCACCCGCCACCTCCACGCTTTCGTAACGGACATCAAGCCCACTCTCGAGGAATGGGAAGCCGCGATCGGTTTCCTGACGGCCGTCGGGCGGAAGTGCGATGACAGCCGGCAGGAATTCGTCCTGCTCTCCGACATCCTGGGCGTATCCATGATCGTCGAGACCATGAATGGCGCCGAAGAGGGCACCGAGAGCACCGTTCTCGGCCCCTTCCACATGACCGCCTCTCCGCGACGCGAACTCGGCGACTCCATCGACCTGGTCGGCACCGGCCGTCCCTGCGTGGTCTCCGGCCAGGTGCTCAGCGCGGACGGCACTCCCCTGCCGGGCGCCGAGCTCGACGTGTGGCAGTGCGACGAGCAGGGCTTCTACGACGTGCAGCAGCCTGACGCGCAGCCGCCGGGCAACGGACGCGGACTGTTCCGCACCGACGACGAGGGCCGCTTCTGGTTCCGCTCTGTCGTCCCCTCCCACTATCCGATCCCCACCGACGGCCCCGTGGGACGCCTCCTGGAGGCCACCGGCAGGCACCCATACCGTCCCGCCCACGTGCACTTCATCGTGAGCGCCGCGGGCCACCGCCCGGTCACCACCCACGCGTTCGTCGCCGGCAGCCCGTACATAGGCTCCGACGCGGTCTTCGCCGTCAAGCGGAGCCTGATCACCGACTTCACCGAGTCGTACGACGAGCAGGCGGCAGCCCACTTCGGCGTGGCCACGCCCTTCACCCACGCCAGGTTCGACGTCGTGCTGACACCAGAGGTCGTGCTGGCACCAGAGGCGGAGGCATCGCAATGACCTTCACCAATGAGGCGTTGCCCATGCGGGTGGTCTTCGGCGCATCGGCAGCCTGCGCCAGCTTCCGGAGGAGGCCGAGAGTCCGGTTCTGCGGCAGCCGCTCAGCCTGCCCATCGCGATCGGCAAACATCGCGCGGGCGAACGCACGAAGGGGCAAACGGGCAAACGGGCAATCGGCAAACGTCGATCACCGAACATCGCGCATGCCGACGGCGAACGTCGCATGTCGGACGCCGAACGTCACCCGTGCCAACGGGCGAACGTCGAACTTCACCCGTGCGATCGAGTTCAGGAATTGGTCGATTGATGAGCGGCGCTCACCAGCCCTGACTCGTAGGCACTGATCACCAGCTGCGCGCGGTCCCGCGCTCCCAGCTTGGTCAGCAGTCGGCCGATGTACGTCTTGACAGTGCCGGTGCTGCGTCGCAGGTATTCGGAGATGTCGGCGTTGGAGAGGCCACGGGCAACGAGCACCAGAATCTCACGCTCGCGCTCCGTGAGGTCGTCCAGCGAGGAGCCCGGCGCCTGGTGCCCATGGGGAAGGCGGGCGAACTCGGCGATCAGGCGTCGGGTCACCGACGGTGCGAGAAGCGCTTCTCCGGCGGCCACCGTACGGATGCCTGCCAGCAGGGCATCGGGAGAGGTGTCTTTGAGGAGGAACCCCGCTGCCCCGGCCCGCAACGCGCCGTAGACGTACTCGTCGAGGTCGAAGGTGGTGAGGATGAGAACGCGTGTCCCGGCCGTCTCGGGAGATCTGGTGATGCTCCGGGTCGCCTCGATGCCGTTCATTCCGGGCATCCTGATATCCATCAGCACCACGTCCGGGCAGAGCCGCCGTGCACTCTCGACGGCTTCGGCACCGTTGCTCGCCTCGCCCACTGCGGTCAGCCCAGGGGCGGTGTCGATGAGCACCCGGAAGCTGCCCCGAAGCAGAGACTGGTCATCGGCGACAAGTACTCGGATCGGCTCGGGCACGGCTCCCTCCATCCGGATCGGCTCGAACGCAGCTCCCTCCACCCGAATCGGTTCAAACACAGACCCCTCCACCCGAATCGGTTCTACTCCGATCGGTTCGGTCACTCGGCTCCCTCTTTTCGGCTCGTGGCCGTGCTGTGCTCGGGTTCGGGCGGGAAACGAGCCGACACGGCGAACCCGCCGCCGGGCTGCGGGCCGGCGGCCAGCGTCCCCCCGTACATCATCACGCGTTCGCGCATCCCCACGAGTCCGTGACCGCCCTTGAGCTCCGCCCCATCGGACACCACCGCGTTGCCGGCTCCGTCATCGACCACTTCGACATGCACATCTCCGCGCAGGTCAACGGTGATCGTCACCAGGCATCGGGTTCCGTCGCCGGCGTGCTTCACCACGTTCGTCAGCGCCTCCTGCACGATCCGATAGATGGCCAGCGCCGGCCCCGCGGGGAGTTGGACGGCCAACTGGGTGCGGAGTTTGGTGCGGACTCCCGCCTGCTCGGCACGTTGGATGAGGGCCGGCAGGTCATCAAGTCCGGGAAGGGGAGCCATCTTCGCCGAGCCGGTCTCGCCCGCGCGTTGACCAACGGTTTCGCCGCGCAGCACCCCCAAGGCACGCCGCATCTCAGCGAGCGCATCCCGACCCGTCTGCTCGATCGTCTGAACGGCGTCGCGCATCTCTTGGGGGCGTTCCTCGGCCACATGGTTGGCGACCGCTGCCTTGACCACGATCACGCTGAGGCTGTGCGAGACGATGTCGTGCAGCTCTCTCGCGATGCGTAAGCGCTCCTCGGTCAGCGCCTCCTCCGCCAGGCGCCGCCCCTGTCGGGCCGCTCGGTCTCTCCGTTGGCGCACGGCACGGCCAGCGGCCCACGCCGCGCCGATGACCAGCGAGACGAGCGCCCCGATGCCGGCGGCTTCCGACCACGGACCGGATGGTGTCATGACCGCCTCACCGGTGATGACCGCGGCTACCGAGACCGCCAGGGTCAGGGCCAGCGCCGCCGAAGCCCGGCGGGTCGGCTCGACGAGCGCCACCATGTAAGCGGCCAGGGCTGTGGATACGTAGGGATCGCGGGTGATGTCGAGGAATGTCGCCGCTGCCGAAGCGGCCACAATCACGACCAGGGCAGGTAGGGGCCACAGGCGCCGCACAGCCAGTGGCACTCCCACACCGATGGCCACCAGCCAGCCCAGCCACCACGGACCCAAGAACCGAGGCAAGCCGTCCGAGGCGTCTTGGCCGGCCAGTGCCACGTGCACGGCCACCACGACGGCCGCCACGCAGGCGTCGAGTGCCAGCAGGTGCGGGCGTGTCCGCACGTGCCCGTGTGTCCGCACGTGCCCGCGTGTTCGCACGTGCGGGCGTGTTCCCGCATGCGGGCCTGTCCGCAGGCGCCACTGGGCTATGTGCATCGCACGACGATATCGATGCCCGCTCGTACGGCCTGCCCCGAGACGCCCCCTCATCCGGCCTGCCCGAAGAGGAACATGGCGATGCCCACGGCGCCTACCAGGAGGAGCCTTCCGGCGATCGTGGCCGTTCGCGGGACCGGCCCGGTGCGCAATGCGGCCACGCCCAGAGGGACGAGCGCGACACACAGTCCCGCTGCGGCGGCGACCGACCAAGGAGTTGTTCCCTTCAGCACTCCCAGCGGCATCGCCGATGCCAAGCCGAGGGCCAAAGCACGTAGCGGTCCGAACACCCCCGAGCGGTACGCGCCGATGGCCAGCAGAATCCAGCCGCCCATGATGGCGGCGTTCAGTGCGCTGAAGATGTGGAACGCGCCGTAAGTCTCGCTCACTATTCGCGTCGCCGATGCTGCGCCCTGAACGGTCACCAGCTGGAAGTCCAGGTGGTCGACACCGGCATGAAACGCCCGGGCGAACAGGCCAAGGACCGTTAAGGTGCCGCCCCAAACAGCCAGCTCCCGGAAACCTTCGCCGATCCTGGCAGCGAGAAGCACGACTCCCGGCCAGAGCAGCACCCACCCGGCGGCAACCAGGCTGTAGGAGGCCGTCATGAGGTCAGGATCGTGCTCGTACGCGCTCAGTTGCGCAGGGAAGAAGAAGTCATAGCGCAGGCGAAGCAGGACACCGGCGAGCAGCAGCAGGGGTCCAACGACGAGGGAGGCGCCGCCCACCCAGCGTCCCGGCAGGACAGGATTCGAAACGGCGATTGACGGAGTCGTGAAAGTCATGGGCCAACGATGCTGCAGCCGCATGCGCCGCGTCGTCGGAGCACGGGCCACACTTTCAGATCAGACCGTGGTCGTACTGGCCTGCCTTGTGTCCGCTTCCAGTCCGGTCTTAAAGGTGCTGGATCGGCTATTGCGGCTGACCTGCGACGAAGCGGGCCGTGCGGAAAACAGGGCTAGCCTGGGGCAGGCGCGCGATCGGTGGGTACGACGCGCCCCGGCGAGTGAGGGAGACGATGTCGGCGACGCGACTGCTGGTCCTCGGCGTGGTGCGGCTGCACGGTCAGGCACACGGCTACCTGGTCGGATCCGAGCTGGATTCGTGGGAGGTCGCACAATGGGCAGGGCTCAGGTCGGGGTCGATCTACCACGCTCTCCGTCAGCTGGCCAAGGACGGCCTGCTGGACGCCACCGAGGTGCACGAGTGGCCGGGCCGCATCGACTACGCCATCAATGACAAGGGCGAGGCGGAGTTCCTCGGGCTGCTGCGAAGTGCCCTGAGCGTGCCGGATCGGCGTCCGGAGCTGCTGGGCGCAGCCCTCGCGCTGCTGCCCGCACTACCCGAGAAGGAGGCGCTCGCGCTGCTCAAGGAGCGGTTGCGAGCGCTGGAGGCCGAGCAGGCGCGCATCGTGGCCGCGATGTACGAGCAAGAGCGGCCAAGGCACCTGAGGGAGCTGTTCGACCTGCGCGCGGCGCAGGCGGCGAATGACGCGGCGTGGACCCGCGGCCTGATCAGCAGGCTGGAACGGGGCGACGAACCGGCCTGAGCGGCCGGGGTTCGAGTTGACGGTAGGGAGGCCGATGAGTCATAGTTCGATACCCAAATTTGGTTAACCAAATTTGGCTAACGAAGGAGTCCCATGCGCATAGCGGCAGCAGTACTACTGGCGTTGATCTCGATTCCCGTGACCACGACCACGACCACAATCCCGGCGGCGGCGAACGCCGCCGCCACCTGCAGGACGGTCAGCGCCAAGGTGGCGATGATCACCGGTGGGGCCGTCGACCAGCGCGTGGCCGGCACCCTGTGCCTGCCACGCGGCCGTGCCACCAGCATTCAGTTGCTCATCCCCGGCGGCTTCTACGGCCAGACCTACTGGCAGATGCACGGGGACCGGCGGCGGCCCTCGTTCGTCGAGACGATGACCGCCGCCGGGTACGCCACGCTGGCCATCGACCGCCTCGGCACCGGCGCCGGCTCGTACCCGCCCAGCGCCCGCTTCCAGCAGGACACCCACCAGATCGTCATCCGCCAGCTCATCCGGCAACTTCGCGAGGGTCGCCTGGGCGGCCCTCGCTTCACCAAGGTCGTCCTGGTCGGCCACTCGCTCGGCTCGACCCTTGCCCGCACCCTGGCCGCCACGCATCCAGCGGAGGTGGACGGCGTCATCCTCACCGGGGAGTCGAGCGTGCCCAACGAGGCCGCGTTCGAGCAGATGGGCGCGGGGATCTATCGGGCCGCCGACGATCCCCGCTTCGCCGGCCGCGGGCTCGACGACGGCTACCTCACCACCCGGCCCGGCCTTCGGGCCACCTGGTTCTACCACCGGCCCAACGCCGACCCTGAGGTCATCGCCGCCGACGAGGCCGCCAAGACCACCGACGTCTTCCCGCCCGGCGACTCCTACACCCCGCCCTCGATCAACAAGAGCATCCAGGCGCCCGTACTGATCGTCAACGGCGAGCACGACAAGCTGCTGGCCGGAGCGCGCTCCTCCTCCGCCGCGCTCCGCAGCCAGGAGGCCCCCTTCTACGGCCCGCGCGCAAAGCTGGAGGCCATCGTGGTTCCCGGCACCGGACACGTACTGAACGCACACCGCACGGCACCTCACTGGTTCGCGCAGGCACGCGAGTGGGTCGACCGCCGCGTGGGCGGGGCGGCCCGATGAGCAACGAACGAGGTGGTAACGAGCCGACCGACAGCCCGACCAGGTGGGTGGCCAGGCACGTCAACAGCTACGTCGAGTCCGGCGGCACCCGGGGCCACCTGTTCCACGGCGCGCCCACTCTGCTGATCACCACCACCGGCCGCCGTTCAGGACTACCGCGCCGCACCGCGCTCATCTACGGCCGCGACGGTGATCGCTACCTCGTGGTCGCCTCCAACGGAGGCGCGGCCGACCATCCGCTCTGGTTCCACAACCTGCTTGCCCAACCGCGGGTACGGGTGCAGGTGGGCGCCGATGTGTTCGACGCGGTGGCCCGCCCGGCGACCGCGGACGAGCGGCCTCGCCTGTGGGAGACGATGACCGCGATATGGCCGCACTACACGGGTTATCAGCGAAAGGCGCCGAGGGAGATCCCGGTCGTCGTCATCGAGCAGGCGGCCACGCCAGGCGGCCGGGATCTTTAGATAGCAGTGGACCGCCACCGCCACCGACCTTCCCGGCGGGCACATCGTCCAGGCTCAAGGCGCAAGCGCTTGTCCCACCAGCGCATCTCCCAGATCGTCTCAGCCGCTACCGCGCCGGTCGTTGAGTCAGTGAAGCTGGCCCGTCTTGTGCAGGTGGTCGAAGATGATCTGGTCCACGGGGGATACACGATCACGGGCGGCGTAGGTCAGCCAGGTGACTTCCTCGATCTCGCTGCTGGGAGTGGGCGTTCCGTGGTGATCGGCGGTATAGCAGGTCATCTGTACGGTATCGCCGACGGCGTGGCCGTGTGCTTGAGCCTGGTACGTGCCCACGTGGGTGGCTGTGGCGGCGACGATGGCGACAGACAGTTCCTCATCGATCTCGCGAATGAGGGTGTCGAGATCGGTTTCGCCGGGTTCGCGCTTGCCGCCGGGGAGGTAGTAGACGTCCTTGCCGCGTGAGCGAGTGCTGAGGACTTTGCCCTCCCGCAGGTGGATCCAGGCGATCTTGTCGATGATGGTGGCCATCGTGCGTCCCCCTCGCTGGTTGAGAACGGCCGATCGAGCGGCTGGTTCGTCCGGTCGTTCGATGAGTCTGCCACGGCTGGAGGCGGGGCCCGCCGTACCCGTCGCCCGGCCCGTGACCGAAGGTAGGGTGATGATCTTCAACAAGATCGGAGCGTGCATGGACGCCCAGGCGAGCAAGCACACGATCGAAGTGCGGTCCGATGTCGTGATCAAGCAATACCGACGGTTGGACTATGGCCAGCCTGAGCGGGAATGGCGAGCATTGGAGCTGCTCAACGAGTACTCCCCTGGGCTTGCGCCGGCGCCCGTGAAGGCTGATCTGGAGGCCGACCCGCCAACCGTGGTGATGTCTCGACTTGACGGCGCGGCTGTGGAGGGACCGATCACGGGGCAACTGGCGGACGCGCTCGCCGAGGCCGTCACGGGGATCCAGCTGGCGATCCCCCAGCGCGTGTTGGAGCGGGTCCCCGCTCGGGCCGGGCATCCAGTCGAACTGCTCCACCAAGTTCGATCATGGTGGGCGGCGGCGGTGCCTTCTGATGTGGAACCTGCGGTCAGGGACGCGTTTCACGAGGCTGGGAGCTGGGTGGAGCAGCCCACGTTGGAGGGGTTGTTGGCGCAGCCGGGTACTCCGGCGTTCGGCACCGGTGACGGGAACCTGGCCAACTATCTGTGGGATGGCACCAAAGTCGGCGTTGTGGACTTCGAGTTTTCCGGCCGCAGCGATCGTGCCTTCGAACTCGCCGAGGTCGTCGAGCACATATCGGTGTGGCGCAACGACGCCGCCGGCATGACTGCGGTGCTGGAGAGGTTCGGGTTGACGGCTGACGAAGCCGCCAGGCTCACGGAGTGCCGCCGCCTTCTCGCACTGTATTGGCTGTTGCGGACCCGCGAAGAGACCCAGTCGGCCCAGGCGGAACGGGTGCTGGCGTTGCTGTAGAGGGGCCAATTCCGCGTCCAGGTCGGCCCGCAGCATCTGGTCGATGAGGTCTTTGTACGGGTCCAGCCGGATCGACCGCCCGATGACATTACGGTCGGTTATGGTCCGGCTGATGGCTGCCCGGCGGGCAGAGCGGACTGCACAACACGTCGACCCAGACGCCGGCGACCGGCGCGGTGATCTGCTCTACGGCGTCGGCCGGGATCGTGTCGTCCGTGACGTCGGCCCAGATCATGCGCATGGCGGAGGCCAGAGTGACGATGCGCGTGCCACATTGCGCGCAGACACGCACGTCACCGGACATCTCCAGGGACAGCGGACCACTCACGAAGACCCCCGCTCCCCGCAGACGAACCAGACGGCCTTGCCCTCCGGAGCGGGATCGACGCCCCATCGGTCCGCATAGGCCGTGACGATCGCCAGACCGCGGCCGTGCTCCTCATCGGGACCCGCCGGGAGCGGAGTCGGCCACCCAGCGCTGCGATCGGCCACCTCGCCCCGAACGCTCCTCCCGTACCGGCGCAGCGAGAGCGTCATCGGCGATTTCGCGTGCACGACCACGTTGGTCGCCACCTCCGAAACGACCATGACCACGTCTTCGGCCAGCGCGGACAGGCCCCATCCGGCGAGCGCTTCACGTACGAGTTGCCGCGCCTTGCCTACCGCCTCGGGGTCGGCGGGCAGGTGCCAGCGCACTCCCTCGCCCTGATACGTGGATCACTCATGCCAGCCGCGGCCACGCACAGTTACGAGTAATATCCTCATAGTCATCGATCGCATCAATACTTTCAAGGCGAAAGTTTCAATGCGCAAAAATGTCTTATTTGCGATTTAGGGAGAGATCATGGCGAGCCCCACGGTCCGCCGTCGCCGCCTCTCGGCCGAACTCATCCGCCTGCGCGAGCAAGCCGGACTCAGCGTCGAAGAGGCTGGGCGCCGATTGGAGTGGTCACGTGGCCGCCTCAACAAGATGGAGGCCAACAAGTGGACCAGACCTGATCTGGGAAATATCCGAGCGCTCCTGGACCTGTATTCGGTGACAGACTCGGCACAACGCGAGGCCGTCCTGACACTGGCTCGTCAGTCACGGGAGAAAGGGTGGTGGGCTAATTATCAGGACATCTGGCGCGGTTCCCTAGCAGGCTTCGAAGCGGAGGCATCCTTGATCAACACGTATGAGGATCTCCGCGTGCCCGGACTACTCCAGACAGAGGACTACGCGACGGCGATGTTCAAAGGCGGCCGGGTCGTGGCGGACACCCAGATCCGCCGCCGTGTAGAGGCACGGCTGGCCAGGCAGACCATCCTGCATGACGAGACACCGCCCACGCTCTGGGCGGTGATCGATGAAGCGGCGCTTGCCAAACCGGTGGGAGGGCCGTCTGTGATGCGACAGCAACTACGGCACATCATCGAAATGAGCGCAAGACCGAACATCTACCTGCAAGTCCTGCCGAACTCGGCCGGAGCCCACGCCGCGATGGACGGCGCATTCACCATCTTGAATTTCCCGGACCAGAATGATCCAAGCATCGTCTATATCGAGACCGCCACAAGCGACCTTTATCTGGAGGCCGCCGCCGACCTCGAGCACTATAGACTCATATTTGACCTCATTCGGTCGTCTGCGCTCGGCCCAGACTCATCTGTAGCACGTCTGACCACCTTGATTGATCAATTAAGCTGAGAGGCGATCATGGACTCCTCCCGACCTTTCTCCCTTCACTGGCGGAAGAGCTCCTATTCCGGTTCGGGCGATAATTGCGTCGAGGTCGCGATGCTCTCCAACGGAGGCCGGGCCGTACGCGACTCCAAGAATCCCGGCGGCCCCATCCTGACGTTCACCCCGGGCGAGTGGGACGCTTTCATCGGAGGCGCCAAGGACGGCGAGTTCGGCTGACGGCCGAGATGATCACTACTGGTCGCAGAGTGAGTGAGACGTCTCTGCCCCGTGGAGCATGAGGCAAGCAGTCGTTCGGGGCAGCCGCGCCTCCTACGCAGTACCCGTGCCCACCGATGACTTTTCCTGCCGCCGCTTGTCACAACAGTTATGACTACCTTCGTTCTCATCCACGGTGGCGGCGGGAGCGCCTTCGACTGGCACCTGCTCGAAGCTGAGCTGCACGGTCGCGGGCACGAAACGGTCGCCGTGGACCTTCCCATGTCCGATCCGCAGGCAGGGCTCTGGGACTACGCGGACGCCGTGGTCCGGGCGGTCGGCGAGCACCGGCGCCCGGTCGTGGTGGCCCACTCCTGGGGTGGCTTCGTGGGCCCGCTCGTCTGCATGCGCATCAAGGCAGCAGCGCTTGTGCTGGTGACCGCCATGATCCCGAGTCCGGGCGAGACGCCGGACGACTGGTGGGCGCGCAGCGGTCGGCCCTCGTCCGGCATCGACGACAACTACGAGCTCTGCCTGCATGACGTCCCGCACGAGCTGGCCGAGCGGGTGCTGGCCCACGATGGCGCGCTCGCCGAGAAGATGAGCATGGAGCGGGCCGTTCGCGAGCCCTGGCCGCTGGCCGCCTGGCCCGACGTTCCGACGAAATACCTGCTCTGCCGCGACGACCGCCTCTTCCCTCCCGACTTCGTACGCCGCCACGTGAAGGAGCGGCTCGGCATCATCCCGGACGAGATGCCCGGCAGCCACATGGTGATGCTGTCTCGGCCGGGCCAGCTGGCCGATTACCTGGGCCAGGTTCTGCCGTGATGGAGCCAGGACCGTCCCGTACCCGAGCGCTTCGCCGCCGCGACGGCATTCACCAGGCCTATCGCGAAGGCCAAGAAGATCAATTCGGATCTCTTCGACCTGGTCTTGAACGCCATAGTGCTACGGACGACCCGCTGCCTTGACGCCTCCGTTGCATACGGTACTTCAGGGTCGCGCCGATCCCAGCTGACGAGATGCTGATATCTTCATGCAAGATCTCCATACAGCACTGCGGATCAGGCATCCGGGTATCCATTCACGCCTGTGATCGATCAGGTGTTTTGGGGCATCCGGGGGTTTCCGGCCAGGGCGTCGAGCGGGTGGACGCCGTGGCTCCGGGCGGAGCCGAGGTAGGAGCGGATGAGGCAGTAGCGGGCGGCGGTGCGTACGCTGCGCCGGCATCCGCCGATCAATGATCGCGCACAACTTAGATCACCTTGAAAGCAGCGCCTAGAGGGTAATGTCACCGTGGATGTCACGGGCCTGAATCACCTTGTTGGCGCGCCCCGTGAACAAGTTGGCGACGGCTCCGGTCTGTGCTTGATTCCACAAGCCCAGACACTCCTGACGAAACACGGGATCCCGGATGAACTCCGCTTCAAGGGCGGCGGCGACGTTCTCCTCGGATTCGAGCACACTCTGCCTGTCGCGAAATCGATCGCGGACACGGCGAGTCAGATTGCTCAGTGCCGCGCTGGCGGACTCTCCTGTACGGGTCGCGATACCGGTGGCGACGGCACCGGCGATAGCTAGGGTGACTGGGTCCATACAGAGCTCTCCTCCTCAGGAATTCGGACTCAGGTGAGATAGGCATTCCAAGACGTAGACGTCCCAATGCGGTGGAGTGACATCGGGTAAGGGTCCGTTTCTGCCGACATACTGCCATCCAAGGTGCCGATAGAGGCTTTGCGCCTGCAGGGCTGTCGGTTGTACCGACAGGATGGCCCGTTCCTCCGTTCGTGTGCTGAGCAGACGACTGATCATCCGCCGGCCGATGCCGTGGCCTCGCTGGCGCGGGAGGACGGCCAGGCTGGTGAGCGTGAATGTCCTTCCGTCCCATTCGCTGGTCAATTCGGACGGAAGTGGTCTCGGAATGAAACGCCACCAACCGTGGTCGACGGGCAGGCGGTGCCCGTACGCATAGCCGACAAATCCGCTGCCCTGACAGGCTACAACCACGCCGAAGGTCGGGGCTTCGGCCAGTTGGCACAAGTCCTTAGCGTTCTCTCGCGAAGTGTCCGGCGTCCACGCGAAGGGCGACCGCAGGAAGACGTCGTCGTGAATGGCACAAATGGCGCTGAACCAGTCCGAGGGAAGCTCGCCATCCTTCGACTTCAGAATGATGTCATTCATCGCCATCGCCAGCTTTCGCCCTCAGTTCTTCAGCCATCACGTTCTCTCCGAAAGTCCCGTACAACTCGGCGGCAGTCAGCCAGTTGTTGTGCGCGGTCGAGACGTCGCCCTGACGGTGATGTACGTCACCGAGCGCGGCCAGTGTCATCGCGAGACTCCGCCGGTCTTTGAAGCGGTCGAACGTTCTGGCCGCTCGCACCAGCGCTTCGATGGCCTCAGCGCCTCGGCTGAGTTCCATGAGCGCTCGGGAAAGCGGAAGCGCGCCCCAGGCTTCGCTCCATCTGTCATTGATCTCGACAAAGACCCGAACAGCTTCGGCCCCTAGCGATACCGCCTCGTCGAAGTGACCTAGATGGGCTGCGTGTTTCCCCAGGCTGAGCAGCGCCATACCTTCCCCTCGCCGTAGTCCTCCTGTACGGAAGACCTCAAGGGCGGCTTGGAAGTAGTTACGAGCCTCCTCACGATTTGCCATCTCCTCGTGAATCAGCCCGAGTCCTCTGAGGGAGAAACCGGTAAGCCACGTGTCGCCAGCTTCCCTAGCATATGAGAGAGCGCTCTCGTAGTTGGCTATGGCGCTTTCTTGCCTACCTCCGCGCCAGTCCGCATCTCCTAGTGCGAAGACGTTCGAGGCCTCCCCCAAGCGGTCACCGAGAACACGAGCGGCTTCAGCACCGGTACGGTGGATATCCTCCCACTCCTTCCAGTAGGAGTGAAGCTCAAAGAAGCCGTCGGCAACGACAGGCAGCTTCCATGCGATGTCGTACTGGCCGGTTTCCATGGCCTGGTTCACAGCGACAAGAATGTTCAGGCGTTCCACTTCGAACCATCCCATGGCCGCCTCAGCGTCGGTAAATAGCGGGTTTACGAGTTGTTCCCGCGGTACCAGGGGCACTTCGTGCGAGTAGAAGAGGATCGCTCTGCGACCAGCGTCGGCAGCCAGCAGATACCAGCTCAGGACCCGGCGAACCGCCAGAGCCTGGTCCTTCGCACTGGTCTCTTCCCGGAGACGTTCCTTCGCATATGCCCTCAGCAGGTCGTGCAGGCGATAGCGACTCGCTGCCACCCCTTCCAGAAGGTGCGCCGCAGATAGTGTGTCCAGAAGCCGCTTCGTGGCACGCTGATCGGTGGAATTGAGTAGCGCCATGGCCGCCTCCGTACACAACTCTCGGCCGGGGTGGAGACCGAGCAACCGGAAGGCCTGCTGCATTTCGACCGAGAGCGCGCGGTATGACCACGAGAAGGCAGCACGTACGTCGCTCAGTTCATCTTCACTCGAGGCGAGCGAGTCGAGCCTGTGCTGCTCCTCCTCGAGCTCGGCTACCAATTCCGTAAGCGCCAGTTCTGGTCTGTCCAACGCGCGTTCAGCCACGACTCGCAGCGCTAGCGGAAGACAGCCACACAGTTCGGCCACGCGGACCGCGGCCTGAGGTTCTGCGGCGACACGGGCCACGCCGATCACTTGTCCGAGCAGCTCGACGGCGTCGGAAGAACTGAGCACCTCCAGGGTCACACGAGCAGCCCCTTCTCTTGTTACCAACCCTGACAGGCTACTTCTGCTTGTGATCAAGGCAAAGCACCCGCTTGAGGCAGGAAGGAGCGGCCGTACCGTGGCGGTGTCAGCGGCGTTGTCCAAGACCACGAGCATTCGCCTGCCGCTGACGAGCGAGCGGAACAGCGAGGAGCGTTCCGCCAGGGTTTCGGGAATGCTCTCCTTCGCGACGTTGAGAGCCCGCAGAAAGCTGTCGAGAGCCTGGTCCGCACTAAGCGGTGCGCTCGGCCCGTAACCGCCGAGATCGATAAAAAGTTCTCCGTCTGGGAAATGGTCACGCACCCTATGGGCCCAGTGCACGACGAGCGCGGTCTTGCCGACTCCCGGAGCTCCAGCCACGGCGGAGACTGCGCCCGTGCCGCTTCCCGTCGCCAGAATACGGTCAAGCGCGGCCAGACTCTCGGCCCTGTTAACGAAGCCGCCCGCCGGAGAGGGAAGCTGTCGCGGCAATGGCAACGCCCGCGCGAGCGACGTCAGGTTGATCGCGCCGTGCATGGTACCTATCTGCACGACGGAGTTGGCGTCACCTGTAAATTCGCTGCCGGTGCTTTGCATCTCCGCCGGCTCGCCATAGTTTAGAATTCGCCATTGCGCTTCGCCGCAAAGGAGGCAAACGGAATGGATTGGCCTACTGCCATATCTCTCCAAAAATTGGCTTGGACGATCTTCTCCGGGTCGTCCACAATCTCCGCAGCCTCAAAGGAACCGTCCTCTTCGTAGTGCATGGTGACGAGGCTGGACGAGTCGAAGAGCCAGTAGTCATAGCGAGGAAGCCCTGCGGGCCATTCGCCGGACGGGACGGGAATGAGTCGAACATCTTCACCGGCCGGAACCGTGTGAGCATACGCCCAAGCGCACTCAAACCGCACATAATCGGACAGAGGCTCCTGCACCACGTGAACCCGGTGCAGGAGCTTGCCGGAGTTCCGTGCCGGCTTGACCGTTCCATCGATCCACTGCGCGATTCCAGGGAACTCACCGCGCTGCTGGCCGTTCAGGAAGAGATCGAACTCCGTCTTCTCGTAGGAGACGTCGTAACGCTGCAGCGACTCCAGACGGTAAGCCGTGAAGCGGAATTCGGTGAAGAAGCGGTTGAACTCGGCGTCGTCGAGAGAGCGAAACATCCGCCCCACTTAGCGGACCTCGTTCTTGGCGCGAAGCTTGTCGACGGCGCCCTGCAGCACCTCGGGCGCGATCTGTAGAGCGATCTCGCCCGGCAGAACGTTGGCAAGGTTGGAGAAGGTATCCTGATCGACCGCCGGCCCCTGGACCACGACCTGGCCGTTCTCGGCCAAATAGATAGCCGGACAGCCGTTGCCGCCTGAGCCTTGATCCTTATAGAGCATTTCGAGCCGCATGAAACCCTCCCGTGGATCATGAAGTTTGCTTCAATTTATCGCGATAGAACTTCAAGGTCAAGCTCATCGACCGGAAGGCCGTAATACCCCAATACGTATGCACCAACACCCTTTCCTGCAAGACTCAGCCAGGAGGCCGAGGCTAAGTCTGCATGCAAGAGGCGCTGTACCCACAGGGCATGATCCTGTTGCAAAGCAGTCAGCGCATGCCAGAATCATTGAACAATTTTCGCACCATTCTCCCAACCAGGCACCCACAGGGTGATAGCGGATGGCGCGATCACTCGGCAAGAGCAGGGACATTTTGATGGCAGTACGCAACCGACCCTACGAATTAAACCCTTGCACCCACGTGCCACCCGCCGCTGGCCGCCAGGTGCTCCATGAGGACGTGGCGCGGCTCTGCACTTTGGGTACACGCAGATCGGATGGCCTGGGCCGCTACAGTTTCACGGCCTCCCAGCCACAGGAGAGCTTGCGACTGCTGCGGGAACCCGTCATATGCAAGGCCGAGGACGAAGAGAGCGCCTCCGTTCTCCGTTAGCGATCTTGAGAGCTGCTTGGACTCAGCGGTCGGGTGGGCGTCGTTGTCCAGGTCTTGGCGCGGGCTGCAGGGACCTTTGTCGGCTCTCGGTCCCGCAGCATTGCCAAGGCCTTCTCGATCCGCCGTACGCGCGTCTCGGGCTTCTTCGCGCTTTCGATGGCGAGCACGTGCTCGCGCTTGTGGCTGTAGGCCAGGCGATCGTAGGCAGCGCGGGCGATCGGGTCGGCGTCCAGAGCGCGGACGAAGTCCACGGGCTCGACCACGACAGGAGGCTCGGCATCGAATTCGACCTCGACCTCCACCTCGTCGCCGGTCACGACACCGGCGGCTCGCCGGTTGGCGTTGCTCAGGCCGAGCAGGTGGCGGCCGCGCATGATGGCGACCCTGCTCTTCCATGAATGCCCGTTGATCGTGATGGACACCCTCGGCCGCCTGCCCCCACCGAGCGCCTCCACGACCTCTTCGGGAACTTCCAGCCCCCTCATGGGCTCCGCGGGCTCGACGTATGCTCGAAACTTCATGGTCTGCTCCCGCTGTTCTTGCGGCTCGCAGTGGATCCAGGCCGCCCTGCCCCGAATACCGGTCCCACTTTCCTCATCCCCTGCCTCGTCTCCCACAACGTGCGGTGGTTCGGCGTCGGCACGATCCCGCGTCGACGCCGAACCTACTTGTCAGTACCGGTCACCCTGCGGGACGTCCGTTCAGAGGAGTCCGGCCGGCGCGCTCGGCGATGGCCGCGTCAACCGCACTCGCCAGAGGCATTGCTGCTCGACGGCTACTCCGCGTAGGGCTGGTCCTTTCCCTGGGCGCTGTAGCCGAGACTCCAGATGTAGCCGTCCGGGTCCGCGAAGGAGCCGCCGTACCCGCCCCACGCCAGGGCGGCGGCGGGCTTGAGGATCGTGGCGCCGGCTTTCTCAGCCTCCGCGATGATCTCGTCCACCCGCGCCTCACTACGGACGACGTAGGTGAGGACCAGCCCGCTGAAGCCGCTGCCTTCCGAGCTCGTGCCCACCTGGTCGGCCAGGCCGTCGCGGCCGTAGAAGCCGACGGGCGATGCTCCGTCCGATTCGAAGAACACCGAGATGCCGTAGTCGTTCTTGATCTTCCAGCCGAGTCCCTCGGTGTAGAACCGCTTGGCCCGGTCCAGGTCCCGGACGCCGAGGAGGATCGAGCTGACGTGCGCTTTCATATCTTTGTCTCCTTATGTGCTTCAGGTGTACGTGCTGCCCGAACATCCGAGCCGGGCCCGGATGTCACATCGGCGTGGGTTCGCCGGTCAATTGGTATGACAGGCCCGGACGAAGGAACGTGACAGATGACTGAGCAGGACTGGGTGAGCGAGCGGTTCGCCGAGCACCAGGACCGATTGAAGGCCGTGGCCTACCGGATGCTCGGCTCGCCCAGCGAGGCCGAGGACGCGGTACAGGAGGCGTGGCTGCGGGTCAGCCGGGCCGACACCAGCCAGGTGGAGAATCCGGCCGGGTGGCTGACCACGGTCGTCGCCCGGGTCTGCCTGAACATGCTCGACGCGCGCCGCAGCCGGCGTGAAGACTCGGCCGGCGCGCTGCCGCCCGAGCCGGACGCGGGTATCCATCCTCCAGGCCATGCCGACCCCGAGGACGAGGCGCTGCTGGCCGATTCGGTCGGGGTCGCGCTGATGGTGGTGCTGGACACGCTGACTCCCGCCGAGCGGCTCGCGTTCGTCTTGCACGACGTCTTCGCCGTGTCGTTCGGCGAGATCGGCGCCATCATCGACCGCTCCCCGGTGGCGGCCCGGCAGCTCGCCAGCCGGGCCCGGCGCCGGGTGCAAGGAGCGGCCGGGGCCTCCGATGCCGCGCGATCGGCGAAGCGGGAGATCGTCGAGGCCTTCCTTGCCGCCTCCCGGAGCGGGGATTTCGCCGCCCTGCTCGAACTGCTCGATCCGGACGCCGTGGTCGGCGAGGTCCGCGGCGACCACGCGGTGGCGGCCTTCTTCGCCGGACGAGCTCAGGCCGCCAGGCTCGCTCTGGTCGACGGCGTACCGGCGGCCGTCTGGTCGCATCTCGGCCGGCCGAAGGCCGTCTTCATGTTCACCATCGAGGACGAGAAGATCACCCGCATCGATATCGACACCGACCTGGACCGGCTCCGCGACCTCGACATCGTCGTTCTTCCCGCCGGCGACAAGGAGCGGCGTTGACCGGTACGCCGCTCTAGTTCACCCGTGTCTGGAAGGTTCAGGGCACCTCAGAGCATCACGATGGGATCGGCATCGGTCTCAAGACAGGAACACGTAGCTCACAACATCTCCGAGGTTTTCCGCGTCCGACTGACTATGACTTCACTTACCGAGTGCACGAGCCACCCAAGAGCCCGCCGATACGGAGCCAGGACCAGCGCCGCCTCCCTGGCCGCCTGCCTGACGGTCGTGCTCGGCGGAGGTGTCGCCAACGCGGCCACCGTGGACAGTACGGCGGCACAGGCCACCGCCACCATCGCGGTGAATGCCGCCGGCCCGCTGGACCGGGTCGACTGGGCGTCCGTAGTGGAGCCGGCTCTGAACTGCCCCAAACCGCGGCCGCGCGCCGCTTGGTACGTCGTGCACGCCCGCGTAGCGGCCGTCGGCGACCTCACCCGTGACGGCAGGCGTGAGACCGTCGTCGTGTCGTCGTGCCCGAGTTCGACGTCGAGCAATCCCTTGATCGCCTTTGTCTACGACGGAGCCTCCAAGCCCTCGGCTCCGCGCTTGATCGGGAAACTCGGCAAGAACCGCTACTTCAAGTCCCTGAAGGTCGCGATCAGGGGCGGGCGGGTGCAGCTGCACGGCAAGGCGCTCAGCGACCAGGCCGCCAGATGCTGTCCAGACCTGATCGTCAGCCAGACCTACAGGTGGGACGGCACACAGTTCCGCAAGACGACGGATAAGGCGAACCGCATCACGTGACCACTCGGCCGGACCTGCGACGCAGGCGGCCGGGGTTCGCGGTACATCCTCACGGCCAGGGCACTACTTCGCTGCTGAGGGCGTCGAACAGGCGCTCCAGGCGGGCGCGGTGGTCGTCCGCGGTGGTGTCGGCCGGTTCTCCGGCGATCAGGCGCCGGGCGGTCTCCACCAGCACGGCGGTGTAGCCGGCGATGAAGAAGGCGGCGAGCAGCGGTGCGTCGCCGTCGAAGGCCGGGTCGTGTTCGAGCTCACCGGCGAGGGTGTGTTGGAGGTCGGAGGCGATCTCCCTGGCGCGGGCGACCAGCGCGGGTGAGGCCGCGACGTCCGGAAGAAGGGGACGGATCCGTCCTTGAGGCCGGACAGGGCGTGCCGCTCCTCGAGGAGACGGAACGCCACATCGCGCAGGGACTGGAGCACTCCGGCATCCGGGGCGCGGTCGCGTACCGCTGAGCGCAGGAGCCCGGCGGCGTCGACCTGCGCGTGCCGGTGCTGGCGTGGGCCGCGCTCGCCCTAGGCGGGGCGGTGACCCTGACGTCGAACGTGGCGCATGGCTGGTCCGGCGGGGTCGAGTCGCGCCTGGTCAGCGCCCTGGCACCGCTGGCGTTCGCGAGTGCGTACGAGCTGCTGATGTGGATCGTCCGCGACAACCGCTGGCCGTCCGCCAAGGCCCCGGCGGACGAGCACGTGTGCCAGCCCAGCGAGACCGTCGTCGAGGTGGAGCGCGAGGCGCCGGTCCTGCCCACCGACAGGTACGAGGCGGAGCGGCTTGCGTACCTCGACAGCCTCGGCGAGGGCAGGCAGCGGATCGTTCGGCGTCCGCCGATGAGGCGGCGGGGACTGGAGCAGCGCGAGGGCGAGGACATCATCACCGAGGTGGATAAGGAGCGGGCGCAGAACGCCGAAGCCAAAGAAGCCGACGCGCCCGGCTGCTCTCGCGCCGACACCGGCGCCCGCGACCGTTCCGGTCACCATGACCGACGACGGACCGGAAGAGCGCGACGGTGTCGAGGCCAAAGCGGTCGTCCTGGAGCAGCTCGCGAGCGCCCTGCACGTCATCCGCGTCCACGACCCGGCACGGATCACCACGCTCGGCGGCGAGTGCGCGGTCAGCGTGGCCCCGTTCGCCGAACTTGCCCGCCGCTACGGCGATGACCTGGCCATCGTCTGGATCGACTCCCACCCTTGCCTGCCCCCTCCTCAACGTAGACTTGCCGCATGCACGTGACCATGCGAGATGTGGCCAGGCACGCAGGCGTCTCGGTCAAGACCGTCTCGCGGGTGGTCAACGGCGAACCGCACACCCGGCCCGAGGTGATCCAGCGGGTGCATGCCTCCATCGACGAGCTCGGGTGGGTACGAAACGGGAGCGCGCGCGCCCTGCGGACCGGGCGGACCGGCATCGTGGGCATCGGGGTGGCCGAGCTGCGCAGGCCTTACCTGGCGAGTCTGGTGGAGACCCTGGTGACGGAGGCCGATCGGCGAGGGATGCAGGCGGCTGTCGAGCCGACCCATTATTCCTCCGAGAGCGTTCGCCAGCTCCTCGACGCGCGTGGCAGGACGTTCGACGGGGTGATCCTCATAGGCCATGAGCTGCCGGACAGTGTGCCCCGCCGCCCGAACTCGCACCCGATCGTGGTCGTTCAGGGGCCACAGTCGCAGCACGAGATGGACCGGGTGGATGAGGATGTGGCGGAGGCGGCCATGCTCATCGCCCGGCATCTGACCGTCATGAGCCGCACCCGCCCAGCACTCCTCGGCTCTGACCAACGAGCAGCCTTGTCGGCTGCGTTGCTCACCGCCCTTGCCACAACCGGGATCCGCCCCGAGGCTGTGCCGGTGATACCTCTTGAACCGCCCGTGGACCGCCGGGCGGGAGCACGGGCGGCGGCCGGGATCCTCATGCGCAATCCCGAGGTCGACGTGCTGCTCTGTGCCAACGACGAGGTGGCGCTGGGCGCGCTGGCAGCGCTCGCCGCACGTGAGGTGGACGTTCCCCGCCGGGTGGCGGTCATCGGATATGACAATCTCGAGGACGGCTGGTTCTCGAGCCCGTCGCTCACCACGATCGATCCGGGCCGGGAACGGATCGCCCGCGCCGCGTTCGATCTGCTCGGCGAGCGCCTGGACGGGACCGCGCCCGCGCATGCCCGCTCCGTGGTCCTGCCCGTCAAGCTCATCCGCCGGGAGTCGACGCTCGGGGTTGGCGCCGGGTGAGGCGACCGACGCTGGCCGACGTCGCAGCACGTGCCGGTGTCTCGGCCAAGACCGTCTCCAACGTGCTGCTCGGTCGCCCCAACGTCTCCACCGCTACCCGCGACCGGGTCCGCGAAGTCATGGCGGAGGTCGGTTACGTCGTGAACCAGGCGGGTCGAGGGCTGGCGTCGGGCAGGACCGGCCGGATCGCCGTTGTCGTGCCCAACCTTTATCAGCCGTACTTCGCCGAGATCGCGGAGCGACTGATCCTTGCCCTGGCCGAACGCGATCTGTCCACCACGTTGCGCATCGCGCATGACGGCGGCGCGGAACGCGATGCCGCGCTCGGCGTGACGACTCGGGACGTTGATGGTGTGATCATCTGCCCCCATCACTTCACCGGGCACGCGATCGAAGATCAGACGCCGATGCAGCCCCTGGTTCAGCTGGGTGGGGCTCCCAGTCCCCTTATTGACTGTGTCGTCATGGGTGAGCGCGAGGGTTTCGAGGCGATTGTCCGGCACCTGCTGTCCTCAGGCCGGCGCCGGATCGCCATGGTCATGACAGGCCCGGAGACGGGCTCGCCGGAAGGAGACAGGTTCGCCGGCTACCGGGCGGCATTAGAGGCGTACGGCGTGCCGTTCGACAAGACACTCCTGGCATACGGCTCGGACTGGGATCGCCGGATGTCTGGATATGAGGCCATAATGGGGCTGCTCCGCTCCGGTGTGCGGTTCGACGCCGCCGCCTGCGTCAACGACGCCACGGCCAGCGGAGTGCTGCGTGCGCTGCACGCCCGTGGGATACGCGTCCCACAGGAGGTCGCGGTCAGCGGGTTCGACAACACCGACGAAGGCGAATTCACCACGCCGTCACTCTCCTCTGTGAGTCCGGAGCAGGGAGAGATGGTCGCCGCGGCGGTCCGCATGCTGCTTGAGCGGATCGAGGGACATGACGGGCCTGGTCGGCAGGTCCGCACGAGGGCCCGGCTGGTGCTGCGAGACTCCTCCGCCTGAACCGTTCCGGCCTCGCGAGACTTCCGCCGGAAATCTTTCTGACTCGCGTTCGCAATCTTGTCCTGTTATTGACAACGCTGAATCAGCACACTTAACGTCGGGTTCACACGAACGACCCCCCAAGGGAGCCTTCTTTGCGAGCCCCTGCCTTGTCCTCATCCGGCATAGCCGAACAACATCCCTTAACTGCGCGGCAACGCCCGCCCGGAAATGTTAACGTTAACATTTTCCCCAATGCCGTCTCCGACCTCCCACCCCACCTCGGAGAGGGCTTGCTGGAGATCCGTACCGGCTATCTGTCCAGCGGCACGATCGACGTTGCGGTGCGCGGCTGGATCGAGCCAGGCGTCCGGGTGGCGTTGCGTATTCCAGAGTGGTCGCATGGCACGGACCCGGCGGACGACGACGGCTGTCTGCGCGTGGGTCCCGGAGCGGGATTCCGGCTCGACCTCGACCTCAGCCCGCAGTTGACGCGGGCGGCGCGCCCCATCGCACCGCACCGGTCACCGAGCAGAAGTCCACGCTGTATCGCCATGCGGGTCTGGATGCCCGCCACCACCCCCTAAAAGGAGAACACCATGGCCAGCAGAACACGCCTGTGGTGCGGAGCGACACTCGCCTCCATCCTGGTCCTTTCAGGATGCTCGGGCGGAGCTGAGAGTAAGGACGAGGGCGGCAACAACCTGCGCATCCTGGTCACCAAGCACGCACTCACCGGGCCGATGAAAGAGATGGGCTGGGTGGCGGAGCTCGAGAAGAAGGCCAACGTCAAGATCACTTGGGAGGAGGTGTCGGCGGACTGGGACCAGAAGAAGTCCACCATGCTCGCGGCGGGCGACGTTCCCGACCTCATCGTCGGCACCAACGCGATCAACAACACCGACATCGCCACCTTCGGCACGCTCTTCGAGGACCTCAAGGACGACCTCGACAAGCTGCCCAACGTCAAGGCTCTCTTCCAGGCCAAGCCGCAATTGCAGGCCATGGCCACACAGCCGGGCGGGGAGATCTACACGATCCCCGGCTACAAGAGGTTCTGGCCGCAGGCCATCACTCACCAGTACATCAACAAGACCTGGCTGGACAAACTCGGCCTGAAGGCGCCCACTACCTGGGACGAGCTCTACGACGTGCTCGTCGCGTTCAAGGAGAAGGACGCCAACGGCAACGGTGACCCGAATGACGAGATCCCGATGGACTGGTCCCCCGTGGGCACCACCGGGTTCGGATACTTCCAGCCGTCGGTGCTCCTGGGCAGCCTGGGGCTGCCGATCTCAGCAGGCGGCATGCAAGGCTACTTCGTCCAGGACGGCAAGGTGAGCAACTTCCTGGTGGACGAGCGCTACAGGCAGGTGCTGGAGTTCCTGCACAAGTGCTACGCCGCCGGCCTGGTCAGCAAGGACGTCATGACGCAGGACTACGCCGCCTATCAGTCGGTTGGCCGGGGCCAGAAGGATATGGCAAAGGTCGGGTTCAGCTGGGGCTGGACGGCGAGCGACCGGTTCGGCGCCCAACTGGCGGAGCAGTACGAGGCCACCCCCGCGCTGCTCGCGGAGGCAGGCCAGAGCACCCCGGTGACCTGGAGCTACGACGGCAACGCGGAGAACTTCCCCGCCAACCAGATCATGATGTCGGCTGGCACCGCCAACAAGGACGCGGCTCTCCGCGTCATCAACGCCTTCTACGACCAGGACATCTCCATCCAGGTCCTCTTCGGCGAGTTCGGGCAGAACATCACGAAGGTCAGCGACAAGGAGTACGAGGTGCTGCCGCCCGCTGACGGCAAGAGCGATCCTTCCACCTGGAAGTGGACCACCACGATCGCCGACAACGGGCCTACCTGGATCCGCGACGACATCAAGGTGGACCTGCCGACCGACCTGCAGGAGGCAGTGGAGCAATCGGAGCCGCTGCTGCCCGCTCTGAAGAACATGGACCTGAAGCAGGACGTCTACCCCAGTCAATTCATCCAGATGAGCTCCGAGGACCTCAACGCCCTCTCGCTGAGCAACCAGACGATACTCAACATCACCCAGCCGAAGTTCGCTCAGTGGATCACCAAGGGCGGGATCGCGGAGCAGTGGGACGCCTACGTCAAGCAGGTCAACGGCTCGGGCCTGCCGGCGAACATCGCGATCTACCAGCGCTACTACGACCAGTACGCGGCCCAGCACTCATGAGAGTTCCCCGCTATTGGCAACTCTGGGCCATGCTGGCCCCGGCGATCGCCTTCGTCGGCGTCTTTTCCTACATCCCCATGTACGGCATCCAGCTCGCCTTCCGGAAGTTCTCCTTCCAGAACGGGCTGACCGGCGGCGATTGGGTCGGGCTCAAGTATTTCCAGCAGTTCTTCGAGAGCCCGCTCTTCTCGACGCTCATGCGGAACACCGTCATGATCAGCCTGACCACGCTGGTCGTGGGGTTCATCGCGCCCATCCTGCTCGCGCTGATCGTTAACCAGGTCGTACACGCCGGGCGGAAGCGGTTCATGCAGACCGCGGCGTACCTGCCGCACTTCATCTCGACCGTCGTGATCGTGGGCATGCTGCAGGTCTTCCTCTCTCCGTCCTCCGGCCTGCTGACCAGACTGGCAGGTTTCGCGGGCGTCGCGGACGTCAACTTCCTGGGCGACACCTCGGCCTTCGTCCCGGTCTATGCGATCTCGGATGTCTGGCAGCACTGCGGCTGGAACAGCATCATCTACCTGGCCGCGCTGTCCCGGGTCGACACCCAGCTGTACGAGGCCGCGAAGATCGACGGCGCGGGCCGCGCCAAGCTCATCCGGCACGTGGACATCCCGGCGCTTGTCCCCACGATGGTCGTGCTGCTGATCCTCAGTATGGGCGGGGTGTTGAGCACCGGCTTCGAGAAGGTGCTCCTCATGCAGAACACGCTCAACCTGCCGGTCTCCGAGGTCATCTCCACCTACGTCTACAAGATCGGCATCTTGAGCAGCCAGTTCAGCTACTCGACCGCGATCGGGCTCTTCAACACCCTGATCAACTTCGTCTTCCTGGTGGTCACCAACCAGATCGCCAAGCGAGTGTCGGGAACGAGCCTGTGGTAGCCGCCTATCTCCGGAACAGAGCACCAGGCGACATCGCCTTCTCTGCCATCCTCGCCGTGCTCTGCGTTGGCATCCTGGTCGCCGTGATCTACCCGGTCTACTTCGTCGTCATCGCCTCGATCAGCGACCCCACCCTGGTCGCGACCGGCAAGGTGTGGCTCTTCCCGCAAGGTGTCAACCTGTTCGGATACGAGCAGATCCTCGCCGACGAGCGGATCTGGAACGGGTATCTCAACACCCTGCTCTACAGCGGAGTGGGGACGGCGCTGAATCTCTGCGTCACCATGCCCGCGGCCTTCGCCCTGTCCAGACGGGAGTTCCGGCCCCGGAAGGCGATCATGGTGTTCTTCGCCCTCACCATGTTCTTCCAGGGCGGCCTGATCCCGACCTACATGCTCTACCGCGATGTCGGCCTGCTGGACAACTGGCTGGTGTTCGTCCTGCCCACGGCGGTGAACGTCTACAACCTCATCATCGCCCGGGCCTTCTTCGAAAACTCCGTGCCCGAAGAGCTGTACGAGGCGGCGGCCATCGACGGCATCTCGTACTTCGGCTACTTCTTGAAGATCGCCATTCCCCTGTCGAAGGCCATCATCTCGGTGATCGGCCTGTACTACCTGGTACAGCACTGGAATGACTTCTTCACCGGCCTGGTCTTCATCCGCGACTACGGCAAGCAGCCGTTGCAGGTCGTGCTCCGCGACATCCTCCTGTCCAACCAGGCGTTCGCCGGCGGCGCGGGCGCGGCGGGAGGATCGGGCGGCAGCTACGCGCAGCAGTACGCCGACCAGATCAAATACGGCGTGATCATCGTGTCGACGCTCCCCGTGCTCGTGCTCTACCCCTTCCTTCAGCGCTACTTCGAGAAGGGCGTCATGCTCGGAGCAGTGAAGGGATGAACGCGCTGCTCGGCTGGCACACCCGCCTCGGCGAAGTGGGGCTGCGCCTGTTCCGGCTCCATCTTCTGTGGCTCGGCTGGACCCTCGTCGGCGGGGGACTGCTGGGAATCTTCCCCGCCACTGCCGCTGTCTACGCCGTCGTACGGCGTGACCTCATGGGCCGTGGCGAACCGTCCAGGCTGCGCGCGGAGTTCGGTGCGGCATGGCGGGAGCAATTCCGTGGCGCGAACATCCTCGGATACTCCTTTCTCGGGCTCTGGGCGTTGCTGCTGCTCGATCGCCACCTGGTGGCCACGGTCGATCTCGGCTCGGCCGGGCAGGGACTGGCCGGGCTGTTCTGGGTGCTCGCGGTCTTCCTCAGCTGCATGTCCGCCGCCGTGTGGCCACTCGCCGCGCACTTCGCTGAGGGCGTCCCGAAGCTGATCGTGCGGAGTGCGGTGTTCGTGCTGGCGCGGCCGCTCATCGCCGGGTTCAACGCAGGCGCGGTCGCCGTCGTGCTCTGTGTCTACAACGTCGTTCCCGGCCTGGTTCCGGTCTTCGGAATCACGGTTCCTGTCTATCTCTCCTTCGTCTACCTCTGGTCCACCCGTCTGCTCCCTCGCCCCTGAGGAGAACCACATTGCTCATCGAAACGCGGCCCAGCGAAATCCTGCGGGTCGAACCCTGGGGACCGCATGCCTTCCGGGTCCGTTCAGCCCCGAACGGCATCCAGGACGATCTGCCGGGCGCGCTCCTGGAAACCCCGCCCGCCGAAACGCGGCAGCAGGGGAACAGCTTGATCAACGGCCGGATCACGGCTGAACTGACCGCCGGGCGCCTGCGCTTCACGCACAGCGAGACAGGGCGGGAACTGCTGGCCGAGAAGGCACCGCATGCCGGGCACGAAGGCCCTCGCGTGCACGCGCCGCTCGGCGACGGCACCTACCGTCTTGAGCAGATCTTCGACGGCTACGACGACGAGCGCGTCTACGGCCTGGGCCAGCACCAGCACGGCCGCCTGGACCAGAAGGGCCTGGTGCTCGACCTCATCCAGCGCAACACCACCACGACCATCCCCTTCTTGTTCTCCTCTCGTGGCTACGGCCTGCTGTGGAACAACCCCGCGATGGGCCGCGTGGAACTCGCGGCCGACGCCACCCGGTGGGTCGCCGACACCGCGCACCAGATCGACTACTGGATCACCGCCGGTGACACCCCGGCCGAGATCATGGCGTCGTACGCCGACGCGACGGGCCACGCACCCATGCTCCCCGAATGGGCGAGCGGCTTCTTCCAGAGCAAGCTGCGCTACAAGACGCAGAACGAGCTGCTGGCCGTCGCCCGCCGATACAAGGAGCTGGGACTGCCTCTGGCGGTGATCGTCGCTGACTACTTCCACTGGGAACGGATGGGTGACTGGCGCTTCGACCCGGAGTTCTGGCCCGACCCCGAGGCGATGGTGAAGCAGTTGGACCAGCTCGGCGTCAAGCTGATGGTCTCCGTCTGGCCGACCTCGGAGCCTGGGAGCGACACCTACGAGCAGTTGCGCGCCGACGGGCAGTTGGTCGGCAGCGTCGAGGGCGGTCCGCTGACCCAGTCCTGGCCGGCCAAGGGCCAGGGCGAGCGGTTCCAGCCCTCCGCCTACGTCGACTCCTTCTCCGCGGGTGCCAGGCGCAAGCTCTGGAGCGAGCTTCGTGAGCACTACCTGGACAAGGGCATCGAGGTGTTCTGGCTGGACGCCAGCGAACCCGACGTCGTTCACCGCAAGGCAGAGCAGGCGATCTACGCCGCGGGACCGGGCAAGCAGGTCGGCAACATGTACGGTCATGTGCACGCCCAGGGGGTCTACGAGGGAATGGTCGACGCGGGCTTCGACAGGCCCCTGAACCACACCCGCTCCGCCTGGGCAGGCACCCAGCGCTACGGCATCGCCCTGTGGTCCGGCGACATCCACACCACGTGGGACGCGCTCGCCACGCAGGTCAGGACTGGGCTCAACGTGGCACTGTCCGGCATTCCCTGGTGGAACAGCGACATCGGCGGCTTTCACGGCGGTGATCCGACCGACCCTGCCTACCAGGAGCTCATGATCCGGTGGTTCCAGTTCGGCACCTTCTGCCCCATCATGCGCCTCCATGGCGTCCGCTCCCCTGCCGGCCCCTTCGTGGCTGAGCAGACCGGAGCGCCCAATGAGGTCTGGTCCTTCGGTGAGCAGGCCCTGGCCATCATGCGCGAGCACCTGCTGATCCGCGAGAGGCTGAGACCGTACTTGATGAACCTGGCCGAAGCCGCGCACGAACGCGGCGAACCCGTCCTGCGTCCGCTGCTGTTCGACTTCCCGAACGACGACAGGGCATGGACGGTGGACGACCAGTTCATGCTCGGCCCCGACCTCTTGGCCGCCCCGGTTCTCGCACCCGGGCTCACCCGCCGAACCGTCTATCTGCCGCCGGGTGCGGAATGGGTGGAACTCGCGACGGGCGATGGCCAGGGCCCCGGCACCATCGAGGTGGACACGCCACTGGCCCGCATTCCGATCTTCGTCCGCGCGGGCTCCTTCGCCGCAGCGCGGCTGTTGAAAGTTTCAATCGGGGAAAATCCCCTCGACTGACGGGCTTTCTGGGAGAGGTCATGCTGCGCCGACCATCTCCGCGCTTTCCGGGCTCCGGCCCGGGAAGGCCTTCGGCGATTCACGTGCGGAGGGCATTGACAGGACCTTTTGTATCGATACAGTAGCCTCAATTTGCCGATCCAGGATCCACCAAGCGAGGAGCCTCACTCCCTGCCGGTCGTATCGAAGCGAGAACAGCCATGGGACGACTCTCACGGATCTTGGCTGCGGCCCGCGTCACCGCGACGCTCACCGCCCGCCCTTCGAGCGAGAGCCACACACTGACCTTCTGGACCCACCCACAGGCGACGACGGCGCCTATAGGTCGTGCTGTGGTGGACGGACACGTGCGCCGGAACGCTGCTCACCCGCGACATCGTCGGCTGCCTGCCGTTCTCGGTCGCCTGCGCCGTGTTCGGAGCCAGAACCAAAGCACTACGCACCCTTTCACTGAACAAGGAACATATAGATGACTGACCTCGTTATCCCCGCCATCGTCAACCTCGACGTGACCGGCCCGGTGATCAACCGGCATCTGTACGGCCACTTCGCCGAGCACCTTGGCCGCTGCGTCTACGGCGGCTTCTACGTGGGCGCGGACAGCGACCTGCCCAACGTGGACGGTATCCGGCTGGACGTGGTGGAGGCGCTGCGGGCGCTGAACATCCCGAACCTGCGCTGGCCGGGTGGTTGTTTCGCCGACGAGTATCACTGGATGGACGGCATCGGCCCCAAGGGCGAGCGGCCGTCGATGGTCAACACCCACTGGGGCAACGTCGAGGAGAACAACCACTTCGGCACCCACGAGTTCATGGCGTTGTGCGAGCTGCTCGGCACCGAGCCGTACATTTCCGGAAATATCGGCTCCGGCACGGTCAAGGAGATGAGCGACTGGGTCGAGTACCTCACCCGCGACGGCGACTCGCCGATGGTGCGGCTGCGCAAGGCCAACGGGCGCGAGGAGCCGTGGAAGATCCGCTACTGGGGGCTGGGCAACGAGGCGTGGGGCTGCGGCGGCAACATGTCCGCCCAGCAGTACGCCGCCGAGGCGCGCAGGTACGGCACCTATAGCCGTGACCATGGCGACAACAAGCTCTACCGGATCGCGGCGGGCGCGAGTGACGCCGACTACGCGTGGACCGAGACGCTGATGAAGCAGCTCGGCGACCTGGGCTGCGCCTACCGGCCGCAGCCGTTCATGCAGGCCGTGTCGTTCCACTACTACACGGTCCCCGGCCCCTGGCAGGACAAGGGCGACGCCACGGTGTTCGACATCGACGACTACTACCGCACGATGGTCAAGGCCGCGTACGTGGACGAGCTGATCACCGGCCACTCCAACGTGATGGACTGCTACGACTCGCACAAGAACGTCGGCCTGGTGCTGGACGAGTGGGGCACCTGGTGGAACGTCGAGCCCGGCACCAACCCCGGCTTCCTCTACCAGCAGAACACCCTCCGGGACGCCCTGGTCGCGAGTGTGCACTTCGACATCTTCCACCGCCACGCCGACCGCCTGGTCATGGCCAACATCGCCCAGACCGTGAACGTGCTCCAGGCCATGATCCTCACCGACCCCGACTCCAAAGCACTGGTGCTCACCCCCACCTACCACGTCTTCGAGATGAACAAGGGCCACCACGACGCCGCGTCGCTCCGCGTGGACCTCCCCGCTGGCCTGCCCGCCCGCGAAACCGGCTCCGGCACGCTGAGCACCGTCTCGCTGTCGGCGAGCCGCAAGGACGCCCAGGTGCTCTTCTCCTTGTCCAACCTGGACGCCGACCAGCCTGTCGACGTCGAGCTGGACCTGCGCGGCGGCGCTCTGGCCGACGTGCGGTCCCGCATCCTGACCGCCGGAAAGCTGCAGGACCACAACACTCCTGACGCCCCGGCCTCGGTCGCCCCGCGCGCCCACGAGCAGGTCACGGCCACGGTCTCCGGGCTGCGCGTGCACCTGCCCGCTCACTCCTTCGTCACCGTGGAGGGACGCCTCGCATGACCACCCGCGAGCACATCACCATCGACGTCGGCGTATCCCGAGCCGCCGTTGCTCCCGATCTGTGGGGGCTGTTCATCGAGGACCTCAACGACGCCCTCGACGGCGGCCTGAACGCCGAATGCGTGCGCAACGGCGACTTCGAGTTCAGCGCCGCCGACCATGACGGCTGGCATCCGCTGACCGCCTGGTACACCGACCCCCCCGACACCGCCGAGGTTCGCACCGACGCCCCTCTCCATCCCGACAACGCCCACTACGTCCGCCTCACCGGACCTGCGACCCTGATCAACGACGGATGGGACAGCATCGGCACCACGGCAGGACAGGCGTTGTGGCTGTCGTTCCACAGCCGCACCGATGGAGAGCGCGGCGGCAGGGTGGCAGTCTCCATTGCCGGTGACGAGGACGACGGCCTCGCCCAGGCGGAGATCGTCGTGCCGTCCGGCGGCTGGCACCATTGCCAGACGATCCTCACCCCGACCGCCGACGGTCGGGGCAAGCTGCGCATCGACATCCCTTCCGGCCTGACAGTCGATCTCGACCACGTGTGTCTGCGGCCGACCGGTGCGGACGGACGGCCCCTGACCTTCCGGCCCGACCTCCTTCACACGCTGAAGGAACTGCGGCCCAGCTTCATCCGCTTCCCCGGCGGCTGCCTGGCGCACGGGCTCGGCCTGGACAACCTCTACCACTGGAAGACCACGATCGGCCCGCGCCACGAACGCGTCCACCTGCCCAACCTGTGGGGCTACCACCAGTCCCGACAGATCGGCTACCTGGAGTACTTCGAACTGTGCCAGGCCACCGGCGCCACCCCGGTGCCGGTGGTCGCGGCCGGCGTTTGCTGCCAGAACTACCCCGGCGGCGCCCAGGCCATGGACGACGACGCCATGGAAACGTACATCGCGGACGTGCTGGACCTCATTGAGTTCGCCAACGGCTCCCTCCACACTCCCTGGGGCGAGCAACGGGCCGCACTCGGCCATCCCGAGCCGTTCGGCCTGCGCTACCTCGGTGTCGGCAACGAGGATGAGATCACCGACGACTTCCGCGACCGATACGCCCGTATCGAGGACGCCGTACGCGAACGTCACCCGGAGATCTGCGTGATCGGCACATCCGGCCCGCAGCTTTTCGGCCGCGACTATGACTCCGGCTGGGCCTTCGCCCGCGCCCGCGCCACCGCCATGGTGGACGAGCACGGCTACCGTAACCCGCGCTGGTTTCACCAGAACGTCAACCGCTACGCGACCTACCCGCCCGGCTCCCAGGTCTACGTCGGCGAGTACGCCGCACGCAGCAACACCGTCCGCTCGGCGCTGGCGGAGGCCGCCTTCATGATCGGCCTGGAGCGCCATCCCGACGTCGTCCGGCTGGCGTCCTACGCGCCGCTGCTGGCCCGGGTCGGACACACCCAGTGGACCCCCGACCTGATCTACTTCACCGCCACAGAGGTGCTGCCGTCGGCCTCGTACCACGTCCAGCGCATGTTCTCGGGCGAACGCGGCACCGTCGTCCACCAGGTCACCGTCGGCGGCGCCGACCCCGAACCGGTGACACTGCCCACGACCGGCTCGGCACGGCTGCGCTCACCGGGCTCGGGCATCGACTACACGGACATCGTCCTCGACGGCGCCCCGCATGCCGCCGTGAGCACCGGCCCGAGGGGAGAGAGCGTCGAACTCGGCGTCATCGACCCGAGCTCGGCGAGCCTGGAGTTCACCGCCACCCGGCAGGCCGGCAGCGAGGGCTTCCTCATCGAGCTGGGCGCCGCGGCGCCCGGAAGCCACCTCGAGATCCACATCGGCGGCTGGCAGAACAAGTCGACGGTCGTCCTTCGCAGCGATGACGGCATCACCAACGACGACGACGGGCCGATCCGCTGGCGCGGCGTGGAGACCAGCGTGCCCGTGGACGTCGCGGTGCGGCTCGACGGCGCCCGCGTACGGGTGTGGGCTGACGGCGAACTGCGTCACGACTACGAGCAAGACCTGCGGCCCGAACACCGGGTCGTGGCCGGGGCATCCTCGCGCACGACCGCCGACGGCACGATCGAGTACGTGATCCGCGCTGTCAACGCCCACCCGACCCCCCGAGTGGCCTCCGTACGGCTTCCGCGGCCGTCCGGCTCGACGATCAGTGAGGTCACCACGCTCGCCGGCGCCGCCCCGGACGACGGACAGCCGTTCACCGCCTCACCCGTCACCCCCTGCGTCAACACCATCATCGGGCATGGCGAGGTCGAGCTCGATCTGCCCCCCTGGTCGTTCATCACCGCAGTGATAAGACCCGCGCGGGATGAAGCGCGATGAAGTCGGCACCACTGCCGGCGGCTATCTCGCCGCGCTCGCCGGAAACGGGGCGAATGTCAGCCGGTCGACTCGCGTGCCACCACCGAGAAGCGGCTGATGAACTCCCGCGCGACCTGCTTGTTCTTGCCCATCTCCGCCAACCGCTTGACCAGGAACCCGACGGCCGTGCCGGCCATGAGCGCGTGGTCGGGGTCGATCGACGACAGCGAAGGAACGGTGTAGGCGCCCTCGGCGATGTTGTCGAACCCGATGACCCTGACGTCCTGAGGCACGCGCATCCCCGCGTCGGCGAACCCGCGCATTGCCCCGATGGCGACCGTGTCGGTCACGCAGAACGCGCCGTCGACCCCGGCCCCGGACTCGCTCACCCGCTGCGCGGCCGCAGCGCCCTGCTCCATCGTCAGCTCCCCGATGGGGACGAGGAGCCGCGGATCGACGGGGATGCCGGCTTCCCGCAGCGCCTCCCGGTAGCCGTCATGGCGCAGGCTGGAGACATCGACCTCCTCCCCTGGCGCGCCGTCGATGAGCGCGATGCGGCGGCAGCCGCGCTCGATCAGGTGCGCGGTCGCGGCCCTGGCGCCCTCGACGTTGGGCATCGCGACGTGGTCCACGGGCCCGTCGAAGATCCGCTCTCCCAGGATGACCATGGGATAGTCGATCTTGAGCAGGTCGGTGTCGGCGGGCCCCAGCCCGACCGTGCTGAGGATGAGCCCGTCGTAGAGCCGGTTGCGCGACAGGGCCAGGGCGTCGAGCTCGCCCTCGCGGGAGGCGCCGGTCTGCTCGATCGCCACCTTGAGGTTGTGCCGGGCGGCCGCCTTGATGATCTCGGCGGCGAGCTGCCCGTAGTAAGGCCGGTCGATCTCGGGCACGCCCAGCCCGATCGTGCCGGTGCGCCCGGTACGCAGGTTGCGGGCCGCGACGTTGACCCGGTAGTCGAGGTCGGTGATGGCCTGCAGCACACGTGCCCGGGTCTCGCTCCTGACGTGCGGATGGTGGTTGATCACGTGGGACACCGTCATCGCGGACACGCCCGCGGCCTTGGCCACGTCCTGGATCGTCACCATTCGTCGTTCACCCGCACGCGCTCGATCCTCCCACGGCCTCAACCCTTGACGCTGCCCTGCAGGAGCCCGTTGAGGATGGCCACCGCCGTCACCGATGCGCCCATGCGGCGGGTCCGGCTGGAGACGGCTTTCGGGCACATCATGCTTTCGGACCGGGCCACCGTAGATCATGGGCTGGTGAAGACCAAGATAGGGGGCCATCGAAAGCATGATCCGAAGCTCTAGCGGAACTGGCGATCATTTTTTAGCTGTTGTGCCTGGTAGAGGGACTTCTAGGAGACGAGTCGGCCTGTAGGCCGGGTTCTGTCCTTCGTCGGAACGAAGGGGCGACCATCCATCTAGGGCCGTCGTTGCCGGCGGCCTCAAGCGGTCTACCCGCGCGGCTCGGGCGGGCAGCCCTCGAACGTCGCGCGCGGGACGCTCCGGAGAGCGTCCCTTCTTGACCTTGCTCCGGGTGGGGTTTACCTAGCCGCCCACGTCGCCGTGGGCGCTGGTGGTCTCTTACACCACCGTTTCACCCTTACCTCCAGAAAGATCTGGAGGCGGTTTGCTTTCTGTGGCACTGTCCCGCGGATCGCCCCGGGTCGGCGTTACCGACCACCCTGCCCTGTGGAGCCCGGACCTTCCTCGGCGGGCCCGTGAAGGGCCCGACGCGGCCGCCCGGCCGACTCGTCTAGCTGGAAGTTTATCAAACCTCCGTAGATCTTCAGTCGGTCGAGTGGGGATGTCAGCGTAGGTGGAAGGTGTCGTTGAAGGACTTCACCACGGACTGGCCGTCGGCGTAGTGCTCGATCAGCGACAGGCATGCCAGATCCAGGTGCATGCGGTACAGCGCGGCCGGAGGTGCCATCAGCGCGAACCGCAGCAGCGTCTTGATGGGCGTCACGTGCGACACGATGAGCACCGTCCGGCCCTCGTACCGCTCGACCAGGCGCTCCTCCGCCCGCTTGACACGCTCCGCCACGGCCTCGAAGCTCTCGCCGTCCGGGGGCGCGGTGGTCGGGTCGGCGAGCCAGGCGGCCAGTTCGGCGGGCCAGCCGCGCTGGACCTCCGTGAACGTGTGGCCCTCCCAGACGCCGAAATCGGCCTCCCTGAGGTCGTCGTCCACTTCTACGGCGACGCCGGTGCGCTGGGCGACCGCCTCCGCGGTCTGCCGCGCGCGCTTGAGGGGGGAGCTGACGATCACGTCCAGGTGGTACGGCTCGCGGGACAGCCGCTCGGCGGCGGCCGATGCCTGGGCCAGGCCCTTGGTGGTGAGTTCGGCGTCGCCCAGGCCGGAGAAGCGGCGGTCGACGGACAGTGGGGTCTCGCCGTGGCGCAGCAGGAGCAGGGAGGTCGCCACTCGGGTTGGTGGGGCCCAGCCGGTGCCACGGTTGCGCTGCTGGGTGGTGGCCAGAGAGGCGGAAGGGGCTGACAAGTCAGAAATGTCCGCCGCCGCCACGTCCAAGAGGTCCGTCTGTTGGGTGGATGTGGATGAGGACCGGGATCGGGCCGAGGTTCCGGAGTCACCTCGAGTTCCGGAGGCGGCCGAGGTGGGCGTGGGCGGCGAGTCCGTGAGGGCCGGGCCGGCCGCGCCGCCCGCCTTCCAGGTCAGGCCCTTGGCCGCGGCGTCCATCGCCTCGTTGGCCAGGCGGTCGGCGTGCCGGTTCTGCTCACGCGGGATCCAGGTCCACTCCGTCACCCGCAGCCGTCTGGCCAGCTTGCCGGCCTCCAGGGCGAGTGGGCGCAGGCCCTCGTTCTTGATCTTCCACCGGCCGGCCATCTGTTCTATGACCAGTTTGGAGTCCATGCGCACCGCGACCTGGGCGTCCTCGCCCCCCACCGCGAGCACCGACGTCAGCCCGGCGATCAGCCCCCGGTATTCGGCCACGTTGTTGGTCGTGACGCCGATCGCCTCCGCCGCCTCCGCCAGCACCTGGCGGTCGGTGGCGTCCATGACCACGGCGCCGTAGCCGGCGGGCCCGGGGTTGCCGCGCGAGCCGCCGTCCGCCTCGATGATGTAGGAGCTCATATGCCTGACTCTGGAGTACGTACGAGGATGCGGCGGCACTCCTCGCAACGCAGCACCTCGTCGTGCGGCGCGGCCTTGATGCGGTTCATCTCCGCGATCGACAGGGCCACCTTGCAGCCCTGGCACCGGCCGCCCCTGAGCATGGCGGCGCCCACGCCGTACTGGTCCTTGAGCTTGGTGTAGAGCGTGAGCAGGTCGGCCGGGATCTCGCCGGCGATGGTGGTGCGGCGGGTCTGGGCCTCGCTCGCCTCCTTGTCGAGGTCGACGAGCAGGGCGTCGCGGCGGTCCTCGGCGGCGGCGCGCGTGGCGGCGATCTCGTCGCGCTGCGCGATCAGGTCGAGAACCTTGCTGTCGGCGGCCTCGCGGCGTTCCATGATCTCCAGCACGACCTCTTCGAGGTCGCCCTGGCGCTTGTGCAGGGAGGCGATCTCGGATTGGAGGCTCGCCAGGTCCTTCGGCGAGCTGACGGCGCCGGAGTCGAGCCGCTTCTGGTCGCGGTCGGCGCGGCTGCGAACGGCCTCGACGTCGTTCTCGGCCTTGGACTGCTCGCGGGCCAGGTCGCCGGCCTCGGTCTCGACCCCGATCACGTCGGTGGCGAGCTTGGCGTAGCGCTTCGACTGCTCGTCGATCTCCGCCAGCTCCGGCATCGTACGGCGGCGGTGCGCCAGCCGGTCGACCACGGAGTCAACGTCAGCCAGGTCGAGCAGTCGTTTCTGGGCCTCGGGGGCTGCTTTCATGATCAATATCCTCTTGTCCAAGCATCGGTGACCGTGGCGGAGACGCGCGTCTCAACGGTAACGCCACTCGAACCCAGGATGGACGCCGCGCTGTCGAGCCATGGCCACTCGGTGGCCCAGTGCCCGGCGTCGATCAGCGCGGGGCCGCCCTCCTCGACGAATTCGCTGGTCGGGTGGTGTCTCAGGTCCGCGGTGAGGAACACGTCGACTCCCGCGGCGCGGACCGTACTGAGGAGCGAATCGCCCGCTCCCCCGCTGACGGCCACGCGCGTGACGCGGCGGGACAGCTCGCCCGCGACGCGGATGCCCTGCGCGGTCTCCGGCAGCCCCGCGACCGCCCGCTCGGCGAACTCCCCCAGCGTCATCGCCGACGGCAGTTCGCCGACGCGGCCGAGCCCGCGCCAGGGATCGTCGGGGAACGGCCGCAACGGGACCAGATCGCCGGTCAGGCCGACGGCGCGGGCCAGGGCGTCGGAGACGCCGGGGTTCGCCACGTCGGCGTTGGTGTGGGCGGTGTAGAGGGCGATGTCGTTCTTTATCAGGTTGTGGAGGAGGCGGCCCTTGGGCGTGGTCGCGGCGACGCTCGTGGTGCCGCGCAAGTAGAGGGGGTGGTGAGTGACGATCAGGTCGGCGCCCCACTCGACGGCCTCGGCGGCGACGGCCGCGACCGGGTCGACCGCGAACAGCACCCGCCGCACCTCCTGCGCCGGATCTCCGCAGACCAGGCCCACCGCGTCCCAGGACTCGGCTCGGGCGGGCGGGTAGGCCGCCTCGAGCTCCTTGATCACATCTGCCAGCGTCACTCCAGCCACCAGCGCAGACTACCGGCCGGCCGGCCCCGGTACGTGATCGGCGAGGGGTGTCGCCGGAGGGACGCGCGGCGTACCGTAAGTGGATCCTGACTTGTGGAGGATGCCATGGCGCCCAGGGTCGCGATCATCGGAGCGGGGTTCGGCGGATTGTGCATGGCGATCCAGCTCGAACGGGCCGGGATCGGCTCCTACACGGTCTTCGAGAAGGCGGACGGCCTGGGCGGTACTTGGCGCGACAACAGCTATCCGGGCGCGGGCTGCGACATCCCGTCGCACCTTTACTCCTACTCCTTCGAGAAATATGCGAGCTGGACCCGCCGCTACCTAGAACAACCCGAAATTCTTGCCTATCTAGAGCATTGCGCCGATAAATACGATGTCAGGGGAAAAATTCGGTTCGGCAGCGAGGTCGAGCGCGCCGTCTTCGACGGCTCCCACTGGCAGGTCAGTACGGCCGGCACCACCGAGACCTTCGACGTCGTCGTCATGAGCGTCGGCCAGCTCAATCGCCCCCAGCTCCCCGACATAACCGGAATGTCAGACTTCGAGGGCACGTCCTTCCACTCCGCCCGCTGGAACCACGACCACGACCTGACCGGCAGGCGGATCGCGGTGATCGGCAACGGCTCCTCGGCCGCCCAGCTCATCCCGCGCGTCGCCGCCGAGGCTGAGCACCTGACGGTGTTCCAGCGCACCCCGAACTGGGTGATCCCCAAGCCCGACGCCACCTTCGACACCTTGACCAGGCTCGCGTTCCACTTCGTCCCGGGCCTCCAGCGCGCCTACCGCGAGTGGATCTACCGGTACGCCGAAGGCACCCTCTACCCCGCCCTGGCCCAGGGCTGGAGCGCCGGCCTGCTCAAGAAGCGGGCTCTGGACCACCTCCGGAACCAGGTCCCCGACCCGGCGCTGCGCGCCAAGCTCACCCCTGGCTACCCGCCGGGCTGCAAGCGGGTCGTCATCGACAGTTCCTTCTATCCCGCCCTGACCCGGCCGAACGTGGACGTGGTGACGGAACGGATCGTACGGATCACGCCGACGGGCATCGAGACCGCCGATCGGCCGTACGAGGTGGACACGATCGTCTACGCCACCGGGTTCAGGAGCACCGAGTTCCTCGCGCCGATGGAGGTCTCGGGGCGGGGCGGCCAGTCGCTGCGGGAGCGGTGGAAGGACGGGGCGGAGGCGTACCTGGGCATCTCGGTGCCGGACTTCCCGAACCTGTTCCTGCTGTACGGGCCGAACACGAACCTGGGCCACAACTCGATCATCTTCATGATCGAATGCCAGGTGAACCACATCCTGTCCTGCCTGCCGTACCTCTCCGAGCAGGGGCCGATCGAAGTGCGGCCCGAGGCGATGGCGGCGTGGAGCAGGCAGCTCGACGCGGCGATGGCGCGGATGGTGTGGGGCAACGGCTGTCAGAGCTGGTACAAGACGGCCGAAGGCCGCGTCACCAACAACTGGCCCGGCCCCACGACGCTCTACCGCCGGTTGACGGCCCGATCACCGCGCACCGCGTATCGCCCGGCCACCGCCGCTTGACGGCCCGATCACCGCGCACCGCCTATCGCCCGGCCACCGCCGCTTGACGGCCCGATCTCCGCGCACCGCCTACCGTCCGGCCACCCCCGCAATGGCTGGTCTGACCAGCGACGGGTAGGTAAGCGCAATGACGAGTGCGGAAGCGGCCGCCGCCCGTGAGGCGGCCGAGAAGACCGGTGTGACGATCCGCGAGCTGCGCGAGATCCACGACTTCCAGGAGGTCTACCGGCTCTACGACGACATCTGGCACCCCGACCCGCGCAACGCGCCCGTGCCGGTGGAGCTGATGATCGGCTTCGCCCACGCGGGCGGCTACGTGGCCGGGGCGTACGAGGGCGAGCGGCTGGTCGGGGCCTCGGTGGGCTTCCTCGCGGCGGACCGGACACTGCACTCGCACGTGACCGGGGCGGTGATCGGGCGCGGCATCGGCTACGCGCTCAAGCTGCACCAGCGGGCCTGGTGCCTGGAGCGCGGGCTGGAGAAGGTCACCTGGACCTTCGACCCGCTCGTACGCAGGAACGCCCGGTTCAACCTGACCAAGCTGGGCGCCCGGCCGGAGCGGTACTTGGAGGACTTCTACGGCGTCATGGCCGACGCGATCAACGAGGGCGACGCATCCGACCGGCTGCTCGCCGTCTGGCGGCTGACGGAGCCGCCGCCGGAACCGTCCGCCGGGCCGTACACGCGGGGGGTGGAAGTGGACGGGACGCGGCCGATGATCGGCCTGGCCGACGGGCCGGTGGTGCTGGTCGCGACGCCGTACGACATCGAGACGCTGCGCCGCGAGGACCCGGAGGCGGCCCGTGCGTGGCGGCTGGCGGTGCGGGAGGTGCTCGGCGGGCTGATGGGGTCCGGCGAGCGCGTCACCGGGTTCACCGACGACGGGGAATATGTGGTGGAAATGGGCTGACTGGCTATTCCACTCAGCTTTCGGATCTCTGTAAGGTGGCGCTTACGCACGTCGAACAAGGAGATCCGCATGGCGGAATTCACCCCGACCGTTCCTGCGCGAGTCCTGCCCCCCGTCGCCGTCCGAGACCTGCCGGAGCCTCCGCGATCAAGCTGGCGCATCATCGGTCCCGGCCTGGTCGGCGCGGGGGTCGGGCTGGCGTCCGGCGAGTTCATCCTCTGGCCCTACATCGCCTCCCAGGTCGGCCTGGTCTTCATCTGGGGCGCCGCGATCGGCATCATCACCCAGTGGTTCCTCAACATGGAGATCGAGCGCTACACCCTGGCCACCGGCGAGACCGCGCTGACCGGTTTCAGCAGGATGTGGAAGCACTGGAGCCTCGTCTTCGTCGTGATGACGCTCTGCTCGAACCTGTGGCCCGGCTGGGTGACCACGTCGGCCACGATGATGACCTACCTGACCGGCACGGGCGCCGGCAGCGTGCGCTGGATCGCTATCGGCATGCTGGTGGTGATCGCGCTCGGCCTGACACTGGCGCCCGTCATCTACATCCTGCTGGAACGGGTGATCTTCGTGAAGATCGCTCTGGTGCTGTTACTCGCGGTGGTCGCGATCCTGTTCGCCATCAACGCCGACAGCTGGATCGCGCTGGGCAAGGGCCTGAGCGTCGGGGCGCGGTTCCCGGTGCCGCCGCTGGAGTTCGCGGTGCTGATGGGCGCGATCGCCTACGCGGGCGCGGGCGGCGGCCAGAATCTGTGCCAGAGCAACTGGATCCGCGACAAGGGCTTCGGCATGGGCCTGTACGTGCCGCGCCTGGTCAGCCCGGTCACCGGCCAGGAGGAGGCGGCCGCCTCGACGGGCTTCCAGTTCGCGCCGACCAAGGAGAACCTGGCCCGGTGGCAGCAGTGGTGGCGTTTCGCGAACATCGAGCAGGCGGCCACCTTCGCGCTGGTGTCGTTCCTGACGATCGCGCTGATGTCGATGCTCGCCTACTCCACGGTGTTCGGTGCGCCGGGGCTGGCCAACGGCATCGGGTTCCTGCAGGTCGAGGGCGAGGCGCTGAAGGCGTCGGTCGGGCCGTGGTTCGGCGTGCTGTTCTGGGTGATCGGGGCGCTGTCGCTGTTCGCCTCGGCCATGGGCATCGTCGACTACACCTCCCGGCTGGCCTCCGACGCGCTGAAGACCATTTACCTGCGGGACAAGGCCATTTCCGAGAACCGCGTGTACTTCTTCGTGGTCTGGGCGATGGCGCTGCTCGGCATCGTGATCCTGCTGCTCGGGTTCGACCAGCCGCTGATCCTGCTGGTGTTCTCGGCCAGTTTCGCGGCGGTGATGATGTTCGTCTACTCGATCCTGCTGATCGTGCTGAACCGCCGGTCACTGCCGGACGCCCTCAAGGTCAGGTCGTACCGGCTGGGCGCGCTCGTCTGGTCGATCGCCTTCTTCGGCACGCTCACCGTGCTGACGGTGATCCAGCAGGCGCACAAGCTGTTCGGCTGACCTGAGATCCCCGCCATCGCGGAAACATCGCGGGAACATCGCGGAACCAGGCTTTCCGCGATGGCGGGCAGACTGGCAGGCATGCTCGACACCTCGGCCCGCCTGCTCAAGCTGCTGTCCCTGCTCCAGGCGCACAAGGACTGGTCGGGCCCCGAGCTGTCCGTGCGGCTCGGGGTCTCCACCAGGACGATCCGCAACGACGTCGAGCGGCTGCGCAGCCTCGGCTACCCCGTGCACGCCACGCCGGGTGTCGCGGGCGGCTACCGGCTCGGCGCCGGGGCCGCGCTGCCGCCGCTGCTGCTCGACGACGAGGAGGCCGTCGCGGTGGCCGTCGGCCTCGGCCGCGCGGCGGGCGGCGGCGTCCAGGGCATCGAGGAGACCTCGGTACGCGCCCTGGCCAAGCTGGAGCAGGTGCTGCCGTCACGGTTGCGGCGCCGGGTCAACGCCCTGAACGCCTACACGGTGCAGATCCCCGGCGACGTCCCGTCGGTGGCCCCCGACGTGCTGACCACGATCGCCAACGCCGCCCGCGACCACGAACGGCTCCGCTTCGACTACACCGGCCACGACGGCTCCTCGACCATGCGCGACGCCGAGCCGCACCGGCTCGTGCACCGGCGCGGGCGGTGGTACCTGGTCGGCTACGACGTCGAGCGGCGGGACTGGCGGACGTTCCGGGTGGACCGCGTCCTGCTGCGGACACCGGCCACGGGACCCCGGTTCACGCCCCGCGAGCTGCCCGGCGACGGTGACGTGGCCGCGTACGTGGAGAAGGGCGTGACCACCGCCATGTGGCGCTATCACGCGACGGTGCTGCTGCACAGCCCGGCCGAGGCGATGCGCCGGCTGCCGCTGAAGCTGGACATCGAGCCGGTCGACGAGGCCACCTGCCTGGTCAGGTTGAGCGGCGACGACCTGCCGGGGATGGCCGTGTGGATCGGGTTCATCGGTGTGGACTTCGAGGTGCTCGACCCGCCGGAGCTGGCCCAGCACGTACTGCTCCTGGCGGATCGCTACAGCCGCGCGGTCCGCCGCCCTCGCTGACAAGCGGTACGCGACCCTCCCCGACGCGCCGTACGCGCCCTCGCTGACGGTGGACGGTCAGTCGACGGTAGGGGAACGGTCAGCGCCCGGCGGCAGCCTGGCGGTCATGAAGAACATGACGCAGATCGCGGGCGGCAGGAACGACTTCCAGCTCGTCCGCCACCTGACCCTCCACGGCAGCCAGGTCGAGATCGGCCGGGCGCTCACCGAGGAGGCCCTCAGGCTCGGCTGGGCGCCGACGCCCGCCGACCCCGCCGTCAACCGGGCTCGACGGACCTGGTTCGAACGGCACTGGCCCCAGCACCACGCCCGCATGGACGGCGCCGCCGCGGCGCTCGGGCTCGACCCCGACCAGGACGAACTGGCCCTCGACGGGCTGGGTTACATCCCCGCGGGCTCCGGCTGCTCGGCGCTGTGGTGTCCGCCCTCCGCCGGCACCGACGGCCACGGCAGGGTGGGCCGCAACTACGACTTCTTCACCACGACCACCAGCGAGATCATGGGCCAGGCCGCCCGGCCCGGCGAGCTGCCGATGTCGTCCAGGCCGTATGTGATCACCACGGTGCCCGACACCGGCCTGGCCTCCACCGTCATCACGATGTCCGAACTCGACGGCTGCATGGACGGCGTCAACGAGGCCGGTCTGGTCGTCATGCTGCTCATCGCCGACTTCGCCAACGCCGAGCCGCCGCAGAACGTCTCGCCGCAGGTCGGGGTGGGCAGCGCGCAATTGCCCCGCTTCCTCGTCGACACCTGCGAGAACGTGGAGCAGGCCAAGCAGGCGCTGCTCGGCGCCAAGCAGTACGACCACGGCGTGCCGCTGCACTACCTCGTCGCCGACGCCCAGGGCCGGGCGTTCGTGTGGGAGCGCGGCCGGGACGGCGCGGAGCACATCATCGAGTTCGGCGACGCGCCGCTCTGCGTCACCAACCACCTCCTGCACCGCAACCCCGACCCGATGAACCTGCCCGAGGACACCGAGTCCAGCTTCCAGACGTACGAGCGGCTGCGTTCGCTGTACGAGCGGAGCAAGGGCGCGCTGATGTCGCCCGAGGACCTGCGCGCGAGCCTGCTGGCGGTGCGGCCGGATCCGGCGCTGCCGTTCCGCACGATCTGGAGCACGGTCTTCGACCCGGCCGACCGCACCCTCGCGACCCGGTTCTACCTGGGCGACGAGAAGGGGTACACCGACGAGCTGGTCTTCACCGCGAGTCGAGGTACTCCTGCCTGACCTTGGACCGTGACAGCTTCCCCGTCGGCGTACGGGGCAGCGCGTCCCGGTAGTGGATCACCTTTGGGTGCTTGAACCGGGCGATGCGCGGCTCGCAGTGCCGCAGCAGCTCGGCGGTGAGCTCGGGGTCGCCCGTGACGCCCGCCGCCGGCTGGACGAGGGCGACCACGCTGTGCCCCCACTCCTCGTCGGGCACCCCGATGACGGCCACGTCCGCCACGAGGGGGTGCTCCAGCAGCGCGGCCTCGATCTCGGCCGGGTAGATGTTGACCCCGCCGGACACGATCAGGTCGGTGCGCCGGTCGCACAGGAACAGGAAGCCGTCCTTGTCGAGGTAGCCGATGTCGCCAGGGGTGTACCACTCGCCGCGCATGCTGGCGGCCGTCTTGGCCGGGTCCTTGCGGTATTCGAAGGTCCCCAGGCCGGACTTGACGTAGATCATGCCGGGCTCGCCGGGCGGCAGCTCCACGCCGGCCTCGTCGAGGATCCTGACCTCGAACGTGGGCGCCGGCTTGCCCACGGTGCCGGGCCGGGCCAGCCAGTCGTGCGGCTTGACCGAGAAGGCGATCGTCGACTCGGTCGAGCCGTAGTACTCGTAGAGCACCGGCCCCCACCAGTCCATGATCCCCTGCTTGACCGCCACCGGGCAGGCCGCGCCGGTGTGGATGACCTGCCGCAGGCTCGACACGTCGTAGCGCGCTTTGACCTCTTCCGGCAGCCGCAGCATCCGGTGGAACATGGTCGGGACCATCATCGCGTTCGTCACCCGATGGCGCTCGACCAGCTCCAGGATGTTCTCCGGCTCGAAGCGCGGCGTGATCACCAGGGTGTGGCCGAGGTGCAGCGCGAACTGCGTGTGGGCGCACGGCGCCGAGTGGTACATCGGCGAGGTGACCAGGTGCACGGCCGCGCCGGGCACCAGGTCGACGATCTCGCCGAGGAACCAGACAAAGAGCGGGACGCTCGCCTCGGGCTCGGCTCCGGACAGCGGCCGCTGCACGCCCTTGGGGAAGCCGGTGGTGCCGGAGGTGTACCACATGACGGCCCCGCCGGCCCGCCCGCCGGGCGCGTCCGCGGGCTGCCCCTCGGCCAGCCCGGCCGTGCCGATCTCGCTCCCGGGTACGTGGCCGTCCGCGGTGATCACGATCTTCGCGTCGCAGTCCGCCAGGATGTAGGCCACCTCCGCCTCGGTGAGATGCCAGTTGATCGGCACGTAGTAGAGGCCGATCTGCCCGGTCGCCATCATCATGATCACCGCGTCGAGGCCGTTCGGCAGCACGCCGGCCACCACGTCCCGGTCGGTGAGCCCACGGGCGCGCAGGCCGTGCGAGACCTGGTTGACCCGGGTGAGCAACTCGCCGTACGTGGTCCGGGACCCGTCCACGTCGATGACCGCGAGCCGGTCCGGGTCGGCGGCGGCGATCGCGTAGAAGCCGGGCAGTCCGCTGATGTCCATCACAGCTCCAGCAACTCGGCGAGGCGGGCCCGGTGGATTCGTGGCGGGCCGAGCAGCACTTCGTCGGCCTTGGCCCGTTTGTAGAACAGGTGCGCGTCGTGCTCCCAGGTGTAGCCGATGCCGCCGTACAGCAGCAGATGGTCGCGGGCCACCTCGAAGCAGGCCCGCCCCACGTACGCCTGGGCGAGCGCGGCGGCGGCGGGCAGCTCCTGCGGCGACTCGTCGGCGGCCCAGGCGGCGAAGCGGACGATCGACTCGGCCTGCTCCAGCTTGCAGTGCATGTCGGCGAGCTTGTGCTTGACTCCCTGGTAGGAGCCGATGTAGCGGCCGAAGGCGACCCTGATCTTGGCGTAGGCGACGATGGCGGCCAGCGCGGCGCGCAGCACGCCGAGCTGCTCGGCCGCCAGCGCCACGGCGAGCAGGTCGTCGACGCCGGCCGGCAGTGGGCCGAGCTCACGGCGGGGCGCACCGTCCAGCGCCACGCGGGCCTGGCCACGGGTCAGGTCGAGCGTCTCCAGGGCGGTCCTGGTGACGCCGGGCGCGGTGAGGTCGACGGCCGTCAGGACCTCGCCGTCGCGCAGCAGGAGGACGTCGGCCTCCATCCCGTTGAGCACCCGGTCGAGCGGGCCGGTGGCGAGCGTGGCGGTGATGCGGCCTTCGGCGATGGCGGTCAGCAGTTCCTTGTCCGGTACCCGGGTCAGCGCGATCGTGGCGAACGCCGTGGCCAGGAAGGGTCCGGGTAGCAGCGCGGCGCCCGTCTCCTCCAGCGCCACGGCCAGCTCCGCGAAGCCCGCGCCCGCCCCGCCGTACTCCTCCGGGACGATCAGCCCGGACAGGCCGAGCTCGGCGTTGAGCCGCGCGTACACCTCCCGGTCGTAGCCCTCGCGGACCTTGGGCAGCGGCGAGGCGGCGGCCAGGAACGAGCGGACGGCGGCGCGGAGTTCCTGCTGCTCCTGGCTGAGTACGAGCTTCACCCCTGCGTCCCCACCTTCAGGTCCTTGAACGGCACGGTCTTGTCCACCCGGGGCTCGGGCGGCAGGTTGAGCACGCGGTCGCCGATGATGTTGCGCATGATCTCGTTGGTGCCGCCGCCCAGCGACATGCCGGGGGCCATGGAGATCGCCTGCGCCAGCGGGTGGCCGCCGACGACCGCCTCGGGCCCGACCAGCCGGGTCGCGAGGTCGGCCTGGTACAGGTACAGCTCGGCCAGCAGCAGCTTGGCGGCGCTGCCGCGGGCACCGGGGAAGATGCCCGCCTTGGTCTCCTGGGACAGGCGCTGGTTGAACAGGGCGAGCGCCCGCGAGCGGATGTGCAGCTCGACGAGCTCGTCCCTGACCAGCGGGTCGGTGGTGTCCACCACCTGGCGCAGCGCCGCCAGCGAGGTGGGGTCGTCCTTGCCCTGGCCCATGCCGACGCCGGCCGAGATCGACAGCCGCTCGTGCAGGAGAGTCGTGACCGCGACGCTCCAGCCGTCATTGACCTCGCCGACGCGGTGCGCGTCGGGGATGGGGACGTCGTCGAAGAAGATCTCGTTGAAGTTGGCCCGGCCGGTCATGTCCTTGAGCGGCCTGATCGTGACGCCCGGGTGGCGCATGTCGACCACGAACATGGTCAGGCCCTTGTGCTTGGGCACCTCGACGTCGGTGCGGGCCAGCAGCAGCCCCCAGTCGGCGTGGTGGGCGACCGAGGTCCAGACCTTCTGGCCGTTGACGATCCAGTCGTCGCCGTCGCGTACCGCCCTGGTCTGCAGGCTGGCCACGTCGCTGCCCGCGCCCGGCTCCGAGAAGAGCTGGCACCAGATCTCCTCGCCGCGCAGCAGCGGCCGGACGAAGCGTTCGCGCTGCTCGTCGGTGCCCCGGTCGACCAGCGTCGGGCCCGTCATGCCCAGGCCGATCGAGAAGACGTAGGTGGGCAGCGTGAAGTCGCGGGCCGCGGCGGCGAACGCGCGCTCCTCCGCCTGCGTCAGCCCCTGGCCGCCCCAGCGGGCCGGCCAGGTGATGCCGGAGTATCCGGCGTCGTAGAGCCGGGCCATGAAGTCCTTGGCCCTGGCGACCGGGTCGGCCTCCGGGGAGTCGCCGGCCGGAGCGTTTTCGAGTAGCCAGGCCCTGGCGGCATGCCGATACTCATCAAGGTTCACATCGTCTCCCTGACATCAGTGCTCACTTACTCTAACCAGCCGAATGCGGCACGCATAGAGCGCCGTTCGGTTGGCGTTTTATCCGGATTTGTCGCCGAATCTCCGTTAATTAGGATGGTGACGACTAGGTGTGATCGGCTGATCGCCGGGGGGAAAGGCGTGGTCACACGGTTCGGGCGGTCCGTGCGTGCGCGGTTGACGCTGTTCGCGAGCGTCGCCATGGCGCTGCTGTGCGTTGTGGTCAGCGCGTTCGCGCTGCACGCGGTGCACACCACGGCGGTCGGGCGCCGCACCAACGAGGTGCTCACCGCCGCCCTGCGCGTGGTGCACCTGGTCAAGCGGCACGAGCTGCCGCCGGTCATCAGCGGCGAGGTGGACGGGATCCAGGTCGTCGACTCGGCCGGGCGGGTGGTGTCCACGACGGAGAACCTGACCGGCCGCCCGCGGATGAGCGAGTGGACACCCGACGCCGACAACGCCAACCGCACCCGGGTCGTGTGCGACCTGCCCGACTTCCCCGGCCGGTGCGAGATCCTGACCGTCCTGCGCGTCTACGAGCGGAGCGGCGACTGGCTGGTCTACGCGGCCGGGGCCATGGTGCCGCGGTACGTCCACCCGGCCGTGCTGGGATTCCTGGGCGGCGACTCGCTCGCGCTGGTGGCACTGACCTGGTTCGGCGTGTCCCGGGTGGTGACCAGGACGCTCCGGCCGGTCGACCGGCTGGAGCTCGCGGCCGAGCGGCAGCGCAGGTTCGTCGCCGACGTCTCGCACGACCTGCGCAGCCCGATCACCGCCATGCGCGCGGAGGTCGAAGAGGCCATGCTGTACCCCGGCGAGGCCGACTGGCAGCGGACCGGAGTGGCGCTGCTGGGCAGCCTGGACCGTCTCCAGGCCATCGTCGGCGACCTGCTGACGCTGGCCCAGCTCGACGCGGGCGCCCCCGCCATCCGCGAGCCCGTAGACCTGGCCGAGTTGGTCGGCGCCGAGACGGCCGGGCGGCGTTCCAAGCCGGTGATCACCGACCTGCGGCCGGGCGTGACCGTCATGGGCGACCCGGTCCGGCTGGCCCGCCTGCTCACCAACCTGCTGGACAACGCGGAGCGTCATGCCGAGTCCCAGGTCGCGGTGACCGTACGGGACAGCGATGGGGCGGCCGTGCTCGAGGTCGTGGACGACGGCGCGGGCATCGCGCCGGACCAGCGAGAGGTGGTGTTCCAGCGCTTCACCCGGCTGAGCGCCGCGCGCGAGCGCGACGCCTGCGGCACCGGACTGGGGCTGGCCATCGCCCGCGAGATCGCGCTGGCTCACGGGGGCACCCTGACCCTGGAGGACTCCGACCGCGGCGCCCGTTTCGTGGTGCGGCTCCCTCGGCTCCCGATCGTGGAAGGCTGAGAGGTGTTCGCCAGGTGGTCGGTACGGCGCCGGATGACGGTGGCCGCCCTGCTGTCGACGCTGGTCGGCTACTTCGTCACCGCCGTGCTCATCACACCGCTCGCGAACAGCGTGCTCACCGGGTACCGGATCGAGCACGCGGCCGGCGAGGCGCGCCGGGTCGCGGCCGGCGTCCAGCGGTCCGCGCCGGATCGGATGCGGCCGGTGACGGCCACCGAGGACGTGGACCTCATCCAGGTGGTCGACGACCACGGCGCGGTACGCCAGGCCAGCCCCAGGCTCCTGGGCTATCCGCCGCTCATCAGGGACACCTCCACGGGCGAGGACAACCGCCTGGACACCACCGTCTGCACCAACCGGGTGCCGGGCGTGAAGTGCCTGATCGTCGTGGGGTACCGGGTGCCGGTCGGGTCGACGTTCTGGACGGTCTACGCCTACGTCCCGGCCGTCCCCTGGTACATCAGCCCGCTCTATGTGGTGGCCGTGCTGCTCGCCGTGCTGCTGCTCTCCGCGATCACGGCGTACGTGGCCAGGACGACGGTGACCAGGGCGCTGCGGCCCGTCACGGCCATCAAGACCGAGCTGGCCGAGATCACCGCCACGGACCTGGGCCGCCGGGTGCCGCCCTTGCCGCACCGCGACGAGCTCGACGACCTCGCCCGGACCGTGAACCAGACCCTCGACCGGCTGGAGCACGCGGTCCAGCAGGAGCGCAGGTTCGCCTCCGACGCCTCGCACGACCTGCGCACCCCGCTCACCGCGATGCGCGCCCAGATCGAGGAGGCCATGCTCCATCCGGACGAGGCCGACTGGCCGCGGACCGCCGTGGCCCTGCTGTCGAGCCTCGACCGGCTGCAGGCCATCGTCACCGACCTGCTGACGCTGGCCAAGCTCGACGCGGGCGCGCCCGGTCTCGGCGCCGACGTCAACCTGGCCGAGCTGGTCGAGGAGGAGCTGGCCCGCCGGCCGCCCGGCAAGCGCGTGGAGCTGAACCTGCGTCCGGTGGTGGTGATCGGTGACCCGCTGCGCCTGACCCGCCTGCTGGCGAACCTGCTCGACAACGCCGAGCGGCACGCGGAATCCACGATCACCGTGACCGTCGACGAGCGGGGCGGCTGGGGCGTACTGGAGATCCTGGACGACGGCGCGGGGATCGCGCCGGACCAGCGCGAGAACGTCTTCCGCCGGTTCACCCGGCTGGACGCCTCACGCAACCGCGACGCGGGGGGTACGGGGCTCGGGCTGCCCATCGCCCGTGAGATCGCCACGGCGCACGGTGGTACTCTCACCGTCGAAGATTCCGACACTGGTGCCCGGTTTGTCCTACAAATCCCCCGGGTTAGTAGTTAAAGTGGCCCGCTGTGACACGGGGTTTCAGCCGATTACGGCGCGAAGATTTACTGAAGACAGCCTGCGAAGTGATCGCCGAGCAGGGGTTCGGGCACACCAGGACGATCGACATAGCCAGAGCCGCCGGCGTGAGCCAGGCACTGCTGTTCTACCACTTCGAGACCAAGGACGAGCTGTTCGCGCAGGCGTTCGCCTATGCCGCCCGGATGCATCTCGACACTCTGGACGCCATCGAGCGCTCGCCGAGCACGCCGCGCGAGCGGCTGCGCGCGCTGTTGCGCCGCTCCTCCCCCGCGGGCTCGTCCGACGGCTGGCGGCTGTGGATCGACGCCTGGTCGGAGTCCATGCGCAACAAGGAGCTCGAGCAGACCGTGCGACGGCTCGACGTGCGGGGCAGGACCATGCTGCGCGGGATCATCGAGGCCGGCGTGGCGTCGGGCGACTTCGTCTGCTCTGATCCCGAGGAGTCCACCTGGCGGATCTTCGCGTTGCTCGACGGACTGGCCATCCAGATCCACGTGCACCCCAAGGTCGTGTCGCGCCGCTGGGCCACCCGGCTCCTCCGCGCGACGGCCGCCGCCGAAGTCGGCCTGAACCCGGACGACCTGTGATGGGCGTCACTCTTCCCCTCTTATTAGATGCTTCGTACAATTACCGGGCGAGGAGAGGAGCAGGCGATGACACGCGCACCGAGCTCTACCACCGCCAGGGAGACCGACGAGCGGGTCGCCGAACGGAGCGCCTACCAGGCGGTCATCCAGCGTCTGTCGAAGGCATCGGTCGACAAGCACTGGGAGCCGTACAAGGACATCCCCTGGGAGGATCCGGAGTTCCTCGTCGACCAGACCGATCCTCGCTGGGAACTGCCCGGGGTGGACAAGCTCGGCGGCCATCCGTGGTACCGCAGCCGCTCCCCCGAGACGCGGGCCAGGATCGGGCTGTGGCGGCTGGCCACGGCGATGAAGATCGGGCTGCAGTTCGAGAACCTGCTCAAGCGCGGCCTGCTCAACTACGCCTACCGGCTGCCGAACGGGTCACCCGAATTCCGCTACGTCTACCACGAGACCATCGAAGAGGGACATCACGGGATGATGTTCCAGGAGTTCGTCAACCGGACGGAGCTCCCGGTGCGCGGCATGCCGGGGCCGCTCAGCATGCTCGCCCAGATCGCCCCCTGGATCCCGCTGATCTCGACCGAGCTGTTCTTCGTGTTCGTGCTCGGTGGCGAGGACCCGATCGACCACGTCCAGCGCAAGCTCCTCAAGGACGATCGGGTCCACCACCCGCTCGAAGAGACGATCATGCGCATCCACATCGCGGAGGAGGCCAGGCACATCTCCTTCGCCCGGCACTACCTGCGCAACCGGGTGCCGAGGATGCCGCGCTACCGGCGCCTCATGCTGGGTGTCGCCTCGCCGATCATCCTGGGGATCATGGCCAGGATCATGCTGGCGCCGCCGGGGCCGATGATCAGGCGGTTCGCCATCCCGCGTGACGTGGTGACCGAGGTGTACCTGCGCAATCCGGCGGCCAAGCGGGAGATCCGTGACTCGGTGGGCAAGACCCGCGAGTTGTGCACCGAGATCGGCCTGGTGAACGCTGTCACCAGGCCGATCTGGCAGGCCATGGGCATCTGGGCCTGAGAGGCTTTTAGGACCTGAGGGGCTTTAGGGACGGCGGGGCTTTAGGGACGGCGGGCGACCAGCACTTCGGTGATCGCCCGCTCTTCCCACACGCCCGACGGGTTGGCGGCCAGGAGCACCCGCCGGACCGCGTCGGTGAACTCCGCCACCCTGTCGCCGAGCCTGTCGGGAGTGGTGTAGGAGTACGACAGCTGCAGCCCGATCACGGCGTCGAGGTCCCAGGTCAGCCGCTGTTCGAACAGGCTCGCCTCCACCCGGTCGAACGGCGAGTCCGCGAGCACGTCGTCGTGGTGCTCCCCGCTGGCCTGGAAGGAGTTGCCCGCCAGGAACTCGTTCATCGCGAACTCGGCGCGCACCTCCCGCACGACCGGCTCCCACGGATGCTCGCTGTGGTCGCGGGAGGGTCCGATCAGGGCCACCGCCCCATCCGGGGGCAGCAGCAGGTCCAGCTCGGCCAGTACGGCTCTGCGGTCCATCCAGTGGAACGACCTGCCCATGACGACGTCGTCGAAGGGTGGCAGGGCGGCCAGCGTCGTGGAGTCGCCGGGCAGCCAGCGGATGTTCGGCGTACCGGCGGCGACGCGTCTGCCCTCGGCCAGCATGCCCGCGTCCGGGTCCACGGCGATCACCTCGCGCACGGCTCCCGCCAGCGGGATCGCCACCGTGCCGGGGCCGCAGCCGAGGTCGAGCACCCGGCTGCCGGGGCCGAACGCCCGCGCCAGGCAGCCGATCGCCTCCTCCCCGTGTCCGGGCCGGTACTTGGCGTAGAAGGGGGCGGCGCCGCCGAACAGGTTCGTCATGGTGAGACGATATTCGGGTTCTGTTGGCGTCCACTCTCCTTCGAGGGTGTTGAGGTTGACGGTAAAGAGGTTGACGGTGACGAGTTCGACGGTGAAGAGGAGGTCGCGTTGAGGGGCACGGTTCACCGGCTCACCCGGCGACGAGACGTGACGAGTTCGGTGAGGAGGCTGGTCGTGATCCTGCTGCTCGCCTTCGCCGGGGTGGGCGTCGCTCTCCCGGCGCGAGCGCACAACGTGCTGGTCGGCAGCGACCCCAAGGACGGGACGACGCTGAGCGCCGCGCCCGCGCGGATCACGCTCGTGTTCGACCAGGCGGTACGCCAGGGATACGCCCAGGTGGGCGTGACCGGGGCCGACGGGACGGCGTGGGCCGACGGGACGGCCGAGGTCGCCGCAGAGAAGGTGTCGATCAAGGTCAAGCCACTGCGGACGGCCGGGGCCTACGTGGTGGGCTACCGGATCCTGTCGGCCGACGGGCATCCGGTCACCGGCAAGATCAGCTTCAACCTCGCGGCGGGCGCCACGGCCGTACAGGAGGGCGCCGGGACGCAGGACGCGGTCACGGGCGGCACCGGGGACACCGGAGCCAAGGCCGCCGAGGCGGCGGCGAACGGCGGGGCGGGGATGGCCGTGGTCTGGATCGTGGGAGCGCTGCTGGTGCTGGCCGCCGGCACGGCCGTGTCCCTGCGCCGCGCCCGCACCCCAGCCCCAGCCCCAGCCGACAGCGAGAGGCGCGACAGTGAGGGGGCCGGCGCGTGACGATCACCGCTCCCCCTAGGCAGCGGATCGGCGGGCGGTGGGTGGTCGGGGCGTTCGCGGTGTGCGCGATCGTCGCCGCCGTGGTGGCCAGCACGTTCACCGCGCAGGAGGCGGTGCCGGGCATCCCGATGCCGGGTCCGGTGGTGGCGTACGGGCTGCCGATCGTACGGGTGCTGCTCGATCTGGCGGCCGTGGCCGTGGTGGGACTGAGCCTGGTGCCCAAGCTGCTCGGTTTCGACGCGCCGGAGCTGACCGAGCCGGTCCTGCGCAGGACGCGGCCGCTCACCGTCACCGCCGCGTGGGCATGGGCGGTCTGCGCGCTGCTGACGATCGTGTTCCAGACGGCCGAGCTGAACCCGGGCGGCCTGCCCACGGTCGGCATGATCGCCGCCTACGTCGACGGTGTCGGCACCGGGCAGGGCCTGCTGTTCAGCGCCGCGTGCGCGCTGGTGGCCGCGGGCATCGGGCTGATGGCCGTGCGGTTCGGCGAGAAGGTGCCCGCCGAGCTGCGGATCATCGTGGCGCTGTTCGGCCTGCTGCCGATTCCCGTGACCGGTCACGCGGTCAACTCCGTGTGGCACGACCCCATCATGATCGCGATGGAGACGCACGTGATGGGCGCGGCGGCGTGGGCGGGCGGGCTGGTGGCGACGGCGGTGTTCGTCGCGCCGCGTCCGTCGCTGCTGGCCGCCGCCCTGCCGCGTTTCTCCAGGATGGCGACCGTCTGCCTGCTCCTGGTCGGCCTGTCCGGGCTGATCACCGGGCTCGGCACGATGGCGCTGACGCCCGGCGTGGAGCTGCCGGGCGCCATCGTGACCAGTCACTACGGCTTGCTCGTGGTGGTGAAGCTGACGCTCACCGCACTGCTGGTGCCGCTGGCCGGGCACATCAGGTTCCGGCTGCTGCCGCTGATCCGCCGCGCCGAGCCCACGGCCGTGGTCGGCTGGGTGGCCGCCGAGGTCGCCCTGATGGGGATGGCCTATGGCGTGGCGGTCGCGATCACCCGGGCCTCGATCGGCTGACGCCGGGTCGCGAGCCACTCGCAGACCAGCCAGGCGATCATCAGCCCCGCCCCGGCCCAGACGGCCGACGACGGGACCAGGGGCGGCGCGCCGAGCAGGCCCTTCTGCCCCATCAGCGCGCCGTACACCGCTCCCATGATCGAACTCTGCGCGGTCAGCGCGCCGTAGACGGCGGCCGTCGCCACCACCGCCCCCAATACCGCGCGCACCGGCGCCAGACCCCGCATGGACAGCCGTACGGCGAACGCGAGATCCACGCAGATAGCGGCTATCACCAGGAAGTACGGCAGCGCCGACGGCGGGAAATTGGTGAACGTCAGCAACGGCCAGGCCACCGTCCTGAACCCCAGGTAGGAGGCGGCCACCAGCGTCGCCGCCCCGAACCTGCCGATCATCATCCGGGCCACGACCAGCACGGTCACGCCGACGACCACCGCGTACACCGGATAGAGGAAGTCCGGCACGGGAAGGGTGAAGTTGGTCATCATCACCCGGTCGACCGGACGCCCCATCTGGTCGGCGGCGAACCGCAGCAGGATGGGCTCGGCGTAGATGGCATGGTTGTCCCAGGCGCCGATCGACAGGATGCCGTACTCCTGGTGCTGCTCGGGGAAGTGCACGTTCTCCAGGAAGAACGCGAAGAACGCGCCCAGCATGACCGTGCGCTCCCTGCCGGGCGGCGCGCCCATGAACCAGCCGCGGATCACCCCGGCGATCATGAAGAACGAGCCCCCGTACAGCATGAGGTGGGACGGGCTCCACGAGGTGATGTCCAGGCCGTTGACCCGGTGGTTGATCAGGTCGAGCGGCACCGCGACGAGAAATATGCCGGTGCCCCACTGGATCAGCCGGAGCGCCGCCTTGTCCACGCCGAAGCCGGTGTAGCCGTGGATCACGGTCAGCGCGAGGGCCAGGGCCGTGCCGACGGAGTTGAGCAGGTGGGGCGGCGCCAGGTCGTCGCGCAGCCACTTGAAGTGCCAGGAGACGTCCCAGGTCGCGCCGAGCACCTTGAACGTGAACGCCACCAGCCAGCCGTAGTAGAGAACCCTGAACAGGTCGGGCGGCGTCTCGCGCCCCGCCTGCCCGCGGGTCCAGTGCGGCAGGGCCCAGTCGGCGGCGGACTTGATGATTGCGGGAGCCTTCACGGCGGAAATCTTACGATGCCTTCTTCCGGAGCAATACGCGCATGTGCCTCGTCATCCGGCTTGCCGCCCCTTCTGCCGGCCTTGACATCGAGACCGGCGCGCACAGTCAGGCGGAGGTCAACTGCCTTCCTCGGTGGGTCAGCCGTACAGGCAGGTGTTTGAGCCCGTTCTGGAAGTTGGACGTGAGGCGGACGGGCGCCCCCGCGAGCTCGACCTCCCAGGCGAGCAACTCGGCGAAGACCGCCCGGAACTGCACGCGCGCCAGGTGGGCGCCGAGGCAGAAGTGCGGGCCGAAGCCGAAGCTGACGTGGTCGTTCGGGGTGCGGGCGACGTCGAACCGGTCGGGGTCGGGGAAGACGGACGGGTCGCGGTTGGCGGAGGCGTGGTAGACGACGACCTTCTCGCCCGCGCGGATGCTCCGGCCGCCGAGCGTGAGATCGCGGGTGGCCGTACGGCGGAAGTCCATGACCGGCGGCCAGAACCGCAGCATCTCCTCCACCGCCGGGCCGAGCAGGGCGGAGTCGGCGCGCAGCCGGGCCAGTTGGGCGGGGTGTTCGAGCAGGGTGAGCAGGCCGCCGGGGATGCCGTTGCGCAGCGTCTCGTTGCCGGCGACGGCGAACAGGAAGAACATGTTCTCGAACTCCGCCTCGGTCAGGCCGCCGTCCCTCATGGCCGACATGACCGACTCGCCGTGGGCGCTCTTGGCCAGCGCGTGCGCGTACGCGAACATGTCCGCCAATGCCGCCCGGGAGCGGGGGTTCACCCCTGGCCCGAGCCGCGGCCGGGAAGCGGTGGCGAGGCGGCCGATCGGGCTGAGCGACTCGGCGTCGGCCGTGGACAGCCCCGCGTAGTCGGCGTCCTGATAACCGATCACCCGGGACGCCCAGTCGTACAGCAGCCGCCTGTCCTCGTCCGGCACGCCCATGACGTGCGCGAGCGTCCAGACGGGCAGGTCGGCGGCGACCTCCACGAAGTCGCACACGCCCGCGGCAAACAGCGACGCGGCCCGCTCGGCGATCGTCCGCTCCAGCGCCCGCACCGCGCGCGGCGTGAAGGCGGCCGCCACGATCCTGCGCAGCCGGGAGTGGTCCGGCGGATCCGTGTTCAACATCATCGCCCGCACGAAGGCCAGGTCGGCGGGGGTGTCGGGGTCACGGATCTGCGTGGCGCCCAGGTGCGAGGAGAAGTCGTCCGCGGCGCGCAGCACGTGCTTGACGTCGGCGTGCCGGAACACGCCCCAGTATCCCGGCCCCTCACGCCACGGACCCACGGCTGGTTCCGGGATTCGGCAGACGGGGGTTTCCCGCCGCAGCCGGTCGTAGAGGTCGTACGGGACGGCGTGCGCGTACGTGGCGGGCAGAAAGACCTCACTCACGGGCGGCTTTTCCACCGGCGGTATCCGTGGCAGGAAGTTATCCACAGGCTCTCGCCACGTCTCCTCGCTCATGCCTGCCAGCCTGCATGATGGGCGGGTGACTCCAGAAGACGGTGAGGCCATTCTGCGCGACTACTTCGCGCCCTGGATCCAGCAACTCGGGCTGCGCGTGCGGGAGCTGGGTGAGCGCCACGCGGTGGTGTGCCTGCCCTGGTCCGACGCGCTGGCCAGGGAGGGCGGCGGGCTGTGCGGCCAGGCCATGATGGCCGCCGCCGACACGGCCACGGTCATCGCGATCTCCTCGGCCAGGGGCGGGTTCGTGCCGATGACGACGGTGCAGCAGTCGACGACGTTCCAGCGGCCGGTGACGGGCAAGGACGTGCTCATCGACGTACGCATCTCCAAAATCGGCCGGACGCTGGCCTTCTCCGACGTGACGCTGACGGCCGACGGGGCGGCCGAGCCGGCCGCGCGGGCGTCCACGGTCTACGCGATCTTGGGCTGATCCACTGTCTCAGGGGTTTCTCAGGTGCGGAAAGTAGGCTCAACCACATGAAACGTGTGGCCGCGCCGGTCGCGGTGCTCGCCCTCGCGGGGGTGGTGACGTGGCTGGTGTGGCCGTCCGCTCCCGAGGCGAAGGGCCTCGACCAGCGCATCGCCGTCGTCGACGGGCCGGCCGACGAGCAGCGGGTCGAGCTCGACGCGACGTTCTTCCCCGCCGCGGGTGGCGGGAAGGCTCCGGTCGTGCTGCTCGCGCACGGGTTCGGCGGCAGCAAGCAGAGCGTGCGTCAGCAGGCTCTGCGACTGGCGCAGGACGGCTACGCGGTGCTGAGCTGGTCGGCTCGCGGCTTCGGCCGTTCGAGCGGCGAGATCGCGCTCAACTCCGCCGACTACGAGGTCAAGGACGTCAAGCAGCTCATCGACTGGCTGGCCAAGCGGCCCGAGGTCCGGCTCGACGCACCCGGCGACCCGCGTGTGGGCATCGCGGGTGGCTCATACGGCGGCGCCATCGCGCTGATGACGGCCGCCTACGACAGCCGCGTGGACGCGATCGTGCCGCAGATCACCTGGGCCGACCTGGCCGACGCGCTGTTCCCCGACGGTGGCGGCCAGGGTCCGGCCAACGGCGTGTTCAAGCGCATGTGGGCGGGCTATTTCTTCGGCCGTGGCGCCCCGGTCCAGGGCGGCGGCGCTGCTCAGGGGCTCGGCGCTGCTCAGGGGCTCGGCGCGGCTCAGGGGCTGGGCGCGCTCAGTCAGCAGAGCGGGCCGCTGACGGCCGAGCAGGCCAGGTGCGGCAGGTTCCTGCCCGCGGTCTGCGAGATGTACCAGCAGGTCGCCAAGACCGGGCGGGCCACGCCGGAGGCCATCGAGCTGCTGCGCAAGTCCAGCCCGGTGACGGTGGCCGGCCGCATCAAGGCGCCGACGCTGCTCATCCAGGGGCAGCGCGACTCGCTGTTCCCGCTCGGCCAGGCCGACGCCAACGCCAAGGCGATCGCCGCCGCGGGCACGCCGGTGAGCCTGGCCTGGTTCGACGGCGGCCACGACGGCGGCAACGGCGAGGCCGACTGGCTCTACGACCAGACGGCCGGCTGGTTCGGCCACTACCTCAAGGGTGACGGCACGCCGGTCCCGGAGCGGTTCACCGTGACCCGTGACGGCGGCCGCGACCCCGGCACCCGCCAGCGCATCAGGCTCCACCCCGAGTCCGCCGCGTACCCCGGCCTCGCCGGCACCGCCACCACCACGGTCGCACTCAAGGGCCCCGAGCAGAACATCGCCAACCCGCCCGGCGGCTCACCCGCCTCCATCTCCACGGTGCCCGGCGTCGGGGGCCTGCTCGGCGGAGGCGGCGGAGCGACCAATCTCAGCGTCGGGCTCGACATGCCCGGCCAGGTGGCCGTCTTCGAGTCGGCGCCGCTGACCGCACCGCTCCAGCTCACCGGCAGCCCCTCGGTCAAGCTGAAGGTCTACGGCAAGGGGCAGGTGACGCTGTTCGCCAAGGTCTATGACGTGGCCGACACCGCACAGCCGCCCAACCTGCCCGCCGGGCTGGTCTCGCCGCTGCGCGTGACGGTTCCGGAGGGCGCCGGCAGCGTGGAGACCACGGTCACGCTGCCCGCCGTCGACTTCCGCTTCGCGGTGGGGCACCGGCTGCGGCTGGCGGTGACGACGACCGACATGGGTTATGCGACGCCCGTCGAGCCGGCCTCCTACCGGGTCGGCCTGGCCGCGCCCGCCCTCGCCGTACCGACGGTATCCGCGCTGGCCGCACCCACGACCGGGGTGGCGTGGTGGGTGTGGGCGATGCCGCTCGCCGCCATCGCGGTAGCCGCCCTCATCCTGGCCACCGGCCGGACCCCATCCCGCCGCCGGATCCCCACCGTACGAGACCGCCGCCGGACCGCCATCGTCCAGAAGGACAACGGCCGATCCGACGCCATCGTGAAGGACGGCGGCCATACCGCCACTGACCAGGGCAATGGCCGATCCGGCGTCTTCGTTAAGGACGGCGGCCATACCACCACTGACCAGGGCAATGGCCGATCCGGCGTCTTCGTTAAGGACGGCGATCCGTCCGGTGCGGAGCCCCTGCCCAGTGAAGTGGGACCCGTGCCCGGCGAAGAGGTGCCGTTGGAGATCAGGGGGCTCACCAAGGCGTACCGCAACGGTGAGCTGGCCGTGGACGACCTGTCGTTCCGGGTCGAGCGCGGTCAGGTGCTGGGACTGCTCGGCCCCAACGGCGCCGGCAAGACGACGACGATGCGCATGATGATGGGCCTCATCCAGCCCGACGCCGGTGAGGTCCGCATCTTCGGCGACCGGGTGACCCCCGGCGCGCCCGTGCTGTCCAGGCTCGGGTCGTTCGTCGAGGGGCCCGGGTTCCTGCCGCACCTGTCCGGCCGCGACAACATCGAGCTCTACTGGGCCGCCACCGGCCGCCCCACCGCCGACGCCCGGTTCGACGACGCGCTGGAGATCGCGGACCTGGGCAAGGCGCTGGAGCGGGCTGTACGCACCTACTCGCAGGGCATGCGGCAGCGGCTGGCGATCGCCCAGGCCATGCTCGGCCTGCCCGACCTGCTCGTCCTCGACGAACCCACCAACGGCCTGGACCCACCCCAGATCAGGGAGATGCGCGAGGTGCTCAAGCGCTATGCCCGCGACGGCCGTACGGTGATCGTCTCCAGCCACCTCCTGGCGGAGGTCGAGCAGACGTGCAGCCACGTCGTGGTCATGCACAGAGGCCGTCTGGTGTCGGCGGGTCCGGTGTCGGTGCTGCTCAGTGCCGCCACCTCCACCAACGGACATGGGCCGCGCCTCGAAGACGTGTTCCTCGACCTCATCGGAGAGAAGTCGTGACCCACAGCTCCACGAACGGGACCGCGACCGGCTCCACCGACGGGACCGCGACGGGACCAGAGACTGAGATCGGGACCGGACCAGAAACCGGACCAGGGACCGGACCAGGGGCCGGAATCGGGTCAGCGGCCGGGACCGCGACCTTGGCCGGGCCGGGGACCGTAACCGGGTCCACGACCCGCTCGGCGACCGGCTACGCGCCCCGCCGGACGTTGCCGTTGCGGGTAGAGGTCGTCAGGCAGTTCAAGCGGCGGCGCACACTCGTCATGTTCGGGCTGCTGCTCGCGCTGCCGTGGATCCTGGTGATCGCCTTCCAGTTCGGCCCGCAGTCCAGCGGGCAGCAGCAGTCGGCGCTGCGCATCTCCGACCTGGCGACGGCCGGCGGCCTCAACTTCGCGGCGTTCGCCCTGTCGGTGTCGGCCAACTTCCTGCTGGTCGTGGCCGTCGCCCTGTTCTGTGGCGACACCGTGGCGAGCGAGGCGAGCTGGTCGTCGTTGCGCTACCTCCTGGCCGCGCCGGTGCCGCGTGACCGGTTGCTGCGGCAGAAGATCATCGTGGCGCTCGGCTACTCGGCGGCGGCGGTGATCTGCCTGCCCCTGATGGCACTGCTGGCCGGCACGCTGGCGTTCGGCTGGCATGACATCCTGGTGCCCGGCACGGGTGAGACGATCCCGGCGCTCGACGTGCTGCCGCGCTTCGGCATCGTGATCGGCTACGCCCTGGTGAGCCAGTTGGTGGTGGCGGCGCTGGCGTTCCTCATCTCCACGATGACCGACTCACCACTCGGCGCGGTCGGCGGGGCGGTGGGCCTGTGGATCATCAGCACCATCCTGCAGGCCGTGGAGGCGCTGGGGTCACTGCGGGAGTTTCTGCCGACCTTCTGGAACACGGCCTGGCTGGACGCCATCGCACCGGAACTCGACTGGAGCGGCATGGTCAAGGGCGCCTCGGTGTCGGTGACGTACGCGGCCATCCTGATCGCCGTGGCCTTCCGCCGCTTCCGCCGCAAGGACGTGGTCAGCTAAGACGCCTGCCGCTGCCGGCAGGCGTCTTGCCACTGCCACCGGAGCCGCCCGCCTTCGGTGGCACAAGCCCGTTCGGGGGACGGACGTCTGCGTCGGCCGGATTCTGGCCGGTGACGGACTTCTGGCGTATGAGGAAGGCGGCCTGCCGCAGGACGGTCTCCGTGTCTGGTCTGCCCGCCCGACATCACCTGATGACGCTCACCAGCGCCTAACAGACGGTCACCCCCAGTGAGGTGGCTTGTCGTCCAGGTAGAAGGAGTCCGAGTCGGCGTCCTGGGAGTCGCGCCAGTCGCCCCAGCCGAGGTCCGTATCGTCGCCCGTCTGCTCCGGGAGGAATTCACTCACGGTATACATGCTACCCAGAGGGACAAACTCATTCCCGGCCCGCGCGGCTTATCCCGTACGGCGAAGGGCCCCAAGGGTACGATGCCAAGGCAGGTGTCGCCTATCCCCCGTGAGGTCGCCCATGGCCACCCCAACCGGCTGGCGGCGAGAAGGTAATCTGCCGTCGGAGCTGACCAGCTTCGTGGGGCGGACCCGCTTGCTCGCCAACCTCAAGCGACATCTCGCCGAGTCGCGGCTGGTGACGGTCACGGGCATCGGCGGTGTGGGCAAGTCCCGCACGGTGCTCCGGCTGGCGCACCAGATCCGCTCCCAGTACGAGGACGGCGTCTGGTTCGCCGACCTGGCCCGGTTGCAGGACGCCGGAATGGTCAAGCACACCATCGCGTCGGCGCTGGGCATCGCCGACCAGTCGCAGCGGACCGAGTCCGAGTCGCTGTCGGAGTGGGTCGGCGATCGGGACATGCTGCTCATCATCGACACCTGCGAGCATCTGGTGCAGGGCTGCGCCGAACTGGTCGAGGAGTTGCTGGAGCGCGCCCCCAATCTGAAGGTGCTGGCCACCAGCCGCCAGTCGCTGCACCTGCCCTACGAGCACGTGATCCCCGTCCCGCCGCTGCAGGTGCCGGGCGACGACCCGACCGAGAGCCTGTTCACCAACGAGTCGGTGCAGCTGTTCGCGGCTCGCGCCGGCGCGGTGATGCCCGACTTCCTGCTCGACGAGCAGAGCATCGGCGCGGTGGCCGAGCTGTGCCGCCGGCTCGACGGCATTCCGCTGGCGATCGAGCTGGCCGCCGTGCGCCTGCGGGCGCTGTCGGTCGACCAGATCCTGGGGTTGCTGGCCGATCGGTTCAGCCTCCTGGCGGGCGCCAGTCGTACGGCACTACCGCGCCATCAGACGTTGCGCGCGGCGATCGGATGGAGCCACGAGTTGTGCGAACCGGCGGAGAGACTGCTGTGGGCACGACTGTCGGTGTTCGCGGGCGACTTCGAGCTCGACGCGGCCAGGTTCGTGTGCGCCGACGACCGGCTGCCGTCCGAGGACATCACCGACCTGGTCACCGGGCTGGTGGAGAAGTCGATCCTGCTGATCAGGAGCAATCACGCCGGAGTCCGCTACAAGCTCATCGACACGCTGGCCGAGTACGGCGAGGAGTGGCTGGACAAGCTCGGGCAGACCGAGCAGATGCGGCACAGGCATCTGGAGTACTACCTGAGCCTGGCGCAGCGTAGCGAGGACGCCTGGTCAGGGCCGAGGCAGATCTACTGGTTCGTCCGCATGCGCCAGGAGCACGACAACGTGCGCGTAGCCCTCGAGCACGCGCTGCGGTCGCCCGGCGAGTCCGCCCTGGCGCTGACCCTGCTGTCGTCGCTGTGGTTCATGTGGGTCTGCTGTGGATTCGTACGCGAAGGCCGGCTCTATCTGGAACGTGCGCTGCACGCCAACCCGGGAGTGAGCAAGGAGCGCTGCAAGGCTCTCTGGGTGCTGTCCTACGTACGCAGCGGCCAGGGCGACAGCGTCGGCGCGCTGGCGGCGGCCGAGCAGTGCAGCACCGAGGCGGTCAGGGTCGGCGACTCCAAGGCGGTCATCCTCGCCTCCAAGATGCAGGGGACGGCGGCCCTGCTGCAGGGCGACCTGCAGAAGGCCAGCGCGCTGCTGGGTGTGGCGATCGAGTTCAACACCGACAACAAGGAGCTCAACCCGGGCCTGCTGCCGGCCATCGTCGAGCTGTCGCTGGTGTTGTCCGCGCAAGGTGAGCTCTACGAGGCCGAGTCCCTGCTGCAGGACTGCCTGCAGGTGTGCAGGGAACGCGGCGAGCTGTGGCTGAGCTCCTACGCGCAGTGGTCGCTGTCCATCACCCGGCTGGCGACGGGCCGGGCCGAGGAAGCGCTGCAGAGTGCGCGTGAGGGGCTGCGGATCAAGCGCCACTTCCACGACACGCTCGGCACGCTGCTGGTGCTGGAGACCACGGCCCGGATCTTCGCCGTCATGGAGCAGGCACCACTCGCCGCGCGGCTGCTCGGCGCGCTCCATCAGAACTGGAAGACCGCCGGCCTGCCCCTGCTCGGCGCGCCGTTCCTCACCAGCGACCACGAGCAGTGCGTCAAGGAGTGCCAGAAGGTGATGGGCGAGGACTCCTACAAGCACGCCTTCGAGGAGGGCGCGCGGCTCGACCTCGATGAGGCGTCCGCGCTCGCGCTCGGCGAGCTGGACGCCCCAGGAGATGTCGGCTAGACGGCCTGCGGCCAGCACGTGCCGGTCGGCCAGGCGTGGATGTAGCGGGCGCTGCCGAGCGAGAACGCGATGTGCCCGCGCACCCAGTGTTCGAGGCCGCGCACATACTTGTGCACCGGTAACGAGGCCCAGTGGTCGAGCGCCGCGCGCCGGTCGAGGAAGGCGGCGATGGCTTCGTTGTGCATGTTCGCTACTTCTTGCAGCGCCTCTTGCAACGTGAGGGTCTTGTGCGTGGCCAGCACCGTGACGAGGTTGTGCCGGGCCTTGTCGTTGTCGCGCTCCTTGGCGTACGACAGCAGGTCATTGTCCCAGCCGATGAGGTCGCAGGCGAGGTCGGAGAGCGCGCGCACGTCCGGATGGTGCCATTCCTCCGCTTCGAGCCGGTAGCCGCCGCACGCGTCGATGAGCGCGAGGCAGGTGTAGGTGGCCCCGGTGATGCGGCGCATGAGCACATAGTCCTCGGGCGTGGGGATCAGGTCGACCTCGCGGTTGGCCGCCTCCCAGATCTGGGCGAAGAGGTACTCCTTTACCGTGATGCGCCACCTGTCCACTTGAGTGGGGGTGGCGATGTCCGAGATTCGGTGGAGCAGTTCGCTCAGGGCGAGCCCGAAGGGGTCGGTGGCGTCCGGTTCCTTGCGGCCGTCGAGGATCTCGAGGAGCGGCGGAAGGGCGCGGGCCAGCGCAGCGGCCCGGTGTCCCATCAGCTCGCCCTCGCAGAACGCGTCGTCGAACGCGAAGAGCCAGTTGTACCAGTCGTTGATCAGTCTGAGACTGTCTCGCGGCACGGTGGGGTTGGTACGCGCGGCGAGGAGGCCGATCTTCGAGCGCCGGAAGTGCTCGATCGTGTCGGCTCCGGTGAGCATGTGCGAGGCGGCCAGCCATGCGTGGCTTTCCGAGTCGATCTCTGTGGCGTGCACGTTGATCTCGTTCGGGAACGGGCATGGCAATGGAGGGATGCGAAGCGGTCGCCTACTGAAGGAGTGCGCAGAAGTAACCACCCTCACAGCATGACGATGGACTGTTCGAAAGGCCACACTCACTAACTTCCAAGACATTTAGCCATATTTCGCACTATGTACTGATTTGCCGGAACCATTCAAGGAACTGGTCGTTCGCGAACATCCGCGCCGTGTCGACCGCTGAGGGGGTTCCGGCCGCCGGATCCGCACCCGCGTCGAGCAACGCTCTGACCACGGCAGACTCCTTCTTGAACACGGCACCCGCCAGAGGTGTCTGGCCACGGTCGTTCGCTCTTCCCGGATCAGCGCCCACCTCGGCGAGCATCCTGACGGTCGCGGCGTGACCGTGATAAGCCGCAAGCATCAGCAAAGTGTCACCTTTGCTATTGGTGAGATTTGCCGGAACCCCGGCGTCCACGTAGGCGTGCAACGTCTCCGTGTCTCCCGCCCTGGCCAGGTCGAACATCCTGGTGGCGAACTCTTCGAGCTCCGGATCTCCGTCCATGTCCACCATTTTCCCTCGATAGGGTGCCTTGCACGGAATCGTTGCGGCTCGTCGTAGGTTCTGGAGAGAGTACCTAGGGAAAGGCTGTCCAACCGTGTTCGACCCGACGGATCTCTACAAGCTCGCAGACGATGCGCCCGAGCTGGCCGATCCCGTGCTCTTGTACCACTTCGACGGCTTCGTCGACGCGGGTGGTGCCGGGCGCCTCGCGCTGGGCCACCTGCTGGCTGAGCTGGAGCACCGGACCGTGGCGACGTTCGACGTGGACCGCCTCCTCGACTATCGCTCGCGACGGCCCATCATGACCTTCGACACCGACAGATGGGTCGAATGCGAGAGCCCCGAGCTGGCCGTCTACGCCGCGAAGGACGCCACCGGCACCCCCTTCCTGGTGATGAGCGGCCCCGAGCCGGACCGTGAGTGGGAGCTGTTCACCCGGGCGGTCGGCGCCCTCATCGACCAGCTGAAGATCAGCAAAATAGTCACGCTGCACGGCATCCCGATGGCGGTCCCGCACACCCGGCCGCTGGGCATCACCATGCACGCCAGCCGTCCCGAGCTGATCAATGCCCAGACCAGCTCCTTCGGCCGGGTACAGGTGCCGGCCAGCGTGGCCGCCCTGATCGAGTTCCGGCTCGGCGCCCAGGGGCACGACGCGCTGGGCTACGCGGTCCACGTGCCGCACTACCTGTCGCAGGCCGAATACCCGCACGCCGCGGTCGCCGCCCTGGAGGCGATCACGCGGGGCACCGGCCTGCTCTTCCCGCTGGACGCGCTGCGCGAGGCGGCCCAGCGCACCACGATCGAGATCGAGGAGCAGATCCAGGCGTCGACCGAGCTGTCCACCGCCATCAGCGGCCTTGAGCAGCAGTATGACGCGTTCTCGGGCGGCACCGATCGCGAGAACCTGATCGCCGAGGCCACCCCGATGCCCACCGGCGACGAACTCGCCGCCCAGTTCGAACGCTTCCTGGCCGAACGCGACGACGAGTAGCCGCCCCAGGTGAGAGATCCCCATCGCGCCGGGCGGTGACGATGGGGGCTCGCGTTACGCTGGGCCGATGAGCGAGATCGAGGTCGGCCTCGTCGGGTACGGCACGGCGGGCGCGTACTTCCACGCGCCTCTGATCCACGCCACACCCGGCCTGCGGCTGTCCGCCGTCGTCACCGGAAACCCGGCGCGAGCCGACGAGGTGGCCGCCCGCTACGGCGCGGTCCCCGTACCGGAGTTGGCCGGGCTGTGGGACCGCTGCGACCTCGTGGTCGTCGCCTCACCGAACAAGACCCACGTGTCGGTGGCCACCGAAGCGCTCACCCGCGACAAGCCGGTCGTGGTCGACAAGCCCCTGGCCCGTACCGCCGAGGAGGCCCGCCGGCTCCTACGACTGGCGGCCGAACGCGACCTGATGCTGACCGTGTTCCAGAACCGGCGCTGGGACGGCGACTTCCGCACCCTGAGACGGCTCACCGGAGAGGGCCGCTTCGGCGACGTGTTGCGCCTGGAGTCCCGGTTCGAGCGCTGGCGGCCGGTGCCCAAGGGCGGCTGGCGCGAGGCCGGCGGCCCCGAGGAGGTCGGCGGCCTGCTCTATGACCTGGGCAGCCACCTGGTGGACCAGGCGCTGCAGCTGCTCGGGCCGGTGCGCGACGTCTACGCGGAGAGTGACATCCGGCGTGAGGGGGTGGCGGCCGACGACGACACGTTCATCGCGCTGTCCCACGTCAGTGGCGCTCGGTCGCACCTGTGGGCCGGTGCGCTGGCCGCTCAGGCCGGGCCGCGGTTCCGGGTGCTCGGGTCGCGGGGGGCGTACGTCAAGTACGGGATGGACGTGCAGGAGGAACGGCTGCGCGCCGGGATCTCGCCCGACTCGCCGGGGTTCGGCGAGGAGAGCGAGGCGATGTGGGGGCTTGTCGGGACGGATGACGACAAAACCGCGGTCCGCACCGAGGCTGGGGCGTACCTCGACTTCTACCGCGGCGTCGAGTCCTGCCTGCGCGCCGGCACGCCGCCGCCGGTGAGCCCCCACAGCGTGATCGACGCGCTGACCGTCATCGAGGCGGCCCGTCTGTCGGCTACCGAGCACGTCGTCGTCCAGCTGCAGCAGAGCGCGACCGAAAGAACCTAGGGCCGATGGCTCGTCTCACGACCGTCTTGATCCCTGTGACGGTCCGTGGTGGCTGGGGTCCTTGGGAGGGATACCCCCTCCGGGGAGGTGCGGAAGAAGACGGTCCGTCGAGGCAGCGGTCCATATGGAGGACACCCCTCCAGGGGGGTACGGAAGAAGACGGTCCGTCGAGGCAGGGGTCCATATGGAGGACGCCCCCCGCGGAAACGGACCGAAGACGGCCGGAGGGCCTACTCGCGTAGGCGGGAGCGCATCGTCTCCGTGTCGGACTCCGTCCATCCGTGTGACTCCAGCCACACCGCCGGCCCGCCGAACCGCTCGTCCAGCACCGACAGGAACTGCTCCATGTACCGCGCCCGGGGCATGTGGTCGTCGGCGGGTCGTGAGTCGAGGTCGTCGCGGTAGGTGGCGCTGCCGCGCAGCCGCCGCAGCACCTGCTCCAGCCGCTCCCCGGTGGCCACGTAGTCGGCGATGATCTCCTCCCGGGTGACGCCCGTCACCTCCAGGGCGAGCGCCGACAGCACCCCGGTGCGGTCCTTGCCGGCCGCGCAGTGCACCACGGCCGCGCCGTCGCTCAGCGCCATCGCCCGCAGCGCGGCCACCACCGCGTCGGGCCGGTCCCGCAGGTAGCCGTAGTAGAAACCGGTCATCCGCAGGTCTTCGTCCAGCTCACGCTCCTGCCAGGGCAGCACCCGGTCGCCGTCGATGGTGTCGGCCTCGACGTCGGTGTACCTGCCTCCCTCGGCGAACAGCGTCAGATGGTGATGCGTCACCTCGGGCATCCGGGTCAGCGGCCCGGGGCCCTCCAGCGCGACCTCGGCGTTGGAGCGGAGGTCCACGACGTGCCGCAGCTTGAGCTCGCTGACCAGCCGGGACACGTCCTTGTCGGTGAGCCCTTGAAGATTGTCCGCCCGAAAAATCCGTCCGTAGCGGGTGACGCCGCCGTCATGGGTGGTGAGTCCACCCAGGTCACGCACGTTGACGGCGCCTTCCAGATCGATCCATCGCGTCATCTCGTTCATTGATTAGACCCTATATGTCCCTCAAAAATGAGCGGATTCGAGGTTCATAACGCAGCATGAACGGTATGGATCCGCGTGCTCTGCCCCCGAGGCTGGTGATCGACCCATCCCTGCCCCCGGACATCTCCCTCCAGCTGCGATCCAGCCCGCACATCCTTCGCATGGCCAGAACCGGCCGGCGGATGGGCTCCTCCGTCAATCCCCTCCTGCTCCTCGTCCTTCCGGCACTCCTGATGCTGATCTGGGCCGTGACCGACACGAGCGGCGCGATCGTGGCCGCGCTCGGGATGAGCCTGATCGGGCTGCTGCGGTGGATGGCCGTGGACTCGACGAACCGGGCGGCCAAGAAACGCCTGCGGCTCGCCTCCGAGTACGCCGCCCACTACGTCTTACCCGAAGATCTCGACTATCCCTGCCAGATGCTGCTTCGCCGCGCCCAGGACGCCGTGGACGCGATCCTGAACTCCCAGGTGAACAGGGCAGGGCTGATCGACACCATCGACAACCGGGTGACGTTGCCGGAAGAGGTGTGGCAGATCGCCCAGCGGCTGGCCAAGCTGTCGTCCATGCACGCCGAGCAGGGCCGGCTCATCCCGCGCGACCTGCCCACCGGCATGGAGGACGCGTTCAAGCCGTACACCGCCGCGCTGGACGTGGCCTGGACGTCGCTGTCGCGGCGGGTGCGCCACCTGGAGAAGTACGCCAAGCAGGTGCTCAAGGCGGACAAGGTCTTCCACGCGCACCGGCGGCTGGAGGCGCTGGCCGCGCGGACGCCGGACTACCAGCAGCTGATCGCCGAGACCGTCCACGACGAGCAGGCCCGTACGCACATCAGGGAGCTGGCCGACCAGGCCGCGCACGTACGCAAGCTGTTCGAGGAGAGCATCTACCAGGCCCGGCAGGCCGCCGGCGAGCTGATCAGGACTCCGCTGCCCTGACCAGGACCCTGCTCCCCTGATCTCCCCTGCTCAGGACTCCACTTGCCTGAGCAGCTCCAGCGTCCTGCGCATGCCTGCCTCGTTGCCGAGGCTGCGGTAGATGTCCCTGGCCTGCTGGAGGGGCTCGACGGCCGCGCGCGGCCCGCCCGAGTCGAGGTGTGTCTCGCCGAGGTAGCGCAGGCTGAGCGCCATCCACCACCGGTCGTCGAGCTCCTCGAAGGCGTGTACGGCCCGGCGCAGCTCGCGCTCCGACTCCTCGATCCGGCCCAGCCTGGCCAGCGCCCGCCCGGCCGACAGCGCGGTGCGCGCCACTCCCCAGGAGTCGCCGAGCGCCACCAGGATCTCCTCCGCCCGCCGGACGAAGTCGAGCTCGCGCAGCCCGTTGGACGGGTCGCCGACCTCGCCGGCGGCGCGCAGGCAGCGGGCCTCCTCCCACAGCTCGCCGCGCTGCCGGAACATCTCGGCGGCGCGGTCGAGGCTGAAACCGGCCTTGGTGAAGCCCTCCAGAGCGGCCCGGTGCTCACCTTCGCGGTGCCGGCCGCGGGCCTGCGCGGCGAGCACCTCGCCGTAGGCACGCAGCGTCTGGGCCTCGGAGTAGCGGTTGCCCGCGTGCTTGAACACCTCAAGGGCGTCTTCGAGCAGCTCCCTGGCCTCCTCGGGCCGCCGCTCGGCCAGCCGCATCTCGGCGAGGTTGCGCTGGGTGCGGGCCATCCACCAGAAGTCCTCCTCACCCTTGAACGAGGTGATGGCGCCGATCAGGTAGGACTGCGCGCGGTCGAGGTGGCCGTCGTTGAACAGGCCCATGCCGATCGTGCGCATCGCCCTGGCCGCCCACCACGACTCGCCCAGGTCGGTGAAGATCTCCAGCGCCTGCTCGGCGCCCACCCAGCCCTGCTGGTGCCCGCCGAGACCGCCCTGCACGGCCGCGCGGTCGAGCAGCGCGATGCCCAGGGCGCGCCGGTCACCGGTGCGCCGCGCGGCCTCGCAGCCCGCCTCCGCCACGGCGTGCCAGTCGGTCCAGTAGGCGCGCAGCGAGTGGCACAGCGAGCAGAACGCCCTGGCCAGCCCCGAGGTCAGCTCCCACAGCTCCAGCTGCCTGGCCAGATTGATCATGGCGAGCAGCGAGAGCCGCTCGGCGTTGAGCCAGTCGCCCGCGTGCGTCTGCCCCTCGATGCCGGAGCTGCGCCCGCCGCGGCTCCAGTCCTGCGGCCAGCGGTCCTGGGCCGCCTCCTCCGCGCGGCGGCGGTAGCCGGACAGCACCCGCTCGATCGCGGCCCTGCGCCGGCCCTGGTCATCCTCCTCGGCCAGCTCGGTGGCGAACAGCCGGACCAGGTCATGCAGGCGGTAGCGCATGGCGCCGGTCTGGTCGACACCCGAGCTCTCGGCGAGCTGCGCGTCGATCAGCGCCTCCAGCTGGTCGGCGCCGTCGAGCCCGGAGATGTCGAGCAGCTCGCCCGCCACCCAGCCGGGCACGTCGGGCGAGGTGAGCGCGGACAGCAGGCGCAGCAGGCGACGCTGCATGCCGGTGCAGTCGTCGTAGCTGAGCTGCACGGAGGCGCGCACGCTCTTGTCGACGGTCTGCGCGAGTTCGAGCTGGTCGAGGCGGCGGCGCTCGTCGGCCAGCCGGTCGGCCATCTGGCGCAGCGTCCAGTGCTCTCGGGTGGCCAGCCGGCCGCCGCAGATGTTGATCGCCAGCGGCAGATAGTCGCAGATCCGGACGATCTCCTTGGCCGAGGCGAGGTCGTCGACCACCCGTTCGCCGCCGGCCAGCCTGGCCAGCAGCTCCACGCCGTGGGCCTCGCTGAACACGCTCAGCTGGGTGTCGTAGGTGCCGTTGAGGAACAGCGGCTGGCGCGAGGTGACCAGCACGGCACAGCCCGGCTCGGCCGGGATCAGCGGCTTGACCTGGTCGGCGCCGTGCGCGTTGTCGAGACCGATGAGGATCCTGCGGTCCTTGGTCCAGGTCAGCCAGAGCTTGCGCAGCTCGTCGAGGCCGCCCGGATCGGTGGTCAGCCGGACGCCCAGCGCGCGCAGGAACCCGATCAGCACCTCCTCCGGGCGTACCGGGGCGTCGACGCCGCCCCGTAGGTCCGCGTAGAGGCGCCCGTCGGGGAACGCGCCGGCGACCTCCTGCCCGAACCTGGCCGTCAGCGCCGACTTGCCGACGCCGCCCCGGCCGTACACGGAGACGACCAGCGGCGGCGAGACATCGCCGGCCTTGGACTTGCGCCGCTCGCCGAAGACCGTCCGCAGCTCGGCGAGCGACTCGACGCGCCCGGTGAAGTGCTCGGGCACGGGCGGCCACTGGTCCGGCGGACGCGAGGACGGCTCGGCCGTCACCTCGCGCCTGGGCCGCGCCTCGGTCGTGGCCCAGGTGGTCAGGCCGACGAGGAGCGCCGCGGTCATCGTCACGCCCACCTTCACGACGGGCGGGATGTCCCAGTCGACGGAAGCGGCCAGGATGCTGGCCGCCGCGGCCGCGATGCCGGCCGAGACCGGCGCGGCCCATGGCACCTTCCTACGCCGCGAACGTGGCTTCTCCGGCAGCTGCCCTGTCAAGGACCACCTCCGGGGGAGATTCAAGCGGACGGGGTACGGCCTGCGCCAGCCGTACCCCGTCCTTAAGCTAAAGGCCGATCACCGGGCAGGTGGCCGTCATCGTCTTGGCCGGGTCGCTCTCCGACGTCGCGGTGAGCTTGACCTTGGCGAGCCGGTCACCACTCGAGGCGCGTACGGCGTTGACCGCCACCACCTCCTGCTTGCCGAAGTCGACGGCGGCCAGGGCGTTGGGCAGCTGGGCGGTCCAGCCCTTGCCCTGCACCTCGGCCTTGAGCCGGTAGACGTCGGAGTTGAGGTAGGCGCTGACGTCCTCGGGGTGCTGCCCCTGCGCCGGGGCCGCCTTGCCGGTGTTGAACAGCGGGAACTTACAGGTCGACACGCCCTTGCCGGCCGGGATCCCGGCCCCGGGCAGCAGCTTGACGCCGCGCTTCTGCGGGCCCGCGCCGTCGAGCGAGCGGATCGCGACCGTGTACGACAGCGTGCCCTCGCGGTCGCGCTTCAGGTCGGTCACGTAGAAGTGCAGGCGGTTGGCCTGGTCGACGTACTCGTACTGGCTGCCGGAGCCGGTGCCCGCGTGGAAGAGGGCGTCGGACAGCTGGCGGTAGTCGCCGATCGTGATCGGCACCTTGGTCCCGTCGGGCATGACGTAGTCGGTCATCCCGATGTCCTGCGGGTTGGCGTCGATCACCCACTCGAAGGGCGAGCGGTCCTGGTTCTTGGTCTTGGCCACGAGCACGCCGGAGTCGGGGGTGAAGGAGTCGGTGCCGACCCGGTCGACGACCTCGACCGTGTAGTTCTCGTAGCCGCCGCCGTCGCAGAGCGGGTTGGTCTGCGTGCTGCAGGCCGGGCTCTTGTCGCCGGTGTCGAAGGAGATGTTGACGCCCGACAGGTCGTTCTGGCCCGGCTGCACCTCGCGGGCGATGACCCTGGCCTTCACCAGGCCCGACTCGTCGAGGGCCTCACGTGACAGGCGCAGCACGTTCTGCTCCTCGACCATCTCCAGCTTGATCTTGTTGCGCAGCATGTGCTGGGCGCCCATGGACGCGCCGGAGGTCGGCGGGATCAGCCAGCGGGAGTGCGGGCCGCCTGGACCGTTGAAGCTGCCCCGGCTGAGCATCTCCCAGATGCCGGTGTAGGCGCGGCGGGCCGGGACGCCGTACGGGTTGTTGTAGTTGTCCAGCACGCCCAGGATGTGGCTGAACTCGTGGGCGTACACGGCCATACCGGAGCTCTCGGCCTGGACGGAGTCGACGCCGATGTTGGCGTTGGGCCAGAAGGTGGAGCCGGACTGCCAGGAGGTCCAGTCGACGTAGCGGGTCTCGGACCAGTTCGGCAGGGCGGGGTCGGGCGGGCCCCACTCGTCGGTCACGTCCTCCTTGGTGGGAAATTTCATCATCCCGAACTCCTGCCAGGTGGACGACTCGTCCTGGCCGGCGCTCACGTAGAAGATGAAGTCGAACTGCTTGGCCGCCTCTTCGCCGATCGCGCCGACGAACGCGGCGTGACCGTCGGTACGCAGGTTCTTGTCGCAGGAGTCGCCCGCCGGGCAGGCGGTGCCGCCCTGGAACTCCATGGCGTACTCGTGGTCCTTGCCCGGCATGGTGTAGGGCCCGAAGCCGGTCAGCTCGACCCCGTAACGCCCACCGGAGTCCTCCATCCAGTACTCGTGGATGGTGTGACCCTTGTTGAGGTCGTTCGGGGTGTTGAGGAAGTCCTGGTAGAACTTCGCCACCTGGTCACGCGGGATGTCGTGGGCCTCGGCGCTCGGGTTGCGGAAGATCGTCGAGCCCTTGGTCTGGGTGACCACGAACGGCTGGTTCGGGTAGTCCAGGAGCACCAGCGCGCCCTTGAAGGTGCGCTTGGAGCCCTTGACGGCCGGGTCGTTCCAGCGGGTGCCCGGCACCTTCTTGTAGTCCGCCCACGTCATGTGGTCGGGGTTCTCCCAGTTCTGCGGGTCGATCGGCGCGATGCCGCCCACCGAGCGGCTACGCAGCGACTGGGCGTCCGAAGGCGCGTCCTGTTGCCAGGGCTGGGTCTGCGGCCACTGGTTCTGCCGCCATGGGTATTCGGGATCGTCTGTGGGGGGTGCTGCGGAAGCCGGGGTCGCCACAAGGCTCATCGGAATCAGCACGAGGGCCGCCAGCAGACCTTTCAGCAGCTTCTTGGGGGCAATCACGGATCGACGTTATAGACGAAGTTGACGGAGATCACCGATCAGCTGTAGGGAAGACTTGTGGCGTGTCCTCCGACAAATGATGAAATGTCCAGGTGACGTGGTGGCGGATCTCCAGCGGACCGTGGACGAGCTGGCCGCTCGTCTTGACAGACCGCTGTTACTGGAGGACCGCGTGCAACGCGTCGTCGTCTACAGCGAGCAGAACGGCGCGATGGACGACGTCCGCCGCGACACGATCCTGCGCAGGCACTCCACGCCCGAGGTACGCCAGTGGGTGCGCTCCGCCGGGATCCACGAAGCCGCCGGGCCGTTACGCATACCGGGCGCGCCGCACCTGAGCCTGCTCCCCCGGGTCTGCGTTCCGGTACGGCACGATGCCGGGCTGCTGGGCTTCCTCTGGTTCATCGACTCCGGCCCGGCCATGTCCGGCGCGCAGGTCGCCGAGGCCGCCGCGGCGGCGCCCGCCCTGGCCCTGACGCTCTACCACGAGAGCCTGGCCACGGGGCTGGCCTCGCACCGGGAGCTGGAGGCGGTCACCGGCCTGCTGCTCGGGGAGCGGGACTCGGCCCGGCAGCTCATCGAGGCCGGCGCCTTCCCGCAGGCCCAGCCGGTGACCGTACTGGTGGCCAGGCCACTGTCGGACGAGCCGGACGAGGCGCTGCGGCTCGCGCTGGAGCAGGGCCTGCTCGCGCTGCGGCGGCGGCTGAGCGGGCACCACCCGCTGCACCTGGTCCGCTACGACCACGCCGTGCTGCTCACCGCGGGCGGAGCGATGGCGGCCGACGAACTGCACGCGGCGATGTCGATCCCGGTGGTGGTCGGAATCGGGCGGGCCAGACCGGCGCTCGCGGAGGCCGCCGGATCGTACACGGAGGCGCGGCACGCGGCCGAGGTGGCCGCCCGGATGCCCGATCTGGGCCGGTCGGTGGAGTGGGCCCGGCTCGGCGTCTACCGGATGCTCACCCATCTTCCGCACCACGAGCTGCATCCGGGGCTGGCGGAGCTGCTCGCCGATGAGCAGTATCTTCCGCTGCTGGAGACGCTGGAGACATACCTGGATCTGGCGGGCAGCGCGGTGGCCACGTCGCGGGCGCTGCGCCTGCACCGCACCTCTCTGTACTACCGGCTGCAGCGGCTGGAGGAGCTGGCCCGCACCGATCTGAAGGACGGCGGCGAGCGGCTGGCCCTGCATCTCAGCCTCAAGCTCGCCCGGCTCTCCGGCAGGTACCGGCCCAGGGAGGTGCGGCCCGGCACGTGATTGCGTGCCTGGCCCAGCTCACGTTTAATGCCCAGAGGGAACGCCCAGCAGGTATAGACCAGAAGGTCGAACCCGGCGGGTAAATCCAGCAGGTCATCCGACGGGAGGTCCTCTTGCCGTCCGCGAAGCGTGCCACATCCGGCCGAGCGCCGAAGCTCGGCAGGCGCACGCCCGCGCCCATCGTCCTCCACTCCGCCCCGCTGGTGCTGCCGATCGGCGCCGACCCGCTGCGCGGCGCCGCGGTCGCGGTCCGGGGCGAACGGGTCCTCCAGGTGGGGCTCCGGGAGGAGCTGCTCGCCTACTTTCCCGTCACCCGGGAGCGACGCTGGCCGGGCATGATCGTGGCGGGGCTGGTGGACGCCTGCGCCACGGCGGCCGTGCCGCCGCCCGGGGTGACCTCGCGGGCCGGCGTCGCCGCCGACCCGGCCGAGCCGGCCAAGCTGCCCGGCGTCTCCTATGTCGAGGTGTCGTACGAGTCCGAACAGGTCTGGGAGGAGACCGGGCGCGACGCGGTCATCACCGCCATCCGCGAGGTCGATCGGCCGCGTACGGTGGGCATCGCCGCGTACACGCCCGACCCCCAGGTGCTGGAGGACGTGGCGGTGCTGGCCAGGACGTTCGGCCTGCGGCTGCTGGCCGACCTGGACCGCCACTCGCCCGCGACACTCGACGAGGCGGGCATCCTCGGGCCGCACTGCCACGTGGCCTGCGGCCGGCCGCTGGATCCCGGTGAGCGCAAGCTGCTGCGGCTGCGCAAGAGCGTGATCGCGCTGTGCCCGTCGCCGCCCGACGACCTGCCGGCGCTCCTGGACGAGGGCAATCGCGTCGCCTTCGGCACCCGCGCCGCCGCCTCGGCCGGCCCGGTGGCCGATCTGCTCACCCTGGCCAGGTCCATCAGGCAGTACGCCAAGGGGCGCGGGCAGCGGTCCCCGGGCCTGGACCGCAGGCTGGTCGAGGCCGCCACGCTGGGCGGGGCGCGGGCGCTCGGCATGTCGAGCGGGGCGGGCCGGATCGGCTCGCTCGGACCGGGCAGCCGGGCCGACTTCGCGGTGTTCGACGCCCGCGGCCGTTACCCGTACGCCGCTCTGCTGAGCGGGGCGCCCTGCCTCGCCACAGTCGTCGGCGGCACGATCCTCGACGAGAAAGGGCCACCCTATGGCGCCTAGCGCGGCTGGCCGTCGACCACCCCGAGCAGCTCCTTGAGCTGGTCGCGCTGGTCCTCGGACAGGACCGCGAACAGGTCCTGACCCGCCTGCCTGCGCGCCTCCCGCGACCGCTCGTGCATCTCGCGGCCCGCGGGCGTGATCACGACCAGCGTGGAGCGCCGGTTGGCCGGATCGACCTCCCTGCGTACCAGGCCCGTCTGCTCCAGGGTGTCGACGACGGGTGTGACCGAGCGCGGCACGATCCTGAGCTCGTCGGCGAGCTGCACCATCCTGAGCGGCCGGTCGGCGTCGGCGAGCGCGCGCAGCGCCCGCGCCTGCCCCGGGTTCACGCCGAGGGGCGCGAGGCGATGCGCGTAACCGTGCCGCAGACGGCGGCCGACCCGGTGCAGGAGCTCCGACAGCTCCACGTCCTCCATGCCGGATAGCTTAGCCGGAATAAGTATGAGTTAGCCTCTGTTTGAGGGAGCATCTGATTAGGAGGCCTACTTGGCCGAGGAACCACGCGCGCCCTTGCGGCGCATCATCAAACTCTTCCGCGCCTACCGGGGCCGGCTGGCCGTGGTCGGCGCCCTCATCCTGCTGTCGTCACTGGTCTCGCTGGCCTCGCCGTTCCTGCTGCGCGAGGTGCTGGACGTGGCGATCCCCTCCCGCGACGCCATGCTGCTCGCGCTGCTGGCCCTGGGCATGATCCTGGTCGCGGTGATCACCAGCGTGTTCGACGTACTGCAGACGCTGGTGTCCACCACGGTCGGCCAGCGGGTCATGCACGACCTGCGCACCGCCGTCTACGGCCACCTGCAGCGCATGTCGCTGGCCTTCTTCACCCGCACCAAGACCGGCGAGGTCCAGTCGCGCATCGCCAACGACATCGGCGGCATGCAGTCGGTGGTCACCTCCACCGCCACCTCGCTCATCTCGAACCTCACCACCGTGATCGCCACCATCGTGGCCATGCTGGCGCTCGACTGGCGGCTGACGGTGATCTCGCTCCTGCTGCTGCCGGTGTTCGTCGGGATCAGCCGCAAGGTCGGCCAGGAGCGCCGCCGCATCACCACCGAGCGGCAGCGGAAGCTGGCCGTGATCTCGTCGATGGTGCAGGAGTCACTGTCGATCAGCGGCATCCTGCTCGGCCGTACGATGGGCCGCTCGCCCGCGCTCACCGAACGCTTCGCCGACGCCTCCGACGAGCTGGCCGAGCTGGGCGTGCGGTCCAGCATGGCGGGGCGCTGGCGACAGTCGTCGATCCAGATCGTCATGGCCGCGATGCCCGCGCTGGTCTACTGGGCGGTCGGCTACACCGGTGTGATCTCCGTCGGCACGCTGGTGGCGTTCACGACGTTGCAGGTCAGCCTGTTCAGGCCGGCGGTGTCGCTGCTGCGGCTCGGCGTCGAGGTGCAGAGCTCGCTCGCGCTGTTCGGCCGCATCTTCGAGTACCTGGACCTGTCGGTCGACATCCACCCGGGCACGCGTACGCTGAGCGACGTCCGCGGCGAGGTCCGCTACGAGCGGGTCGGCTTCTCCTACGACGAGGAGCCCACGCTCACCGACGTGGACATCACCGTGCCCCCGGGCACCAGCCTGGCCGTCGTCGGCGAGACCGGCTCGGGCAAGACGACGCTCAGCTACCTGCTGCCCCGGCTCTACGACGTGAGCGGCGGCCGGGTGACGATCGACGGGGTGGACGTCCGCGATCTCACCTTCGAGACGCTGGCCGAGACGGTCGGCGTGGTCTCCCAGGAGACGTACCTGTTCCACGCCACGATCGCCGAGAACCTGCGCTTCGCCCGGCCGTCGGCCACGGACGAGGAGCTGGCGCAGGCGGCCAGGGCGGCGCGCATCCACGACCACATCGCCTCGCTGCCCGACGGCTACGAGACGCTGGTGGGCGAGCGCGGCTACCGGTTCTCCGGGGGCGAGAAGCAGCGGCTGGCCATCGCCCGCACCTTGCTGCGCAACCCGCCGGTGCTCGTGCTCGACGAGGCGACCAGTGCCCTCGACACGCAGACGGAGCGGGCCGTACAGGAGGCGCTGGACACGCTCGCCGAGGGCCGTACCACGATCATGATCGCGCATCGCCTCTCCACGGTCCGTGACGCGGACCAGATCGTCGTCCTGGACCACGGCCGGGTCGTCGAGCGCGGCACGCACGAGGCGCTGATGTCGCTGGAGGGCCACTACGCGGCCCTGGTGGACCGGGACCGCCCGCTCGAACCGGTCTGACCTGCGCGTGAGCCGCCTCACATTTCGGTCAGGCCGGAATCCGCTTCTCGGAGCAGCGTGTTAGAAACCTGTCGCCCTTCAAAGAGAAAGACAAGTTTTGCCCACGCGTTCCCCCACGATGTTCCGTGCCCTCCGCCACCACAACTACCGGCTGTGGGCCGGTGCGGATCTGGTCTCCATCACCGGCACCTGGATGCAGGTGCTCGGCGTCAACTGGCTCATCCTCTCCCTCACCGGCTCGGCCACCAGTGTCGGGCTCAGCCTGGTCATGCAGGCGCTGCCCACGCTGCTGCTCGGCATGTGGGGCGGCGCGCTCGCCGACCGGTTGCCCACCCGTCCCGTCGTGATCGCCGCCCAGATCGCCCAGGCCGGGCTCGCCGCCGTGCTCGCGGCGCTCGCGCTGAGCGGCAGCGCCTCCGTCTGGCCGCTGTACGCGGTGGCGCTGGCCGGCGGGGTGGTCTCGGCGCTGCACGGGCCCGCGCTCGGCCGCTTCGGCGCGGAGGTCGTCCCGCCGCAGGACCTGCAGAACGCGATGGCGCTCGGCTCGATCGTCAACTCCGCGGGTCGCATCCTGGGCATGAGCCTGGCCGGGGTGCTGCTGCCGTTCACCGGAAACGGCGGCCTGTTCCTGGTCAACACCGCCACCTTCTTCGTGGTGATCGGCGCCGTCCTGGCCATGCGCCGCGCGGAGTTCCATCCATTGGCCGCCGCCGAGCGCCGGCCGGGCGCCGTCGCCGAGGGCCTGCGGTACGTCCTGCGCACCCCCTGGCTGCTGGTCGTCCTCGCGCTCTCGTTCGTGCTGGGCAGTCTCGGGCGCAACTACCAGGTCACAATGGCCGCCATGAGCGCCGGCCCGCTGGCCGCCGGTGGCGGCGGCTACGGCCTGCTGTCCACGGTCTTCGCGATCGGCACCGTGATCGGCGGCGTGCTCGCCGCCGCCCGGCCCCGGCTGACGCTGCGGCTGCTGCTGGTCACCGCGTTCCTCACGGGCCTGGCCCAGGCGCTGAGCGGGCTGATGCCGGGGCTGGCGACGTTCGCCGGAGCCATGCTGCCCATCGCGGCCGGCGCTGTGATCATCGACACCACGGTCGCGGCCCGGGTACAGATCGACAGCCCCGACGAGATGCGCGGGCGGGTCATCGCGGCGCTGGGCATGGTCGGGGCCGGCGCGGGCGCGCTGGGCGGTCCGGTGCTGGGCTGGCTGAGCGACTCGCTCGGGCCCCGGGCGGCTCTGGAGATCGGCGGCGTGTCGTGCGTGGCGGTCACGCTGCTCACGGCCATCGGACTGGCCAGGCTCTCGGGCCGGACGATCAGGCAGGCGGCCTTCCGGCGTCCGTCGCTGGAGAACGCCTGACGGCGCACCGCGATTCGCCCAGGCGCACAAAGATCAGCCGGTAACGGTATTACCAGCGGCAGGGTTCGGGGCGTGGCGCTGGGTAGGAGAGCGCGTATGACCGAACAACCTCCGGACAGGTACGGCTTGAGTGACGAGCAGAAGATCGAGGTCGACGAGTGGACCGACGACCTCGGCCTCAGTCACGACATAGAAGAGGACGACCCCGCGCACGAGGACACGCTCGACGAGCGACTGCGGCGCGAGGCACCCGACCGGGAGCGCGCCCCCCGCCCCTCGCACCGGCTCACCCAACCCGACGAGGGGCTGGCCCCCGACACGGAGAGCGAGGAGTGGGGCGAGGATTGGGGGCAGGACGACGGCGACCTCTCCGCCGAGGAGCGCGCGGTCCGCGTCGACCCCGATGACGAACTGAGGTGAGCCGCTCCAGCGCGGGCGGCGGAGCGCGGTGACGAGCTCAGGCGAGTGGCTCCCGCGCGGCCGGCCTGGCGGGATGACGAACCCAGGAACGCCGCTTCAGCGCGAGGTGACGAGCTCAGGCGAGCCGCTCCAGCGCGGGCAGCAGGGCGGGCAGATCGTCGACGATCATGTCGGCGGCCCGCGCCTGCGGCCGTTCGGCGTGCAGATATCCCCAGGGGCCCCGGCGCAGCAGCGCCGTGCGCATGCCCGCCCGAGAAGCGGGGAGCACGTCGTTGTCCAGCCGGTCGCCCACATAGAGGATCTCGGTGGGCTCCCGTCCGGCGATGGCCGCCACCTTGGCGAAGAACTCGGGGGCGGGCTTGGACGCTCCCCAGCCCTCAGAGGTGTGCACCGAGTCGACAGGTAGGTCCATGGCGACCAGCGCGTCATAGGCCCTGGCCGGCTGGTTGCCCGCGACGATCACCTGGTATCCCACCTCACGCAGGGCCTTGAAGGCCTCGCGGACATCGGGATAGAGATCGTCGGCGTCGAAGTGGTTGCGCAGGCTGTGGGGTTCGTCCCGCTCCCAGGCCGCCATCTCGGCCTCGATGTCGAGGCCGGGCCGTACGAGCTCGAACGCCTCGCTGTGGGAGCGGTCGAGCGCGGCCATTCCGCCGAGCGCGCCCATCAGCACAAAACTGCTCACGCCGAGCCGGTCGGCCCAGCGGGACCAGATGCGGGTCTCGTCGATGAGCGTCTCACCGACGTCGAACACCACTGCCTTGATCATCAAGCCTCCTGGATAGTCCCCCCAACTGTACGGATTCCTCATCGATCTTCAGTAAGGGGACATCTCATCCGTGGAACGGGTGACGCCAAGGACCGGAAGCTCGAAGAGCACCGCGCGCCGAACGACGGCGCCTCGATGACTACCGAGCAGGGCGTCCGGGTCGACGACACCGAACAACGCTTCTTCGACAGGGATGTCTCGGGACCGGCGGCTTGAGCTTCCTGGGTTTTGGAGTGTGTCCGACTCGGGCACGTGGAATACTTAGCGTGCCCGTTCGAATACGAAGGGACAGATTCACATGGTCGCCATGACGATTGGCCCCGAGAGCACCGAGCTGGAGCAGGCGAGCGAGTGCGACACCGCCACCCCCAGCGAGAGCCGTCTGCCCGGGACCGCTCGTGAGTTGTTCGATGCACTCCCCCCTCTGCCCGGTCTCCGGCAAGAGGTCATCGAAGGGAACTTGATCGTGAGCCCTATGGGCAGCCCTGAGCATGGCTGGATTGCCATGGACCTGTGTGATGCCCTTCTGCCCCTCAGGAAGGAGCGCGGCTGGCGTGCCGCCGTGAGCACCGTGAGCATCTGCATCGAGGGCTCACGCGACTCAGTGGCACCTGACTATGTGCTGTCGCCACCGGATTGCCGCCGCTGGGGCGAATACGAGCTGCTGTCCTCTCATCTCTTCCTGGTGGCCGAAGTGGTCTCATCGAGCAGCGTCCATCGCGATCACCACGAGAAGCGGGAGATCTACGCGCAGGGCGGGGTGCCGGTCTACTTGTTGATCGATCCGATCGCCGAAGAGCCGGCTGCCACCGTGTTCAGCGACATCAAGGACGGCTCCTACAGCACGACGACCAGAGTGGTCATGGGAACCCCCCTCTACCTGCCCAAGCCGATCGACTTCGAGCTCGACACCTCCATCTTCAAAGCGTGAGCCGCTCCAGACGAAGGGACGAACTCAATGGTGACCGCCTCTCGCGGGCCACACGCGAAATGTCGCTGGACCAGTGATCAGCGCATGCCCGTGACCGCGCGGGAGATGTTCGATGCTCTGCCACCCCTCTCCGGCTTCCGGGCCGAGGTCATCGAAGGAAACCTGATCGTGAGTCCAGTCGGCACCCCCGAGCACGCCGACCACGCCGTGGCTCTCCTCGTGGCGCTCCTGCCCGTCATAAACCAACATGGCTGGCGGGGACGACTCGGCAGCGTGGATGTGTGCATCGAGGGGCCGCTAGATCCGGTCGAGCCTGACTTCGTCCTCGCCCCAGCCGATTGCCCTCGCTGGGGCGATCGGGAACTGCTGTCCTCAGGCCTGATCATGGTCGCCGAGGTCGTCTCCACCAACAGCGCCCGAAGAGACCGGGAAGACAAGCCCCCGCTCTACGCGGCCGGCGGCGTGCCGATCTACCTGCTGATCGACACGATCGCCGAACCACCATCCGTTACCGTCTACAGCGGCATCGACGACGGTGTCTACCGCACGACGGCCACCGTGCCCGTCGGGACCCCGCTCCGGCTGCCCGCCCCGATCGACTTCGAGCTCGACACCTCCATCTTCAAGGCGTGAGCCGCTCCATCCAGCTTCACGGCGTGAGTTTCTCCATCGCCTTGGCGATGCGCTTCTCCGACACCGGCGTGGGCGTGCCCAGCGTCTGGGCGAAGAAGCTGACCCTGAGCTCCTCGATCATCCAGCGGATCTCCAGCACGTCCGGATCCGAGCGCCGTGCCGGGTGGAGCCGGGCCAGCAGGTCCTCGTAGGCGTCCTCCACCTTGTGCACCCGGTCCATCCACTCCTCGTCCCGCCACGGCTCCTCGGGGAGCTTGGTCAGGCGGCGTTCGATGGCTCGGATATAGCGGAGTATGTCGGGTAGGCGGCGATAGCCCGTCGCGGTGATGAAGCCCGCGAAGACGAGCTTGCCCAGTTGGTCGCGGACGTCCGAGGTGGAGGCACTCTGGCGCAGGGCGTCCAGGCGGGTGCCGATCGTGTGCCACACGGTCAAGATCTGCTCGGTGCGCCCCAGCACGTCGGCCGAGGTCTCGTACACGTGCGCGCGTACGTGCTGATAGAGGCGGTCGAACGAGACCGGGTCCCAGGCGGGGCCACCCAGGTCGAGCATGAGCTTGTCGATCGCCGCGTTGACCACGTCGTCGAAGAGCGCCACGGCGCCCCCGTGCGGGCTGCGGGACAGGGCCAGCTTGGCCTGGTTGGACAGGCCGCCCAGCAGCGACTTGGCCGGGTTGGTGACGTTGAGCAGGAGCAGGCGGCGGGTGCCGGGCCAGTGGGAGCGGCGCTGCTCGGCCTCCGTCTCGAAGATCTTGATCGACACGGAGTCGCCGTCGTCCACCAGCGCCGGGTAGCCCTTCATACGGCCCTGTTCGAAGATCTTGGGCAGGGTGCCGAAGCTCCAGGTGTGCAGGCCCGACTGCTCCAGGTCGTCGGCGGCGGCCGAGAGCGTCTTGCGCAGGCGCGGCGCCAGACGCCGTTTGAGGGCGTCGAGGTCCTTGTCCTCGGCGACCGTGCGCTTGCGTTCGTCGATCACCCGGTAGGTGATGCGCAGGTGGTCGGGGACCTGGTCGAGCTGCCAGGCGTCGTGCGGCACGCGGACGCCGGTCAGCCGCAGCAGCTCCCGCTCCACGGCCTCCAGCAGGGGTTCGCCGCCCTGGCGTACGCCTTCGAGCACCTGCTTGGCGTAGTTGGGGGCGGGTACGAAGTTGCGGCGCAGGTGCTTGGGCAGCGACCTGATCAGGGCGGTGATCAGCTCGTCGCGCAGGCCGGGGATCTGCCAGTCGAACCCGTCGGAGCTGACCTGGTTGAGCACCTGCAGCGGTACGTGCACCGTGACGCCGTCGGCGTCGGCGCCGGGCTCGAACTGGTAGGTCAGCTTCATCCGCTGGCCGAGCTGCCGCCAGGCATCGGGGTAGTCGTGGGCGCTGACGTCGGCGCCCTGGTTGACCAGCATCTCGGGCGAGTAGGTCAGCAGGTCGGGCTCGGTGGTCCTGACCTTCTTCCACCAGGAGTCGAAGTGCCGCGCGGACACGACGTCGGCGGGAACGCGCTGGTCGTAGAAGTCGAACAGGGCCTCGTCGTCGACCATGATGTCGCGCCGGCGGGCCCGGTTCTCGAGCTCCTCGACCTCTTCGAGCAGCCTCCGGTTGTCCTGGAGGAAGCGATGGTGGCTGTCCCAGTCGCCTTCGACGAGCGCGTGCCTGATGAACAGCTCGCGTGACAGGTCGGGGTCGATGCGGCCGTAGTTGACCTTCCGCCCGGTCACCAGCGGCACCCCGTAGAGGGTGACCTTCTCCAGCGCGATCACCGCGCCCTGGTTCTTCTCCCAGTGCGGCTCGGAGTAGGTGCGTTTGACCAGGTGCTGGGCGAGCGGCTCGACCCAGTCGGGCTCGATTTTGGCGTTGACCCTGGCCCACAGCCGGGAGGTCTCGACGAGTTCGGCCGACATCACCCACTGCGGCTGCTTCTTGGCCAGCGCGGAGCCGGGGAAGATGGCGAAACGGGCGTTGCGGGCGCCGATGTACTCCTGGATCGGGCGGCGCCCGTCGGGGGCCCGCTTCTCCATGACGTCCTTGACGCCGATGTGCGACAGGAGGCCCACCAGCAGCGCGGCGTGCACCTGCTGCGGGTCGGCCTGCTGGCTGCCCGGCTGGGCGCCGAGGGACTGGCGGATCTGGCTGTAGATGTCCTGCCACTCGCGTACGCGCAGGTAGTTGAGGAACTCCGACTTGCACAGGCGGCGGAAGGCGCTGGAGGACAGCTCCCGCTGTTTGTCCCGCAGGTGGTTCCACAGGTTGAGGTAGGACAGGAAGTCGGACTCCGGGTCGGCGAAGCGGCGGTGCTTCTCGTCGGCCTGCTGCTGCTTGTCGACGGGCCGCTCGCGCGGGTCCTGGATCGACAGCGCGGCGGCGATGACCATGACCTCGCGCAGGCAGCCGTTCTTCTCGGCCTCCAGGACCATCCGGCCCAGGCGCGGGTCGACGGGCAGCCCGGCCAGCTTGCGCCCGACGCCGGTGATGCCGCCCTGGCCGTCGAAGGCGCCCAGCTCGTGCAGCAGGCTCACGCCGTCGCGTACCTGGCGGCGATCCGGCGGCTCGACGAACGGGAACGCCTCGATGTCGCCCAGCCCGATCGAGGTCATCTGCAGGATGACCGAGGCGAGGTTGGTGCGCAGGATCTCCGGGTCGGTGAACTCCGGCCGCTTGAGGAAGTCCTCCTCCTCGTAGAGCCGGATGCAGACGCCGTCGGAGGTACGGCCCGAGCGGCCCTTGCGCTGGTTGGCGCTGGCCTGTGAGATGGCCTCGATCGGCAGGCGCTGCACCTTGGTGCGATGACTGTAGCGGGAGATGCGCGCGTAACCCGGGTCGACGACGTACTTGATGCCCGGGACGGTCAGCGACGTCTCGGCCACGTTGGTGGCCAGCACGATGCGGCGGCCCGTGTGGCGCTGGAACACGCGGTGCTGCTCGGCGGCGCTGAGCCGGGCGTAGAGCGGCAGCACCTCGGTGTTGCGGAAGTCGGCCTTGTCGAGCGCGTCGGCGGCGTCGCGGATCTCCCGCTCGCCCGACAGGAACACCAGGATGTCGCCGGGACCCTCGGTGACCAGCTCGCGGCAGGCGTCGACGATGCCCTGCGTCTGGTCGTCGTCCTCGTCGAGCGGCCGGTAACGCACCTCGACGGGGTAGGTGCGGCCCGAGACCTCGACGATCGGGGCGTCGTCGAAGTGGCGGGAGAAGCGCTCCGGGTCGATCGTGGCGCTGGTGATGATCAGCTTGAGGTCGGGGCGCTTGGGCAGGAGCTGCTTGAGGTAGCCCAGGATGAAGTCGATGTTGAGGCTGCGCTCGTGCGCCTCGTCGATGATCAGCGTGTCGTACTGCTCCAGCAGCCGGTCGTTCTGCAGCTCGGCCAGCAGGATGCCGTCGGTCATCAGCTTGACCAGGGTGCGGTCGCTCGCCTGGTCGGTGAAGCGCACCTTGTAGCCGACCGCCTGGCCCAGCTCGGTGCCCAGCTCTTCGGCGATGCGCTCGGCCACCGTGCGGGCGGCGATGCGGCGCGGCTGGGTGTGGCCGACCAGGCCCCTGACACCGCGGCCCAGCTCCAGGCAGATCTTGGGGATCTGGGTGGTCTTACCGGATCCGGTCTCCCCGGCGATGATCACGACCTGGTGGTCGCGGATGGCCGCGAGGATGTCGTCCTTGCGCTGAGATACGGGGAGATTTTCCGGATAGCTCACTACTGGTACGGCTTCGCGGCGCCGGGCGAGGCGTCGCTCGGCGCGTTCCACGTCGGCGAGGATCTCCGCGGTGATCTTGTCTCGGGCTTCGCGGGAGCGTACCCGGCGCACGCCGTCGAGCCTGCGCCGCAGTCGCCGCTGGTCGCGCGGCATCAACTCGGGCAGGCGGGACTGGAGCTCGGTGAGTGGAGAGGACAACGCAGAGGTTCCCATACTGCTATCAGGATATTTGAGCTCCGCGTCCCCGGAGCCAACCCACCATGCTGCCCGACGGCGCCGGTGTCCGCATCCGAATATCCGCTCGACCGTGATCGCCCAGGTCGGGCCCGCTGTCCCCCGAATATCTGGTCGACCGTGATCGCCCAAGACGGGCCCACTCTCCCCAGAGTTGTCGTCTTGGACGACCACGGTCACTAATGAGACTCCCGAAAAGCCCATCAGGTTGCGCTCCGGACCAACCTTTCTTGATCACCCAGGTCGGAGCGTCGCGAAGAAGACGGGCTCACCGTCTCGTAGCGGCGGCCGGCCCGCTCCACCGGAGGAGCGTCTCCCTGGACAGACGCCGGCCACGGGCGGCGGGTGGGGCTCACCGTGCCGTGCCGTAAAAACCAGTCATTTGACGGCGAGAGCCGCTCCTATGATGCCCGCGTCGTTGCGCAGGCGAGCGGGGACGACGGCGGTGTCCACGTGCACGTACGGCAGGAACTTGTCCGCCTTCTTGCTCACCCCGCCGCCGATGAGGAACAGCGACGGCGAGAAGAGCATCTCCACGTGCCGCAGGTACTCCTCCACCCGCCCCGCCCACTTCTCCCACCCGAGGTCGTGCTCCTCGCGGGCGTGATCGGAGGCGCGGCTCTCGGCGTCCTTGCCGTGGATCTGCAGGTGCCCCAGCTCGGTGTTGGGTACCAGGACGCCGTCGACGAACACCGCGCTGCCGATGCCCGTCCCGAACGTCAGCATGATGACGGTCCCCATCCGGTCCCGGCCCTCGCCGAACCTCATCTCCGCGACGCCGGCCGCGTCGGCGTCGTTGAGGACGGTCGCGCCGTCGAAGAGCTTCTTCGCGTCGACGCCGATCCAGGAGTGGTCGACGTTGGCGGCCGTCATGATCACGCCGTCCACGACCACGCCGGGGAACGTGACGCCGACCGGCCCCGTCCAGTCGAAGTGCTTGACGATCTCCACCACGACCTCGGCCACCCCGCGCGGCTTGGCCGGCTGCGGCGTGGGGATGCGCAGGCGCTCCTCCGTCAGCCGCCCCGACGCGGTGTCCACGGGGGCGCCCTTGATCCCGGATCCGCCGATGTCAATGCCCAAAACTTCCATGTACCTCAACTCCCCAGGAAAACGCCCGATTGACGTTCAAGGCCAATATTTCTGACCGTTACTGAACCGCACTTGCGTCCCCCACGTATCTCCGGCCACAAGCGCTAACAAGGAGGCACGGATGCGGCTCCGCATCATCACACTCTGCGCTGGTGCGGTCGTCTTGAGCACGACCCTCACCGCCCCCGCACAGGCAGCGACGAATACCAAGTTCGACGTCGTGAACCTCATTTCCGACATCAAGGGGAAGGCAGCAGTCACCGATCCTAAACTGGTCAACCCTTGGGGACTGGCCATGGGCAAGACCCTGTGGGTCTCCGCGACGGGCACCGGCACCGCGACCGTCTACTCCGGAGCAGGCAGGAAGGAGGCGACCGAGGTGGCCATTCCCGGTGGCGCTCCGACCGGCCAGGTGTTCAACTCTGGCGAGGGCTTCACCGTCAAGGGCAAGCCCGCCACGTTCATCTTCGCCAGCCCGAGTGGCGCGATCACCGGCTGGAATGCCGAGGTGGACCCGAAGAACGCGATCATCGCGGCCTTCACCCGGGGCGCCGACTACAAGGGCCTCGCGATGGTGAACACCGACGACGGCGACTTCCTGCTGGCCGCCGACTTCGCCAACGGGCGCCTCGCCGCGTGGAACTCGGAGTTTGAGAAGATCAACCTGTCCCGCAGGGCGTTCAGGGACCCGTCGGTTCCCTCCAATTACCACCCGTACAACGTGACGTTCAGCGGCGGCAGCGTATGGGTCGCCTATGCCCTGCGTGACTCGGAGACCGGGAAGTCCATCGCGGGCGCCGGCAAGGGTTTCGTCAGCCGCTTCAACGTGAACGGTCGCCTGGTCGGGCGCATCGCGCGTACCGGGCTCAACGCCCCCTGGGCCGTGACCGCCGCGCCGAAGCAGTTCGGCGCGTTCGCCGGATCAGTCCTGGTCGGCAACTTCGGCGACGGGACGATCCACGCCTACCGCGGCAACCGCCACCTGGGCGCGCTGCGCGATGGCAACGGCAGGACGGTCTCGCTGCCGGGCCTGTGGGACCTCGAGCCGGGCACCGCCGCCACGGGCGGGGAGAACGCCCTGTGGTTCTCGGCGGGCATCGACAAGGCCCAGCACGGCCTGGTGGGCGTGCTCCGGCCCGCGGGCACCGGATCACGGGTGAGCACGCCTTCGTCGAGCCCCACGCCGACGAACCATTCGTCGCACAAGCCGACGACGACGTCCAGTCAGTCTCCGTACGGGAGTTACTGACCGGACCCGCTGAACGTTTCCGGCACGGCAGGCGCGAGCCGTGCCGGAAACAAGCACTTGTTTTATGCGAGTTGTGTACATCTTTTATGCGGCTTGGATGGGATAACACGCATCCCGTGCAAGCCAATATGCATTGATGGTCGTTCTTCCGATCGCCGCCGCTTGACCTTGTCCCCGGGGAAGACCACATCGTGGTGGGCGACAAGGACGAAGGAGGCGGCGATGGGCTCGGACCATCTTCTGCCGTACCCCCGACGAGGGGCTCCCTCCAGGGACTAGTCGAAGAGCCCGGTGAGCGCGGGAGCCAGGTCGGCGATGCTCCGGTAGTGCACGCCGGTCATCCCCAGTGCCGTGGCGCCCGCCACGTTCTCCAGCCGGTCGTCGACGAACAGGCAGCGCTCGGGCGCGACGCCCGCCAGCTCGGCCGCGAGCTCGTAGATCCTGCGGTCGGGCTTGGCCACCCCCACACGGGCGCTGCTGACCACCGCGTCGGCGAAGTAGGCCAGGCCGAGGCGCTCCAGGTGCTCCTCCAGCGTGTCCATGGCGTTGGTCACCAGCACCACGGGCACCCGCTCCTGCGCCCGCGCCAGCAGCCCCCTGACCTCCTCGTCCACCCAGAACGGCACCGCCGCGAACTCGGCGGCGGCCTGGCGGGCATGCTCGTCGCCGCCCAGCGCCACGACGATGGACTCGACCCACTGGGCCTCGGTGATGTGACCGATCGTGGCGGGGCCGATCAGGTCCGGGTCGAAGGCGGTCTTCCGCAGGGGCAGGCCGTAACGGGCCTCGATATCGGCCTGAACCGCATGGTCGAAATGGCGGAGCACTCCATCGAGATCACAGAGAACAGCGTCAAATGGGGTCACAGCCACCCATTGTGCCGTGCCAGCTGGGCGGCCTCGATCCTGTTCCGGGTGTTCGTCTTGCCGATGGCCGACGACAGGTGGTTGCGTACCGTGCTCTCCGAGAGGTGCAGCCGCGCCGCCAGGTCCGCGATCGTGGCGCCGTCGAGCGCCGCGGCCAGCACCTCGCGCTCGCGGTCCGTGAGCGGGCTGGGCCCGGCGTTCAGCGCGGCCGCGGCCAGAGCGGGATCGAGGATCCGCTCCCCCGCCACCGCCCGCCGGATCGCCGCGGCCAGCTCCTCCACCGGCCCGTCCTTGACCAGGAACCCCGCCGCCCCCGCCTCCATCGCCCGCCGCAGGTAGCCCGGCCTGGCGAACGTCGTCAGGATCAGCACCGCGCACTCCGGCAGCGCGGCACGCAGCACGGGCAGCACGTCGAGCCCGCTGCGGCCGGGCAGCTCGATGTCGAGCAGCGCCACGTCGGGCCGGTGCTCCGTGGCGGCCGGCACGATCGCGTCGCCGGAGGACACCTGGGCGACGATCTCCAGGTCGTCCTCCAGCCCGAGCAGCAGCGCCAGGGCGTCGCGCATCATCCCCTGATCCTCGGCGATCATGACCCTGATCACGACGCCTCCCCTCGCGCTGCGCGTCTACTTCCAGAAGGCCAGCTGGTGCTCGGCAGCGTAGTCGACCGGCCGGACGGCCCCCGGGGCCAGGGACAGGGTGCCGGACGAGACCCGCGGCCAGGCGGGCAGCCCGCGGCCGTTCGGGTCGCCGGTACGGGCGAAGTTCGTCCAGTAGCTCATCATCTGCCCGGACAGCTTCTCCTGGGCGGGCGAGAGCTTGGCCTTGGTCTCCGGGAAGATGTACGGCAGGTCGCTCGCGTGGTAGGCGCCCCAGTCGAAGTCCGCCTCCAGCGGCAGGAACATCGGCGCCTTCCGGTCGGCGAACTCGTAGCCGTAGACCGGCGCCTTCTTGGCCAGCAGGGCGTTCTGCTCATGGGTGGACCGGGCCCACATGCGATCGGTCAACACGGTAGCCCAAGCAATACTCGGCGACTTATAGCGATTTACCGGATATTTCCGGGCAATTCTCTCAGCCTTCGCTCCGAACGCATCTTTTAGCAATTTCCGGTAATCCGGGGAGGTGCCCTGGACGTCGTAATTCATCCCGACAAAGATCCGGTGTTCGTCCTTCGTCGTCCCGGCCAGGACCGGCATCGGGCTGGTGTGCCCCTTCCGCATCGCCTCGGCCGGCGACTCGGGCAGGACGCCGTTGCCGTACGCGTACGACTGGAAGACGTTCATGATCTGCGGGACCTCGAGGATCTTCTTGACCGGCAGCGCGCGCAGGCACGCCAGGTCCGAGCAGCCCAGCTGCTTGGCGTACACCTCTCCTATGGCGCTCACCTCAGCGGCGGGCCGCCACGCGAAGGACGGCAGGGCGGGCACGCCCGGCACCATGCTGTTGGCGGGCATGTCCATCAGGGTCTCGCCGCTCTGCATGATCGCCCGCTGGAACAGGCCCTTGGCACCCGGCGAGGCGAGCTGGCCGCCGATCGACAGCGCGCCGTAGGAGATGCCGAAGGCGGTCACGTTGCCCGGGTCGCCGCCGAAGGCCGCCGCGTTCCGCTTGACCCAGCGCAGCGCCTCCTGCTGGTCCTGCAAGCCGTACGTGCCCGAATCGCGCAGTCCCGGATAGCCGAACCCGCTGAACACGCCGAGCCGGTAATTGATCGTCACGACCACCACGCCCTTGGCGGCCAGCTTCCGGGCGTCGGAGAAGTGGCCCGCGCCGACCGCGCCGTCGCCGTGGATCCACACCATGACCGGTCGCCCCTTCCCGGGGACGGCGGGGGTGGTGACGTTCAGGTACAGGCAGTCCTCGTTGTCGCTGCTGGTCGGCGCGTAGACGCTGCCGACCTGCGGGCACATGGCGCCCGGCTTGGCGGCCTCCCGCACCCCCTGCCACGCCGGCGCGGGCTTCGGCGCCTCCCAGCGCGCCGCCGTGGCGTACTTGATGCCCTGGAACAGGCGGTTCGTCGCGGTCACCGTGCCGCGCACGGCTCCCGACGCAGTCTCGACGACCGCCGGATCCGCGACGGGCCCGGGCTCGCCGACGGAGGTTTCGGCGCACCCCGTGAGGAGTACGGCCAGCGCTAGCAGAATCTTCATACCTCCACGGTCTCGGAGCCGGGGCGCCGGCAGAAGATTCGCCTGTACGGGATCGCCCAGGACAAAAGTCCTGACGCAACGGTCGGCATTACCATCTCCGAGACAGGATTCGGTAGTGAAACGGTGGGCATGAACGATCATCAGCTGCCACGTGAGGTGTGCCAGCTGTTCGCCGACGGCGGCAGAGGGCGGCTCCTGCCGGTCAGCCTGCCCGAGGGCGACGTCGTCTGGCCCGACCCCGGCTACACGCACCAGGGCGAGGCGTCCAGGCCCGCCTTCTGGATGAGCGACGAGGCCGTGGCGGGCGACGACTGGGCCCGGTTCCGCGCCGCCCACGCGCGCAGCGGCCTGTGGCCCGTTCTGCTGGACGAGTCCGCGCAGCCGTGGTCGATCGGCCAGATCGTGCCGGACGAGGCGCTGATGATAGATCACTTCACGGCCGAGGGGTTCATGGCCGAGGTGTGGCAGGAGTGGGTCTCCCAGATGCCGCCGGAGGCCCTGGCGGAGCTGGAGCCGTTCGGCGCGCTCTGTCCGGGTCCCGCCCCGCCGGGGGTGCTGAGGGCCGACCCGAACGCCGTCGCCGACTGGTACGCCCGTGAACTGTCATCCAGGGGCCTGCCGCTCGGCCTGGTCGCCGCGCATCGAGGTGCCGACGCGCTGGCCGTGATGGGCTGGCAGGGGGCTTTGCACCACAACGAGTGGATGGTGCCGCTGGCGGCGGTCGTGCGCAGCTGGGAGGACCGGTTCGGGATTCGCGTGGTGGGGGTCGGCTTCAACACGCTGGAGCTGAGCGTCGCCGCGCCGCCGGTGGAGCCCGAGCACGCGCTGCACGTGGCAGCCGAGCATTGGACCTTCTGCCCGGACAACGTCGTCCAGGGGCCGGGCGATCTCCAGAGCTACGCCGAGCAGATCATCGGGCGGCATTACTGGTCGTTCTGGTGGGACTAGGGCTGGGGTCTCTCGGGAGGGATGCCCCCTCCGGGGGAGACGGTCCGTCGTGGCCGGGGTCCCTGGCGAGGGACACCCCAGCGGAAGAAGACGGTCCGAGGGTCCGGCCGGCGTGTCGGGCCGGGCCCTCGGTCGCGGGCGTCCGTGGGCCGGCCGCGAAGGCGCCGTGGCCGGTGGGTCAGGGAAGGCGGGCCACGGCGCCGTAATTGCCCGACGAGCTCGGCTGGTCCGCGCACACGGAGTCGCCGTCGGGCCGCCAGAGCGGGACCCACACCAGGCCCGGTTCCAGCAGCTCGAGCCCGTCCAGGAAGGTCGCCACCTCCGCACGCGAGCGGATCACGTGTCCCGGCAGCGTCATCGCGAGCAGGTCGTTGATGGCGGGCAGCAGCTCGGCGGGGATTGCGTCGAAGGTGGTCTGCAGGATCGCCAGGTAGCTGCCGTCCACGACGGCGTGGCACAGGCGTTTGATCACGAAGGAGGCCAGCTCGTCGTCGGTGAGGCTGTGGGTGGAAAGGAGCAGCACTCCCACGGGCCGCTCCCAGTCGATGAACCGGGCCACGACCTCGTCGGCGAGCATCTCGTCGATCTGTCGTATGTCGCCCTCCACCACCCGTACGAGGTCGTTGAGGGGCTCGATGGTGACGCGGGCACTGGCCAGTATCAAGGGGTCGTTCTCGACATAGACGACGCGCACATCGGACGCGGCGGACGCGCCACGGGCGACGTCGTGTAACTGGCGTCCGGGCGGCAGCGCGCTGGGCACGCCACTGCCGATGATCAGGAACTGGTCGATGCCGGAGCCGGCCAGGTGGGCGACCACCCGTGCCAGGTAACGCAGAACAGCTCGCGCGGCGGAGCCGGTGACCGGAACCGCCTCGTCGTAACGGCTCACCGCAGCACTGTCAACCTCGAAGTGGTTCTTCCCTCCCGCGGCGGCGTCGAGTATTCGGGTGACACTCGCGCGGGTGGTGTCAAGGTTGGTCAGATTTCGGATAGCACGCTGACGCATTTGAGTGTTGCCCCTTTCCCCTCGCCGTATCTACACGGGAAAGTCGGTCCCACTGACCCCACTCAATTTGGCCCAACAATACCAATGATCCATCAACCTCAGGATCTGACAATACGAAGAACAATATTTGTTGGGAAATATCCATTTCCCGTTTTTCGTGCTAGGGAGTGTCAGATCACCTATGGCTCAGACGGTCACGGTGCGCATACAGCAGCTCGTGCGTCTCGTCGCCCATGGTGGTGGAGACCGACAACTTGGTAAACGCCTGGTGGTAGGCCTCGACCGCGGCCGCGTCGCTGATCACTTCATCGGATTCGATGGCGTGCGCGCAGGCCACATCGGGCTCGAAGGCCTCCGGGAAACGCCACATCGTGAACGAACCGCAACGGGGCAGGAAGATCGGATCGTCGATCGGCACGATGTGCAAGGAGATGTTGGGCCGCTTCGCGTACTCGATCAGCCGGTCGAGCTGAGCGGCCTGCGTCTCGGGGTCGGCGATCGAGCGCAGCAGGACGCTCTCGTCGATCACCGCCCACAGCACGGGTCCGTCGCCGTGGTTCAGCAGGGCCTGGCGGGAGCGCATCAGACGCACCGCCGCGTCGGCCGACGTCTGGCCGAGCCCGGCGCTGCCCGACACCTCGATGGCGGCCCGCGCGTAGGCCTCGGTCTGCAGCAGCGGGGGGACGATCTGGGTCTGGTACGTGCGGATCAGCGACGCCCGCTGCTCCAGGGCGTAGGTGGCGGCCATCCAGACGGGCACGGAGCCGGCGTCGTACCAGGAGGGCGGGCGTTCGCCGCGGGCCAGCGACAGTACGTATTCGCGGGTGGGCGGGGCGGTCACGCCATAGAGGGTGAGCAGGCGCTCGACCGTGACGGGCCCGGGCGCGACGCGGCCCTCCTCTATCGCGCCGATGGCGGCGGCCCCTCTGCCCAGGGAGGTCTCGACCTCCTCCGGCGACATGCGCGTGATCAGCCGCAGGTTACGCAGGCGGTCGCCGAGCGCCTCCCGTTGCGGCGCGGTCAGCGGCGCCGCCGCCTCGGGGATCTCGGCAGTGGCGGGGGGCTGGTCGGGCAGGCCCTCGGCCGCGCGCGCGAGCTCTATCACGCCGCGCAGGACGCTCAGCGACCCGTCGGACAGCCCGGCGGCGGACGCGCCGATGGCGGCGGCCCGCAGCTGGAGTTCCTCGACCGCGCCCGAGTCCGTGGCGTCCTCGCCCAGCAGCCAGCCCACACTCACCTGGAGGCAGGCGGCCAGGGCGCGCAGCACCTGGAGGGTCGGGTTGGTCTGCTTGCCCGTACGCAACTGGCTGACGTAGGCACGGGTGATCGGGATGCCGGCTTCGGTGAGGGCCGCGGCGAGCTGCGCCCCCGTGAACCCGCGCTTGCTCATAGCGAGACCGAGTCGCTCGGCGAAGTTCGCCACTCGTACCTCCCAGCCGCCAGGAACCTCCAGCGTAAAGGAAGCCCGGCTCGCCGTCCCCTGCCCTGCGGGGCGCGAAACTCCGCAAGGGGAGGTCAACATATACGAAAACTGTCAGTTGACACAACGAGCCGCGTACACCCACTATCGTACTGATCGTGGTAAGTGAGACTTGACAGCCGGAGGGTTCTGGAGTGTCTCCGGCGAGGAGGTGGCCGGACGTGACCGTCGATTCCGTCGATTCCAAGGTCCGTTCCTGGTTCTCGAAGAATCCGGCTCCCCCCGCGCAGGCCAGCGTGATCAGACGCGTCTGCGCTCGGGCGGCCCCTGAAAGGAACGTGATCCATGTAGTGGAGCTGCCACTCGGCGGCGTACAGGTCTGGGTGGAGGACACCCCTGACCGCTGGAGCGTGCAACACCGGATGGCCCGCGAGCTGAGGCTCGCCGGATGGCACACGGAGGCGAGCGCCGATCGCCTGCTGGTGCTCGGTTGGGGCGCCGACTGCCTGCACCACCGCGCCCGCATGCTCGCCTCGGCGCTGCGGGGCCGGCTGGCCGACTTCGACCAGACCGCGGTCATGGCCGTCATGATCGCCAACCCGCTGAAGGACCGGGACCTGTCCATCGACGAGATCGTCCTCGAGGTGGAGGAGCAGATCAGCCGTTCGCTGCGCTGGCCTGACCGGCTCGCCGATCTCGACGGCCTCGAACGCACCGCGACCGTGGAGTCGCTGCGGCTCCGGCTGGCGCAGATCGCCGGTCTGGAGGCCAAGGTGGCCCGCCGCTGTGCCGAGCACCTGAGCCTGGCCACGCAGGTCGCCCTCACGCTGGCCGGCGGCGAGGTGTCGACCAGGATCCGCGTGAACGGCCGGGACGTCGGCCTGTCCGAGCGGGTCGTCGCCGCGAGCGTGCCGAACAACAGCCCGGCGCCGGTTCCCGCCGAACCCGTCCCGGCCCCCGTCGAGGCCGAGCTCAGCTACGCGGAGTCGGCACGATGACCTTGACGCCCATCCGCGAGGGCGTCGCCGGTCCCACGATGGTGCCCGCGATGCCGCCGGCTCGCCGGCTCCGGGGGCGATTCGCCGTACTTCGGCTGGTCGCCTCCGGGGTGGTGGTCGCGATCATGGCGGACAGCACCGCGACGACGCTGGCGATCCCCGTGCTCAGCCGCGACCCGCTGGCGGCCGCCCTGCCGCTGTCCGAGATCACCTGGGTGAGCACGGTCAACTTCGCCGCGGTCGCCGCACTGCTCGCCACCGCCGGACGCTTCGCCGACCTGTTGGGCCGGCGCAGCGTGCTCGCGCTCGGGCTGGCCCTGTACGGGCTGGGCGCGACGACGGTCATCGCCGCCCCGTCCTGGACCCTGCTCCTGGCCGGACGGGTGGCGCAGGGAGTGGGCGCGGCGCTGATGTTCCCCGCCTCGCTGGCGCTGCTGCTCGGCGAGCTGCCCGCCAACCGCCGTGCCGGAGCCATCGCGCTGTGGAGCGCGTCGTCCGGCATCGGGGCCCTGGCCCTGCAGGCGGGCGGTGGCTGGCTGCTGACCGAGTACGGCTGGCGGGGCCTGTACCTGCCCGGCGCGGGACTCGCGGCGGCGCTGCTGATGCTCACCCCCGCGCTGCCCCGCAACCGCGGCACCAGGCAGGGCGTACCCGACCTGTTCGGCGCGGTCCTGCTGATCGGCGCGGTCGCGGGAGCGGTGCTGGCCATCTCCCAGGGCAGCCTGTGGGGCTGGACCTCCGTACGCACGCTGGCGTGCGCGGGAGGCGGCGGGCTGCTCCTGGCCCTGGCCATCGCGATCTCGTGGCGGCATCGCGCCGGAGCGATCGACATGAGCCTGTGGCGGCGTCCCGGCTTCCTGTGGGCCGGTGCCACCTCCTGCATGTACGGAGCCGCATCCTTCGTCGTGCTGGCCATGGGACCGCTCTACCTGCGCAACGCCGAGTTCGACGCGAGCACCATCGGCCTCTGGCTCACCCCGATCTCCATCGCCATGATCGTGTCGAGCCCGGTGGCCGCACCGATCAGCCGGCGCATCGGCATCAACGGCGTCATCTACGGCGGTGCCCTCATCCTCGGCACGGGCTGTGCGCTGATGCTGGCCCAGCCGCACCCGAACCTGTGGTGCCTGCTGGGGGCGGTCATGCTGGGCACTGGGTTCGGCTTCCTGTCCACCGGAACGTTCATGGTCGGCTCGATGGCCGCCGACCCCAGCCAGTACGCCTCGGCGGTCGGCGCGATCAACACCGCGCGCATGCTCGGCGGAGCCATCGGCGTGGCCGGCGCCTCGGTGCTGGTGGACCATCCCATGCTGGCCGGACCGATGCCGGGCTTCTCCACGGTGCTGGTGGCCTGCCTGGCGGTGGCGGTTCTGCTCGGCGTCGCGGCGCTGATCCGCGTAGCCGTCGCGGCCACCAGCAACCGGCCACGCCGTCCCTCCCTGCGCGAAGCGGAGGCGGAGCTGGTCGTGTTGCGCGGCCTGCTCGCCGAGCTCCGCGACAGCTTCGTCCAGGTCCGCAGCGAGGCCGAGCACGAGCTGGCCCGCTTCGGTGTCCGCGATCCGTCCGAGTTCCGGGCCCTTGACCAGCGCTGATAGGAGTGATCATGCTCGCGAACGAGACCCGCAGGCCGTACCCGCACCCCTATGAAGTGCGTTCGCCCAGGCACGTACTGCCGTCCAGTGCGGCGCCCGATACAGACGACACACAGCCCGCGAGCATCCCACGCCAGAGCATCCCTCTACAGACCATTCCTCGACAGGCCATGCCTACGCAGGCTACTCAGGCCATCCCTATGCAGGCCATGCCTACGCACAGCATCCCCACCCAGGCGGCCGCTGTGCCTCCGCAGACCCCGCCCGAGTTGACGGCGCGCACCGTCCATCGGCTTCGTCACATACGGCAGGTGTCGGACCAGGCGATCAGCGTGATCGACCAGGTGCTTCACCACGTGCTCTGAACCCCCCAGGCTCCTTCGCAGGAGGTACTCATGCTCACCATCCAGGTCGAATCCCCAGCAGGACTGGCAGTCGACAGGCAACGGGAGTTCGCCGATACCGTGATCGGGGCAGCGGTGGATCTCCTAGGCGTGGAGCGCGGCGAGATACAGCTCGTCCTCACCGACCGGGACGAGACGCGGGCGCGTCGAGAGGCGGCGTTCTGGGCCGCGGCTTGGTCGGGTTGCTGATGCCCGCCACCTTGACCCGCCCGGCGACCGCCGGCGAGGCCGGGACCGTTCCGGGGATGGCGTTCCGCTGCCCCTACGGTTCCAGAATGGTCCCCACGGTGCCGGTACCGCCTACCGTCCCCGTCGTACAAGCACTGAAGCGCAAGGCGGCCGCCGTCGCGGACGCCGAGCTCGGACGGCTGACCTCCCGTGCCCCCGGCCTGGACGCCGCCGCCCGCGCCGAGATCAGGGACGCCGTCCAGCGAGTGGTCGACGCCTTCCTGTACGAGCCGATCAACCGGGTGACCAGCTATGCCGGCTCCCCCCTGGGAGAGACCTACGCGGACGCCTTACGTGAGCTGTTCTCGCTGGAACTGCCCGCTTTCGGTCCGGCCGGGAGCGCGGGATGAGCCGGGGCCGGGTCGGCGTGTTCGTACCGCCGGCGAACCCGTCGGTGGAGCCCGAACTGGCGCGCCTGTTCGGGTCCCGGGCCGACATGTACGTCAGCCGCTTCCCGGTACGCCCCGGCCTCACCCTGGCGGAGCGGCTGGAGAGCTACAACGAGGTCCTGCCCGCGATGATCTGCTCGTTCGGCGACCTGCCGCTCGACGCACTGGTCATGGCATGCAGCGGCTCGCGATATCTGTTCGCACCCGAGGAAGACCGAGCGAGGTGCGACAAGCTGAGCGGTGAGGCGGGCATACCGTTCGCCTCGGCGACCCTGGCGACGCGGGAGGCGCTGGAGCACATCGGGGCGCAGGAGTTCGTGCTCGTCTCGCCGTATCAGCCCTGGCTCACCGAACTCGCCGAACGCTTCTGGGCTGCGGCCGGTCTGCACGTCTCCCGCGTGATACCGGTCAGGGCGCAGGGCGGCTTCTCACCGTACGACGTCACGCCGAACGAGCTGGTCGAGCAGGTGGAGCAGGCCGGCGTGCCGTCCGACGCGGTGGTGCTGTTCAGCGGCACCGGGATGTCCACGCTGCCCGCGCTGGGCCCCCTGGGCGCCGGAAACGACCGGATCCTGCTCACCTCGAACCTGTGCAGCGCCTGGTGGGCGCTGGCGCACGCGACCGGTCAGCCGGTCACCCTCAGCCGGGTGCCGCACCGCCCGGTGGCACAGGGCCGGCCGTCATGAACGGCGTCACGGTGGTCGGCGCGGGCCCGGTCGGGCTGACCGCGGCGCTCACCCTGGCCCGCGCCGGAGTGCCGGTGACGGTGCTGGAACGGGAGCCGGGCCTCGGCCGCCAGTCGCGCGCCTCGACCTTCCACCCGGCCACGCTCGACCTGCTGGAGGAGCTCGGGATCGCCACCGCGCTGATCGCCCGAGGCCGGGTGGTGGAGCGGGTGCAATGGCGTGACCGGGCGGGCCGGGTGCTGGCCGAGATGCTGATGGGCAGCCTCGACGGCCTGACCCAGCACCCGTTCCGGCTGCACGCCGAGCAGTCCACGCTCACCGCGCTGCTGCTGGAGGCGCTGTCGGCCTACCCGGAGGCGGACGTGCGCTTCGGCACCCCGGTCGACGGAGTGGCCGAGGGCGGCACGGGCGTCCGGCTGCGCATCGGCCGCACGTGGGCGCGGGCCCGCTACGTGGTCGCGGCGGACGGCGCGCACAGCACCGTCCGCAGTTCGCTCGGCCTGCCGTTCCCCCGCTCGGAGTATCCGACGCAGGCGCTGCGGATCTTCACCGACTCACCGCTCGACGCGCTGCTGCCCGGCCTGGCGCCGCTGACCTACATCCGCGACTCCCGGCAGTCGTGCAGCCTGCTGGCGCTGCCCGATCACTGGCGGATCATCCTCAGGATCCCGCACGATGCCCGCGACCCGCTCAATCCCCAGAACGTGGCCAAGCTGCTGTTTCGTGCCCTGCCCACCGAGCAGGCGCCGATCCGCGTGATCGGGGCCGACCGCTACAGCCTGGCCCGCGGCGTGCTGGGCGACTACCGGTGCGGGCGGGTGCTGTTCGCCGGTGACGCCGCCCACCTGACCTCCACGGCCGGCGGCCTGAACATGAACGCCGGCATCCACGACGCCGTCGAGATCGGCCAGGTGCTCGCGGCCGTGCTCGGCGGATTCACCGCACCCGCCGCGCTGGACGCGTGGGCCTGGCGGCGGCGCACCGTACTGGTCAACCGGGTGATCCCGCGCAGCGAGGCGCGGGTGGCCGGCGTACAGGACAGAGACAACACCAAGCTCGCGGCGGCCATGGCGGGACTGCGCGCCATCGCCGGCGATCCGGAGTCCACCCGCGCCTACCTGGCGCAAGCCTCGATGCTCGACACAATGCCCCATCAATCTCACGTGAGGCATGGCTGACATGCGCATCTGGTTCCAGAAACACACCGTCGAGGGTCGTTCCGCGCTGCTGGACAAGCTCTACGCCGAGCACTTATCCAAGATCACCGAACCCGGCACCGAGGTGGAGATCCACACGTTGCCGGCCGACACATACGGCACCGACCTGCCCGAGCACCTGGTCGGCTACGGCCAGCTGGGACTGCTGTTCGGCAACTACTTCGCGCAGACGGCCGTGGCGGCCGAACGCGACGGATGCGTGGCCTGGATCAGCGGCGCGGGGCAGGACCCCGGGCTGGCCGCCGCCCGCTCGCGCGTGTCGATCCCCGTGGTCGGCTACGGCGACGCGGTCTGGCAGGCGGCGCGCATGGAACGCCACCGGCTGGGCCTGATCGGCTTCATCCCGCATCTGGCCGAGCCCATCACCGACAACATCCGGGCGGCGGGCGCCGACCTGGCCTCCTATCAGGTGGTGGAGGACGGCACCACCCTCGTCCAGCGGGCCCTGGCCGAGGACTTCGGGCCGCTGCTGGCCGCGTACACGAAGGCCGCGAAACGGGCGGCGGACGCGGGGGCGCAGTGGCTGGTCCCCGCCGAAGGCATACCGAACGAGATCCTCGTCCACCTAGGGGTGCACGAACTGCACGGCCTGCCGGTGATCGACCCGGACGGGCTGGCGGTCAAGACGGCCGAACACCTGTGCCAGCTGCGCCGGCTCAACATCACCGCGCGCAGCACCTCCGGCTACTGGTTCCGGCTCCCGCCCGCGGACGCCGTCAGGCACGCGGAACGTGTTTTTCTCGGCAAGGTAATCGGAGGCTAGAACCCATGAGCTTCCCCGCAGACCGTCCCCGCCGCCTGCGGCGCACCTCCGCCCTGCGCGGGCTGGTCGCCGAAACGCGGCTGCACCCGGCCGACCTGATCCAGCCCTTGTTCGTCCGCGAAGGACTCGACGAACCCCGAGAGATCCCCAGCATGCCGGGCCAGGTCCAGCACAGCCGCGACAGCCTGCGCAAGGCGGCCTCGGCCGCGGCCACCGCCGGCGTCGGCGGCCTGCTGATCTTCGGCATCCCGGCCGCCAAGGACCCCGAGGGGTACGGCGCCTGGGACCCGTCCGGCATCGCGCAACTGGCCATCGCCGACGTCGCCGCCGAGGTCGGCGACGCCACCGTGGTGATCAGCGACATCAACCTGGACGAATACACCGAGCACGGCCAGGTCGGCGTCCTCGACGCCACCGGCGACGTCGACAACGACGCCACCCTGCGCGCCTACGCCCAGGTCGCCATCGCCCAGGCCAACGCGGGCGCCCACGTGGTGGCCCCGAGCGGCATGATGGACGGCCAGGTCGCCGCCGTCCGCCAGGCGCTCGACCAGGCCGGTCACCATCGGGTGGCGATCCTGGCCTACGCCGCCAAGTACGACTCCGCCTTCTACGGCCCGTTCCGCGACGCCGTCGAATCGCGCCTGACCGGCACCCGCTCGACCGCCCAGCAGGACCCCGCCAACAGCCGCGAGGCGCTGCGCGAGGTGCTCCTGGACATCGAGGAGGGGGCCGACATGGTGATGGTCAAACCGGCGGGCCTCTATCTGGACGTCGTACGCATGGTGGCCGACGCGGTCAACGTGCCGGTCGCCGCCTACCAGACCTCCGGCGAGTACGCGGCGATCGAGGCCGCCGCCGCCCAGGGGTGGCTCATGCGCGACCGGGCCATCCGGGAGAGCCTCACGGCGATCCGCCGGGCGGGCGCCGGGAGCGTGATCACCTACTGGGCTACGGAGATCGCGGAGCAGTTACCCGGCTGAGGCTTCCGGAGGCTCTGCTTTTCGACCAAGGAGGTGGCACGGGTGATGTGGCGGACACTGACCGACGACGTACGCGAGGAAATCCGCGAGCTGTGCGACGAGTACGGATCCCACCTCTATGACTATTGCCGCACGGAGCTCGCCCAGGGCGAGGCCGAGCTGGCGGTCGCCGGGGCGCTGCTGTCGGCGTACGGCCACACGCACCGGGTCGTCGACTCCTCCCTGCTGCGGCCGTGGCTCTATGGGCTGGCCCGGGCGCATCGCGCGGCCGTGGCCGGCCCGGCGAGCATCGGCTCGTGGTCGCGTTCCGGCCGGATGCCGGACCTGCTGCCCGAGGCCCTGCGCGCGCTGGACGGCCCGCAGCGGGAGCTGCTGGACCTGTCCGTACGGCACGGCCTCGCGCATCAGGAGATCGCCGTCATCTTCGATGTGACGCCGCCGGACGTGGACGCCATCGTGACCGAGGCGGCCCGCGGGGTCGAGCGCTGGTTCTCCGCCGTCATCGCCGCGCGGGCGGCCAACGGTTGTGGCCGGCTCGCGGCCAAGGTGACGGCCTGGGCGACGACGCCCACGCGGCGCAACCGGGCCGGCATCAGCCGCCACATTCCCACCTGCCCCACGTGCCGGGCGGCGCCCCGGGCCGTGGTGGCGGCCACACTGCTGCGCGAGCTGCCCATCGCCACCGCTCCCCCCACGCTGCGCGACCGCCTGACGTGGGCCCAGCCGCTTCCGGACGCGGGCGAGCTGTGGCGGGTGGACGGGTTCCCCGTGCAGGTTCGGGGGCTGGTCGAGGCCGCTCCGATGTTGATCTCCCCGATCGCCGACCCCACGGCGGCGATCAGGGGTAGCGCCTGGCCGGCGGCGGGCGCGGCTGCCGCCGGCCAGGAACGCAAACCCCACCGGAGCCATCGCGCCCCCACCCCTGCCCCGCCCCGCTCCAGCACCCCGGCGTCTGCCCCACCCCGCAGCGACGCCCCGACCGCCATCCCGCACCAGCGGTCCGATCCGGATGCGATCGCGGCGGCCCTCGAACACGAGACCACCGTTCCGCTCGCCCGGAAGCCCGCTGCCGGGGTCCTCCCACGGCGCGCTCCGGCCACGGGCCCATCCGCTCCCGGTCTCCTGGCCGCTCCCATCTGTGAGGCGCCTGCCGCTCCCCCGCGTGACGCCCGAACCAGCCCTCCGCCGGAACCGGTCTTGCGGCTCCCCGGGCTGGTCATCGGCGGGCCGCCCGTGCCGAGCGCCCCCATTGGCGACCCGCCCGTGCGCGACGCTTCGAACGGCCAAGCACCGCCCGGCACATCGAACGGCCAGGCACCCCCCAGCACGTCGAACGGCCAGGCGCCGCCCGCAGCGTCCGATCGTGGACCGGCCGGTGCCGGACCGCGTGGTCGTCACCCCTTCGGGGATCGCCAGCGGGACGTCCTGGTGGCCACCGCCCGCGACCGGCAGGGCGTCTTCGTCGCGGCCAGCGGCACCCGCCGGGACACCCCCGCCGCCAGGAGCCGCCCGGCCCCGTCGGCCCCGGGCAGCCGCCGGGACGCCACGACCACGAGCCCGCCCCGGGACGCGACCGCTCCTGGTAACCGCCGGGACACCTCTGTTCCCGACACCCACCGGAACGCCCAGACCGCCACCGCTGGAACCCACCGAAACGGACAGTTCGCCACGACGGGCACTCATCCCGGCGCCCAGAGCGCGACCCCGGCTACGGACGCCCTGATCGCGAGCGCCCAACGGGACGCCCTGATCGCCGCCCCCGGCACCCGCCGGGACCAGCCGTTCCCCATGACGGCGGACGCCCGCGCGGAGGCCCTGTTCACGACCGCGGCCACGCTCCGAGACGCCCTGGTCATGGCCACCGGCGAGCACCGAGACCTGCTGGTCGCGACCCAGAGCATCGACGGCGGCACGGGGAACGACGAGCCGGACGGCCCGGGGTCGGAGTTCTGGCGTGACCGTCCGGACGAGCAGCAGACCGAGTTCTGGCGCAACCGCCCGGGTGAGTACGAGTCCGACGGCCGGTTCTCCATCCGGTCCGTGGCCACAGTGGGGCTGCTGGTCGGCGCCGGGATGCTGGTGGCGAGCCTCGCCTGGTCCGGCATCCAGAGCCGCCACCGCCCCGAGATGCCCGCGACGCAGACCAAGCTGTCAGGACCCGGCAGCGCCCCGGCCGTACCGCCGGGGAGCACCCCCAACGTCATGCTCAACCCCACCGTGGTCCCACCGCCGGCCGACGTGACAGCGGCCCCGACGGCCACTGCCATGCCGTCCACCCCGGACTCCAGGCTGAGCGACACCGCCACCGGCGAGATCCGGCCGCAGAAGGTGGCCCTGGCCGACCCCAGACCACCCGTCGCGAGGCTGTCGCCGTCGTCGATCAACCTGGGCAGCCGCCGTACCGGATCATTCGGGCTGGTCTGTCCGGGCAGCTGCAAGATCAGCGCGGTGTCCGCCCCGAAGGGGATCGCGGTCTCCGCGCACGCGTTCCGCGTCCAGGCGCCCGCGTCGCGGCCCGGCTGCCCGGGGCCGCCCGCCACCGAGTTCGGCAAGGTCACCGTACGGTGGACCGGCACCTCCGGCGGCGACGGCCAGAGCGCGACGGGCCTCGTGCGCGGCAGCGGGACCCTCACCCTGCGCCTGTCCTGGACCGTGGCCAACGCCAAGGGATCGTACGTGGCGGACGGCAAGGGCAGCGGCTACTGGACGAACTGCGGCTGGCCCGCCACCGGCGGCGAGGGAGTCCAGCACCAGCCGCTGCCCGGCTCCGGATGAACCTCTATGTGGTGGCTGGAGGACCCGCCACCACAGCGCGAACTTAGAAGAAGGAGTTGTCTGGCTCCGGCAGGTCGATCCGCGCCGGCCCGCGGAACCGGGTCGTGTCCTTGGGCACGTCCACCAGCGGTGCCCCCTGCGTGAACGGCACGATCACACTGCTCCTGGCCAGGTCGAGCGTGACGTTCGCGCCGGTGCCCGCCTCAGAGGTGTACGTCGTGTCGGTGCCCGCGACCACCAGGGCGATCCGGTGTCCCTTCCGGAAGGTGTAGTCGTGCGGCAGCGTCTGCCACCTGACCCTGCCCCACGTCCCGACCGGCAGCGGCGACGACGCGCTGAGCGAGTCGCGGTTCTGGATGTCGATCCAGCCGCGGGCGACGATCTCGGCGGGCCGCGTCACGGTGTTCGTGGCCACCTTGCGGTAGCAGGCGTCGTCGGCGGCGGTGCTGTCGCCGTGGCAGTCCTCCTCGGCGAGCGTGGTGATGCCCTGGCCGCGCCCCCAGTCGACGCGGTTCGCCTCGCCGAAGTCGACGAGCAGGGTGGTCAGGTTGGCGGCCGGCTTGTCGAGCTTGACCCGCAGGTCGGCCGTGGGCGTGCCGGACAGGCGCAGGTCGAGCGGGAGCGCGCCGCTGGTGAACGCCACCCGGCCCGGCTTGGCCGTACCGACGTCGGCGATCATCTCCTCCTCGTCGAGCGGCACGTCGGTGAAGGACGCGCTGGCATCGCGCCTGGCGGCGAGGAGGCCGAGCGAGCCGTCGGCGGCCGGGCGGAGCGGGACGTTCGTCGCGAACGGCGCCGGCCAGTCGCGCTGAGTGATCCACTGCGTCGGGCCGGTCTGCACGTCGGCGCGCGGGGCGTTCATGATCCCGTTGCGTACGCCCTGCAGCCAGTAGTCGAACCAGCCGTGCAGCGTGTCCACCCACACGTCCCTGCGGCCCTCGAAGTCGAAGGGGTCCACGTGCTGGTACTGGCCCACCCAGATCTTGCGCGGTACGTTCCGCTTGGCCAGGGCCTGCCACCAGGTGGAGAAGTTGTCCGGCTTGACGTTCAGGTCGTTGGCGGTGTGCACCACGAAGACGCTGGCCCTGACCTTGGAGGCGTCGCCGAGCAGGCCGTTGACGTAGTCGCGCTCGGCCCAGAAGGCGTTGTAGTCGCCCGTGTCGTCGCCGTCCTCGGCGTCCATGCGATCCCGTACGGCCTGGCACTTGGGCTCGGGGTCGGTGTCGACGTAGTTGGCCAGCCAGGAGGCGTAGTCGTAGCTGTAGACCACGCCGTTGGAGCGCTGGTACTTGTACCAGGAGCTGATCGCCGAGATCGGCACGATCGTCTCCAGGCCGCGCACGCCGGTGGCGGCGACGGCGTTGGCCAGCGTGCCGTCGTAGGACTTGCCGATCATCCCGGCCTTGCCGGTGGTCCAGTCGGCCACGGCCTGGGTGCCGTCCGCGCGGTAGGCCTTGGCCCGGCCGTTCAGCCAGTCCACGACGGCCTTGCCGCCCAGGACGTCCGCCTTGCCGCCGATGTCCGGGCAGCCCTCGGACTTGGTGGTGCCGAGCATGTCGACGTTCAGGACGGCGTAGCCGCGCGGCACGAAGTAATTGTCATAGAAGAGCGGAAATTTCGTGACATTCCCGGCGGCGTCGTAGACCTTCCGCTCGGCCTCGTTGCCGCGTCCAGAATTGTCGTAGTACGGACTCTCGTCGATGATCACCGGCACCTTGAGCCGGGGACCGGACTCCTTGGGCCTGATGATGTCGACGCGTACCCTGTCCAGTCGGCCGTCGGAATCGCTGTCGACGCTCGACTCGACGTAGACGTATTCGCGGACGGCGTCCGCGTAGGAGAAGACCGGCTGCGTACGGCCGTTCTCAACGGTGATCCTGGGTCCGGCGGCCGCTTGCGCGGGACTCGCGATCGCCAGGGTGAGGGTGACTGCGATGAGGGCCGGGCGTAATTGAGGCACGCGTGTCCTCCGAGACGATGGGCGCCAAAGTACCCGCAATCTCTCACCCGCCAAGGGGCCTGACAAGATCCGGTGCGCCTACGTGCAGGGGCGTGTCGGGCGGATATGGCCGCATCCGGCCAGTGACGTGAGTGCACCTCCGTGAGCGATGAGGCGTCCTCTTCATCCCGATCCCCTGGAGGGCCCATGCGCGTCGTCATCCTCACCGCCGTCGTCCTGCTCGCCGTTCCCGCTCCCGCGTACGCCGCCGGACCTCCCGCCGGAGTGCCGAAGGGCGCGATGAGCGTACGCGTGGCCAAGATCGTGAACGGTGACACGATCGACGTCACCACCGGCGACGGCAAGAAGACGCGCGTCATGTTCCTGGAGTCGGACACTCCCGAGCGCGGCCAGTGCTGGGGCAAGGCCGCGACCCAGCGCACGGCGGCGCTGCTGCCGGTCGGCCGGCTCGCCTACGTCCTCGCCGACAAGAAGCCCACCGACGGTTTCGGCCGCCGGCTGTTCTATGTGTGGAACGCCAAGGGCGTGCACGTCAACCGCAACCTCGTCCGGTACGGCTACGCGAAGGCGGTCCTGGTCAAACCGAACGACCGCTACATCAAGGTCATGCGGAGCGAGGAGGCCGTGGCCAAGCGGCAGAAGCTGCGCATCTGGTCCGGCAAGTGCGACACCGGCACCACGACCACAACCCCGACTCCCACTCCCACTCCGACTTCTGGCGGCAACGACCCGCGCTACCGGACCTGCGGTGACGCGAACGCCGCCGGGTACGGCCCGTACCGGAAGGGTGTGGACCCCGAGTACGCCTGGTACCAGGACCGCGACGGCGACGGTCTCGTCTGCGAGCGCTGACCCTGGGAGCAGGACAGCTGTCCGATCACCTGGCGGCCGCTTAGGATACGGTTCCTAGTCAGGCAATCACTGAGAATCGGCGAACGGCTCATGCGAAACGTGGCGCGGACCTCCCTCGTGGACGCCGCGATCGAGGAGCTCCGGGGGGAGATCACCAGCGGCGCTTGGCCGGTGGGGACGAAGATCCCGTCCGAGCTCCGGCTCGCGGAGACCCTCGGCATGAGCCGGCTCTCGGTGCGGGAGGCCGTACGCGTGCTGGCCCACTCCGGGCTGCTGACCACCCGCCAGGGCGACGGCACGTACGTCACGGCGGTCGACGAGTCGCAGGTCGCGCTGGGCAGGCGGCTGGCCAAGGCGGCCGCGATGGACATCATCGACGTGCGGCGCGGCCTCGACATGGTGGCCGCCCGGCTGGCCGCCGGGAAGCGGACCGACGAGGACCTCACCGGCCTGCGCGAGGCGCTCGTGCGGCGGGACGCGGCCGGGCGGGCGGGCGACGTGGACGCGTTCGCCGACGCGGACGTCGATTTCCACCTGCGGGTGGCGGACGCGGCGCACAACCCGCTCCTCGGCGACCTCTACCGCAGCATGAGCGAGGCGTTGCGCGACAGCGTCCGCCACATGGAGCAGGCGGCGCTGGTGCTCGACGGGTCGCATGAGGAGCTGCTGCGGGCGATCGAGGACGGCGATCCCGGCGCCGCCGTGTCGATCTCCGTCGCCATCCTCGACCAGCAGGAACGCGACCTCTGACGGCCTAAGGGCCGCTAAGGTCTGCGGGCCAGGCCGAGAATGTGGGTCAGGGCGGGCGACCCCGGTGTGGCCCGGTGGACGAACCGGTCGGCGTCCTCGATCACGAACCCCGCCTCCCGGATCGCCGCCGCGGTGTCCCGGTTGGGACGGCAGTCTCCGGCCATCAGCCGCCACAGCGGAGTGATGAGATCCTGCAGCACGCCCCGGACCGGGTTCGCCGAGCGTACGTGCTCGAAGAAGCGCAACTCGCCGCCCAGCCTGAGCACCCTGCGCAGCTCGGCCAGCAGCACGGCCGAGTCGGGGACGGAGCACAGCACCAGCGACACCACGGCCGCGTCGAACGACCCGGCGTCGTACGGCAGGGAACCGCCATGCCCCCGGACCACGGTGACGGGCACCGGCGCCAGGGCCGCGGCCCGCTCCCCCAGCGCGCGCAGCCGGTCCTCCGGTTCGATGGCCACGACCTCGGACACCTGGGGAGGATAGTGCGGGAAGTTCAGCCCGTTTCCGGCCCCCACCTCCACCACCCGGCCGCTGAGCCCGGACAGCAACCGGCGCCGCAGCCCGGTCATGCCGTGGCGCTCGGCCTCGGCGCTGAGCCGCTCGTACATGCGAGCGAAGCGCGGATGCTGAAACGCCGAAAGATCCTGCATGCCCCCACGCTAATTCGCCCTGAGGCTCACCGCGCATGACCATGGCCGCCACTGTGGCGGCCATGGTCTCGCTCGGGGCTGGTTCTGTCAGGGGCTTACGGCCGCTGATGGGCGTGTCACCGGTCCGCTCACTTCGACGCGGAGTTGTTCATGAAGCGCTCGATCTTCCACTCGCCGTCGGACTTCTTGAGGAGGAAGAACTCGCGGTACTTCTCGCTGCCCTCGGTGCTGGTGGTCCGGACGAAGGCCACCTCGCCCGCCATGCGTGTCTCGTCGAAGGTGTGCGTGGCGATCATCTTCGTCTTGAACATGTCCTTGAACAGGGTCGTCAGCGCGTCGGTGCCCTGCGCGGTCGGCTTGCCCTCCGCGGCCGCCAAGCCGTCGGTGGCGAACGCCTCGACGGCCTTGTCCGCCTCGCCGGCCTTGGCAGCGTCGAAGAACGCCTGTACGGCCGCGCGCGGCGAGGTCATCGGCGCCATCGACGCGCTCTCGGAGGCCGATGGTTCGGGGCTCATGTTGCCCGACTCGGACGGCATCGGGCTCATGCTGCCCGACTCCGATCCGTAGGGACTCGGGCCTGATTCGGAGGGCATCGGCGATGCGGCCGCGCCCATGAGTCGCATATCGTTACCGCCCGCGGCACAGCCCGTGACGAGCAACGCCGGGACGACTGCCGCCAGCAGGAGTGCTCTGGCCTGGGATTTTGTGCTCATAGCGGGGTGATTCCCCGCAAAAGCCGTCACGAATGCACCATTTGTCCACTTCGGACGACCCCTTTACCAGCTGCCGCCTCAGTCCCTGGGATTGCTCACAGTAACCTTCACAGAAGTTGATGAGATCGTTCAGAGGTTGGATCGTTGCCGGGCCGCGACCAAACCGCCGCCGCCTCGCCGATAGCGTCCAACGAGTGCCGCACCTGGAGACGATCCTGAGCACTACCCCCGAGCCCGAGCCCGAGCCCCTGCCGCAACGCGACGATGCGGAGCGCTGCGACAGCGTCGACTCCGACCGGCGCTGTGTCCTGCCGGTGGGACATCAGACGGCCCACGTGTACCCACCGGCGGACGTGTTGGCCGAACCATAGAAGCGACCGGGCGTCCGCTAGGCGCCCGTACCCACCTGTACCAGCCCGGCTTCCACCCGTATCGGATAGACCGGTACGGAGATCTCCGGCTCATCCAGACAGACCCCACTCACCAGTGAGAACACCTGCTTGTGCAGGGGCGACGCCACAGTCGGCTCCCCCTGCCGGGTGCCGACGATCCCCCGCGACAACACCTGCGCCCCGCTGAACGGGTCCAGGTTGCCGATCGCGTGCACCGTGCCGTCGAACGTACGGAAGACGGCCACCTGCCGGCCCTCCACCAGAGCGCACACCCCCCGCTCCGGCAGCAGCCCCTGATAACCACAGACAGGGATCCAACCATTCATCGCGCAGCCACCTCCACGGGCTTGATCTGGTCGCGTTCGGTCTCGAAGACGATGGACGGGTCAGGGACCCCGGGCGCGTTGACGAAGCTCACGAACCTGCCGAGCTTGTCCGGATCGTCGATGGTCGTCTGCCACTCGTCCACGTACGTGGCGACGTGGTACTCCATCTGGGCGTCCAGCTCGGCGCAGATCCCCAGGGAGTCCTCGATGATCACCTGCCGCAGGTAGTCGAGCCCGCCGTCGAGCGACTCCAGCCAGGCGGCGGTGCGCTGCAGCCGGTCGGCCGTCCGTATGTAGAACATGACGAACCGGTCGATCGTCCTGATCAGCTCCTCGGTGGTCAGATCCGCCGCCAGCAGGTCGGCGTGGCGCGGCTTGAAGCCGCCGTTGCCGCCGACGTACAGGTTCCAGCCCTGCTCGGTGGCGATGACCCCGAAGTCCTTCGACCGGGCCTCGGCGCACTCACGGGCGCAGCCGGACACGGCCGACTTGAGCTTGTGCGGCGCGCGCAGGCCGCGGTAACGCAGCTCCAGGTCGATGGCCAGGCCGACGGAGTCCTGGACGCCGTACCGGCACCAGGCCGAGCCGACGCACGACTTCACCGTCCGCAGCGCCTTGCCGTACGCGTGGCCCGATTCGAAGCCGGCGTCCACGAGCCGCCGCCAGATCTGCGGCAACTGCTCGACGCGGGCCCCGAACAGGTCGATCCGCTGCCCTCCGGTGATCTTGGTGTAGAGGCCGAAGTCGCGGGCCACCTCACCGATCACGATGAGCTTGTCGGGCGTGATCTCGCCGCCGGGGATGCGCGGGACGACCGAGTAGGTGCCGTTCTTCTGGATGTTGGCCAGGAAGGCGTCGTTGGTGTCCTGCAGGGCCGCCCGCTCGCCGTCGAGGACGTGCCCGTTGTGCAGCGAGGCGAGGATCGAGGCCACGGCCGGCTTGCAGATGTCGCAGCCCCTGCCCTGCCCGTGCGCGGAGACCAGCTCCGAGAACGTGGTGATGCCGCGCACCTTGACGATGTCGTACAGCTCGGCCCTGGAGTAGGTGAAGTGCTCGCACAGCGCCTTGCTCAGCTCGACCCCGGACTTCTCCAGGAGCTGCTTGAGCATCGGCACGCAGCTCCCGCAGGTGGTGCCCGCCCGCGTGCACGCCTTGATCCCGGGCACGTCGGTGAGCGCCTTGTCGGCGATGGCGGTGCGGACCGTCCCCGCGCAGACGTTGTTGCACGAGCACACCTGCGCGTCGTCGGGCAGGTCCAGTTCCGCCCCCGACCCGGTGAACAGCAGGTCGGACGGCGGCGCGGGCAGCGGCTTGCCGACGAAGGGCCGCAGCGACCCGTACGGCGAGGCGTCGCCGACGCAGATGCCGCCGAGCAGCGTCTTGGCGTCGTCGCTGATGAACAGTCTCTTGTAGACGCCGGCCACCGGGTCCATGTAGGTGACGTCGAGCGCCCCGTCCATCGCGCCGAACTGCGCCACCTCGACACCGAGCAGCTTCAGCTTGGTGGACATGTCGGCCCCCTCGAAGGTGGCGGCCCCGCCCAGGATGCGGTCCGCGGCCACCTCCGCCATGGTGAAGCACGGCCCGACCAGCCCGTACACCATGCCGCCCGCCAGCGCGCACTCGCCGATCGCGTAGATCGCCGGGTCCGAGGTGCGCATCCCGGCGTCCACCGTGATGCCGCCGCGCTCGCCGACGTCCAGCCCGCTGGCGCGGGCGAGCTCGTCACGCGGCCTGATGCCGGCGGAGAAGACGACGATCTGGGCGTCGAGCAGCGTTCCGTCGGGCTTGCGCAGCCCGGTGACGCCGCGCTCGCCCGCGACGATCTCCTGGACGCCCGCGCCCGCGTGCACGCTGAGCCCGAGCCCCTCGATGTGGCTCTTGAGCACCGAGCCGCCGCCCTCGTCGACCTGCCGGGGCATCAGCCAGGGGCTCATCTCCACAATGTGCGTCTTGAGCCCGAGCCCGCGCAGCGCGTCGGCGGCCTCCAGGCCGAGCAGCCCGCCGCCGACCACCACGCCCTCGGTCGCGTCCTTGGCGGCCATCCTGATCGCGTCGAGGTCGTCGATCGTCCGGTAGACGTAGGCGTGCTCCGCGCCCGGCACCGGCGGCACGAACGGCGCCGACCCGGTCGCCAGCACGAGCACGTCGTACGGTTCGGCCGATCCGTCGGCCAGCGTGACCGTGCGGGCCTCGCGGTCGATCCCGGTGACGCGCCCGCCGAGCCTGGTCACCGTGCCCGGCGGCACCGGGTAGGTGAGGTCCTCGACGCTGGTCCCCGACAGGTAGGAGGTCAGCGCCACCCGGTCGTACGCGGGGCGGGGCTCCTCGCCTATCACCGTGACCTGGCCGCCGAAGCCCCGCTCGTGCAGCGTTTCGACGAGCCGGTGGGCGGTGGGTCCGTAACCGACGACAACGATCTTGTTCATGCCGAGATCCCTTCCTGCTCACACAGCCAGCCGACGATGCCCTCCACGGCATCCCGGCACGTCCCACACCCGGTCGTGGCCCTGGTCGCGGCCGCCACTCCGGCCACGTCCCGCGCGCCGGCCTCCCAGCACGCCCTGATCTGGCCCTTGGTGACGTTGTTGCACTGGCAGACCTTCGCCGCGTCGGGCATCAGCACCGGGCTGTCGGCCACGGTGACCGCCCCCAGGCCGGGGAACAGCAGCCCGGCCCGGTCGCCCGGCAGCGGCCCGCCACGGTCGAACAGCTGGGTCAGCGTGCCGACGGCGTCGGTGTCGCCCAGCAGGATCGCGCCGACCAGCCGGCCGTCGCGGATGACGAGCTTGCGGTAGGTACCGCGGGCCCGATGGGTGAAGCGCACCACCTCGGCGTGCTCCTCGGTGAGGTGGGTCTCGCCCATCGCGGCCAGCTCGACGCTCCTGGCCTTGAGCCTGGTCACCAGCCGCGAGCCCCGGTAGAGCGCCTTGCCGCCGGTGATGATCTCCGCGGCGACGGCCGCCTGCTCCCAGGCGGGGGCGACCAGGCCGTAGACGGTGCCCTCGTGCTCGGCGCACTCGCCGATGGCGAACACCGCCGGGTCCTCGGTACGCATCTCGTCGTCCACGACGATGCCCCGCCGTACGGACAGGCCCGACTCCTTGGCCAATGCCGTCATGGGCCGTACGCCGCAGGCCAGCACGACGAGGTCGCCCTCGACCAGTTCGCCGCCGGCCAGCCGCACGCCCTCCTCCAGGATCGCCTCGGCCGTCACGCCGGTGCGGATGTCCACGCCCAGCCCGGTGAGCGTCTCGCCGAGCACCAGCCCGGCCTCCGCGTCCAGCTGCCGCTCCATCAGGTGGTCGGCCAGGTGCAGCAGCGTCACGGGCAGGCCGCGCCCGGCCAGCCCCCGCGCGGCCTCGATGCCGAGCAGGCCGCCGCCGACCACCACCGCCCTGCGTCCGTGCTCGGCCGCCGCCAGGATGCGGTGGCAGTCGTCGAGCGTGCGGAACGGGATCGCCAGCTCGGCTCCCGGCACCGGCGGGACGACCGCCTCGCTGCCGGTGGCCAGGACCAGCACGTCGTACGGCGTGCTCCGCCCGTCGGCGGTCATCACCGTCTGGGCGCTCCTGTCGACGCGCACCACCTCGGTGTCGAAGACGGCCTCGACGCCGTGCGTGGCGTACCAGCTCGGGTCGAGCAGCCGCACCTGGTCGGGACCCGAGCTCCCGGCCAGGACGTTGGACAGCAGCACCCGGTTGTAGGGCTGCCAGGTCTCGGCACCGAACACGGTGACCGGCATGTGCGGATCACGTGCCCGCACCTCGCCGACCAGCCGCGATCCGGCCATTCCGTTCCCCACTACGACGAGCCTCATGCGACCTTCTCCACCCTGACGGCGCAGACCTTGAACTCCGGCATCCGCGATGACGGATCGAGCGCGGGATTGGTCAGACGGTTGGCTCCCTCCCAGTGGAACGGCATGAAGACGGTGTCGCGCCTGATCGCGTCGCTGACCCTGGCGACCCCCGTGCTCTCGCCCCGCCGGCTGAGCACCCGCACGACGTCTCCGGCGGTGATGGCCAACTGCTCGGCGAGGTCGGGATGGAGCTCGACGAACGGCTCGGGCGCGGCCTTGGACAGGGCGGCGATCCTGCGGGTCTGCGCGCCGCTCTGGTACTGGGCCAGCACGCGGCCCGTGGTCAGGTAGATCGGGTAGTCGTCGTCGGGTTCCTCGGCCGCGGGCCGGTGCTCGACGGGCACGAACCTGGCGCGGCCGTCGGGGGTGGCGAAGGAGTCGAGGAACGGGCGCGGTCGGCCGGGGTCGTCCGGCGACGGACACGGCCAGAACACGCCGGTCTCCTCGGTGATCCGTTCGTAGGTGATGCCCGCGTAGTCGGCCACCCCGCCCGCGCTGGCGCGGCCCAGCTCCTCGAACACCTCGCGCGGCTCGGCCGAGAACCGGTGGCCGAGCCGGTCGGCCAGCTCCCGGATGATCTCCAGGTCGCTCCTGACCCCTTCGGGAGCGGGTACGGCCTGGCGGCGCAGCAGGACCCGGCCCTCGAGGTTCGTCATCGTGCCGGTCTCCTCGGCCCACTGCGTCACGGGGAAGACCACGTCGGCCCGCGCGGCCGTCTCCGACAGCACGATGTCGCAGACCACCAGCAGGTCCAGCGCGTCGAGCCGCTCGGTCACGTGCGCGGAGCGCGGCGCGGAGACCACCGGGTTGGAGCCGAAGACCAGCAGGGCGCGCGACCCCTGGGGCGTCCCGAGCGCGTCGAGCAGCTCGTAGGCCGAGCGTCCCGGGCCGGGCAGCTCATCGGGTCGTACGCCCCAGATCGCGGCGACGTGCTCGCGGGCGGCCGGGTCGTCGATCTTGCGGTAGCCGGGCAGCTGGTCGGCCTTCTGACCGTGCTCCCTGCCGCCCTGGCCGTTGCCCTGCCCGGTCAGGCAGCCGTACCCGGAGCCGGGGCGGCCGGGCAGCCCCAGCGCCAGGGCCAGGTTGATGAACGCGGTGACGGTGTCGGTGCCCTTGGCGTGCTGCTCGGCCCCCCGCCCGGTGAGCACGGCGGCCCGTCCGGCCGAGGCGAGCGCGCGTACGGCTTCGCGCATCCTGGCCACCGGCACGCCGGTGACGCGCTCGACCCGCTCGGGCCACCAGGACGCGAGCGAGGTGCGTACCTGCTCGAAGCCCGAGGTCCTGGCGGCGACGTAGTCCTCGTCGACGAGCCCTTCGGCGATGACCAGGTGCAGCAGCCCGAGGGCGAGCGCCAGGTCGGTGCCCGGCGTGGGCTGCAGGTGCAGCCAGGCCAGCTTGGCCGTCGCGGTGCGGCGGGGGTCGATGACGATGAGCCGCGGCCCGGTCAGGTGGCGGACGAAGGGCGGCATGGTCTCGGCGACGTTCCCGCCGGCCAGCAGGACGACGTCGGTCTCGGCCAGGTCGGTGATAGGGAACGGCAGGCCGCGGTCCAGCCCGAACGCCCTGAGCGAGGCGGCCGCGGCCGACGACATGCAGAAGCGGCCGTTGTAGTCGATCTGGCTGGTGCCGAGCGCGACCCTGGCGAACTTGCCGAGCTGGTACGCCTTCTCATTGGTCAGCCCGCCGCCGCCGAACACGGCCACGGCGTCGGGGCCGTGCACGGCGCGGATGGCGATCAGCCGGTCGGCCACGTAGTCGAGGGCGGTGTCCCAGGCCACAGGCCGGCCGTGGAGCAGCGGCGTGGTCAGGCGCTCGCCGTTGGTCAGCAGTTCGGCCGCCGTCCAGCCCTTCTGGCACAGGGCGCCGCCGGAGTTGGCCGGGATGTCGGTGCGCGGGGTGATCGTGATGTCGGTCCCCGTGGCGGTGATCGTCATGCCGCACTGGAGGGCGCAGTACGGGCAGTGGGTCGCGGTCACCTGCTTCACCGCGGTGTGCTCAGACACGGGCGTGGGCCAGGCTGCCGACCAGCGAGACGCCGACCTTGCGGGTGTAGCACCACCAGGTGAGCGCGAAGCAGGCCACGTAGAAGGCGCCGAACCCGACGAACGCGGTGGCCGGGCTGCCCGTCTCGGCGAACGACATGCCGAACGCGCGGTTGATGAGGAATCCGCCGAGCGCCCCGACCGCGGAGATGATCCCGATGGCGGCGGATGCCTGCCGCTTGCCGTACATCAGGGCCTCCTCGCCGGTGCCGCGCTCGGCCACCGCCTTGGCCTGGAAGATCGCGGGGATCATCCGGTAGGTGGAGCCGTTACCGACGCCCGCCGTGAGGAACAGCGTCTGGAAGGCCAGGAAGAACAGCCAGAAGTCGCCCGAAGCGCTGCCGAACCAGACCAGGACCACACCGACGCCCATGGCGGCGAAGTTCCACAGGGTCACCGGCGCGCCGCCCTTCTTGTCGGCCAGCCAGCCGCCCACCGGCCTGATCAGCGAGCCGAACAGCGGGCCGACGAAGGCCACCGCCGCCCACGGTGAGCCGGGGAACAGGCTCTTGGCCAGCAGCGGGAAGGCCGTCGAGTAGCCGATGAACGAGCCGAACGTGCCGATGTACAGGAACGACATGATCCACGTCTGCGCCCGCCCGGCCACCGCCAGCTGCTCGCGCGGCTTGGCCCTGGCGCTCGACAGGTTGTCCATGAAGAACCACGCGCAGACGGCGGCCACGACGGCCAGCGGCACCCAGAACCACCCGGCGGCGGCCAGTCCGAACCCGCCGATCACCAGCGGCATGACCAGCTGCACGGAGCTGACCCCGATGTTGCCGCCGGCCGCGTTCAGCCCGAGCGCCACGCCTTGCCGCGAGCGCGGGTAGAAGTAGGTGATGTTCGCCATGCTGGAGGCGAAGTTGCCGCCGCCGACCCCGGCCAGCGCCGCGATCACCAGGAACATCCAGTACGGCGTGCCCGGGTCGCTGACCGCCAGCCCGAGCAGCGCCGCGGGGATGACCAGCAGCAGCGCGCTGACCGTGGTGAACGTGGCGCCACCGAACCTGGCCGGCCCGAAGGTGTAGGGGACGCGCAACACGGAGCCGATGAGGTTGGGCAGCGCCACCAGCCAGAAGAGCTGGTCGGTGGAGAAGTCGTAGGCGCCCATCTTGGCGGCCACGATGCTCCACAGCGTCCACACCGTGAATCCGAGATGCTCGGCCAGGATCGAGAAGGCGAGGTTGCGCCGGGCGATCCGCTTGCCGGAGCCCTCCCAGAAGGCCTTGTCATCGGGGTGCCACTCGGCGATCCAGCGCGCCATCGTTCCTCCTACTCTCGGCCCACTCGGCCACTCGGCCGCTCGGCCGCTCAGCGGCGAGAACTCGAATGTAGGAATCGCGCGTTACGCACTTTGACGATCCGTGGCTGTGCGTTCGTTACATGTAACTCACTGGCGTAACGGGCAATACACATGTGTCACTGACGAAACCTGCTGTTAATCCCCCGGCAGGGGAGCAGGTCGGATCGCCTGGCGGAGCCGCGTTCGGCCGGTCGGAAACTGTCGGTGCCGAGCGAGATGATGTCACCATGACCGACGCGCCCCCGAGCACTCTGCTCGCTGATCAGACCGCCTACGCCGAGGCCGTTCAGCTTGCCCTGGACGCCGCCGCGGCCTACTACCGCGACGGCACGTCGACGCTCGACGATGACGCCTACGACCGGCTGGTCCGGGGCATCCAGGCGTACGAGGCCGAGCATCCCGGCGAGGTGCTGCCGACCTCGCCGACGGGCAAGGTGGCCGGCGGCGCCGTGGTCGGCGACGTGCCGCACACGGTCCCGATGCTGAGCCTGGACAACGTCTTCGGCGCCGAGCAGCTGGCCGACTGGGCCGCGTCGCTGGAGCGCCGGCTGGGCAGGCCGGTCACGGCGTGGAGCGTGGAGCCGAAGCTCGACGGGCTGGCGATCGCCGCCCGCTACCGTGGCGGGCGGCTGACGCAGCTGGTCACCCGGGGTGACGGCGTCGCGGGTGAGGACGTGAGCCACGCGATCGGCACCATCGTGGGGTTGCCCGCCAGGCTGGCCGAGCCGGTCACGGTGGAGTTGCGCGGCGAGGTGATGATGACCGCGGCCCAGTTCGAGCAGGCGTGCGCCAAGCGCCAGGCGCACGACGGCACCACGTTCGCCAACCCGCGCAGCGCCGCCGCCGGCACGCTGCGTGCCCAGGACCGGCCCTACGTGTGCGAGCTGACGTTCTTCGGCTACGGCGCACTGCCGCTGCCCGACGATTCTTCCGAGCTGGCCACGCGACTGCGCGAGCTGGCGCACAGCGAGGTCATGGCGTGGGTCGCCGGGCAGGGCGGGCAGACTCCCGCCGTCACCGACGTCGGCGGGATCGTCGCCACCAGCCTGGAGCAGGTCCAGGAGCGGGTCGAGCAGATCGCCGCCAAGCGGGCCGACCTGGCCTTCGGCATCGACGGCATCGTGATCAAGTGCGACCTCGCCGCCGACCAGGCGCAGGCGGGCTTCAGCTCACGCGCGCCCCGGTGGGCGATCGCCTACAAGCTGCCCGCCACCGAAAAGATCACCAAGCTGATCGGCGTCGAGTGGAACACCGGCCGCACCGGCATCATCGCCCCGCGCGCCGTGCTGGAGCCGGTCGAGCTCGACGGCAGCGTCGTCACCTACGCCACCCTGCACAACGTCGCCGACATCACCCGCCGCGGCCTGATGCTCGGCGACAGCGTGACCGTCTACAAGGCCGGCGACGTCATCCCGCGCGTCGAGGCCCCGGTCGTGCATCTGCGCACCGGTGACGAGCGGCCGATCGAGATCCCGCAGGCCTGCCCGTCGTGCGGCGACACCATCGACACCTCGCAGGAGCGCTGGCGATGCGTGCGCGGGCGCCAGTGCCGGGCGATCGCCTCCATCGCCTACGCCGTCGGCCGCGACACGCTCGACATCGAAGGTCTGGCGGAGAACCGGATCCAGCAGATGCTGGACGCCGGCCTGATCGTCGACTTCGCCGACCTGTTCTTCCTGACCCGCGAGCAACTGCTGGACCTGGAACGGATGGGCGAGACCAGCACCGACAACCTGCTGGCCGCCATCGAGCGAGCCAAGGGGCAGCCGCTCAGCAGGGTGTTCTGCGCGCTGGGCGTGCGCGGCACCGGCCGCTCCATGAGCCGCCGCATCGCCCGGCACTTCGGCAGCATGGACGCCGTCCGCACGGCCGACGCGGAGGCGATCCAAGCGGTGGAGGGCATCGGCCCGGAGAAGTCGCCGGTGGTGGTGGCCGAGCTGATCGAACTGGCCGACCTCATCGACAAGCTGGTCAAGGCCGGCGTCACCATGACCGAGCCGGGCTGGACACCACCCGCCGACCCGGCCGCCGACCTCGAGGCGAGCGACACGTCCGCGTTGCCGCTGGCCGGAATGTCCGTCGTGGTCACCGGCGCGATGAGCGGCGCCCTGGAGGCACTGAGCCGCAACCAGATGAACGAGCTGATCGAACGCGCGGGCGGCAAATCCTCCTCCAGCGTCTCGGCGAAGACCTCACTCCTGGTGGCCGGAGAGAAGGCGGGCTCCAAGCGAACCAAGGCCGAGAGCCTGGGCGTCCGGATCGTCGCCCCGGAGGAGTTCGCCGACCTCATCGGCCCGTTCATCCCGTAGGAGTTTTCTGAGCTCGCCTGTCGATATGGGCCATCCCTGTTCGTGTGAAGGGTGAGACGCCAGCGCGAGGCCGGCGCCGAATCCGGGCAGGAGCTCGCCATGAAGATTGTCGTGACCAGCAGCGTGACGCTCGACGGGGTGGCGCAGGCGCCGGGCCGGGCGGACGAGGACACGCGCGGCGGCTTCAGCCACGGCGGCTGGGCCCGGCCCTACAGTGACCACGTCATGGGCGAGGTCATGAGCCGGCGGATGGCCGAGGAGGGCAGTCTGCTGCTGGGCCGCCGCACGTACGAGGACTTGTACGGCTACTGGCCCAAACAGAACGATGGCAACCCGTTCACCGAGGTGCTCGACCGGACCCACAAGTACGTGGCGTCGCGGACGCCGTCCCAGCCGCTACCGTGGGTCAACTCGACCCTGCTGGACGGTGACGCGGTGGAGGCCGTGGCCGGGCTGCGGGCGCAGCCCGGCCCGACCCTGGGCGTCATCGGCAGCCTCGACCTGGTCCGGCAGCTTGCTCGCCGTGATCTGATCGACGAGTACGTCCTGCTGACCCATCCGCTGGTGCTGGGCACCGGCAGCCGGCTGTTCGCCGACGACGGCGCCGCCCGCCCAGTGCGGCTGACGGACAGCGTGGTGACCACCACCGGTGTAGTGATCGCCACCTACCAGAGGGAGGCCCGATGACCCAGTACCTGCTCAGTGTGTACCAGCCGGACGGGCCACCACCGGCCCCGGCGATCCTCGACAAGATCATGGATGGCCTCGAGGCGCTGAACCAGGAGCTGCGGGCCGCCGGTGCGTGGGTCTTCAGCGTGGGCCTGTACCCACCGACCACGGCCACCGTGCTCCGCGCTCAGGACGGCGACGTACTGATGACCGACGGCCCTTTCACCGAGGGCAAGGAACACGTCGGCGGCTTCACCGTGATCGAGGCTCCGGACCTGGACGCGGCCCTCGCCTGGGCCGGCCAAATGGCCCAGGTCACCACCCTGCCCATAGAGGTCCGCCCGATCCGATGACCCCGGACCCGACCACACCCGTGCTGGCCGTGGTGTATCTGATCTTCAACGAGGGATACACCGCGAGCTCCGGCGAGCGGCTGACCCGCGAGGACCTCGCCGCCGAGGCGATCCGGCTGGGCCGCCTGCTGGCCGCGCTGATGCCCGACGAGCCCGAGGTCCTCGGCTTGCTCGCGTTGATGCTGCTGATCGAGTCGCGGCGGGCCACCCGGACCACCCCGGACGGCGACCTGGTGCTCCTGGCCGACCAGGACCGGGCCCGCTGGGAACACTCCCTGATCGCGGAAGGCCAGGCCATCGTCCGAGCCTGCCTGCGACGCAGCCGGCCCGGGCCCTACCAGATCCAGGCCGCGATCAACGCGGTGCACAGTGACGCGGCGTCGGCCGCGACCACCGATTGGGGGCAGATCCTCCAGTTGTACGACCAACTCGCCGTCGTAGCCCCGAGTCCGGTGGTCGCGTTGAACCGGGCGGTGGCGGTGGCCGAGGTCAACGGGCCGTCGGCGGCACTCGACCTGGTCGACGGCCTCGACCTCGACGGGTTCTACCTCTATCACGCGATCCGCGCTGACCTGCTCCGCCGCCTGGACCGTGGGGCGGAGGCGGTACAGGCATATGAGGCGGCAATCGCCCGCAGCGGCAACGCGGCCGAACGCGCATTCCTACGCCGTGCGGCTCTGGCGGCGGATCCGGCCTCAGGCTGAGCCCGGCGCGCTTTTCCGCCGATGCCGCCCTGGCGGTGGATCCAGCCTCCGGCTTGAGCCGAGCGCACCTTTTCCGACCGATGCAGACCTGGCGGCGGATTCGCCCTCGGGCTGACGGGTGCGGTCAGCGTCCGACGGCCGCTCTCCGCTCCGTCACAGCGGGGTTTTCGAGGAGGCCACGGCCGGCGATGCGCCGTAACGGCGCCGGGCCCCGTGCGGGTCAGAGGCCGTCTCCCTGGAGGCCGCCGACCCCGTACGGCGGATGGCGCCAGCCCGGCGGTGCCGTACAGGAAAGTCAAAGGCGCCAAAAACGGAGATCACGTGGCCTCGGCGAGCAGCGCCGTAAAAGCGATGCCGTAACGGCGGCGCCGCACAAGAATCCGAGACGCAGGTCACGTGGCCACGTGGACGAAGTGGCCGCGGCGGGTGGGGAGGACGGCGGGACACGCGTCGGGCTCGTCGAGTCCGTCGAGCAGAATTGCGGCAAGTTGGCGGCGCTGAGAGCTGGTCAAGGTCATGGGCAGCACGATGGGCATCAGCTCGATGGCGTCGCCGGGTAGCTCGCGGACGTGGCAAGGCAGGAGGAGAGAGGAGTGAAGCACATCCCCACTATCGCAGCCGCCACCGACAGATCGCGGCGACTTGGTCTCACCGAGACCTGAGCGAAGCCCGTCCGACGCCTAAGGATCGCGATTACCTCGCCTGACCTCGGGTAACAGGATCAGAGCAAAGGGGGGATCATGATCAAAATGCTCCATAAGATGGGCATCAGGTCCAGTCATATGTACACGGCCGGTCTCGCGTCGATCGGTGTGTCCGTCGCGTCCTGGGTGATGTCGAGGAACCTGGAGAAGGCCAGCCTCGCCCGGGCAGATCGCTGGGGGATCTTCGTCGGCCAGTGGGCGCCCACGTTCATCGGCCTCGGCGTCGCGCTCCGCATCGAGGAGACGCACATGGAGGTCGACGAGGAGGCGAAGACGGAGGTGTTCGACCGTGCGTCCGGCGGCGTGCGCCCCCGGACGCACGCGGGCACGTAGCGGCGCGCGCTAATCGTAGGGAGCGAAACGACCGCAGGCCGACTCTCACGGAGCGGCCTGCGGTCCGATGTCGCGAGAAAGCCAGCGGCCGATAAGCCGGCGCACGTGAGAAGGCCAACGCACGCGAGAAGGCCAGCGCACGTGAGAAGGCCAACCCACGTGAGAAGGCCAACGCCCGAAAGATCTAGCGCGGTTCGTCCGCGTGTGCGGCCAGGCGCTTGAGCGGTTCGTCGGTCAGCCTGAACATCGTCCACTCGTCGAGCGGTTCGGCGCCGAGCTTGCGGTAGAACCCGATGGCCGGTTCGTTCCAGTCGAGCACCGACCATTCGAGCCGGTGGTAGCCGCGTTCGGCGCAGATTCGGGCCAGCTCGGCCAGCAGTGCCTTGCCATAGCCGGACCCGCGCATCCCGGGACGGACGTACAGATCCTCCAGATAGATCCCGTGCGTCCCCCGCCAGGTCGAGAAGTTGAGGAACCACATCGCGAAGCCGGCCACCTCACCGTCATGCTCGACGACATGGGCGAACACGGCGGGCTCAGCGCCGAAGAGCACATCACGCAGCTGCGCCTCGGTCGCCCGCACCTCGTGCGCGGCCTTCTCGTACGTGGCCAGCTCGTGCACGAGCTGGAGCATCGCGGGGACATCGTCAACGGTGGCGCGGCGAATCATGGGCCTCAGAGTAGTAGGGGGAGGCAAACGCCAGAACACCAAAACCGGTTGCAGTGATTTCGGCGCTCATAGACCCGATGTTTTCTGTCCGAAAAGCGCTCGATCTGGATGTTTCCAAATCTTATCCCTTGTCACATCCGACCTTTGAGCCTAGCTTGAGCGTCAGGTCTGCAACCGACTGTCAGGCAGGAGCACACACCCCCATGAGCGAATCCGCCTTACCAAGAGCAGCCGCATGGGTTGCCGCCGTCGTTCTGGCGATGTTCTCGATCGTCATCCCCGCCCAGTCCGCGGGGGCGCTGGCGGTGTTCAACGTCAAGGACTACGGAGCCGCCGGCAACGGCTCCACGAACGACACCTCCGCCATCAATTCGGCCATCACGGCGGCCAACAGCGCCGGCGGCGGAACCGTGCAGTTTCCGTCGGGCACCTACAAGTCCGCCAACACCATTCACATGAAGAGCAACGTCACCCTCCAGCTCGACGCCGGCTCCACCATCATGGGCGCGTCCAACGACGACTACGACGCGCCGGAGTCGAACCCGAACGACGACTACCAGGACTACGGGCACAGCCACTTCCACAACGCGATGATCTATGGCGACCGCCTCACCAACATCGGGTTCGTCGGGACGGGCACCATCGACGGCGGCGGCAACCTCATCACCGGCAACCCCAGTTCCGGCGAGGCGGACAAGATCATCTCGCTCACCCGGTGCGACGGGCTGACGGTCAGCGGCATCCGCCTGCGGCGCGGCGGCCACTTCGCGATGCTCACCAACGCCTGCAACAACATCACCTCGGACGACCTGCGGATCGACACCGCCAGCGACCGTGACGGCTGGAACGTCATCAGCGCGCAGAACGTCACGATCCGCCGCCCGAACATCGCGGCCAACGACGACGCCCTCGTCTTCAAGAGCGACTGGGCACTCGGCCAGACCTACACCAACGGGAACGTCACCGTCACCGACGCCCAGCTCTCGGCGGTGTGCTGCAACGCGCTGATGTTCGGCTCGGAGACCTGCGGCAACTTCACCGGCTACCACTTCGAGCGCATCTCCATCAACGGCTCGAACAAGTCGGGTCTCGGCATGGTGTCGATGGACGGCACGGTCATCTCCGACGTCCACTACAAGGACATCACGATGACCAACGTACGGGCGGCGATCACCGAGAAGATCGGCACCCGCAGACGATGCGGCGGCAGCCCCGGCGTCGGCCGCATCGAGAACATCACCTACGAGAACGTCACCTCCTCCGGCCAGAGCGGCAACAACTTCACCGCCACTCTGTGGGGCGAGTCGAACACCAGTAACCGGATCCGCAACGTCACGTTCAGCAACGTCGACCTGACCGTCCCCGGCGGCAACGGCTGCATGGGCACCGGCGTGCCGAGCAACGACGCGACGAACTACAACCCGAACAGCATCGGCACCCGGCCGGCGTACGGGTGGTACATCCACAACGCGCACGACATCAAGTTCGTCGACAGCTCGGTCCAGTTCACCTCCAACGACTGCCGGCCCGCGGTGATCGCGAACACGGGCAGCACGGTGTCGTTCGACCGGTTCACGGCCGAGCGCGGCAGCAACAGCCCGAACGACATGGTCTTCCAGACGATCACCGGCTACTGCGTCCAGAACAGCCAGAACACCGCCGGCGCGGCCCTGCGTGTCAGCGCCACCGACTCTTCCGACAGCTGTACGCCGGGCAACCCCGGCACCGAGTTCCTGGAGGCGGAGGACGCCACGATCTCCCAGGGCGTCGTGGAGTCCAACCACGCCGGCTTCAGCGGCACCGGCTTCGTCAACGGCGACAACCTGGTCGGCAGCTACGTGGAGTGGAGCGCGCCGGCGACGCAGGCGGGCAACACCACGCTGACCTTCCGCTACGCCAACGGCACCACGACCAACCGGCCGATGGACATCACGGTCAACGGCGTGCTGGTCGCCGACGAGTTCCCGTTCCCGCCGACCGGGGCCTGGACCACCTGGCAGTCCGTGACGGTGACGGCCCCGTTCAACGCGGGCGCGAACGCCGTACGCGCCACCTCCACCACGGCCGGCGGCGGCCCGAACCTCGACTACCTCGACACTGAGGTGGCCGGACCCGCGCCCACGGAGTACCAGGCGGAGAACGCGACGATCTCCCAGGGCGTGGTCGAGTCCAACCACGCGGGGTTCACCGGCACCGGGTTCGTGAACTATGACAACCTGGTCGGCAGCTACGTCGAGTTCGCGGTGACGGCCGCCCAGGCGGGCAACGCCACAGTGGTCCTGCGCTTCGCGAACGGCACCACGTCCAACCGGCCGATGGACATCACGGTCAACGGCGTCCTGACCTCCGATGAGCTGGCCTTCCCCGCCACCAGCGCGTGGACGACCTGGAGCACCGCCACGGTGACCGTCCCGCTCAACGCGGGGGCCAACGTGATCCGGGCGACCTCGACCACAGCCGGCGGCGGCCCCAACCTGGACAGGATCTCGGTCGCCTGAGCAAACCAAACCCTTCCCCTTCCGCCTTCCTGCGGGCGGAACGGACCGCCGCCCCGCCTCGACCGGCGGGGCGGCAGCTTCGTGAAGGGGGCCCGGAAGCTCGGGGGCCCGGAAGCTCGGAGGCCCGGAAGCTCGGAGGCCCGGAAGCTCGGCGGCCCGGAAGCTCGGCGGAAGCGGCGCACGATATAAAGATCACCAAGCAAGGCGCGCCGTTTGGGAGCGCTCCCAAGAGACCAAAAGGACCTCTCTTTTGTTCCACAACCGCATCGCCACGGTGTTCACCGGTATGGCACTGGTGCTGTGCACCACCGCCACACCCAGCTCGGCGACCCCGCCCACCACGACCGACACCGCCCCCACGAGGGCGGACGAGAAGCCCAGCACCGTCACCCTGATCACCGGCGACGTCGTCGACTTCACGCCGGGCGAGAACGGCGAGCCGCCGAAATTAGCCACCCGGGCCGCGCCCCGGCCGGACGGCTCGACGGTGACGTTCGCCACGCTGCCCCACCGCGACGGCGGCACTCTGGTCATGCCGTCCGACGCCGCCGACCTGGTGGCCGCGGGCACCCTCGACGAGGAACTGTTCGACGTCGAGACGCTCGTACGGGAGAACCGCGCCAAGACGATCCCGCTGATCATCACCTACAGCGGCAACTCCGTCGCGAAGGCCGCCGAAGCCCTGCCCGGCACCGAGCGCACCCGCACGCTCGACATCATCCACGGCGCCGCCGTGACGATGCGGACCGCCGAATCCGGCAAGCTGTGGTCGGCGCTCCAGCCGGATGCCGCGCTCAAGAACGGCATCTCCAAGAGCGGCATCTCCAAGATCTGGCTCGACCGCCGCGTCAAGGCGTCCCTCGACCAGAGCGTCCCGCTCATCGGCGCCCCCACCGCGTGGCAGCAGGGCTTCGACGGCGCCGGCACCAAGGTGGCGGTCCTCGACACCGGCATCGACGCCGGGCACCCTGATTTCGCCGGCCGCATCGTCGCCACCGAGAACTTCTCCACCACCCCGGACACCACCGACGTGGTCGGCCACGGCACCCACGTCGCCTCCACCATCGCCGGCTCCGGCGCGGCCTCCGACGGCAAGTACCGGGGAGTCGCGCCCGCCGCGTCGCTGCTCGTCGGCAAGGTGCTCGACGACGACGGCTACGGCGAGCTGTCCTGGCTGATCGCGGGCATGGAATGGGCCTCGGCCCAGGGTGCCGACGTGGTGAACATGAGCCTCGGCGTGTGCTGCGGAGATGGCACCGACCCGACGAGCCAGGCGGTCAACGAGCTGACGAAGAAATACGGCACGCTGTTCGTCGCCGCCGCGGGCAACGAGGGCGAGCCTCAGACGGTGAGCGTCCCCGCCGCCGCAGACAAGGCGCTCGCGGTCGGCGCGGTGGACAAGGTCACCGGTACGACCCTGGCCCCCTTCTCCAGCATCGGGCCCCGCCTCGACGACGCCGCGGTCAAGCCGAACATCGTGGCCCCCGGCGTCAACATCGTCGCCGCCCGGTCCGGCTCCTCCGGCCAGCCGTCCATTCCGGGCAACGACCGCTACACCTCCTTCAGCGGCACCTCGATGGCCACGCCGCACGTCGCGGGCGCCGCGGCGGTGCTGGCCCAGCAGCATCCCGACTGGGACGCCGACGAGCTGAGCGCCGCCCTCGTCTCCACCTCGGCGCGCAACGCGGAGCACAACTGGTTCGAGGAAGGCGGCGGGCGGCTGGACCTCGGGCGCGCCGTCACCCAGAGTGTCTTCGCCGACCCGGTCGTCGACTTCCTCCGCCTCGAATGGGGCAAGGGCAGCGTCACCAAGAAGGTCACGTACCGCAACACCGGCTCTGAGCCCGTCACACTCGCGTTGAAGGCCGACACCCGCGCCTGGAGCGGCGGCCCCACCCCGGCGGGCGCGATCCGCCTGGGCGCGCAGACCGTCACCGTCCCCGCGAACGGCACCGCCACGGTCGACCTCACCGTGAACCCGGCCCTCGGCCCCGAGGGCGCCTACGGCGGCTGGGTCACCGCGACCGCGGGCGACGCCCGCCTGGCCACGCCCTTCAGCTACTACACCGGCCCGGACACGCACCTGCTGAAGATCTCCCTGACGAACTCGTACGGCGCCAAGGAGTTCTCCTCCCGTCCCGGCCAGGGCGGGCGGCTCGGGCCGCTGGTCTACATCGTCCCGCTGCGGCGGAGCAACAGCCCGGATGACCCTTTCCATCCGTACGCGTACTACTACGGCCGCCTCGACCTGACCGGGAACGGCGAGCAGTACCTGCCGGACGGCGACTACGAGGTGATCGCCGTCGCGAACGAGACCTACATGAGGACCCGCACCTCCCTGGTCATCCGCGACGTGACCCTGAAGGACGACCAGACCCTCGACCTGGACGCCCGCGACACCGTGCCGCTCAAGCCGACCTCGCGCGCCCCCATGGACGCCGAGGGCAAGGTCCAGTACGTCCGGACCTTCACCGACCGCCCCTCCCCCATCGCGATCACGGCGAGCACGGAGAACGGCAGGCACGTGGACCTGTACGCCACGCCGGTGTCGTCGGTCAAGGCGGGCACGATGAGCCTGTCGCACATGTGGCAGATGGAGCCAGGCGTGCTGGCCGGCGCCACGGCAGGGCGGCTCACCCTCGACCCGTCCTATGAGGTCGACACGATCCGCTCGCTCATCACCAAACCCACCGACTATCCCCTGGTCTATGCCGGGCAGGGCAGGCCGGCGGACTTCGAGGGCCTGGACCTCACCGGCAAACTGGTTCTGGTTGGGGTGCCGCTGGGCGCCGGCCCGGCGCCGTACAGCGACGCGACCCCGCGGATGGACGAGGCTTCCGCGCTGGCCAAACAGGGCGGCGCCGCCGGTTTCATCGGCTTCTACGACGCCGACGGGGCCGGGACGCGGCTGCCGGGCTTCGCCGACACCAGGTTCCTGCGGTTCGGACTGGACGCGGCGCAGGGTCGCTCGCTGCGATCCGTCGTTCAGCGTGGGACGACCTCGCTGCGGCTCACGCCGTACTCCGGGGAGCCCTCCTTCTACCGGCTGCGGTACGACTCGAAGGGGAAGATCCCCCGCAAGCCGGAGAAGCTGGACCGGGACCGCCTGGCCCGCGTCGAGACCCGCTACCACGCCGACCAGCCGAACGCCCAGGGACACCTGCTGGTGACGACGTCCGCCGGTGCCGCCGAGCTGTCGTTCGGCCAATGGGTGACGATGCCGTTCGAACGTACCGAGTACTACGGCCCGGCCCGCGACGACGTGCGCTGGTCACGCGCGGTCGGCAACCAGAGCCTGGAGCTCCGGTCGCAGGACACGTTCGCGCGGACGGCCCGTACGGACGAGGACTGGTTCAAGGCCCCGCTGGTGCCCGGCGCGGCCGCCGCGCCGTCGGGGGTGCCGGTGCCGTGCGCGCTGTGCCGGGATGGAGACCGGTTCGTACCCGCCGAACAGTGGCTGGACTCGGACCCGCGCCACTACAGCAACCTGAGCACGGTCTCCGCCGCTCCCCGTCTCGTGGCGGGCGGCACCGAGATCCCGGTGCAGGGCTGGGGCCCCCGCTCGTTCACCGTGCCCGCAGGCTCCGCCCCCTACCGGCTGGACACGGTGGATACCACCTACCGGCCCCTGTCCCCCAAGGTGACCTCCGGCTGGCGGTTCACCTCGACGGGAGAGCCGTCCGGCAAGCCGCGCGGCTCCTCCTGCTCCTTCGGTCCCGCCTGCGCGTTCCAGCCCGCTTTGGTGCTCAGGTACGACCTGCCGGTGGACCTGCTCAACCATGCCTCCGCCGGGCGGCCTTTCACCTTCGAGCTGACCGCCCGCCCAGCAGCGCGTTCGGCTTCAGAAGCACGCTCGGCCCGGGTGGAGTACTCCGTCGACGACGGCACCACCTGGCGCCCGGCCGAGAAGGTGCGCAAGCTCGGCGACGGCCGCTTCAGGGTGCGCGTCCTGCACCCGGCCCTGGCCGCCACCAGCGGCTTCGTCTCACTGCGGGTGAACGCTGAGGACAAGGCGGGCGGCACGGTCACCCAGACCGTCGACCGCGCGTACGGCCTGAAGTAGACCGGTGACGGCCACGGGACACTCACGCCCCGTGGCCGTCACAGCGCTTCCCAGCGGCCGTTGTCCCGGCGTGGGTCAAGAGCGCCCCTGATCGTCGATACTCACACCTGCCACGCTTACGGAGCGGGTGCGGTTTAGTCGAGACGAGCAAGACCGGGGTCGGGCTTGCATAGAGCTGCCAGCGCTACTGTGCGCGCCCCTCAAGAAGTCTTTCCCACAGCCGCTTCGCTTCAGCGGCCCGAAGTCAGGGGCTCTCACTGAGACGGATGCCCTCCGACGACCTCTCCGTCCGGCGGATGTGGCCGAGCCCGCCCGCCATGCAGAACTCGTAGACCGTGATCAAGCATTCGCACGTGCCTCCATGCCAGGAATCGAGACGATCAGAACACAGCTCTCGCCCTCCTCCTTGCGCTGATTGCCACCGCAGCTCCTGCTGAACGACACGTCGCTGAGATATCCGCCGTACAGCTCCATCACGCGATCTCCTTCCATCTGGCTCCGGATATCGGGGGTTCCTGACAAGCGTGATACTTCGCCGTCGGCCGTGACACCATCCGCAAAGCGTTCGCGATCCTTCGCGAACGTCAGCTGATCATCACCAAGCCCGGCAGGGGATCCGTCGTCGTACGCCGCGGCACCGACGACGGGCCATGAGGCAAAGGTCGGCTCAGCCGTTCTTCTTGGTACTGCCAGCGCGACCGTATGCCACTCACACAGGTCGTCGTCGGTGAGGCCGTGCTCGCCCTGGATCTGCTGGCGGTAGCCCGATTAAGCCCGGCCCTGCGAGAGCCGGGGGTTGAGAGTTGATCAGAAAGGTTTCGGCGGATGACCTGGAACGCATGGATAGGCGTAGTTCACTGGGTAGCGTTCGGCATGGCCTGCGCGGTCGGGGCGTTCGGTTTACTGGCGCTGAACACTAAGCTGCTGCATGCACGATGGCAGCGTCACAGGGGGTGGAATCAGAGCAGGCCAACTGATCGCCAAGGCCACCTGCTTGCTGGCGGTGTTTCTTATTGCCATGGCCGGCATTGCTCTTTTCGACTTTCCTCGCTGGCTGGTGCTGGCTCTGATCCCGCTTCAACTGGTATGCCTCGGCGGCTATATATGGCTGTGGTTGGTGGCGCAGAGGATCAGATCGGAGAATGCGCCTCGATGACGCACACCCGTCGCGCCGGCCTGCCGGCGGGACGGGGAGACTTGCCGGTAGGCGGGTCAGTGAAGCGTCAAGCATCCTGTTCCACAGCTCGTGCTGCTTACGCGGCATGGACTGCTGCGCAAGCAGTAGAGGAATCCCCGCCTCTTCAGGGCGAGGAGCACGTCAAAACACGTACCCCAGCGACTTCACCGCCTTGCGCGACAGCGTCCACACCCGGTCGGAGGTGCGCGCGGCATAGCCGTCCAGAGTCAGCCGATCCACTGCCGCCAACCCGCCGGTGACCACGACGTCGAAGTTGGGCAGCACCTTCAGCACCTGCTCGACCGCAACCGGAGCCGGCTCGTAGGCCGGACTCATCCCCAGGACGTAGGCCCCGAGGGCGTTCAACCGGACCGCCCGCAGCCCGTCGTAGCGGCTCAGCCGCTTCAGGTCGTCGGCGCCCCAGTTCCGGTGGTAGTCGCTTCTGGCTCCCTCTGGCTCTTCGTACCTCACGTCAACCAGTCCGAGCGTGGCGGCATACTCGAACAGCACCGCCAGGGTGTATCGGCCCTCCAAAATCGGCCAGTCCGCGAATCCCGCGTATCCCAAGCTTCCGTACTCCGGATCCACCAGATACAGGCGCCACAACCCGCGCTCGGTGCGCGCGATCAACGGATCCAGCCCGTTGCGGCGCATCACCGCGAACAGGTCGTCGACCTCGACCCACTCCCCCGGCTCGCACAGCGCGAGCGCCGCCGCGACCTTCTGGCGGCGCGGCTTGGCCGCCGTCAGCACGTTCTTGATCCGCTGGCCCTTGATCTCCTCCACCCGGCTGAACTCGTCGATCACACCGCCGCTGATCCAGCGCCGCCACAGATCCTTGATCGTCGCCGCAGCGGGCTTGGACAGCGCCGTACGGCCGCGCGCGGTCAACTGCAACCGGCCACCCGCCAGTTCGGCCAATCCGCCGGCCTGCAGGAGCAGAGGCCAGGCGAACGCCGCGATCGGCTCTGCGTCATAGAAGTCACCCCCAGCCATCGGCGATGCCACCACCGCGACCGTCGCCGCCGCCGGCCGCTGTGTCTTCTCGCTGGCCCGCAACTTTCCCGCCGCGCACAACTGGAGCACAGCCCGCACATTGGCCGCCGCCTCCGCCTCGGTCTCCCTGGCCACTGCCGCCTCGTCACCCTGAACCATGGACGGACTGTAGTACTCCAAGTCCATCCCGATCAGATAGTCCTCGACAACTTCCGGTTCCCCTCGTGACCGGCCGCTGATCCAGTGAAAGGGTCGTGTTCATGGATGAGCTGAGAGAACTGGTCGAATCCTTCTTCGAGGCGGTCTCGTTCGCCGAGGGTGAGCGGCCGGTGTACGCCGCCATCCACGATCTCTTCATCGTGGACGGCAAGCTGATCAGAAGCGGCCCCGGCGACCCGGAAATCCTCACCGTCACCCAGTTCACGGCTTCTCGCGGCAAGCTGTTCGAAGCCGGCGAACTGACCTCATTCCGTGAAACCGAGTCGGCGGCGACAACGGAGTTCTTCGGAAACGTGGCTCATCGGTTCAGCACCTACCGGAAAGAGGGCGTCTTGAACGGGACGAGGTTCGCCGCCGAAGGCGTCATCTCGACTCAGTTCATCCGACTGGCCGGCGAGTGGAAGATGAGTTCGATGGCCTGGGACGACGAACGCCCCGGCCTGGTCATCCCCGAGCGATATCGATGACCGCACGGTCATCGGATCAACGTACCAAGCCGGGCACGGCGTACTGTTGCCCGCAGAGCGTGAACAACTCACGGGCCTGCCCCGTCAGGACGTTCACCGCCTAGGCCACTGCCGATCCACCGCTCCGGGGCGACTCCGCGACGGCGACCCACTCAGCGGGTTCTGTCCCCAGTGCCAATTCTTTATCCCGGGTCAACAACGGCGGGATCAGGATGTTGATAGTTCAATGCCTTCCTAATCCCGAAGGTACACATTTGTTCAGGCGGATCATGCGGCAGGAGCTGAATCATCACCAGAATCTGCCAAACTGCGGCAACCATCTCTCACGCTTGATCGTCCAGCGGTGCGTTCCGTTTCTTCGCGACCCGAGGACACACCGATGCGGCAACTTCGCCCAGCACTCCCCAACTCAGCGCTCGGGCCCGCTTCTGCTCACCAACCGTTCTGCTCCCTCCGGAATTCGAGCGAAAAGCGCCGCCACCCGCGGAGGGGTGGCGGCGCTCATGGCTCACACGTCAGGTGCGGTGCACGTCAGCTGCAGTGTTCGAAGGGGCTGTTGTAGGTGGCCGTACCGGCCTTGCCGCCCCACTTGACGCACTTGTCCGCCGCGCTGGCGCGTACCGGACCCGCGTAGTAGGTGAAACTGCCCGTGTCGGTGACCCGCGTCTTCCCCTTGACCTCCAGGTAGGCGCTGGTGGCGGTGGCCTTGCCGAGGGAGGCCGACTTGATCGTGGCCACGCAGTTCTTGCCGGCGGACGAGCTGAACAGCAGGTAGACCTTGCCCGCCGTGCCCAGGGCGGCCGAGTCGATCACCTTGTAGCCGCTACCGCACACCGACTCGGCGGTGTTCGGGTTGCCGCCGCTGCCGCCTCCGCAGTTCTTGGAGGTGAGGGTCTGGTTCGGGTAGCCGAACGTGGCCCCGTTGAAGACGGCCTTCTGGATGTTCGACGGGTAGCTGCTGCCCTTGCGCACCTCGAAGTGCAGGTGCGGCGAGATGCCGTTGCCCGGCTTGCTGGTGTTGCCGACCGCGCCGATCTTCTGGCCCTGGGTGACCTTGGCGCCCGCCGCGACGGCGCGCGAGTTCAGGTGCGCGTAGAAGGTCGTATAGCCGCCGCCGTGGTCGATCTTGACCAGGTTGCCGTAGCCGTTGGTCGAGCCCTGGTGGGCCGAGATGACCACGGTGCCCGCCGCGGCGGCGACCACGGTGTCGCCGAGGTCGGCGTTCGCCGTGCTGCCCCGGTTGAAGTCGATCTCATACGACCGGTGCGCGCTGCTGCCGCTGGAGTTGCCGGTCCACTTCTGGCCGCAGGGGAAGGGGAGCTGGAAGCGCGGGGCGGCCAGGGTCGACACCTGCGGCCCCTCCACCTGGTTCGGGGGGTCGTTGTTGTCCGCCCCAGAGGTCGGCGTGGCGGACGGCGAGGCGGTGGGTGTGGCGGTGGGCGTGGCGGCCGGCGTCGGACCGGCCTCGGCCCCCGTCGTGCTCGCTAACGCGGCCTGGCCCGATGCGAGACAGACAAACAGCGCCACACCCGCTGTGATCACACCTTTAGCTCTCATGCCAAATCCTTTCAACGCGCGCCGGAGCCGCGCATGGGTCTATGGGGTCGTTCCAAGCGCTCTTGCTGGAGATCAAGAGTGCGGATGAGCCATACAGAGAACATCCAGAAGCCGCATAGACGACCATCCGCTTCGAGCACACGCCGGCCGGGAAGCGTAGTTAGACCTGTGGTTTAACGCTCATGCCGGGTACTTCAGCCCGCGGGCTCCTCTCCTTCGATCAGGACCCCGTTCGGCCGTGGGGGCAGGAGCGAGAACGTGCCCAGCAACCAGTCCGCCAGCCGATCGCGTTCGACCAGGATCAGCGGCTCCCGGGCACCGAGCGCCTCCAGCCGGGCCGGACGGGTCAGCTCGCCCGAGGTGACCAGGACTCCGGTGTGCCCGGCGAAGGTGTTGGCGAGCGCGCCCAGGAAGTTGCGGACCTCGGGCGCGCCGACGGACTTGCTGTAGCGCTTGCACTGGATGGCGTACCTGCCGTGTCCGGGAGCGACGGCGGTGATGTCCACGCCACCGTCGCCACTACGGCCTCGTTCCCGGACCTGCCGGAAGCCATCGGCGATCATCCGCTGGGCGACCAGGTGCTCGAACTGCGTTCCGGACATCCGGTCGATCTTCGCCAACTCCACGTTGGCCGCCAGGAACTGCCGTCTCCGTGCCTCGATGGCCTGGTAGCGCAGGAGCAGCCCGCCGCCGAGCACCGCCAGGACCAGGCAGGCGATCGCCGCCGCCCAGACCGGATGGTCGCGGACGAACGAGACCACGACCGCCCCGGCGATGGCCACACCCGCGACTCCCAGGACCCATATGTCCTGTCTGCTCCGTGACTTTTTCCGGCCCCGTCTGGTTCCCCTCGCCATGGGTTCCCCTCCTCGATGGGTGGTGTCCATGGCGAGTGTGAGTCACCGGTCCGACAAAAACATCACGCTGAAAGGATCAGTAGCCCGCCGGTGCCGGCCAATGGCGCTCGACGCCGATCTTGTCCAGCTCCCCGGTGAACTCCTCCAGCAAGGCCTCCTTATCCCTGACCTCCTGCGGCTCCACCCCCCGGCGCAGGCAGTACGCGGCCAGGTGGCCCGCGACCTCGCCCACATTCCATTCCACCGGATGCAGGCGGAAACACCCGTTCGAGATGTGCGTGGTGCCGATGTTCTTCCCCGCCGGCAGCAGGTTGCGCATCCTGACCGGCAGCAACGCGCCGAGCGGGATCTCGAAGGGCACGCTGGCGATGTCGATGTAGTTGTCCCCGCCGGTCGACGGGTGCAGGTCGATGCGGTACGCGCCGACGCCGACGGAGTCATGGTGCCGCAGCGGGCCCCGGTCGCCGAGGATGGCCCTGGAGACATGATGCTCGGTGACGGTGGTGACCGCGCGGACGCGCCTCGACTCCCTGACATAGGCGGACTTCGCCAGCCCGTCGGCGGTGCCCACCACGTCGTGGCGGAGCCGGAGCCCGGGGAAACCGGTGCCGCCGTCAGGACGGGGCGCTTCGGTCTGGAGCCAGTACAGCAACGACAGCGACAGCTGCTTGGCCTCCTTGTGCGCCAGTGCCGCCGTGCCGGCGTCCACCTCGGTGATCGGGCGCAGCCAGTAGTCGTTCAGCGGCCAGTTGACCAACGTGATGTCGGAGGCCGCGAAGCCGGGCTCGAACAGGTCGCGGGCGAGGATCCTGCGGAACATCCACAGGTCCTTGTCCCCCGATTGGGCGCTCTGGTCGGCCAGCACCGCGCGGGGGTCACCAGGCGGGTTGGGGTCGAACCAGCGGGCTTCGGGCTCCAGGGTGCGTGGGTCCGGTGCGCTGAAGCCGAGCAGCGGGCCAGGCCAGAAATCGGGCTGGTAATCACGCCAGAATCCGTAGTCCGCGGGCCGGTCGATGACGTGGTTCTCGCCGTCGTGGTGGGAGACGGCGAAGCAGTAGGTGATGCCCTGAATGTTCAGCGGCTGGTACTCGTCCGGCGCGTGCGGCTCGTCGTACTCACCGCGGGCCTCCGCCCCCGTGACGTACTCCGTCTTGGCCAGCGGCAGCAGCTCGCCGGTCTCCGTCGCGTCGAGGACATAGGGGGCGGCGATGGTGTGCGAGTCGCCGGAGCGGAGGTCCAGCAGCGTGACGGCGCTGACGCGGTCACGGTCCACCTCGACCTCGACGGGGCGGTGTTCGAGAAGGACGCGCAGGCGCCCGGCGGCCACGTGGGGAGCCAGCATGGCCTGGAGGACCGCCAAGGAGACGCGTGGTTCGTGGCACAACTTGCTGACATATCCGGCGCCTGGGTTCAGCTCGCGCCAGCGCTGCGCGCCGCCTGTCATGGGGTACCAGCGCCGGTAGTAGTCGCGGATGGAGCCGCGCACCTCACGATAGGTGGCGGTGGCGCCGTAGCTCTCGATCCACGGGTGCTCGTCAGGGGGTACGGCCTGGGCGGTGAGCTGGCCGCCGATCCAGTCCGTCTCCTCGGTGAGTACGACGTCGTGACCCGCACGGCAGGCGGCCAGGGCCGCGGCGACGCCGCCGAGCCCACCGCCGACGATGAGGATGTCGGTCATGGGTGGTGCCTTTCCAAGGAGGGCTAGCGGGGAGGGGCCGCGGTCTCGCCCGGCTCCAGCTCACAGGTCATGAGCTGGTGCCTGGGGACCGTACGGTCTCCCGCGATGAGTTTCGTGAGCAGCCGCACGGCCGCGGCCCCCATCTCGCGACGGGGTACGGCGAAGCCGGTGAGACCTGCCGGGCGGTCGCGGGGGTCGCCGAGCGTGGCCAGGGACAGGTCGTCGGGGAAGCGGAGACCCGCGCGCTCGGCGGCCGCCAGGAGGGCGCGGTGGGCGGCGTCGGTGTCGGTGGCCTCGGTGACCAGCGCGGTGACGCCCTGGTCGCGCCAGGCGCGCAGCCGCTCGGGGGTCAGGTCGGCGCCGTCGGTGCGTACCACCTCGGCGGCCAGCCCGCATTCGTCCATGCCGCGTCTGAAGCCCGACTCCCTGTCGACGGAGGTGATCGCCTCGTCGGCTTCGCGCACGTACAGGACGCGCTCGTGGCCCAGCCCCGCCAGGTGCCGCACCACGGCGGCGCCGGCGGAGACGTAGTCGGCCCCGACGTAGGGCAGGCGGTCGCCGAACTCGTCGTGCCGCCCTATGTAGACGACGGGCAGATCGGTGGCCAGCAGGCGGTCCATCTCCGGCACGGGCAGGTGCCTGCCCAGGAACAGGCAGCCGTCGGCCAGTCGTACCCGGTTGAGCACCTGGGCGTGCGGACGCTCCCCCGTGACGCTGGAGGCGATGAACATCAGCAGGTCGTAGCCCTGCGCCGCCGACTCCTCCTCGATGCCCACCAGGAACGGGTAGTAGGCGTGGGACATCTCCGTGGGGAAGGTCGAGGTGAAGGTGTAGAGGCCGAGCAGGTTGTTCTGCCCGGCCGCCAGGCGGGTGGCGATCGGGTCGGGCACGTACCCGAGCTGCTCGGCGGCCGCCATGACCTTGCGCTGGGTCTCCTCGGCGATGCCCATGGCGGCGGCGCCGCCGCCGAGGATCAGGGACACGGTCGGCTGTGAGACGCCGGCCAGGCGGGCGATGTCCGCCTGACGCGGGCGACCGCTGGGTCTCATGGCATATCCCCCAAGAAGTAGTAGATCACGGAGCCTCGATCCCGCCGTCGGGCCGGCGCACCCGCGCGGCCCACCGCTCGTGCAGGTGCGTCTCCGGCGGGTATCGCCGGGCGGCGCTCTCATCGAGGTCGATACCCCAGCCGGGCCGGTCGGAGGGGGTGAGGTAGCCGTTCACCGTCCGCAACGTGCCCGGGAACACCTCGTGCACGGTCTCCGGGTAGACGTGCGCCTCCTGGATCCCGAACGCGGGGCTGGTGACGTCCAGCGTGACGTTGGCCGCCGCGCCCACCGGCGACACGTCCGGCGGCCCGTGCCAGGCCGTCCGCACCCCGGTCAGCTCGCACAGCGCGGCGAGCTTGCGCACGGGCGTCAGCCCGCCGACGGCTGAGACGTGCAGGCGCAGGTAGTCGACGCCACCGGAGGTGATGAGCCGCGCCGCGTCGGTCACCGAGGAGACCAGCTCGCCGGAGGCGATCGGCATCGGCGCCGCCGCCCGCACCTCGGGCAGCCGGTCGAAGTGCTCGGGCGCGAGCGGGTCCTCCAGGAAGAACAGCCCGTACGGCTCCAGCGACCGCGCGAGCACCACGGCCTCCTTCGGCGTGAGCCGGTTGTGCGCGTCGTGCAGCAGGCCGAGCTCGTCACCGAGGACCTCGCGGGCGCGCTCGAACAACTTCGGCGTGCTCCGCAGGTAGTGGCCGACGTCCCAGCCGTCGGGGTGGGGGCTGTGCGGATATCCGCCGGGCGTGCCGACGCCGCCATACGTGCCGAGCCCCGGCCCGCCCGCCTGCAGCCGTACGTAGCGGTAGCCCTGCTCGGCGAGCGCGGCGGCCCGCTCGATCGACTCCTCGACCTCGCCGCCTCGAGCTCCGGTGTAGACGGCGGCGGCCGCCCTGACCCGCCCGCCCAGCAGCTCGTACACCGGCACGCCGAAACGCTTGCCGGCGATGTCCCACAATGCCTGGTCGATGCCGGACAGCGCGTTGTTGTGCACCGGCCCGCCTCGCCAGTACGAGGAGTAGTGCAGCATCCGGCCGATGTCCTCGATGTCGGCGGGATGCCGGCCGATGACCATGGGTGCGATGTGCTGCTCGATGGCGGCGACCACGGCGTGGAAGCGCTGGGTGAAGGTGGCGCAGCCCAGGCCGTACAGGCCGGGCTCTGAGGTGTCGACCCGCACGACGACGAGCGGGACCCCGCCCGGGGCGGTGACGATGGTGCGCACACCGGTGATGCGCAGCCCGTCCCTGGCCTGCCACGGCGCCTGCGTCTCCGGCATGATCATGATTGTCGCTCCTCTGGCAACGGATGCGAGGCGGTGAACCCGAGCAGCCGCCTGGCCGGTTCGAGATCGATGGCCACCGTCCTGCCGGGCAACGCCGTACGACACGGCACGCCGGGGTGGTGGGCCGCGAGCAACTCCTCGGTGGGCGTCGTCATGAGCGTCTCGGGCGCGGCGACGAAGATGACCGGCGCGCCGGACAGCGGGGCCGTCAGCCCGAGCAGGCAGGCCCGCGCGGCGTCGCGCAGATCGAGGTAGCTCCACACCTCAGCGGCGCCGGCCGCGGGATCCCCGGCCAGCCGCTCGGCGCGCGCGGCGAGCCTGGCCTGGTCACCGAGGAAGGGGAAGCGCAGCGCGGCGACGGTCATGCCGTGCCGCCGGTTCATCATCGCCGCCGTGGCCTCGTCCACCTGCTTGGACAATGCGTACGGGTCCTCGATCAGCAACGGCACCCGCTCGTCCAGCGGCAGATACGCCGGGCTGTGGCGCGACCGGGCGAAAGGCAAGCCGGTGATCGACAGGCTGCTGGCGATCACGGCCCGTCGTACCCCCCGCTCCCCCGCCTCGTTCAGCACCACGAACGTCGCCTGCGTGTTGGCCGAGAACACCACCTCGGGCGCCGCCACCTCGGGCGAGGCCAGCGCCGCCGTGTGCACGACGGCGTCGGCCCCGTCGAGGGCCGAGCGGACGGCGGCCGGGTCGCGGGCGTCGCCCACGACGACCCGCTCCGCCGTCAGCGGGCCGGGATCCTGCGCGACGAGCGCGGTCACGGCGATGTCGCGTGCCGCGAGTTCTGCCAGTACGGCGGAGCCGAGGCGTCCTGCCGCGCCGGTGACCAGGACCCTCATCCCTTCAGCCCCGTGAAGGCGATGCCCCGGATGATCTGCCGCTGGAACAGCAGGAACACCAGGACGGGCGGAATGATCGCGATCAGCATCCCGGCGATGAGCAGGGCCTGATCCGAGGTGTCGGCCAGCCGGGGCAGGGCCACCGCCAGCGGCTGGCTCTCGGTGTCGGTAATGGCGATCATGGGCCAGAGGAAGTCCTTCCACGCGTTCATGACAGCCAGCAGTGATACCACGGCCAAGATCGGCCGCGACATGGGCAGCACCACCCGGGTGAAGACCCGCCACGGCCCGGCGCCGTCGAGACGCGCCGCCTCGAACAGCTCCTTGGGGATGCCGTCGAAGAACTGCTTGACCAGCAGGACGTTGAAGGCGTGCGCGCCGGCGGGCAACCACACCGACAGCGGGGTGTTGGCGATGGACAGATCCAGAACGGTCAGATAAAGCGAGACCATCGAGACCGTGCCGGGCAGGAACAACGTCGCCAGGACCGCGCCGTAGACGTACTTGCCGTAGGAGGGCCGCAGGACCGACAGCGCGTAGGCGCCGGTCGTCGCGACGAACAGCTGGGTGAACCACGAGCCGCCGACGAGCACGACGGTGTTCGTCAGGTAATGACCGACCTCCAGGGTCGTCCACGCCTCCGTCAGGTTCGACCATCGCACGTCCGCCGGCCACAGGGCCAGCGGCCGGCGCAGCGACTCCTGGGTGGAGGAGATCGCGCCCTTGAAGATCCAGTAGATCGGCCCGGCACCCTCCAGGAGCAGGGCCACGATGAGCAGCACCTGGGTGGTGCCCAGTCCGAGGCGCATCCCGCGCCCGCGTCGTTCGGTGTCGGAGATCACTCCCCTCACTTCGTCCCCCAAGTTCTGGTGAGCCGCAGGTACCCGGCCGACAGCACCGCCAGCACCACGGCCAGGCTCACGCTCAACGCCGCCGCCGTGCCGTAGTCGCCGTTGACGAACGCGTACCTGTAGATCAGCAGCAGCACGGTGACCGTCGAGTCCTCCGGCCCGCCGTCGGTCAGCACGAACGGCTCGGTGAACACCTGGAAGGTGTTGATCACCTGGAGCAGCAGCATGATCAACAGGATGGGCCGCAGCTGCGGCAGTGTCACGTGCCACAACCTGCGCCAGATGGACGCGCCGTCCAGCTCGGCCGCCTCGTACAGCTCGGTGGGCACGCTGGACAGCGCGGCCAGGTAGATGAGCACCGCGCCGCCGGCGCCCGCCCAGGTCGCCTCCAGGACCAGGCTCGGCATCGCCATGCCGGTGGACTGCAGCCAGGGGCACGGCCCCAGCCCGACCAGCCCGAGCAGCTGGTTGAACAGGCCGGAGTCCGGATCGTAGAACCACTTCCACATCAGCACGGCCACCACCGGCGGCACCACCACGGGCAGGTAGACCAGCACCCGCATCAGCCCGGAGCCGCGCCGCAGCTCCGACATCAGCACCGCCAGGAAGATCGGCAGCGGGAAGCCGATCACCAGGGCCAGGCCGGTGAACAGCAACGTGTTGCGCACCGCCATGCCCAGCAGGGGGTCGGCGAGCAGGGTGCGGAAGTTGTCCAGGCCCGCGAACGTCGCCGCCTCGACCAGGTTGGTCCGCTGGAAGCCGAGCACCACGCTGCGGATGATCGGCCACCATGAGAACAGGCCGAAGACCAGCACCGTCGGGATGAGGAACAGCGCGGCCGCGACGCCTTTGCCCCGGGTCACTGTGCTTTCTCAAGCAGCGGCGCGACTCGTGCCGCCGCCTTGGTCAGCTCGTCGCGCGGATCGGCGTCCTTGCGGGTCAGCACGGCCTGCACGGCGGTGTCGAGCGCGCCGTACAGGTCCTGGGCGGCGACCGGGGGCTCGACGACGTACTCCAGCTTGTCGGTGTCCTTCACGTAGGGCGCGAAGTTCGACACCGGGATGTTGGCGTGCTTGGCGATCGCGGTGTTCACCGGGCCCGCCACCGACGTGCCGTAGAACGGCAGCGTGGGCAGGCCGACTGCCAGCTTGTCCGCCGCGTTGGCCACGGCCAGTTGCTCGGCGGCGGCCGGGTCATAGTTGGGCTTGAGGTAGTAGAAGTCGATCCACTTCACCGCGGCGGCTCGCTGCGCGGCCGTGGCCTTGGCGTTGACGGCCGCCACCAGCCCGCCCAGCAGCGTCGCCTTGCCCGCGCCCTGCTGCGGCAGCGCCGCGATGCCGAAGTCGTCCGGCTTGCCGGAGTAGAGGGTGGTGTAGCGGTTGTAGCTGTTCACGGTGCCGATCAACATGCCGATCTTGCCGGCCGCGAAGTCGCGCTCCGCGTCCTGCTGGGTGCGCAGCTGGTTGGCGCCCATGGAGTCGTCCTGCCAGCGCATCGCGGACAGGTGCCGCAGCGCCTGCTCCGCCGGGCCGTCCAGGAGCGAGGAGACATACCTGTCGCCCTCCTGCTTCTCCATCCGCCCGCCGAAGGAGTAGGTCATCGCGGTCAGGATCCAGCCGCCGGTGTTCTTGACCGTCATCTGGGTGTAGCCGGCCACTCCCGTCCCGGCGATCTTCTTGGCCGCCGCCCTGACCTCGTCCCACGTGGCCGGCGGCTGGTCCGGGTCGAGCCCCGCCTTGGTGAACAGGGCGCGGTTGTAGACCAGGCCCAGGGCGTACTCGGTGACGGGCAGGCCGTAGACCTTGCCGTCCGCGCCGGTCGCGGGGGCCAGCGCGCGGGGGTCGAAGTCTCCGGCGTGCGGCAGGCTCTTGATCTCGGCGCTGAGGTCGGCGACCTGGCGCCGGGCGATGAGCCCCGGCGGCTCGGTGAGCGGCACGGTCAGCACCGTCTCCGCGTTTCCACCGGCCAGCCTGGTCGCGAACGTCCTGGCGTCCCACTGCGTGTCGGTCGGTTTGATCTTGATGGCAGGGTTGGCCTTCTCGAACGCGGCGACCGCGTCGAGGAACTGCTTGCGGGTCTTGGCGGCGGTGGTGGGAGGCATGCCCGCCACGGTGATGGTGGTCGTGCCCGAGTCCTCACCCGACGAGCCGGACGCGCAGCCCGCCGTTGCGGCGGCGAGCACGAGCGCCCCCGCCATCCACTTCCTGGAGGCTGATACATCCATGGCTGCTCCTCTACCTAATGCGGATTAGGTGGCATCTAATCCGCATTAGGTGGAGGTGTCAAGGCGTTACCGCCAGATTACGTGATGCGCACAAAGCACCCTTGACACTCTCGTTCGGGGCGGAGTACACATCTCCCTAATCCGCATTAGGTCGACAGGGAAGAGATCTTCATGTCTGACATCCCCCGACGCCGCTTCCTCGGCGGAGCCGTAGCCGCCGGGCTCGCGGGAGCCCTGCTTCCCACCGCACCGGCCCAGGCCGATACCCCTTCGATCTCCGCCGACGGCATCACGCTGACCGCCGGCACCGACGGAGGCATCACCGTCCGCGACGGCGTCGGCGTCGAACGGGTCAGCCTCACCGGGTTCATGACCAAGGACTCGGTCACCGGCATCCAGCGCACCACCGGCGGAACGCCGTCGCTCGTCACGCTCCAGGACGGCACGCAGGCCATCCAGGTCGACTACACGCTCCCCAGCGCGGCCGGCGGAATCACCGTCCGCGGCGTCTTCGGCGTCGCGCCGAACCGCGCGAAGCTCCGCTGGGAGGTCGGCGGCTCGACCACGCTGATCCCGGCCGGTTTCATGCTCGGCCGCGCCGTCGTCTCACCCTCGGCGCCCGAGTCCTTCGCCGCGCTGACGACGTGGAACCGCGACGCCGGGGGCGGAGTTCCGTACGAAAGCAATGCCGGGGTCGTCTACCAGGAGACCTGGGCCGACACCCGCGCCTACTTCCGGCTGGCCACCACCACCCCCGCCTGGACCAACGCCACCTGGATCCACGCCCCGGGCACCGGAACCGCGAGCGCGGCCGTGACGGAGGCCGACCTCGTGCTCGGCTCGATGCGACCGGCCGCGGGCGGCACCATGGGCGCGGGCCTGCCCCTCGGTGTGGAGGTCTGGACCGACCAGCCCTTCTCCCTCTGGGACGCCGGCGGCCAGGCCATGGCCCTGCACGCGGAGGTGGCCAACGGGGGAAGCGCCGCCCGCAGCGTGAAGCTGTCGTGGTGGGCCCGCGACTTCGACGGCAAGACGCTGGCCGGCGGCAGCGTGACCGGCACGGTCGCGGCGGGAGCCGCGTGGCGGCAGACCTTCACCCTCACCTCGCCGCCCCGCGGGATCGTGTTCACCGAGGTACGCGCCACCGCGGGCACCGACAGCGCGTTCGCCCGCACCAACCTCGCCGTCCTGCCGCCGCACACCTATCAGGCCGGCGCCGACAGCATGTTCGGCATCGCCAACTACCCCTGGCTGCTCAAGCCCGACACCGCCGCCGTCGTGGGACTGATGCGGCGCATAGGCATCCAGCGCGTCCGCATCTCCTACGACGGCGGGCCGGGCCTGCCGCCCGCCGCCCTCGACGCGGCGGGGATCAGTCACAACATCGAACTCGCCGGGATCCCCCTGGGCGGAACGGCCGCCGAGGTCGCCGCCTGGGCCGACACGAACACGCAGAAGGCGATCGGGTCGGGTGCCGACTATTTCGAGGTCGCCAACGAGGTGAACAAGCCGTGGATGAGCGGCGAGACCGCCGCCGCCTACGTGCGGGATGGATTACGCCCGGTACGCGACCGGCTGACCGCCGCGGGAGCGCCCACCAAGGTGCTCAACGCCGGCCTGGCCGGCATGGATCACGTCTGGACCAAGAACTTCCACGACGCCGGCGGCTGGGACCTCATCGACGGGTTCGCCTTCCACCCGGGCCGGGGCAACTTCACGCCGGACTACGCGCCGCCTCCCGAGGAGTGGACGCAGGGCGCCAACGGCTCCTACTGGAACTTCCTCGGCGGCCTGCGCAAGGCCCGCGAGACGATCGCGGAGTACGGGCACAAGGAGCTGTGGCTGACCGAGGCCTACGCCTGCACGAAGCCGAACAGCTGGTGGCACGACACCTACCGGCAGGCCGCGGAGAACGTCCTGCTCACCCTGGCACTGGCCAAGGCCGAGGGGGTGAACTGCGTGAACTGGTACCAGCTGCACGACAGCGTCCTGGGCAAGCCGCAGATGGCCGACCCGGCCAATCCCGAGTACCACTACGGGCTCATGAACCGCGACCTCAGCGCCAAGCCGTCCATGCTCGCCTACGCCACGGCCGCGCAGGTCCTGGACCGGGCGACGTTCGTACGGTGGCTGAAGCCGGCCGACCCCGATCTGAAGGGACTGCTGTTCAGCACGCCGGAAGGTCCCGTCTCGATCCTGTGGAGCAGGAAGGACGGGTACCTGCTCAACACCGATCACGCGCCGGGCGCCACGTGGTTCGCCGCGCCGGAACCGTGGGTGGACGACTGGCCGACCAAGACGGAGCTGAAGGTGGCCGCCGCCGGGCGCTCGGTGCGGGAGCTCGACTGCCTCGGCAGGGAACGCCTGCTCACCGCCCGCGACGGCAAGGTCGTGGTCCGGCTGGACGGCGCCCCACGCGTCTACTACGGCCTGACGGCGACCCCCGACCAGCTGCGCTGAGGCCTTCGGCGGCGGTCCCGGCTTCCGTCCAGGAACCGGGAATAATTGCAATGGCCGCTTGGCGATAAATTTCACATCATCGCCTTGGCGGTAAATTATTGCGCGCGGCCCGAGCAGGGAAATACTCCAGAAATCGGCGTAGCGGCCGTCGTGGCATCCGGCCCGCTAGATCCCGAGGACCATACGGATGACGTCGCGATCCTTCTCCTTTTCGGCCTCGGAGAGCAGTTCGTAGGGGCGGCGCTGCTCTTCGGGGGCCCAGTCCCGGTTGCGGACGAGCCACTTGTCGTGCACCACCGAGCTCGCCTCCTCCATGAACCGCTCGCTTCTGACGTCCACGCCGCTCGTCCGCGCCTCGTCGACGAGCTGTACCCCGATGCGCGCGGACTCCTGGTTCTCGCGTTTCCAGTCGGCTGGCAGGTCGCGATAGCGCGTGTTGGCTATGTCGACCTGGTCGGTGTCGTGCTTCTTGATCCAGGACGGGTCGCTGGTGGTCTTCACCCTCGGCTCATACGTGCCGCCGGGCAGCTTGCGCGGAGCGCGCCACGCATCGTGGAAGCGGTCGGCGACTTTGTCGACCCTGCGGTTGGTCAGGGTCGTGGACATGCCGCGCATCAGCGCCCCGAGGCGGGCGGTGATCTCGCGCAGCCTGGCAGAGACTCTGACGGCGATGGCTCTCAGCCGGGGCAGCAGGTGGGGCGCGTACGCGATGGCCGCCACAGCGAGGGCGGCCAGCCCGGCCAGCAGACCGCCCACCCAGACCAGCGTTTCCCTGGCGACTCGCAACATGCCGGCCACGTTGGAGAGGCGGTCGGCGAGGTCGCCCGCAGTGAGGGCGATGCCGTCGCGGCCGTTCACATGGTCGTCCACCGCGTCGGCGGCCGGCCCGCTGTTTGCCCCGGCCAGCCGGTGGGCGCGTCCGCTCTCCGCGGCGAGTTCCCGGTGATGGGCGGCCGCCGCGTCCAGATCGGCGATGTGCCTGTCGACGCCGTCCAGGTCGGGCAGTGGCGGGACGCCGAGCAGCGCCAGCCCGGCCGCCAATGCCTGTTCCGTCACACGCCCCGCCCACGCGAGTTGGCGAGTTCTGTGCTCGTATTGACGGCGGCCATGGCGACCTGTCCCGTTCCGGCCTGGTCGAGCGAGCCGGACAGCCCTTCGCAAGCGGCGCGGAGGCCGGCCGTGAGCTCGTGGTAGCCGACCGAGAACTCCTCGTACGGCAGCGGCGTCTCACCTCGGCCCCACCCTCCGGCGAGCCCGGAGTACTCATCGGCCAGCGCGCCGAACGCCCGCCCCGAGGAGGCCCGCCCGCTGGCGTCGATCGTTATCCCGGTCGAGATCTCGGTCATTCCGTGATCCTCCTGAGAGTGTCGTCAAGCCTGCTGTTCACGTAATCGAAGTCCCTGTCCGCCTGAGCCTCCAACTCGTCCAGCCGCTGGAGGAGTGCGTCGAGGCCGGGGGAGTCCCGGGGCGGCTGCTCGTACCCACGCTGCGCGGCGCGCACGACCTCCACAACCCGTCTGGCCAGCTCCGTCGAGCCGAGCCGCATGGCCCGCGGGTCGATGTGGAGGGCGGCCAGCAGCCCGTCCTCGCCCACCTCCGCCGTCACCGGCTCGTCCACCTGCACCTCCGCAAATTATGATCTTCGAGAGTCTATCCACCCGCACCACCGCCGAAGCCAACCCCGTCCAGCGTCGCCGTACCCGCTGATCCCCACGCCACCAGGTAGACCACCGGGTCACGAGCTATTCCACACCGGTAGCACCTGATCATCGTTGGGTCGGGCTCGACTCCTAACCTGGCCTTCACCAGATCGACCCGATACCGCGTGAGCTCCGGCGCGGAACCTTCAGCCTCCTCGGTGCAGGCGTTCAGGAACGGCGCCGCATCGTCCCCGCCCTCGACGACGAACCCGTCATGGCGTTCGCTGAACTCCCGCCGTCCCGCTTTGTGCAGCACCATCCGGATAACTTCAGCGTCCCGATCCCGCACATCCACAGCGGCCGACGGCCCGCGCCGTACCTGACCTCCGGTTTGTCGTCGCTCACGGACCGCACCGTCAGCGAACCGAGACCTCGATCACAGAGTCTCTATATCACCGCAGGCCGGCGCTATATCAGTGGGAAATTTCTTCATTGCTACCGGGACCCCTTGGCTGGGGAAGGGCACGTTGGTGGAGATCTTCACACTCTGGGTGTCCATCACGTACGCGGTTGGTTCGGCTTTGTTTGACACGGGCCAGGCCGGTCAGCTCGTAGTTGAGCTGGGCGAAGATTTACTCGTCCAGCCAGGCTGCGTAGTAGGCGTAGACGGTGCTGTACGACGGACAGGTATTTCCAGGCGATTCCCGTTTGGTTGATATACAGGATCGCGTTGAAGACGTCCCACAATTCACCCGAGGCGGGCTGGCCAGTCGAGCTTGGCGCCAGGCGGTTAAGATGGGTTCGATTAACGCCCAGCGGGCGTTCGATTAACGCCCAGCGGGCGTTCGATTAACGCCCAGCGGGCGTTCGATTAACGCCCAGCGGGCGTCGGATAGGTCGCTCGGGTACGGCTTCGCTCGCTCATGGCGGAGCTACTACCCGAGTGGTCTTCGCCTGGTTGGGAGCCTCATGCGCCAATCGAAGGCGAGCATCACGATGACGATAGTCAGGAGGATTACATAGGCGGAGATGGACGGTGCCAGCAGATGCGCCGCCACGCTCATCATCTGCAGGAGGCCGCGCCGGCCATGATGGACACCTCGCCAACCCGGTCGGCGCTGTACCGACCAAGGGGCAAATGGGCCAGATGATCGCCGAGCCGGGATACATACCGCGCAACAGCGCTGTCCGCGCGCCCGACCCACCGAACGCCTTGACCACCGCGATCCCCTGCTCCAACTCCACGACGGAACTGGCATCCGTCCCATAGCCGCATCGAACTCCTCCTACTCGCGCGACCAGGCCGGGGTCATCATCAAAAGGGCCAGCGCCACCGCCAGCACCACCGGGATCAGCGTCACCCGCCAGTTGATAGTGAACAAGTAGATCAGCGACACCAACGGCACCACGAACGCGGAGGCCAGTTCACCAGGGGCACTGACGTGACCGCGATCGCCGCCGGTCACCCGGAAGATCTGGAGACGCTGGACGCCTACTGCGCCACCGGCTCGCTGCGCCGGGCCGCCGACCTTCTCCACCTGCACCACAGCAGCGTCGCCCGCCGGCTCGAACGGCTCGGCAAGACCCTGGACATCGAACTCACCGAGCCCACCGGCCTGATACGAGCCAGGCTCGCCCTCACCGCATGGCAGCTGCTCGACGACTGAGGCCGTGGAAACATTCGGGATGTCAGCCGACCTGCGTACTGGCCGCCACCCTCACTAACCGTCACCCAGAAATTGCCGGGCGCCGCGCAACTCGGTGTGCAACCGCCGCTGTGTCATGGCGCAGTCCAGGCGCACGTCTAGCGGGCCGGGCAACTTGGTGTCCGCCCGCCGACCCGAAGGCAAGTGGTGGTCCGCGTCCAGGCCATCGCGACGAGCGATGAGCACCCCAAGCTCGTATCGGCTCACCGCATCAGCTCCAGCGACATGATGGACACCTCGATACTCAGCTGCGGCGAGCTCCAAGAGCGCCGCGGCAAGGTCACGTACATGCACGGGACACCGCACGTCATCGGTGAACAACACTCCTCCCGCCCTCCCGGTGGCCAATGCATGCACCAGGACCTCGTGCGGGGAGTCACCGTCGCCAATGATCAAGGATGTCCGGGCTATCACCGCAGCCGGCACGACCGCGCTCACCGCTGTCTCCGCGGCGGCTTTGGCCGCGCCGTACGGGCTGATCGGGTCAGGGAGGCACGTCTCGTCATACCGAATCGCGGCGCCGGAGAAGACCGCGTCGCTGGACACATGGACGAGGCGCCCACCCACCATGGAGACGGCGAGAGCCACATTCACGGCGCCGATCGCCGTGGTCGTCCAATCCGCCTGCCGGTACGCGGCGTTGATGACCACCTCCGGCCGGAAGGCGCCGACCAGTACCTCGACGTCCTCGCGCCGGCGCACATCGAGCGGCAACCACTCAACGCCGGCGATCTCTCCAGGCCGGGTCAGGTACGTCGCGGCGACCTCATGCCCACCCAGCGAACACTGCCGAGCCAGCTCACGGCCGAGAAACCCACTACCACCGACGATGAGAATCCTCACGGCCGGTGACCATAGCCGATCAGCCGGTCTGTCTAGCGTTGCTTGAGCCGGAGTGCTTCTTTGCGGGCCTCAGCCTGGACGGACCGCTCCCGCTCCAGCCACGCTGGGTTCTCCGCTTTCAACGCATCGATCTCAGCGGTGGTGAGCGGCTCGGTGATCCCGCCCCTGGTCAGGCCGGAAATGGAGACCCCGAGCTTCGCGGCGACGACCTGCTTGGGATGCGGGCCGTTGCGGCGCAGGTCAGCGAGCCAGGCGGGCGGCGTCGACTGCAACTCGTTCAGCTCGTCCCTGGAGACGACGCCCGCCTGGAACTCGGCGGGAGTGGCCGAAAGGAGGACACCCAGCTTCTTGGCCGCCGTCTCGGGCTTCATCGTCTGGATGGTCTTCGATTTGGACGAGGTCATGGCGCCAAGCGTAGTCAGTCGGAACGGGTTCCCCGGACATCGGTAGTCTGTGGAAGTGACTGATGGGGAGACCGGCAGGGTGTTCCGGCTGGCGTACGTGCCTGGGGTGACACCCGCGAAGTGGGTCAACGTCTGGACCGAGAGGATACCCGGCGTGCCGATCACCCTCGTCGCGGTGCCCGCCGACGAGGTGGTGGGACTCCTGCGGGACGGCGGCGCCGACGCCGGATTCGTCCGGCTGCCGATCGACCGTGACGGGCTCAGCGTGATTCCTCTCTACGTGGAGACCACGGTGGTCGTGGCGCCCAAGGACCACGCGGTGACCGCCGCCGACGAGGTGGCCCTCGCCGACCTGACCGACGACGAGGTGCTGCACCCTCTGGACGACACCATCGAGTGGACGGCCCGGCCCGGGCTACCCACGTTCACCCGCCCGCCCACGACGGCGAACGCGGTCGAGCTGGTAGCGGCCGGCACTGGACTGCTCCTGGTTCCCCAGTCGCTGGCCCGCCTCCACCACCGAAAGGACCTCACGTACCGGCCGGTACCGGACGCGCCGCAGTCTCAGGTAGCGCTGGCCTGGCCCAAGGACGCGACCACTGACCTGGTGGAAGATTTCATCGGCATCGTCCGCGGCCGGACAGTGAACAGCTCACGAGGCCGTACCCCCGCCTCCCCTGCGGAGAAACCGGCACAGCGACAGGCACAAATATCCGCCAAGAATGGCTCCGCCCGCCGGGCCGTACCGGCCAGCCGTAAAAAGAAGGGCAACCGCCCTCGGTGATCTGCGTCCCCGAGCCTCCCGTTCGGGCACGGCGCGCCGCGGCAGAGTTCCTTGGGGAATACCGGCACGAGCCACCTGTGGTTCGGCTCGCGCTTCTGTCCGCCCAGCCTCCTAGCGTGAGAGATCATCACTGGTCGGGTGATCCGCAGCAGACCCTGCCCCTCGTCGTCATCGATCTGGCGGACACGTACTCGTTCTGCCACTTGGACAACCTGGTTGCACCTCCGATACGGCGAGTCTGCGTTCACCAGCGGTGACTGCGGCCTAGGCTCCAAGCGCGGCCCGGCCCGGGCGGCAGATCGCCCCGGCCTTGGCTGCCCGGGTCGCCTCGCCGCTCCACAGGACACTCACCGCGGGAGAGATGAATGGGGTGGTTGGTCTCGCTGCTCGGGGCCACGCTCATCATGGCCGCCCTGCGAGATCTCTTCCACACGCTCTGGCACCCCACCCGCCACGGAGGTCTGAGCCGACTTGTCATGGCTGCGTTGTGGAAGCTGGCCCGGCATCTCCGAGCGCGCAGGCGTGTGGTGGGGCTCGTCGGTCCGCTCGCCATGGTGACGGTGGTCGGCATGTGGGCCGTCACCATCATCCTGGGCTGGGCCATCGTCTACTGGCCCCACATGCCGGAGGCGTTCGCCTTCGCACCCGGTTCCGGACTGTCGCAGGAGCCGGAATCGCTCAACTCCGTCTACCTGTCGCTCGTCATGGTGGCCACCCTCGGGCTCGGAGACATCGTGCCCGCCGAAGGGTGGCTCCGCGTGGCCTCGCCCCTGGAAGCCATCATCGGCTTCGTCCTCCTGACAGCCACCGTCTCCTGGGTGCTGGAGATCTATCCGACGCTGACCCGCCGACGGGTGCTCGCGATCCGGTTGGCACTGCTGTACCGCTCAGACCCGTCCATGCGGCAGCTCGACTGCGCCGCAGGTGCGTCATTGCTGGGAAGCCTGGCCACCGAGGTGGTACGTGTCCGTATCGACTTCACCCAGTACGCCGAGGCGTACTACTTCCATGACGGTGAGGACCACTCGTCTCTGGCGGCCACGATCGGCTATGCCACTCACCTCGCCCAGCGCGGGCAGGCAGCCCGACGAGCGGATGTGCGTCTGATGGCCGCCTTGCTCGCTGGTGCGTTGGAAGACCTTGCCACCATCCTTGACCAGCGTTTCCTCCACACGGATGGAACACCCGCGGAGGTATTTGCCGCGTACGCCGCCGACCACGGTCGCCCGGCAAACGGGCGACACCAAGACGGTCATATCTGGTAGATCGCTCAAGTTCCCCGGCGTTGCGTGGACGCGCCATGCCTGCTGCTGCCCAAAATCAGATCAGCGACGCGGCCTGACGATCAGCGGCCGCCATCGAAGCTCTGCGGACATGCTCGCGCCTACGGGGGAAGTACTTTGCTCAACACGACAGCGCATCTACAGGTCTGGCGACCTGCCAAACGTCCACTACGGGTGAGTCTGGTGGTGGGGCTCACCAGTGTGGCGATGGTGGGCACCGGGTCGCCGGTCTGGGCCGTACCGCCAGTTGCTGCCGGATTCTCGACCGGGCAGGCCGCGCAGCCATCCACAGAATGCGGCCCATCGCCGAAGGTGGAGTTCTACCAGGATGAGGTCCCGCAGCCTAAGGTGGCGACGCCTGACAGCACCCACAACGGCCGCGATCATTACACCCTCACCGCACATGTGGGCAGGCATTCGTTCTCTCCATCGAACGACTGGCCTGAAGTAACCACACTGGGTTACAGCGCTTCCGGTGGCGGCGGCAGAGGCGGCAACAGCAGCAGCAGTGCCAGCAGCAGCGGCAGCGGCCACAGCAGCGCCAGCGCCAGCAGCAGCGCCAGCGGCAGCGCCAGCGGCAGCGGGGGTGGGGGTGGCGTCAAGATGGACTTCCTCGGCCCGACGATCGTCACGCGAGAGAACCGGCCGGTCGACGTAAAGGTGATCAACGCCTTGCCGGCGGCGGGAACCCCGATATTCCCGTTCGACCAGCCGAACAACGACAACACGCTCACTTTGCACCGTCACGGCGGCCTGCAGCCGCCAGAAAGCGACGGAGCACCCGCGCCCATCGGAGTGGAAGTCCCACCCGGCGGCTCGCAGACCCAGCACTATCCGAACAACCAGGCCGCAGCACCCCTGTGGTACCACGATCACATTGAGGCGCAGACCTCGTACCACGCGTACGAGGGGCTGGCAGGGTTCATGCCCAACACCGACCAGCGGGAGCTCCGGTTCGGCCTGCCCACCGGCGCCTTCGCCAAGGCTTACGCGCTGCAGGACAAGTCCTTCAACCCCGACAAGACGCTGTGCTACAGCCACGCCGATCCCGAATTCTTCGGCGACCTCCCGGTGGTCAACGGCATTGTCGCCCCGAAGCAGACCGTGGAACCGCGGCGTTACACCTTTACCTTCATCAATGCATCAGATTCCCGCTTCTACCGCCTGAGCCTGAGGCAGACCAGCGGCTCGACGACCTCTGCTCCCAAGATGACCGTGGTGGCCGGCGACTCGGGGTACCTGCTTCACCCCGCTGTGGTCAACGAGCTACTTGTCGCCCCAGGCGAGCGGTACAAGGTGGTCATCGACTTCACCGGCCACCGTTCACAGAACTGGGTGCTGGCCAACAACGCTCCAGCGCCCTTCGGCGCGCTGGATGGCGTCGATCCCACTGGGGCTGGAATTCCGCAGCTCATGCGGTTCGACGTTGGCCCTTCGACCAGGTGGCCAGACCGCTCCCGAGTTCCAGGTGCGCTGCCGGAGACCAACAACCAGCTCCCACCTGCCGCCCTCCTCGTCAAAGCCAGACTGCGGACCGTTCAGGCCGGTGAGGTCATCCCCGGCGCCCCGCAGCTCGGGGACAAGGTCCAGTTGCTCAACTACGGGCCGGCCAACACGGCCACCGAGACACCGCAGCTGAACTCGACCGAGGCATGGGCCATGCGCAACCACAGCCCAGACGCTCATCCGATCCACCTGCATCTCGTCGAAATGCGGCTGATCGGCCGTTGGCCCGTCACCAAGTGGAGCGACCCCGACCCTGAGACCGGCAACCAGGTACCGTTGGAGATCGGACAGTTCGTGCCACCGGCTCCTTACGAAACCGGCCCGAAGGAAACCTTCGTGTCCCCGCCCGACTTCATCACCGTCTGGGCGACCAAGTTCACCGTCGGTGGGTCATCCGTCTGGCACTGCCACATCATGTCCCACGAGGACGGAGCGAGCACGGGCGGTGCTATCGAGATGATGCGGCCGCTGGTGATCGGCAACAAGCCGCAAACCCAACTGCCGCTGGTCGGCAACCAGATCCGACTCAACGAGTTGATACGCCTGCCGTAGAAAGAACCCTGGCGGACCTCCAGCATGAATGGCCGGATGTGACAGTCGGGTTGATGGCTCAATGGAGGGAGCAGATCTGAACGGCTCGAAGATGACCGCCCACAACAGCCGCCGCGACTGCGATGGACCGCCTCTTCCCCATGGCTGAAGAGGCATAGCCGTCAGCATGTCACTCACGCCCCGTTTCCATCATCGGAGACGGGGCTTTTCGCTGGTGGGCGGTACTGGGTTCGAACCAGCGGCTCTTCGCTCGCAAGGAGCCAAGATCGCTACTTTCGGGCGCTGACCTGCGGGTCTACCTAGCCGCCCTCCCACTGACCAGCTCGGATGCCACCTGAAGGCACGCTAATTGCACGGTGATCAGATCATGCTCTTCGCCCACCTCACCAGCACTTCGGATCACTCTCTGGAGTCGCGGCTCGCCGTCGAACGGCACGGCAATGGCACGGTGTTCAAGACGCGATCCGTGACGGCACATTCCTCCAGTTGGCGTGCGTTGCCCGGCCCGGTGTCCCGCCGCCGTCCGGGACCGGCCCCCAGACCGCACGCCCGGACGGCGAGCGGAGGGCCGGGGGCACGGCGGCGCACCGCGCCGCCGCCCCAGAAACGCTTGGCCCAGATGCGAAATGTAACCAGAACCCGAGTAAATGTAACCAGCGCACGGTTACCTTTACCTATGAGCCAGAGCTGAACGAGTTGGTCGCACGTCTCCGCACGGCCGGAGGCGACTACGACGATGTCGAGGTCAAGTCGGCGGCAGGAGGGTTGCCTCAGTCGCTCGCCTCAACTCTGAGCGCGCTGGCAAACCATCCAGGCGGCGGGACGATCATCCTCGGCCTCGACGAGGCCACCGGCTTTCGTCCAGTACAGCTTTCAGATCCACAAGCTCTCAAGCAGGGCCTCGCTCACAAGGCGCGCTCGTTCTCGCCGCCTGTCCAGCTCACGATCAGCGACGCGGAGGTGGATGGGGCACCGGTCAGCGTCGCCAGGGTGCATGAATGCGATCCGTCGGCCAAGCCGTGTCGGATCACGGCGTCGGGTACGGCATACATGCGGGGGTACGACGGGGACTTCCCACTGTCGGATTTGGAAGAGCAGGCATTCCTCGCTGCCCGGAAGCCGCCGCTCTTCGACCGGCGGCCCGTGCCAGGTGCCACCCGCGAGGACCTGGACAGCGACCTTGTCGCAGCGTTCCTCCGTTCGGTCCGCGAACGGGATTCCCACGGCCTGGGCCGTTTTCCTGACGATGCCGAGTTGCTACGGCGTGCCGGAGTTACCCTGCCCGACGGCACTCCGACCGTCGCAGGAGTGTTGACCCTGGGAGTTCATCCACAGGAGTGGTTTCCGCGCTTCGTCATCCAGGCTTCGGCAGAGCCCTTGCCGACCGATCCTGTAGGTTCGCGGGCTCGGAATCAGACAACGATCACTGGGGCCATTCCACGGATGCTGGAAGAGGCACTGAACTGGGCACGGCGAACCTTTGACACCAGCGTCGTGTCGGCGCCGGACGGGACTGTTCGTGATCAGCCAGCCTATCCATACATCGCATTTCGCGAGATCATCGCGAACGCTCTTCTCCATCGCGACCTCGATCATTGGTCGGCCGGCATGGCCGTGGAGGTTCGACTCCGTCGTGACCGGCTGATCGTCTCCAACCCGGGCGGCCTGTACGGCATCACGGTCGACCGGCTCGGCCGGGATGCCGTCACCTCAGCACGCAATGCGCGACTCGTTGCGATCTGCCAACACGCTCGCACGCCAGAAACAGGCGCGCGAGTGATCGAGGCGCTGGCAACCGGCATTCCGATCGTGGCTGATGCCCTGGCAGAGGCCGGACTTCCACCTGCGCATTACATCGACGCCGCCATCCGATTCACTGTCGTCCTACGGCGGCAGACACTTCCCATCATCCGCCCGGGCGACGACCTGAACGAGACGGAGCTACGCGTCTACGACACCTTGGTGGCCGGGACACGCAGTGTCGCTGACCTCAAGCAGGAACTGAACCTGTCCGCACCCAATATCCGCAAGGCACTCCGCGAACTGAGATCGAGGGGGCTCGTTGAGCAACTGGGGGGCCAAGGACGGCCCACCACCTACCGGAAACTCTCGGAGTAGCGGGATGCTGATGTTCTTGCACGCCGGTACGCCTACGCCCAGCGAGACAAGATGGCCGCTGATGTCCAGTTGGACGACGACTGATCAGGCCAGTCTCGTCGATGACGACGAAACTGGCGTGTGCTCGCCTGCGCGAGCCAATGGCATGAGAGGTCCGCAGCGTGATCGCTGCGGGGTTTCTTGATGGAGGTGGGCGGTACTGGGTTCGAACCAGTGACCCCTCGCTTGTAAGGCTCGCCGCGAGAAGGTGGGACCTCGGGTGAATCGGGGTCCCACCTCGGCGAACGTTCCGCCCTGGTCCTCGACCGTCCACGCTCGTCCTGAGCCGTTGTCACTCAGATGGTCACTCAGTGGGAACGGCCTGGCCGTGCTCCAGATAGACGGTCCTGCCAAGCTCGCGTGCAGTGGCGGCGGCCTTGACACGACGAGCAAGCCGCTCGATCAACAACCCGTCCAGTTCCTCGACGGGATGAAACTCGTAGGCGCTCAGCTCCTTGTCAACGAACCTGATCTGCTTGAGCAACTCGCCGTCCAAGGTGCCGCCGTCGAACACGAACAGGACCTTGTCGCCCTCCTTCGGGAGAGGCGCCCAATCGACCGCGAGGAGGCGACCGATGGCCGGCTGAATGCCCAGCTCCTCTTGCACCTCTCGAATGCACGCCTCGTACGGGGTCTCCCCCGGCTCGACGTACCCGCCCGGAATGTCCATGGACGGCTTGTACGTAGGACGAACGAGAAGCACACGACCACTGTCATCGAAGAACAGTGCGCCAGCGGCGGCACGGGCCTGGGCGAACGGCGGAGCTTCCTGATCGTTCACAGCCCGACCTTACGCCACGAAGACTGCCTTCACACGATATGCAGTCGCCGGGCCAGAGCTGCGAGTTGAAAGCTGGGCTTGCCCTTCTGCCTTCTGATCCATGACATCGTGAGCTGACGGCTGAGGTAGTGATGGCGGACCTGCTCAGGCGCGATGGTCTCGGCTTCCAACAGCGCGGCCATCGCGTCGTCGGTACGGTTCCACAGGCTCAAGGCATGCGCCATGGCCAGGCCATGACGAGCGCGACGTTCGATCGGAAGCCCACTGGTATCCAGCTTCGGCCCGATCTCCACAGCCACCTGGATGTCTCCCAGCTCGATCGCCGTGGCCACCTGATGGATACGGACATTCGTCGGCCCGAACGCGGTCCAGACATGGTTGGCGTCACTGCCGAGCCGCACCGCCGCTTCCTGTGCCTCGGCGAGGAACGCGCGTGTCGTGCTGCGGTCGTCGTCTCGCGCCGCCGCCATCGACCCAGCGAGGTACAGCGTGCCGTACACCGAAAGCAGCTCAGCCTTGGCGTGCGGGAGGTCAGGAGACAGCAGGTCGGCGGCGTCCATCGTGAGCTGCTTGGCTGCCTTGTAACGGCCGTTGGACAGAAGGGCGTGGGTCACGGAGCGAAGCAAGGAGGCCGTAACGAGCTGATCACCGGACTCCCGCGCAAAGGACAGGCCGCGCTCGGCGGCGATCCACGCGAGATCAGCCTCACCAACCTTGCTAAGGATGCTGGCAGCGGCGTGGTAGACCTGCCCAAGCACTCCCGATGCCTCCATGCGCGCGTCACCGTTCGCAACGCGCGCGGCATGATGCGCCTCCCCGAGGAGTCCAGGCAGAGTCCGTATCACGTAGCTGTACCGGGCGCCCTGGTACGCCCGCCATACCTCGGCAAGAGCACGTCGCAGGTCGGCGTGCCCGGAGGGTTCCGCGTTCTCCACGAGCCCGGCCATCGGCGAGAGTTGCCGATAGTCCGTGATCGCGGCGCGCAGTGCGGGGATGGTCTGACCGCCGCTTCCGTCCGTCCACTCGAACAGGTGTGGCTCGGCCAGTAGATCACCGAGGGACACGTCCAACGCGCTCGCCAGGGACTTGATGACGGACAGACGGTCCAAGGTGATGCGGTCGTTCTCCACCTTGCTCAGCCAATCGGTGGTCCGTCCCACCAGCCCGGCCAATACGTCTTGAGACATTCCACGCCGTCGCCGGTACCAGGCCACGCGCTGGCCGATGGACAGATTGCTGGTCATTCCTCGCATGCACCTCATCCTCATCGGATGCCTACGACGGACCCCTGAATTTCTTTCCGGCCTCACAGCTCAGCCGACACATACCGTCACGCTACGTCACTGCCGTACCTGATGGGAGGCCACTCATGCAACCGCCGAACCGACACCCCACGCCAGAGAAGCACGCCGCCGACGCCCTGGCCGACGCCCTCGCCGCTCATGGCGTGTCTGCAGACGTGCATGACGGCTACGGCCTGAGCCTGGTGTCCGTGTGGGTCGGGCTCGTCGTCTGGTGCGACGGCGATTGGTACTGGTGGCGGGCAGGCTGGGACGACCGCCGCAAACGGGTGCTGTACGCCCGCCATCCGGCCATCGAACCGTCGAGAGCCGCGCGCCGGGTCGCCTTCCGCTACGCGGACCTGCAACGACGCCACCCCCTCTCGGAGACGATCCGCAGTCTGCGCCCGGAATTCACGGAAGCGAGCCCTCAGTGAAGGAGATCCTGCGCAGTGGCACGCTTGCGCTGGTGTCCGTCTGGGTCGGACCGGTCGTCTGGTATCACGGCACGCGGTACTGGTGGCGATCAGCTTTGGATGCGGGACGACAGCGAGTCATCTACGCCTGGCACTCCTCCACCGAGCCCACTCGGGCCGCCCACCGAATCGCTCTCTGCTACGCCCGGCTTCGGGAGTCTCAGCCACTCTGTACGCCGGTCGCGGGAGTGCGACCATGCCCATGACCTTGGCGAAGTTGATCGCCGAGTACCCGGAGTGGCAGGTTCACGACATGGCCGCAGGGTGGGCGGCCATTCGAAAACAGTCCGTTCCCCGTACAAGCGGGCAGTCCAACGTCCGTTGCGGGGCGACGTTGGATGAACTGGCTGCGAACCTGCAAGCGGAGACCAGGCTAGGGAACAAGAAGCAGAGGTCACTTCGCGGGTCGGTCTGAAACACCCCTGCGCCACGCCGGGCACCACCATAGGCAGCAACCCGGGTGAATCGATGGCAACCCGACCCGGAGCGCAGGGCCTCCAGGCCCGAGCACCGGAAGCGGGGCGGCGTGCGCCACGAGGCGCTGGTGCGCCGTGAGGCGCTGGGAATCGAAGGAGGTGTGAGACCTCCTCGCTGGGCTGTCGCAGCAGTCTGGTGGGAGCT